>NZ_CANMLV010000008.1 GCF_947498825.1 uncultured Cedecea sp. | reverse complement strand
GGAGGGACTTGAACCCTCACGTCCGTAAGAACACTAACACCTGAAGCTAGCGCGTCTACCAATTCCGCCACCATCGCGTACCTGTTATGCCGAAGCATCACAACCAAGGAGGCGAATTCTAGATGTTTTCTGAACTTCGTCAACAGTTAATTTGGTGCCGCTTTGCCAATCGCTGAAAAAAACGGCACCTGAGACAAATTAACGCTTTTTCGCACCGCGTCCCATAACTGCACGATACACTTTAAAACGTCCTGTCTGAGCCAGTACTTCATGCTCACCAAACATTTCATCCAGGATTGCTGCATAAGGCAGGAATGCGTTCGCGACAATGCGTAATTCCCCACCAATATTCAAATGACGTACTGCACCCCGAATCAATTGTGAGGCGGCATCGAGGCTGGTTTGTAGGCCATCATGGAAGGGCGGATTAGAGAGGATCATGTCGAAGCGTCCCTGAACATCGGAGTAGACGTTACTGGCGAACACTTCACCTTCGAGACCATTGGCAGCCAGTGTTGCACGGCTGGCCTCGACAGCAGCTGCGCTGACATCACACAGAGTCAGACGCACTTTAGGTGACTGGGTGGCAAGCGCGACAGAAAGAATACCTGCGCCACAGCCGACATCTAATACTTTCCCTTTTCTGTGAGCAGACAGAGTCGAGAGGAGCAACTTACTGCCAGCATCCAGGCCGTCACGACTAAATACGCCCGGTAAGGTTTTCACTGTCAGACCATCGGTTTCATATTCGCCCCAGCCATCATTTGCATCGAATGCGGGCTGTTGTTCCAGACGGCCGTGATAGAGACCACAGCGACGAGCGCTGTCAATTTTGTTCATCGGGCAGATATCGGCGAGCATTTGCTCGGCGCTGCGAACACCACTGCGGTTTTCACCCACCACGAAAATATCACTTCCCACTGGCATCATGGAAAGAATATTCATCAGTTGAAACTGGGCTTCCGGTTTATTCTTTGGCCAGTAATAAATCAGAGTGTTACTGTCGGCAACAGTCTCCGGAGTGGCGACCAAACTGAACTGTGCATTGTCACCCATCAGCGCGCTTAATACTTGCCAGTGGTGATATTGCTGGGTATGGGCGCGACTGACGGCAGTATCAAAACGCGCTGGCAGGTCGTCTTGTAGATCACCGGCAAACAACACGCGGCATTCGGTAAAATCATCGCTGTGGCGCAGCAGAACTTCACTCGCCGGGGTTAACGCACTCATTAAATAGCTCCTGGAAAATCAGAAACGCAAGTATATACCCAAAAGAATTCGAATTGCTCCCAGGCGCCGAGTTTATTCAAACGATGAGCATAGATAAACTGTGCTCATCGTTTGAATAAACGAAAGTAACATCCAGGCAATTTTAAGTATCACGGGTATAGAGGTTTAATAGCGTGGATTCGATGAATTTGCTATATTTACGCCCCGATTATTGTTCTCGACAGGGCTTGCCATGACTCTCCCTTCCCGACGTGACTTACGATTACAGCAACTGGGCATCACTCAGTGGGTGTTGCGGCGTCCGGCGGTGTTACAAGGTGAAATTGCGATTACGCTGCTTCCTGACACGCGTTTAGTGTTGGTAACCGAGAACAGTAGTGTGTTAAACGATCCCTTTGTGGGGGATGTTTTGCGTAGCCTGGGATTGCATGAAAACCAGGTTCTTCAGGTTACACCTGAACGTGCAGCGATGCTTCCGCCAGGCAAACGCTGCAATAGCTGGTGTCTGGGAGTGGATGTGCCATTAGCGATTTCCGGGGCTAAGTTACTTTCTGTAGACTTAGATGAACTTTATCTTAATAGCGCGGAACGCCGTGCGCTATGGCAACAAATTTGCACCTATGAACCAGATTTCTTCCCTACAGCCGAGTGACTTGGCGGCAGCCTATGCTATTGAGCAACGCAGTCACGCTTTTCCCTGGAGTGAAAACACATTTGCCAGTAATCAGGGTGAACGTTATTTCAATCTCCGACTGGATGTTGACGGCTCCATGGCCGCTTTTGCGGTGACACAAGTGGTGCTGGACGAGGCCACCTTATTCAACATTGCTGTAAGCCCTGATTATCAGCGTCGTGGACTGGGGCGCGCTCTGCTTGAGCATATTATCAGCGAGCTTGAGAAGCGAGCCATCGCGACGCTTTGGCTGGAGGTTCGGGCCTCTAACCGGGCGGCTATCAATCTGTATGAAAGTTTGGGCTTTAATGAAGCGACAATCCGTCGTAACTACTACCCGACTAAAGATGGACGGGAAGATGCCATTGTTATGGCGCTGCCCTTAGGTTAATTCGAAAAAGGTATTTAGATGAACTGGGATTGGATTTTATTTGATGCGGATGAAACGTTGTTTACCTTTGACTCATTCGCGGGTTTACAGCGGATGTTTGTTAACTATGACGTGAATTTTACTGAGGATGATTTCCAGGAATATCAGTTAGTTAATAAACCATTATGGGTAGACTACCAGAATGGTGTTATCACTGCGATGCAGCTTCAGCTTCAGCGCTTTGAAGGCTGGGCTCAGCGTCTTGATGTTTCTTCCAGTGAACTGAATGATGCATTCTTATCGGCAATGGCAGAGATTTGTGCGCCATTACCCGGTGCTGTTTCTTTACTTGATGCCCTGCAGGGAAAAGTAAAGACAGGTATCATTACTAATGGATTTACGGCACTACAGCAAACTCGCCTGGAGCGTACTGGTTTGAGTGGCCATTTTGACTTGCTGGTTATTTCTGAACAAGTGGGCATTGCTAAGCCAGATCCCAGAATTTTCGAGTATACGTTTGCCAGAATGGGAAATCCGCCACTCTCTCGTATTTTAATGGTTGGAGACACCCCAGAGTCAGATATTCTGGGGGGAATGAATGCCGGAATTGCCACGTGCTGGCTCAATATGCACGGGCGCAGCTTGCCGGAAGGTATTCATCCAACCTGGCAAGTCTCGACTTTAAGTGAATTGGAGCAACTGTTGTGTAAAACAGATAGTTGATTGTTTGCCCTAAAGGGTAAAATAACCCCAGTTAACCTTTACTCAACGCGTGGAGGATGTCCGCGCGTATATCAAAGAAGATATCAACATGACTTTGTCTCCTTTTTTACAAGAGGTGTCGAAACGTCGCACCTTCGCGATAATCTCTCACCCGGATGCCGGTAAAACAACGATCACTGAAAAAGTGTTGCTGTTCGGACAGGCTATTCAAACCGCCGGTACGGTCAAAGGCCGTGGTTCCAGTCAGCATGCTAAGTCTGACTGGATGGAAATGGAAAAACAGCGTGGTATCTCGATTACCACCTCTGTGATGCAGTTCCCATACCATGACAGCCTGGTTAACCTGCTCGATACCCCGGGACACGAAGACTTCTCTGAAGATACTTACCGTACTCTGACTGCCGTCGACTGCTGTCTGATGGTTATCGATGCGGCTAAAGGTGTAGAAGATCGTACCCGTAAGCTGATGGAAGTTACCCGTCTGCGTGATACGCCGATCCTGACTTTTATGAATAAGCTGGACCGCGATATTCGTGACCCTATGGAATTGCTGGATGAAGTGGAACATGAGCTGAAAATTGCCTGTTCACCCATCACCTGGCCGATTGGCTGTGGCAAGTTATTCAAAGGTGTCTACCACCTCTATAAAGACGAAACCTATCTTTATCAATCCGGTAAAGGTCACACCATTCAGGAAGTACGTATTATTAAAGGGCTCAATAACCCAGAGCTGGACAGCGCTGTGGGGGAAGAGCTGGCGGCCCAGTTACGTGACGAACTGGAGCTGGTAAAGGGCGCTTCCAACGAATTTGACTGCGAGTTGTTCCTGGCAGGTGAAATTACCCCAGTATTCTTTGGTACTGCCTTGGGTAACTTTGGCGTTGACCATATGCTGGACGGCCTGGTGGAATGGGCTCCGGCGCCAATGCCGCGTAACACTGATACCCGTACCGTTAATGCAGAAGAAGAGAAGTTCACCGGCTTTGTTTTTAAGATTCAGGCGAACATGGATCCTAAACACCGTGACCGTGTGGCCTTTATGCGCGTGGTGTCGGGTCAGTATGAGAAAGGGATGAAGCTGCGCCAGGTTCGTACCGGTAAAGATGTCGTGATTTCCGATGCTCTAACCTTTATGGCGGGCGATCGTTCTCACGTAGAGGAAGCTTATCCGGGTGATATCATTGGTTTGCATAACCACGGTACCATTCAGATCGGTGATACTTTTACCCAGGGTGAAATGATGAAGTTCACCGGTATCCCGAACTTTGCGCCGGAGCTGTTCCGTCGTATCCGCCTGCGCGATCCGCTGAAGCAAAAACAGTTGCTGAAAGGTCTGGTTCAGTTATCTGAGGAAGGTGCAGTTCAGGTGTTCCGCCCGATTGCGAATAACGATCTTATCGTTGGTGCGGTCGGTGTGCTTCAGTTTGATGTCGTCGTGGCGCGCCTGAAAAGCGAATATAACGTCGAAGCGATTTACGAGTCGGTTAACGTCGCAACCGCACGCTGGGTTGAGAGTGATAATGCGAAGAAGTTTGATGAGTTCCAGCGTAAGAACGAGATGCAGCTCGCGCTGGATGGTGGTGATAATCTGACCTATATCGCGCCGACAATGGTTAATCTTAACCTGACGCAGGAACGTTACCCTGAAGTGAGTTTCCGTAAAACTCGCGAACACTAATATCCCTTCCAGAGCGCGGTTTCTGCCGCGCTCTTCTGTGTTTTCTGCCTGAAACGCCTGATACAGAATGTTCTCAATTTCCCATTACTTTCTCTTTTTTGCTCTTTTTTTGAGCGACCGGCCGAGATTTTTCACAATGGTTTGCTATATTTAACATGTTGGTGACAATTTTGTTGAATGAATAGAGTGCAAATTGTATCAATTGTAGCGTGTTATTTTTTATTTGATTGTTACCACGATACGAACCACTAATGATTTTGTCGTTCAACGGAAATACACAGCTTCAACGATGACCAAACCTACAGGAGTAAGGCGATGACTAAGACAACAATATCAAAAACTCTGCTGGCGGTTGTGTTGGGTTCTTCACTGATAAGTGCGGGTGCTTTTGCACAACAGACCATGGCTTCACAGTCAGAGTCTGGCATTGAATCCATCGGGAAAAAAATCGATAGTTCAATGGGACAGGTCGGTGACTTTGTGGATGACAGCGCCATTACTGCACGAGTGAAAGCGGGACTTATCGACCAGAAAAGTATCAAGAGTACGGATATTTCTGTGAATACCGAGAAAGGTGTCGTGACCTTGAGCGGTTTTGTCGGAAGCCAGAATGAGGCAGAACTGGCAGTGATTGTCGCAGGCAATGTTGAAGGTGTCACTTCGGTAAGCGATAAACTGCACGTTGCTGAGGACGGGAGTAAATCCGCATCAGAAACGGTCAGTGATTATACCGACGACGCGCTGATTACCAGTAAAGTGAAAGCGAAACTGCTCTCAGAAGGGGATATTGCTTCCCGTCATATCGGAGTCGAAACGACGGACGGAGTTGTCCAGTTAACCGGAGATGTTAAATCAAATGCTCAGGCGGCACAGGTCGAAAGCATTACTAAAGCCGTAGATGGCGTTAAGAGTGTTAAGAATGACCTGCAGGTCGTTCAATAATCACATCGTACAACCTGAGGTATGGCGGATAGAAAACAAAAGTATGCTCCGGCTACTGTCCCGTAGAGTGATACGTAGCTCCTTATAATAACGAAGTGTTGCCTGTAGGACAGAGCGTTATCTGTCTATTGATAAGGTGATAAATTTAACTATGGTGAGGAGAGTCTTATGTTTCGTTGGGGAATTATTTTTCTAATTATTGCAATTATTGCCGCAGCATTAGGTTTCGGTGGTCTTGCAGGTACTGCTGCCTGGGCTGCAAAAGTCGTTTTTGTTGTTGGTCTGGTTCTGTTCCTGGTCAGCTTGTTTACCGGACGCAGTCGACGATAACAAAATCTGACAAGCAAACACCTTTTTCTCAGCCAGTTTTTTGACTGGCTGAGCCATTTTCATATTCTGCCATAATCCACGTCTTCCTGCCCGTCGCGCTTTATGCTAAAAATCCAGAGATATATTTATTAAATGGTTGAGGACGTCACCGTGGGGCATCGAATACCCGTTACTCTAGGCAATATTGCACCGCTTGAACTGATACCTTTTCATACCGGTAAAGTGGCCCTCGTCTGTGAAGGGGGAGGTCAGCGGGGGATTTTTACTGCGGGTGTACTGGACGAGTTTATGCGTGCAGGTTTTAACCCCTTTGACTTACTTCTGGGAACATCTGCGGGTGCTCAGAACCTTTCAGCCTATCTCTGTAATCAGCGTGGCTATGCCCGCAATGTCATTACACGCTATACCACTCGGCGAGAATTTTTTAATCCGTTACGTTTTGTACGTGGCGGTAATTTAATCGATCTCGACTGGCTGATGGATTCGACTGCCAGCCAGTCACCGCTGGCTATGTCACATGCGAAAGCGTTGTTTGATAAGGGCAAAGAATTTTATATGTGCGCTTGTCGTAGTGATGATTTTAAGGCTGAGTATTTTGCGCCGACGCATGACTCGTGGCTTAACATCCTTAAGGCATCCAGCGCGATCCCTGGTTTTTATCGCAATGGTGTTGAAATTGAAGGGGTTAACTATCTTGATGGTGGGATAAGCGATGCAATCCCTGTACATGAAGCGGTCAGGCGCGGGGCTGAAACGGTAGTCGTTATTCGTACCGTTCCTTCACAGATTATTTATCCTGCCCGCTGGTTAAAGCATATGGAAAACTGGTTGAGTGAAGGAAACTTACAACAATTATTAGTGATGGCTCAGCACCACCAGACTTGCTATAGCGAGACCCAGCATTTTATTGAGAATCCTCCGGATAATGTGCGTATTTTTGAGATCCACCCTCCAAAAGCGTTACTCAGCAATGCACTGGGAAGCAGGTTATCTGCGCTCAATATCGACTATAAAATGGGGCGACTGTGTGGCCGCTATTTTCTCGCCACCGTGGGGCGATTACTGGTGGATAAACCTCCTATCAGGCGATATATTTCATCAAGCCCGGTCGCGAGGGCCGCTATTGAAACGCCAGTCTCTCAAGAAGAAAATGCATCGGTCGCTCAGCCGGAAATGGCTTCGCTTATCAGGACAGAGCCAGCAAATGATGCTCTGCATGATGATAAGGATTTAGCGTGAGTGTGATGTTTTTCGATACTCATTGTCATTTTGATTTTCCGCCATTTTATGGCAACGAGCGTGAAAGTCTCGCGCTTGCTGCAGAGGCGGGAGTGACGAAAATTATTGTGCCTGCGGTAGAGGCACAGTATTTTCAGCGGGTATCAGAGCTTGCTGAAAACTATAGCGCTCTTTACGCTGCCTTAGGATTACATCCGATCGTTATTGATAAACATGATTTTTCAGATCTCGACTTACTGGAACAGTATTTACAAAACAAGACCAGTAAACTGATTGCTATAGGCGAGATTGGTCTCGATCTGTATATGGATATCCCACAGTTTGAGAAACAACAACAACTGCTGGATGCTCAGCTGAAACTGGCAAAACGTTATGATCTTCCGGTAATTCTTCATTCACGCCGCACGCATGATGTGCTGGCGAGTCACTTAAAACGCCATCAGCTTCCCCGCACTGGAGTGGTTCATGGCTTTTCGGGGAGTCTGCAGCAAGCCGAGCGCTTTATTTCACTGGGTTATTGTATTGGCGTTGGCGGCACAATTACTTATCCCCGCGCCAGCAAAACGCGCGATGTGATGGCTGCCTTGCCTCTCTCCTCGCTGGTACTGGAAACGGATGCGCCGGATATGCCGCTTAATGGCTGGCAAGGTCAGCCTAATCGTCCGGAGCGAGCTGCTCTTGTTTATCAGGTATTGTGTGAGTTACGGCGTGAGTCTCCGGAAGAAATTGCCACTGCGCTAAAAGACAACACCGAAAAGCTATTCTCCCTCCCGTGAAAAAAAGTGTGATTAATATCACTTTTTGACGTAAATGTTTCGATGTATTACTAAATCCCTGTGATTAGGTTAACTATAAAATTGTCACCTAACGTTATAATTTGTCTGACTTAGCGTTGGCTGATTCGGCCGCGTTTCCTCATCAAAATACACAGGGAATCTGTATGCAAATCCTTATTGGGTTGGTTGGTATGCTCGCTTTGATACTGGTCGCCGTGCTGTTGTCGACCAATCGTAAAGCGATCAATCTGCGCACTGTTATTGGCGCCTGGGCGCTTCAAGTGGGTATCGGTGCGTTAGTCCTTTATGTTCCGGCGGGGAGGGCTGTTTTACTTGCCATGTCTGAAGGTGTTGCCAACGTTATCGGTTACGGTAACGCGGGGATCTCCTTCCTGTTTGGCGGCCTGGTATCAGACAAAATGTTCGAAGTTTTCGGCGGCGGTGGCTTTGTCTTTGCCCTCCGTGTCTTACCGGTTATCGTCTTTTTCTCATCACTGATCGCCGTGCTCTACTATATCGGCATCATGCAGTGGGTGATTCGTATCCTCGGTGGTGGCTTACATAAGCTACTGAAAACCTCGCGTACTGAATCACTTTCTGCGACGGCCAATATCTTTGTTGGTCAGACAGAAGCCCCTCTGGTTGTACGTCCTTATATTGCCACCATGACGCGTTCAGAGCTCTTTACTGTCATGAGCGGTGGTCTGGCATCCGTAGCCGGTTCTGTGCTGGCAGGATACGCCCAGATGGGCGTACCGCTGGAATATCTGATAGCAGCTTCCTTTATGGCGGCTCCTGGTGGTCTGCTGTTCTCAAAACTGATGATGCCGGAGACAGAAAAACCGAACGATGCTCCGCATCTTGAGTCAATGGAAAACGACCCCGATCGTCCAACGAATATTCTTGATGCAGCCGCTTCTGGTGCAGCCTCGGGTATGCAGCTGGCGCTGAATGTCGGAGCGATGTTACTGGCCTTTGTGGCATTGATTGCCCTGTTAAACGGTATTCTTTCTGGCATTGGTGGCTGGTTTAACTATCCACAACTGACCATGGAGTTGATTCTGGGCTGGGTGTTCTCTCCTGTGGCCTGGCTGATTGGTGTTCCCTGGGCTGAAGCGCAGGTTGCTGGTTCCTTTATTGGTCAAAAACTGATTATTAATGAGTTTGTTGCCTATCTGAACTTTGGTGCTTATCTGAAAGATGAGGCTGAAGTGGCTGCGGCAGGACTGCAAGTATTATCGGCAAATACCAAAGCAATCATCTCTTTTGCGCTCTGCGGATTTGCGAACCTCTCATCTATAGCTATCCTCATTGGTGGGTTGGGCAGTATGGCACCGATGCGTCGTCATGATGTTGCCCAGCTTGGTTTGAAAGCCGTTGTCGCGGGGACATTATCAAACTTGATGAGTGCCACTATTGCAGGAATATTTTTGGCGCTTTAATAATTCGTGATAAATGTTATAATTATAACATTGTGACTTCGGAATGGCGGGAGGCTCACCCGCCATTTTCGTGTTCTGTTCATGAACTCCTCCGCCTTTTTTGCGGCTAATGTCACATACAATTGATGCAATCTTGCAGTTCATGCTTCGTCTTTTGTGACTCAGCGCACAAATACACTTCAACTTGAATGTTATGATTCTAACATTGAAGCTGATAGTGAATTAGCGGAAAGAAGGATCTTATGTGAGAAGTGTTGCTGGCTTCTCTTCTTCAAGGAACCAAGTCCGCTCCAACGTGTTGAGTTTCCAGGCCGGAGACATCTAGCCCTTTTGTTGGAGAGAATTATGACCGATTTAAACACCAGTAGCCTGCGTGCACTGAAACTGATGGACCTGACCACCCTGAATACCGATGACACGGATGAAAAAGTCATCGCCTTGTGTCACCAGGCGAAAACGCCGGTCGGTAACACCGCAGCTATCTGTATCTATCCTCGTTTTATCCCGGTTGCACGTAAGGCTCTGAAAGAGCAAGGCACACCTGATATTCGTATCGCGACTGTCACCAACTTCCCTCATGGTAATGATGATATTGATATCGCGCTGGCAGAAACGCGCGCTGCAATTGCTTACGGTGCGGATGAAGTGGATGTTGTATTTCCGTATCGTGCTTTGATAGCAGGTAATGAACAGGTTGGTTTTGACTTGGTTAAAGCCTGTAAAGATGCTTGTGCCAGCGCAAATGTTCTGCTGAAAGTGATTATTGAAACCGGCGAGCTAAAAACCGAAGAGCTTATTCGTAAAGCATCGACCATTTCTATTAAAGCAGGCGCTGATTTCATTAAAACCTCTACAGGTAAAGTTCCCGTCAATGCGACACCAGAAAGTGCGCGCATTATGCTCGAAGTTATTCGTGACCTTGGCGTAGAAAAAACAGTGGGCTTTAAACCTGCGGGCGGCGTTCGCAGCGCAGAAGACGCAGCTCAATTCCTTGCTATTGCCGATAACCTGTTTGGTGCTGACTGGGCAGACTCGCGTCACTACCGCTTCGGTGCATCCAGCTTACTGGCCAGTTTGCTAAAAACACTTGGTCATGGCGACGGTAAAAGCGCCAGCAGCTACTAATCTTATCAGACGGTGCCACAGGCACCGTCTTTTACCTCGAATTTTTGCAGGAGGTTCAGATGTTTCTCGCACAAGAAATCATTCGTAAAAAACGTGATGGCAAAGTTTTAAGCGATGAGGAAATTCGCTTTTTTATCAATGGAATCCGCGACAATACTATCTCTGAAGGACAGATTGCCGCACTTGCAATGACCATCTTTTTCAACGATATGAGCATGCCGGAAAGAGTCTCGCTGACCATGGCGATGCGTGACTCAGGCACTGTGCTTGATTGGAAAAGTCTGAACCTCAATGGCCCCGTTGTTGATAAACATTCAACCGGTGGGGTAGGCGATGTGACTTCATTGATGCTTGGCCCAATGGTCGTTGCATGTGGAGGTTATGTGCCAATGATTTCCGGGCGAGGGCTGGGTCATACCGGTGGTACGCTGGATAAACTTGAAGCTATTCCAGGTTTTAATATTTTCCCGGACGATAACCGTTTCCGGAAAATCATTAAAGAAGTTGGGGTGGCAATTATCGGTCAAACCAGCTCCCTGGCCCCTGCGGATAAACGTTTTTATGCGACCCGCGATATTACCGCGACCGTTGACTCTATCCCACTGATTACTGGTTCTATTCTGGCTAAAAAACTGGCAGAAGGACTGGATGCCCTGGTGATGGATGTCAAAGTGGGTAATGGCGCATTTATGCCAACCTATGAGTTGTCTGGTTTGCTGGCCGAAGCCATTGTCGGTGTCGCAAATGGGGCGGGTGTCCGTACCACAGCGCTACTGACAGATATGAACCAGGTTCTGGCTTCCAGCGCCGGTAATGCCGTTGAAGTACGTGAGTCAGTACAATTCCTGACAGGTGAGTATCGCAATCCGCGTCTGTTTGATGTCACCATGGCGTTATGTAGCGAAATGCTCCTTTCCGGTAATCTTGCAGCGAACGATGCCGAAGCCCGCGCTAAATTGCAGGCGGTACTGGATAATGGTAAAGCGGCTGAAGTCTTTGGTCGTATGGTTGCCGCTCAGGACGGCCCAACTGATTTCGTCGAAAACTACGCGAAGTACTTGCCGACAGCAGCGATCCAGAAACCTGTATATGCTGATAAAGCAGGATTTGTTTCTGCGATGGATACCCGTGATTTGGGCCTTGCAGTGGTATCAATGGGCGGTGGTCGTCGTCAGGCTTCCGATATTATCGACTATAGTGTAGGTCTGACTGATATGGCGCGGCTGGGCGATAAAGTTGATACTTCGCATCCACTGGCGGTGATTCATGCTAAAGATGAAAGCAGCTGGCAGGAAGCAGCCAAAGCGGTGAAAGCGGCCATTAAACTTGACGATAAAGCGCCAGAAGCAACACCGACGGTATATCGTAGGATCAGTCAGTAATCTGTATATCCATTATACTTCAAGTAACATACAAGCAACTTGAGTGATTTAGGATATACTACTCTGATCGAATTTTTTCGAGCACAAGATGCGGAGAAGACTATGAAACGTGCATTTATTATGGTGCTGGACTCCTTTGGTATTGGCGCGACTGAAGATGCAGTAAAATTTGGTGACGTCGGTGCGGATACACTAGGTCATATTGCAGAGGCCTGTGCCAAAGGCGAAGCGGATATTGGTCGTAAAGGACCACTACATTTACCTAACCTGACACGTCTGGGTCTGGTCAAGGCGCATGAAGGCTCTACCGGTCATATTGCTGCAGGTATGGATGGTAACGCCGAAGTGACCGGCGCTTATGCCTGGGCTCATGAACTATCCTCAGGTAAAGATACCCCGTCAGGCCACTGGGAAATTGCCGGTGTTCCTGTGTTATTTGACTGGGGCTACTTTGCTGATCACGAAAATAGTTTTCCACAAGAACTGTTAGATACGCTGGTAAAACGCGCTAATCTGCCGGGTTATCTGGGCAACTGTCACTCTTCAGGTACTGTGATTTTGGATCAGCTTGGTGAAGAGCATATGAAAACCGGAAAACCGATTTTCTATACCTCTGCTGACTCGGTATTCCAGATTGCCTGTCATGAAGAAACCTTTGGTCTGGATAAACTCTACGAGCTGTGCGAAATCGCCCGTGAAGAGCTGACCAATGGCGGCTACAACATCGGCCGTGTTATTGCCCGTCCGTTTGTCGGCGATAAAGCAGGTAATTTTGCTCGTACAGGTAACCGCCATGACTTGGCAGTTGAACCACCTGCACCAACTGTGTTGCAAAAACTGGTAGAAGAAAAACACGGACAAGTGGTTTCCGTGGGTAAAATTGCGGATATCTATGCGAATTGTGGTATCACCAAAAAAGTAAAAGCTACCGGTCTGGATGCGCTGTTTGACGCCACTATTCAAGAAATGAAAGTGGCGGGTGATGAAACTATTGTCTTCACCAACTTTGTTGATTTCGACTCATCCTGGGGCCATCGTCGTGATGTTGCGGGTTATGCCGGGGGGCTTGAGCTGTTTGACCGTCGCTTACCTGAGCTGCTGGCATTGCTGAAAGAAGATGACATTATCATTCTGACTGCTGACCATGGTTGTGATCCAACCTGGCACGGTACTGATCATACTCGCGAACATATCCCGGTATTGATTTATGGTAAAAACGTTAAGCCAGGTTCACGCGGACACCGTGAAACCTTCGCGGATATCGGCCAGACAATTGCGCAATACTTCGGCCTTTCCGATATGGATTACGGCAAAAGCATACTGTGATTTGGTTGGGTTATAAGATACCCGATAGCTAACTGATTATAAAAGGAATGAATAATGGCTACTCCACATATTAACGCTGAAATGGGTGATTTTGCTGACGTCGTACTGATGCCTGGCGACCCGCTGCGTGCTAAACATATCGCTGAAACTTTCCTGGAAGATGTTCGTGAAGTGAACAATGTTCGCGGTATGCTGGGTTTCACCGGTACTTATAAAGGCCGCAAAATCTCTGTGATGGGTCATGGTATGGGGATCCCATCCTGCTCTATCTATGCGAAAGAGTTAATCACTGATTTTGGCGTGAAAAAGATTATCCGTGTCGGCTCCTGCGGTGCAGTACGTGCAGATGTCAAACTGCGTGACGTGGTTATCGGAATGGGGGCATGTACTGACTCTAAAGTTAACCGTCTGCGCTTTAAAGACCAGGATTTTGCAGCGATCGCTGATTTCGATATGGTACGTAATGCCGTTGACGCAGCGAAAACACTGGGTGTTGATGCCCGCGTAGGTAACATCTTCTCAGCAGACCTGTTCTATAGTCCCGATCCAACCATGTTTGACGTGATGGAAAAATACGGCATCCTGGGAGTGGAAATGGAAGCGGCAGGTATCTACGGTGTCGCTGCTGAATTTGGAGCGAAAGCCCTGACTATCTGTACCGTATCTGACCATATCCGTACCCATGAGCAGACCACTGCGGCTGAACGTCAGACCACCTTCAATGATATGATTGTGATAGCACTGGAATCAGTGTTGTTAGGCGACAAAGCGTAATTTTGTTGTCTTCGCAATAACTAAAAAGGCGCCGAAAACGTGGTTTTCAGCGCCTTTTTTGTCAGCTTCAAAGATCAGCGAACGGCTCCGGCAATCCAGCTTGCCACTTCCCTTAACTCTGTCTCTTGCTCCGGATACTCCACGAGCAGCGCTTCGCATGCTTGCTGCAGGATATCGCTGCGATAAAGCATCCCTTGTAGACGTTCTGCCAGCGCTTCCAGAGGCACCGGGTTCAGACTGTCAGTGAACAGTTGTGTGCGCGTGATATGCCCTTTTTCGACATCAAAGTGCAGCTCAATGCCACCCCAGCTAAAGCGGTTGTCCAGCAGATGGCTAAAGGCCGGCGCCTGACCGAAGTTCCATTCCCAGCTACTTTGACGTGCAAAATTTTCCACAAAACCGGGTAAGTCAGGCAATGCCTGGGGAGAGATATGTTCCGCCTCAACCCGTTCACCGTAGAGTGCAAAAAAAGCTTCACTGATGCTATCGCATATTTGCTGGTGGGTGATCCCTGGGGATATATCGGTGAGATTGGCTACCCGTGCTCTGACTGAGGTAATGCCTTTAGCCTGAAGTTTTTTCGGATCCGGATTAAGGTAGTTCGCAAGTCGGCTCAGGTCAGCATTCAGTAGCAGGGTTCCATGATGAAAACCGCGGTCCGAGGTTTCTTTATAAGCGGAACCGGAAATTTTACGTATACCATCAGCGGTTTCGACTTCTAAATCATTGCGCCCGGAAGCCTTCGCGTGAATACCCAGATGATGCAGAGCGTTGAGTACTAAGGCTGTCGAAACGCTCTTATCGTATTCCGGCTTGCCTGCCATAAAGGTAAAGCAGGTATTTCCCAAATCATGAAATACGGCCCCTCCACCGCTGCTGCGTCGTGCCAGACGAACATTATCTTGCTCCATTCGCGCGGTATTACACTCTTTCCACGGATTCTGCGCGCGACCAATTACCACCGTATCTGCGTTACGCCACAAAAATAATACCCGCTGTGTCGTCGGCATCTGACGAAAGATAGTCTCTTCAACGGCGAGATTAAACCAAGGGTCGTATGAATCAGAAATCAGTAAACGCAAGCTGGGCATAACAGAGATCCTTTTCTCAAAAAGAGTGAACTGGGTGAAGTGCTTGAATGTCAGGTGACATATTAGTGCTTTTCGTCGTCTTCTTCTTTCACCTTGTTATTGGCTGTAAGCAAAAAGGGGGATTGCTGCCAGCGCGTCCGTTTGCCGCCGAGCAGGGTACGGGCCAGAATAATGCCGATAGCGACCGCCAGTAGTAGCATCAGACGTAAAATATTGGTGGTGTTATCAACCTGTTTGGCTTCTGTGGCGAGCGTATGGGTATCAAGCGTAAGACGCAGATAGCCCAGCGGGCCGCTGCTATCTTCAATTGGTGAGACAATCTGTTTATTGAAGTAACTGCCCGCTTTCGGTCCGTCCAAGGCCAGTCTGTCGCGCACATTAATGGGCTCTCCCGCCCTGGCGATTTGATTGCCAGAGATATCATAAACGGCGGCATCAAGTATTCGACTGTCTTTAGTCAGGGTATTGAGCGCCTGTTCGATGCGTTTTTCATCCGGGCTCTCGGTTTTCATGGCCGGAATAAGGTTAAAAGAAACTTGACGAGCCAATGTCCGGGCCAGTTCTTCGAGCTGAATGGTGCGTGCTTGTTGGCTCCCGCGACTGAACCAGGAGGCACCTTGCATCAGCGCAACTAAAAGTGCCAGACAGAATAAAACAATCACTGCTTTATGTATGCGAAATTTAACTTTCAATCGTGACATGATGCACCTTTAGAAAATTGCTGACATTAATGTTGCCAGAAGCCGGGCGGACAAGGTAGCCTCATGCGGTGTTTTTACCCCTCCCTTGTCTGATACTGGAGCCGTAATGCTAAATAGTTTGACCTGGTGCGACCTACCTGACGATGTTTCTCTGTGGCCAGGATTGCCGCTTTCACTGAGTGGTGATGAAGTTATGCCACTGGACTACCGTGCCGGACGTACTGGCTGGTTGCTTTATGGACACAACCTGGATAAGCAATGCCTGACCAAATACCAAAGTAAGTTAGGAGCTGCGATGGTGATTGTCAGTGCCTGGCGTGTAGAAGACTACCAGGTCATTCGTCTGGCCGGAACCTTAACGCCTCGCTCGACTAAGCTAGCACATCAAATGGGTCTGGATGTTGCTCCGCTGGGTAAAATTCCTCATTTACGTACTCCGGGTCTGCTGGTAATGGATATGGACTCCACGGCGATTCAAATCGAGTGTATTGATGAAATCGCTAAACTGGCCGGAACCGGAGAAAAAGTTTCTGATATTACTGAGCGTGCGATGCGTGGTGAACTTGATTTTTCCGCCAGTCTACGCGAACGCGTCGGTACTCTCAAAGATGCAGATGCGGATATCTTACGTCAGGTACGGGATCAGTTGCCATTGATGCCAGGCCTCACCTCTTTAGTGCCAAAACTACAGGAGCTAGGCTGGAAAGTGGCTATTGCTTCCGGCGGTTTCACCTACTTTGCTGAATATTTACGTGATGAGCTTCAGTTAAATGCCGTCGTGGCAAATGAGTTGGAGATCAGTGACGGTAAGCTGACTGGTGAAGTGCTGGGACAAATTGTCGACGCCAATTTTAAAGCCGAAACTTTGCAACGACTGGCCGAAGAATACGGTATTCCTGTTACTCAGACCGTTGCGGTCGGTGATGGAGCCAATGACTTGCCGATGATTAAAGCGGCGGGTCTGGGTATTGCTTATCATGCGAAACCTAAAGTGAATGAGAAAACGGAAGTGACTATTCGCCATGCTTCTCTTATCGGCGTATTCTGCATTCTCACAGGTAGTCTTATTCAGGAAGAAGGTTAAGAGGTATTCAGGTGGCAAAAGCTCCAAAACGCGCATTTGTCTGTAACGAGTGTGGTGCTGACTATCCACGCTGGCAGGGGCAGTGTAGCGCCTGTCAGGCATGGAATACCATTACCGAAGTGCGCATTGCTGCCTCTCCTCAAGTCGCCCGTAATGAGCGGTTATCGGGCTATGCGGGCAATGCCGGTATCAGCCGGGTACAAAAGCTTTCAGAGATAAGTCTCGAAGAACTGCCGCGTTTTAGCAGTGGATTTAAAGAGTTTGACCGGGTACTGGGCGGTGGCGTGGTACCCGGCAGTGCAATTCTGATTGGTGGCAGTCCTGGAGCGGGTAAATCGACCTTGCTGTTACAGACTCTCTGTAAGCTCAGTGAACAGATGAAAACGCTGTATGTCACGGGCGAAGAGTCATTGCAGCAGGTGGCAATGCGTGCCCATCGACTTGGCTTGCCTACCGGGCATCTGAACATGCTGTCAGAAACCAGCATTGAACAAATCTGCATGATTGCAGAAGAAGAGCAGCCGAAACTGATGGTGATTGACTCCATTCAGGTTATGCATATGGCCGATGTTCAGTCATCCCCCGGAAGTGTGGCACAGGTACGTGAAACCGCAGCGTATTTGACACGTTTTGCGAAAACCAAAGGTGTGGCGATTATTATGGTCGGCCATGTCACCAAAGACGGCTCGCTGGCCGGACCGAAAGTGCTGGAACACTGTATTGACTGTTCCGTGATGCTCGACGGTGATGCTGATTCACGTTTTCGTACCTTGCGCAGCCATAAAAATCGCTTCGGTGCAGTGAATGAACTCGGTGTCTTTGCAATGACAGAGCAGGGATTACGGGAAGTCAGCAACCCCTCCGCTATTTTTCTCAGCCGTGGAGACGAAGTGACTCCTGGTAGCTCCGTCATGGTGGTCTGGGAAGGTACACGCCCTTTGCTGGTGGAGATTCAAGCCTTAGTGGATCAGTCGATGATGTCCAATCCACGGCGTGTGGCTGTGGGGCTTGAGCAGAACCGTCTGGCTATTTTGCTCGCGGTATTACACCGCCACGGTGGTTTACAGATGGCCGATCAGGACGTCTTTGTGAATGTGGTGGGAGGGGTAAAAGTTTCGGAAACCAGTGCGGACCTGGCCCTGTTGCTGGCTATGGTCTCCAGTTTACGTAACCGCGCGCTGCCACATGACTTAGTGGTATTTGGTGAAGTCGGATTGGCGGGGGAGATTCGCCCGGTACCGAGCGGTCAGGAGCGGATAGCCGAAGCCGCGAAGCATGGTTTTAAACGGGCGATAGTGCCTCAGGCCAACGTACCAAAGAAAACACCTGAAGGTATGCAAATATTCCCGGTCAAAAAACTGGCTGATGCACTTTCGGTGTTTGACGATTTATAATTAAATTTTCTCTGCTCATGAAATCAATGCTCTGATTTCTGTGAATTTTGCAAATCCGGAAAAGGTTTGTCCGGACCCGGGCCATTGGGAGGCAGCGTATGTCGTCATTCGACTATATCAAAACAGCTATTCGTCAACAGGGCAGTACACTACAGCAGGTGGCTGATGCTAGCGGGATGACGAAAGGCTACCTCAGCCAATTGTTGAATGCGAAAATTAAAAGCCCGAGTGCGCAAAAGCTTGAAGCTTTACACCGCTTTCTGGGACTGGAGTTTCCACGCCGTGATAAAAAAATTGGCGTGGTGTTTGGTAAGTTTTATCCGCTGCATACCGGGCATATTTATCTTATCCAGCGCGCCTGCAGCCAGGTAGACGAACTCCATATCATCATGGGCTATGACGAAACGCGTGACCGTGCGTTGTTTGAGGACAGCGCGATGTCACAGCAACCCACTACCGGCGATCGCTTGCGATGGTTACTCCAGACTTTTAAATATCAAAAAAACATTCGCATCCACTCATTTAATGAAGAAGGGATGGAGCCTTATCCTTATGGCTGGGATGTCTGGAGTCATGGGGTGAAAGCCTTTATGGAAAGTAAAGGCATCGTACCCGATTGTATCTATACTTCGGAAGAAAGCGATGCCGCGCAGTTCACCAGACAACTGGGTATTGAAACGGTTGTGATTGATCCTAAACGCACCTTTATGAATATCAGCGGTGCGCAGATCCGTGAAGATCCTTTCCGCTACTGGGAATATATTCCTACTGAGGTCAAACCTTTCTTTGTCCGCACCGTGGCTATTCTCGGCGGAGAGTCGAGCGGGAAGTCGTGGATGGTGAATAAACTTGCCAATATATTTAATACCACCAGTGCCTGGGAATATGGACGTGACTATGTTTTTTCTCACTTGGGTGGTGATGAAATGGCCTTGCAGTATTCTGACTATGACAAGATAGCTATTGGTCAGGCGCAGTATATCGACTTTGCGGTAAAGCATGCCAGTAAAGTGACTTTTATCGATACCGATTTTGTCACCACCCAGGCTTTCTGCAAAAAATATGAAGGTCGTGAGCATCCCTTTGTTCAGGCGATGATAGACGAATATCCTTTTGATCTGGTTATCTTACTGGAAAACAATACGCCTTGGGTAGCGGACGGTTTGCGTAGTCTGGGCAGTGATATTGACAGAAAAGAGTTTCAGAGCTTGCTGATCGAAATGCTGAAAGAGAACAATATCGATTATATTCACGTTGAAGAGCCTGATTATGACTCCCGTTTTCTGCGTTGTGTTGAGCTGGTAAAAAAGATGCTCAATGCTGAATAGGAGGGCAGGAGACATTTGCAGAGGTGCGCGATTTTTGAGTGCGTTATCTATTCATGATACTGGGAGCCAGATTGACTGTTAAAAAGAAGAGTACGATTAAAGATGTTGCAGCTTTGGCTGAAGTCTCTATCGGCGTTGTTTCTCGCGTGCTTAATCCGGGGACCGGCTCGGTATCTGAACAGACTCGCCAGCGTATTCTGAACGCGATTCAAACTCTGAATTACAGTCCCCAGAGCGCAGCTCGTGAGCTCAAAAGCCGTCTGAATAACACCATTGGCTTGGTTGTTGCTGATATTGCCAATGAATTCTTTTCGGAAATTGCCGATCTTATCGTCCGACGAGCCAGTGAAATGGCGATGAACGTGATTCTGGTCACCACTCAGGAAGATCCTCTGCTGGAACGTGAAAGTCTGGAAATGCTGATGCAGAAACGGGTGCAGGCTATTATCGCCACGCCCACCAGCAAAAACAGCGATATGTGGCAATCGATAGGTGACATGGGTATTACCGTGGTCTTTATTGACCGCTATCTGGAAGAAGTGAAGCAGGCCAGAGTGGTGGGTTTTAATAATCAGGCTTCTGCCTGTGAAGCCACCACTTATCTTATTGAACAGGGGCATCAGCGTATTGGCTGGATAAGCGGTCCGCTAAATACTTCAACCTCGGCTCAGAGACTAAAAGGATTCCAGCAAGGGCAAAACGATCGAGGTATCGACTGGGATCCGCAATATGCGGTGGTAAAAAACTTTCGCGATCCGCTGGCGAGCCAGGCACTTGATGAGCTCCTCGCGTTGCCAGAACCTCCCACAGCAATCATTATTGGCAATACGTCGATTGCTCCCATGATTGTGTCGCGAATTCGGGAACTTAAACTCAGCATTCCAGCGGATCTGTCACTGATTGTTTATCACGACAGCCACTGGAGCCGATTGTTAAATCCGTCTGTTAGCGTGATTAAACACCCTCTGGCTGAGCTGGCGGATAAAGCTCTGGAATGTCTCTCTGCTGAAAGCTCAACGCCCTGCGAACTTAACAGTATTTTGATTAAGCGGGAGAGCGTTGCCCGTATCAAATAGCCAGCTTATTCAGACGCTTGATTTGCCTGATAATGGCGCAGTGATCGAGTTCGCCATCGCCTGCTTCAATCATCTGACTGAACAGAGTATTGACGGTTTCAGTGACAGGTAAGTTCAGGCCCAATTGTTGCGCCAGTGCTACAGTGCTACGTGTATCTTTTAGCTGCCACTTTGCCGGTCCTCGTGCGGTAAAATCTTGTTCAACCATACGTTCGCCTTGCTGTTGTAGCAGGGTTGAGTCAGCAAGCCCACCGAGCAGAGCTTCGCGTACCTGTACCGGGTCGGCGCCTCCTTTTTGCGCTAAAGTAAAGGCTTCTGACAACAGACTCAGCGTGCCGGCAACAATGATCTGGTTGGCAAGTTTAGTGAGCTGACCGGCACCAACCTCTCCGACACGAGTGACTTTACCAAGATGTGATAACAAAGGTCGCAGCGCGTCAATATGCTCAATTTTACCTCCGGCCATCAACGATAGCGTGCCATTTTCAGCACCGTGAGTCCCGCCTGATACCGGCATATCAATATAAGTTAATTGTTTTCTGGACGCTTTTTCCTGTTGTTCGATAACAATTTCAGGCGACAGGGTACTCATCATAATAATGATGCTGTTCTGTGTAGCAGCCTTGAGGGTTGATTCATTAAACAGAACCTCATTACAGGCTTCTGCATCGCTCAACAGGCAAATAATCACCTCAGTCTCCGCAACCAGCCGGGCGGGAGAAGTGGCGATAGTAACCCCATATTTTTCTAACTCACGGGCTTTATGCTCAGAGCGATTCCATACGGCAACCGCATAACCCGCAGCGGCCAGACGACGAGCGACAGGCTGACCCATCAGCCCGGTACCCACTAATCCAATACGTTGTTTTGATATCATTTTAGTCTCCTGATATCCCTCATCCGCATTTCAGAGCGAATGAGGGATAAGGGGTTAGATGCCGGCCAGGCTAACCATTTGCTTACGTAATTCAACGATATCAAGATTATTATCAAAGTGTACGTCTGAGAAGCGTACGGGCTTATCTTTGGCGACATCTTTAACCAGTCGTACATGATGTGCGAGGCCCATCGGCAGCAGATCCTGGGCGACACTGATGCTGGCGGGGAGCGCATCAGCCCAGACGGTGAATCCGCCTTCACCATCAAGCATCTCGCCCGCTTTAAGATCGCGCTTGGCGATAGCCACCGCATCACCGCGGAAACTTAGTGGTGAGCCGGTCGCTTCACCGCGCAATACTGCTGAGAGAATACTGATACTGGTTTCCAGCCCGATAAGATGGAAAGGTCTCCACATAGAGGCATACCAGCCAGTTGGATCGGTCAGTAATCCATACTGTTTAAAACAGGCGCGACTGTACTCATCACGTGCTTTAAAGGTCACGAAGACGCCGTAACGAATATTATTGAGCACTTCGCGGCCATCAGGCTCTTGGCTGGCGGCAATATCGACCAGACCACTTCGGCTTAGACGTCCGCCATCGGCCTGTGGTGAGAAAACGCGTGCCAGATCATGCACGCCGGCTGGTGGGAAGGCCAGACCATTATCAGGGCAGTCCAGCCCAGTAGCATTCGCTACGGCAGCCATTTCAATCGCTGCTTTGGTCCCATCAGTGAAGGAGTTATACATTTTCGGGTTGAAGTCGCCTGCTTTGACCTCTTCATCGCTCCAGCCAAAAAAGCCCCAGACGGTATCCGGTGTTGAATAGCGATAGCGTGGTTCAAAATTCATCCCCTTACCGGCAGCAGTAATTTCAAAGCCACAGGCGCGGGCCCAGTCGACAAGCTCACAAATGATTGCGGGCTGATCGCCGTAGGCCATACTGTAAATCACACCATTTTGCCGTGCTCGCTCAGCAATTAACGGGCCACACAATACATCTGCTTCAACGTTTACCATCACGACATGTTTACCGTGCTCAACGGCACTGAGGGCATGGCGGGTACCCGCCAGTGGATGACCTGTTGCTTCAACAATACAGTCTATCTGATCTGCCTTGAACAGTAGCTCTGGATCTTCTACCACACAGGTAGTGCCATTGCGTAAAGCGGCTTCAATATTTTGTGCCTGATACTGATGCTCCGGCCAACCGACACGTGCAAGTGCGGCACGCGCTTTGCTGCTATCAAGGTCAGCAACGGCAACGACCTGAACACCATCAAGATGACGCAATTGTGCCAGAACCATCGATCCAAACTTTCCTGCGCCGATAATACCAACCCGAACAGGTTGGGCAGATCCTGATTTTACGGCACAGGCACGTTCAGCTAACAATGCTGCTAAGTTCATGTACAACTCCTAACTATATGTAATGTGTGATTAATGTGTCGAATTTAACGCCAGCCAGCCACTTGGCTACGGCTTCTGCTCAGCAGATAAATCATCAGAGGTGAAACCAGTACCAGAATCGATAACAGGTAAAGACCGTTCTGCGATTTACCGGTAAGAGAGATGGTGATCCCCACAAGGAAGGGACCAAAAAATCCGCCAATGTTGCCAATTGAATTAATCAGTGCAAGGCCACCTGCTGCACCCTGATTGGTCAGGAAGGAGGCTGGTAAGGTATAAAACACGGGAACACATGACAGCATTCCGGCTGTTGAGATAGTTAATCCCAGCATCGAGATCATCGGTGAATCGCTGATAGCGGCTATTACGAATCCAGCGGAGAAGACGATTGAAGGCAGAATAAAGTGCCAGGTTCGCTCATTCGTTTTGTCAGAGTGTTTGGACCACCAGCACATGACGAAGGCACCGAAAATATAGGGGATCGTACCCAGCAACCCGACTACGGTATCTGAATACTCAAAGCGTTTGATGAACTGTGGCATCCAGAAACCGAGGCCGGTTAATCCAATCACCGTAAAGCAATAGGCCATACCCAAAATCCAGACGCGGCGGTCTTTAAACATCTCTTTAAGGCCAGAGTGTCCGAGAGACTTGGTATTTTTTTGCTCTTTTTCCATCAGATCCTGATAAGCCTGACGTTCTTCTGGCGTAAGCCAGGAGGCTTTAGCTGGTTTATCAGTTAGATGGCGATAGACAACTATGGCTAAGAGAACCGGTGGACAGCCTTCGATTAAGAATAACCATTGCCAGCTTTGCAGTCCGCCGACATCACGGAAGTTATCGAGAATAAAACCGGATAATGGGTTGGCGATTATTGCGGCCAGAGGTACGCCCAGGTAGTAGACAGAAAAGACTTTAGCCAGCTCTTTCTTAGGGAACCAGGTGGTAAGATAGAACACAATTCCGGGCGCGAGTCCCGCTTCTGCTACTCCTAACAGAAAACGTAATATACTTAAACTGACAACACCCTGTGCAAAGGCCATGGCCATCGAAATCAGACCCCAAGTGACCATTATTCGGGCTAGCCAGAAACGAGCACCATAGCGCTCCAGCAAGACGTTGCTGGGGATTTCAAACAGGATATAGCCAAAAGAAAAGATCCCAACAGCAAAACCAAACTGCTGCGGCGTCAGGCCCAAATAGGTATTCATGGTTAATGCAGCCATGCCAATATTGGATCTGTCGATAAATGCCAGCAGATACATCATCAGGATCAGTGGCATTAATCTCATTTGCGCTTTTTTTATTGCTCCACTGGCCAGCGATGAAATTTCTGGCTCAGGATGTTTCGGCGTGACACTGGTGCCAGCCAGTGAGTTATCGTATTCTTCAACGTGTTTCATGATCTATCCCAGTAGTGTTACAACATCCTGAAATATCACGGAAAATACATAGATACCGCGACGTTCGCTTTAAAAGTAAAACGTTTTACTTTTGTTTGAGTTTCATTAAACAACGACGATTAGTCAAGAGGGGGGAAGAGTAATGTTAATGAAATGTGACTTAGTTAACGTGTGAGAGATGCTGATGGTTAAATTAGGGGGAGTAGGTAGAGGTCCCTACTGTTTCTCATGGGATTATGCCGTTCTGAAACAGATATTGGGGGGCGTAATAGATATCTGTAAAAAAATATCAAATGTTTAGCTTGATATTTTTTCAGTTATTGTAATTGAAAAATAAATCGAGGATACAGTGGTTTGTTATATTTACACATATTAAAAAGATAAATTCAGTGAAGAGAAAAAGAAGCATTTCATTAAATATTATGAGGAACTAAAAGAAACATCGGATGATGAACCAGATGCTACCGGATAAAGCATGATCTCTTATATCCCGAATTAACGATTGCTTTCAGATGATTAAATCTGCGCCTTGAGGTTTATTGGCTATAATGCAATAAAGCCTTAATAATAAGTCAGCAATTGATTAATCATCATAGATTAGCACTCTTAGTTATCGTATTACTGTTTTGTTATAGATTATTGTTATCATATAAATTAGTCTTTTATGGCAGGAACAGAACTGAGTTTTTATTAAAAATATATTATCTCTTTTTTATGTTGTGAGGATATACGATATGAAAATAATCAGTAATGCTTGTATCTCGCTATTTAACAGTAGTTATTCTGCATTTAAACTTGCACGCGCCGCTCAGAATGATTTGAACCTTGCCAATAAAATACTTTCTGTAAAAAGCAAGGGAGCACATGAGCGATT
This sequence comes from uncultured Cedecea sp., assembly GCF_947498825.1. GTDB lineage: Bacteria > Pseudomonadota > Gammaproteobacteria > Enterobacterales > Enterobacteriaceae > JGM124. The sequence continues at coordinate 138,531 of NZ_CANMLV010000008.1, read as the reverse complement.
AGGTAAATTAAAAAAGGACAGTGCTGAGTATGATATCATGAAGTTAAAATCACAAAAATATGACAATTTATTAAATAGAGTTAAAAACATACAGGAAACTGGCAAGGATATATGCTCTTTGAGTTAATCTGAACTCGATACATGTTAATTATAAATTTTTAGTATTGGCTATTCTGACTAAAAGCAGTAAATGTTTCATCTGCTTTTAGTCATTTAATTCACTTTGATTCGTTCTGGCTTCAGTATTACCAATGCTGAAGGAGTTCAAATACCGTTAATGATTACGATTTACCTCCACTTCTTTCTGTTATATACCCTAAATAATTCAAGTTGCTTGTAGGCGCAGAGTCAATCCTGGCGATGAGCATAGATAAACTATGTGATTCGGCAGGATTGACGAAGGTAACGCCCAGGCAACTTGAAGTATGACGGGTATAAACACAGCGTACGTTATAAGGATGAAGTATTATGGATTCAGTGAGTTTTTTTCGCGCATCGGTATTCAATAGTAGCGACGCTGCATTCCAACTTGCTCTTAAAAATCATGAGCATATTAATTTCGCGAAAAGAATCATTTCGGCAAAGAATAAAAGCGCAAATGATAAATTAGATAAACTAAAAGTTAAGGATATGAGTTGCCACTACACTCAAATGCAAGCTAACAAATACGGTGGTTATTTATTGCTGATTAATCGTATTGAAATAAAAAACTCAGACAGAGTTGTTTCGGAATGTGACAATAATGGTGTTTTTTGAGAGGCGATAAACGTTTGGTTGCAATACTCTTAAATGAATTTTTCACAGAGACAGGCAACGATGCACTTAGGCTTGTTCTTGATAGTGATGAGTATATTAATTTCACCTGAGGAGAAATCTCTGCAAAGAATAAAAATGTACGTGTGAAATTAGCCTGTTCAAAATCTAAAGGTTAAGTATATTGAAAAGAAAAATTCGGGTGCTGATGTTTTGAAGAATACCAATGATAATGTTCGGGGGTTTTATAATGATGAAAGAATTTTATTGGGATAATAATTATTATTGTATTTAAATGCTGCGTATTTTTTATGACTAAAAGCAGAGGGTGTTTTTCTGCTTTTAGTCATTAGATTTATATTAACGCTTATTTTGCAATACGTTTGTATTTGATACGCTTCGGTTCCAGAGCATCGGCACCCAAAGTACGTTTCTTATATTCTTCGTATTCGGTAAAGTTACCTTCAAAGAATTCAACTTTCCCTTCATCCTGGTAGTCGAGGATATGGGTGGCGATACGGTCAAGGAACCAACGGTCATGCGAGATAACCATGGCGCAGCCAGGGAACTCAAGCAAGGCGTTTTCCAGCGCACGCAAAGTTTCGATATCCAGGTCGTTGGTAGGTTCATCGAGCAGTAACATATTACCGCCAACTTGCAGCAGTTTCGCCAGATGCAGACGACCACGCTCACCACCGGATAATTCACCTACACGTTTACCCTGATCAACACCTTTGAAGTTAAAGCGTCCGACATAGGCACGGCTTGGCATTTCAGTGTTACCGACGCGCATGATATCCAGCCCACCGGAAACTTCTTCCCAGACGGTTTTGCTGTTATCCATCGCATCACGGAACTGATCGACTGAAGCCAGTTTTACGGTTTCACCCAGCTCGATCGTGCCGCTATCTGCTTGTTCCTGACCTGACATCATACGGAACAGGGTAGATTTACCGGCGCCGTTCGGGCCGATGATACCGACAATTGCCCCTTTCGGTACGGCGAATGACAGAGAGTCAATCAGCAGACGATCGCCATAAGATTTGCGCAGGTTGTTAACTTCAACCACTTTATCCCCAAGGCGTGGACCCGGTGGAATAAACAGTTCGTTAGTTTCGTTACGTTTCTGGTAGTCGCTATTGTTGAGTTCTTCAAAACGAGCAAGACGCGCTTTACCTTTAGACTGGCGACCTTTGGCCCCCTGACGTACCCACTCCAGCTCTTTCTCAATAGACTTACGACGAGCCGCTTCCTGAGAAGCTTCCTGTGCCAGGCGCTGATCTTTTTGCTCAAGCCAGGAAGAATAGTTGCCTTCCCACGGAATACCTTCCCCGCGGTCAAGTTCGAGGATCCAACCAGCGACATTATCAAGGAAGTAACGGTCGTGGGTAATTGCTACCACAGTTCCTTCGAAGTCATGCAGGAAGCGTTCCAGCCATGCCACGGATTCAGCATCCAGGTGGTTGGTTGGTTCGTCCAGCAGCAGCATATCGGGTTTTTCCAGCAGCAGGCGACACAGTGCAACACGGCGACGCTCACCCCCTGATAAGGTGGCAATGCTGGCATCCCAGTCTGGTAAACGCAGTGCATCAGCAGCACGTTCCAGTTGAACATTCAGATTGTGGCCGTCATGGGCCTGGATTATCTCTTCGAGTTTGCCTTGCTCAGCAGCCAGCTTATCAAAGTCAGCATCAGGTGCAGCATATAGCGCATAGACTTCATCCAAACGCTTTAGCGCGTTAACCACTTCAGAGACCGCTTCTTCGACTGACTCACGAACGGTATGATCATGATTCAGCTGAGGTTCCTGTGGAAGATAGCCAATTTTAATACCCGGCTGTGGACGAGCTTCACCTTCAATATCGGTATCAATCCCCGCCATAATGCGTAAGAGCGTAGATTTACCCGAACCGTTCAAGCCCAGTACGCCGATTTTGGCTCCCGGGAAAAAACTGAGTGAGATATTTTTTAAAATATGGCGTTTCGGCGGGACAACTTTGCCGACACGATGCATGGTATAAACGAATTGAGCCACAGTGCGACTTTGCCTCTTAATAAAGAAGTAAGATGATAAATAATCATCGGGGAGTGTAGCTGTTTTCACGCATTAATCCCAGCCTTCCCCGTTTGCATGGAGGTCACTTTCACGAAACATGGCAAATCACAGGGTAAAGTGTCTTGATTAACAAGCTTTACCTGGCGTTTACAGGCAATACGAGTGATTTAGGGTATATTATTTATGCGCGAACATGATGTTGTCAGAAAAAAGGAGATCTGTCTTGAAAGCGAGAAAAATAGCATGGCAGTGTTTGGCTACGGGCATCGGCTTTATTATGCTAAGTGGCGTTGTGCGTGCTGATTCTTTAGCGGAGCAACGCATTCGCTACGCAGAAATTAAACAGGCCTGGGACAACAAACAGTTGAATGTCGTTGAACAGCTACTGCCGACATTACGTGACTATCCCCTGTATCCTTATCTGGAATATCGCCAGTTATCCGGTAATTTAATGAATGAGACGGCGATTGCGGTTTCGCAGTTTATTCAAACGCATCCCACCTTACCGCCAGCCCGTAATCTGGTCCCGCGCTTTGTGAATGAACTGGCCCGCCGCCAGGACTGGTCAGGGCTCCTGGCGTTCAGCCCACAACCACCGACCACGGTCAATGCAAAATGTAATTACTACAATGCCAAGTGGAATACGGGGGATACTGTTGCCGCCTGGGAAGGGGCAAAAACACTCTGGCTCACCGGCCGAAATCTGCCCGCAAGTTGTGACCAACTCTTCTCTGCCTGGCGTGCTTCAGGCCAGCAGCCACTTGACGTTTATCTGGAACGTATTCGGCTGGCAATGAAAGCTGACAACAGTACGCTGGTTACCACACTGGCACAGCAGCTACCTGCTACCGATCTTTCACTGACGACAGCCATCATTGATCTGCAAAAGAAGCCCACTACGGTGCTGGATTTTGCACGCAATACCACGCCTACCGATTTTACGCGTCAGGCTGTAATAACCGCTTTCAGCCAGCTCGTGCGGCTTGATGTCGATAATGCACGTCTGATGGTTCCGGCACTACAGGCGGCTCAGAAATTCACTGAAGAACAAGCGCAGGAACTGAATGATATTATTGCCTGGCGACTGATGGGAAATGACGTCACACCCGAGCAGGCAGAATGGCGAGATAAAGTCATCATGCGATCGACGTCGACTACGTTGATTGAACGTCGGGTTCGCATGGCATTGGGTTCAGGGGATCGTAATGGTCTTAATACCTGGATTGCGCGCCTGCCAATGGAAGCCAAAGAGAAAGATGAGTGGCGTTACTGGCAGGCCGATTTGTTACTGGAACGCGGGCGCGCTGAGGATGCTAAAGGCATCTTAACATCGCTGATGAAGCAACGCGGTTTTTACCCAATGGTTGCAGCCCAGCGGCTGGGCGAGAAGTACAGTCTGCGGATTGATAATGCTGGTCAAGCGGCACCCGCATTAGTGCAAGGCCCTGAGATGGCCAGAGTACGCGAGTTAATGTTCTGGGGCCTGGACAATACAGCCCGGAGCGAATGGGCAAATTTAATAACCAGCCGTCCTCCACAGGAACAAGCCGGACTGGCACGATATGCCTTCGATCAAGACTGGTGGGATCTCAGCGTACAGGCGACGATCGCCGGTAAGTTATGGGATCATCTCGAAGAGCGTTTTCCGCTGGCTTATAAAGATCTTTTCGCTGGTTATCTAAAAGACAAAACAGTTTCGCAAAGTTTTGCGATGGCGATAGCGAGGCAGGAAAGTGCATGGAATCCTAAAATTCGTTCTCCTGTTGGTGCCAGTGGGCTGATGCAGGTGATGCCAGCAACAGCGAAAGAAACCGTAAAAAGGTTCAATATTGTCGGCTATAATAACCCGGCACAGTTACTGGATCCGCTGACGAATATCAATATCGGTACCTCTTATTTGCAGCATGTTTTTGAGCGATTTGAAAACAACCGTATTTTTGCCGCCGCTGCCTATAATGCCGGCCCCAGCCGAGTCAATTCCTGGTTGCGTAACAGCGGCGGAAAAATTGATGCTATCGCCTTCGTTGAAAGTATTCCGTTTTCTGAGACGCGCGGCTATGTAAAAAACGTCCTCGCCTATGATGCATTCTATCGCTACTTCCTCGGACAGCCTTATCAGATAATGACCGAGAATGAGTGGCAACGACGTTATTGATTGTGAAAAGATTATGTTATGCTACCGTACTAGTTAAATAGTATGGTGGCCTAATATGACTCAGCTCTCTCAATATTCAGCGGAACAGGCCGAACAAAGTAACCAAGAGTGGCTTCGTTTCGTTGAACTGATGCAACAAAGTTTCGATAATCAGCTTCATCTGCCATTTTTGACTTTGTTCCTGACGCCAGATGAACGCACTGCTCTGGGAACGCGTATCCGTATTATTGAAGAATTACTACGGGGCAACCTGAGCCAGCGTGAACTGAAAAATGAACTCGGAGCGGGTATCGCAACCATTACCCGTGGTTCAAACAGCCTTAAATCCGCCCCTCCTGAGCTATGTGCCTGGCTTGAGCAGGTTTTACTGAAAAACGATAAAGCGCCTTAAGTTGCATTAACGACGAGAAATCTCATTGCTGAATGGACTCAGCGCCAGTATCAATCCTTGATGGCTGGCTCTGCCGGGAGTAATTCCTGGCTTATACAAGTCCTTTATCTCAATACTTATAGAAAACATTTGGATTTATTTGACATGATTTTTTTCGTATGCTATTTAAGATGAGGTTCTAAATTAATCAAGACATAAATACTTTTTATATCGGCTGAGTTTGGTTGTATCAGTGATACGATTATTGCTGCGGGTTAATACAGACATAATCGCAAGTGAGAATATAAAAAAACCACCGATATAAGTGAGTTTGGTTTCTCGTTAAAAATTATAATTTGTGATTTTCGCTATAGAAACATGCGGGAACTACGGTTAGAGTGTAAGTGAAAGCAGTATTTTTATTTTACTGCCCAGTGTTGTTTTTTTCTTAAAGAACTAATGTGTTTGCCTTTTTTATAAAAAGATGAATAATTTTTCCGGATATTCAACATTTTTAATAATGAATAATATGTTCATTTAATAGGGATGTTATCTGCGGCAGCTAAGTATTATTATCTTGATGTAAAAATGTATGGTGTATCCACGTCAGAAGTGAAAATAACGAATCATTGCGTATTTCAAAAAAGGAATGCTTATGTTTATTTCAAATCTGCTACGTTCATTTATCGTCACCGCAAATAATAAATCAATAAAAGACAGTGCCAGACAGCTTTTTATTACAGAATCCCCCTTGTCCAGGAGGATCAAAATCCTCGAAGATAAGCTCGGCTGTAGTTTGTTTATAAGAGGAAGGGATGGTATCAGTTTAACGAAAGAAGGGGAGGCGATATACAACGCAATACTGCCTTATTATAATGATATGCTTTCCTTGGAAAATACTTATTTAACTCAATGCAATAGTAATAAAAAACTCGGTAAGAAAAACATATTTAATATTGCTGTTGAATTTGGCACTGTTGATTTCATTTCTGAATGCTCTTTTTTTAATCTTGATGCTATTGATACTCTGACGTGTAATTATTTCCATGGTGATATTACTGCTAAATTATTAACGACACATACTGATATTATCTTGTCGAATAATTATCTGTTATTTGATGACAGTCTGGTGACATGCTTCACTTATACAGGTATGGATATCCATATCGTGAAAGCAAAACATGATAAAAATAACAATGTAAATAAAATAATCATATCTGGTTTATTATCAAATTATTTAAGTAACATAAAATCAGACTGGTGCGAGGAGATATTAAAAAAGCATAACCTTGATGAAAATACAGAAGTTATTACTGTTCATGATATCATGAATTATCGTTCCAGTATCGAGAGCGGTGAGACAATAGGGGTTATTTGCAACGCAGTAAAAGACCCCATTGAAAATAATCGCAATAACATTAAGGTTATTCCTTTTGAGCTAAATGATTGCGATATGAAAATAAATATTAATATGTATTTTCTCAATGAGAAAAAAACAATCATTGAGAAAAATTTCATAGAGTTATTTGTTGCCGCTTGATGTATTACTGGCGCTCAAACAGGCGTTCATTGCCTGTCTGGATATCAATACCTTTGAGTCTGTTAACGGTAATATGCCCGTCATACTTCAAGTTGCCCGGGTGTTACCTGCGTCCAGCCCGCCGAATCACAGAGTTTATCTGTGATCATCGACGGGCTGAACTGGGAGCCTACAAGCAACTCGAATTATTTTGAGTGTAAATCTCATTGTGGAATGGGCTGAGCGCCAGCATTACCGCCTGATAATAAACACTGCTGCGTGTGAGATGGCCTGCGGTAAATATCCCGATAGCACCTTCTTTACGACCAATTTTGTCGATACCACTGTACTGAGACATCACCATCCCGAGAGTATTCTCTGAATTGACATTTTGCAGAATGACTTCAGGGAGAGGTAGTGTGGCTGAGCGTGCCTCGCCGTGTTGGTGAGCATTTTCGATAATCACCCAGCTAAAGGTACTGCCTTCATCGATTCCGGCTTCAATAGCAACCCAGAAATCAGCGTCAGGTTTTAATTTACGTGCATTATTAACACGATTTTGTGCACCCGTTTTTGTTTGCGGGCTGCCAAAAGGCTGTTCCGGGACATCACTGTCGACCACAACAGACTCTACGTGGCAAGAATCATCACCATAAATATGAGTGAAAGCCAGCAAAACTGACTGAATTTTGGCAGGATTGGTTGTCGCACAGGCTACATAGTACATAATAGATAGGAACCTTACATATTTTACACAGTAGTATAACGGATAAAACGCATGGCACAGGTATACCTTGTTCGTCACGGTGAAACGCTCTGGAATGCAGAGCGTCGTCTTCAAGGCCAGTCAAACAGTGCATTGACAGAGCATGGAGAGCACCAGGCTCAGCTCGTCGCCAGACGAGCTAAAGAGCTTAATATTACCCATATTATCTCCAGTGACTTAGGAAGAACTCAGCAAACGGCTGAAATTATTGCAGCAGCTTGTGGTCTGCCTGTTGCTCTTGATCCTCGTTTACGTGAGCTGGATATGGGGGTGCTCGAACGCCGCCTGTTGGACTCGTTGACTCCAGAAGAAGAGAGCTGGCGGCGTAGTCTGGTTGATGGCTCTGCTGACGGACGAATTCCGGAAGGCGAGAGTATGCTGGAGCTGGGTAATCGTATGCGCGGTGCGCTGGATGCTTGCCTTGAGCTCCCGGTCGGAAGCCGTCCGTTACTGGTTGGTCATGGAATGGCGCTGGGCTGTCTTATCAGCACTATTCTTGGGCTGCCGGCATGGGCTGAACGGCGTCTACGTCTGCGTAACTGTTCTATTTCCCGCTTAGATTACCAGGAAAGTTCATGGCTGGCGCCCGGTTGGGTCGTTGAAACCGCAGGCGACACTGCACATCTGGATGCCCCTGCTCTGGATGAACTTCAGCGCTAACGGCGTATAGGGATCAGGTACTGGCAGCGGATCTCCGTTGGTGGTATCTCGTCCCTCTCATCTTTATCCGGAAGGAAGCATTCGATATCCTGACCTTGGCGGCGAGTCAGGTTAAGCATGGGCATACAGGTCCCATAGAGTGTCAGGATAAAATCTTGAAGCCCGCTGAAGTGGCCTTGATATTCAAACTGAACATAGTCCCCACCTTCCAGGATAACGGAATATGCGTCAGGCAGCTCTGTTGTGACACTCTCGGTTTTCAGTGCCGTGGTATAAAAAATTTCCTGTTCATCATCTTTTTCACTGCTTGGTCGTGTTTCATGCAGACCATAGAGAGCTCTGGGTATTTTGGTCGAATGACTCAGAAACTTAGTCCAGAACTGAAGGCGCATCTCATGGCGGGAGTTAGAGATTTCTTCAAGAGTACAGTTGTAACTACGAGTCGTACCGGTTAAATGGAGTTCAGGTAAAGTGATAAACTGAGCCTGTGGAGCTGTGAATTCACCGAGACGTAGCGGTGGACAGATACCAAAAGCACTCCAGTCAGCAGAACGGCGATAGAAAGCAGGAGTCTGAGCAAACTGGCGTTTAAAAGCTCGCGTGAATGTCTGCTGTGAGTCAAAGCGATACTGTAGGGCAATGTCAAGAATAGGACGTGCCGTTAGACGTAAAGCAACGGCTGATTTGGAAAGACGGCGACCACGAATATAAGCACCAATCGCCTGGCCTGTTACCTCTTTAAACATCCTCTGCAGATGCCATTTAGAGTATCCGGCTCTGGTTGCCACATTATCAATCGAGAGTGGTTGATCCAGATGGCTTTCCAGCCAGGAGAGCAGATCACGAATGATCCCTGTTTGATCCATAAAAACCTCTTATCCTTACCTGACAGTGACCCGACTAAAGGGAGCTGGATGATAGCATTTTTTCTGCTTTTTTCGGGGCAACTTTTGTTTAACAAGATGTGCTTATTATTTTAGGTCAATAAAAATCTGATAAGGACTATTGTTAATTAAAGATTTTTTTACTATATCTAACGCATATCGCACAATAATAAACTATGGTAAGACTATGAATTTTAAAGTGTTAGCTATTTTTGGTGGTTTGATGATGTGCAGTTCATTCGCTTTTGCCGAACAGGTTGGCTCAGTGGACACGGCATTTAAGTTATTAGGCCCCGATCATAAAATTGTCATTGATGCCTTTGATGATCCTGATATCAAAAATGTGACTTGCTATATCAGTCGGGCTAAAACGGGTGGGATCAAAGGTGGACTCGGTCTGGCTGAAGATACCTCAGATGCTGCTATTTCTTGCCAGCAGGTAGGGCATATTGATCTAACAGATAAAATTAAGAAGGGTAAATCGGATGGCGACGTGGTATTTCGGCAGCGTACTTCGTTTATCTTTAAAAAACTACAAGTGGTGCGGTTTTACGACGCTAAACGTAACACGCTTATTTACCTGAGTTATTCCGATAAAATCATTGATGGTTCGCCGAAGAATGCGCTGAGCGCAGTGCCAATCATGCCGTGGAATAATTAACTGTAAGAAGTGAATGATAAATAAAAAGGGAAAAAACGTTGTTTTTTCCCTTTCTCATCCGGAAAGCTAATCCTGCAAATCACCGCAGAAGCGATAACCTTCACCGTGAATAGTAGCAATAATTTCTGGTGTATCTGGTGTTGATTCGAAATGTTTACGAATACGACGGATAGTCACGTCAACAGTACGATCGTGTGGCTTAAGTTCGCGCCCTGTCATTTTTTTCAGTAACTCAGCACGTGACTGAATTTTACCTGGGTTCTCACAAAAATGCAGCATGGCGCGGAATTCACTACGCGGCAGTTTGTAGTTATCGCCCTGTGGGCTTACAAGAGAACGGCTATTAATATCCAGTTCCCAGCCATTAAATCTGTAGCTTTCTACGCTACGGCGCTCTTCACTGATAACCGGCAGATTCATAGTGCGCGATAACAGATTACGTGCACGAATTGTCAGTTCACGCGGGTTGAATGGCTTAGTAATGTAGTCATCAGCACCAATTTCCAGACCCAGAATTTTATCAACTTCGTTATCACGCCCGGTGAGAAACATTAATGCAACATTAGCCTGTTCGCGGAGCTCGCGAGCAAGCAATAAACCGTTTTTGCCAGGAAGGTTGATATCCATAATGACCAAGTTGATGTCATTATCTGCTAAAATCTGATGCATCTCGGCGCCGTCTGTCGCCTCAGAAACATCATATCCTTCCGCTTCAAAAATATTCTTTAAGGTATTACGTGTTACTAATTCGTCTTCGACGATAAGGATGTGCGGAGTCTGCATGTTTGCTACCTAAAATATCTGACTAAATCGAAACAGGAAGTACTATAGTCTCTATCTGGCAACTGTGTTGAATTAATGCGCCAGAATTAACATGACTAAAGTAGATAATTGTTTTTTGATGCATTGCTCATCAATATTGGCGATGTAGCTGGCCTCCATTCCTGTCTACCCAGTAGGTTATATGCTTATGCTAACCATTTTAACAGCGACATAACAAGAAATCCGGCTTCAGGTTCTTTATAATGCTACGTATCGTTGACATATATCAAATTCAATTGTAACACGCCAGTCCTTTTATGAAGAGATTGTTATGTGATACTGATAACGATTACAACTAATTAACAATACTAATGGTAGAAAAGAAAAGTGTATCAGGCAAACCTTGCATTCAGACTTGGATATTTTTGTGTTAGATCCTGTTACCCTGCAACGATTGGTTTTGTTGATTAGCCTGTGTCACAGGCAGTAAAGAGAGTTTACATGCAGTTGTCTATTATTCTGGTTTCACCGGCCAGAGCAGAAAATATAGGGGCGGCTGCCCGCGCCATGAAAACCATGGGTTTTACTGACTTGAGAATTGTTGCAAGCCAGGCCTATTTAGAACCTCCCGCTCGTTGGGTGGCTCATGGTGCCGGGGATATTCTCGATAATATTCGTCATTTTGACACCCTTGAAGAAGCATTAGAGGGAATTAATTTTACCGTTGCGACGACGGCGCGTAGCCGGGCCAAATTTCATTATTATGCGACCCCGGAGCAGCTGTTACCCCTGCTGAAAGAAAAGCAGCAATGGGTGGGGCACAGTGCGCTGATTTTTGGCAGAGAGGACTCCGGGTTAACGAATGATGAGCTAGCCTTGGCAGATGTACTGACCGGTATACCCATGAAAGCGGACTACCCGTCGTTAAATTTGGGTCAGGCGGTCATGGTTTACTGTTATCAGTTATCTGACTTGATGATACCAACGGCCCCCGTACTTCCCGCAGCCGATGGTTCACAGTTAAACGCCCTGCGTCAGCGTGTGTCATCATTACTCACCCAACTCAATGTCACAGATGACCAAAAAATGATCGACTGGCTACAGCAGCGTCTGGGTTTATTTGAACAGCGAGATACGGCAATGTTGCATCGTTTGCTGCATGATATCGAAAAAAAAATTGCAGAATAAAACGCCATTTTTATCATCTTTATGATATAAGAAGTAGAAGCACCCAAATGGTTTTCAGAGCGTTATCTGCTCTTTTGTCGTTTCGTCAGTAGAAGCTGCGAAAATTAAATATTCGCAAAAATCTAAAAAAAATTGACTTAATGGCAGGATTACTTTAACCAGTAAGGGTAATAGACATAAAAATTTTTAAGAGCGTACTGTAACTATGAACCGTCAAGGCCTGATCACAACGATTATTACCATCACTATTACCACAGGTAACGGTGCGGGCTGACGCGTACAAGAATAAATAAAAAAAGCCCGCACCCAAAGGATGCGGGCTTTTTTTTCGATTAAAAATCAAGGGGTAATAAGCATGCGAGTGTTGAAATTCGGCGGTACTTCAGTGGCAAATGCGGATCGTTTCCTCCGCGTTGCCGATATCCTGGAAAGTAATGCCAAACAGGGGCAGGTGGCGACCGTGCTGTCTGCTCCGGCAAAAATTACCAACCACCTGGTGGCAATGATCGAAAAGACCATCAGTGGTCAGGATGCCACGTCGAATATCAATGAGGCAGAGCAAATTTTCGCTGACCTGATAAAAGGGTTGGGCGAAGCGCAACCGGGCTTTCCAGTCGATGAGTTAACTGCGCTGGTCGATGTGGAATTTGCTCAACTGAAGCATGTATTAAACGGGATCAAGCTGTTAGGTCAGTGCCCAGATAGTATCAATGCTGCTATTATCTGCCGTGGCGAAAAACTCTCTATTGCTATTATGGCCGCAGTGCTGCGTGCTCGCGGTTATGGCGTCACCGTTATTGATCCCGTTGAGAAGTTGCTTGCGGTTGGTCACTACCTTGAATCCACAGTCGATATTGCTGAGTCCACCCGTCGCATTGCCGCCAGCCGTATCCCTGATGACCATATGGTCTTGATGGCCGGCTTTACTGCCGGAAATGAAAAAGGTGAGCTGGTGGTACTGGGCCGTAACGGGTCTGACTACTCCGCCGCCGTGCTGGCTGCTTGTTTACGTGCAGACTGTTGTGAGATCTGGACTGATGTTGACGGTGTTTATACCTGCGATCCACGCCAAGTGCCAGATGCCAGGTTACTGAAGTCGATGTCGTACCAAGAAGCAATGGAGCTTTCTTACTTCGGCGCTAAAGTTCTCCACCCTCGTACTATCTCCCCCATCGCTCAGTTCCAAATCCCTTGCTTAATCAAAAACACCGGTAATCCGCAGGCCCCCGGTACGCTGATCGGCGCTGATAGCAAAGATGACTCTTTGCCAGTAAAAGGGATCACCAACCTCAATAATATGGCGATGTTTAACGTCTCAGGTCCTGGAATGAAAGGGATGCCAGGAATGGCGGCACGTGTCTTTGCTGCCATGTCACGGGCGAATATCTCCGTGGTACTGATTACTCAGTCTTCATCTGAATACAGTATCTGTTTTTGTGTGCATCAAAGTGACTGCGTTCGTGCCCGCCGCGCTATGGAAGAAGAGTTTTATCTGGAGCTCAAAGAAGAGTTACTGGAGCCTGTTGCGGTGATGGAACGTCAAGCGATTATCTCTGTCGTCGGTGATGGCATGCGTACTGTACGCGGTATCTCGGCGAAGTTCTTCTCCGCCCTGGCCCGCGCAAACATTAATATTGTTGCTATTGCCCAGGGATCTTCTGAACGTTCGATTTCCGTGGTAGTCAGTAACGATGATGCCACCACCGGTGTGCGTGTTGTACACCAGATGTTGTTTAACACCGATCAAGTGATTGAAGTCTTCTTAATTGGCGTGGGCGGCGTAGGCACCGCGCTGTTAGAACAAATTAAACATCAGCAGGCGCGTCTGAAGAGCAAACATATTGATTTACGTGTGTGTGGTATTGCCAATTCAAAAGCGTTGCTCACCAGCGTTCATGGTCTGAATCTGGATAACTGGCAGCAACAGTTGGAGCAGGCTAAAGAAGAGCCACTGAATCTGGGACGCCTGACGCGTCTGGTGAAAGAGTACCACTTGCTGAACCCTGTGGTGGTTGACTGTACCTCCAGCCAGGCAGTTGCCGATCAGTATGCTGATTTCCTGAGTGAAGGATTCCACGTGGTGACGCCGAATAAAAAGGCCAACACCTCGGGTATGAATTATTACCATCAGATGCGTAATGCGGCAGCTAAATCGCGTCGTAAGTTCCTGTATGACACTAACGTGGGTGCCGGTTTGCCGGTTATCGAGAACTTACAGAACTTATTGAATGCCGGAGATGAGCTGCAACACTTCTCTGGTATCTTGTCCGGCTCGCTCTCTTTCATTTTTGGTAAGCTCGATGAAGGCATGTCTTTATCCGAGGCAACCCGTTTGGCCCGTGAAATAGGATTTACTGAACCGGATCCGCGTGATGATCTCTCTGGCGTGGATGTTGCGCGTAAACTGCTTATTTTGGCACGTGAAACCGGTCGTGAGCTGGAACTCTCCGATATCGTTATCGAACCCGTCCTGCCTGCTGATTTTGATAGTAGTGGTGATGTTAAGAGTTTTATGGAGCGTCTTAGCCAGCTGGATGACACTTTTACCCTACGTGCCGCTGAAGCGCGTGAGCAAGGTAAGGTGTTGCGTTACGTCGGTTTGATTGAAGAGACCGGCCTCTGTACCGTGAAAATTGCTGCCGTTGATGGTAACGATCCGCTATTCAAAGTAAAAAATGGTGAGAATGCGTTAGCATTCTACAGCCAGTATTATCAACCGATCCCTCTGGTTCTGCGTGGTTATGGTGCCGGGAATGATGTGACCGCTGCGGGCGTATTTGCAGATTTATTACGCACCTTGTCATGGAAGTTAGGAGTCTAAAATGGTTAAAGTCTATGCCCCGGCTTCCAGTGCCAATATGAGTGTTGGTTTTGATGTTTTGGGAGCGGCAGTATCGCCGATAGATGGCTCTCATCTCGGTGACTATGTAACAGTCGAAGAGGCTGATCAATTTAGCCTGACTAATTTAGGGAAATTCGCGCGCAACTTACCGACTGATCCCGATCAAAATATTGTCTATCAGTGCTGGGAAATTTTCTGCCGGGAAATCGGTAAAGAGATACCCGTAGCCATGACGCTTGAGAAAAATATGCCGATTGGTTCCGGTTTAGGATCAAGTGCTTGCTCGGTGGTTGCTGGTTTGGTGGCGATGAATGAATTCTGCGGTAAACCCGTCAGCGAGACTCGCTTACTTGCGCTAATGGGGGAGCTGGAAGGACGCATTTCTGGCAGCGTTCATTATGACAATGTTGCACCCTGTTTTCTTGGCGGCATGCAGCTGATGATTGAAGAAAATGACATCATCAGTCAGTCAGTACCGTGCTTTGATGACTGGTTGTGGGTACTGGCTTATCCTGGGATCAAAGTTTCTACCGCTGAAGCGCGGGCGATTTTGCCGGCCCAGTACCGTCGTCAGGACTGTATCAGCCATGGTCGTCATCTGGCTGGCTTTATTCACGCCTGCTATACCCGCCAGCCACTGCTGGCGGCAAAATTGATGCAGGACGTGATTGCTGAGCCTTACCGGGCAAAACTATTACCCGGCTTCGATAACGCCCGTCAGGCCGTCGCCGATATCGGCGCTCTGGCAAGTGGCATTTCGGGTTCCGGCCCGACCTTATTTGCGTTGTGCGATAATATCGAGACTGCACAACGTACGGCTGACTGGCTTGGCCAACACTATTTGCAGAACCAGGAAGGTTTTGTACATATTTGCCGTTTGGATACGGCCGGCGCACGAGTTTTGGGATAATCAATGAAACTGTATAACCTTAAAGATAACACCGAGCAGGTCACTTTCGCACAAGCTATCACACAAGGGCTTGGCAGATTACAAGGCCTGTTTTTCCCGGAGGCTCTACCCGAGTTTTCTCGCTCCGAGATAGATGCCATGCTGGAAATGGACTTTGTCAGTCGTAGTAGCAAAATACTCGGTGCTTTTATCGGCGAAGAAATCCCACAAGAAGCTCTGGCTGCACGTGTTGCTGCCGCTTTTGCTTTCCCGGCTCCGGTGAAAATGGTTGAACCCGATGTGGGTTGTCTGGAACTGTTCCATGGCCCGACTCTGGCGTTTAAAGACTTCGGTGGTCGTTTTATGGCACAGATGCTGACCCATATCAGCGATAAGCCGGTTACTATTTTAACCGCGACTTCAGGAGATACCGGGGCTGCAGTTGCTCATGCTTTCTACGGGTTACCAAACGTAAAAGTCGTTATCTTGTATCCAAACGGAAAAATCAGTCCGTTGCAGGAGAAGTTATTCTGCACCTTGGGTGGCAACATTGAAACTGTGGCTATTGATGGTGACTTTGATGCCTGCCAGGCGCTGGTTAAACAGGCGTTTGATGACGAAGAGTTAAAAGTTGCCTTGGGCCTTAACTCTGCTAACTCTATCAATATCAGCCGGTTACTGGCACAGATTAGTTACTATTTTGAAGCGGTCGCTCAGTTGCCTGTAGAGGTACGTGACCAACTGGTGATTTCAGTACCTAGCGGCAACTTTGGTGATTTAACCGCAGGCCTGCTGGCTAAGTCATTAGGCCTGCCGGTGAAGCGCTTTATTGCTGCCACCAATGCCAATGATACCGTGCCACGTTTCCTCGCCGAAGGACAATGGCAGCCAAAAGCCACGGTAGCAACACTGTCTAACGCGATGGATGTCAGCCAGCCAAATAACTGGCCGCGTGTTGAAGAGTTGTTCCGTCGTAAGGGCTGGCCTCTGAGTGAGCTGGGTTATGAAGCGGTGAGTGATGAAACCACGCAAGAAACCATGCGTGAGCTGCAAGCGAAAGGCTATATTTCTGAGCCACATGCGGCGATCGCTTATCGTGCATTGCGCGATCAGTTACAGACAGGCGAATTCGGTTTGTTCCTGGGGACCGCACATCCGGCGAAATTTAAAGAAAGTGTGGAAGAGATCCTCGGTCAACCCCTGCCGCTGCCAGAAGAGTTGGCTTCCCGTGCCGACCTGCCGTTACTGTCACATCATTTACCGGCAGATTACGCAGCATTGCGTAACCTGATGATGGGTAAAGCGTAATTATCAGGAAGAGCTGGATAAAACAGGGCGGTCAGAGTATTGATAACTGACCGCCTGTCCATAATCTCAAACGCCAGTCTGACTGGCGTTTTTTATTGCTCAGGGCGTTTAAACACCCACTCATTCTGCTGAGAAGCCGATTCATCGAAGGCGTATCCTTCAAGATTAAAATCTTTAAGCTGCTCAGGGCGAGTTAAGCGATTCTGAATGATATAGCGGCTCATCAGACCTCGCGCTTTTTTCGCATAGAAACTGATCACCTTAAATGTACCGTTCTTCTCATCAAGAAACACCGGTTTGATTATCTCCGCATCCAGCTGGCGGGGCTTAACGGATTTAAAGTATTCATCGGAGGCAAGGTTAATCAGTATATTATCACCCTGGTCAGCCAGAGCCTGGTTAAGCTTGTCAGTGATAACCGTATTCCAAAATTGATACAGATCTTTGCCGCCAGGATTATTGAGGCGGATCCCCATTTCCAGACGGTAAGGCTGCATTAAATCCAGCGGACGCAGTACGCCGTAAAGGCCGGATAACATGCGCAGATGCTGCTGAGCAAAGTCAAAATCTGCTTCACTGAAGCTTTCAGCTTGCAAACCGGTATAGACATCGCCTTTAAATGCCAGGATCGCCTGACGGGCATTTTCTGGGGTAAATTCGGGCTGCCAGTCATGAAAGCGGGAGGCATTTAACGAAGCAATTTTGTCACTGACACCCATAAGCGATGAGATTTGTGGCGCGCTGAGGGTACGAGCGACGTCAATTAATTGCTGTGAATACGCCAGCAGTTCAGGTTGTGTATAACGCTGGGTCGCTAAATCACTTTGGTAATCCAGTGTCTTGGCTGGTGAAATCAGAATTAACATCTTTGTTCCTCGCTGTGTGGGCCACTACTTTAGCAAATTTTTGCTCTCTGGCGGCCAATCGCTGCGATAAGACAGGGGGGGAATTTGCTTATTAGTGCCTTCATTGATGATTTTGGGATTCTGAAGCGATAATTGGCTGGAAGCATTCAGCGATATGACTTTTGGCAGAGAGTTATTAAGCAGACTGTGGCGAATACGGCGCCATTTAGTGAAGTTATGCCTGAGCGACACGTGGTTTCTACGCGAATTATACTCTTTGCCCTGTGAGTGGTGTATCGCGGTTGCGCCTCGCTTAATGCATGATATTATCAATAGATAATTAGTTACCTATCCCTAACTGCTAGACTCAAAGAGAAATACTGACTATGACGGATAAATTAACTGCTCTGCGTCAACTCACCACCGTGGTTGCTGACACGGGTGATATCGCGGCGATGAAACTGTACAAACCGCAAGACGCAACAACTAACCCTTCACTTATCCTTAACGCAGCACAAATTCCTGAATACCGCCCACTGATTGACGACGCAATTGCTTTTGCTCGCAGCCAGAGCAGCTCACGTGCTCAACAAGTTATTGACGCAACTGACAAGCTGGCAGTGAATATTGGTCTGGAAATTCTGAAACTGGTTCCGGGTCGTATCTCTACTGAAGTTGACGCGCGTCTGTCCTATGACACTGAAGGCAGTATTGCTAAAGCTAAACACCTGATCAAACTGTATAACGATGCCGGTATCAGCAACGACCGTATCCTGATCAAACTGGCTTCGACCTGGCAGGGCATCCGTGCTGCTGAGCAGCTGGAAAAAGAAGGTATTAACTGTAACCTGACTCTGCTGTTCTCCTTCGCTCAGGCTCGCGCTTGTGCTGAAGCGGGCGTATTCCTGATCTCTCCATTTGTTGGCCGTATTCTTGACTGGTACAAAGCAAATACCGACAAGAAAGAGTACGCTGCAAACGAAGATCCGGGCGTGATTTCTGTTAGCGAAATCTACCAGTACTACAAAGAACACGGTTATGAGACTGTGGTCATGGGTGCAAGCTTCCGTAACGTCGGTGAAATCATCGAACTGGCTGGCTGTGACCGTCTGACCATAGCACCTGGACTGCTGAAAGAGCTGTCAGAAAGCGAAGGGACTCTGGAGCGTAAACTGAGCTACACTGGCGAAGTAAAAGCGCGTCCTGCACGTATCACTGAAGCCCAGTTCCTGTGGCAGCATAACCAGGATCCTATGGCAGTAGACAAACTGGCGGACGGTATCCGTAAGTTTGCTATCGACCAGGAAAAACTGGAAAAAATGATCGGCGATCTGCTGTAATCATTTAACGTGACCGGCTCAGGCTGGTCACGATTTTGCTGTTTTAATCTGTTTGTCCCGCCTTTCCCGATGTATTATTCCAGCTAACTGTTCTCTTATAGTGTGGAAATAATATGAATACTCTCCGTATTGGATTAGTGTCTGTCTCCGATCGCGCTTCAAGCGGTGCCTATCAGGACAAAGGGATCCCGGCACTTGAAGAATGGTTGGCACAAGCGTTAACCTCACCGTTTCAAGTCGAAACTCGCCTTATTCCCGATGAGCAATCCATTATTGAGCAAACGCTTTGTGAGCTGGTCGACGAGATGGCTTGTCATTTAGTGCTCACGACCGGAGGAACCGGACCTGCACGTCGTGATGTGACACCGGAGGCGACTCTGGCGATTGCCGACCGCATTATGCCGGGGTTTGGCGAACAGATGCGCCAGATAAGCCTAAACTTTGTGCCTACTGCCATTCTTTCCAGACAAACGGGCGTTATCCGCAAGCAGGCGCTGATCCTCAATTTACCCGGCCAGCCAAAGTCGATTAAAGAAACCCTGGAAGGGGTCAGAGATGAGCAGGGTAAAGTGACGGTGACCGGTATTTTTGCCAGTGTACCTTATTGTATACAGTTGCTTGATGGGCCTTATGTTGAAACAAATGACCAAGTTGTCGCCTCTTTTCGCCCAAAAAGCGCGATTCGTGAAATAAAATAGTAAATGTAATAAATAAGCAACATAAAGTATGGCTGATGTGGAGTGTTGATGATTTGCTGATATAGTAATTTTTTCTTTACGGATATCAGGTATTTTTTTTAATACTCTCATCAATTCATGGTTGCTTATGTCTCAAATTCACGCCAGGTCTCTGAACGCTCAGGACTATAAAACGTTATCTCTTGCTGCCCTTGGTGGTGCGCTTGAGTTTTACGATTTTATTATTTTTGTTTTTTTTACCACTGTTCTGGGAGCGCTTTTTTTCCCGCCTGATATTCCTGAGTGGTTACGCCAGCTACAGACCTTTGGTATTTTTGCCGCTGGTTATCTGGCGCGTCCTCTGGGTGGCATTATCATGGCACACTTTGGTGACCTGCTCGGCCGTAAGAGAATGTTTACTTTAAGTATCTTGCTAATGGCTTTGCCGACGCTGGCGATTGGCTTGCTTCCTACCTATGAAACGATAGGCATTATGGCTCCAATACTGCTGCTTTTAATGCGTGTCTTACAGGGAGCAGCTATTGGCGGTGAAGTGCCTGGAGCCTGGGTTTTTGTTTCTGAGCATGTACCTTATAAGCGGATTGGTATTGCGTGTGGCACACTGACTGCGGGTTTGACCATTGGTATTTTAATTGGCTCCATTGTGGCGACGATTATCAATACCTCAATGACCCAAGAAGCTATCCATGATGGCGGTTGGCGTATTCCGTTCTTTCTTGGCGGGATTTTCGGGCTGTTTGCTATGTATCTGCGTCGTTGGTTGGAAGAGACACCTGTCTTTGTTGAAATGCAGAAAAGAAAAGCATTGGCGGAAGAGTTGCCGCTTAAATCTGTTGTCGTTAACCATAAAAAATCCATCGCAATATCGATGTTTCTCACTTGGTTGCTATCCGCAGGTATCGTTGTCGTTATCCTGATGGCGCCGGTATGGCTGCAAACACAACTTAAAATAGCCCCGGCTCTTACGCTGCAGGCGAACAGTATCGCCATTGTTCTGTTATCAGTGGGATGTATTCTCTACGGTCTGGCTGCCGATCGTTTTGGTGCCAGTAAAACCTTTATTGTCGGCAGTATACTGCTTTGTATTTGTAGCTGGATGTTTTACCACTTGGTTTCTGTATATCCGGAACATCTGTTTGTTCTTTACGGGATGGCGGGATTCAGTGTCGGAATTGTTGGGGCCGTGCCTTACGTTATGGTGCGCGCTTTTCCTGCGGAAATCCGCTTTACCGGGCTCTCTTTTTCCTACAACGTCGCTTATGCTATTTTTGGTGGTCTGACACCAATAGTGGTGACGCTGTTGATGAAAGTCTCTCCGCTGGCACCCGCATGGTATGTACTGGCTCTGGGATGTGTGGGGCTGGTCATCGGTATCTTGCTACATAAAGATATAAACCACGAGAATACTGCGCAGAATAAACTTGCTTCGCAGTCATCCTTGACCTAAAAAAACGGGGGAAACAAATGTTTCCCCCGTTTTTTAATGCATTATTACTTTTTTTCGCCTATTGGCAGGACAGTGCGACCAAACTGTTCGTTAAGCACTTCTCCCATTGCCAGATAGATTGCGCTGGCGCCACAGATGATTCCCACCCAGCCTGCAATATGGGTAATGCTTTCATTACCGACAAAGTGAGCGATAGCGAGCAGAGTGAACAGCACCGTCAGGCTGCCGAAAACGAATTGCAGCATGCGTGGACCTTTGAGCGTGCCAAAGAACATAAACAGAGTAAAGATACCCCATAAGGCCAGATAGGCCCCCATG
The DNA here is from genome assembly GCF_947498825.1 of uncultured Cedecea sp. Lineage (GTDB taxonomy): Bacteria > Pseudomonadota > Gammaproteobacteria > Enterobacterales > Enterobacteriaceae > JGM124. The sequence goes on along the minus strand of NZ_CANMLV010000008.1, from coordinate 117,070 downwards.
AAATAGGTATCAGCTGGTGCACCCGCTCCCATTTTAGGTAACAGCCAGATGGCGACCAAGGTCAGCCAGAATGCACCGTAAGAGGTAAAGGCGGTTAAACCGAAAGTATTCCCTTTTTTATATTCCAGAAGACCTGCAAAAATCTGTGCGATGCCACCAAAGAAAATACCCATCGCCATAATCAGAACATCAAGATCAAAAAAACCGGCATTGTGCAGATTGAGCAAAATTGTGGTCATCCCAAAGCCCATCAGGCCCAGGGGAGCGGGGTTGGCCAACTTAGTGTTACCCATAATTCCTCTAAAAAGTTATCTGAAATGCAATAATAAGTGATTAGCCGTTTCCCGACTATCCGGGATCGGGGCGCGGCATAATAAGCAGGCAGAGGGTTGCCGTCTATGATCTAAAGAGGGGAAAGAATAAAATTTTTTTCATCTTACCCCTTGATGAGGGGCAGTGTGACCCCATCTTCTATGCAACCGTGTTGTCGGACTTGAAAAAAAACGCTTCGGGCAGTTGAAATGAATACATTTGCCCACATAACAGGTTCACAACCTAATAATGACGAATTTTAGTGGAGACCGTTCAGATGGGTAAAATTATTGGTATCGACCTGGGAACAACTAACTCATGTGTCGCGATTATGGATGGGACTACTGCTCGCGTTCTGGAGAATGCCGAGGGTGACCGCACCACTCCTTCTATTATTGCTTACACCCAGGACGGTGAAATTCTGGTGGGTCAACCGGCAAAACGTCAGGCAGTGACTAACCCGCAAAATACACTTTTTGCAATCAAGCGTCTGATTGGCCGTCGTTTCCAGGACGAAGAAGTCCAGCGTGACGAAGCTATCATGCCGTACACAATCATTGGCGCTGATAACGGCGATGCCTGGATTGATGTTAAAGGTCAGAAAATGGCCCCACCTCAGGTTTCTGCTGAAGTATTGAAAAAAATGAAGAAAACAGCAGAAGATTACCTGGGTGAGCCAGTAACTGAAGCTGTTATCACAGTTCCTGCGTATTTTAACGATGCACAGCGTCAGGCAACAAAAGATGCTGGCCGTATCGCAGGTCTGGAAGTAAAACGTATCATCAACGAACCAACCGCTGCTGCTCTGGCTTACGGCCTGGATAAAGAAGTGGGTAACCGCACTATCGCCGTTTATGACTTGGGTGGTGGTACTTTCGATATCTCTATTATCGAAATCGACGAAGTTGATGGCGAAAAAACCTTTGAAGTTCTGGCAACCAACGGTGATACCCACCTGGGTGGTGAAGACTTCGATAGCCGTATGATCAATTACCTGGTGGAAGAGTTCAAAAAAGATCAGGGTATCGATCTGCGTAACGACCCACTGGCGATGCAACGCCTGAAAGAAGCCGCTGAGAAAGCGAAGATTGAACTGTCTTCTGCTCAGCAGACCGACGTTAACCTGCCGTATATCACGGCGGATGCGACCGGTCCTAAGCACATGAACATCAAAGTGACCCGTGCGAAACTGGAATCACTGGTTGAAGATCTGGTTAACCGCTCTATTGCGCCACTGAAAGTTGCGCTGCAAGATGCGGGTCTGTCAGTTTCTGACATTAACGACGTGATTCTGGTCGGTGGCCAGACTCGTATGCCAATGGTTCAGAAGAAAGTGGCTGAGTTCTTTGGTAAAGAGCCACGTAAAGACGTTAACCCAGACGAAGCTGTTGCTGTTGGTGCTGCTGTTCAGGGTGGCGTATTAACCGGTGAAGTTAAAGACGTACTGCTGCTGGACGTTACCCCGCTGTCTCTGGGTATCGAAACCATGGGCGGAGTGATGACTGCGCTGATTAATAAAAACACCACTATCCCAACTAAACATAGCCAGGTGTTCTCTACAGCAGAAGATAACCAGGCTGCGGTAACTATTCATGTTATCCAGGGTGAGCGTAAACGTGCTTCAGATAACAAATCTCTGGGCCAGTTTAACCTTGACGGGATTCAGGCAGCACCACGCGGCATGCCACAAATCGAAGTTACCTTCGATATCGATGCTGATGGTATTCTGCATGTTTCTGCGAAAGACAAAAACAGCGGAAAAGAGCAGAAAATTACCATTAAAGCTTCTTCTGGTCTGAACGAAGAAGAAATCGAAAAAATGGTACGTGACGCGGAAGCGAATGCGGAAGCTGACCGTAAGTTTGAAGAGCTGGTACAGACGCGTAACCAGGGCGATCACTTACTGCACAGCACCCGTAAGCAAGTCGAAGAGGCCGGTGACAAACTGCCTGCTGACGACAAAACTGCTATCGAAGCGGCTCTGAGCGCGCTGGAAACTTCTCTGAAAGGTGAAGATAAAGCAGACATCGAAGCGAAAATCCAGGAGTTGGCACAAGTTTCTGCCAAGCTGATGGAACTGGCTCAGCAGCAGCATGCTGAACAGCAAGCAGGTGGCTCTGACGCAGGTAAAGCTGGTAAAGACGACGATGTTGTTGATGCTGAGTTTGAAGAAGTTAAAGACAAAAAATAATCGCCCACTGAGCGGTTAGTTCCTGACACGGGCGTTGAGGTTTATCCTCCACGCCCGTTTATGCATATTTAGGACTAAAATAAGAGATGGCTAAGAGAGATTACTACGAGATTTTAGGTGTTCCTAAATCGGCGGAAGAGCGTGAAATTAAAAAGGCGTATAAGCGTCTGGCTATGAAGTATCACCCGGATCGTAATCCGGATGATAAAGAGGCGGAAGAAAAATTTCGTGAAGTGAAAGAAGCTTATGAAATTCTTACCGACGATCAAAAGCGTTCGGCTTATGATCAATATGGCCATGCAGCATTCGAGCAGGGTGGTATGGGGGGCGGCGGTTTCGGTCAGGGTGCTGATTTCGGCGATATCTTTGGTGACGTTTTCGGTGACATCTTTGGTGGTGGTCGCCGTCAACGCTCCTCGCGTGGTGCCGATTTGCGCTACAACATGGAGCTAACGTTAGAAGAAGCGGTTCGTGGCGTCACCAAAGAGATCCGTATCCCGACACTTGAAGAGTGCGAAGTTTGCCACGGAAGTGGGGCGAAATCCGGCTCTAAACCGCAAACTTGTCCAACCTGTCACGGGCAGGGTCAGGTACATATGCGCCAAGGCTTCTTTACGGTACAACAGGCCTGTCCGCATTGTCAGGGCCGTGGGACTATCATTAAAGATCCTTGCAACACCTGTCATGGGCATGGACGAGTAGAGAAGAACAAAACGCTATCTGTGAAGATCCCGGCAGGGGTTGATACCGGTGACCGTATCCGTCTGACTGGAGAAGGTGAAGTGGGCGAGAACGGTGCACCAGCCGGCGATTTATATGTTCAGGTTCAGGTCAAACAGCACGCCATTTTCGAGCGTGACGGCAGCGACCTGCACTGTGAAGTACCGATTAATTTTGCTATGGCGGCATTGGGTGGAGAAATCGAAGTTCCGACACTGGATGGCCGTGTGAAACTGAAAATTCCGGCAGAAACGCAAACGGGCAAATTGTTCAGAATGCGTGGCAAAGGGGTGAAATCGGTACGCGGTGGTGCCCAGGGCGACTTAATGTGCCGGGTATATATTGAAACCCCTGTTAATCTGAACGATAAGCAGAAGAAATTGCTGCGTGAACTTGAAGAAAGTTTTGGCGGACCGGCGGGGGAACATAACAGCCCACGTTCAAAGAGTTTCTTTGATGGCGTGAAGAAGTTTTTTGAAGACTTGACGCGTTAATCACCTGCTATTAAAAACCTGAGCTGCGTAAGTGGCTCAGGTTTTTTTCTGTCTGCAATAATAGCTCGGTTATTACGAGTTATTATTGCAATATAACCTGCTTTTAGCGATTTGTTATTTTCGCTATGCTATCAAGCTAATAAGCTTCTTACCTCTAATGAATGAGTTGGATAATCGAGTAAAAAAATGACGAAAACTCTACAACGCTTTTTCCAGAATGATGCGGCTGGCGGTATTTGTTTGATTATTGCCGCTATCTTCGCCATGTTTTTAGCTAATTTTCATCTGACTGGCCCAGCCTACCAGACATTTTTGGAAACTCCGGTAGAGGTCCGTATCGGATCGCTGGATATCAGTAAAAACGTTTTATTGTGGGTGAATGATGCCTTAATGGCGATATTTTTCCTGATGGTGGGTCTGGAAGTTAAGCGTGAGATGGTACAGGGATCTCTGGCTACACGTCGTCAGGCTGCCTTCCCGGTTATTGCCGCACTGGGAGGCATGGTCGTACCTGCGTTAATCTATCTGGCGTTTAACGCCGCCGATCCGATAACTCGCACAGGCTGGGCTATCCCTACTGCAACAGATATTGCTTTTGCCTTAGGGATTCTGGCCTTGCTGGGAAACCGGGTCCCGGTTGCCTTGAAGGTTTTTCTGATGGCACTGGCGATTATTGATGATCTCGGAGCGATTATCATCATTGCCCTGTTTTATACCAGCTCACTTTCCATGCTCTCCCTTGGCGTCGCCGCTGCAGCGATTGCGATACTGGCCTTGCTGAATATTTTCAATGTACGACGAACCGGTCTCTATATCCTGGTTGGCGTCATCTTATGGACAGCGGTATTAAAGTCAGGCGTACATGCCACGCTGGCAGGGGTCATTCTGGGCTTCTTTATTCCGCTAAAAGAGCATAATGGACGCTCACCTTCACAAGAACTGGAACATGTCCTGCATCCCTGGGTCGCTTTTCTGATCCTGCCGCTGTTTGCCTTTGCCAATGCTGGCGTGGTGCTGTCAGGTGTTTCTCTGGGATCACTGACTTCCTATTTGCCGCTTGGTATCATGGCCGGACTGTTAATCGGTAAGCCGCTGGGGATCAGCTTATTCTGCTGGCTGGCACTGAAACTTAAGTTAGCATCCTTACCTGTAGGCACAAGATTCAGCGATATTATGGCTATTGGTGTGCTGTGCGGAATTGGCTTTACGATGTCGATTTTTATTACGTCATTAGCCTTCGATGAAATGCATGCTGAGATGATCACGCTGGCTAAACTGGGTATTCTGCTGGGGTCATTGCTGTCAGCTGTCATCGGCTACAATATGCTAAAAGCGCGCTTTAAACTTCTCGGATAATCTTCGCCACCGTTATCGGGTCAAGTATCCGATAACGGTGCTGCTATTAAGAGGCGTGGCGAATGTCGTTAATTAATTACAATCACCTGTATTATTTCTGGCATATCTGCAAAGAAGGATCGGTCGCAGGTGCTGCTGAAGTACTGCATCTTGCGCCACAAACCCTTACGGGGCAGATTAAAATTCTCGAAGCACGCTTACAGGGAAAATTGTTTCGTCGGCAGGGACGCGGACTTGTACCTTCTGAACTGGGGCAATTAGTTTTTCGCTATGCTGACCGTATGTTTACCCTGAGCCAGGAAATGCTGGATATTGTGAACTATCGCAAAGAGTCTGGCACATTGTTTGAAGTGGGTGTAGCCGATGCGCTTTCAAAACGGTTAATTAGCGAGATTTTAAATGTGGCTGTGGTTGAAGATGAGCAAATCCATCTGCGCTGTTATGAATCGACCCATGAAATGCTGCTCGAACAGCTTAGCCAGCATAAACTGGATATGATTATTTCAGACTGCCCCATCGATTCGACGCAACAAGAGGGACTCTTTTCGGTCAAGATAGGCGAGTGTGGTATCAGTTTTTGGTGTAAGAAACCACTACCGGAAGCGCCATTTCCTGCCTGTCTGGAACATCGTCGGTTATTGATCCCCGGTCGGCGTTCAATGCTCGGGCGCAAACTGCTTAACTGGATCCAGACACAAGGATTACAGGTTGAAGTATTAGGTGAGTTTGATGATGCGGCGCTGATGAAGGCCTTTGGGGAAATGCATTCCGCTATTTTTGTTGCACCAACAAGTTATATATCGAATAGTGGTAATAACGAGAATACGGTTGAATTAGGACGTCTTGAAAACGTGATGGAAGAGTACCATGCGATTTTTGCTGAGCGAATGATCCAGCATTCGGCAGTGCAACGGATCTGTAATCATGACTACGCTACGCTTTTTCATAGCAGATAATTTCATGGAGAAATATCATAAATAATAAAATGCTCTGAACTCAAAAAGTATTTTTTAAGAGTGTGTTGATGTATCTGATTTTCTTTAATTCCCTTATCTGTCCGTTATACAACAGGTAGTTTGGCTTTTAAAAAGTCTCTTTTTTTGAAGAAATAATAATGTGAGAAAACTCCTGAATACTATTTCGGCTATATAAATATATCATTTTTTGTGGCGTATTGAGTTTGTCGCTACGGACTGCGACTTAACTAATAAGGAACGAATTATGCCATCAGCACAAGCCTGGGCACCACCACTAACTTGGGGACCGTGGGTGAACCTTCGAGGTCACTCAGGTATGGACCGTTACACCGTCAGTTTTGATACGGATTCGCAGGCACCATCGTCTTTTGATGTGGAAATAGAGTATGCTACTAGCACTCAAATGAAACGGGTGAATACATTAGGCCCAGGATCGTATCAAATCACCGATAATGACGGTGCAGGTATATACCCGTCATACTTCAAGTTGCTTGGGCGTTACCTTCGTCAATCCTGGCGAATCACATAGTTTATCTATGCTCATCGCCAGGATTGACTCTGCGCCTACAAGCAACTTGAATTATTTAGGGTATAGACAGAATTCGCTTTAAAAGTCATTCTATAGGACAAAATATTAGAGTCAATTTCTAATAAAATAACCTGTGCGTTGCGGTTTTTATATTCATGGTCGAATAAAAGGAACGCACAGGTTCATTCCTTATCATTTGTAGTATTTTATTATCTTATCAGTATTCGCTCTAAGAACCACATATTGAGAAAAGCCATTTTCAAATGTCAGCGGAGTAATTATTTTGGTTTTATTCATAATAGCGACATCATTAAAACGAATATCAACATATTTACCCACATTACGTCTAAAAAAATCTTCAAATTGCATTGAGCAATCAGGGCTTTTTTTTATATTAAAAAAAACGTTATGACCCTGATTACGACTTGATACCTCAGTGACACAGTCTTTTTTTAAGACAAATACTGAGCTTCCCGTCTGGTAGGTCAGCGGGGTAATGGGACTTGTCAGCCGGGTATTGCCTGCGGTGTTACAGCCTGATAGAAAAAAGAATAAAGAAGAAATAATAGCTGTTTTTTTTAACATGATTTTCTCCCTGAAGGTTGCTATTAAACCAACCTGTATCCCTGGCTATCCAAGGTGATTGTTCATCCTATCAGCTTTAACTGTCAGAAATCAGGTAAAGAGCTGTCCTGTTTTTAGCAAAGAATGAGGCCTGTATTTCCAGGATCTGGTTGCGGTGAGAAGGTCAATCTCTCAGGCATAAAAAAACCGGCCGAAGCCGGTTTCTTTCAAAGCAACAACAGACGGGGGATTAAGCCAGTTTGTTGATTTGCGCAGTCAGGTTAGCCTTATGGCGCGCAGCTTTGTTTTTGTGGATCAGACCTTTGCTAGCCTGACGATCCACGATTGGTTGCATTTCGTTAAATGCGTTTTGTGCAGCAGCTTTATCGCCAGTTGCAATCGCTGCGTATACTTTCTTGATGAAAGTACGCATCATAGAGCGACGGCTAGCGTTGTGCTTACGAGCCTTTTCAGACTGTACAGCACGTTTCTTAGCTGATTTGATATTAGCCAAGGTCCTACTCCCAAATATTTCTTGTAGACAATTCAAAGGCCGAGGAATATGCCCCGTTAGCCTTCTTTTGTCAATGGATTTGTGCAAATAAACGTCGTTAAAGTTACGGCGTGTCTTGCGTTATGATGGCGCGAATTCTATCAGCATCGGGCTTGCGAATACAGTCTTTCGCATCAAAATTACACCCGAAAAGCTGAATCAGCGGTAAATATCTTTACCGCAACGGATAAATTAGTGAAACCTTTACGATAAAGGCAACAATCGTAGGTTAACCTTATCCCCGGTAGTTGGTATAATCCGCCGATTCCCACTGTTTTGAGCCAGGCATGAAGCTGATACGCGGTATACATAATCTGCGCCAGAATCATCACGGATGCGTTCTTACTATCGGAAATTTCGATGGGATGCACCGTGGTCATCAGGCGCTGCTAAAGGGCTTGTGCGAAGAAGGTCGTGCGCGCAACCTGCCGGTGATGGTGATGATTTTTGAACCTCAACCGCTTGAATTGTTCTCTTCAGACCACGCGCCTGCTCGCCTGACCAGTTTGCGCGAAAAACTACGTTATCTGGCAGAGTCTGGTGTCGATGCCGTGTTATGTGTGCGCTTTGACAGGCGATTTGCCGCACTCACCGCTCAAAATTTTATCAATGACCTGCTGGTGACACGCCTTGGGGTGAAATACCTGGCTGTGGGGGATGATTTCCGCTTTGGCGCTGGTCGTCTGGGGGATTTCTTGTTATTACAGAAGGCGAGTGAAGAATTCGGCTTCGACCTTACCAGTGCTGATACCTTTTGCTCGCAGGGCGTTCGTATTAGCAGTACCGCCGTGCGTCAGGCACTGGCGGATGATGATTTTGAGCAAGCTGAAAACTTGCTCGGCCATCCGTTTAGTATTTCCGGACGCGTAGTTCATGGTGATGCCCTGGGGCGCACTATTGGCTTCCCGACCGCCAATCTGCCGTTAAAACGTCAGGTCTCCCCAGTTAAAGGGGTTTATGCGGTCGAAGTGATGGGGCTTGGCGATAAACCGTTTATCGGCGTGGCTAATATTGGTACTCGCCCAACGGTGTCGGGTATACGTAAGCAATTGGAAGTCCATTTACTGGACGTTGCAATGGATCTGTACGGACGCCATATAGATGTGGTGTTACGTAAAAAAATACGTCATGAACAGCGATTTGCTTCTCTTGATGAACTTAAGGTACAAATTGCCAGAGATGTAGCGACAGCTCGCGAATTTTTTGGGTCAAACGCCTGAACGGCTAACCGAAACACGGAACTGAGAATCTAATGAGTGACTTTAAATCTACCTTGAATTTGCCGGAAACAGGTTTCCCAATGCGTGGCGGCCTGGCCAAACGTGAGCCAGGTATGCTGGCTCGCTGGAATGGTGATGACCTGTACAACATCATTCGCCAGGCCAAAAAAGGCAAAAAAACCTTTATTTTGCATGATGGCCCTCCTTATGCGAACGGTAGCATTCATATTGGTCACTCAGTTAACAAGATTCTGAAAGACATTATTGTTAAATCAAAAGGTCTGTCAGGTTTTGACTCGCCTTATATTCCAGGCTGGGACTGCCACGGTCTGCCTATTGAACTGAAAGTTGAACAACTTATCGGTAAACCGGGTGAAAAAGTCACCGCAGCAGAATTCCGTGCAGCTTGTCGTAAATATGCCGCTGAGCAGGTTGATGGCCAGCGTGCAGACTTTATTCGTTTAGGTGTTCTGGGTGACTGGGCGCACCCTTACCTGACCATGGACTTCAAAACGGAAGCCAATATCATCCGTGCACTGGGTAAAATCATCGGTAATGGCCATCTGCATAAAGGGGCTAAACCAGTTCACTGGTGCGTTGACTGCGGCTCTTCGCTGGCTGAAGCGGAAGTGGAATATGACGACAGAACCTCACCATCGATTGATGTGACTTTCAATGCCGTTGATCCGCAAGGTGTAGCGGCGAAATTTGGCGTTTCTCAGGTTAATGGTCCGGTATCTTTGCTTATCTGGACGACTACGCCGTGGACATTGCCGGCCAACCGCGCTATCTCACTGGCGGCCGATTTTGACTATGCGCTGGTGCAGATTGAAGGTCAGGCCTTAATTCTGGCCAAAGAGCTGGTAGACAGCGTGATGAAACGTGCAGCAATCACCGATTACCAGGTGCTGGGCACTGTTAAGGGTGAAACGCTGGATTTAATGCGTTTTAAACATCCGTTTATGGATTTCGACGTACCTGCTATCCTGGCCTCTCACGTTACGCTGGATGCGGGTACCGGTGCAGTGCATACCGCCGGTGGCCACGGTCCGGATGACTATGTTATTTCCCAGAAATACGGCCTGGAAATCGCAAACCCTGTCGGGCCGAACGGCTGCTATCTGCCAGGAACCTTCCCGGGCCTTGACGGTGTCATGGTGTTTAAGGCCAATGACCTGATTGTGAGCCTGCTGCAAGATAACGGCAAGTTACTGCATATTGAAAAACTGCGTCACAGCTATCCACACTGCTGGCGTCACAAAACCCCGATCATTTTCCGTGCGACGCCACAGTGGTTTATCAGCATGGATCAGAAAGGGTTGCGCGAGCAGTCACTGAAAGAGATCAAAAGCGTTCAGTGGATCCCCGACTGGGGCCAGGCGCGTATTGAATCCATGGTTGCGAACCGTCCGGACTGGTGTATCTCGCGTCAGCGTACCTGGGGCGTTCCTATGTCGCTGTTTGTCCATAAAGATACCGAAGAGCTGCACCCGCGTGCGCTGGAACTGATGGAAGAAGTGGCGAAGCGCGTTGAGCAAGATGGTATTCAGGCATGGTGGGATCTTGATCCTCGTGACCTGCTGGGTGATGAAGCCGCTGACTATGTCAAAGTGCCTGACACCCTGGATGTCTGGTTTGATTCCGGATCAACCAGCTCTTCTGTGGTTGATGTGCGCCCTGAATTCGCCGGTAATGCTGCCGATATGTATCTGGAAGGTTCAGATCAACACCGCGGCTGGTTTATGTCGTCGCTGATGATTTCAACCGCGATGAAAGGCAAAGCGCCTTATCGCCAAGTACTGACTCACGGCTTTACCGTTGATGGCCAGGGACGCAAAATGTCCAAATCCATCGGTAATACTATTGCACCACAAGATGTGATGAATAAATTAGGGGCGGATATTTTACGTCTCTGGGTTGCTTCTACCGACTATACCGGTGAAATCGCGGTGTCTGACGAGATCCTTAAGCGTTCCGCTGATGCTTACCGTCGTATCCGTAACACTGCGCGTTTCCTGCTGGCAAACCTGAATGGCTTTAACCCGGCTACCGACAGCGTTAAACCAGAAGATATGGTGGTGCTGGATCGCTGGGCAGTGGGTTGTGCGCAAGTTGCTCAAGCCGATATCCTGGCCTCTTATGAGAGCTATGATTTCCATGAAGTCGTACAGCGTATGATGCGTTTCTGCTCGGTTGAAATGGGTTCATTCTACCTTGATATCATAAAAGACCGTCAGTACACCGCGAAGGCAGACAGCGTGGCACGCCGTAGCTGTCAGACCGCGTTGTATCATATTGCCCAGGCTCTGGTTCGTTGGATGGCACCTATCATGTCCTTCACGGCAGATGAGATCTGGAACTATCTGCCGGGTGAGCATTCCCAGTATGTCTTCACCGAGGAATGGTATGAAGGCCTGTTTGGTCTGGAAGAAGATGAAAAAATGGGTAATGACTTCTGGGATACCTTGCTGACTGTGCGCGGTGAAGTGAACAAAGTGATTGAACAGGCGCGTGCTGATAAAGTTCTCGGCGGTTCCCTGGAAGCGGCAGTCACGCTGTATGCTGACAGTGAGCTGACTGCGAAACTGAACAGCCTGGGCGCTGAGCTGCGTTTTGTCTTACTGACCTCTGAAGCAGTTGTTGCTGACTATGCAGCGGCTGGAGGAGATGCACAGCAGAGTGACGTACTGAAAGGTCTGAAAGTGTCGCTGCGTAAAGCCGAAGGGGAGAAATGTCCGCGTTGCTGGCATTACACCACCGATATTGGTCAGAATGCGGAGCACGCAGAAGTCTGTGGTCGCTGTGTTACTAACGTCGCCGGTGCTGGCGAACAACGTAAGTTTGCCTGATGAAACCTATACTCTCTACCGGGTTGCGCTGGCTCTGGCTGGCAGTCGCTGTACTTGCTATTGACTTGGGCAGTAAGTTTCTGGTCCTCCAGCATTTTATGCTGGGGGAAACCTTACCACTGTTCCCGTCACTCAATTTGCACTATGCCCGTAACTATGGCGCTGCCTTTAGTTTCCTGGCAGATAAAGAGGGCTGGCAGCGCTGGTTCTTCGCCGTTATTGCTGTTGGTATCTGCGTGGTGCTGGCAGTGATGATGTACCGTGCAAAAGCGACTGATAAGCTTAATAACATTGCTTATGCATTGATTATTGGTGGGGCTCTGGGCAATTTATTCGACCGACTCTGGCACGGCTTTGTGGTCGATATGATAGATTTCTATGTCGGTGACTGGCATTTTGCCACTTTCAATCTTGCCGATACGGCCATCTGTATTGGTGCGGCACTTATCATTTTAGAGGGGTTTATTATCCCTTCTAAAAAATCCGCACAGGAAAAAAGGTAATTCATGGCTGACTCTGTACAACAAAATAGCGCAGTTCTGGTTCATTTTATTCTTAAACTGGAAGATGGATCGACTGCTGAGTCTACGCGTAATAGCGGCAAGCCAGCACTGTTTCGCCTGGGAGACACCAGCCTGTCTCCAGGTCTTGAAGCCGAACTGTTAGGATTAACGGCAGGGGAGAAGAAGTCTTTCTTCCTCGCACCTGAAGCCGCATTTGGTATCCCTAGCCCGGACATGATCCAGTATTTTTCTCGCCGTGAGTTTGCGGCGGCAGGTGAGCCTGTACCTGGGGCTATCATGTTGTTTACTGCCATGGATGGTAGCGAAATGCCGGGAGTGGTTCGTGAAGTCAACGGTGATTCTATCACCGTTGATTTTAATCACCCTCTGGCCGGGCAGACTATTCACTTTGACATTGAAGTACTGGAAGTCGATCCGGTACTGGAGGCGTAAATGCAGATCCTGTTGGCTAATCCCAGAGGTTTTTGTGCTGGGGTCGACCGCGCTATCAGCATTGTTGAGAATGCACTGCAGCTTTATGGTGCACCGATTTATGTGCGTCACGAAGTGGTACATAACCGCTACGTTGTTGATAGCTTGCGTGAACGAGGGGCCATTTTTATTGAGCAAATCAGTGAAGTACCGGATGGTGCTATCTTGATTTTTTCGGCCCATGGTGTTTCTCAGGCAGTACGTAATGAAGCGAAATCTCGTGAACTGACGGTATTCGATGCCACCTGTCCGCTGGTAACCAAAGTGCATATGGAAGTGGCTCGCGCCAGTCGCCGTGGTGAAGAGTCGATTCTTATCGGCCATGCCGGACACCCTGAAGTTGAAGGCACGATGGGGCAATACAGTAACCCGAAAGGGGGCATGTATCTGGTCGAGTCGCCTGATGATGTCTGGACGCTTGATGTTAAAGATGCCAGCAACCTCTCCTTTATGACTCAGACAACCTTATCGGTCGATGATACCTCAGATGTGATCGATGCTTTACGTGAGCGATTCCCGGAAATCACCGGACCACGTAAAGATGATATTTGCTATGCCACCACTAACCGCCAGGAAGCGGTACGTTCGTTGGCGAGTGAAGCAGACGTGGTACTGGTGGTTGGTTCGAAAAATTCGTCAAACTCTAACCGTTTGGCCGAACTGGCCCAGCGCATGGGCAAAGCCGCCTATTTAATTGATGATGCAACAGATATTCAGGAAGAGTGGCTGAAGAATGCCCGCTGTGTCGGCGTTACCGCAGGAGCTTCCGCGCCGGATATCCTGGTGCAAAACGTGATTACCCGCTTGCGTTCGCTTGGCGGGGAAGAAGCTCGTGAGTTAAGTGGGCGTGAAGAAAATATTGTTTTTGAAGTTCCGCGTGAATTGCGTGTCGATGTTCGTGAAGTCGATTAGCGTGGCGAACGACAAATTATGAGACGATGCCAGTTGATGTGAATCAGCTGGCATTTTTTTTGGAGAACAGTATGAACAGGCTTCCTGTAATTATTGATACCGATCCGGGTATCGACGATGCGGTGGCTATCGCCGCAGCACTTTTTTCTCCGCAGCTTGAGGTGAAACTGATAAGTACCGTATCCGGTAATGTTTCGGTGGAGAAAACCACGCGTAACGCGCTGCAATTAATGACATTCTGGCAGCAGTCAGTTCCCGTTGCGCGCGGTGCTGCAGCCCCCTTGTTACGTCCTGCACGGGATGCCTCTAATGTCCATGGTGAGTCTGGCATGGCAGGCTATCCCTTTGCGTCGTCAGAACAATGTGCAATAGATAAACCTGCCTTTCTGGCTATCTATGACTGCCTGCTTGCCAGTGAAGAGCCCATTACGCTTGTCACTATCGGCCCTTTAACCAATATTGCGATGCTGCTGGCTCAATATCCTGAATGTAAACCACGGATTAAGCGCATTGTGATGATGGGCGGATCGTCAGGAAGAGGAAACCTCACACCGAATGCCGAATTTAATATTGCGGTTGATCCTGAAGCAGCGGCACATGTGTTTAATAGCGGGCTGGATATTGTGATGTGCGGACTGGATGTCACTAACCATGCGATGCTGACGCCTGAGTACCTGGCCACTCTGCCTGGGCTCAACCGTACCGGAGAGATGCTGCACGCTATTTTTAGTCACTATCGCAGTGGCAGTATGGAAACAGGGTTGCGGATGCATGATCTAACTGCTATCGCCTTTTTAGTTAAACCTGAATTGTTCCGTACCCAGGCGTGCTTTGTCGCTGTTGAAACACAAGGGGAGTACACCAGCGGTACCACAGTCGTCGATATTGAGCAGCGGCTAGGAAGGCCTGCCAATGCTCAGGTTGCTTTAGAAATTGATGTCATCGGTTTTCAGCAATGGGTTACTGAGGCACTGGCACTGGCACCCTGAGAAAGGACTGTACGGGTTTAAGCGAGATTGATATTAAACCACGCCTGATAGTAAATTCTAATTATCACTGTTTTCGGCTGGTAGCCCGACACAGGTCTGGTTACCCTGAACAGATATTTTCTTTACCCATTTTAAAAAGAGTACAGATATGCAAGATACACAAATTCGAGTGGCTATCGCGGGAGCAGGCGGACGTATGGGACGTCAGCTGATTCAAGCAACACTACAGCGGGAGGGTGTTGTACTGGGTGCCGCACTTGAACGTCCGGGATCTTCCCTGGTCGGTAGCGATGCGGGCGAACTCGCGGGGACGGGCACCGTTAATACGGTGATTCATGACAGCCTCGATGCCGTTGTTGATGACTTTGATGTGCTTATTGATTTTACTCGCCCGGAAGGTACGCTCACTCATCTGGCCTTTTGCCGTCAGCACGGTAAAGGCATGGTGATTGGCACTACCGGTTTCGATGATGGGGGTAAACAGGCGATAGCTGATGCAGCAAAAGAGATACCCATCGTTTTCGCTGCCAATTTTAGTGTCGGTGTCAATGTGATGATGAAGCTGCTGGAAAATGCAGCCAAAGTGATCGGCGAAGATACTGATATTGAAATCATTGAAGCCCATCATCGCTATAAAGTCGATGCTCCATCAGGTACAGCCCTGGCAATGGGCGAGACCATCGCAAAAACGTTAGGTAAAAATCTGAAAGATTGTGCTGTTTATGCTCGTGAAGGCGATACCGGTGAGCGCGTGCCAGGCACCATTGGTTTTGCAACCATCCGTGCCGGAGACATTATTGGCGAGCATACGGCGATGTTTGCCGATCTGGGTGAGCGTATTGAAATCACTCATAAGGCTTCAAATCGCATGACTTTTGCAAATGGCGCTGTTCGCTCAGCATTATGGCTGAAAGATAAGAAAGTGGGACTTTTTGATATCAAGGATGTCCTTGGCTTAGATAATATTTAATTTTTATTATTCACAATGCATTGAAATTAATTTTTAATTAATTGATTTAATGGGCGATATTGTATCGCTCATTTTTTTTGTATTTATTTTATCGACTTTGTTGTTATTCTCATCCCAAGTCCATATAAGTGACTTTTTTTTGTGTTGCTATTAACTGTTTTCTTGCGAAACATCTCATGAATGGTTGTTTTTTAATCACACTATTTTTTTTACCCTTTCAGGATTGCTAGCAATCGATTATCTGCCTGAGTTGTCTGAGTGTTTTGACCGTTAATGAAAGTTTTGTTTATCAAAATGGCAAATATCTATGAAAAGTGTGCGACAGAGTAGACTTTTAACTGTCTTATCTCTAGAATGCCGCCGTTTGCCAAAAATCCTGCGGGCAGACGTTTTTTAGCAATTGATTCTTACCTCTGTTTTGAATTAATATGCGGATAAAATGAATGATTATTCTTGGAGGACGTTTTGATTAAGTCAGCGCTATTGGTTCTGGAAGACGGAACCCAATTCCACGGTCGGGCCATTGGGGCATCGGGTACGGCAGTGGGGGAAGTCGTTTTCAACACCTCTATGACCGGTTATCAAGAAATCCTCACTGATCCTTCCTACTCCCGCCAAATTGTCACTCTTACTTATCCCCATATTGGAAATGTCGGCACTAACGAAGCCGATGCCGAATCTTCCCAGGTTCATGCACAAGGCCTGATAATTCGCGACCTGCCACTGATTGCCAGTAACTTCCGCAATACCGAAGACCTCTCTTCTTATCTTAAACGTCACAATATTGTCGCAATAGCGGATATCGATACCCGTAAGCTGACACGTTTGCTACGTGAGAAGGGCGCTCAGAATGGCTGCATTATCGTGGGTGATAATCTGGATGCCGGACAAGCTTTAGAAAAAGCTCAAGCCTTTCCGGGTCTTAACGGTATGGACTTGGCGAAAGAAGTCACAACACAAGAAGCTTATAGCTGGCAGCAAGGTAGCTGGACTCTGGCTGACGGTCTGCCAGAAGCAACGCCTGAAAATAAACTCCCCTATCATGTTGTTGCTTACGACTACGGCGTAAAACGCAATATCCTGCGGATGCTGGTGGACAGAGGCTGTCGTCTGACAGTGGTTCCGGCACAGACTTCTGCTGAAGAAGTCATGAAACTGGAGCCGGACGGCGTATTCCTCTCTAACGGACCGGGTGACCCGGCGCCTTGTGACTATGCTATCAGCGCGATTTCCAGCCTGCTGGAAACCGATATTCCAGTATTTGGTATCTGTCTGGGTCACCAGTTACTGGCACTGGCAAGCGGAGCCAAAACCGTGAAGATGAAATTTGGTCACCACGGCGGCAACCATCCGGTTAAAGATCTCGACCGTGACTGCGTGATGATAACGGCACAGAACCACGGTTTTGCGGTTGATGAAACGACCCTTCCGGCAAATCTGCGCGTGACGCACAAATCGCTGTTTGATGGCACTCTGCAAGGTATTCATCGTACTGATAAAGCGGCCTTCAGCTTCCAGGGACACCCTGAGGCAAGCCCGGGCCCGCACGATGCCGCGCCGCTGTTTGACCACTTTATTGATTTGATTAAGCACTACCGTGCTACAGCCAAATAATCAGGAGCTTAAAAAATGCCAAAACGTACAGATATAAAAAGCATCCTGATCCTCGGTGCCGGGCCAATTGTTATCGGCCAGGCTTGTGAGTTCGACTACTCAGGAGCCCAGGCTTGCAAAGCTCTGCGTGAAGAAGGTTATCGCGTTATTCTGGTCAACTCTAATCCTGCGACCATCATGACTGACCCGGAAATGGCCGATGCTACCTATATCGAGCCCATCCACTGGGAAGTTGTGCGCAAGATTATTGAAAAAGAACGCCCGGATGCTGTCCTGCCAACCATGGGTGGCCAGACCGCGCTGAACTGTGCGCTGGAACTGGAACGTCAGGGTGTGCTGAAAGAGTTTGGTGTTACCATGATTGGTGCCACCGCTGATGCTATTGATAAAGCAGAAGATCGTCGCCGTTTCGATATTGCGATGAAAAAAATTGGTCTCGATACCGCGCGTTCTGGCATCGCTCATAATATGGAAGAAGCCTTGGCGATTGCCGCAGACTTAGGTTATCCGTGCATCATTCGCCCTTCCTTTACTATGGGCGGCAGCGGCGGCGGTATTGCTTATAACCGTGAAGAATTTGAAGAGATCTGTGAACGTGGTCTGGATCTTTCGCCTACCAACGAGCTGCTTATCGATGAGTCGCTGATTGGCTGGAAAGAGTATGAGATGGAAGTGGTTCGCGATAAGAACGATAACTGCATCATCGTTTGTTCTATCGAAAACTTTGACCCAATGGGAATTCATACTGGTGACTCCATCACCGTTGCTCCTGCCCAGACGCTGACAGATAAAGAATATCAAATCATGCGTAACGCCTCGATGGCGGTATTGCGTGAAATCGGCGTTGAGACCGGTGGTTCAAACGTACAGTTTGCCGTGAATCCAAAAAATGGTCGTCTGATTATTATCGAGATGAACCCGCGTGTGTCTCGTTCTTCAGCCCTGGCTTCTAAAGCCACCGGTTTCCCGATTGCCAAAGTAGCCGCCAAACTGGCAGTAGGTTACACCCTTGATGAGCTGATGAATGATATTACCGGGGGACGCACTCCGGCTTCCTTTGAGCCTTCCATCGACTATGTTGTTACCAAAATTCCACGCTTTAACTTCGAGAAATTTGTCGGATCAAACGATCGTCTGACCACCCAGATGAAATCTGTCGGTGAAGTGATGGCGATTGGCCGTACTCAGCAGGAATCTCTGCAGAAGGCATTACGTGGTCTGGAAGTCGGTGCGTCCGGTTTTGATCCTAAAGTGAATCTTGACGATCCGGAAGCTTTAACCAAGATCCGCCGCGAACTGAAAGATGCCGGTGCTGAGCGTATCTGGTATATCGCCGATGCGTTCCGGGCGGGGCTGTCGGTAGACGGTGTATTCAACCTGACCAATATCGATCGCTGGTTCCTGGTACAAATCGAAGAGTTGATCCGCCTGGAAGAGCAGGTTGCAGAAGTGGGAATCACGGGTCTGAACGCTGATTTTCTGCGTATGTTGAAGCGCAAAGGTTTTGCTGATGCACGTCTGGCTAAACTCGCTGGTGTACGTGAGCAAGAAATTCGTAAGCTGCGTGAGCAGTATAACCTGCATCCGGTTTATAAGCGGGTTGATACCTGTGCGGCAGAGTTTGCCACCGATACTGCCTATATGTACTCCACTTATGAAGAAGAGTGCGAAGCGAATCCTAACCATGATAAAGACAAAATTATGGTACTGGGCGGCGGACCTAACCGTATCGGTCAGGGTATTGAGTTCGACTATTGCTGTGTTCATGCTTCTCTGGCACTGCGTGAAGATGGTTACGAAACCATCATGGTTAACTGTAACCCTGAAACGGTTTCAACTGACTACGACATCTCTGACAGACTCTATTTTGAGCCAGTCACCTTTGAAGATGTGCTGGAAATTGTGCGCATCGAAAAACCAAAAGGGGTGATTGTCCAGTACGGTGGTCAGACACCACTGAAACTGGCTCGTGCTCTGGAGGCCGCAGGTGTTCCTATTATTGGTACCAGTCCGGATGCTATCGACCGCGCTGAAGACCGCGAGCGTTTCCAGCATGCAGTTGACCGTCTGAAGTTAAAACAACCGGCGAATGCAACGGTAACCACTATCGATCAGGCGGTAGAAAAGGCAACGCAAATTGGCTATCCATTAGTGGTACGTCCTTCCTATGTTCTGGGCGGACGCGGAATGGAAATCGTCTACGATGAAGCTGACTTACGTCGCTATTTCCATGCTGCGGTTAGCGTTTCCAATGATGCCCCGGTATTGCTTGACCGCTTCCTGGATGATGCAGTTGAGGTCGATGTAGATGCGATTTGTGACGGTGAAACGGTACTGATCGGCGGCATTATGGAACATATTGAGCAAGCCGGCGTACACTCCGGTGACTCCGCTTGTTCATTACCTGCCTATACTCTGAACCAGGATATTCAGAATACCATGCGTCAGCAGGTACAGAAGCTGGCATTTGAGTTGCAGGTTCGCGGTCTGATGAACGTCCAGTTTGCCGTCAAAGATAACGAAGTGTATCTGATTGAGGTGAACCCGCGTGCCGCGCGTACCGTACCTTTTGTTTCTAAAGCAACCGGAACGGCACTGGCGAAAGTCGCCGCGCGTGTCATGGTAGGGAAAACGCTGGTAGAGCAGGGCGTCACGAAAGAAATTATCCCTCCGTACTATTCAGTGAAAGAAGTGGTGCTGCCGTTTAATAAATTCCCGGGCGTGGATCCACTATTAGGGCCTGAAATGCGCTCTACCGGTGAAGTGATGGGGGTTGGCCGTACCTTCGCTGAAGCCTTTGCTAAAGCGATGCTGGGTAGCCATTCCACGATGCGTAAACCAGGCCGTGCGCTGCTTTCAGTACGTGAAGGAGATAAAGAGCGTGTGGTGGACTTGGCGGCTAAATTGTTGAAGCAGGGCTTTGACCTGGATGCAACTCACGGTACTGCTGTGGTGCTGGGTGAGTCCGGTATTAATCCACGTCTGGTGAATAAGGTGCATGAAGGCCGTCCGCACATTCAGGACAGAATTAAGAATGGAGAGTATACCTACATCATCAATACCACAGCAGGTCGCCAGGCGATTGAAGATTCAAAACTGATCCGCCGCAGTGCCCTGCAATATAAAGTGCATTATGACACTACGCTGAATGGCGGTTTTGCAACCACGATGGCACTGAATGCTGACGCGACGGAAAAGGTCATTTCAGTCCAGGAAATGCACGCCCTGATCAATCAGTAATCGGTAAGATACGGCCTGGGGTATCCGGGCTGTTTCTGCCTGATGAGTTTGTAGAGCGCTTAAAGCCCACTTCATTCGGTGGGTTTTTTTATTGGGGAAATGGAATTTAGATTTTGTGTTATATGCAATAAAATTGTGGTCATTAAAATTAAATGTAAATTTGATGTGTTTTTTTTAATCTATTACCGTTAAGGTAAGGGGGGGTTATAGGGCAATTAATAAAAAAATTTTCATTGTGTCGTCTGGCCCTATCGACGAAGTATTACGCTTTCCGTATAGTGGCGAAAATTTTCCCCTCAGGACTTGGATAACCGAAATGATCAGTCTGATTGCTGCACTGGCAGTAGATCGTGTTATTGGCATGGAAAACGCTATGCCATGGAATATACCGGCCGATTTGGCATGGTTTAAACGTACCACCTTGAATAAACCCGTTATCATGGGTCGATTAACGTGGGAGTCGATTGGGCGTCCATTGCCTGACCGCAAAAATATTGTGATCAGCAGTAAACCTGGCGATGACTCGCGTGTTGAATGGGTTTCTTCGGTTGAAGAGGCTATTGCTGCTTGCGGTGATGCTGAAGAGATTATGGTGATTGGCGGCGGCAGTATTTATGAGCAGTTTTTACCGCTGGCACAACGTTTGTATCTGACGCATATCGATGCTGAAGTAGAAGGCGATACCCATTTCCCTGACTACTCTCCTGATGAGTGGCAGTCAACCTTCAGCGAGTTCCATGATGCTGATGACAGTAATTCGCATGGCTACTGTTTTGAGGTCTTAGAGCGCCGTTAGTTATATTGGGGGTGAGCATTTGCATTCATCCCCCACCTTGTATTGGTCTTGCCTGAAAGACACGGGTGTCACTGAAAACTTCCGCTAACTCACGTCTGTTCGAACGGGTTTCATTTGTGGTTGAGTGAACCAGGTCTTATCCTCCCAGCGTAAGCAGGTCAAATCTCCTCCCCAGCAGCAACCCGTGTCCAGAGCATACACTCCAGACGGTGCTCCTTTTCCTTCCAGCGATGCCCAGTGTCCAAAAGCAACGGAGTAGTCAGGGGGAAGTAAGCCTTGAATATCAAACCAGGGTTTAAGCGGTGCAGGAACGTTTTCTGGCGCTTCTTTCACTGACATATCCAGCTGTCCGTTGGGAAAGCAGTAACGCATCCGTGTAAAGGCATTGGTAATGAAGCGCAGACGTGCCAGACCGCTAAGCTGCGAAGACCAGCTATTCGGTAAATCACCGTACATGGCGTCAAGGAATAAAGGATAACTGTCACTGGCTAACAGAGCTTCAACATCCCGGGCACAAACCTGGGCTGTTTCGAGGGTCCATTGCGGCGTAATGCCCGCATGGGCCATGATCAGTTTTTTATCTTCATCAACCTGCAGTAATGGCTGGCGACGTAGCCAGTTAATTAAGTCATCAGCATCTTCAGCTTCGAGCAAAGGCGTGAGTTTATCTTTGGGTTTATTGCGGCTAATACCTGCATAGACCGCCAGCAGATGAAGATCGTGGTTTCCCAGAACCATGCGCACACACTGACCCAGACTGCGAACATAGCGCAGCACCGCCAGTGAATCGGGACCACGGGAAACCAAGTCCCCCGTCAGCCACAGGGTATCTTTTTCAGGTGAGAATTCGACCTGTTTTAGTAATGCTGTCAGTTCATGAAAGCAACCATGAACATCGCCAATAAGATAGGTAGACATGATATCAGTGGATAAATGAAGGTATGGCTAAACGAAAGACCGGAATGGCAACGCGGAAATCGTTACCTTCGGAATCAATCATCTGATAATGCCCTTCCATGGTGCCCAGTGGCGTTTCAATAATCGCGCCACTGGTATACTGGTACTCGTTACCGGGTTCAATGAGTGGCTGAACGCCCACCACACCTTCGCCCTGAACCTGAGTTTCACGGCCATTACCATTAGTAATTAACCAGTAACGGCCGAGAAGTTGCACTGCAGTTCGCCCCAGATTACGAATAGTGACGGTATAGGAAAAGACGAAGCGTTCCTGCTCTGGTGAGGATTGAGCTTCGATATACACGCTTTGAACCTGAACACATACACGGGGCGAATTTAGCATGGGTTAACTCTCCAGCTGTTTTGGCGGATTGTCAGAAAGGTAGTTTGCCAGCAGGCAATACTGTGCAACAGTGATATTTTCTGCGCGCAGTGTGGCATCGATACCTAACTCTTCCAGTACCTCAGCACTAAACAGATGACCAAGGCTGTTACGGATAGTTTTACGACGCTTATTAAACGCTTCTGTCGTTACCCGACTGAGTGCGCGTAACTCTTTGACCGGATGCGGTAAGGTTGCATGCGGAACCAGACGGACGACGGCTGAGTCAACTTTCGGTGCGGGTGTAAATGCCGTTGGAGGCACTTCCAGCACAGGAATGACATTACAGTAATACTGGGCCATAACGGAAAGGCGACCATAGGCTTTACTGTTTGGACCGGCAACCAGACGGTTGACCACCTCTTTTTGCAGCATAAAATGCATATCTGCAATAGCATCAGTATAGCTGAAGAGATGGAACATCAAAGGAGTGGAAATGTTATACGGCAGGTTACCGAAAACACGGAGTGGCTGGCCGGTTTTTTCACGTAATTCGGCAAAGTCCATCGTCATTGCATCTTGCTGATAAATTGTTAGTTTAGGCGCAAGGAAAGGATGAGTTTGCAGGCGTGCAGCCAAGTCGCGATCGAGCTCGATCACGGTCAGTTTATCCATACGTTCGCCAACGGGTTCAGTTAATGCCCCGAGGCCCGGACCAATTTCAACCATCGCTTGTCCGGGACGTGGATTTATTGCAGAGACAATACTATCGATAACAAAACGATCATTAAGGAAGTTTTGTCCAAAACGTTTGCGGGCAAGATGGCCCTGGTGAACTCGAGTATTCATCGACTATTAGTAATCATTGTAATGGCGAGGTTAAGCGCCGTAATAAAACTGCCGACCTCTGCTTTGCCAAGACCCGCCAGTTCAAGGGCTGTGCCGTGGTCAACAGAAGTACGGATAAAAGGTAAGCCCAGGGTAATATTTACCGCTCGACCAAAGCCTTGATATTTCAATACTGGCAAACCCTGATCGTGATACATCGCCAGTACAGCATCGGCGTTATCGAGATATTTAGGCTGAAATAAGGTATCTGCCGGGAGCGGACCTGAAAGATTCATTCCCTGCTGGCGTAGTGTATTTAACACCGGAATGATCGTGTCTATCTCTTCGGTGCCCATATGCCCGCCTTCACCAGCATGCGGATTCAGGCCACAGACCAGAATATGCGGCTCGGCAATACCAAACTTGGTTTGCAAGTCATGATACAGGATGGTGATAATCTGACGTAGTAAATCCGGCGTGATGGCGTCAGAAATCGCTTTGAGCGGCAGATGTGTGGTCACTAAAGCCACGCGTAACTCTTCTGTTGCCAGCATCATCACGACTTTTTCGCTCTGAGAACGTTCTTCAAAGAACTCGGTATGACCGATAAAGGGGATCTCTGCGTCGTTAATGATGCCTTTATGTACCGGACCGGTAATTAAGGCAGCAAATTCACCGTTAAGACAGCCATCACAGGCACGGGCGAGCGTTTCGACCACATAGGCGCTGTTTGCCGTATTCAGCTGGCCGGCAATAACGGGCTCGCGTAGTTCAACGGGCAATATTGTGAGACTACCTGCGCGCTGAGCGGTGGCTGGTTTATCCATTGCCAGCGGCGTTAAACTGAGAGGGAGACCTAACAGGGCAGCACGTTCAAGCAGGAGTTCTGTGCTGGCACAGACCACTAACTCAACCGGCCAGTCGCGTTGCGCTAAGGCGATTACCAAGTCAGGACCAATCCCGGCGGGTTCGCCGGGAGTGATAACCACGCGTGAAATAGTATTAGTCATTCGCACCGATAATTTTCACGTAAGCGCCAGCCCGCTGTTCTTGCATCCAGCTTTGTCCTTCTTCGGACATTTTACGGTTCATCAGCATACGATAGGCCTGATCTTTCTGTGCCGCATCGGTTCTGTCGACGTTACGAGTATCTTGTAACTCAATCAAATGCCAGCCAAAAGAGGAGTGCACTGGGGCGCTGATTTGGCCTTTGTTCAGTTTCAGTAATGCATCGCGGAAGGCCGGATCATAAATATCTGGAGTTGCCCAGCCGAGATCGCCACCCTGATTAGCAGAACCCGGATCGTCAGAAAATGCTTTAGCCGCATCGGCGAAGGTTGTGCTACCGGTCTTAATATCGGCAGCAATCTGCTCCAGTTTCTGGCGGGCCTGAGCATCAGTCAGAACAGGTGAAGGCTTCAGTAAAATATGACGCGCTTTCAGCTCTGTCACAGAGATATTCTGTGTCTGACCGCGTAAATCATTCACTTTCAGAATGTGAAAACCAACGCCTGAACGGATAGGGCCAATAATATCGCCTTTTTTTGCCGTACTTAATGCCTGGGCAAAGAGAGAAGGCAATTCTTGAATACGTCCCCAGCCCATCTGGCCGCCGTTCAGTGCTTGCTGATCGGCTGAATAGGTGATGGCAAGTTTAGCGAAATCGGTACCATTGTGAGCTTGGTCTGCAACAGATCCCGCCTGTTTTTCAGCCTCATCCACCTGCGCTGAACTTGGATTTTCTGGCAGTGGAATCAAAATATGACTTAAATTCAGCTCAGTGCTACTGTCGTTTTGATTACCGATTTGTTGTGCCAGAGAATCCACTTCTTGCGGCAGAATCGTGATACGACGACGAACTTCGTTATTACGGACTTCCGAAATCGTCATTTCTTTACGAATTTGGCTCAAATAGCTGTTGAAGTTGATACCATCCTGAGCCAGGCGACTGCGAAGCTGATCGACAGTCATATGATTTTGCTGGGCAATATTGGCGACAGCCTGACCCAGTTCTTCGTCAGTCACTGTCATGCCCATTTTTTTGGCCATCTGCAGAACCAGCTCGTCCATAATCAGACGTTCAAGGATCTGATGGCGTAACGTGGCATCGTCGGGAAGCTGCTGACGCGCTTCCTGTGCGTTCATTTTCACTGACTGCATCAGTCCATTGACATCACTTTCCAGCACAACGCCGTTATTGACTACTGCAGCAACTTTATCGACAACCTGCGGTGCAGCGAAGGTTGTATTGGTCACCAGGGCAATGCTGAGAAACAGGGTTCTCCAGTTCTTCATACTTTTTCCATTTTACTTAGCCGCAAAGCGGATTACGTTTTCAGTCAAAGCGAATTACAGCGAGCTTTGGTACGGTAGAATGTTAGAACGCAGCATTTGCTGAGTACCCAGACCGTAATTAGAACTCAGGCCACGTAACTCAATGTTAAAGCCGAATACATTATCGTACTGACTTTGATTATTTTGCCAACCGTTGATTTTACGTTCGGCGCCAATACGAATGGCATAACAGCAAGAGCTATACTGTACACCGAGCATTGTATTGGCAGTTTGTCGGGTATTGGTATCGTAGTAATACGCTCCGACTACCGCCCAGCGGTCCGCGAATGGCCAGCTAGCAACGGTACCAATTTGTGCAATGCCTTCTTTATACTGCCTGGCATTAGAGAACGAAGGCAGTGTTGCCTGAATATATTCAGGGCTGGCATAACGATAGGTCAGCTGTGCCAGCCTGTCGGCATCACGACGATACTCTATCGCCATATTACCGGTCGCGAGGTTGGCCAGACGTGCATCATACTCTAAACCACCACGCAGACCCCAACGGTCTGTCATACGCCAGTAAGTATCGCCCGCCCAGATCATCGAACCACTTTTCTTATCTTTTTCCCAGTTGATATTATCATCACCTGTTCGGGATTGATTGAAATAGTAGATTTGACCCACGGAAACGTTAAAACGTTCAATCGAAGCATCATCATAGACGCGAGAAGTGACACCCGTGGTAACCTGATTGGCAGAAGCAATCCTGTCCAGGCCGCCATAGGTCCGGTCATGGAACAGCCCGTTATAGTCAGATTGCAGTAACGCCGAGTCGTAGTTATTGATATCGCTCTGATTATGATAGGGCACATATAAATATTGAACCCGTGGCTCTAATGTCTGCGTCCAGCCGGCTGTATTTTCCATATTGCGATCAAAAATCAGTTTTCCGTCAGCTTTGAACTGCGGCATAGTCCGGGTGACTGTTGACGACAGGCGTCTGGCGCTTTCATTTAACTCCTGATAGTTCGAGTTAGATGGATTATTCTGATAAAGCTGATTGGTATAGTTACGATAGCTTGCTAAGTTATCTTGCTGATAGTGTGTCATCATCAGCTTGGCTTCAGTATTCAGGCTAGCCCAACCGTTAGACAGCGGTAAGTTTACCGTTGGCTCCAGATGTAAGCGTGTCGCCTCAGGCATGTTGCTATTCACGTTGGTGAATTTTACCGCCTGACCATAAATATGGGTATCGAACGGACCGACATCATTTTTATAGTAATTGACGTCTAACTGAGGCTCTGCACGATACGAGCTGGTGGTGTTGCCTATCTGGTTAGCAAAGACTTGGAATTGTTTGGCTGACAGCGTGGCTGTGAAGTTCTGGCTGGCATAACCTGCGCTGAATTTTTGCGTGGCGTAACCATCAGTACTGGAACCGTATTGTGAAGAGAAGTCATTAAAATAGCGTGAATCGCTGACTTTGGTGTAGTCAACATTGAAACGCCAGAGCTTGTCTACAACACCACTGTGTTTCCAATAGAATAACCAGCGTTTATCTCTGCTACCCGAGTTGGTATTGCTCTCATGACTGTACTGATCGTCGCTCGGAAGATAGTCGAACTCAATTAAGCCACGTCCAGCCTGGCTGAGATAACGGAACTCATTTTGCCATTGTACACCTCCCCGCTTATGCAGGTAATGAGGGGTAATGGTGGCATCAAAGTTAGGTGCGATATTCCAGTAGTAGGGCAGTGAAAATTCGAAGTAGTTTGTTGAGCTGTACTTCGCATTAGGAATTAAAAAGCCTGAACGACGTTTATCGCCAATGGGTAGTTGGAGATAAGGGCTATAAAAGACCGGAATTGAACCGAGTTTAAAACGAGCATTCCAAATTTCAGCAACCTGTTCTTCACGGTCCTGAATCACTTCGCTGCCGACGACACTCCAGGTATTTGAACCTGGCAGACAGGAAGTAAATGAACCATTTTCAAGGATGGTATAGCGGTTTTCACCACGCTGTTTCATCACATCAGCATTACCGCGACCCTGACGGCCAACGAGCTGATAGTCACCTTCCCAAACGTTAGTATCTTTGGTATTTAAATTAGACCAGGCTTTTGGGCCTTTGAGAATGATCTGGTTATCATCGTAACGTACATTGCCTATGGCATCGACGGTACGAACAGGTTCTGGCTGTCCTGCCAGCTGTTTTTGATTCAGCTGAACTTCATCGGCCTGTACCAGGCTATTGCCTTGTTGGATCTGTACATTACCGCTAAAAACAGCGTTATTTGGATAATCGCCAGTAACACTGTCAGCTTCAATGGTGACAGGGAGATTCGTGGTGTCCCCTTCAACCAAAGTACGGTTGTAGCTTGGGACGCCCAGCATACACTGCGAAGCGAGATCGGCAGCCATACCTTGCTGGCTATAGAGAGCTGAACCAATCAAAGTGGCCAGCAAAGTAGGTATACGGTTTTTCATACGTTTAATTCGTTGTTCCGTCATCAGGGTCTAGCGAAGGCAAACGGTCAGAGACTAGCGCACTCATCATCACAGCGCTAGTGTTAATCCTGCATGTTCGGCAGTATGTCATTAGGCAACTGCCATCAATGACAGGTATGATAAAGCAAATTCGGAATCACAGCATGACGATTTGGGGAGTTTATGCGGTATTGGGGTAAAGTACTCGGTGTTATCTTGGGAATATTCTCAGGCGGTGGCTTCTGGGCCATTGTATTAGGCTTTCTTGTTGGTCATATGGTAGATAAAGCCCGGGATCGTCAGCGTTCAGGGTTTATGAGCCAGCAGCAGCGTCAGGCTGTGTTTTTTAACACGACCTTTGAAGTGATGGGGCATCTGACCAAAGCGAAAGGGCGGGTCACAGAAGCTGATATTCATCTGGCTTCGGCTTTAATGGACAGAATGCAACTTCATGGTGAAGGCCGGGCTGCTGCCCAGCGAGCATTCCGTGTAGGTAAAGAGAATGACTATCCATTACGTGAAAAAATGCGCGAACTTCGCGGCATTTGCATGGGGCGTTTTGATTTAGTTAGGATGTTTCTGGAAATTCAGATTCAGGCTGCATTTGCCGATGGTTCACTGCATCCGAATGAGCGCGAAGTATTGTTCGTTATTGCTGAAGAGCTCGGTATTTCACGCGTACAGTTCGAACAGTTCCTGCGCATGATGCAAGGTGGACAACAGTTTAGCGGTGGTCAGTATCAGCAATCACAAGGTGGTGGCTTTGGCCAACAACGAGGTCCAACGTTGGATGATGCTTGCAATGTGCTGGGGGTGAAGAGCAGTGACGAGCCAACGACTATCAAGCGAGCTTATCGTAAACTGATGGGTGAACACCATCCGGATAAACTGGTTGCTAAAGGGTTGCCGCCGGAAATGATGCAGATGGCGAAGCAGAAAGCGCAGGAGATTCAGGCAGCATACGATCTTATCAAGACAACCAAGGGCTTTAAGTAACCTGCCTGGAGGGAAAACGCGATGTTTTCCTTCCAGTCGTTAAAATGCAGCATGACAGTCTTTTCTCTCTAAAAACTAGCCGGAGCTTTAAAGGTCATGCTATTACCGTAGCCAGGATGTGTAATAGTCAGACTACCCGCATGTAACTGTAAACGAGGTGCCAACGCCAGAGCTTCTGGGGTGGCATAGAATCTGTCCCCTAAAATCGGGTGTCCCAGGGCTTGCAGATGGACCCGTAGCTGATGCGACCGTCCGGTTATCGGTTTTAACAAAATACGTGCGGTGTTATCCGGGAAGTATTCCAGTACCTGATATTCGGTTTGTGCCGACTTACCGGTTTCATAACATACCTTCTGTTTCGGACGATTTGGCCAGTCACAAATCAGCGGTAAGTCAATCAGCCCTTCTTCTTGTTGGGGATGACCCCAGATACGGGCTATATATTGCTTTTGCGGCTCGCGTTCACGGAACTGACGCTTTAGCTCACGTTCAGCGGCTTTATTCAGTGCGACAACCATCACACCGCTGGTAGCCATATCCAGACGGTGAACCGACTCAGCCTGCGGAAAATCGCGCTGAATGCGGGTCATTATACTGTCTTTATGCTCGGTAAGACGCCCGGGGACCGATAACAGCCCGCTTGGCTTATTCACCACCAGGATATGTGTATCCTGATAGAGAATGTGCAACCAAGGTTCTGTCGGCGGGCAGTACGGCTCCATTAACATTGACTTAAATCCTTCCTGTTACATTGCGGCGGTTGCTTCTCCAGCCCCTGGTTTCCCAGAGACTGGAGAGAAGAACAGACCGCTTTACTGATGTGTAACTACGATCAGACGCAGAGCATCCAGACGCCAGTTAGCCTCACCCAGCGCGACCATCACTTGCTGGCGATTGGTTTCAATGGCAGTTAACTCATCATCACGAATGTTCGGGTTCACTGCGCGTAATGCCTCAAGACGAGACAGTTCGGCGGTTAATCTTTCATTCGCTTCACTACGCGCGGCATCAATAATCACCTGTGCGGCTTCAGCTACTTTGCTTTCTGCCTGCTGCAAAATAGCATGAACATCAGACTGAACGGCATTTACCAGCTTGCTGCCAGTATGACGATTAACGGCGCTTAGTTGACGGTTAAAGCTTTCAAATTCAACCTGTGCCGCGAGGTTAGTGCCATTTTTGTCGAGCAGCATACGTATCGGAGTGGGTGGCAGGAAGCGGTTCAGCTGTAATTGCTTAGGCGCTTTCGCTTCAACAACATAGATAAGCTCGAGTAATAAGGTTCCGACTGGCAACGCCTTGTTTTTCAATAGTGATAGTGCACAGCTTCCGGTATCACCCGAAAGAATAAGATCAAGGCCATTACGGATGATTGGGTGTTCCCAGGTCACAAACTGTGCGTCTTCACGGGACAGGGCGATATCACGTTCAAAGGTAATGGTGCAGCCGTCTTCCGGAAGACCCGGGAAGTCAGGAACCAGCATATGATCCGAAGGTGTCAGAACCACCATATTATCGCCGCGGTCATCCTGGTTGATACCGACGATATCAAACAGGTTTAAGGCGAAGGTGACTAGCTGGGTGTCGTTATCTTGCTCAGCAATTGCTTCTGCAAGTTTTTGGGCTTCTTCACCGCCGTTGGAATGGATCTCCAGCAGACGATCGCGGCCTTGCTCCAGCTGGATCTTCAGCGCAGTATGCTGTTCACGGCATTGGGCTATCAACTCATCAAAGCCTTCGGTATTTTCTGGCGCAGCAAGATACTCAACAAGTTGAGGATAGACGCTGTCATAGATAGTTCGGCCAGTCGGACAGGTATGCTCAAAGGCATCAAGACCGGCGTGATACCACTCAACCAGTACGGACTGTGCTGTTTTTTCCAGGAAAGGAACATGGATCTGAATATCATGCTCCTGGCCTATACGATCCAGACGGCCTATGCGCTGTTCTAACAAGTCCGGGTTGAAGGGCAAGTCAAACATCACCAGTTGACTGGCAAACTGGAAGTTACGACCTTCGGAGCCAATTTCTGAACAGAGCAGAACTTGTGCTCCGGTATCTTCTTCAGCAAACCAGGCTGCGGCGCGGTCGCGTTCAATTATCGACATGCCTTCATGGAATACCGCGGCTCTGATACCTTCCCGCTCACGCAGAACTTGCTCCAGCTGGAGTGCGGTGGTGGCTTTGGCGCAAATAACCAGAACTTTTTGGGAACGATGGCTGGTCAGATAACCCATCAGCCATTCAACACGCGGATCAAAGTTCCACCAAGTCCCGGTATCACCTTCAAACTCCTGATAAATCTGTTCAGGGTAGAGCATGTCACGGGCACGTTCCTCTACCGATTTACGGGCAGACATAATGCCAGAAACTTTGATTGCTGTTTGATATTGCCCTGGCAGTGGCAGACGGATGGTATGCAGCTCACGTTTCGGGAAGCCTTTAACACCGCCGCGGGTATTACGGAATAGTACGCGGCTGGTGCCGTGGCGGTCCATCAGCATAGAAATCAATTCTTTACGTGCTGCTTCGCTACCTTCTTTATCACTGTTAGCCACCTGTAGCAAAGGTTCAACATCCTGGACGCTCAGTAATTCGCTGATTACGTTCAGTTGCTCATCATTCAGACGGTTACCTTCAAGTAGCAGGGCAACAGCATCGGCGATGGGGCGATAGTGCTGTTGCTCTTCAACGAACTGAGCAAAATCATGGAAGCGGTCCGGGTCAAGCAAGCGCAGACGGGCGAAATGGCTTTCCATTCCTAATTGCTCAGGCGTTGCAGTAAGTAGCAGGACCCCCGGAATATTTTCCGCCAGCTGTTCCACCGCCATATATTCCCGGCTGGGTGTTTCTTCGTTCCAGACTAAATGGTGAGCTTCATCGACAACCATTAAGTCCCATTCAGCTTCACACAGATGCTCAAGACGTTGTTTATTACGACGAACAAAGTCGAGCGAGCAGATAATTAACTGTTCGGTCTCAAAAGGATTGTCACTGTCATGCTGAGCCTGAACATAACGCTCGTCATCAAACAGCGCAAAGCGCAGGTTAAAGCGGCGTAACATTTCTACCAGCCATTGATGCTGAAGTGTCTCTGGGACAATAATCAGCACGCGTTCAATACTACCCGCCAGCAATTGCTGGTGGATAATCATCCCGGCTTCAATGGTTTTGCCCAGACCCACTTCATCGGCCAGTAAAACACGAGGTGCATGGCGGCGGCCTACATCACGTGCGATATTTAGCTGATGGGGGATAAGGTTAGTGCGCATACCGCGCAGACCACTCCAGACCTGACGCGATTGCTCGCTCTGATATTTACGAGAGCGAAAACGCAGAGCAAAGCGATCCATCCTGTCAATTTGTCCGGCGAACAGACGATCTTGTGGTTTACTGAAGACCAGCTTGCTGTCGAGAAACACTTCGCGCAAGGTAACCTGCTCTTCCGCTGTATCAAGACGAAGGCCGGTATAGATGAGTAATCCCTTCTCTTCGGTGACTTCATTCACTTTTAGCTGCCAGCCTTCATGGCTGGTAATGACATCGCCCGGATTGAACATCACACGGGTAATCGGTGAGTCATTTCTGGCATACAGACGATTTTCACCCGTTGCAGGGTATAAGAGAGTGACCATGCGCGTATCCAGCGCAACTACAGTTCCCAGTCCCAGTTCGCTTTCGGTATCGCTGATCCAACGCTGACCAAGTGTAAAAGGCATAAGTTTTCGGCTCTTTTTTCAGTGACGTATAAATTCTGGCAAACACACAACGACCGCCTGAGTCAGGCAGTTGTTGAAAATTTAGATTATGGATTCGAAGAAAGGGCGATATGGTACTGGATGGCAGCGCATTCGTCACCTACTGCTCATCATTAGATTAACAGAGACACCGACTGCTTTATCCGTGACCACTCTTTTTAAAACAGCCCTAATTGTCCTGTCATTATTGTAGCAAAATCATCGTTAATAAAGGGTAAAATTCCTTCTGCTACCGGTTGTAATTGACGCGTCAGGTAACTTTCATAGTCAAGCTGGGCTGTCTGGTAATCAACCGGCTGTGGACCATTGAGCGTCATAACGTAATGGATGGTGCCTTTATTTTGATATTGCAGCGGACGACCCTGTTGCTGGTTATATTCATCAGCAAGTCTTGCCGCACGTACATGAGGCGGAACATTTTTAATATATTCATGTAATGGTCGTCGCAGGCGTTTACGATAAACCAGCTGAGAATCCAGTTCCCCGGCCAGTAAACGAGCAATGGTTTCTCGTATATAGTCTTGATAGGGCTCATTGCGGAAAATACGTAAATACAGTTCTTTCTGAAACTCTTGTGCTAAAGCTGTCCAGTCGGTACGCACTGTTTCCAGTCCTTTAAACACCATACGCTGGTTATCTTTTTCCTGAACCATACCGGCATAACGTTTTTTACTGCCTTGGTCAGTACCGCGAATGGTCGGCATCAAAAAGCGACAATAATGGGTTTCATATTCCAGCTCCAGGGCGCAGGTCAACTGCTGAGTCTGCCAGAGGTGGGTCTGCCACCACTGATTTACATGGGCGACTAACTGCAGACCTGTCTGTTTTGCCGTTGCTTCATCTTTGGCTTGTTTCAACCAGACAAAAATTGAGTCAGTATCACCGTAAATAACGTCGTATCCCTGGGCTTCTATTAGCGCCTTAGTCTGGAGCATGATTTCATGTCCCCTCAGCGTTATTGATGACGCCAGACGAGGATCGAAGAAACGGCAGGCATCTGTTCCCAGTACGCCATAGAAAGCATTCATAATGATTTTTAGCGCCTGTGAAAGCGGCTTATTACCCTGGCGTTTGGCTTCATCACGCCCCTCCCAGATCTTGGCGACAATATCAGGCAGGCAGTGAGTTTTACGTGAGAAGCGGGCATCAAGGAACCCTGCGACCGAGTGCTGGTCATCGGGGGAAGCCATACCTTCTACTAACCCAACGGGGTCAATCAAAAAGGTGCGGATAATTGAAGGATAAAGACTTTTATAGTCCAGCACTAATACCGAGTCATAAAGCCCTGGACGGGAATCCATAACATAGCCGCCAGGACTTCCCTGAACAGGGACCTCGCCCAGATTGGGGGCGACAAAGCCAGCCCGATGCATACGCGGAATATAGAGATGACCAAAAGCGGCAACCGAACCGCCGTGTTTATCCAGCGGTAAACCATTAACGCTGGAGCGTTCCAGTAAGAACGGCATGAGCTCAGTTTTATGAAAAATACGCGTGACTAATTCACAGTCTTTGAGGTTATAAGTGGCCAGAGCAGGTTTATCTTCCTCAAATAGCCTGTCTATCTCATTCATTCTGTCCCAGGGGGTATCAATTGCTTTCCCTTCCCCAAGGAGTTCGCGAGAAACGGCTTCAAGTGAGAAAGAGGAGAAGTTCCAGAAAGCGGACCTGAGGGCCTCAATACCGTCAATGATCACACGGCCAGCCAGTTGTGCAAAAAACACCCCTTTTTTAAAGCCATGCTCGCGCCATTCGATTTCGCTCTGTTCACGCCCAAGGCGGAGTGGTACGCGGTAACGCTCTGCCATCTGTTGCAACACGCGGAAATCGAACTGAATGACGTTCCAGCCAATCACGATATCGGGATCATGCAGGGCAAACCACGTATTCAGTTTTTGTAGCAGGAGTGGGCGGCTGGCAACATATTCCAGCTGGAAGTCCAGTTCTGGAGGAGCGGTGGTATGCTCATTTTCTCCCCCTAACATATAGACCTGACGCTGACCGCAGCCTTGCAAGCCAATACAGTACAACTCACCATGACGATTGGTTTCAATATCCAGAGAAACCCATTTTAGCGGTGGGCGGTAGTCAGGTGCAGGTTTCAGCCGCGTCTCCTGGTAGTGTTGACCGTGCTGGTGGCCTGTAAACCAGACAGGAGCGGTAATAAAACGTTCCATAAGATAGCGTTCGGGAGGGCGGATATCCGCTTCATAGACGCGGATACCTTCATCACGCAGTTTTTTTTCCAGTCGCATTAACTGACGGTGTGAGGGGCAGTACAGTCCCAGTACGGGCTGACGTTGAAAGTCACGCAGGGTCAGAGGATTCAAACGAAAGCCGCGCTCATCCGCCAGAACACGCAGGGCTTCAGTCCGCTGATTTTCAGGAATAAACGCGACAGATTCCTGAACGGGTAGGGTCACTTTAACCGGCCCTTCGTCGGTTGCCAGCCAGAAAAATACCTCGGTACCTTGCGGGGTATCTCGCCAGTGCCGGGTGAGCAAAAAGCCCTGACGTGTATTGGTCACAGTAGACTCTCAGAAGGGATAACTTGTCTGATTATACCCTAAATTATTTATTTATATTTTTCGCTTTAATTTTTGACTGTGTCATTGGGGCTCTCGTAAAAGCATTCAAACTCAGCGATATTCGGATAAAATCTGCTTCTTAGTCGTCAAATGGCTCCCATTCCATACCCAAGATAATTCGAGCAGCACGCAGCCAACGTACAGGTAACTTGCAGTATAACAGGCGGGGATATGGGCGGAATAAATCAAGGTTGATGTATTTCGATAATTGAAAAGGAAGAAAATTATGATCAGAGCTTTTTTAATTTCAGGCTTCTTTTTACTCTCAGGATGTTCGTCGTTGTTTGAATCGGAAAGTGAACGACTTGAGCGTTGCCAGAATAAAGGAATCACCCGTGATATGTGCTATCAACAAGACAGAGCAGATGCGCGTGCCGTTCTGAACAGGCAAAGTCGTGTTAAGAGCCAGCATGAGAAAGAGGTGCTGAGTAAAATTGGCATCGAAGAATAATCGCCAAGGCCTTGGTCATCTATTCGGTGAGGGAGCCGCTACGCTCCCTGAGGTATACCTGTGGATGAAAACCGCTAAGAAGCCGCTGCTTTTTTTTCCAGCCGGGACATCCTGTCCAGATAGCCCATTACCAGAGCGGACAGCACAAAGGTCAAATGGATGATGACATACCACATCAGCTTATTGTCCGGGACATTACGCGCGTCCATAAACACCCGAAGCAGATGGATAGATGAAATAGCAACAATAGAGGCTGCCACTTTGTTCTTCAGTGAACCTGCATCCATTTTTCCCAGCCAGCTCAGTTTTTCTCTTCCTTCATTAA
Organism: uncultured Cedecea sp.; assembly: GCF_947498825.1. GTDB lineage: Bacteria > Pseudomonadota > Gammaproteobacteria > Enterobacterales > Enterobacteriaceae > JGM124. Next base: position 80,800 of record NZ_CANMLV010000008.1, on the reverse strand, counting down.
TATCCAAAGTAGAGACAAAGTTTTCATAGCCAGACAGCATCACCATTACCAGCAGCCCACCGACCAGGGTCATATCAATCAGCGAGAGCAGCACTAAAACCAGATCCGCTTCGGCAATGCTCAGAATATTCGGCAGAAGATGGAAAACCTCCTGGAAAAATTTGATGGCCAGAGCCAGTAACCCAAGGGATAAACCGAGGTAAACAGGTGCCAGTAACCAGCGGGAAGAGTACATCAGATTTTCTATAAAACGTTCCATAACTCACGACATAAAGGGCAGATTATCGGCAGATAATAACCAAAAAAATCGCCGAGTGTTAATCAATTATCAACGAAAACTGTACATAAAACAGCCTGTCGAAAAAACAAAGTGTCTACTGTAAATGATTGTATTTTTGGGTAAGGGAAGCGGGCTGATTCACCTGTAGAGACTGCGATTGTCAGCGCATTCTGACAAACTGATGGTATATCAAGCTGTCTGGATATTGCCGCTGTAAGCGCTGCAGAATCACAGAGTCTGTCTATGCTTCTTGTTTGTCAAAGTTTTGTGCATAGAAGCTGCCCGAATTATTTTATGTGTATAACAAATTGAATTTTAATGGTTATTTTGATGGGTGTTCTGCCGTTATCAGCACGTTATGATAAATCGATGGTATAATTTTTCCTGGTATTCAATAAAAAATAACAGGGATAAAAATGAAAAAAATTCTATTGGCAGGTGCGTTATGTTTATTTGCTAGCACGCCGGTGCTGGCGATGAGCTGTGATAATCCAATTAATGCGTACGACAGAACCTATTGTGCTGCATCAGAGATGATTCAGCTCGACCAGAATCTCAACCAGCAATATAGCAAGACCATGAAGGCATTAACCAAGGAGCAGTCTGCTTTGGTTAAGAAAGCACAGATCAAATGGATCCGTGAGCGTGATAACGATTGCTCATCAGATGGCTCCATCGGTGTGGTCTGTGTGAATGATAAAATGAAAAGCAGAATTGCTACTCTTAGCCAGATTGAAAGAGAGTGCAAGGCATCCGGTTGTACCAATGCCCTGCTGAGTAAAGACTGAACCTGAATCGTTTATGTCATGACGGTAAGACCATAAACCCAGCCCCTTGCTGGTATTGGGGGCTGGATGAGTGGGTATCATTCACTCAGAGAGGGGGATTAGCGCGGATTATGCCTGCTGATTAAACCGATTTGATATTTCTGGCAACAGGAATGGGGTGTGGCCGTGGAATATCGTAATCAGGAAATAGTGAATGCCGCTGTGTGATATTACTGGCAACAGGAATGGGATGTGGCCGTGGAATATCATAATCATCAGAACTAGAATGTGGGCGTGGGATATCGTGATCGACAGATATTGAATGCAACAACGGAATGTCATTGTCGACTCTTGGAAATCGAACATTAGGCGGGTTTGAATCGAGTATCTGCATTGCTTTGACTTGCTTTTGGTATTCCTCCATATCGATATTTTTAAAACGTTTCCATAAATCTGAACGCTCTTTCGCCGTCATGCTGGCCTTTGCTTTATCACGTTTTACCGGATGAATATGTTGCTTACTTGAGCAAGTCACCTGGTAGCCATGGATTTGATGCTGTGGGGGATATATCAAGGCATAAATGTCGAATTGTACAAGGTGAGGTATTGATAGTCTTAAAGGTTCGAACATGACCACTTCCTGTGTTTTGCAATGTGTTAACTGTTTTTACCCGCCATGTTTCAAGGTGTCTGTGCTCTGACTGCATTCAACCCGAATTATTTTTGGCATAGTTGAAGCGGGATTATAGGGAATGAATCATCCATTCAGCATATGAAAAACGCTGAAAAATAGAGGGTTAAAGTCAACTGACAGTGGGTTCAGACGTAGCTCTTATCCTGTATTGGTCCTTCAAGCTGCCGGAATGCACGAATTTCAATAACGCCCGTACTCTGTAAAATTCCTGGGTTTTCATATTATTTTCTTATCTGTACAATCAACCAGATAGTGTCTTTATGTGATGTATGTCACATAAAAAGCACTTATTGTTAATTTGCTAATAGTAACTATGGTTATCATTATTCCATCGAAAGCGAGCACGCTTTCCACCTGTAAATGAAGGAATAAGACCATGAAAAATATCAAAACTTTAGTTGCTGTTGCCGCGCTTTCTCTGATGTCTGCAGGTGCCTTTGCACAAAGTATCAGCGTGACTTCATCCACAATCGATAGCGCAGAAGCGAAAATCGCTGCCAAAGCCGCTGAGCAAGGCGCGAACTACTCTATCACCAGCGCTATCGTCAATAACCGTGTGCATATGACCGCAAACCTGAGCAAATAAGCAGAGCCTCAGAAAGAACATCAGTATATCGATAAATAAAAAGCCTCATGATGAGGCTTTTTCAGTTTATGGCGCTGCAGTATTTATCATTCTATTTTTTTGAATGAAATGAGCAAATAGTTCTGATTTCATTCAACGGTACAGCCCGCTATTATTTATCACATCAGGCCGATAACGCCGTTTAATGAATAATGCCACCCAAGGAATACGACCATGAAAACCATCAAAACTTTAGTTGCTGTTGCTGCTCTTTCTCTGATGTCTGCAGGTGCTTTTGCACAAAGTATTAGCGTGACTGCATCGACAATCGACAGTGCAGAAGCGAAAGTTGCCGCCAAAGCTGCTGAGCAAGGTGCGAACTACTCTATCACCAGCGCTGTCGTCAATAACCGTGTTCATATGACCGCAAACTTGAGCAAATAACACCGTCGTTCTATTGAACGATCCAGACAGTAAAAGCCTCTTAATGAGGCTTTTACTGCTTATAACGTTGCTCTTTGTGGGCGGCACAGTGGTAATACAATTCCGTTAATCGAGAGCGATTCCCAGAAGGGTTGCCGCTTCTGTTTCTCCGCGTAGTAGCATCTCGGTCTTTCCATCCCAGACAATTCGTCCATCGGCGATCACCAGACTGCGTTCGGCAATGCGAGCGGCATCTTCAGTGCTGTGAGATACCATTAGCAGCGTCAGTTGTTGCTCCTGACATAAGGTGTCCAGCAGAAATAACATTTCCTGGCGCAGAGCCGGGTCGAGGGCAGAGAAGGGTTCATCCAGTAGCAGAATTGGTTGCTGGCGGACAAGGCAGCGGGCCAGAGCGACACGCTGACGCTGGCCTCCGGAAAGCTGAACGGGCAGTCTCTCCAGCATCGTCTGGATCCCCATTTTTTCGGCAATCTGTAACAGGCGACTTTGCTGTTCGGCATTCATTTTCATTCCCGGATGAATACCCAGGGCAATATTCTGTTTTACCGTCAGATGGCTGAACAGATTATTTTCCTGAAACAGCATTGAGACGGGGCGTACTGAGGGAGGAGTAAAGGTATGCTCTTGTCCGTTCAGGGTGATAGTCCCTTGGGCGGGGGGCAGAAAGCCGGCAACCAGATTTAATAAAGTGCTTTTTCCGGCACCACTCGGCCCAAGAATGGCTATCCGCTCTCCACGCACAGCTTCAAAAGAGAAACGCATCGGCAGATGATGATACAGCCAGGTGACATCAGTCAGAGTTATCATGGCGTCCGGGGATTCTCTCAATCAACGTAAAAAGTAAAAAACACAGTAATAACAGAATTAGTGCGGTAGCGGCACCATCGTTGCTACGATAGGAACCGATTTGCTGGTACAACAAAAATGGCAGGGTACGAAAATCTTCATTCCCGAATAAGGCTACGGCACCAAAATCACCAATGGAGAGCACGCAGGCAAATGCCAGAGCCTGGGCGATGGGGACCTTTAGCGCACGCAACTCAATAAATCTCAGGCGATTGATTCCCTGGATATCCAGCGACTGGCAGAGCCTGCCATAACGATCGGCAATATCACGCATCGGATTATCCAGCACTTTTATCGCATAGGGAATCGCCATCAGCGCATTGGTAAAAATCACTACGCCATCAGCAGACTGAGGTAAACCCACGGTGCTGTTCAGTAGTAAAAAAAAGCCGGTTGCGAGGACAATGCCCGGCATCGCGAGGATCAGCATGCCGCTGATTTCGAGAGCCTGTCCGGCAAAAAAACGCTGGCGCAGGCGAAGCTCGCGTGAGCTCCAGAGCAGCATTAATGTCAGACAAACACTGATTAATCCCGCGGCAAGGGCAATGCGTAGTGATGTGGATAAAGCCTGCCATAGAATGGGTTGGTAAAGCAGTGAACTCAGGGTGCTGTTGATCCCGTCAATCATCACTGCCAGCAGCGGGGGGAGCAGTAATAGTAGCGCCAGGATTATCAGAAGAGCGTCACTGAATTTTGCAAACCTTGTATCCTGAGGATCTCGCCAGCCGCTTCCCTGGCTGACACCGACCGAAATCGCCTTGCTGAAACGCTGACTCAGTAATACTAGTCCGAGGCAGCAGACCATCTGTACCAGAGCCAGCAATGCGGCCTGGCCGGGCTGATAGTCATAACTCAAGGCCTGATAAATAGCCAGTTCAATGGTGGTTGCTTGCGGCCCACCTCCCAGCGATAATACTGTCGCGAAGCTGGCGAAACAGAGCATAAAAATCAGCGAGCCGACCGGTAAAATTTGCCGCCGTAACCAAGGCCATTCAATAAAACGAAAGAAATTCCAGCCCTGAATATTCAGCTGAGCAGCCAGTTGACGTTGTTCTGAGGGAATATTTTCCAGCACCTGTAGCAGTAGTCGGGTTGCCATCGGCAGATTAAAAAAGACGTGTGCCAGCAAAATGCCTTGCAAGCCATAAGGCGAAAAAGTCCACTCAATACCGAGCCAGTTCGAGAAACTTGCCAGCCAGCCTTCACGACCATAGATGGTTAAAATACCAAACACCGCGACCAGTACCGGTAATACCAGCGTCATAGCGCACAGCCGCAGTAAAGCCATGCGACCTGGAAAGCGGCGTCGGTACAGGGCACGGGCGAGGAAAATCGCCGGGATAACTGAAAATAGCGCAGACAAAAATGCCTGCCAGAACGAGAAGCGCAAGACGTGCCATAAGTAGCTGTCTTGCACCATCGCCAGAACGTCGGTATGTGGGGCGTTAAACCACAGTGCCAGAAACGCTGCCAGAGCAATGGCTACCACCAGTGTGGCAGCCAAGAGTCCGGGACAGAGCCAGCCTGGGATTAGTGGCTGACGGCGCGTTGCCATTGGCTAATCCAGTTCGCACGTTCTGTGGCAACGCGTTGTGGGCTAAATTCCAGCGTTGATTCAGGTTTGACCAGCTGATCAAAGCCTGCCGGTAAGGGCACATTGGTGACCGGATACATCCAGTTGCCGGTGGCAATTTTATCCTGGAAGTCAGGTGAAATCATAAAACGCAGAAATTGTTGTGCCAGTTCAGGCTGTTTGCTGCTGGCAAGCTGACCGGCAACTTCGACTTGCAGATAGTGCCCGTCACTGAAATTTGCGGCGGCGTAGTTATCTTTCTTCTCTTCAATAATGTGGTAAGCCGGAGAAGTGGTGTAGCTCATCACCAAATCTGCTTCACCTTTCAGGAACAGGCCATAAGCTTCACTCCAGCCCTTGGTGACGGTGACGGTTTTTTTCGCCAAATTCTGCCAGGCTTGTGGTGCATTATCGCCATATACTTTCTGCATCCACAGTAACAGGCCCAATCCTGGGGTGCTGGTACGCGGATCCTGATAAATGACTTTCCATTTTTCGTCACTTTCTACCAGTTCTTTCAGACTTTTTGGCGGATTTTTCAGTTTGTTTTTATCATAGACAAAAGCAAAATAGCCGTAATCGTAAGGAATAAACGTGCTGTTGTCCCAGCCGCCCGGAATCGTCAGTCCACTGATATCCACATTGGACGGGGCAAACAGTTTAGTTTGCGAGGCGGCATCCACCAGATTGTTATCCAGGCCAAGAATAACATCGGCTTTACTGTTTTTACCTTCCATTCGCAGACGATTAAGCAGTGAAACTGCATCTTCCAGTGCGACAAAGTTGAGCTCACAGTCGCACTGTGCCTCAAAGGCTTTTTTTATCGCAGGTCCAGGCCCCCAGTCGGCAGCAAAGGAGTCATAGGTATAAACGGTTAATGTCGGTTTAGCGAAAGCAGGAATGGCAACGATTGCCAGCAGTGGGAGTAACTTTTTGAACACTTTGCACCTCAATTTAAATGAGGCAAAGGAATTGAGTGAACAGTCTCAAATCCCTTCGCCGGCGTTATCCGGATCAGGTTCGACGGGTATTTTCTCAGCGCGGACAATCTGTCCTGGCACCCCGTTGAGCTGGCAGTATTCTACTGATTTCTATTGTATTACGGAAGTGTTAAGGATCGGGCGGCGCAAACCAGGCGGATTTAAAATCAAACCAACCCAAGGTATTCACTCTCATACCTCGCATACTACGCTGACCCTCAATACGCAGCCAGTGGTGGATCAGCGGAAGAATTTCCATTTTATCAGCCCGTTTCTGATACCACTGATTAAGCGCTAACGTGTTGTTACGCCAGCATTCGGCATCTTTCTGCCAGTCAACGGACAGGCATTTCTGTAGTAACGGTACTTCATATATCTTGGCAAACAGCGAATAGTCGAGGGGGAGGGTATAGTTAACGCTGTTCAACCAGAGATCGCTCAACTTATCGCCTTCAAACCACTCATCGTAAGTAATAATCTGTTCAATCAGTTGTACACCCTGTTCGGCCAGTAAGGTTGCCATAATACGGCTGATCGCCTGATGTTCTGAGTGAGAGTCATGCCAGGTCAGGAGCAGGCTGGTCAGCCCTGCGGGCTTTGGTGGGATCGGTTTTTGGGGAGTATGATGCCAGCTTGGTAACATACCGTAAGCCGGGAACCAGTGCTGTTGATTCGCCTGCGCTGCCCGATAGAGTAAATTTATCGGCGAGAGAATATAACTCACCCACTGGCGTAATGCCGGATCGGCGGCCTTTGGCGAACGTTTATCAAATAACAGGTAGTAGCAGCCTTCTTCAAGACGACTTTCAATCGCTTTTTCGCTGTCAGGCATACCCTGAAGATGCAAGGCACAGGTTGAGTCCTCGCCGATTTCCGGCAGAACCCAAAAGTTAACCTCGTCGATTAATGCCCGAAAACCAAAATAATCATCAAAAGCATGAATTTTTAACTGGTTCTTGTTATTGAGCGCTACGGCATAGGGGCCACTGCCGATAGGCTGGCGGGCGAAATTGTCTATTGTCGGCCACTCTTGCGGCAGGATCATCGCGTTAACACTGCCCAGTAACCAGGGTAGCCATTGGTCCTCACCGCTCAGATGAATATCCAGTGTCCAGGCGGTCGGGGAATCGATATAAATAATATGGCTGAACAGTGGCAAAGTATTAATACGCTGCAGTGAACTGATGATATCTGACATCTCCATCTCGCGGCCGTGATGAAAATGAATGCCTGGGCGAATATAAAAACGCCAGTGCAAGGTTGAAATTTTTTGCCAGTGATGGGCAATATCGGCAGTGAGTTCCCCATTTTCCTCATTTATGCTGGTCAGGCCGCTAAATATTTGCCGCACTATATGGGTTTCTGAGCGTCGCAGTGCCGTTCCGGGTAGAAGATTCAGCAGAGGGCGATAATAAAGCACCCGCAAAATATGTCTTCCTTGGCGAAAACTCCGTCCAAGGTGAGAGACCAGCATTTGCCGTACCGTATCCTTATCTCCGATAATCTGTACTAATTGCTCAATACTGTCCTGCTCCAGTAGGTCCTGTGTACGTTCCTGTTGCAGTGCCTGCGCGCTGTAAAGGAACTTGAGCTGTGAACGCTTGCCGCGTCCGACTTCCGTTTTCCAGTCAAGCCAGCCTTTAGCTTGCATCCCGTTCAGCAAGGTTCGCATATGACGGCGCGAGCAGTTAAGTTTCTCTGCCAGTTCCTCAAGGGTCGTTTCTTGCGTCATACCCTTACAGGTTTGCCACAAACGAATAAAGTGCTGCTGTAAACGGGACGATGCCATAAAAGAGGAACTCCTCTGGAAAACTCATCAATTTATCTTTCCTCATATTACGCCAATAATGGATCCCGATGAAGTGAGGAGGGGACGATGAAACGGTTATTGACTGCGCAATTTTATCAACAGTATTTTGCAGCAACCCAAAAGGATTGTGCTGAAGGGCTTGCTCGCCTGACAGCAGAGCAAAAACTCGAGATGCTCGAAAACTTGATGCAGTGGGATGTGAATTCCAGAACCGATGAAAGCCACGACTTGCCGACTCAAGTGTGACTGAGTTTTGATGCATTGCATCTGCCAGCAGTAGTTTACTGCTGGCTTTTTTCGTGAGTAATTTACACAATAAGCACCCTGAATTATCGCCTCTCTCGCTTCTAAGGAACCTTATGTTTTGGCTTTTAACCTTCATCCGTCGCATGAATCCCGTGTATGCCGCTTTTATGGTAGTGGCTTTTATGATGGGGATTGCTGGCGCTTTGCAGGCTCCAACACTGAGTCTCTTTCTGACGCGTGAAGTTGAAGTTCAACCGCTCTGGGTCGGACTGTTTTATACCGTCAATGCGGTGGTCGGTATTATTGTCAGCCTGCTTCTGGCTAAGCGTTCCGATGCGAGGGGGGACAGACGAAAACTGATTATGTTGTGCTGTCTGATGGCCATCGCTAACTGCATATTATTTGCCTTTAACCGTCACTACCTGACGCTCATTACCCTTGGCGTACTGTTTGCCGCGCTGGCCAATACGGCAATGCCACAACTGTTTGCGCTGGCGCGTGAATACGCTGACCGCTCGGCCACGGAAGTGGTGATGTTCAGCTCTGTTATGCGTGCCCAGCTTTCTCTGGCCTGGGTTATTGGACCTCCGCTTTCCTTTATGCTGGCGCTGAAATATGGCTTTACCGTCATGTTTCTTTGTGCGGCGGCAATGTTTATTATTTCGCTTTTAGTGATTATCTTTGCACTGCCCTCTGTTTCGCGAAACGTGGCGCCTGCGAGTGTGGCCATCACTGAAGTCAGTGGCTGGAAAGACAGTCATGTCCGTATGCTGTTTATCGCCTCGATGCTGATGTGGACCTGCAATACCATGTATATCATCGATATGCCGCTCTGGATAAGCCAGGATCTGGGGCTTTCGGATGACTGGGCCGGTTGGTTAATGGGCAGTGCTGCGGCACTGGAAATTCCGATAATGATCCTTGCAGGTCATTACGTGAAACGTTTTGGTAAACGAAAAATTATGATGCTGGCGGTCTCTGCGGGAGTCATGTTTTATGTGGGGCTGATTTTGTTCCATAGCGTTACTGCGTTACTGATATTGCAGCTATTTAATGCGGTGTTTATCGGAATTATTGCCGGAATAGGTATGCTGTGGTTCCAGGACTTGATGCCGGGGAAGGCGGGCTCAGCGACCACGTTATTTACTAATAGTATTTCAACCGGCGTGATTCTGGCGGGGATATTACAGGGGGCTCTGGCGCAAAACTTCGGTCATTCTGTCGTCTATTGGGGGATAGCGCTGTTATCGATTATTGCACTGTATTTGATTGGCCGGGTAAAAGATATCTAGGGTTTGTTAATAAATCAGGTTGCCTGAAAGATTCGGGCAACCTGTAGTGGGCAATTACTGCATAAATGCCGGTAATTGCTGCTCGTAACGGGAAATTTCAGTTTCGTGCTGCAGCGTCAGGCCAATACTGTCCAGGCCGTTAAGCATACAGTGACGACGGAATGCGTCGATAGTGAAATGATAAGTCTGGTCGCCCGCCTGAACGGTACCAGCCTCCAGATCCACGACAAAACTCATGCCCTGATTCTGTGCAACCCGTTTGAACAGGTTGTCGATATCCGCATCATTCAATGTCACAGGCAGTAACTGATTATTAAAGGCATTGCCGTAGAAAATATCGGCAAAGCTAGGTGCAATCACCACTTTAAAACCGTAGTCCGTTAATGCCCATGGTGCGTGTTCACGAGACGAACCACAGCCAAAGTTTTCGCGCGCTAACAGAATCGACGCCCCTTTATACTGAGGAAAGTTCAGTACAAAATTCGGGTCCGGCTGCTGGCCGGCATCGTCCAGGAAACGCCAGTCATTAAACAGGTGAGCACCAAAACCGGTACGGGTCACTTTCTGTAAAAACTGCTTCGGTATAATGGCGTCAGTATCGACGTTCGCTAAGTCTAACGGAACGACCAGGCCGGTATGTTGGATAAATTTCTCTGCCATGGTAGTGCCTCTTATTTCAATGTACGGATATCAGCGAAATGACCAGAAACCGCAGCTGCGGCAGCCATTGCCGGGCTCACCAGGTGGGTGCGTCCACCGCGGCCCTGACGTCCTTCAAAATTACGGTTACTGGTAGATGCACAACGTTCGCCAGGATTCAGGCGATCATTGTTCATGGCCAGACACATGGAGCAGCCAGGCAAGCGCCATTCAAAACCGGCCTCAATGAAGATCTTATCCAGACCTTCTTCTTCAGCCTGAGCTTTGACCGGACCGGAGCCAGGTACCACCATCGCCAGTACGCCAGGAGCGACTTTGCGGCCTTTGGCAATTTCTGCTGCGGCACGTAAGTCTTCAATACGTGAGTTGGTGCAGGAACCAATAAAGACTTTATCAATCGCGACATCAGTCAGCGGGACGCCAGGCGTCAGACCCATATAGGCCAGCGCTTTTTCTGCAGAGGCACGTTCAACAGGATCGCTGAAGGCTGCAGGATTAGGGATAAGGTCGGTAACCGAAATCACCTGGCCTGGGTTAGTTCCCCAAGTGACCTGCGGTGCAATTTCTGCGGCATTTAAGGTGACGATGCTATCAAACTGGGCATCATCGTCACTTCTGAAGGTTTTCCAGTAGGCAACGGCTTCATCCCAGTCCGCACCCTTAGGTGCGTGCAGACGACCTTTGACGTAATCAAAGGTGGTTTCATCCGGCGCCACTAAACCTGCCTTGGCACCCATTTCAATTGCCATATTACAGACTGTCATGCGGCCTTCCATGCTTAATGCACGAATCGCGTCACCGCTGAATTCCACCACATATCCAGTGCCGCCAGCGCTGCCGGTTTTACCGATGATCGCCAGTACGATATCTTTGGCAGTAATGCCAGGAGCAGCAACCCCATTAACTTCAATTTTCATGGTTTTGGCACGCCCCTGCTTCAGAGTCTGGGTTGCCAGCACATGCTCAACTTCAGAGGTACCGATACCAAAAGCCAGTGCGCCAAAAGCACCGTGGGTGGCGGTGTGGGAGTCTCCGCAGACAATTGTCATACCCGGCAAAGTAATACCTTGCTCTGGCCCCATAACATGCACGATCCCTTGGAAAGGGTGATTCAGGTCATACAGCTCGACACCAAAGGCTTTACAGTTTTTGATAAGCTCCTGCATCTGGATACGTGCCATTTCACCAGAAGCATTAATGTCTTTGGTCTGTGTGGAGACATTATGATCCATGGTAGCGAAGGTTTTTGATGGCTGACGTACTTGGCGGCCATGGGCACGCAGGCCATCAAATGCCTGCGGGGAGGTCACTTCATGCACCAGGTGTCTGTCGATATACAACAGCGGTGTCTCTTCTGGTGCTTCGTACACCACGTGAGCATCGTATAATTTCTGATATAAGGTCTTAGCCATAATTACTTTCCTTCAGCGATATAACGCGCAATGATATCGCCCATTTCACTGGTACTGATTGCATTCCCCTCACGGGCTAAATCACCGGTACGGTGACCTTCTTCCAGGGCACGATTGATTGCGGCTTCGATAGCCAGAGCAGCATCTTCAGCCTCAAGGCTGTAGCGCAGCAGCAGTGCCAGAGACAGGATCTGTGCGATTGGGTTAGCAATATTTTTGCCTGCAATATCAGGCGCTGAACCGCCAGCAGGCTCATACAGGCCAAAGCCTTCTTCATTCAGGCTTGCTGAAGGCAGCATGCCCATAGAGCCGGTTATCATGGCGCATTCGTCAGACAAAATATCACCGAACAGGTTAGAGCACAGTAATACATCGAACTGTGAAGGGTCTTTAATCAACTGCATGGTGGCATTGTCGATATACATATGAGACAGCGCAACGTCCGGGTACTCTTTAGCAATCTCATTAACCACTTCACGCCACAGCAGCGAAGTTTGCAGCACGTTGGCTTTATCAATTGAGGTGACTTTGTTGCGGCGTTTACGCGCAGATTCAAAAGCGATACGGGCAATACGCTCGATTTCAAAGCGATGATAGACTTCGGTATCAAACGCTTTTTCTTGCGCGCCGCTACCCTCACGTCCTTTTGGCTGACCGAAGTAGATACCGCCGGTCAGTTCACGAACGCATAAAATATCAAAGCCATTTGCGGCGATATCTGCGCGCAGCGGGCAGAATGCTTCCAGACCCTGGTACAAGCGAGCCGGACGCAAGTTACTGAACAGTTTAAAATGTTTACGCAATGGCAACAGTGCGCCGCGCTCAGGTTGCTCGGCAGGAGGCAAATGTTCCCATTTTGGACCGCCGACGGAACCAAATAAGACGGCATCAGCTTCTTCACATCCGATTACGGTAGCTGCTGGCAGTGGAGTACCGTGCAGATCGATTGCCGCACCGCCCACATCATAAGTACTGGTGGTAATACTCAGTGAGAAACGCTGACGGACAGCATCCAGTACTTTCAGGGCTTGGGCCATTACTTCCGGACCAATACCGTCACCCGGTAAAACGGCAATTTGATAGTTTTTAGACATTACACTGTTTCCTGATTTTGTTCTGTATTCTGTTGTTGAGCTTTGCGTTGTAATTCTTGTTCTACTTTTCTGGCGCGCCAGATATTGTTAAGAACATTGATCATTGCCTGAGCGGATGATTCGACAATGTCGGTTGCCAGTCCGATACCATGGAAATTACGGCCATTATAGGTAGCGACAATATCTACCTGACCGAGAGCGTTCTCACCATGGCCTTTGGCTTTTAAGGTATATTTCGCCAGCTCAATGTTGTAATCAGTTATCCGATTAATCGCCTGATACACGGCATCAACCGGACCATTACCATTTGCTGCTTCACTGACCACTTTTTCTCCACAAACCAGTCTGACTGAAGCCATGGCATTATCATTAGAGGCTGACTGTACGCTGAAGTAATCCAGACGGAAATGTTCAGGCTCTTCCTGCTGTTTATTGATAAAGGCCAGAGCTTCCAGGTCGTAGTCAAAAACCTGACCTTTTTTATCTGCCAGTTTCAAGAAGGCGGTGTACAGATTATCCAGATTATAGTCGTTTTCTTTATAACCCATTTCATCCATACGGTGTTTCACTGCCGCACGACCTGAACGAGAGGTCAGGTTCAATTGTATCTGATTCAGGCCAATAGACTCAGGGGTCATTATTTCGTAGTTTTCACGATTTTTCAGCACGCCATCCTGGTGAATACCGGATGAATGCGCAAATGCCCCTGTGCCCACTACCGCTTTGTTCGCAGGGATTGGCATATTACAAATCTGGCTGACCGCCTGGCTGGTACGCCAGATTTCCTGGTGATTAATATTCGTATGCAAGTTCATAATGTCCTTGCGTACTTTGATGGCCATAATCACTTCTTCCAGTGAACAGTTACCTGCGCGCTCACCAATTCCGTTCAATGTCCCTTCAACCTGACGGGCGCCAGCATGAACAGCAGCAATCGCATTGCCCACCGCCAGGCCTAAGTCATCATGGGTGTGAACCGATATAATGGCTTTATCGATATTAGGCACACGCTCATACAAGCCGGTTATCAGGCTGGCAAATTCAAACGGCATGGTGTAGCCAACGGTATCGGGAATGTTGATGGTCGTCGCACCGGCATCAATAGCGGCTTCGACCATACGTGCTAAGTCAGCAATGGGAGTACGGCCCGCATCCTCACAAGAGAATTCAACATCGTCAGTGTAGTTACGGGCGCGTTTGACCATATAGACTGCGCGCTCGATAACTTCATCCAGCGTGCTGCGCAACTTGGTGGCGATATGCATCGGCGAAGAGGCGATAAAGGTATGAATACGGAAAGCTTCTGCGACTTTCAATGATTCAGCGGCAACATCGATATCCTTTTCAACACAGCGCGCCAGGGCGCAAACGCGGCTATTTTTGATGTTTTTGGCAATGGTCTGGACTGACTCAAAATCGCCAGGAGAAGAGACCGGGAAACCCACCTCCATCACATCTACGCCCATACGTTCCAGCGCCATAGCGATTTGCAATTTTTCCTTTACGCTCAAACTCGCCTGTAAGGCCTGTTCCCCGTCACGTAAGGTGGTATCAAAAATAATGACTTGCTCGCTCATGGTGTCGTCCTTTTTCTGTCTGGTTGCCTTATCCGCGGGCATAAAAAAACCCGCGTTTGGCGCGGGTTTTTTTGTCTGTTGGCTTAAATCAATGCTGATTGCTGCCCACCAGTCTACCGCGCAAATGAGATGCGTTTAGTAGTAGACCGAGTAGGCGGACAGTGCGAATCATCATTCAAGCCCCAAGTAATTCTTAAGTTACGTTAATTGGTACTTGATTTGCAGGGTTATGTCAACTCTCAATTGAATAATGACCAGGGGTATATAAGGGGGCGTTACGGTGAAATACACTACAAAACGGCTAGTTAGAGAAATAATAAGCCAGTGATTAATTCGATGCTTTTCTGAGCCAGTGGTCGTTTTGATTTATGGGGAATAAAATCAGCCCCTGAGAAAGAACGCTTCCTGGATAACATCGTGGGGAAAAAAACGGCAGATGCGAGGTTATTGTAGTGAATCAGACTTGCTCCTTCAGGACGCTAATTCGGCATTTTCTGCTGTCGCATTTTATTTTTTCTGTCAGGATTGTTTATACTTCCAGTGAATAAGTGGTCAATCCGCTTTGATTTATTCACTTGCTGAGATATTAATTTAACAGCGTGAAAACAATTGGCAGATAATTCTGTATTGAGACAGTTTTATAGCGAGCAGGGCAAATGACCATCTGTTGTCTGTCCTGTGCTGTGTTTGCCTGACCTGGCCTGAGCGGTTATGTTAGTCGGACTACGATTAATATAGCCAAAATAATTCGAATGCCTACAGGTAATTTGAAGTATGGCGGGTATAAAATGAACATGTCATACACAATGGGTGGCAACGACAACGTAGAACATTATTCTACGTACAGTCATCAACGTGAGCCTGGAGGCAAACCAATGGAGATGTTGTCAGGAGCCGAAATGGTCGTCAGATCGTTAATCGATCAGGGCGTAAAGCAAGTATTCGGCTATCCGGGAGGCGCAGTACTCGATATTTATGATGCGCTTCATACCATGGGCGGAATTGATCATGTGCTTGTCCGCCATGAACAAGCCGCTGTGCATATGGCTGATGGTCTGGCACGTGCTACCGGGGAAACCGGTGTGGTACTGGTCACCTCAGGTCCAGGTGCAACTAACGCTATTACAGGTATTGCTACCGCCTATATGGACTCCATTCCGATGGTGGTATTGTCCGGCCAGGTCGCAACCTCTCTGATTGGATACGATGCCTTCCAGGAATGCGATATGGTGGGTATTTCTCGCCCTATCGTAAAACACAGCTTCTTGGTTAAGCAGGTTGAAGATGTTCCTGCGGTCATTAAAAAAGCCTTCTGGCTAGCCAGTAGCGGCCGCCCGGGGCCTGTGGTTGTTGATTTACCCAAAGACATCATGAATCCGGCGAATAAGTTCCCGTATATCTGGCCTGAGTCGGTCAGTATGCGTTCTTATAACCCGACGACTCAGGGTCATAAAGGACAGATCAAGCGCGCCATTCATACTTTGTTATCCGCAAAAAAACCGGTGATGTATGTGGGAGGCGGAGCCATTAATTCTGCCTGCGAGGGTGAATTACTGGCTCTTGCTGAAAAACTCAATATTCCAGTGGTTTCTTCGCTGATGGGGCTGGGGGCATTTCCGGCGACCCATAAACAGGCGCTGGGTATGCTCGGTATGCACGGTACCTATGAAGCGAATATGGTGATGCATAACTCTGATGTCATCTTCGCGGTGGGTGTGCGCTTTGACGATCGTACCACCAATAATTTAGCCAAATATTGTCCTGAAGCGACAGTGATACATATCGATATCGATCCGACGTCTATCTCTAAAACCGTGGCGGCAGATATTCCGATCGTCGGTGATGCGAAACAAGCTCTGAATCAAATGCTGGAATTGCTGGGGCAAGACTCGACACCACAGCCTGTTGATGAACTTAACGACTGGTGGCAGCGTATTGAACACTGGCGGGCGCGTAACTGTCTGGCATTTGATACCACCAGCAGTGAAATTAAACCACAAGCGGCGATAGAAACGCTTTATCGGCTGACTAAGGGTGAGGCTTACGTCACTTCTGATGTCGGCCAACACCAGATGTTTGCTGCGCTGTACTATCCGTTTGATAAACCCCGTCGCTGGATAAACTCAGGTGGTCTGGGGACGATGGGCTTTGGTTTGCCGGCGGCGCTGGGTGTTAAAATGGCCCTGCCGGACGAAACTGTGGTGTGTGTAACAGGTGACGGTAGTATTCAGATGAATATTCAGGAACTGTCGACCGCATTGCAATACGGTGTCGCGGTGCTGGTATTGAATCTGAATAACCGCTATCTCGGTATGGTGAAACAATGGCAGGATATGATCTATTCTGGCCGTCACTCTCAGTCTTATATGGAGTCATTACCGAACTTTGTTGCTGTGGCAGAAGCTTACGGACATGTCGGAATTAACATCACCAAACCAGAAGAGCTGGAAAGCAAACTGGCTGAAGCGCTGGAAATTGTGCGCAGCGGTCGTCTGGTATTTGTGGATGTGAAAGTTGATGGCACTGAACACGTTTATCCGATGCAGATCCGCGGTGGCAGCATGGATGAAATGTGGTTAAGCAAAACGGAGAGAACCTCATGATGCGCCGTGTATTATCTGTGTTACTGGAAAACGAATCCGGTGCGTTATCCCGGGTTATCGGCCTGTTCTCACAACGTGGTTATAACATTGAAAGTCTGACGGTGGCGCCAACTGACGATCCAACCCTTTCACGCATGACCATTCAAACGGTCGGTGATGAAAAGGCACTGGAACAGATTGAAAAGCAGCTGCATAAACTGGTTGATGTATTGCGTGTCAGTGAGTTAGGGCAGGGTGCTTTTGTTGAGCGGGAAATTATGCTGGTCAAGGTTCAGGCCAGTGGCTACGGACGCGAAGAGGTGAAGCGTACAGCCGAAATATTCCGCGGACAAATCGTGGACGTTACGCCAACGCTTTATACCGTACAACTGGCAGGCACCAGCGATAAGCTGAACGCGTTTCTTGATACTATTCGTGATGTGGCGAAGATAGTTGAAGTCGCCCGCTCAGGTATCGTCGGCGTTTCGCGTGGCGACAAAATCATGCGTTAAGGCTGTGACTTGAATAATTCGGGTTGCCTGCGGTTTTATCAAATAAGCTGCGGTAACTCGAACTATTTTGAGTCGATATCGGGTCGTGACGCAGACTTGCTGAGCGAGCCTACTGACAGAGCTTCTACATGCATTTTGACGCGACTACCGCCGCTCAGGAAGCAAGGAGCTTCCTGACCATCTGAATAAATAACTCCCGCACAGGATCTTCCAGAGACGAATTCCAAGCCAACCCGACATCCCAGTCGGAATAAGGGCCGTTTAATGGCGTCAGTTCTATATCATTCCCGGCAAACCACTCAGCACTTCGGGGGACTATCGCGACACCAGCGTTAGCTGCTACTAGTGCCATCAGTGTCTGAATATCTCCCGCCCTTTGAACAATATTCGGTATGACGTGGTGAAATTGCAGAAAACGAGAGATCTGACGATCAAGCCCTGTCCCTCTGCTTGGTGTAAGCAATAAGAGTGGTAATGTCGCCAGTAAGTTATTTCCTTCTTCAGCGAGCCGGGCGGATACTAACATCGTTTTCTTTGCTGCCAAGGCCAGAGACTCTGTTTTTAATGAATGCCCAGTTAATGGCGGGTCTACCGGCAGACGTATGAATGCCAGTTGAAGCCGACCGTTCAACAGTTCCTCCTTCTGCTGTCTGGAGGGCATATCTTCCAGACTAATTTCAATCTCGGGATGATGGTGACGGAATTTGGTCACCCATTCGGGTGCTTGTTTAATCCCTGAAATTCCAAACCCAATCGCCAGATGACCTTTTGATCCTCGGGCAACACTGAGGGCATATTCACGATACTCGTGAGTCTGGCAGATAAGCTGGCGAGTTCTGTCCAGCAAGAGTCTGGCTGTATGGGTGATTTTTGCGCCATTACGTCCCCGGGCGAACAGCGTGACACCCAGCTCATTTTCCAGAGCCTGAATTTGTTTGGTCAGAGCTGGCTGGGTGATGAACAGTCTTTGTGCAGCCTCGCGGTAGCTGCCGCATTCAGCAAGCATGACGAAAGCGCGTAACTGGCGGATATCCATTCCACTCCGTTATCAATGACAAAATTTTATTGATTATATTTTCATTGGACTTTGTTTTCTAATCATTTTACTTCCTGAAACAAAAACATGATATCCAGATTTCCCAGAGGCAGAAAATATATGCAGAAAAAATATTTTATTTTTCTTTTGAAAGAAAAGACGGTAACGCCGCAGTCGCTGGAAGAACCCTGTGCCGAAAAGATGATATGCGAGATGCTCAGGCAGCAGTTTTATATTTCACGTATTCATATTGTTGCCGCCACCAGTCAGGAGGCGTTAGAGAAGTATCAGAAATTAACCAAATACTATACCGGTGAATTATCATCGAGGGTTATTTTATGTTGATTCTTGGCGTGACGAATAATGATACCGCGGGCGCGTGTCTGGTTAAAGATACCAGAATCCTTTCGGCAGTACATGAAGAACGTTTTACTCGCGTAAAATGCCATAAGGTCTGGCCGCAACAGTCGATTGATTTTGTGCTTAGAGAAAATAATATCACACTGAATGATATTGATATTGTTGCTTATGGCTGGAAAGCAGGATTTAACGAAGACTATAGCCTGAATCTTTATGTTGAAAGGGTTATCGCTGAATGTGTGCGTAACTTTGATAATGTTGAAATACTGCGAAAGAGGGTAGCTGATGAATTAAATAATGATCGTGAAAAACGTGCAGAGTTTGATCAGTATATATTTTCAAATAATCTGGATACACGTGTCAGGTATATCGATCACCATGATACTCATGCTTGGGGAGCCTGGCTATGCTCTCCATGGAATAATGCTTTGGTTGTCACCAGCGATGGACGAGGTGATTTTCTTTCCTTTACTGTTCGCCATATTGTTGATGGTAATGAATCTGTTTTGCATCGCGAAACGACCATTGACAGTCTGGGATATTTCTACGGCAGAATAACACATCTGCTGGGATTTACCCCTAACCGTCATGAAGGTAAAGTGGCAGGCTTGGCTGCCCATGGCTCGTCGCAGAAAGCGCTGCCATTAATGCGTAAAATGATCGATGTTCATGGCCATCGACTGGTTGCCAATTGTGGTGACTATTATTTGCCCTCCTATCAGGGATATTCTGAAAAACTATTGGAAGAAATACGAAAATACACACCACAAGATATTGCTGCGGCGGCACAATACCATACGGAAAATATCATCTGTAAACTTATCCAACCTTATATCAAAAATCATAAAATCAGGCATATTTGTCTGGCTGGAGGGTTGTTTGGTAATGTTCGGTTAAATCAAAGAATACGAGA
Source organism: uncultured Cedecea sp. (assembly GCF_947498825.1). Classification (GTDB taxonomy): domain Bacteria; phylum Pseudomonadota; class Gammaproteobacteria; order Enterobacterales; family Enterobacteriaceae; genus JGM124. The sequence continues at coordinate 61,157 of NZ_CANMLV010000008.1, read as the reverse complement.
ATTACCGGGTATTGAAGGTGTTTTTATTCTTCCCTGCATGGGGGATGAGGGGTTGCCCTTGGCTGCTGCGGTAACGGCTGCATGGAGAGAACAGAAAGCGCGTTGCCGGTTAACAGGGATGTCTCTTGGGCCACAATTTAGCGATGCTTATGTGCAGAGTCTTATTGATGTTTCATCAGACCTGCACTGTGAAATTCCGGAAGATATGACGGAGCATATGCTTCATCTTTTGCGGGCTAATACTATTATTGGCGTTGTCCGGGGACCAATGGAGTTTGGTTCTCGGGCATTATGTAATCGTAGTATTATTTATCATGCCCATAATGCGGATATTAATCGCTGGCTCAATAATAAACTTCAGCGCACCGAATTTATGCCTTTTGGCCCTGTAACAACAGAAAATCTGGCCGGTATATGTTTTAAAAACTGGACGTCCGAAGATATTGCCGCTGAATATATGACCATAACATATGTTTGTAAACCTATAATGAAAGAGCGATGCCCTGCTGTGGTTCATATTGATAATACGGCTCGCCCTCAGGTTGTCCGAAATGATAAAGATCCTTTTATGTTCCGATTAATTAATTGCTGGTATGAACTGACAGGGCAACCCTGTCTGGTTAATACATCTTTCAATCGACATGAAGAACCTATTATTAATTCACCACTACAGGCGCTTTCTGTATTACGTCAAGGGATCGTGGATGTGGTGATACTGAATGACAAATATGCCATAACGAGGAAAAATACAGCATGAATACCAGTACAGAGAATTTTACAACATTATTATTTGATTTCGATGGCGTCATTATTGATTCTGATTCAATAATTATTGAAGCATGGAGGATGGCGGCGCAGAAATATGGTTATATCATCAGTGATGAAATGGCAAAGCGTTTTATTATCGGTGCATCACCGGAATTTACACTGGCGATGTTGTTTCCCAGGGAAAATACTCAGCAGCGTAAAATTATTCATCATCTGGTCGATCAATGGGAGGAGAAGGCCGACTATACCCTGATTCCAGGTGTAACAACTTTCCTGGAGGCGTTAAATCGGCATAGTGTCAATATAGGTCTTGTAACCAACAGTTGGCCGAAAAAAATCGACAATATCCTCCGTAGGTATCGACTGGATATGTTTGCACACATTATATCCCGGGATGATGTCACCAAAGGCAAGCCCGATCCCGAACCCTATCTGGCGGCGATCGGCCGATTCGGTAGCCGTGCAGAACAGACTCTGGTTTTTGAAGATTCCTGCAACGGTATTGCCGCAGCGCTTGGGGCTGGAGCGAGATGCATTGCTATAGGTAGCACAGAACAGCAGTATGGTGTGCCTGCTATAGCTGATTTTCGTCAGCTTTTTGTCACCAGTGAAGAACCGGAGTGGCGGTTTTTAGATAGCCCATTCGGTATAAAATTTGTGACCGACAGAAATTGAGTTGCTACTTGATACTCGGGATTGATTGATATTTTTTTCTCTTGTCATCTTTCCCTGGCCAGTAGCTACAACAGTATACTTTTTATCGATTCTCTTGATGCCAGCTCAGAATGAAAGAGAGGGACAGGCGTTATTTTTTTACCTTCCAGCTGAGCAAACATCTGTTCAATGGCTACTTCAAGCATGGCGTTTACCGGCGCTTTGACGCTGGAAAGTGTCGGAGCCAGGTAGGCGGCAGCGGGAATATCATCAAATCCTATAATCGCGACATCTTCGGGAATTTTTTTTCCGGCCTCTGCCAGGCAGCGCATAGCGCCGATAGCCATTTCATCATTTGCCGCGATAACGGCGTCTAAATCGGGTTTTCCGTCGAGGAGATTTTGCATCGCCTGATGGCTACTTTCTATACTCCAGTTTCCTTCCATATACGTGGCATGTTCATTAAGCTGTGCTTCTTGTAATGCTGTCTGGATACCTGCCTGCCGCTGCTTTGCCGTTGGTGAGGTTAAGTTTCCTGATATGACTGCTATCTTTCGGTATCCTGCCGCAATTAAGCGATTTGTAACACGGTAAGCGTCATGCCGATGATCGCAGCATACGGTATGGGCAGGGTGTAACGTTAGTTCCCGATTAATGACCATTATCGGTGTTGTGGTACGTTCGATTAGCGCATCAAGATCTTCGGTCGTTAGATAATGCGAGTAGAGAATAATGGCATCACAGCGCAGACCCGCCAGTAGCGAAATCGCTGCCAATCAGGCTGAGGGTGCATACCGTGAAAATGGAAAAGGCATTGCAACAGTCGATGTGATTCCTTATGGAAAAGAACGCCTTCAAGTGAAACTAGGCGATCAGCAGCCCCGACAATTGATGCCGATGTTTTCTACCCCAGCCATGAGGCGATAGATTTTTATCATCGTTATAAAGAGGATATCGCACTGCTGGCGGAGATGGGGTTTAAAGTCTTTCGTACTTCTATTGCCTGGAGCCGTATTTTCCCACTCGGTGATGAGGCCGAGCCTAATCAAGAAGGGATTCAGTTCTATAAAGATCTGTTTAATGAATGCCGAAAATACAATATTGAGCCATTAGTCACGCTGTGCCATTTTGATATTCCAATGAATTTGGTCGAGAAATACGGTTCATGGAGAAACAGAAAAGTCATCGACTTTTTTATGCGCTATGCCACGACTTGTTTCACTGAATTCAATGGCCTGGTGAAATACTGGCTGACCTTTAATGAGATAAATATCCTGCTGCATATTCCATTTACGGGTGGCGGTTTGATTTTCCAGGACGGGGAAAATAAAGAGCAAGTTAAATATCAGGCAGGTCATCACCAATTGATTGCCAGCGCACTGGCAACGAAAAAGGCGCACGATATTAACCCGAATAATCAGGTGGGTTGCATGCTGGCGGGCGGTGATTTTTACCCTTACTCTTGTGATCCGGAAGATGTCTGGGCTGCGATTGAGAAGAATCGGGAAAACTTACTGTTTATTGATGTTCAAGCGCGTGGTTATTACCCTTCTTATGCCGCGCGTTTTTTCAGTGATAACGACATTCAGATCCAGCAGCAGCCGGAAGATGCAGAGATCCTCAAAAATACCGTTGATTTTGTTTCATTCAGTTACTACGCGTCCCGATGTGCAAAAGCAAAAATGGATGATGAAAACGTCTCGGTGGCAAACCTTATCAATACCGTGCCTAATCCGCATATCAAAACCAGTGAATGGGGATGGGGCATCGATCCTAAAGGATTGCGTATTACCATGAACACCATTTTTGACCGCTACCAGAAACCGTTATTCCTGGTAGAGAATGGGCTGGGTGCAAAAGATGAGCTGACAAGCCAGGGGCAGGTAGAAGATGACTATCGCATTGCTTATTTGCGCAGCCATATTCGCGAAATGGGCGAGGCGATTAAGGACGGCGTTCCTATTATCGGTTATACCACCTGGGGCTGTATTGACCTGGTTTCGGCCTCTACCGGTGAAATGAGCAAGCGCTATGGCTTTATCTACGTCGACAGAAACGATCATGGGCAAGGTACGCTTGCCAGAACACGGAAAAAATCGTTCTACTGGTACCAGAAAGTGATAGCCACCAATGGCGGCGATTTGAGCTAAATTTCGTGATGCCCTGTGAGTAACAGGGCATTATTTTTTCTGGTTGTCAGAAGGCCAATGTCCTAAAAGATGTTTATTCGCTGATTTCTCTATTACGATGCCAGCCATTCTGCTTGAATTATTCTGGGGAGTAATGTAACCATGAGAGTAATATGGATACCACGAATCTGGTGAGTAAGGGGCTACAGTGAAATTGGATGAAATCGCACGTCTGGCAGGTGTGTCACGTACGACGGCGAGTTATGTTATCAATGGTAAGGCAAAACAGTACCGTGTAAGTGATAAAACCGTTGAAAAAGTCATGGCGGTGGTTCGTGAGCATAACTATCACCCCAATGCGGTGGCAGCCGGTTTACGTGCCGGGCGTACGCGTTCTATTGGTCTGGTTATTCCTGACCTTGAGAATACCAGCTATACCCGCATTGCTAATTATCTGGAAAGACAAGCACGCCAGCGTGGCTATCAGTTGCTTATCGCTTGTTCTGAGGATCAGCCCGATAATGAGATGCGCTGTATTGAGCATCTTTTACAGCGACAAGTTGACGCTATCATTGTTTCTACTTCACTCCCGCCTGAACATCCTTTTTACCAGCGCTGGGCAAAAGACTCTTTTCCTGTTATCGCCCTTGACCGGGCATTAGATCCTGAACATTTTATTAGTGTGGTGGGATCCGATCAGAGTGACGCCGAAATGCTGGCTGCTGAACTACGGACTTTCCCGGTAGAAAATGTCCTGTATCTGGGAGCGTTACCTGAACTTTCAGTGAGTTACTTACGTGAACAAGGTTTCCGTTCTGCCTGGCAGGGAGACACACGTAAAGTCGACTATCTCTATACCAATAGCTATGAGCGTGAAGCCGCTGCTTCGCTTTTTGACAAGTGGCTGGAAACGCATGATATGCCTCAGGCATTATTTACCACCTCATTTCCTCTGCTACAGGGCGTGATGGATGTCACCTTGCGGCGTCATGGTCGTCTGCCTTCCGATCTCGCTATTGCCACCTTTGGTGATAATGAGTTACTCGATTTCTTGCAGTGCCCGGTGCTCGCGGTCGCCCAGCGTCACCGAGATGTTGCTGAAAGAGTGCTTGAACTGGTTCTGGCGAGTCTTGATGAACCGCGTAAACCCAAACCTGGATTGACGCGTATTCGACGTACTCTTTATCGTCGGGGAAGTTTGAGCCGTAATTAGAGGGCGGGGCATAATCGGTAACTTAAAGTACAGCAGCAATATTTTAAGTTGCCGGCAGCCTGACTTTACACAGTGAGCCATCCCGAATTCTGTTTGTGCTCACTTAAATCATTCGGGAATTATCTTAAATGATTTTATGTGTATTTGGGACCAAGACTATTTATTGTTTCTTAATTTTAGCTGTCATTATTTAGCATTGACTAAAACTGACTTTAACGTAAATGAAAAGTTACATTGTATTATTTTGTTACACACATATTGGGGCTAAGATCTAATTATTAGCCATTGGCGAGTAATTACTCATCTGCAACTGCTGCTCAAGCCGCGTCGTATCTGGAATCATCACTGTTTTTAGTGACGAAGAACCGCTAGAATACTGTGGGTATTTTAGACGGAGAAGCTAATACTTTAGCGTCTTTCAATATCTGGGTATTTAACATTATTTGCGCTTATTTTCCTTTTTCTTTCAAATATTCATAACGTTAATTTTCTCATCCGGGCAGAACCTCTGTTGTTTGTCTCTTTAATATCTCATCTGACAAAGAGAATTTATTCTCGCAACAGCCTCAGCCTTGCTTGACAAGCTTTTCCTATGCTCCGTAAACTCCTTATATGTGGGAATTTGTGGGGTAAAGTGGTGAAGTTAGCCACCAGAGGGGGGAAACGGTATGTTCCGTGGGGCAACGCTTGTCAATCTTGACAGCAAGGGACGGCTTGCCGTGCCTACCCGTTATCGGGAACAGCTGATGAGTATCTCTGAAGGCCAGATGGTATGTACCATCGATATCCACCACCCAAGTTTGCTGCTCTATCCTCTTGCTGAATGGGAAATCATTGAGCAGAAGCTTTCTCGTTTATCTAGTATGAATCCCGCAGAACGCCGCGTACAGCGGCTATTGTTGGGCCATGCCAGCGAATGCCAGATGGATAGTGCCGGACGTTTGTTGCTGGTGCCAGTATTGCGCCAGTACGCCGGGTTGACTAAAGAAATAATGCTTGTCGGGCAATTCAATAAATTTGAAATTTGGGATGAAACGGCCTGGCATCAACAGGTCAAGGAAGACATTGACGCTGCACAGATGTCTATGAATGCTCTGTCGGGAAGTCTACAGGATTTGTCATTTTAAATAATATGCAAACTTTTAAACACACAACCGTGTTGCTTGATGAAGCGGTAAATGGTCTGAATATTCGTCCAGATGGTATCTATATTGATGGTACTTTCGGCCGTGGGGGCCATTCACGTCTGATTTTGTCCCAATTAGGTCCGGAAGGACGACTACTGGCAATCGATCGTGACCCACAGGCGATTGCCGCGGCTGAGGCTATTGATGACCCTCGGTTTTCTATTGTTCATGGCCCTTTCTCCTCCCTGGCAACCTATGTTGAAGAACGCGGATTAATCGGCAAGATTGACGGTATTTTACTGGATTTGGGTGTTTCTTCTCCGCAGCTTGATGATGCAGAGCGCGGATTTTCCTTTATGCGTGATGGTCCGCTGGATATGCGTATGGACCCAACGCGTGGCCAGTCGGCAGCCCAATGGCTACAAACAGCGGATGAAGCGGACATCGCCTGGGTGATAAAAACCTACGGTGAGGAACGTTTCGGTAAACGTATCGCCCGCGCTATTGTTGAGCGTAACCGTGAGCTGCCGCCGATCACTCGTACTAAAGAATTAGCGCAAATCGTATCTGAGGCCATGCCGGTTAAAGATAAGTTTAAGCACCCGGCAACCCGTACTTTCCAGGCGATACGCATCTGGGTCAACAGTGAGCTGGACGAAATTGAGCAGGCGCTTAATGGTTCCCTTGAAGTCTTAGCCACGGGAGGGCGGTTATCGATTATCAGTTTCCATTCTCTTGAAGACCGTATTGTGAAGCGTTTTATGCGTGGAAACAGCCGTGGGGCCCAGGTCCCTGCCGGGCTGCCGCTGACCGAAGCACAGCTGAGTAAACTGGGCGGTCGTCAGTTAAAAGCCTTAGGCAAATTGATGCCGGGTGAAGCGGAAATTGCAGAAAATGCCCGGGCTCGTAGTTCAGTATTGCGTATTGCTGAAAGGACTGGTGCATGATTAACCGCGTGGCTGAGTCACTGAGTAAGGTTGCTCAGATTGCTCAGGTGGGAAATCCTGAACGTCATTCACTGCCGGGAGTGATCGGCGGTGATTTACTGCGTAACGGTAAATTACCGCTCTGTTTGTTTGTCGCGATTGTCATTACTGCCGTTGTTGTTGTGACAACTGCGCACAAAACGCGACTACTGACAGCCCAGCGTGAGCAAATGGTGGTGGAACGTGATGCTCTGGATATTGAGTGGCGTAACCTGATTCTGGAAGAAAATGCGCTTGGCGATCATAGCCGCGTCGAACGGATTGCAAAGGACAAATTGCAACTACAGCATGTTGATCCTTCACAGGAAAATATTGTTGTTCAGCAATGAGGAAGTAAGTAGCAGATGAAACTAGCAGTAAGAACGCCGAAATCAAAACGCCCGGAAGTTCAGGCCAACTTTATCAGTTGGCGTTTTGCGTTGCTTTGCGGTTGTATTCTGCTGGCGCTGCTATTACTGATGGGACGCGTTGCCTGGTTACAGGTCATCAATCCGGATATGTTAGTTCGTCAAGGGGATATGCGTTCGCTTCGGGTACAGGAAGTCTCAAGTGTTCGTGGCATGATCAGCGACCGTGCGGGTCGTCCGCTGGCTGTTAGCGTGCCGGTGAATGCCATTTGGGCTGATCCTAAAGAGCTGCATGATGCCGGTGGGATAACTTTGGATAACCGTTGGAAAGCCTTGGCTGATGCACTGAATACGCCGCTTGATCAGCTTGCCACTCGCGTGAACAGCAATCCGAAAAGTCGCTTTATTTATCTGGCTCGTCAGGTCAATCCGGACGTCAGTAACTATATTAAACAACTCAAGCTTCCTGGCATCCATTTACGTCAGGAATCACGTCGTTACTATCCTTCAGGTGAAGTGACTGCTCACTTAATTGGCTTCACCAACGTGGACAGCCAAGGCATTGAAGGGGTTGAAAAAAGCTTCGATAAATGGCTTACCGGCCAGCCCGGCGAACGAGTGGTACGTAAAGACCGTTTCGGACGCGTGATTGAAGATATCTCCTCTACTGACAGCCAGGCTGCGCATAATCTGGCTTTAAGTATCGATGAGCGCCTGCAGGCGCTGGTCTACCGTGAATTAAGTAATGCGGTAGCTTTTAACAAAGCTGAGTCAGGTAGTGCGGTACTGGTAGACGTGAATACCGGTGAAATACTGGCGATGGCAAACAGCCCGTCCTATAACCCTAATAATCTGGCTGATACTGAAAAAGACGTCATGCGTAACCGTACCATCACCGATGTGTTTGAACCGGGTTCAACGGTGAAACCAATGGTGATTATGACGGCACTTCAACGTGGCGTGGTGAATGACAATTCGGTGCTGAATACCATCCCTTACCGTGTGAATGGTCATGAAATCAAAGATGTTGGCCGTTACAGTGAGTTGACACTCACTGGGGTTTTACAGAAGTCGAGTAACGTCGGTGTTTCAAAGCTGGCGTTAGCGATGCCCTCCTCTGCGTTAGTAGATACTTACTCTCGTTTTGGATTTGGGAAAGAGACCAATTTGGGGTTGGTCGGAGAACGCAGTGGCTTATATCCTCAAACACAAAAACGGTGGTCTGACATAGAGAGGGCCACCTTCTCTTTCGGCTATGGGCTAATGGTTACTCCGTTACAGTTAGCGCGAGCCTACGCCACAATCGGCAGTTATGGCATATACCGGCCACTGTCGATAACTAAAGTGGATCCGCCTGTTCCGGGGGAACGTATTTTCCCGGAGGCTACAGTACGTAAAGTGTTGCATATGATGGAAAGCGTTGCTTTACCCGGCGGCGGCGGGGTTAAAGCGGCGATTAAAGGCTACCGTATTGCGATTAAAACCGGTACGGCTAAAAAAGTCGGACCGGATGGTAAGTACATTAATAAATATCTTGCCTATACGGCCGGTATCGCCCCTGCCAGCCACCCACGCTTTGCCTTGGTGGTGGTGATTAACGACCCACAAGCGGGTAAATACTACGGTGGTGCCGTATCAGCCCCAGTCTTTGGTGCCATTATGGGCGGGGTGCTGCGTACCATGAATATTGAGCCGGATGCATTAGCTACCGGAGAAAAAAACGAGTTTGTAATTAATCAGAAAGAGGCATCAGGTGGCAGATCGTAATTTGCATGACCTTCTTGCGCCTTGGGTAGCATCGCTTCCCGCGCGAGCATTACGAGAGATGACACTCGACAGTCGTACAGCGGCTGCGGGCGATCTGTTTGTGGCAATCCTCGGGCATGCGGTAGATGGGCGTCGCTATATCCCGCAAGCTATCGCACAAGGTGTGGCTGCCGTTATTGCCGAAGCTGAAGGTGAGGCGCAAGACGGCGAAGTGCGTGATATGCACGGTGTGCCTGTTATCTATCTCAGCCAGCTTTCACAACGTCTTTCTGCCCTGGCAGGGCGTTTCTATCATGACCCCTCTTCGGTTATGCGTCTGGTTAGTGTCACCGGAACGAACGGAAAAACGACAACCACCCAGCTACTGGCGCAGTGGGCGCAGCGACTCGGTGAAAAAAGTGCCGTAATGGGTACTGTTGGTAATGGCTTGCTCGGGCAAGTTGTCGCCGCGGAAAATACCACCGGATCCGCTGTAGATATTCAGCGTGAGTTAGAGAGTTTACTGGCTCAAGGCGCAACCTTTGGGGCAATGGAAGTCTCGTCCCATGGTCTGGTACAGCACCGGGTTGCTGCGCTGAGTTTTGCTGCCTCAGTGTTTACGAACCTTAGCCGTGATCACCTGGATTATCATGGCACGATGGAAAATTACGCCGCCGCAAAATGGTTGTTATTTTCCAACCATGAGTACGGACAGGCGATTATCAATGTCGACGATGAAATCGGACGTCAGTGGCTCAACCGCTTGCCTGATGCGGTTGCTGTCAGTATGGAAAATACGATTCAGCCGGATTATTCCGGGCGTTGGGTTGCCGCGCGTGACGTTGAGTATCACGATGGCGGGGCCTTGATTCATTTCTCTTCATCCTGGGGCGACGGCAAAATTGATAGCCGCCTGATGGGACCTTTTAACGTCAGTAATTTGTTACTGGCGCTGGCTACGTTACTGGCACTTGGTTATCCGCTGGAAGGATTACTGCAGACTGCCGACCAGTTACAACCGGTTTGTGGTCGTATGGAAGTGTTCCGTGCTGCCGGAAAACCCACTGTAGTGGTGGATTACGCCCATACGCCCGATGCGCTGGAAAAAGCCCTCGCCGCTGCGCGCCTGCATTGTCAGGGCAAACTGTGGTGTGTCTTTGGCTGTGGCGGAGACCGGGATACCGGTAAACGTCCATTAATGGGCGCAATTACTGAACAATATGCCGATATCGCGATAGTGACTGATGATAATCCGCGTACCGAAGATCCCGCAGTTATCGTTGCAGATATTCTGGCAGGGATGGTGGATCCCGGGCTGGCTCGGGTTATTCAGGGGCGAGCGGAAGCCGTTACTGCTGCCATCATGCAGGCAAAAGAGAATGATGTAGTGCTGTTGGCAGGTAAAGGCCATGAAGATTATCAGATTGTTGGCCATCGTCGCCTTGACTACTCTGACCGTAGCACCGCCATGGCATTATTAGGGGGCGCGGTATGATCCCGGTTTCTCTAAAACAGCTCGCGATTATCCTACAAGGGCAGGCATACGGTGCAGACCTCGAAATCACTGAAGTCACGACCGATACCCGCAAACTGACGCCAGGCTGCCTGTTTGTGGCACTGAAGGGTGAACGTTTTGACGCCCATGACTTTGCCGCCGATGCCGTTAAAGCGGGAGCTGGCGCATTGCTGGTCTCTCGTCCGCTTGATATTCCTGTTCCGCAAGTAGTGGTGACGGATACACGTCAGGCTCTTGGAGAGCTAGGTGCATGGGTGCGTCAGCAAGTTCCTGCCCGCGTTGTTGCGCTGACAGGGTCATCAGGTAAAACCTCCGTTAAAGAGATGACTGCGGCGATATTGCGTCACTGCGGTAATACACTCTATACCGCAGGTAACCTGAATAATGATATCGGTGTTCCTCTGACGTTGCTGCGTCTGACCCCGGAATACGACTTTGCCGTTATCGAGCTTGGCGCGAACCATCAGGGGGAAATTGCCTGGACGGTATCATTAACCCGCCCACAAGCTGCGCTAGTGAATAACTTGGCTGCAGCACACCTCGAAGGTTTTGGTTCTCTGGCGGGTGTGGCAAAAGCGAAAGGCGAAATTTTCCAGGGGCTATCCGCAGAGGGCATTGCGATTATTAATGCCGACAGTAATGACTTGTCCGGGTGGCGTCCGTCGTTAACGAACCGAACGGTATGGCAGTTTTCACCGGATACCGAGGGCTGCGATTTCAGCGCGCGCAATATTCAGATCACTGCCAGGGGATGTGAGTTTATCTTGCAAACGCCGGAGGGAACTGTTGCCGTGTCGCTACCTCTACCGGGCCGCCATAACATTGCTAATGCCTTGGCTGCTGCGGCACTGGCTACGGCAGTGGGTGCCCCGCTGGAAGCAATAAAAGCGGGCTTAGGTGACTTGCAACCCGTACCCGGTCGCCTGTTTCCTGTGTGTTTGAATGAACATCAGCAACTGCTGGATGATACCTATAACGCCAATGTCGGTTCGATGACTGCCGCAGTACAGGTTCTGGCAGAAATGCCGGGTTACCGGATACTGGTCGTCGGTGACATGGGCGAGTTGGGTGTTGAAGCAGAGAGCTGCCATCGTCAGGTTGGCGAGGCGGCAAAATTAGCAGCAATCGACAGTGTTTTGAGTGTCGGAGTATTAAGTGAAGCGTTAAGCCATGCCTCTGGTGTGGGTGAACATTTTACCGATAAAAGTGCACTGGTTACACGTTTGAAAGCATTAATCGCCACTCACCCGGAATTAACTATTTTGGTGAAAGGTTCACGTAGTGCGGCTATGGAAGACGTAGTCCGCGCCTTGCAGGAGAAACAAGCATGTTAGTCTGGCTGGCCGAATATCTGGTCAAATATTATTCCGGTTTTCACGTCTTTTCTTATTTGACGTTTCGCGCCATCGTCAGTTTGTTAACGGCTTTATTTATCTCTTTATGGATGGGACCGCGTTTTATCGCCCATTTACAGAAGCTTTCATTCGGACAAGTGGTTCGTCATGACGGCCCTGAGTCGCATTTCAGTAAACGCGGTACCCCGACGATGGGCGGGTTAATGATCCTCGCCTCGATTGTCATTTCGGTACTGATGTGGGCTTACCCTTCTAATCCGTATGTCTGGTGTGTCCTGTTTGTGCTGGTGGGCTACGGTATCGTTGGGTTTGTCGATGATTATCGCAAAGTGGTGCGTAAAGACACCAAAGGACTTATCGCCCGCTGGAAATATTTTTGGATGTCGGTAATTGCTCTGGCCGTTGCGTTCACTATGTATATCGCCGGAAAAGATACCGCAGCGACTCAGCTGGTGGTGCCGTTTTTTAAAGATGTGATGCCGCAGTTAGGGCTGTTTTATGTCTTGCTGGCCTATTTTGTGATTGTCGGTACTGGTAACGCCGTTAACCTGACCGATGGCTTGGATGGTCTGGCAATTATGCCAACCGTATTAGTTGCTGCAGGTTTTGCTTTGGTCGCCTGGGCCACGGGTAACATGAACTTTGCCGGGTATCTGCATATACCTTATCTGCGTCATGCGGGCGAACTCGTGATTGTCTGTACTGCGATTGTCGGTGCGGGATTAGGGTTCCTCTGGTTCAACACCTATCCGGCACAAGTCTTTATGGGGGATGTGGGTTCGCTGGCTCTTGGTGGGGCATTAGGAACGATCGCGGTTCTGCTGCGTCAGGAGTTTTTGCTGGTGATTATGGGCGGCGTATTTGTGGTGGAAACGCTGTCGGTGATTTTGCAGGTCGGTTCTTTCAAATTACGCGGACAGCGTATTTTCCGTATGGCACCTATCCACCACCACTATGAATTGAAAGGCTGGCCAGAACCACGAGTGATTGTGCGTTTCTGGATTATTTCTCTGATGCTGGTGCTCATTGGCCTGGCAACGTTGAAGGTACGCTAATCATGGCTGACTATCAGGGTAAAAACGTCGTTATTATCGGATTGGGTCTGACCGGCCTGTCTTGTGTTGATTTCTTCGTTTCACGCGGGGTATTTCCGCGCGTGATGGATACCCGCGCCACGCCACCAGGTATTAACCATTTACCCGAGCAGGTTGAGTGCCATACCGGTTCATTACAGCAAGAATGGTTGCTGAATGCTGATTTAATTGTTGCCAGCCCGGGTATGGCATTAGCGCATCCGACATTAGCGGCAGCGGCCGATGCGGGGGTTGAAATTGTCGGTGATATCGAACTATTTTGCCGCGAAGTGCAGGCGCCAGTTGTGGCGGTGACGGGATCAAATGGTAAAAGTACTGTCACGACGATGGTCGGTGAAATGGCCAAAGCTGCGGGGGTTAACGTCGGCGTCGGCGGCAATATCGGTCAGCCAGCATTGAAACTGTTGGAAAATGCCTGCGATCTGTATGTCATTGAACTGTCGAGCTTTCAACTGGAAACAACCTACAGCCTGAAAGCAGCGGCGGCGACTATCCTCAATGTCACTGAAGATCATATGGACAGGTATCCATCAGGGCTGGGTCAGTATCGTTCGGCCAAATTACGTATCTACGACCAGGCGAAAGTCTGTGTCGTGAATGCTGACGATGCCCTGACTTTGCCCCCGGACGGAGCAGATACACGCTGTGTCAGCTTTGGCATTAATGCAGGCGACTACCATCTTACCCAACAGCAAGGCGATGTCTGGCTGCAGGCTAAAGGTGAAAAAGTCCTTAGCAGTAAAGAGATGAAGCTAGTCGGTCAGCATAATTATACCAATGCGCTTGCTGCCCTGGCACTGGCTGATGCGGTCGGTCTGCCACGTTCGAGCAGTCTTAACGCATTGATGCAGTTTGGTGGTCTGGCTCACCGTTTCCAGTTGGCGTTGGACAATAAGGGCGTACGCTGGATTAATGACTCTAAAGCCACCAATGTCGGTAGCACCGAAGCGGCGTTGAATGGTCTGCACGTTGACGGAACGCTGTATCTACTCCTGGGGGGGGATGGAAAGTCCGCGGATTTTGCACCGCTGTCCCCTTATCTACAGGCTGATAATATTCGACTCTATTGTTTTGGTCGTGATGCCGCGGAACTGGTGGCTTTACGACCTGAAATCGCCCATCAGACTGAAACAATGGAACAGGCTATTCAATTGTTAGCAGGGCAGCTTAAAGCCGGTGATATGGTGCTGCTGTCGCCTGCCTGTGCCAGCTTGGATCAGTTTAAAAGCTTTGAACAGCGTGGTGACGTTTTTACCCGCCTTGCGAAGGAGTTTGGCTAATGCGATTGCCTCTCCCCCGTTTGCGTCTGCCCCGGTTGCCAGGATTCGGTTTCTTGGTTTGGGCTGTGTCGCCATTAAAAGGGTGGATCATGGGCACCAGCGATGCAGAGGCTAATAGCAGATTACTCTACGATCGCACCTTACTGTGGTTAACCCTTGGTCTGACTGCCATAGGTTTTGTCATGGTCACTTCAGCTTCCATGCCGGTGGGACAGCGACTGGCAAACGATCCGTTTTTATTTGCCAAGCGTGATGGGCTTTATATTACTCTGGCCTTTGTGCTGTCGATGATAACGCTACGTCTGCCGATGGGGTTCTGGCAGCGATACAGTACGGCTATGCTTCTGGCATCTATGGGGATGCTTGTGATAGTGCTCGTCGTGGGTAGCTCGGTCAATGGTGCTTCACGCTGGATTTCCATCGGACCATTGCGCATCCAGCCTGCAGAGCTGTCCAAGCTCGCACTGTTCTGTTATCTCTCGAACTACTTGGTACGTAAAGTGGATGAGGTGCGTAATAACCTGCGCGGCTTCCTGAAACCGATGGGCGTTATTCTTGTTATGGCGCTGCTATTGCTGGCCCAGCCTGATCTTGGAACGGTAGTCGTACTGTTTGTTACCACCCTTGCGATGTTGTTTCTGGCCGGCGCTAAACTTTGGCAATTTATTGCCATTATCTGTTCCGGTGTCGCCGCGGTGGTGATGCTGATCCTTGCTGCTCCTTATCGTGTTCGTCGTGTGACCTCTTTCTGGAATCCATGGGATGATCCTTTTGGTAGCGGTTACCAGTTGACCCAGTCACTGATGGCTTTTGGTCGCGGTGAAATGTGGGGCCAGGGTCTGGGGAATTCAGTGCAGAAGCTGGAGTATTTACCCGAAGCCCATACCGACTTTATCTTCTCCATTCTGGCTGAGGAGATGGGATATATCGGTGTGGTGATTGCGCTTTTAATGGTATTCTGCGTGGCTTTTCGTGCTATGTCGATCGGTAAACGCGCCTTGGAAATTGACCAGCGGTTTGCCGGTTTTCTGGCTTGTTCCATTGGTATCTGGTTTAGCTTCCAGGCGCTGGTTAACGTGGGGGCGGCATCGGGCATGTTACCGACTAAAGGTTTGACACTACCGCTGATAAGTTATGGTGGTTCCAGTTTACTGATAATGTCTACCGCCATTATGTTGCTATTAAGAATTGATTATGAAACTCGTCTGGCGAAAGCACAGGCGTTTACACGGAGCGCCAAATGACAGGCAAATCAAAACGGTTAATGGTAATGGCCGGAGGAACAGGAGGGCACGTGTTCCCGGGGCTGGCTGTTGCACATCATTTGATTGCTCAAGGCTGGCAGGTTCGCTGGTTAGGTACTCGCGATCGCATGGAAGCTGACCTGGTTCCTCGCCATGGTATCGAAATCGATTTTATTCGAATTTCTGGTCTGCGTGGGAAAGGCATCAAGGCGCAGTTAATGGCGCCGCTACAAATTTTTAAAGCCTGGCGTCAGGCTCGGGCCATCATGAAAGCCTGGAAACCCGATGTTGTACTGGGTATGGGCGGCTATGTCTCAGGACCCGGTGGGCTGGCTGCATGGTCGCTCGGTATTCCTGTGGTACTGCATGAGCAGAACGGTATTGCCGGGCTGACGAATAAATGGCTGGCAAAAATCGCCAGCAAAGTGATGCAGGCATTTCCTGGGGCCTTTCCTGAGGCTGATGTCGTGGGAAATCCGGTACGAACAGATGTGCTGGCCTTACCGCTTCCGGAACAGCGCTTTGCCGAGCGAGAGGGGCCGTTACACGTGTTGGTGGTCGGTGGTTCGCAAGGTGCACGGATACTGAATCAGATTATGCCGCAGGTTGCTGGGCGACTGGCAGAGCATATTACTCTCTGGCATCAAACCGGCAAGGGAGGACTGGACTCGGTACAACAGGCTTATGGTGATATTGCTTCGCAGCATAAAATTACTGAGTTCATTGATGATATGGCGGCGGCTTATGCCTGGGCTGATGTGGTTGTCTGCCGTTCCGGCGCGCTGACCGTGAGTGAAATCGCGGCAGCCGGATTACCTGCACTCTTTGTGCCTTTCCAGCATAAAGACAGACAGCAGTACTGGAATGCACTGCCGCTGGAAAAGGCAGGAGCAGCCACTATCCTTGAGCAGCCACAATTTACTGTAGATAACGTAACGGCCACGCTTTCGGGTTGGGATCGTGAAACTTTATTGGTCATGGCACAACGTGCTCGGGCAGCATCGATTCCTGATGCGACCGAACGGGTCGCGAAAGAAGTTGCTGCCGTGGCTGGAAAATAATCTTTGTGGGTAGCCAAAGGCTCCCATGATTTTGATGTAATGACGGAATACCGTCCTCAGGTTTAGAGAATGAATACACAACAACTGGCGAAACTGCGTTCAATCGTGCCCGAGATGCGTCGCGTCCGGCATATTCACTTTGTTGGTATCGGCGGCGCTGGTATGGGTGGTATTGCTGAGGTTCTGGCTAACGAAGGCTATCAGATCAGCGGCTCCGATCTGGCTCCGAATCCGGTCACACAACAGTTGTCAGCACTGGGAGCAACAATTTATTTCAATCATCGCCCTGAGAATGTGCGCGATGCGAGCGTTGTTGTAATGTCCAGCGCAATTTCGGCGGATAATCCTGAAATTGTTGCAGCCCATGAAGCGCGTATTCCGGTTATTCGCCGGGCAGAAATGCTGGCTGAGTTGATGCGTTTTCGTCATGGTATCGCAATTGCCGGCACTCACGGTAAGACCACCACGACGGCAATGGTATCCAATATTTATGCCGAAGCCGGTCTTGATCCGACCTTTGTTAACGGCGGTCTGGTGAAGGCGGCGGGAACACATGCGCGCCTGGGCAATAGCCGTTACCTGATTGCAGAAGCCGACGAGAGCGATGCGTCATTCCTGCACTTGCAGCCGATGGTGTCAGTGGTGACGAATATTGAAGCCGACCATATGGATACCTACCAAGGCGACTTTGAGATCTTAAAGCAGACCTTTATCAGTTTTCTGCACAATTTGCCCTTCTATGGTCGTGCAGTGATGTGTGTGGATGATCCGGTGATTCGTGAGCTGTTGCCACGTGTCGGGCGTCAAACCACAACCTATGGTTTTAGTCCAGATGCTGATGTGCGTGTTGAAAATTATCGTCAGTCCGGAGCTCAGGGCTACTTTACAGTGGTACGCCAGGATAAACCGGTACTTGAAGTCGTACTGAATGCTCCGGGGCGTCACAATGCCTTAAATGCGACGGCAGCGATTACGGTCGCAACCGAAGAAGGAATTGACGATGCAGCTATCCTGAGAGCGCTGGAAAACTTCCAGGGAACCGGACGCCGTTTTGATTTCTTGGGTGAGTTTGACCTTGAGGCCGTTAACGGTAAATCTGGTAAGGCAGTGTTAGTGGATGACTATGGGCATCACCCAACAGAAGTGGATGTCACCATTAAAGCTGCGCGTGCGGGCTGGCCGGATAAGAATTTGGTCATGATCTTTCAACCTCATCGCTATACACGTACGCGTGATTTATATGATGATTTTGCCAGCGTCTTATCACAGGTTGATGTGTTACTGATGCTGGATGTTTATGCAGCCGGTGAGCCCGTGATCCCCGGAGCTGACAGCCGTTCGTTATGCCGTACTATCCGTAGCCGCGGTAAGGTCGATCCTATTTTGGTCTCTGAGCATGGTGATGTTCCTGAGATGCTGGCTCCGATGCTGTCTGGCAACGATCTGATCCTCGTACAGGGAGCAGGTAACATCGGTAAGCTTGCGAAATACCTATCAGAGATCAAACTCCAGCCTCAAAAAAAAGAGGATGACCATTATGGCTGATAAAATAGCGGTGCTGTCAGGTGGTTCTTCTGCTGAACGTGAGGTCTCTCTGGAGTCCGGCAAAGCGGTTCTGGCGGGTCTGAGGGAAGCGGGTATTGATGCCGTGGCTTTTGACCCACAGTCACGTCCGGTGACAGAATTAAAAGCATTGGGATTTGATAGAGTCTTTATCGCTCTACATGGTCGTGGCGGCGAAGACGGCACTCTTCAGGGATTACTGGAGATGATGCAGATCCCTTATACCGGAAGTGGTGTGATGGCTTCGGCCATCACCATGGATAAACTGCGTACCAAACTGCTGTGGCAGGGGGCTGGGCTTCCGGTAGCTGCCGGGGTAACAGTACGTCGTGATGAGTGGAGTCAAGAGCTTACTGATGCCCAATTGAGTAGTATTAAGGCTTTAGGTTTACCGGTTATTGTGAAACCTAACCGCGAAGGCTCAAGTGTTGGTATGTCAAAAGTCGATAGCCTTGACGCGCTGGCTGAAGCTCTAACACAAGCCTTTAAGCATGACGTTGAAGTGCTGATTGAAAAGTGGTTAAGCGGACCTGAATATACCGTTGCGGTACTGGGAAATAATATTTTACCTCCAATATGTATTCAACCGGCAGGAATCTTCTACGATTATAATGCTAAGTATATATCCGATCAGACAAAATATTTATGTCCGACCGGTTTAAGTGTACAAAAAGAACAAGAGTTACAGAACTTGGTTTTACAAGCCTGGAATGTTTTAGGATGCAGTGGCTGGGGACGCGTGGACGTAATGCAGGACAGTGACGGTCAATTTTATCTGTTGGAGGTCAATACCTCTCCAGGGATGACGAGCCATAGCCTGGTACCAATGGCTGCACGACAGGCAGGAATAACCTTCTCGGAGCTGGTGGTTCGTATTCTGGCGCTGGCTGATTGATATGTCGCAGGCTGCACTGAATTCGCGTCAGCGACCAGAAGAAGGTCACGGTCCACGTCACAGTAACGGTTCGCGCCTGGCGGGAATTATTTTTCTGTGTATTGTGTTACTGACGATTATTGTCGGGACTTTTATGGTGGTGAACTGGATGGAGGATGCCCAGCGATTACCACTTTCGAAGCTGGTCGTCACTGGAGAGCGACACTACACGCGTAATGATGATATCAGGCAGTCTATTTTGTCATTGGGGCCTCCTGGTACTTTTATGACTCAGGATGTCAATATTATTCAGCAGCAGATAGAACGTTTACCCTGGATAAAACAGGCTAGTGTAAGAAAGCAATGGCCTGATAAATTAAAGATTCATCTGGTTGAATTTGTGCCCATTGCACGTTGGAATGATCAGAATATGATCGACATGCAAGGTAATGCGTTTAGCGTCCCGGCCGCTCGTAATAACGGACAGCAGAATTTACCGAAGTTATCGGGCCCGGAAGGGAGCGAAAATGAAGTACTACAAGGTTACCGGGATATGGGCAGTGTCCTGGCAAAAGATAACTTTACCTTGAAAGCTGTCGCCATGACGGCGCGTCGTTCCTGGCAGTTGACGTTAAATAATGGCATACAACTTAATCTTGGTCGGGGAGAAACAATGAAACGTTTAGCGCGTTTTGTTGAACTCTACCCACTGCTTGAGCAACAGGCGCAGACGGATAACAAAAAGATAACCTACGTTGATTTGCGTTATGACTCAGGTGCAGCGGTCGGATGGGAGGCACTTCCGGACCCGGATCCTAATTTGGACAAGCAACAGAATCAGGCACAGGTAGAATAATAATGATCAAGGCGACGGACAGAAAACTGGTAGTGGGACTGGAGATTGGCACAGCCAAAGTTGCCGCTTTAGTAGGGGAAGTTCTGCCTGACGGTGTAGTTAACATTATCGGTGTGGGGAGTTGCCCCTCACGCGGAATGGACAAGGGTGGCGTAAACGATCTCGAGTCAGTGGTAAAATGTGTACAGCGTGCGATTGATCAGGCTGAGCTGATGGCGGATTGCCAGATTTCTTCAGTTTACCTTGCGCTATCAGGAAAACACATTAGCTGTCAGAATGAGATAGGCATGGTGCCCATCTCGGAAGAAGAAGTGACTCAGGAAGATGTTGAAAATGTCGTCCATACAGCCAAATCAGTCCGCGTCAGGGATGAGCATCGCGTTTTGCATGTGATCCCACAAGAATACGCGATTGATTATCAGGAAGGCATTAAAAATCCCGTGGGTCTGTCTGGCGTACGTATGCAGGCCAAAGTACATCTGATTACCTGCCATAATGATATGGCAAAAAACATTGTAAAAGCAGTGGAACGTTGTGGTCTGAAAGTTGACCAACTTATTTTTGCCGGTCTGGCTGCAAGCTATGCAGTGTTAACCGAAGACGAGCGTGAACTTGGCGTCTGTGTTGTTGATATTGGCGGCGGGACCATGGATATGGCGGTATATACGGGTGGTGCATTGCGCCATACTAAAGTGATTCCCTATGCAGGTAACGTAGTAACCAGCGATATCGCTTATGCTTTCGGAACACCACCGAGTGATGCCGAAGCCATTAAAGTCCGTCATGGCTGTGCGTTAGGTTCCATTGTCGGAAAAGATGAAAATGTCGAAGTACCCAGCGTAGGTGGACGTCCACCCCGCAGCTTACAGCGACAAACATTAGCTGAGGTTATTGAGCCGCGTTATACCGAGCTTCTCAACCTGGTGAATGAAGAGCTTTTACAGTTGCAAGAACAGCTTCGTCAGCAAGGGGTGAAACATCACCTGGCCGCCGGTATTGTGCTTACTGGTGGTGCTGCACAAATTGAAGGCTTGGCCGCTTGTGCTCAGCGTGTATTTCATACACAGGTGCGTATCGGACAGCCATTAAATATTACTGGTCTGACCGATTATGCCCAGGAGTCCTACTACTCAACAGCAGTAGGATTGCTGCACTATGGTAAAGAATCGCATCTCAGTGGTGAGGCTGAAGTAGAGAAAAGGACCTCAGTTGGCTCGTGGTTTAAACGCCTTAACGGCTGGTTGAGAAAAGAGTTTTAATTTTTTGTAAGAGGCCGTTGTGATTTACCGGCCTCAGGCAACAGGCGTAAACGGAGAGAAATTATGTTTGAACCTATGGAACTGACCAACGATGCGGTGATTAAAGTCATCGGCGTCGGCGGCGGCGGCGGTAATGCCGTTGAACACATGGTGCGCGAGCGCATCGAAGGCGTTGAATTCTTCGCGGTAAATACCGATGCCCAGGCATTACGTAAAACCGCAGTAGGACAGACTATACAAATAGGTAATGGAATTACCAAAGGTCTGGGTGCCGGTGCGAATCCTGAAGTCGGTCGCAATGCTGCGGACGAAGACCGTGAAGCACTACGTGCTGCACTGGACGGTGCTGATATGGTCTTTATTGCCGCAGGCATGGGCGGTGGTACTGGAACCGGTGCTGCTCCTGTGGTTGCTGAAGTGGCAAAAGATTTAGGTATTCTTACCGTAGCCGTTGTGACCAAGCCTTTCAATTTTGAAGGCAAGAAGCGTATGTTATTCGCAGAGCAGGGCATTGCGGAACTTTCCAAGCATGTTGACTCTCTAATCACTATTCCGAATGACAAGCTGCTTAAAGTCTTGGGCCGTGGGATCTCGTTACTGGATGCTTTTGGTGCAGCCAATGACGTGCTGAAAGGTGCAGTTCAGGGTATTGCTGAACTGATAACCCGTCCTGGTCTGATGAACGTTGACTTTGCTGACGTACGTACTGTGATGTCCGAAATGGGTTATGCCATGATGGGCTCCGGCGTTGCGCGCGGTGAAGATCGTGCAGAAGAAGCAGCTGAAATGGCGATATCCAGCCCATTACTGGAAGATATCGATTTGTCTGGTGCGCGTGGTGTGCTGGTTAACATCACAGCGGGCTTCGATTTACGTCTGGATGAGTTTGAAACGGTCGGGAATACTATCCGTGCCTTTGCTTCTGATAACGCAACAGTGGTTATCGGAACGTCACTTGACCCGGATATGAATGACGAACTGCGTGTGACCGTTGTGGCAACCGGTATTGGTATGGACAAACGTCCGGAAATTACCCTGGTAACCAATAAACAGACTCAGCAGCCTATTATGGATCGCTATCAGCAGCACGGTATGGCACCATTAACACAAGAGCAAAAGCCGGTGAGTAAAGTTGTCAATGACAATACACCTCAGACGGCGAAAGAACCCGATTATCTCGATATTCCAGCTTTTTTACGCAAACAAGCTGACTAGGAATAAACCGGAATTTGGGATAATTCGCTCTTTGTGCTAAAGTAGCATCCCGTTTGTAATATATACTGACGGCTAGAACATCAATTTGGCGAGATTATACGATGATCAAACAAAGGACATTGAAACGTATCGTTCAGGCGACTGGTGTCGGTTTGCATACCGGCAAGAAGGTCACACTGACGTTGCGCCCTGCGTCGGCAAATACCGGGGTCATCTATCGTCGCACTGACTTGAATCCACCGGTAGATTTTCCGGCCGATGCAAAATCCGTGCGGGATACTATGCTCTGTACTTGCCTGGTAAATGAGCATGATGTACGGATTTCAACAGTAGAACACTTGAATGCTGCGCTGGCAGGATTAGGTATCGACAACATTATTATTGAAGTCGATGCGCCTGAAATTCCGATTATGGACGGTAGTGCTGCGCCGTTTGTCTATCTGCTGCTTGATGCAGGAATTGACGAACTCAATGTCGTCAAAAAATTCTTGCGTATCAAAGAAGCGGTACGTGTCGAAGATGGCGACAAATGGGCTGAATTGCTGCCATACAATGGTTTCTCGCTGGACTTTACCATCGACTTTAACCATCCGGCGATTGATTCCAGCACCCAGCGCTACAGCATGAACTTTTCTGCTGATGCATTTGTGCGCCAGATAAGCCGTGCCCGTACTTTCGGCTTTATGCGTGATATCGAATATCTGCAGTCCCGTGGCCTGTGCCTGGGCGGCAGCTTTGACTGCGCTATCGTGGTTGACGACTATCGTGTATTAAACGAAGACGGTCTGCGTTTTGAAGACGAGTTTGTTCGTCACAAAATGCTCGATGCTATCGGCGATCTGTTTATGTGTGGCCACAATATTATCGGTGCGTTCAATGCTTATAAATCAGGGCATGCACTGAATAATAAACTGCTTCAGGCGGTGCTGGCTAAGCAGGAAGCCTGGGAATGGGCAACCTTCGAAGACGAAGCTGAGTTACCACTGGCATTTAAAACACCTAACCTGGTGTTGGCGTAACATTTAAGTTATCGATTACGACTGGTTTTACTGGCACTCTCTCCGGCCAGGGAAGCCAGTCGTTCTATCGCTTTTTTTAGCTTCTCCGGGCTCCGTTTTGCCACTTCAAGCAACGTATCTGCACTCTGTTCACTTAGCTGACGATTAACGGTATATTTCACGTTATTGGTCTGAGTGTTGTTTTCTTGTACTATTTCAACCTTTTTTCCCGCCAGTGATGGATTAATCCTGATGTCGATTGATGTCAATGATGGTAATATTTGTGCGCGTAATGCGCTGAGTAGGGCGGGCTGTTCGTAACGCAGGCGCATCAACCAGCTGGCATTTGCAGTTTCGATGACCAGAATACCCTGACGAAAGTTGGCAACCCGACACCAGGGGTGCAGTTGCGCAGGTAAAATACCTTGTACTGCACGATTCAGACGTAGCAGGGCTACAGCACGTTGCTGGATATTTTGCAGCATGCTTTCCTTGCCGCTATCGTCTAACAAATTATCCAGGGATTGCGGGCGACTGTCGCGCATGTATTAAACCTCCGGCGGAAATAAGTGATAACTATTCTAAATCGTTGGCGACAATTTGGTAGACGTTATTTCTGGCCGCACCTCCTGTTGGGAATGGTGGCGGCGGGACTCGGCTTGCCTGCGCTCAGCGGTAATACCGAACCTGGAGTATCTACCGCCACGTCAACGACAGGCCATAATACTGCCCGTCAGGTGAGGTTTGATAGCCTTAATCTGTTGCAAGAGAATACCAGACGCACATCATTCAGCGTTGATTACTGGCATCAGCATGCTATTCGTACCGTTATTCGCCATCTTTCGTTTGCGATGGTGCCGCAGGCGCTGTCGATAGCAGATGATCACGAGCCGCTTAAGGCCGAGCACTCTGCTTTACTCAATTCTCTCAGCGTACTGTTGACCCAGGAAGGTAAGCCTCCTGCGATAGTGCGCCATGTAGCATTACAGGCTGCACCAGAATCGGAAATTTTTAATACCGTAGTCTGGATCCGACAGCAGCAAGGCATTCGTGCCGGTCCCTTCCGCCTGGGTTAATTTATCACCTTTAATGAGACATTAATTTATTACCCGTAAAGACGGAAGTATTTGAGAATTTATTATGTTAACCAAATTATTAACCAAAGTTTTTGGCAGTCGTAACGATCGTACTCTGCGCCGCATGCGTAAGCTGGTAGGTGTCATCAATGGCATGGAACCCGCAATGGAAAAGCTGTCAGACGAAGAGCTGAAAGCGAAAACGGATGAATTCCGTGGGCGTCTGGAGAAAGGCGAAACCCTGGACAGTTTGTTACCAGAAGCTTTTGCCGTGGTACGTGAAGCCAGTAAACGCGTATTTGGTATGCGTCACTTTGATGTGCAGTTACTCGGCGGCATGGTATTGAATGAGCGCTGTATCGCGGAAATGCGTACAGGTGAAGGTAAAACCCTGACCGCAACCCTGCCTGCTTACCTGAACGGTCTGACCGGTAAAGGGGTGCATGTGGTTACCGTGAACGACTACCTTGCACAGCGTGATGCCGAAAATAACCGTCCGTTATTTGAATTCTTAGGTCTGAGCGTGGGTATCAACTTACCAAACATGCCTGCTCCGGCAAAACGTGAAGCTTATGCCGCTGATATTACTTACGGCACCAACAACGAATATGGTTTTGACTACCTGCGCGATAACATGGCATTCAGTCCTGAAGATCGTGTGCAGCGTAAACTTAACTATGCGCTGGTGGATGAAGTCGACTCCATTCTGATTGATGAAGCGCGTACGCCGCTTATTATCTCTGGTCCGGCTGAAGACAGCTCCGAACTCTATAAAAAAGTCGATAAAATTATCCCGAATCTGATTCGTCAGGAAAAAGAAGACTCTGATACCTTTAAAGGCGAAGGTCACTTCTCGGTTGACGAAAAGTCACGTCAGGTGCATTTGACTGAACGTGGTCTGATAATCATTGAAGAGTTACTGGTAAAACAAGGCATTATGGAGGAAGGCGAGTCCTTATACTCCCCAACCAATATTATGCTGATGCACCACGTGACCGCAGCGCTGCGCGCCCATGCGCTGTTTACTCGCGATGTTGACTATATCGTTAAAGACGGTGAAGTCATCATTGTTGATGAGCACACCGGCCGTACTATGGCAGGACGTCGCTGGTCTGACGGTCTGCATCAGGCAGTAGAAGCCAAAGAAGGTGTTGAGATCCAAAATGAGAACCAGACACTGGCTTCTATTACCTTCCAGAACTACTTCCGTTTGTACCAAAAACTGGCTGGGATGACAGGTACTGCTGATACCGAAGCATTTGAATTTAGCTCTATTTACAAGCTAGATACCATCGTGGTACCAACCAACCGTCCGATGATCCGTAAAGATATGCCTGACTTGGTCTATATGACTGAGGCGGATAAAATTACCGCGATTATCGAAGATATCAAAGAGCGTACTGCTAACGGGCAGCCGTCACTGGTGGGTACCATTTCGATTGAAAAATCTGAAGTTGTCTCTCAGGAACTGACGAAAGCAGGCATCAAACATAACGTTCTGAACGCAAAATTCCACGCCAACGAAGCCGCAATTATCGCTCATGCCGGTTATCCGGGTACGGTGACCATTGCCACAAACATGGCGGGTCGTGGTACTGATATTATGCTGGGCGGTAGCTGGCAGGCTGAAGTTGCCCTGCTTGACTCACCGACTCCAGAACAAATTGAGCAAATTAAAGCTGACTGGAAAGTGCGTCACGATGCGGTGCTGGCTTCTGGTGGCTTGCATATTATTGGTACTGAGCGTCATGAATCACGCCGTATTGATAACCAGCTACGTGGTCGTGCGGGTCGTCAGGGTGATGCCGGTTCTTCTCGCTTCTACCTTTCCATGGAAGATGCTCTGATGCGTATTTTCGCCTCAGATCGCGTATCAGGTATGATGCGTAAATTAGGCATGAAACCAGGCGAAGCGATTGAGCACCCATGGGTGACTAAAGCGATTGCGAATGCTCAGCGTAAAGTTGAAAGCCGTAACTTTGATATTCGTAAACAACTGCTGGAATATGATGATGTTGCCAGCGATCAGCGCCGTGCTATTTATACACAGCGTAACGAATTGCTGGACGTTTCGGATGTGAGCGAAACCATCAACAGCATCCGTGACGATGTGTTTAAAGCCACTATCGATTCCTATGTTCCACCGCAGTCACTGGAAGAAATGTGGGATATTGAAGGCCTGCAAGAGCGTCTGAAAAATGACTTCGATCTTGATCTGCCGATTAAAGAGTGGCTGGATAAAGAACCTGAATTGCATGAAGAAACGTTGCGTGAACGTATTCATCAGCAGGCGCAGGAACTGTATCAAAGTAAAGAAGAGGTTGTGGGTGCAGAAGCGATGCGCCACTTTGAGAAAGGCGTGATGTTGCAAACGCTGGACTCCTTGTGGAAAGAGCACTTGGCCGCGATGGATTATTTACGTCAAGGTATTCACTTACGTGGTTATGCGCAAAAAGATCCTAAGCAGGAATACAAGCGCGAGTCTTTCTCAATGTTTAGTGCAATGCTGGAATCGCTGAAGTACGAAGTGATCAGTACGTTAAGTAAAGTTCAGGTACGTCTGCCAGAAGAAGTTCAGGCGATGGAAGAACAGCGTCGTGAAGAGGCTGAACGCTTGTCCCGCATGCAGCAACTGAGTCATGTTGATGACGACACCCAGGCTGCACAATCCCTGGCGGCGGAGCAAGGTGCGCGTAAAGTCGGTCGTAACGATCCGTGCCCTTGTGGTTCCGGTAAGAAATACAAACAGTGTCATGGTCGTTTAAGCTAATCCTTCTTGCTGTCGTGCGTATACGCATTGCAAGGTGGAGTAAATGCAGGAGGAAACCTGTTTCCTCCTCAGATTTTATGTCAAAAGGTCAGGGCTATTAACGCACTGGCCTTTATCTTCAGAGAACTCACTCTACAACAATCCCCCATTTAAAAGGCTCCCATGCCTTTTGCTGCAAGTGTATCAGCATCGGGATATGGCCTTGTTTGTCGTTAAACTCCACTGAATCAACCTTAAACTGAGTGCCGACCCTGCGCATAATCTTTTCTGTTTGAACTAAATGAACACCTCTTCGTTAGTCTGAGGAGGAACGAAATGAGGTTGAAAGTCACAAAAAATCAACATTTATACAGGCCTTTATTGACAAGTATCCTGTAATGAAAATAAATGTCTATACAACCCATGACAAGTAAACATTATGACTGAACTGACCGCAGAAGACCGTATCTGGCGCAATGCTCGCCTGGCAACGCTGGATCCGTTACGCCCGCAGTCTTATGGTCTGCTCGACAATCATGCGCTTATCGTACGGGGTGGGTATATCCGCGGCATCGTTCCGGATGCAGATATTCCCCCCCGCGCAGCCCACGTCATCGATGCTGGCGGCAGGCTTATTACGCCGGGTCTTATCGACTGTCATACACACCTTATTTTTGGCGGCAGTCGTGCACAGGAGTGGGAGCAACGGCTAAACGGAGTGTCATACCAACAAATCAGCGCAGCAGGCGGGGGCATTAACTCGACGGTGCGGGCGACCCGAGAGAGTCCGGCACAACAGCTCCAGTTGCTTGCTCAGGAGCGCCTTAACCGACTGATGCGTGAAGGAGTGACCACTATTGAGATAAAGTCCGGATATGGATTGGATCTTGAAAACGAAGAGAAAATGTTGCTGGTTGCCGGTGCGCTGGCACAGGCGAATCCCTGTGAGGTGAGCCGTACGCTGCTTGCAGCCCATGCCACTCCTCCAGAGTATAAAGACCGGTCTGATGAATATATTTCCCTCGTCTGTGACCGGATATTACCGGCACTATGGCAGAAGGGGTTGTTCGAAGCGGTGGATGTTTTCTGCGAGAACGTTGGTTTTAGTCCGGCGCAAACGGAACGCGTATTCCGCACCGCTTGCGATCTTGGTATCCCGGTGAAGGGACACGTGGAGCAGCTCTCATCCCTCGGTGGCGCGCAATTGGTTGGTCATTACCAGGGACTGTCTGCCGATCATATTGAATATCTTGAACGCGACGGCGTCGTCGCCATGAAGCAGGGTGGCACGGTGGCGGTACTGCTTCCAGGCGCGTTCTATTTCCTCAATGAAACCCGTAAACCACCGATTACCTTGCTACGCGAACTGCAGGTGCCGATGGCGGTTGCCACTGATTACAATCCAGGTACCAGCCCGTTCGCCAGCCTGCATCTCTCAATGAACATGGCCTGCGTGAAATTTGGTCTGACGCCGGAGGAAGCCTGGGCCGGGGTGACCCGTCATGCCGCGAAGGCGCTGGGACGCCAGGATTCTCATGGTCAGCTGGCCGCTGGGTTTGTGGCCGATTTTGTCGTCTGGGATGCCCAGCACCCGGTCGAAATCGTTTATGAACCAGGGCGTAACCCGCTCTGGCAACGCGTTTTTCGTGGTGAGGTGACAGCATGAATCTTTGGCATCCGGTAGACCCTTCACTTTGGCAGGGACGTGATGACAGTCACGAGGCTCCCAATGCATTGCGCCTGTTTCAGTCGATTACCAACGAGGGGGATTTTACTCCGCAAAGCCATCGCGGAAAAATCGCATTATTGGGGTTTGAATGTGACGAAGGGGTGAAACGCAATCAGGGGCGGGCTGGTGCGGCACAAGGCCCGGATATTCTGCGTAAAGCGCTGGCAAATATGGCCAGCCATCGTGGTCATGAACGGCTTGTAGAGATGGGGAACATTCGCGCGGAACCAGAAAAGCTGGAGGCAGCGCAGCAGGCCCTCCAGGATGCAGTACTGCTCTGCCAGCAGGCCGGGATGCGCACTCTGGTTTTGGGTGGGGGACATGAAACCGCGTTTGGGCATGGCTCCGCAGTGCTGAATGCGTTTCCCGGCGAACGCATTGGTATTGTTAATCTCGATGCTCATCTGGATTTACGTCATGCAGCACATGCCAGTTCCGGTACACCTTTCCGCCAGTTGGCACTGCACTGCGAAGCGCAGCAGCGTGGTTTTCACTATACCTGCATAGGCGCAAGCCTGGCGGCAAATACCGCAGCGCTGTGGGAAGAGGCGGCGCATCGTCATGTCACAGTGATTGAGGATCTTGACGTATTGAAGACTATGGGGGAGCGCGCGCTGCTGGAAATTTACCGGGTGATTGACAGTTACGATCGCATCTACCTGACTGTCGATCTTGATGTCTTACCCGCGTGGGAAATGCCTGCAGTCTCAGCACCGGCGCCGCTTGGGATCCCGCTGATGTTGCTACTGCGGATAGTCGAACCGCTGTGTCACAGTGGTAAGTTGCAGGCCGTCGACCTGGTGGAGTTTAATCCTACCTTCGACCATGAAGGGCAAGGAGCAAAAGTTGCAGCACGTCTGGCATGGCAAATTTTACACTGGTGGTAAGCTCCCAGTTCTAAAAACAGGGATATGCTGCAAGTTAGTGTGCGTGAGGTGCGCCTACAAGCCACTCGAATGATTTTGGATATATACCTGACATGCTGCAAGTTACAGGTGGGTTAGCTGCGTTCACTCACCTGAATTACTCGCTTTTGTAAGCTCATCGGGATTCAGTCTCTCGTCCTCACAGGCCAACGCTTTGCGTTGTTCAAAACGTAAACGTTTGTCCTGTCACTCGAATTATTTTGTGTATATACTCCGCTGAATTAGTCGACGACGTCAGACAAAAGGAACGCCAGCGCTATGTATTCCCCCAGACTTGCACCCGCTAGCGCGCCGGTGCCATTTTATGAGAAAGTAAAACAGGCTATCAGCGAGAAAATTTATACAGGAGCCTGGCAACCGCACGATCGCATACCGTCGGAAGCAGAACTGGTCGTGCAGTTTGGTTTCAGCCGGGGAACGATCAATCGCGCAGTGCGTGAAATGACGGATGCAGGCTTACTGGTACGGCTACAGGGTGTTGGCACTTTCGTGGCTGAGGCAAAGGGAAAATCGGCGCTATTTGAAATTCGCAGCATTGCCGATGAGATAACCGCCCGCAACCATCAGCACCGCTGTGAAGTACTGCTGCTCGAAGAAACCCGCGCCGACTTTATCCAGGCTACGGCTCTGGAAGTAATGGAAGGGACACGCATTTTCCATTCAAGAATGGTGCATTTTGAAAATGACACTCCGGTGCAGATTGAAGATCGTATCGTCAATGCCGCTATTGTGCCTGATTATCTGCAACAGGATTACACTACCACCACGCCCCACGCTTATTTGTCGCTAATTGCGCCGCTGACGGAAGGGGAGCACATCGTAGAAGCCGTTGCCGCCACAGCGGACGATTGCCGTTTGTTGCATATCAAAGAGCATGGTCCCTGCCTGCTGATTCGCCGCCGGACCTGGTCTACCTCGCATATTGTCTCTCTTGCTAATCTACTTTTCCCCGGTAGCCGCTACCGCCTGCAAGGCCACTTCAGCTCCTGATATCTCTGCGTCAGCAAAAACGTGATTGCTGACGCAATATAATAAAAATGTATCCAATTTGTTAATGACGCGCTTGAATATGGTTGTATAGACAAGTATATGTGTTCGTATATTAACCGTTTCCCCTCGGAGAAAATAACGATGTCGCTAACCAAATTCCGCCAGCAGGAGATACGCGCCCCGCGTGGTACTGAACTCACGGCCAAAAGCTGGCTAACCGAAGCGCCATTGCGCATGCTGATGAATAATCTGGATCCGGACGTAGCGGAAAACCCGCATGAGCTGGTGGTTTACGGTGGTATCGGCCGTGCAGCACGTAACTGGGAATGTTATGACGCTATCGTCAAGGCGCTGACTCAGCTTGAAGATGATGAAACGCTGCTGGTGCAGTCCGGTAAGCCGGTGGGGGTATTTAAAACACACAGCAACGCACCGCGTGTGCTGATTGCTAACTCCAACCTTGTTCCACACTGGGCGACTTGGGAACATTTTAACGAGCTTGATGCTAAAGGCCTGGCAATGTACGGCCAGATGACCGCAGGTAGCTGGATCTACATTGGTAGTCAGGGCATTGTTCAGGGAACTTATGAAACCTTCGTTGAAGCTGGCCGTCAGCACTACAACGGTAGCTTGCAGGGGCGCTGGGTATTAACTGCAGGTCTGGGAGGGATGGGTGGGGCACAACCTCTGGCGGCTACTCTCGCGGGTGCCTGCTCGTTGAATATTGAATGCCAGCAGAGTCGTATCGATTTCCGTCTGCGTACCCGCTATGTGGATGAACAGGCGACCTCACTCAGTGATGCATTGGCACGTATCAAAAAGTACACCTCAGAAGGCAAAGCCGTGTCTGTCGCCTTATGTGGTAACGCGGCAGATATTCTGCCAGAGCTGGTAAAACGTGGTGTGCGCCCGGATATGGTGACCGACCAGACCAGTGCGCACGATCCGCTGCACGGCTACCTGCCACAGGGCTGGACGTGGGAAGAGTATCAGCGCAAAGCGGGATCCGATCCGCAAGGGACGGTTGAAGCGGCAAAACGTTCGATGGCAGAGCACGTCAATGCGATGCTGGCCTTCAGTAAGCAGGGGATCCCGACGTTTGACTACGGTAACAATATTCGCCAGATGGCCAAAGAGATGGGCGTCAGCAATGCGTTTGATTTCCCAGGGTTTGTACCCGCTTATATTCGCCCGCTGTTCTGCCGGGGTATTGGGCCGTTCCGCTGGGTGGCATTGTCAGGCGACCCGCAGGATATCTATAAAACAGACGCCAAAGTGAAAGAAATTATCAAAGACGATAAGCATCTGCACCACTGGCTGGATATGGCGCGCGAACGCATTAGTTTTCAGGGACTGCCGGCACGTATCTGCTGGGTGGGTCTGGAGTGGCGTCAGAAGCTTGGCCTGGCGTTTAACGAAATGGTCCGCAGAGGTGAAGTTTCTGCGCCGATTGTTATCGGTCGTGACCACTTGGATTCTGGTTCAGTTGCCAGTCCCAACCGTGAAACTGAAGCCATGCGCGATGGTTCCGACGCGGTTTCTGATTGGCCACTGCTGAATGCACTGCTGAATACCGCAAGCGGTGCGACTTGGGTATCCCTGCACCACGGTGGTGGCGTAGGTATGGGCTTTTCCCAGCACTCTGGCATGGTTATTGTCTGTGACGGTACTGACGAAGCGGCAGCACGTATCGCCCGTGTACTACACAACGATCCGGCGACCGGGGTGATGCGTCACGCCGATGCCGGGTACGAGATTGCTATCGACTGTGCTGCCGAACAGGGGCTCAATCTTCCTATGGTTGCCGCAACACAAGGACATCATTCCTCATGAAAACCTTAACACTTACCCCCGGCAAACTGACTTTGGCGCAGCTGCGTAATGTATACCTTCAGCCACTGCACCTGGCGCTCGACGAGAGTGCTTTTGCTGCTATCAATGAAAGCGTGGCCTGCGTCAACGCCATTATTGCTTCAGGGCGCGCCGCTTATGGGATCAATACCGGATTTGGTCTATTGGCCTCGGCCCGTATCGACAATGATGATTTAGAAAATTTGCAGCGCTCGTTGGTGCTGTCTCATGCTGCGGGCGTCGGTGAACCGTTGGATGATGCGATGGTGCGCCTTATTATGGTGCTGAAAATTAACAGCCTGGCACGTGGTTTTTCCGGCATTCGTTTGCAAGTTATCCAGATGCTGGTAGACATGGTTAACGCTGGGGTTTATCCGTGGATCCCGGCAAAGGG
This sequence comes from uncultured Cedecea sp., assembly GCF_947498825.1. Taxonomy (GTDB): domain Bacteria; phylum Pseudomonadota; class Gammaproteobacteria; order Enterobacterales; family Enterobacteriaceae; genus JGM124. The sequence continues at coordinate 28,157 of NZ_CANMLV010000008.1, read as the reverse complement.
CTCCGTTGGTGCTTCCGGCGATCTGGCCCCGCTGGCGCATATGTCGCTGACCTTGCTGGGAGAAGGCAAGGCCCGCTGGCAGGGCGAGTGGCTTCCTTCCCGCGAGGCGCTGAAAAAGGCCGGGTTGCAGCCACTGACACTGGCGGCAAAAGAGGGCCTGGCGTTGCTTAATGGCACACAAACCTCCACCGCCTTTGCGCTGCGAGGCTTGTTTGAAGCGGAAGATCTCTTTGCCTCAGCGGTGATTTGCGGAGCCTTGACGACTGAAGCGGCACTGGGCTCACGTCGTCCGTTTGACGCCCGTATCCATGAAGTCCGTGGCCAGCGTGGGCAGATTGATGCCGCAGCACTGTATCGTCACGTACTCACCGATGACAGCGCCGTTTCGCAGTCGCATCACAACTGTAGCAAAGTGCAAGATCCCTACTCTTTGCGCTGCCAGCCGCAGGTGATGGGGGCCTGTCTGACCCAGCTGCGCTATGCCGCAGAAGTCCTGCTGACGGAATCTAACGCGGTCTCTGACAACCCGCTGGTATTTGCTGCCGAGAATGAGGTTATCTCAGGCGGTAACTTCCACGCGGAGCCGGTTGCCATGGCGGCAGATAACCTCGCACTGGCGATTGCCGAAATAGGTTCTCTGTCGGAACGCCGTATTGCCCTGCTGATGGATAGTCATATGTCCCAGCTGCCGCCGTTCCTCGTGAAAAACGGTGGCGTGAACTCCGGCTTTATGATCGCTCAGGTTACTGCTGCTGCGCTGGCGAGTGAGAACAAAGCTCTGTCTCACCCGCACAGTGTCGACAGCTTGCCGACCTCGGCAAACCAAGAAGACCATGTATCGATGGCACCTGCTGCCGGGCGTCGGCTGTGGGAAATGGCTGCTAACACCCGTGGTGTGATAGCGGTGGAATGGCTGTCCGCCTGCCAGGGGCTGGATATGCGTGAAGGTCTGAAGACTAGCCCGCTATTAGAGCAGGCGCGTCAGTTGTTGCGGGAACAGGTTCCCCACTATGACAAAGACCGTTATTTCGCTCCCGATATTGAAGTTGCCATTGCGCTTTTGGCACAACGTCATCTGACGAAGCTGTTGCCTCATAGCATTTCCTAGCCAAAATTCACTTTCTGTACCGTACCTGTAGCCTGGGGTAGTTCCACCCCAGAGCTGCTCTACACGCATTGATGTCGTCATAAAACAATTATCAGGACACTCAGAAATGCAACAACACAACAATCAGCCCCGTTTGCTGCGCGGGCTTAACGCCCGTCATATTCGTTTTATCGCGCTTGGTTCTGCCATCGGCACCGGGCTGTTCTATGGTTCTGCTGCCGCTATCCAGACCGCCGGGCCTGCCGTACTGCTGGCGTATCTCCTTGGTGGTGCGGCAGTCTTTATCGTTATGCGCGCGCTGGGTGAGATGGCGGTACGCAACGCGATTCCCGGCTCATTTGGCAGCTATGCCCGTCACTACCTTGGACCGCTTGCTGGATTTATTACCGGCTGGACCTACATCTTTGAGATGATCATCGTCTGTCTCGCGGATGTTACTGCCTTTGGTATTTATATGGGGCTCTGGTATCCCGACGTTCCACGCTGGGTCTGGGTACTGAGCATTATCTTCTTTATCGGCGCGATGAACCTGTGTCACGTACGTGTCTTCGGCGAAATGGAGTTCTGGCTGTCGCTGTTAAAAGTGGCGGCGATTATTGCCATGATCGCCGCCGGGGCCGGGATCATCTTTTTCGGTTTCGGTCAAAATTTCCCGGCTACCGGAGTTTCGAATCTGTGGGAGAACGGGGGATTTGCGCCTAACGGCTGGGAAGGGATAATAGCCTCGCTTGGGATCGTGATGTTCGCCTTTGGTGGTATCGAAATTATTGGTATCACTGCAGCAGAAGCTCAGGATCCGAAGAAAGTCATCCCTCAGGCCATCAACACTATCCCACTACGCATCGTGCTGTTTTATGTCTGTACGCTGGCGGTACTTATGGCTATTTTTCCGTGGAACAGTATTGGTCAGGGAGGCAGTCCGTTTGTCCTGATTTTTAGTGGCTTGGGCATTCCGGCAGCAGCGAACATTCTCAACATCATCGTTATCAGTGCCACCATTTCAGCCATTAACAGTGATATTTTTGGTGCAGGGCGCATGATGTATGGCATGGCGAAAGAGGGAATGGCACCAAAAAGTTGTCTGCGTATCTCGAGTCACGGTGTACCTTGGATGACGGTGTTAGTCATGGGAGGCTCGTTGCTGGCGGCGGTTGTGCTTAACTGGCTCATACCGGAGCGAATTTTCGTACTTATCGCCTCACTTGCCGCTTTCGCAACGCTCTGGGTATGGATAATGATCCTGCTGTCTCACTTTGCAATGCGCCGCAGTATGAGCAGTGCTGAAAAGGCAAATATTGCCTTCCCGGTACCGTTCTGGCCGCTGGCACCGATCCTGACATTACTGTTTATGGGGCTGGTGATTGCCGTACTTGGTTGGTTTGAAACGACCCGCATGGCGCTTATCGCCGGACTGGTGTGGCTGGCGTTACTGATAGTTGTGTGGTTCACCCGGGCAAAAAAAAATGTCGGTGAGACCGTTACTGAGTAGGTATCCTCTTGCAGACTCGGGGAGGGGGAGAGGCTATAGTTAAACAGGCCTCTCCCCCTTCGTTCAGTACCTATATAAAGTCGTATTTTCGAACCTTCTTTTCAGTCAGAACACGGTCATTTTTATGACTTGGTTTTTCTAACTCGCGCACCAGTAAAATGTACCTACTGATGCTTCCACGCCAATCAAACAGGGCGAAATATTCGCAGCTGAAAATATTCTTAACAAGGGCATGCTTTTGCATGCCCTGGAGTCAAATAACTCTTTTTATTGAATGGCTAAAACTTAGGCTCACTAATAAATACGTATTTTACTAAATGATTATTGGTCACCGGGTTTTTAATAATTGCCAGCCGTAATGTATTAACGGCAGTATTACCAAATGCGAAGGCGCTCATCATAGTAATAAATGATTCACGAGAAAAAGAAGTGTCACTATCTTCCTCAAATATATACATCAGAGTGACCTCTGACACTTTCCCCTCCGGACAGCGAGCATCTACGTTGAAGATACTTATCCAATCGTATATGGCCAGGTTTTTGATTTTTACTAACTCTAACGTCATGGAATCATTGCGGTTATTGCTACTGTATGAATTTTTCTGTTTTGACATCTCTGCATATAATTCATCTGATTTTTTTTGATATTCGTTATTGTTACTCATGATAAATCCTCTTGGTGTTGTAGTTAAAGTTTCTTATTGTTAATTATTAACATGACTGGTGGTTATTAGCATGGCTGCCAATTATTAGTGTGACTGCCAGCTATTAGTATTACTGCCAGTTATTAGTATTACTGCCAGTTATTAGCATAGCTGCCAATTATTAGTGTGACTGCCAGTTATTAGCATAGCTGCCAATTATTAGTGTGACTGCCAGTTATTAGCATAGCTGCCAATTATTAGCATAGCTGCCAATTATTAACATTACTGCCAATTATTAATGTGCGATATTTTTATGTGCTATGCATAAATTTAATATAATTTGTTTTTTTTATTTTCATACTTTACATTTTTAGAAATGTTACTTGGATCTTATTTTTAAATTAATAATTAATTATGGAATTATTTATGAAATCCGTTTTTTGACACGGCTAAAGCAGTTATTTCGGATTTTATGTTTTCAGTATTCGTTTAGCTATGCCTGTCAGCATTGTTCGCTTCGTGACTGAACATTACGTAAATTACTTTAGTAATTCATGGTGTTATGTTTGTAGTAATGGGATGATTCAGTGTGCTCTTTATTGTGGGAATTGTTGAGATAGCTCGCTAATGGTGCGGATATTTTGTAGTCTGAAAACAAGTGCCCATACCCTGCATGACCAGTTACATCTATAAGGATTGTTAAGCATGAAAAAATTACGTATAGCTGCGGGTATCATCCAAAATGCGCAGGGAAACATATTTATCACTCAGCGCACAGCTGACATGCACATGGCTGATAAGTGGGAGTTCCCAGGGGGAAAGCTGGAAGCAGGGGAAACTGCAGCTCAAGCACTGGTGCGTGAATTGCAGGAGGAAATTGGTATTGATGCAACCGAGTTTCAACCCTTTGAAACGGTAGAGTATTCATTACCTGACAGACATCTCATTCTGAGCTTCTTTCTGGTTCGTGAATGGACGGGTGATCCTTGGGGAAAGGAAGGGCAGCCGGGGCGCTGGGTAAAACCGTCAGAACTGATAGCTGAGCAGTTTCCACCCGCCAATGTCTCTGTTATTGAGAAGTTGCGCCAGAATAACGACTAGTCTCCTTTTATTTCTTCACTCCAGCTATCAATATCAGAAATGTCGGGGTCTGCTGGAATGCGCTTCTCTTCGGCAGCCCACTCCCCTAAATCAATCAGCTGGCAGCGCTTACTGCAGAATGGTCGAAAGGGACTGCTTTCATTCCAGATAACGTTTTTCCCACAGCCGGGACAATTAACAACAGGGGCTTCATCTTGACTCATGTTTATTCCTTAACAGCAAGCTAGCTCAAAATCCAGGCGTTCCGGGACGATACCATGTTCAGCATCAACCGGCATAAAACGAATCGCAAAACGATTTTTATGCCCTGATATTTGCGGATAAATAGGTTCACGCGTATCAAGCTTCAGGCGTAATAAGTCCGCTTCGTCACTGTTGTTCTGATAGAAACCGTTTAAGCTGGTTTGTTTCCGGTAGGGAGCGGAATTACGAATAATATCGAGAATTAAATCCAGTGCCTGCTGGAGCGGATTGAGGCTGGTAAGCCACTGGGTGACTTGATTATCACGACTCTCTTGCGGTAAATGCAGCCAGAGATGCAGGGTAGGAAGATCAAAGCTACAGCAACCACCAGGAATACTCAGACGCTGACGTACCAAGGCTATCAGGCGGTCTTCTCTTAACTGTTGACCGATACGCGGGGCTGACATCAGTGCTGTCGAGCAGCTTTCCAGCTGTTTACGTAATATTGCAATACGTTGTTCATCAACCCCAGGTACTTCTGACCAGCTCAGTAATTTTCGCTGCTGTCTGCTGAGTTCTTTCAGTATTTCGGTACGCATTTCTCCGCGTTCAAAAACATCCAGTAATTCACCGACGTTACGAAAAAAATAGAGCGCTCTTGCTGTGTCATTGACGGGTAAAACAGTATTAAGTTGCTGTATAAGAAACTCGATACGTAACCAGGTACGCATCTTTTCATTCAAGGGGTGTTCAAAAAGAACCTCAGTACTCATTATTCTATTTCCTGTTGTGCGGCTCTGATAGCCAGCATCAGATACTGACGGTGTAGATTATCAACCGACTGTTCGATTGCATCAGGGCTGCCATCATTATTAATTACATCATCAGCAATGGCGAGACGCTGTTCACGACTGGCTTGAGCGGTCAAAATTTGTTCAGCCTGACTGCGGGAAATATGGTCCCGCTGCATTGTACGTTGTATCTGACATTCGACAGATACATCCACTACCAGCACGCGATCCGCTTTATCCTGAAGATTATTTTCTACTAATAAAGGGACAACCCACAAGACATAAGGTGATGTTGCCTGCTCAATAAGATAACGCGTTCTCTGATGAATCAATGGATGAAGAAGCGCATTTATCCAGCGTTTATCGTCGGGAAAGGTAAAGATTCTCTCACGTAAAGCGCGACGATTAAGCCCACCTTCTGGTAACAAAATGTCAGGGCCAAAATGCTGAAAAATGCTTTCTAAAGCAGGCTGACCGGGTTCAACAACCTCGCGTGCAATGATATCAGCATCGACAACGGTAATACCTACGCGGGAAAATGCATCTGCAACAGTACTTTTGCCACTGCCAATTCCTCCCGTAAGAGCGACCGTATATTTCATTGGACCGTCCGGATATATTGTCTTTTCAATTGGATATATTAATTATTAGTTATGTTAATTATTACAGGCAGCGTACAACAACCAGCGGGATGATTTACGCAGAATGCTGGCGGCTGTTTCTCAGGTAAATTTGAACGATTGTAACGCAAAAAAGAGTATTTTCGCAGTCTTGCGCAGCCATTATTAGTGCGTATGATAGCGTCACTGGAGTTGGCGGTTGTTTCGCCTTTTGTATTCTACTGTTCACAGCCATTCGACCCAGGAATTCGCAACATGCGCATTGAAGAAGATTTGAAGTTAGGTTTTAAAGATGTTCTTATCCGCCCGAAACGTTCTACTCTGAAGAGTCGTTCTGACGTTGAACTCGAACGCCAATTCACTTTCAAGCATTCAGGTGCGTCATGGTCTGGTGTACCTATTATCGCCGCAAATATGGATACGGTCGGTACCTTTGAAATGGCCCATGCTCTGGCTTCTTTCGATATCCTCACCGCCGTTCACAAGCACTACACGGTTGAACAGTGGCAGAAATTTGTCCAGTCATCCTCCGAAGAACAACTGAAGTTTGTTATGGTTTCTACCGGGACTTCTGAAGCTGATTTTGCGAAAACAAAACAGATTCTCGCCCTGACGCCGATGCTGAAATTTATCTGTATCGATGTGGCTAATGGTTATTCTGAACACTTCGCCCAGTTTGTTACTAAAGCGCGTGATGCCTGGCCAGATAAAGTGATTTGTGCCGGAAACGTCGTAACGGGTGAGATGTGTGAAGAACTGATCCTGTGCGGTGCAGATATCGTTAAAGTCGGTATTGGTCCGGGGTCAGTTTGTACTACCCGTGTGAAAACCGGAGTCGGCTATCCACAGCTTTCAGCCGTGATTGAATGTGCTGATGCCGCACATGGCTTGGGCGGACAAATCGTCAGCGATGGCGGTTGTAGCGTACCGGGTGATGTTGCAAAAGCCTTTGGCGGCGGCGCTGATTTTGTCATGCTTGGCGGCATGCTGGCCGGTCACAACGAAAGTGGTGGCACGATTGTTGAAGAAAACGGTGAAAAATTCATGCTGTTTTACGGTATGAGTTCAGAATCAGCGATGACCCGACATGTTGGTGGTGTCGCCCAGTATCGTGCTGCTGAAGGTAAAACCGTGAAGCTGCCATTACGTGGCCCGGTAGAAAATACGGCACGTGATATTCTTGGCGGCCTGCGTTCAGCTTGCACCTATGTAGGTGCTTCCCGTCTGAAAGAGCTGACCAAGCGTACGACCTTTATCCGCGTTGCAGAGCAAGAAAACCGCGTATTTAACAGCCTCTAATCGGCGATAATGGCGCAGTTTTGCTGCGCCATTTTATCCTATCGTTTCACCTAGATTAAAAATGGGCAGATACATAGCAATCACCAGTATGCCAATAATAACAATCATCAGCGGTTCGAGCTGTGCGGTAAGTTTTTCCGCCCGTTCACAGGCTTGCTGAGTATGCCAGTCTGCCAGACGTTCCAGCATTAAATCCAGCGCGCCAGACTCCTCACCCACCCGAATTAATTGTCGGCATAAAGGGGTAAAGCAGGCTGATGTGTCCAGCGCCTGCCAGAAAGGTGTCCCTACGGAGATTTCATCCCTGATACTGTCAAGTTACTGACGCCAGAGCCGTTTCGACAGGTATTACCTGCTGAGTTGGACATGATTTACGGCAACATGGTCATGTTAAAACCGGTGGTGATTGTCGATTTGGTTAGCCCGCCCGTCATGGTACTGGTTGATGCATCGGTAAATGTTCTGGTCAGTGATCCACCGACGCTGCCAGAGGTGAATATGGCATTCCAGTTAATACCCAACTGATCCTGGCGTCATTTTTCGACGGAGAATACTTGACGTTAAGCACAACCTGTCGGTTCAGCTCCATATTTCTGCCGTTAATATAGTGCCCCACGGCATCGAGCACGCGAGGCGTATCTGTGACCGTCAACATACCCGCTATCTGCTGTAGCTGCACAATAAGGTCAGTACCCATCTTCCCGGCTTCAGCAAGCAGGACGCCCATGGGTTTAAGTGCTTCAGCCCGCTTTTTTAAAGCCTCAAAGAGTTGTTGTATATGTTTACCTGAGAAAATGAAAAGAACATTACTCTTATCTGCATTACGTGAAGTTTTTCTGAAAGCCGTGCCGCCTGCAGGACTTTTTAAAAACCAACTAATACACTGTAACTATCTTAAAATATGGAAATAACAGATGTTTCGCTGGATGCAGAATTTACCCGATTACAAAAAAACCGCCATCATTCTTGCCTGTTGCGGACCGGGTGATACGTTACTTTATATAATATTGCCCATGTTCCATGATTTCTTCAGCGTGTCCCTAGCGGAAGCTGGAATACTGCTGGCCGCGAACCGAATTATAAGAATATTCGGATACAGCTACGTTGTCCGGCTTTACAATCGTTGGGGTGACCGGTTAGTTTGTCAGCTCTCTTCAATTGGCACCTTATTGTGCTGTCTCGGGTATATATGTTTAAAAGGTTTCGCTCTGCTGCTTGTTATCCGGATAATATGGGGACTGTCTTTTGCAGGCATGAATTTGTCCACGCAGGCGACAGCCACATCTGACAGACATGCCCGGAGTAAAGTCGCAGGTGCTTCCCGATCGCTGATTTCGTCTGGTCAGATGCTACTGCTTCCTGTCTGCTCCATTATCGTCTGGTCATATGGTATTAAGCAGGCCTATTTTGTGCTTGCCCTTATCTCACTGGTCGCCTTTAGCCTGTCATTTTTTGTTAAACCCACTCAGTATCAGAGTTTTGCAAAGAAAAAAAACGTGTCGCTTCCTTCAACTATTTCAGTCTGGTCGTTTGCAGAGGGAGTAGTGATAGACGGTCTTTTTATCTTCAGCCTTGCCGCCGTCTTCCGATATACGGACAATACGCATGCTGTCATCAGCGCATGTTTAATCATGTCGTCACGCTATGCCTTTGAAGTGTTCTTCAGTCCTTTGGGAGGGCATCTTGCACTAAGGTTCGGCGCAAGGAGAATGCTCACGGTATTCTCTGGGATGACTTGTCTTTTTCTGATCCTCTATGGTTATGAATGGATATACATCGCACCGGTTGCCATTCTTATTCTCCGGGCTATACAGCTGCCGCTTGTTCCGGTTGTTGTCGCAGACGGTACCTCTGATGAGCAGCGCATTACGGAACTTGCAAACAATGCGATCTGGCGGGATATAGGCGCAGGGCTTGGCCCGATTATTGCCGGAATTTCATCGCAGTACGTTACTCAGTCAACACTGCTTTATATTTCTGCGCTCTTTCTTATGCTGGCCACCGTTGCTCTGACGCTTATAAAATCGTCAACTTATCAACGATGAAAAATAAAGAAAGCTGGCGAGAACGCTGTCAGGAACACCTGTATAAAACATACAGTACTGAAATAATGCAGTTCCTTTTATCTTCATTTTCTTAATCATCCTGATTAAGCCGAATACTTTTTCTCGGCAGCGTCGATTTCATCCATGTTTACAAGTGAAAACACCTCAGCTAGGCTGGCTATATTGCCCTCAGCGACTCTAATTGATTTGTCCCGGTAAATTTGACGGGTTGTTTCACGCATTGAAGTTATGGCAGAACGAAGGTTGTGATTAGTCCATATAACCGTTGAAATGCCGATGTCTTCGAACAGGCTGACGGGAGTGTTAAAGTATTTTGTTGGCACGATGACAATAGGGCAACGGTTGTCCCACTCGCGCATGAAACCAGAAATCTCATCTGCGGTGCTTTTCTTGGAATGAACCAGAATGGCGTCGGCACCTGCAGCGTGATAGGCCTCTGCGCGTTTAAGCGCCTCTGACATCCCCAGAGCAGAGATAAGCGCCTCGGTTCTGGCAACAATACAAAAATCGTCATTTTCTCGCGTATCAATGGCTGCTTTTATCTTCCCAGTAAAATCCGGAATTGAAGCCAGCTCCTGATTCTCGCCTAGAAAAGAATTCGTCTTAGGGAATTGCTTGTCTTCAAAACAAACACCGCCGATGTTTCTCTGTCCGAGCTTCTTCACAAAGCGACGGACATTGTTAAAATCACCGTGTCCGGTATCACCATCGACTAATATCGGTATGTTTATACTGTCTGCCATATACTCCAGCACGTCTACAACCTGTGTCCAAGAAACTTCATTACGATCTCTAAGACCCAGTGACGTTGAAATAGATAAACCAGAAGCCCAGACAGCTTTAAAACCCTCTTCCTCCACAATTTTTGCAGAAAGGCCATTGTGGGCCTCCATAATAAATGAGATTTCAGTACTGAAAATAAGCTCTCTGAGCTTAGTGGCATTGCTAGATTTAACGATTTTGTCTTTTACTGATGATAACGACTGAATAAAACGAAATGATTTACTCACTTTTTCACTCCTCTCATTGATAAAAGGCTCTAATGTTATTCTTTTGTCCGCGTTGCAGAGCAAGAAAACCGCGTATTTAATAGCCTTTAATTGGCGAGCTATGTTGGCGCAGTTCACTGCGCCAACTTATCCGATGGCATCACCCAGATGAAAAATGGGTAAATACATCGCCATCACCAACACGCCAACAATCACCCCGATCACCACGATCATTAGCGGTTCAAGCTGTGCTGTTAGGTTTTCTGCCCGTTCTTCCGCGTGTTGAGTATGCCAATCGGCAAGACGTTTTAGCATTAAGTCCAGCGATCCGGACTCTTCACCGATCCGAATTAACTGTCGGCATAATGGCGTAAAGCAAATCGATGCGCCTAGCGCCTGCCAGAAAGGCGTGCCTACCGCGATTTCATGTTGGACATGCTCAAGCTGTTGACGCCATAAGCGTTGTGACAAGGAGGTGCTCGCTGCAGACAGCCCTTGCAACAGCGGGATCCCCGCTTGTTGAGTCAGTGCCAGAATGGTGAATATCTGGCTGAGGATTTGCCCGCGCCAGAGCGGGGCGATAAGCGGAAGAGCCAGTAATAATCGCTGCTCTCGTATTTGCCACCCCGGCCTGTGTCGACGCAACAACATCATTATCCCCCCCAGTAGTACGAGCAGTACTCCTCCTGATAAAGCCCACTCAGTTAGCCATTCCGCGCCAGTGATTACTGTCTGGGTTAACGCAGGCAGTGGAGCATTAAAGGACTGATAGATTTTTGCAAACTCCGGCAAGACTAACCCCAGCATGCCGACAGTAACCAGCGAAGCGATAAGCAGAATAAAGAGTGGATAACGCAGAGCCTTGTGTACTTTCTTTTGTAACTGATAAAGCTGTTCCTGCTGTAGTGCCAGGTGCTGGCAGCACTCTGCCAGTTTACCAGTGAGTTCGCCGGTATGGATTAGGGCGACAAAGAGCGGTGGAAAGAGTCGAGGCCAGGATTGTAATGCTTCGGCAAAAGGGACGCCTTTAGTGACTTGGTTTTTAATATTTTGCAACAGAGCAGACCATTCAGGCTTCGGATGCTGATCGGCGATTAAGGCTAAGGCATCAGTCAGTGTGATTCCGGCCTTGAGTAATACTGCTATCTGTTTTATGCATTCAATCTTATCTGGCATTGAGGCGTGAAATAGCGATATTCTCCGGTGCTTTCGTGCGGAGACTAATAAAAGCTGATGTTCAGCCAGTTGCATCGCCAGAGTAGATTGCCCGTTAATTAACATCACGCCTTGTTTGAGAGCACCTTGCTTATCAATGGCTTTCCAGCTCCAGAGATGAAGATCAGCCATCATGTCGCCCAAGAACACGGTGCACCTCGTCCAGGCTGGTTATTCCCTGTGCCGCGGCACGACAGCCATTTTCAAACAGCGTTGCCATCCCTGATTGTCTGGCGATACCTTCCAGTTCAATCGCACTCTGACCCTGAATGATAAGGCTTCCCAGCGTCTCAGAGACAGAAAGTACTTCAAACAGCGCCGTGCGCCCGTAATAACCGTTATAACAGCGATAACAGCCAGCAGCCTGCCAGTATGCTCTTGATGATGGGGGTTCAGATGAGTCGTGGGATTGTTGACGGCAATGCAGGCAAAGTTTTCTTACCAGCCGCTGAGTCACAATCAGTCGTAAGCTTGAACTCAGCGCCTCGCGTGAAACATTGAGTTGTTCAAGACGCATTAAGGTTCCAATCGTTGAGTGAGTATGCAACGTTGACAGGACCAGATGCCCGGTCTGGGAGGCTTTAATGGCGATATCGGCGGTTTCACTGTCACGGATTTCACCGATCATTATGACATCGGGATCTTGACGTAATAACGCCCGTAAAAGCGTGCCATAGGTCAGGCCAGCTTTAGTATGAAGCTGGGTTTGATTTAAGCCACTTAACGGGATCTCTATCGGATCTTCAACCGTACAAATATTACGATGAGCCTGATTCAATTTGGTCAAGGCGCTGTACAGTGAAAGCGTTTTGCCGCTGCCTGTTGGGCCGGTGATGAGAATCAGTCCCTGTGGGGAGGCCAGCGCATTATCAAAGCGTACCGCCTCCTCCGCAGGCATACCCAGCGTATCAATATCAAAACAGAGTGTCTCTTGCTGTTGCAGACGTAGCACCAGTTTTTCACCGTAACGGCAGGGCAGGGTGGAAACGCGAAATGACGCCTGATGTTCTCCATCCTGATAATCAATTTGCCCGTCCTGGGGCAGACGTTTTTCAGCGATATCGAGACTGGCCAGGACTTTAAGCCTGGCGGTGAGCTGAGCGGCGATCGAGCCGGGTAGTAAGGGTTGGGCATACAACACGCCATCAATACGCAAGCGAATGCGGTAAGTTGTCTGGCCGGGTTCAAAGTGGATATCTGAGGCTCGCTGTTGAATAGCGTGATTTAAGACTTCATTTAATAGTTCGGCAAGCGGGCGATTTGACACCTCTTTATTGTCAGACAGGGCATAAAGATCCTGCCAGATCGCTATTCGTCTGGCAGGCCATGTCTCGATCTCAATCGGTTTATGACTGATAACGCTTAATGCTGAGAGCATTTTTTCTGCTGGTGAAGTTGATGACGCAACACGCAGGATCTGGTCTGTCTCTTCTATTAGTAACGCATTATATTGCCGACAAACGGAGCAGAGCTGTTGTGAAGTCGTCATTAGATTGCGCCATCGTTATCAAAACGAAAAACCTCTTCACAGGACTGAAGCAGTTTATTGTTCCCGGGAGCACGGCACTCACGCGTCCAGTGTATTGAGCCGTCTGTGATATTCCAGTGAGGAGTGAGTACCACAATTAATCCCTGCAGCGCTTCGCGTCCGGCCAGCGCCACTACCCCACGCGTGATATTCATTTCGCCGATATAGCGTGTTGTATAAGGGAGAGGGATATCATGACTGCCACTATTGCAGTTTTCCAGGCTCCCCTGGGTTAAGGCACATAGTTCGATATGATTCCGGTTATTGCCAAAGGCTTGCAGCATATCGGTCAGGGCCGCTTTACCGATATAGCCCTGATAGGCGGGAATACCGATGGCACTGAGAATGGCAATGATGGCGATAACCACCATCAGTTCAATTAAGGTGAATCCTTTCTGATTACGCATTGTCCGCTCCGGGTGATGTATTCGCTCCAGCCTGACAGGCACGGCTAACGATAACCAGTTGACAAAAATGAAACGGGGAGTGGGCTTCAGAAAAGAAAGGGGGTGTTGCAGAGGGTGGCAATCAGAGTGGAATCTGCCGCGAACAGGGCAAGTGTCACCTTGCCCTGCCAGTTTACTTATTTAAACCGCATAGACAAATCGAGGGCGCGAACATGTTTGGTCAGTGCACCGACCGAGATATAGTCAACGCCAATCTGGGCCAGGCTGCTAATGGTCTCTTTGGTGACATTTCCGGATACTTCAAGCCGTGTTTTTCCCTGAGCCATCTCAACCGCTTTGCGCATCTGCTCTTCATCGAAGTTATCGAGCATAATGATATCTGCGCCCGAATTCAGGGCCTCGGTAAACTCTTCCAGCGATTCAACTTCCACTTCAACTGGCACATCAGGATGCAGCCAGAAGGCTTTCTCGACGGCCTGACGTACGGATCCTGAGGCGATAATATGGTTTTCTTTAATCAGAAAGGCATCGGATAAGCCCAGGCGATGGTTGCTTCCGCCACCGCAAAGTACAGCATACTTGAGTGCAGTACGGAGTCCTGGAAGGGTTTTACGGGTATCCAGCAGGCGTGTTTTTGTCCCCTCCAGTAATTTTGCGTAAGAGCGAACTTCGCTGGCAACCCCGGAGAGAGTCTGTACAAAGTTCAGTGCAGTACGCTCACCGGTTAATAAAATACGTGCGGATCCCTCCAGCTCAAACAGCGGCTGATCGGCGATAATGTCATCGCCATCTTCCACATGCCAGGTGATTTTTACGCTTTTATCGAGCTGAATGAATACTTCTTCAACCCAGCGTTTTCCGCAAAAAATGCCATCTTCACGTGTAATAATCACCGCATGAGAGCGACTGTCTGCAGGTAATAATTGAGCAGAGATATCATTATCTGGGGAGGCATCTTCGCCTAAGTCTTCACTCAGTGCTTGTGAAACAGCTCTGGGAATATCAAGACTCATACGTTCAAGAAGCTCGTCACGTCTGTGGTCGGGATTATAAATACGCGGCGGCATGATAAAACTCCAAATGAATAAGGGATGAATGTTTCATGCTACTCTGAAGCGATATCAAGTACCACTCAAAGGAGAGCCTCGGATGTACCTGAAAGACGGTTGGTTGTCGGATGTTAAACATGTCGCCTCCCCACATTATGACGAACGCCCGGAGGAAGAACTGCCATCATTGCTGGTCGTGCATAATATCAGTTTGCCGCCGGGGGAGTTTGGTGGCCCGTTTATCGATGCTCTGTTTACCGGGACTCTTGATCCAAAAGCCCATCCTTATTTTGCCGACATTGCTCAGTTGCGGGTTTCTGCCCATTGTCTTATTCGTCGTGATGGTGAGATTATTCAATATGTTCCGTTTAATAAACGGGCATGGCATGCGGGCGTCTCGCAGTATCAGGGGCGTGAACGTTGCAATGATTTCTCTATTGGTATCGAGCTGGAAGGGACCGATACCTTGGCCTATACCGAAGCGCAGTATCAGCAGCTTGCATGGCTGACGGCGTTACTGATAGAGAGCTATCCTCAGGTAGCACAGCATATGACGGGGCACAGCGATATTGCCCCAATACGTAAAACCGATCCTGGGCCGGCATTTGACTGGAACCACTTTCGTCAACATGTTAACCAGATAATAAATAAGGAAAGCCAATGACACTGTTTACTCTGTTACTGGTGTTTATTTGTGAACGGTTTTTTAAAACCGGTGAACACTGGCAGTTTGATAGTCGGCTGAACGCCCTGTTCAAACATATCCGACATTTTTCTCTGGCGGGGACGCTGGTGATGACCGCGCTCTGTATGCTGGTGGTGTTTCTGATTATGGAAGCGCTTGACGGGGTGCTGTTTAATCTTCCGTTACTGATATTTTGGGTTGCTCTGGGCGTGTTGTGTATCGGTGCCGGAGAGGTACGTTTGCACTATCATGCCTACCTTAAAGCAGCAAACCATGGTGATGCTAATGCATGCCAGGAGATGGCGAGTGAACTGACGCTGATCCATGGTATTCAACCTGAATGCAGTGAGAAAGAGTATTTACAGGAATTACAAAATGCACTGATATGGATTAACTTCCGTTTCTATCTGGCACCGCTATTCTGGTTGGTCATCGGTGGATTATGTGGTCCTGTTCTCCTGGCAGGCTATGCGTTTTTACGCGCCTGGCAAACCTGGTTAGTGCGTTTTCACACTCCACATGAGCGTTTACGCTCCGGAATTGAGTCTGTTTTACATGTCGTGGACTGGCTGCCGGTACGGCTGATTGGGGTTGTTTATGCTCTGTCAGGCCACGGTGAGAAAGCCCTTCCTGCCTGGTTTGCCTCCCTGACTGACCGCCATACTTCACAGTATCAGGTGCTGACAGAACTGGCTCAGTATTCGCTAGCACGTGAGCCGCATTTTGATAGCATTAAAACCCCTAAGGCTGCGGTTTCAATGGCGAAGAAAGCCTCGCTGGTAATTATTGTCGTGGTGTCGTTACTCACCATTTACGGCGCGCTGATTTAATGTGATTAACCAGGAAGGGGTCTCCTTCCTGGTTTTTAGGGCAGACTTATGCCGCTTTGCGTTTCTTCTCTTTAATCCAGTAGCCTACTGCCAGAATCGCAATCCATACTGGGATCAGCCAGACCGAAATCGCCATGCCCGGGGTTATCAGCATAATGCCCAGCACCCCTGCCATAAACACCAGACAGATCCAGTTGCCCAAAGGATAGAATAATGCCTGGAAGCGGGTCGTTACGCCTTTCTGCTGCATCGCGCGGCGGAATTTGATGTGTGCGAGGCTTATCATCGCCCAGTTAATGACCAGGGCAGATACCACCAGAGCCATCAACATACCGAATGCTGAATCGGGTGCAAAGTAGTTGAATAATACGCACAGCGCAGTAAAGGCCGCAGAGGTCAGCAGAGTATTAACCGGTACACCACGCTTATCGACTTTCTTCAGAATTTTCGGCGCATTGCCTTGTTGGGCCAGACCAAACAGCATACGGCTATTACAGTAAACGCAACTGTTATAGACCGAAAGCGCAGCGGTCAGCACCACAATATTCAGCGCATTAGCGACAAAACTGTCGCCCAGTTCATGGAAAATAAACACAAACGGGCTGACTTCTGAAGTTACACGGGTCCATGGCAGCAGTGACAGTAAGATAGTCAGAGAGCCAATATAAAAAATCAGAATACGGTAGATAACCTGATTGGTGGCTTTCGGAATACTTTTTTCCGGGTTATCGGCTTCTGCGGCAGTAATACCTACCAGTTCAAGACCGCCGAAGGAGAACATAATGATTGCCATCATCATTACCAGGCCTGTCATACCGTGAGGTAAGAACCCGCCCTGATCCCAGAGGTTACTCACAGAAGCCTGTGGGCCACCATTACCACTGAACAGTAACCAGCCACCAAACAGGATCATCGCGATAACGGCTACGACTTTAATGATGGCAAACCAGAACTCCATCTCTCCGAATACTTTAACGTTATTCAGGTTGATAAGGTTAATGATGACGAAGAAGGCGGCAGCGGAAACCCAGGTTGGGATCTCAGGCCACCAGAACTGAATATATTTTCCCACGGCTGTTAGTTCGGCCATGGCAACCAGAACATACAGTACCCAGTAGTTCCAGCCGGAGGCAAAACCGGCGAAAGGTCCCCAGTATTTATAGGCGAAGTGGCTGAATGAACCAGCTACCGGCTCTTCAACGACCATTTCACCGAGTTGACGCATAATTAAAAAAGCAATAAATCCTGCAATCGCATAACCCAGAATAATTCCCGGACCTGCGGACTGAATGACGGATGCACTACCCAAAAATAGCCCAGTACCAATAGCCCCACCCAGCGCGATAAGCTGAATATGGCGGTTTTTAAGGCCGCGTTTCAGCTTGTCGTCATGCTGCTGATTTTCCATCATAGAACCCCGTAAAAATATCTGCGTTATCTCTGCCTGTCATACTGAGCAAGGGATAGACGTGGTGTTGTTGTATCATTCCGTAATGTGTAATTTTTTATTTACACTTATGGTTTTTGTTATTTTGCGGGTATGGCTTCCGCTCAGCAAAGAATAGTGATAATCGCCAGCTTTTGCACCTGCTTTATAGGGGGCAATAATAGGAAAAATGAATGAAATGAGAGATGAACGACAATAATGGCAGCACAAAGAGTATTTAAAATGAACAATAAGCAGTGAATTAATATGAAACGATTTTAATTGCCGCGGGTCTGAAGAGTGCCGAAGAGGAGATATCACTCATTTTAGCGACTGTCACAATGTTAATATCTGTTTATTACTTTGAAACACTCTTTCAGCGAGGTTAGTAAAATGTGCCAGGGTTAATGTTTTCTGGCAAAACCTTTATGGACAGAAGGTGAATACTTTGTTACTTTTAGCCTTAAGAACTGGTAATTGGTCTTACCAATTAACTCTGAGCTACCGGCAAAGATAGGGTACGATGGCCTACAGCAAAATCCGCCAACCGAAATTATCCGATGCGATTGAGCAGCAGTTAGAGTCTCTCATCCTCGAAGGGACTTTGCGCCCTGGCGAAAAACTGCTTCCTGAACGTGAGCTTGCAAAGCAATTTGACGTTTCGCGCCCTTCATTGCGTGAGGCGATTCAAGGCCTTGAAGCGAAGGGGTTGTTACTCCGTCGTCAAGGTGGTGGTACCTTTGTACAAAATAGCTTGTGGCAAAGCCTGAGCGATCCGCTGGTTGAACTCCTTTCCGAGCACCCTGAATCTCAGTTTGACTTGCTTGAAACTCGTCATGCTCTGGAAGGAATTGCCGCGTACTATGCGGCTCTTCGCGGAACGGATGAAGATCTCGAGCGCATCAGTCATTGCCATACCGCTATTAACGAAGCGCAAGAATCTGGCGACAGTGATGCTGAGTCTGATGCCGTGATGCAATATCAAATTGCTGTCACTGAAGCCTCACATAATGTTGTTCTGCTTCATCTGTTACGCTGTATGGAACCGATGCTTGAGCAAAACGTTCGTCAGAATTTTGAATTGCTCTACGCGCGCCGTGAAATGCTGGCGCAAGTGAGTAGCCATCGCGCCAGTATTTTTGCGGCGATTATGGCTCGTGAGCCTGAAGTGGCTCGGGAAGCCTCGCATCGTCATCTGGCTTTTATTGAGGAAATATTGTTGGAACGGAGCCGTGAACAAAGTCGTCGTGAACGCTCGCTCCGTCTGTTCCAGCAACGCAAGGATTAAGCGTTATTTAAGCGCGCGGTAATGAAAGGTAGAACCTGTCTTATTGGATTTTTTCAGAAAAGTGCAATAAGACAGGTTCCAGATAATCAACTTTAAACACAGATAAGGAATACCCCCCATGTCAGAACGTTTACCCAATGACGTGGATCCGATCGAAACTCGCGACTGGCTCCAGGCGATCGAATCGGTCATCCGTGAAGAAGGTGTTGAGCGTGCTCAGTATCTCATTGACCAACTGTTATCTGAAGCCCGCAAAGGCGGTGTGAATGTTGCGGCCGGTGCAGGTACCAGCAACTATGTAAACACGATAGCTGTTGAAGATGAGCCGGAATATCCGGGCAATCTGGAACTGGAACGTCGGATTCGTTCTGCTATCCGTTGGAACGCCATTATGACCGTACTGCGTGCGTCTAAAAAAGACCTCGATCTGGGCGGCCATATGTCATCATTCCAGTCTTCTGCAACCATTTATGAAGTGTGCTTCAACCACTTCTTCCGTGCGCGCACTGAAGCTGACGGCGGTGACCTGGTTTACTTCCAGGGCCATATTTCTCCGGGCGTGTATGCGCGTGCCTTCCTTGAAGGTCGTCTGACCGAAGACCAGATGAATAACTTCCGTCAGGAAGTTCACGGTAACGGTCTGTCTTCTTACCCGCATCCAAAACTGATGCCAGAATTCTGGCAGTTCCCGACCGTTTCTATGGGTCTTGGCCCAATTGGTTCTATCTACCAGGCTAAGTTCCTGAAGTATCTTGAGCACCGTGGTCTGAAAGATACCTCTAAGCAAACCGTTTATGCCTTCCTGGGTGACGGTGAGATGGATGAGCCAGAATCTAAAGGTGCGATTACTATCGCGACCCGTGAAAAACTGGATAACCTGGTCTTCGTTATTAACTGTAACTTACAGCGCCTTGATGGCCCGGTTACAGGTAACGGTAAAATTATTAACGAGCTGGAAGGTATCTTTGAAGGTGCCGGCTGGAACGTGATTAAGGTCATGTGGGGCGCCCGTTGGGACGAACTGCTGCGTAAAGACACCACCGGTAAACTGGTTCAGCTGATGAACGAAACCGTTGATGGTGACTACCAGACCTTCAAATCTAAAAATGGCGCTTATGTGCGTGAGCACTTCTTCGGTAAATATCCGGAAACCGCGGCTCTGGTTGCTGACTGGAGTGATGATCAGATCTGGGCTCTGAACCGTGGTGGTCACGATCCGAAGAAAATCTACGCGGCGTTCAAAAAAGCACAAGAAACTAAAGGTAAAGCGACGGTTATCCTGGCCCATACCATCAAAGGTTACGGCATGGGTGAAACCGCAGAAGGTAAGAACATCGCTCACCAAGTGAAGAAAATGAACATGGATGGCGCGCGCTATATCCGTGATCGTTTCAACGTGCCGGTGACTGATGAAGATCTGCCAAACCTGCCTTACATTACCTTTGCTGAAGGCAGCGAAGAGCATACCTATCTGCACGCTCAGCGTCAGAAGCTGAATGGCTACCTGCCAACGCGTATGCCTAAATTTACCGAGAAACTGGAACTGCCTAAACTGGAAGACTTCCAGCAGCTTCTTGAAGAGCAGAATAAAGAAATCTCTACCACCATCGCTTTCGTTCGTGCCCTGAACGTGATGCTGAAGAGCGGTATCAAAGATCGCCTCGTTCCAATTATTGCAGATGAAGCACGTACCTTTGGTATGGAAGGTCTGTTCCGCCAGATAGGTATCTATAGTCCGAACGGCCAGCAGTATACTCCGCAGGACCGTGAGCAGGTTGCTTACTACAAAGAAGACGAAAAAGGCCAGATTCTGCAAGAAGGGATCAACGAACTGGGTGCCGGTTCTTCATGGCTTGCTGCTGCGACTTCGTACAGCACCAACAACTTGCCAATGATTCCATTCTACATCTACTACTCCATGTTCGGTTTCCAGCGTATTGGCGACCTGTGCTGGGCAGCGGGCGATCAGCAAGCACGTGGCTTCCTGGTAGGTGGGACCTCAGGTCGTACGACACTGAATGGTGAAGGTCTGCAGCACGAAGATGGTCACAGCCATATTCAGTCTCTGACTATCCCTAACTGTATCTCTTATGATCCTTCTTACGCTTATGAAGTGGCTGTCATCATGCATGATGGTCTGGAGCGTATGTACGGTGAGAAACAAGAGAATATTTACTACTACATCACTACGCTGAACGAAAACTACCACATGCCGGCTATGCCAGCAGGTGCTGAGGAAGGTATCCGTAAAGGTATCTACAAACTCGAAACGCTGGAAGGTAGCAAAGGTAAAGTTCAGCTGTTAGGTTCAGGTTCTATCCTGCGTCACGTTCGTGAAGCTGCACAGATTCTGGCGAATGACTACGGTGTGGGTTCTGATGTCTTCAGCGTAACCTCCTTCACTGAACTGGCTCGTGATGGCCAGGACTGTGAGCGCTGGAACATGCTGCATCCAACCGAAACGCCACGTGTACCTTACGTTGCTCAGGTTCTGAGTGAAGCTCCTGCTGTTGCTTCCACCGACTATATGAAATTGTTCGCAGAGCAGATCCGTAACTTCATCCCAGCCAGCGACTATCGCGTTCTGGGTACTGACGGTTTCGGTCGTTCTGATAGCCGTGAAAATCTGCGTCACCATTTTGAAGTGGATGCTTCTTATGTGGTTGTGGCAGCACTGGGTGAACTGGCTAAACGTGGTGAAATCGATACACAAGTGGTAGCTGACGCTATCAAGAAATTTAATATCGATGCAGATAAAGTAAACCCACGTCTGGCTTAAGAGGTAAATAGACAATGGCTATCGAAATCAAAGTACCAGACATCGGTTCTGATGAAGTTGAAATCACCGAGATTCTGGTCAAACCAGGCGATAAAGTTGAAGCTGAACAATCGCTTATTACCGTAGAAGGCGATAAAGCCTCTATGGAAGTCCCGTCTCCACAGGCGGGTGTCGTCAAAGAGATCAAAGTTTCTGTTGGCGATAAGACTGAGACTGGCAAACTGATTATGATTTTCGAATCCGCCGAGGGTGCAGCTGCTGCTGCACCAGCGAAGGAAGAAGAGAACAAAGCAGCGGCACCAGCACCTGCTGCTGCAAGTGCAGCAAAAGACGTTAACGTTCCGGATATCGGTGGTGACGAAGTTGAAGTCACTGAAATCATGGTTAAAGTTGGCGACAAAGTGGCGGCTGAACAATCACTGATTACCGTTGAAGGCGATAAAGCTTCCATGGAAGTTCCGGCGCCGTTTGCTGGCATCGTGAAAGAAATCAAAATTGCTGCTGGCGATAAAGTCTCTACCGGTTCACTGATTATGGTGTTTGAAGTCGAAGGCGCAGCACCAGCAGCGGCTCCTGCTTCAGCTCCTGCCGCTGCGGCACCTGCTGCTGCTTCTGGCGCAAAAGATGTGAATGTTCCGGATATCGGTGGTGACGAAGTTGAAGTCACTGAAATCATGGTTAAAGTCGGCGACAAAGTAGCGGCTGAACAATCACTGATTACCGTTGAAGGCGATAAAGCTTCCATGGAAGTTCCGGCACCGTTTGCTGGCACCGTGAAAGAAATCAAAATTGCTACTGGCGATAAAGTCTCTACCGGTTCACTGATCATGGTGTTCGAAGTGGAAGGTGCTGCACCAGCCGCCGCTGCGGCACCAGCACCTGCTACAGCAGCATCAGCTCCGGCTGCCGCTAAACCTGCTGCAGCTCCTGCTGCAAAAGCAGAAGGCAAGTCTGAGTTTGCTGAAAACGATGCTTACGTTCACGCAACCCCACTGATTCGTCGTCTGGCGCGCGAGTTTGGTGTTAACCTGGCGAAAGTCAAAGGAACCGGACGTAAAGGCCGTATCCTGCGTGAAGACGTTCAGGCTTATGTGAAAGACGCGGTTAAACGTGCGGAAGCGGCACCTGCTGCGGCCGGTGGCGGTCTGCCGGGCATGCTGCCATGGCCGAAAGTTGACTTCAGCAAGTTTGGTGAAATCGAAGAAGTCGAGCTGGGTCGTATCCAGAAAATCTCTGGTGCTAACCTGAGCCGTAACTGGGTGATGATCCCGCACGTTACACACTTCGACAAAACTGATATCACCGATCTGGAAGCGTTCCGTAAGCAACAGAACGTTGAAGCTGAGAAACGTAAGCTGGACGTGAAAATCACTCCGGTGGTCTTCATTATGAAGGCGGTTGCAGCAGCACTTGAGCAGATGCCACGCTTTAACAGTTCACTGTCTGAAGATGCACAGAAGCTCACGCTGAAAAAATATATCAATATCGGTGTTGCGGTTGATACGCCAAACGGTCTGGTAGTGCCAGTATTCAAAGATGTGAACAAGAAAGGCATCATTGAACTGTCACGTGAGCTGATCGAAGTTTCTAAAAAGGCTCGTGCTGGTAAGCTGACCGCAGGCGACATGCAAGGCGGATGCTTCACTATCTCAAGTCTTGGCGGTATCGGAACGACTCACTTTGCCCCAATCGTGAATGCGCCAGAAGTGGCTATTCTCGGTGTCTCCAAGTCTGCAATGGAGCCAGTCTGGAACGGTAAAGAATTCGTACCGCGTCTGATGATGCCAATTTCGCTCTCCTTCGATCACCGTGTTATTGACGGTGCTGATGGTGCGCGCTTTATCACAATCATCAACAATACGCTGTCAGATATTCGCCGTCTGGTGATGTAATTGACGAAGCCGGCCAATCGGCCGGCTTTTTTCTGTTAATCTTATCAAGTTATCCAAGATTAACGGACGTATACCTAAGACGTTTTGTCGTTTGTTGTTTCAAAATTGTTAACATTTTTGTAAAATAATCAGCGATAGAACGTCCCGGTGGATGATGGGCGTTAAAATAATTCAATAACGTCAGACTGCCGGAAACCAATTAAGAGGTCATGATGAGTACTGAAATTAAAACTCAGGTCGTGGTACTTGGGGCAGGTCCTGCGGGCTACTCTGCTGCTTTTCGTTGCGCAGACTTAGGTCTGGAGACTGTCCTGGTTGAGCGTTATAGCACCCTGGGTGGTGTTTGTCTGAACGTCGGCTGTATCCCTTCTAAAGCTTTGCTGCACGTTGCTAAAGTGATTGAAGAAGCGAAAGCACTGGCTGAACACGGTATTGTTTTTGGTGAGCCGAAAACCGATATTGAAAAAATTCGTACCTGGAAAGAAAAGGTTATCAACCAGCTGACCGGTGGTCTTGCAGGTATGGCTAAAGGCCGTAAAGTTAAAGTGGTTAACGGCCTGGCTAAATTTACCGGCGCTAACACCCTGGTAGTTGATGGCGAAAATGGCCCGACTACCGTTAACTTCGATAATGCAATTATCGCAGCAGGTTCGCGCCCAATCGAACTGCCATTTATCCCACATCACGATCCACGTATCTGGGACTCAACTGACGCGCTAGAGCTGAAAACCGTTCCTGAGCGTCTGCTGGTTATGGGTGGTGGTATCATCGGTCTGGAAATGGGTACCGTGTACCATGCTCTGGGTTCGCAGATTGACGTAGTTGAAATGTTTGACCAGGTTATTCCTGCGGCAGATAAAGACATTGTTAAAGTCTTTACTAAGCGTATCAGCAAGAAGTTCAACCTGATCCTGGAAACCAAAGTTACCGCTGTTGAAGCAAAAGAAGACGGTATCTATGTCACCATGGAAGGCAAGAAAGCGCCTGCTGAACCACAACGTTACGACGCTGTGCTGGTGGCTATCGGCCGTGTACCTAACGGTAAAAACCTTGACGCGGGCAAAGCTGGCGTTGAAGTTGACGACCGTGGCTTCATCCGTGTTGATAAGCAAATGCGTACCAACGTGCCGCACATCTTTGCTATCGGCGATATCGTCGGTCAGCCTATGCTGGCACACAAAGGTGTCCATGAAGGCCACGTTGCCGCTGAGGTTATCTCTGGTCTGAAGCATTACTTCGATCCGAAAGTGATCCCTTCTATTGCCTATACTGAGCCAGAAGTTGCCTGGGTTGGTCTGACTGAGAAAGAAGCGAAAGAGAAAGGCATTAGCTACGAAACGGCTACCTTCCCATGGGCGGCATCTGGCCGTGCTATCGCTTCTGATTGTGCAGACGGCGTGACCAAACTGATTTTCGACAAAGAAACACATCGCGTTATCGGTGGTGCTATTGTCGGTACTAACGGTGGCGAGCTGCTGGGTGAAATCGGTCTGGCTATTGAAATGGGTTGTGATGCTGAAGATTTAGCCCTGACTATTCATGCTCACCCAACCCTGCATGAATCTGTCGGCCTGGCCGCAGAGATCTTCGAAGGTAGCATTACAGACTTACCTAACGCGAAAGCGAAGAAAAAATAATCCAGGTTCTACCCTGTCATCTAAAAACGACTCATAATGGGTCGTTTTTTTATGGCTATATCTGTCACGCTTCAAGTTTCTCAGGGGGGCCTTGCCTGCCTTCAGACAGTCGAATCACAGCGTTTCTCTGTGCTCATCGTCTGTCGAAATTTTACGCCAGAGAGCAGTTCGAATTATTTTCGGGGTATAACGAAAAGTAATCTGTCAGCCTTAACGATTCAGCCAAGATTTAATGTTGCTTTTTTGTAAACGCATTAACAGGGGCTGCAAATCCTGCTATGCTGCCCGACGCGAGACCGGGCATTTACCCTACAGACTGCTGCTCACAGGAGCGTGAAGAGAGAAGCCTGGTGGCGCCATATGATAATGATAGTGAGGAGAAATGTCGTGCTAGAAGACTACCGTAAGCACGTGGCTGAGCGTGCTGCTGAAGGGATTGTTCCAAAACCCTTAGATGCCACCCAAATGGCCGCATTGGTTGAATTACTGAAAAATCCACCGGCAGGCGAAGAAGAGTTTCTGCTGGACCTTATTACCAATCGCGTCCCACCAGGTGTTGATGAAGCGGCTTATGTGAAAGCTGGCTTCCTGGCTGCTGTCGCCAAAGGCGAAGCAACCTCTGCGCTGATCTCCCCTGAGAAAGCTATTGAACTGTTGGGTACCATGCAGGGCGGTTATAACATTCATCCGCTGATCGATGCCCTTGATAACGAAACGCTGGCGCCAATCGCAGCTAAAGCTCTTTCCCATACGCTGCTGATGTTCGATAACTTCTACGACGTAGAAGAAAAAGCCAAAGCGGGTAATACCTACGCTCAACAAGTTGTTCAATCCTGGGCTGATGCCGAATGGTTCCTTTCTCGTCCAAAACTGGCTGAGAAAATTACTGTAACCGTCTTCAAAGTTACCGGGGAAACTAACACCGATGACCTTTCCCCGGCACCTGATGCCTGGTCGCGTCCTGATATTCCTCTGCATGCTTTAGCGATGCTGAAGACCGAACGTGAAGGAATCGTGCCAGACAGCAATGGGACTATTGGTCCAATTAAGCAAATTGAAGCTCTGGCGACAAAAGGTTTCCCATTAGCTTATGTGGGTGACGTGGTCGGAACCGGTTCTTCACGTAAATCCGCCACTAACTCCGTACTGTGGTTTATGGGTGAAGATATTCCTCATGTCCCTAACAAACGCGGCGGCGGTGTTGTTCTTGGCGGTAAAATTGCGCCAATCTTCTTTAACACTATGGAAGATGCCGGTGCTCTGCCAATCGAAGTTGACGTTACTGACCTGAATATGGGTGATGTGATTGACATCTATCCGTACCTGGGTGAAGTCCGTAACCATGAAACTAACGAACTGATTGCCTCTTTTGAACTGAAAACCGATGTTCTGTTGGACGAAGTCCGTGCCGGTGGCCGTATTCCACTGATCATCGGTCGTGGACTGACGACCAAAGCGCGTGAAGCCTTGTCTCTGCCGCACAGTGATGTTTTTGTTCAGGCTAAAGATGTTGCGGAAAGCTCGCGCGGTTATTCTCTGGCGCAGAAAATGGTCGGCCGTGCTTGTGGCGTGGCAGGTATTCGCCCTGGCGCTTACTGTGAACCTAAGATGACCTCTGTGGGTTCTCAGGATACCACTGGTCCAATGACCCGTGATGAACTGAAAGACCTTGCCTGTCTGGGTTTCTCTTCAGACTTAGTGATGCAGTCTTTCTGTCACACCGCGGCCTATCCTAAACCGGTTGACGTGACCACTCACCATACTTTGCCAGACTTCATTATGAACCGTGGCGGTGTTTCACTGCGTCCTGGTGACGGTGTTATTCACTCCTGGCTGAACCGTATGCTGCTGCCAGATACCGTAGGTACAGGTGGTGACTCACACACCCGTTTCCCGATCGGTATCTCTTTCCCGGCGGGTTCTGGTTTAGTGGCGTTTGCTGCTGCAACCGGCGTAATGCCACTGGATATGCCTGAGTCTGTACTGGTACGTTTTAAAGGCGAAATGCAGCCGGGTATCACCCTGCGTGATTTAGTCCATGCGATTCCTCTGTATGCGATTCGCCAGGGTTTGCTGACCGTTGAGAAAAAAGGCAAGAAAAACATTTTCTCTGGCCGCATCCTGGAAATCGAAGGCCTGCCAACGTTAAAAGTTGAGCAAGCGTTTGAACTGACTGATGCCTCGGCAGAGCGTTCTGCAGCGGGTTGTACTATCAAGCTTGATCGTGAGCCAATTGAAGAGTACCTGAACTCGAATATCGTGTTGCTGAAGTGGATGATTGCAGAAGGTTATGGCGATCGTCGTACTATTGAGCGCCGTATTCAGGGCATGGAAAAATGGCTGGCGGATCCACAGCTGATGGAAGCCGATGCTGATGCAGAATATGCGGCAGTGATCGAAATCGATCTGGCTGATATTAAAGAGCCTATTCTGTGTGCGCCAAACGATCCTGATGATGCGCGTCTGTTGTCTGATGTTGCAGGTGAGAAGATCGATGAAGTGTTTATCGGTTCTTGCATGACCAACATCGGTCATTTCCGTGCGGCAGGTAAACTGCTGGATAGCCATAAAGGGCAATTGCCTACGCGCCTGTGGGTGGCTCCGCCAACCCGTATGGATGCCGCGCAGCTGACCGAAGAAGGCTACTACAGCGTGTTTGGAAAGAGTGGGGCACGTATCGAGATCCCGGGTTGTTCCCTGTGTATGGGCAACCAGGCGCGTGTTGCTGACGGTGCGACGGTCGTTTCCACTTCAACCCGTAACTTCCCGAACCGTTTAGGTACTGGCGCGAATGTTTTCCTGGCTTCCGCCGAGCTGGCTGCTGTTTCTTCTCTGTTAGGCAAACTGCCAACGCCGGAAGAGTATCAGACCTTTATCTCTCAGGTAGATAAAACCGCAGCGGATACCTATCGCTATCTGAACTTTGATCAGTTGAGTCAATATACTGATAAAGCTGATAGCGTTATTTTCCAGACTGCTGTGTAAGATTTATCAGCATTCTCTGAAGAAAGCGTGAAACTGAATGGCGGGCACTGTAAAGTGCCCGCCATTTTTTGCTGTGCGCCGAGCATGGCGCGTAGCGCCTTGATGGGCGCTGTCTGTTGACTGTGGTGGTTAACAGACGACTTGGA
>NZ_CANMLV010000007.1 GCF_947498825.1 uncultured Cedecea sp. | reverse complement strand
GCTGGCTCGCTAACCGCGGGTTCAGGTTCAGCCTGCTGCTGTTTACGCGCCTTGGCGCGGGCGATAGCCGCCTCAACCGCGGCCTTACGCGGGTCAATGGCTTCCTCAGCGGCTGGCTCGCTAACCGTGGGCTCAGGTTCAGCCTGCTGCTGTTTACGCGCCTTGGCGCGGGCGATAGCCGCCTCAACTGCGGCCTTACGCGGGTCGATGGCTTCAGCGGCTGGCTCGTTAACCGCGGGTTCAGATCCAGTCTGCTGCTGTTTACGCGCTTTGGCGCGAGCGATAGCGGCCTCAACCGCGGTCTTACGCGGATCGGAACCTTCTGCAGCAAGATTTGCGTCACTGGCGGTCGTTTCGGCAAGACGATTTTTCTCTGCCTGACGGGCTCGTGCCTGTGCCTTACGGGCTTCGCGACTGGCAATAACGTCACTGTTATCGGGAACTGCGCCTGGTTTGATAACAATGGCTGCGCTGTCCGAAGTTGACTTCGTGCTCTGTACCCGAGCCAGAGCGGCTTTAATCGCTGAGTTATCCTGACGGGTTGGCTGCACTGCGGCAGATTTATGTTTCTCTTGACGGGCGATTTTCTCACGTTCAAGACGAGCCTGACGCGCTTCAAAACGTGCTTTGGCCTCTGCTGTGCGTTTGGCTTCCAGCTCTATTTCGCGTATTTCTGCTTTTTCCTGGCGAAAGTATTGAATCAATGGAATATTGCTTGGACAAACCCAGGCGCAGGCGCCACATTCAATACAGTCAGACAGGTTATAGCTGGTTGCTTTATCATGCTGCTGACCTTTACTGAACCAGTATAACTGCTGTGGCAATAAGTCTGCCGGGCAGACATCGGCGCACGCACTGCACCGGATACAACCTTGTTCTTCTTGTGCAGGGGCCATTTCCTCAACGGAAGGCGCCAGTAAGCAGTTGGTAATCTTCACAACCGGAACGTCTAAAGCCGGTAGCGTGAAGCCCATCAAGGGCCCCCCCATAATGACTTTTTGTTCGCTGGTTGGCTGGAACTCAGCAAAGGCCATTAAATGTGCGACAGGTGTACCTAAACGCGCCCAGACGTTACCCGGTTTTTGAACCGACTGTCCGGTCAATGTCACGACACGTTCCGTTAAGGGTTCACCATCAACAATGGCCCGTTTAATGGCATAAGCTGTACCGACGTTTTGCATCAGGATACCGATATCCGAAGAGCGGCCGCCGTGGGGCACCTGCTTACCGGTCAGGATCTGTGTAAGCTGTTTTGCTCCACCAGAAGGGTACTTGGTCGGGATCACGCGCAGTTGTATATCCTCACTGCCCGCCAATACCGCACGTAGCATTGAAATTGCCTGCGGTTTATTATCCTCAATACCTATCAGCGTCTTTTGTGGCTGGAGAATGCAGGCCAGAATACGAATGCCTTCGACAATTTGTGCGGCACAATCCTGCATTAACCGGTCATCGGCAGTGATGTAGGGTTCGCATTCAGCGGCGTTAATGATCAGCGTATTAATATTATCGCCGCCGCCGTGGAGTTTGGTGGCAGTCGGAAAGCCTGCTCCACCAAGACCTGCCACACCAAACTGGTGAATACGCTCAATAAGCTCAGCGCGAGGGCGTTCTGCATAGTCACGCCAGCCATCTCGTTCAAACCAGCGATCTTCCCCGTCGGCTGTCAGTATGACGCTGGGTTCAGTCAGGCCTGATGGGTGGGCCGTAATATGCGACTTAATTGCGCTGATGGTGCCTGAAGTGGGTGCGTGCACGGGCAGCATACGTCCCCAGCCACGGGTCAGAGGCTGTCCGCGAAGAACATAATCGCCTGCTTTTACACACAGCTCGCCTTCATCACCGATATGCTGTTTCAACGGGATGATGAGCTGCGGAGGTAATGGAACCTGACGCAGTGGTGTACCGCTGGATTGTGTTTTCATCTCCGGGGGATGAATACCGCCGTCAAAATCCCAGATGCGGTTTTGAGTAAAACGTTTTAAAAAACTAAACATGAGGATCCACCGGAATATTTCGCACCGGAATACTGTTTAAATCCCATTTCCACGTGTCAGTAGTGGTAGCGACAGGGCGTAAATCGATACAGCGAGTCGGGCAGGGGTCAACACAAAGATTACAACCAGTACATAAATCGCTGATAACAGTATGCACAGCACGGGTCGAACCAATAATGGCATCAACCGGACAAGCCTGAATACATTTGGTACAACCGATACAGTTGGCCTCATCAATGATGGCCAGCATTCGCACCGGTTCGGCCTGGTTATCACCGTCTATCGGCTGAGGTTCAACATTGAGTAAGGTGGCAATTTTAAGCATCACGGCTTCGCCCCCCGGTGCACACAGATTAATCTTTGCCCCTTGATTACCGACCGCTTCAGCATAAGGGCGGCAGCCAGGATAGCCGCATTGCGCGCACTGGCTTTGCGGTAGGATCTCTTCAATGCGCTCAACGATAGGATCTTCGGTAACGGCAAATTTACGCGAGGCATAGCCCAGAATAAGGCCAAAGATTAACGCCAGGAAGGTAAGGGCGATAATCGCAATCCACAGGGTACTCATCAGAACTTCACCAACCCGCTGAAGCCAAGGAATGCCAGGGACATCAGACCTGCGGTAATCAATGCAATAGCATTACCTTTGAAAGGCGCAGGGATATCAGCCACCACCAGACGTTCACGAATAGCGGCAAACAGGACCATCACAAACGAAAAACCGACCGCTGCGGAGAATCCGTACAGCGCTGACTGCAGGAAGTTATGGTTCAGGTTAACATTCAGTAACGCTACGCCCAGCACCGCACAGTTAGTAGTAATTAAGGGTAAGAAGATCCCCAGCAGGCGATAAAGTGCCGGACTGGTTTTACGAACCACCATCTCAGTAAATTGCACAACAACGGCAATGACCAGAATAAATGACAGCGTACGTAAATAACCTACGTCCAGTGGGATAAGGATCAGCTCATTGATTATCCATGAAAAAATAGAAGCGATCGTCATCACAAAGGTGGTAGCAAGTCCCATTCCGATGGCACTTTCCAGCTTTTTGGATACACCCATGAAAGGACACAGACCAAGAAACTTCACCAGAACGAAGTTATTGACCAAAATTGTCCCCACAAAAAGCAGTAAGTAATCTGACATGATTCGACCTAAAACGAAAAAAAGCTGCCCATTATTGATTAATCAACTCGTGTCAGCAACAGAATGACTGTAGGGTTATTACGGATTGATAAAGGTTTCTTTAACCCGTTTTGACCGTTTTAAATAGGGCACTGCCAGTGCAGCGGCCAGTAACGGAAACATTAGCTGGCGCAAGGCAACGCTATCCGTTACCGGGGATAAGGCAAAAGCCTTAATTGCCAGAATCAGGGAAAACATTAACCACAGAATATAGTGACGAACGACATGATGGCGACGTTTAAAAAAAGCAATGGTTAACCACAAGGTATAACACCACATGACCAGCGCACATATAACGGAAAAATACCACATAAACAGCATATTAGAGCCTTGATTCGCCATCATTTGATGGGTATTTGGCGCGAGTAACATCATCACGTAAATCGCTACGGCGAGAGAGCTGCTGAGCAGTGACATCAAGAGCCAGGCTAGCGGAACAAGAAGCCAGCCTGCGATACGTGGAGGTTTTACTGTCATGAAAATTCCTGTGCCACCTGATATTATTCAAGCGGGTGATTATAAGTATTTTTGCTCTTAATGCTACTGTGCTGCCTGTCTGAAAGCTACCCTGACCGGACTACATGGATTTTAACGCACAAAAAAGCACAATCTGATCAATTCCTGTCGCCCTTTTACACTCTGTTCAGGGTAAGTAGCTGGTAAGTCGGTTGACCGCTACAACGTACATCAGACAATGTTGCGTAGCTTCTCTTTCATACAGTGGCCTTGTCGGATTAAAGAAACGGGGCGTCAGCGGGTTATCTATATGCTTACTAATGATATTAGTCTGGAACATTATCAGCTTGATGTAAAAAAATTGCAGGCCTATGGTTTTGAAAAAAAAGAACATAGTTATATCTGCCATCACATGCTTGCGGTACCCTCGTTCAGGTTACGACTCGAGATAACGCCGGAAAAGAGATTAAAAACTCAGATAATCGATCTCGATGTGAATGAAACCTACATGCTGCATTTGAATGCAGCGACCCAGGGGGAGTTTGTTGGAAAAATTCGCCGTGAATATGATGAAGTTATAAATGATATTCTGATGCACTGTTTCACCCGCGTTATCTTCACTTCACCACAGTCCATGAAGGTTATCCAATTTATTCAACAGCAATACGCTATTCAACTTGAGTATCTGTGGGCTAAATTTCCCCGCAATGCTATCGCCCGGCGTCAGGATAATAATAAATGGTTTGCAGCATTGCTCACGGTAGAAAAAGGTAAGCTGGGCCTGCAGGGAGAGGGAATAATAGAAGTGCTGGACTTAAAAATGCGTCCGGAAAATAAAGAACGTCTGATTGATAATAACCGTTATTTTCCGGGCTACCATATGAATAAAAATCACTGGTTCACTGTTTGTCTCGACGGACGCCTGAAAGATGAAGAGATAATGGAAAAAATAGCCGACAGCTATCTGCTGGCAAAATAGGATGTCAACGCAGAGATAGTCCGCGACGTTCTGGTAACAGGGTATCTTTATCCGGGATACCCTGTTCAGAGCAATTAACTGGCGCGAACGTTAGCGGCGATAGCCTGTTTCTCTGCCGGTGTTAAAAACGCAATTTCCAGACCATTTTGCTGCGCGGTACGAATCTGTTCCGAGCTAAGTCCGGCAGCAGGTGCAGCAAACTGATACTCATGCTGAATATCAATACCTTGAACGGCCGGATCATCGGTATTAATGGTGGCAAGAATACCGTGGTTTAAAAATGTCGCCAGCGGGTGCTTATCCAATGAAGCAACAGTGCTGGTTTGAATGTTCGAAGTCAGACAAGACTCAATACCAATGCGGTGCTTAGCCAGATAATCCATCAGCGCTAGGTCTTCGACGGCTTTCACTCCGTGTCCTATTCTCTCAGCCCCCAGTTCACGAATAGCCTGCCAGATACTCTCAGGTCCTGCAGCTTCGCCTGCATGAACAGTAATACGCCAACCCGCATCGCGAGCACGCGTGAAGTGTTCACGGAATAAATGCCCCGGAAAACCGAGCTCATCACCGGCCAGATCGAGGGCGGTAATACTATCCCGATGTGCCAGTAGGGCATTCAGTTCAGCCTCACAAGCGGCTTCACCAAATGTACGACTCATAATGCCGATAAGACGAGCCTGGATCCCAAAATCACGACATCCCTGACTCACTCCCTCAATAATCGCTTCTACGACACCGGCGACAGGCAACTGATGACTCATGGCCATATAGCCTGGGGAGAAGCGTAATTCGACATAATGAAGGCCATTACGCGCTGCATCTTCAATATTCTCCCACGCCACGCGGCGGCAGGCCTCCAGTGAACCAAGAACTTTCACTCCCCAATCGAGTTTTTGCAGGAAGCTGACCAAATCTGGCGCGGTTTCCACGACTTGTACGTGCGGACGCAAGTTTTCCAGAGTGCTGGCAGGTAAGGCAAGGTTAAATTCGCGACCGAGTTCAAGGATGGTTTGTGCCCGGATATTGCCATCAAGATGGCGATGAAGGTCGGTTAACGGCAGGCTGGTATCAAGCATAGTGCACTCATTTATTGAAGGAAGTGCGGCATAGTATAAAAACAAATGCGTATAAATAGCTATGAAACAAATGCTGTTGCGCAACAAAAAGGTGGGGGGCAAGAAATCAGCTTGAATTATGGGCTGTTTTTGCGCAAAAAAGCCATGAACTTAAGGCTCCACAGATACAAAACACCCCGGAAGCATGGCGCTTACAGGGTGTTTGATAAGCTCAGTAAACTAAAAATACTTGATTCTTAGTATCACTTATTGCTGTGGAGCATCTTCTGGTTCAGCCGGAACCATAATAGCTGGGGCAGTTGCTTCAGGATCTTGTTCTACTTGCATTTCTGCTTCTGCTTCTGTTTCCGCACTAGGCTCAGTCATGTCCGGTACGTCTTCCTCTTCTTCGCTGCTTAATCCGAGAGGCAGGGCACCAAGCAGGTCACCAAGAGGAACGGTCTCGCCGTTCAGTGCGGCTTTTTCATCTGTGAAAGTCAGCGTTGCAGTGATACTGTTATCTTCAACTTTAGTGATATGGAACATTTGTCCCATCGCAGCCAGACCTTTCACTTGCTCAGTAGCGGCTTTCTCTGCCTCTTCAGGCGTAGCGCCTTCCAGTTGTCCAACCTGGCTGACCAGCTGAATAGCCATATCCATAGGAATCACCAGACGAGTATCCAGTGAGGTTAAATATTGGCCTAACATCGCTTCGGCGGTCTCTGGAATGGCATCGGTCGGTTGTGGCTCTTTCAGCGCCAGCGCCAGATTAAAGGTCGCTTCGCCTTTGGTATTTTTCCAGCTTAACGGTGCAATACTCAGGGTTGGATTGCCCTTTAACAGTTGTGGGAAAGTGGCGACCAACGCGTCGACCATTTTCTGGCTATAGAGTTCAGGGTCTTGCATGGTTTCTGGATCTGCAAGCAGTCTCTGGGATTCTTGTGTGTAGACTTTGCTCACGGTGGCCAAGGCTTCTGCATCCAGATTATTGACTTTCATGGTCAGCTTGCCGCTACCGAAATCCTGTCCCTGTGCTTTCACTGAGTCAAGGGTATAATCGGCTTGCAGAGAAATGTTCTTTTTATCTGCCTGTAATTCGGTTAAGCCCGTCAGCATCAGCCCGTTTAATGCAGCCATCTCTTTACCGTCAACATTCAGTGTCAGATTCTGTATGCCTACTTTTTGTGTACCAACACGCAGATCCCCGATGGTGAGCTGTGAGTCACTTGCAAGGCTGATACCGTTAAAGGTGGCTTTAACAGGTTGTCCGATGTTACTGACAGTGTCGATGCTACCGTTGGCGGAATTCAGCTCGAATTTAACCTTATCGCCTTTCGCATCAACGTCAGCCGTTATGGTGCTACCGCTAAAGACAACGTGGTCCTTATCTTTGGTGTAGTCGACAGGGATCAGGTTGATAACAGAAGAGGTTGCCCCGTCAAAGGCTATCTGGGTAACGGCATTAATCGGTGACTGGTCTTTTGTGACATTAAACAGGGGTTGAGTGATGTTGTTTTTTGCTAACTCAGACTGAACAGAAGCCATGGCTGGCATCAAACTAATATGTCTCAGACCCGGCAGTGGACCATGAGTAATGGTCTCATTAAATACGATTGCTTCGCCTGCGGGTAGCAGTGAATTTTGGGTATCAGAGGCATTTTTTAAAACTAACTGCATCTGACTCTCAAAGACACCACGCTGGTAATTTTCGTAGCTAAGAACAATCCCTGCCTCCGGGAGAGATTTGGTTAACTCGCTATTGGCCTGTTGCACCAACTCGGCCATACGGCCTTCAAGTTGCTTACCGATATACCAGGATGACCCCGTCCATACCACGCCCAATGCGACAATAACACCTACCGCAACCAGAGATTTTTTCATTGTATTAAGTTCCATATTGAGAATACCGGTAATCACCTCTACCGGATGAGTAAATACGCCTGCTGACAGACGTTCAGACAACTTGTCAGGTAAGGAAAACCACGGTTTTCCTTACCTGACGACTAAAATTACTTCAGTTTCAGCACCGTGCTGTCCCCGATTTTCGGCCTTGCAGGTTGGCTTAAATAATAAGCCTGCGCTCAGTTTAGCAAACAAGCACGGAGCTGGCGGCTAAATTTTATTGTATACCCGTGCCAGACGACCATACCCGCTGGCACTGACGGTGGTGTCGTTAGCCGCAATAAACGCTGACTCGCCCGCTTTCAGAACTAACGTCTCTTGCGCGTCAGTCAGTATCGCTTCACCTTCAATACAAAAGACAATCGCAGCACTGTTTTGGTTTAACGGTGTTGCTTGCTCTTTTAAGGTATGAATAGAGAAGGCAAAATCGTCAACCGGAATCGGGAAGTCGAGTCTGTTATCTACCTGTTCAGGCTGCATAAGCAGCTGGTTTTCTGGTTTAGCGACAAACTTTACATTAGCAATAAGTTCAGGAATATCAATATATTTTGGCGTCAACCCTGCACGTAATACATTATCTGAGTTTGCCATAACCTCCAGCGCCACGCCATCCAGGTAAGCATGCGGTGTTTCTGCAAACAAGAACATGGCTTCACCGGGGGCCAGTTTGACGACGTTTAACAATAGCGGCGAGAACAGACCACTGTCATTAGGATAAAACCCACTAATAGCACGCAGAGTATCCCAAGGCTCACCGCGCTGGTGGTTGAGCGCTGATTTGAGGACCGCTAAAGCGCGAGATTTTTGGTCACCCTCCAATGCAAGCAGACTGGCGAACAGTTGCGAAAGCTGGGTTTCATCAGGCTGTTGTAAGAAACGATTAATCGAACTATGTGCCGCAGAAACAGGTTGTAACAACGCGACAATTTCCGAAAATTCACGGAAACCATTCATTGCCAGAAAGGGAGTCAGAGCATAGACCAGCTCAGGTTTATGATTCGGATCTTTATAGTTACGTTCAGCCGCATCCAGTGGAATACCAGCGGCATTCTCCTTGGCGAAACCATCCACAGCGGATTGTTTATTCGGGTGAACTTGAATAGAAAGAGGTTGTGCCGCACACAGTACTTTAAACAGGAAGGGCAACTCGCCAAAGCGTTCTGCCACTGATTTACCTAAAAGCGTTGTTTTGTTCTCATCAATGACATCACGCAGAGGTTTTGCGCCTCCCTGTGGATCGATCAAGGATGAACTACTCTTGGGA
The DNA here is from genome assembly GCF_947498825.1 of uncultured Cedecea sp. Taxonomy (GTDB): domain Bacteria; phylum Pseudomonadota; class Gammaproteobacteria; order Enterobacterales; family Enterobacteriaceae; genus JGM124. Next base: position 212,609 of record NZ_CANMLV010000007.1, on the reverse strand, counting down.
TGCGCGCCCATCCACAGCTCTGCCATGGGCTTATTGTCAGGATTAGGGTAACTATACAGCGATGTTAAGGCAGTATGGCTTCCCCAGGCATAATATTGAATAGAATTACGCAGCTTTTGCATGATCGCTCCATGAATAATGTGTTGATATACCTGCCATACTTCAAAGACCTCGGAGGTGGAACTCTGTTTCTGGAAGCAAATTGAAATATTTAGATAAGATATCGCTATTAAAGCAATAAATCGCTGAGAAGTAACCCAGGCAATAAAAAGTCGTATTAGTCTCAGTTTTTGTTAAAAAAATGTGTAGCATATTACGACTTGTTTTGAACGCAGCGCTCTAGACTGTGCTGAACAATAATATTAACGTTACTGTTGTCGTAAGTGAGAGAACAATGTCGAATAAAGCCTTTCATTACCAAGAACCATTCCCGCTTCAGAAAGAGAAAACCGAGTACTATTTACTCACCAGTGATTATGTTTCGGTCGCTGATTTTGATGGCAACGAAGTCTTGAAAGTTGACCCTCAAGCCCTGACACTGCTGGCTAAGCATGCCTTCCATGATGCCTCTTTTATGTTACGCCCCGCACATCAGCAGCAAGTCGCCGATATTCTCAATGATCCACAAGCCAGCGAAAACGATAAGTATGTCGCTCTGCAATTCCTGCGTAACTCAGAAATTGCAGCCAAAGGTATTCTGCCCACCTGTCAGGATACCGGTACCGCCATCATTATGGGTAAAAAAGGGCAACATGTCTGGACCGGTGGGGGTGATGAAGCGGCTTTATCATTAGGGGTATATAACACCTTTGTCGAAGATAACCTGCGCTACTCCCAGAATGCGGCGCTGGATATGTACAGAGAAGTTAACACTGGCACGAACTTACCCGCACAAATAGACCTCTACAGTGTTGATGGTGACGAATATAAATTCCTCTGTATTGCCAAAGGGGGCGGTTCTGCCAATAAAACCTATTTGTATCAAGAAACTAAAGCTCTGCTTTCACCTGGCAAACTGAAGAACTACCTGGTGGATAAAATGCGTAGCCTGGGGACTGCGGCTTGCCCGCCATATCACGTGGCATTTGTGATTGGCGGCACGTCAGCAGAAGCAACGCTGAAGACCGTTAAGCTGGCTTCGACCAAGTATTACGACGAACTACCAACTTCCGGTAATGAGCACGGACAGGCATTCCGCGATATCGAACTTGAGCAAGAGCTGCTGGAGGAAGCGCAGAATCTGGGGTTAGGCGCGCAGTTTGGCGGGAAGTATTTTGCGCATGATATTCGAGTTATCCGCCTGCCGCGCCATGGGGCGTCTTGTCCGGTAGGAATGGGGGTTTCTTGTTCCGCAGACCGTAATATTAAAGCCAAAATCAACAAGCAGGGCGTATGGCTGGAAAAACTGGAAAATAATCCGGGGAAATATATTCCTGAGTCATTGCGCCAGAGTGGCGAAGGCGAAGCGATCAAAGTCGATTTAAACCGCCCGATGTCAGAGATCCTCGCTCAGCTCTCTTCTTATCCTGTTTCAACCCGTCTTTCATTGAGCGGTACGATTATCGTGGCGCGCGACATCGCTCATGCCAAGCTGAAAGAGCGCATCGATAACGGTGAAGGCTTGCCGCAGTATGTTAAAGATCATCCTATCTACTATGCCGGGCCTGCCAAAACCCCTGAAGGTTATGCCTCAGGCTCACTTGGCCCGACAACAGCCGGGCGCATGGACTCTTATGTAGATGCCTTACAGGCCGAGGGCGGAAGCAAAATTATGTTAGCCAAAGGCAATCGCAGCCAGCAAGTGACCGATGCCTGCCACAAGCATGGCGGTTTCTACCTCGGAAGCATTGGTGGTCCGGCAGCTGTACTGGCACAGAACAGCATTAAAAGTCTCGAATGTATTGAATATCCTGAATTAGGAATGGAAGCTATCTGGAAAATTGAAGTTGAGGATTTCCCGGCATTTATCCTTGTGGATGATAAAGGGAATGATTTCTTCCAGCAGATCCAGTCCTCTCAGTGTGCTAAATGCGTTAAGTAATCAACTAACCGCCCGGTTAATTTTTGGGCGGTTTTTTTTATCGCGTGAGGAGAAGACATGACATCCAGTCGCAGTGAAAAAGACTCAATGGGCCCTATCGATGTACCGGCGGATAAACTATGGGGGGCACAGACTCAACGCTCCCTTGAACATTTCCGTATTTCAACCGAAAAAATGCCGACTGCACTCATTCAGGCCCTTGCTCTGACAAAACGGGCAGCGGCTAAAGTGAATGCCGATTTAGGCTTGTTGCCGACAGATAAAGCCAGTGTGATTATTCAGGCGGCAGATGAAGTGCTGGCAGGACAGCATCCGGATGAGTTTCCATTGGCCGTCTGGCAGACCGGATCGGGCACACAAAGTAACATGAATATGAATGAAGTGCTGGCGAACCGGGCCAGCGAATTATTGGGAGGCGAGCGCGGCATGGCGCGTCTGATTCATCCCAATGATGATGTGAATAAAAGCCAGAGCTCGAATGATGTCTTTCCTACTGCGATGCATGTCGCCGCTGTGATTGCCATCAGAGAACAATTGCTGCCGCAACTGGGTGAGTTAACGGCAACTCTGGCCGGGAAAGCGCAGCAGTTCCAGGATATTGTCAAAATTGGCCGAACGCATCTCCAGGATGCGACGCCCCTGACGTTAGGGCAGGAAATTTCTGGCTGGGTGGCCATGCTGGAACATAATTTCCGTCATATCGAACACAGTTTACCGCATCTCAGTGAACTGGCACTCGGTGGAACGGCAGTGGGAACCGGGCTTAATACCCATCCTGAATACGCGGTGCGTGTTGCCCGCGAACTTGCTGATATTACTGAACAGTCTTTTATTACCGCACCGAATAAGTTTGAAGCGCTGGGGACCTGTGATGCGTTGGTGCATAGCCATGGTGCCCTGAAAGGGCTGGCTGCCTCCTTGATGAAAATAGCCAATGACGTGCGCTGGCTTGCCTCTGGCCCGCGTTGTGGGATCGGTGAAATCTCTATTCCTGAGAATGAGCCGGGCAGCTCAATCATGCCTGGAAAGGTGAATCCAACGCAATGTGAAGCCTTGACGATGCTCTGCTGCCAAGTGATGGGGAATGATGTCGCTGTCAATATGGGAGGGGCGTCCGGTAACTTTGAACTGAATGTGTACCGGCCAATGGTTATCCATAATGTTTTACAGTCGGTACGCTTGCTGGCTGACGGTATGGACAGCTTTAATCACCATTGCGCTATCGGTATTGAACCAAATCGGGAGCGTATTAGTCAGTTACTCAATGAGTCATTAATGCTGGTGACTGCCCTCAACACCCATATTGGTTACGATAAAGCGGCAGAAATTGCCAAGAAAGCCCATAAAGAAGGGCTGACTCTGAAAGAGGCTGCCCTGAAATTGGGTTATCTGACCGACAGTGAATTCGATGCCTGGGTCCGTCCGGAGCAAATGGTGGGTAGCCTGTCTTCGTAATGGATAAGAGTCCTCCTAAACCCCGTCATGCAAGACGGGGAAGACATTAAGGCTGATAGTACAGGTGCAGTCGCGGAATAATGAGCTCCAGCGGCTGCGCATCAGGTTTATAGCGATATTGAATATTGTCTGCATCATAATTTGTCAGTTCACCGGTTTGTGGGATGCTTTCCCCCAGTTCCCGCTGACAGAGAATTAACAGGGGGGAAGGGCAGGCATACTGCACTTGTTTCTGCGTTTTCTGATACCAGACTCGTGCGACGGGCTGCACTTTTACCGGCCGTTTAATTTTTAATACGGTTTTTTCTGGTAGTCGCGCAATATCGTTAATCTCTTGGGCTAAACGCTCGGCCCACTGCTCTTTGCTCCAGGGCGGTACGGCCCGACAGTTTTTTAAACTCTTATGCAAGTTCTCCAGCACCTGTTCTCGGGTCAGGTTTTTAATCACTTGTTTATTTGCCCAGCCAAAGCGCACTGTTTCAGGTGGGGCGAGCAGAGTAATGGTGCGGTAAGCGTTAAGCGTAATCAAACCCGGAATATAACGATGCACCCATTCAAAACGCTGGGCGGGGCCAAGCCCTGAATCAACGGTAATGATCTCTTCCAAGGTTTTTTTCAGAGTATTGATATTCGTAATTTGCTGGCTTAGCTGTTGATGTTGTTTTTTAGTGACATTGTAACAAATAACGCCGGGCAGACGAACCGCAACTTTACTACTGATATTCTCTGACTGTTGCTGGATAAACAAATGCGTAAAATGAGCCTGACTCATCTTGTGTGCCGCCTGACCAACATGCTGATTTACTGCAATCTGTGAAACAGGATCATGTTCCTTACCCTTGACTGTCTGAGGCAGTGAAAAAACCCGACCAGCCAGCAGCGGTAACTGCTCAAGTTCGTCGCGAAACTGCACCAGGGCATGCTCAAGCGTGCGGAAAGTGGAGGTCATTCGTTCAACCAAGTCATAGCTTGCCATTATTGCCTCTAAATAGTTACAACATCCTGTTAGATTTAACATAATGTGAGAATATTGGCAACAGCGTCTGATTGTTAATAGTTCAGGCAGGCGGGGCGGCGTCAGTACAGCGAATGCCTTAGCGATTCAGAATGCGTACATGTTTCACCACCGTTGCCAGGGCCTTTAAAAATGTTTCTGAATGCTCGTGGTTTTCATAGGCTTCGATGTTTGCCCATCCTCTGACAGATAAAATTCATCAGGATTATTGAGAACCTGAGAAAAGGCATAATGTAGATGGCGGATTAGCGCAAATTTAATGTACTGTCTGGCCGCTAAATTTTGAACGTTGTTGCTGGAAATATGAACACCTGCTTCTTCAGCAATAACGGTTCTTAATACGAGGATTTTTGAACTGACGTCAAGGCAGCCAACGCCTCTTCTGACGGTATAGTGTGACAAACGGGCCAGCAAAAGCGCAAACTTGCTCCACCCAAGGGACTACTGGTAATGATGACTTCCCCCTGCATGGCGACCGCCACAGAGTGAACAATCGCCAGCCCCAGGCCACAGCCTCCGGTAGCTCTGTCCCGGCTGGGATCCAGGCGAACAAAAGGTTCCAGTACTCGGGTACGATCTTTTTCAGGAATGCCAGGGCCGTCATCCTCCACCTGTAAGAAGGCCTTTTCTTCGTCACGCCATAAGCTGATGCGCAGCCGTTGCTGGCTATAACGCAGTGCATTATTCAGCAAATTATCAGTGACGCGCTCCATTAGCCGTAAATCCACCACGCCATAGTCGACCTCAGTCGTCGTATCGGTTTCCAGGCTGATGTCCTGCTGGGGGAAGAGCTTCCGAACATCCTCAATATGACTCACCAGCCACTGACTGAAATTTACAGCAGCAAGATTTAATTCGGTCTGTGGCCTGTCAAGGCGGGCATAAGTGAGCAGTTCATCGATTAATGACTCCAGCTGACTAATATCCCGGTTCAACGCTAACGACTCTTCTTCACTGAGATTATCACTCACCGCGAGACGGTAGCGTAGGCGAACCAGAGGAGTACGGAGTTCATGGGCAATACCGTCAATCAGGCGCTTTTTACTCGCGATTAAAGTATTAATGTTATCCGCCATCAGGTTAAAGGTGACGCCCAGACGAGTAAATCCCGATGTATTATCAAAATAGACGCGTTCTTCCAGGTGGCCTTCACCCAGGCGTTGAGCGGCATTTTCAAGTTTTAACATATCTTTCCAGTGTGGACGTATCCAGATAAACACCGGTAAGGCCAGAGAAAAGGCGATAAATGCAATAAGGGCAATATCCAATAGACGAATTTGATGCAGAAACAGCAGATAAGGCACCGGGCCTACCACAAGAACATAGTGGCTGCGCGGTATTCGTTGCATAAACGTATACTCTTCATCCAGGGCGATAATCTCGCCATTATGTAGCCGTTTCATGCTTTCGGCATCGAGAGTAAATTTATTCAGTGGCTGGATATTGAGCTTAAACGACAAATTAAGATCAAGTTCATGAATGGTTTTATTCCAGTCACGGGGTGGGATCTCCCGAAGCTCACTGCGCATCAGATAAAGCGAGCTTTTCATTAAATCATCCAGCGACTCTTTACCCGCCCGTTCTGCAGTAAATTTATAGACCAGGCCGACTAACAGCGTCATTACCAGGAAGCAAACAAACAGCAGTAGATAGAACTGGATAAAGAGTTTCTTCATCAGAGAGCCGTTTCCCAGGCATGGGGGGCAAATAAATAGCCTTTATTACGCACGGTTTTAATACGAAAAGGTTCAGTTGCGCTGTCGTTTAATTTCTTGCGTAATCTGGAAATTGCGACATCAACACTGCGATCCAGTCCGTCATAGCTTACGCCACGTAGATTTTTCAACAGGATATCACGGCCCATAACCAGGCCTGCATGAGTGGCGAGTGCCCAAAGTAAATCAAAATCGGCAGTAGATAAGATGATATTCTCATTAACAAGCGTCACCTGGCGGTTTACTGGGTCAATAAAGAGACTGCCAAAACGGAGTGCTTTGTGCGGGATCAAGGAGGCCGATTTGTCGTTATTCGCGGTGATAGCACTTGGGCTGTGCTGACGTAAATGTGAGCGCAAACGTGCCAGTAAAACGGCGGGTGGGGTGGTTTTTAGCAGATAATCATTGGCGCCCATTTCCAGCGCCAGAATATGATTCATATCGCTATCCAGCGCGGTTAATAGCACTATCGGACCTTCCCAGCGCGGACGCAGATCCCGGCATAGGGTCATCCCGTCTTTACCCGGTAACATGATATCCAGTAATACCAAGTCAGGTTGCTGTTGCTCAATAACTGCCTCAGCGAGATCCCCACGACTTTCAACAATAACGTCAATATCATGCTTTGCCAGGTAAGTCGTAATTAAGCTACCTATTTCCGGATCGTCTTCGACAAATACTATTTTATTCATTATGCATCATGCCGGTGTGTGTAAGAACTCTCACAGAGTAGCTGAGAGGAGTACAACCTTGAGTTAACGAAGTGGTCGTCCTCCATCAACGCCGTGCGTTCGTCCTGTGACATAGCGACTGGCAAGCAGGTATTCTACCAGATGGACAATTTCTTCGGCGCCAGGCTCTATCTTCATTAACGACTTATCCAGAGACTGCTGGCGATAGGCTGCATCATCATGCTCGTTAAACATTATCATGGCGGGGGCAATGGCATTGACTTTTATTTCGGGCGCCAGCTTGCGGGCAAAAGAGCGGGTCATATTATCAAGAGCGGCTTTACTGGCGGCATAAGCAATGTGTTTATCACTTCCACGTTCAGCAACATAATCCGTCAGGTGAATGATATCGCCGCTGGCTGGCGCTGAACCGCGCAGCAGAGGAGCAAACTCATGATTGAGCAAATAGGGCACTTTGACATGGATTTGCATCATTCTGTCCAGCGTACTGCTCAGCGGAATGGCTGGGTCCTCTGCCTGCCAGTCACTGGCATTGTGAATAATGGCACGTAGCGAAGGTGTGATAGTGCGAACCTGTTTAGCAAAGTCCAGGATCCCCTGATCGTTTGAGAAGTCAGCTTCAAGACAGATAACACCTGCCCGTTTTAGCTGCTCAATGACTGGGTAATGGGTACGATAACTGATAATCAGCGGTTGTTTTTGCGCGACAAAGTGTTGTGCCAGCGCTAGCCCAATGCGTTTTCCGCCACCGGTCAGGACGATCGGTTGATGTGTCATTATGTTCCCTAACCCTCGTTTGTAAAAATAGCGGAAGATAACCGGAAAATGACTTCCCGTATCTGTCCTGTAGAACGACAGTATATTATATAAATATCCCGCTCTGGAGAGGTAAGCGTCTCTTATCTGTCAGAAATACTTAAAAAATATAATGAAAGACAGAGACAGACTTTGCCGGCAGTTACCTTGGCATGATGGGAATAAAAAAGACAGCCGAAGCTGCCTTTGTCATCAATAATTGAGCGTTTATTTATATAAGTCAGCGCTTATGGTGATGTTTCCACCATTTTCCTGCCACTGACGCGTCAGGTGATAGTATTTAGCACCTTTCTTCGCTGCGCGTTTTGCAACCTGATAAGAGATTTCAGTGCTGCTACCGTAGTTACCGGTGAATTTAACGCTGTCAAATGGAACCATTTGAGCCGCGGTGACTTTATTCAGTTCTTCTATTTTTGTGCCATCAGGAAGTGTTACGGTGTAACGTCCGCCTTTAGACGACTGGGTTTCAAAGAAACGACCAACATCACTGCTTGGCGATTCAGAAGAGGCAACACCTGGAATTTCCACACGTTTAGCGGCTTCGCCACCCTCGGCCAGAGCCGCTTTGCCCGCTTCAGAGTCCGCAGGGATTGCGTCCGGGCTCTGCACTACGCGCTCTTTAGCATCAGCTTTATAGATAAAAGCGGTAATACGCTGATTCCCGCCTTGGTTAACGTCTACCTGACGAACGATAAAGAATGATGCAGCACCTTTCGCTTTTGCCGCTTTTGCAATGGCTTCATTAATATCAGGCTGGTTGCGGTAGAAACCTTGTACCGTAACGGTATCGAACGGCTGAAGTCTGTTGGCTTTATCTTTAGATAACTCAGTCAGACCATTGATAACACGGCCTTCTGGCTCGGGTGCAGCTGGGGCATCAGCTTTATAGACCGCGGCTACTACACGCCAGTTACCGCCGTTTCCGGTGTCGTTGGTATCCTGAACATAAAACGAAGCAGCGCCAATTTTATCAGCGCGGCGAGAAACGGCCGCAACCGCATCACTGATAGCGCTAAAGCGTCCGGTTATCACAATCGTGTCGTAAGGTTGTAGGGCGGCCGCTTGTGCCGGCGTCAGTTCCGTCGCTGCCTGCACTGACAGTGAGGTAAGTGAAATAACAGCTGACGCCAGAACGGTATTCTTGAGCTTCATAAAAATTCCTTCGCCTTGCGCAAAATGGGTACGGGGACTGCGTTTAATGACCTGTATCTGTTAGGCCCCGATTATGGCATTGAAACAATACTATTGTCTGCGCCATTTTTGCGCCAGATATTATCTGCTTATAAATATAGCGACATAATTCAAGTTACTTATCTGCTGTTTGCATTTCGCTCACTACGTTATATCTTCCGGTTATGCAGGTTGCGGCCACGCGTACCAAGCTTGGTCGCTATGCAGATAAAGAGATGTTGAACGTTTAACGGAGAGAATAATTGTAAAAAATACCCTGTTCACCACTAAAATAGATAAAGGTTATGACTATTTTAGTTAATGCGTTGTTAAATTGCATCGTAGTATGGCGAAGAATCATGTTTTTACTTAGCTGATGAGTTGATTATCAGGCCTCTATAACAGATGTCGGATGAAAATAACTAGCTGAATGCATTATGTGTGAAATTTTACTGTTTCTGAAATAAATACTGATAACCTGATGTAGATCACAGGCGTTATTTTCAGTAGGTTATAAAAGACTAAGACAGAAACTTTTTGTAACGGGTGATGTATCAGTGGTCTGCTTTGTAGCTTAAAAGCAGATAGCTAACGTTATTGTGGCAAGGTCTGACAAACCATCATAAAAACCGATGGAAGGGAATAGTATGCGTATTGGTGTACCAAAAGAGCGGCTGGCCAATGAATCCCGCGTAGCAGCAACACCGAAAACGGTGGAGCAACTGCTCAAACTGGGATTCACCGTAGCCATTGAAAGTGGTGCGGGTAAAGAGGCGAGTTTTGACGATGAAGCCTATCTGCGCGCGGGTGCTAGCGTGGCAGATACTGCAGATATCTGGCAATCAGATATCATCTTAAAGGTAAATGCCCCGCTGGATGGTGAAATTGAGCTGGCGCGGGAAGGGGCTACTCTGGTCAGCTTTATCTGGCCGGCACAGAACCCTGAATTACTTGAAAAACTGGCAGCGCGCAATATCACCGTGATGGCGATGGATTCTGTACCGCGTATTTCACGCGCACAGTCGCTTGATGCCTTGAGTTCAATGGCGAATATTGCCGGTTATCGTGCCATTGTTGAAGCAGCGCATGAATTTGGCCGTTTTTTCACCGGGCAAATTACTGCAGCAGGTAAAGTACCACCGGCAAAAGTCATGGTCATCGGTGCCGGTGTTGCCGGTCTGGCAGCGATTGGCGCAGCCAACAGTCTGGGGGCCATCGTACGCGCCTTCGATACCCGTCCGGAAGTGAAAGAGCAAGTCCAGAGTATGGGCGCTGAGTTTCTTGAACTGGACTTTAAAGAAGAAGCAGGTAGCGGTGACGGTTACGCAAAAGTCATGTCTGAGGCGTTTATTAAAGCCGAAATGGAACTGTTTGCTGCTCAGGCCAAAGAGGTCGACATTATTGTCACGACGGCTTTGATCCCGGGTAAACCAGCACCGACACTGATCACTCGCGAAATGGTTGATTCCATGCAGCCGGGGAGCGTGATTGTTGACCTTGCTGCACAGAACGGTGGCAACTGTGAATACACGGTTGCGGATACTATCACCGTGACGCCTAATGGTGTGAAGGTGATCGGTTATACCGATTTACCGGGTCGCTTACCTACCCAGTCCTCTCAGTTATACGGTACTAACCTGGTTAACTTACTGAAACTGCTATGTAAAGAAAAAGACGGTAATATCGTCGTTGATTTCGAAGACGTAGTCGTTCGTGGTGTAACGGTGATTCGTGAAGGTGAAGTTACCTGGCCTGCGCCACCGATTCAGGTTTCCGCTCAATCAAAACCGGCTGCGGCTAAAGTAGCCGCTCCGGTAGAAGAAAAGGCTCCGGCATCCCCTTGGCGTAAATATGCGCTGATGGCCTTGGCCATTATTCTGTTCGGCTGGTTGGCTAATGTCGCACCGAAAGAGTTCCTTGGTCACTTTACCGTATTTGCGCTGTCCTGTGTGGTCGGTTATTACGTGGTCTGGAACGTATCTCATGCATTGCATACCCCGTTGATGTCGGTCACTAACGCTATTTCGGGAATTATCGTGGTGGGTGCCTTATTGCAAATTGGCAGTGGTGGCTGGGTCAGCTTCCTGAGCTTTATTGCGGTATTAATTGCCAGCATCAATATCTTCGGCGGCTTCACCGTCACTCAGCGCATGCTGAAAATGTTCCGCAAGAATTAAGGGGTAGCACATGTCAGGCGGATTAGTTACAGCGGCATATATTGTTGCCGCGATCCTGTTTATTTGTAGTCTGGCTGGTTTATCTCGCCATGAAACCTCACAACGGGGCAACCTGTTTGGTATCATCGGGATGACTATTGCCTTAGTTGCCACCGTTTTTGGCCCAGAGTCCGGTAATATCGGCTGGGTACTTGTGGCGATGGTACTGGGTGGTGCGATCGGTATCAAACTGGCGAAGAAAGTCGAAATGACCGAAATGCCGGAGCTGGTTGCTGTTCTCCATAGCTTTGTTGGTCTGGCCGCGGTTCTGGTTGGTTTTAACAGCTATCTGGAACACCATCCGGGTCTGGACGCGGTAATGGAAAATATCCATTTAACCGAAGTCTTCCTGGGGATCTTTATTGGTGCGGTAACCTTCACCGGTTCGATTGTCGCCTTTGGAAAATTATGCGGTAAGCTCTCATCCCGGCCGCTAATGCTGCCTCATCGCCATAAGCTGAATCTGGCAGCGATCGTGGTTTCATTCCTGCTGCTAGTGGCGTTTGTTCGTGCTGAAAGCACAGCAGTACAAGTGCTGGCGCTGCTGGCGATGACGGTGATTGCTCTGGCCTTTGGCTGGCATTTGGTAGCATCAATCGGTGGTGCAGATATGCCGGTTGTTGTTTCTATGCTGAACTCCTACTCAGGCTGGGCAGCGGCGGCGGCTGGTTTTATGCTGAGCAACGACTTGCTGATCGTGACTGGTGCGTTGGTAGGTTCTTCAGGCGCAATTCTGTCCTACATTATGTGTAAGGCGATGAACCGTTCGTTTGTCAGCGTGATTGCCGGTGGATTTGGTACCGACGGCTCCTCTACGGGTGAAGAAGAAGAGCAGGGCGAGCACCGTGAAATCAATGCAGAAGAAACCGCTGAACTGCTGAAAAACTCAACCTCAGTTATCATTACCCCAGGGTATGGTATGGCGGTGGCTCAGGCTCAGTATCCGGTCGCAGAAATTACTGAAAAACTGCGTGCGCGTGGCATCAAAGTCCGTTTTGGTATCCACCCTGTTGCCGGACGTCTGCCGGGGCATATGAACGTATTGTTGGCTGAAGCTCGCGTACCTTACGACGTGGTACTGGAGATGGATGAAATCAACGACGATTTCTCTGATACCGATACAGTATTGGTTATCGGCGCGAATGATACCGTTAACCCGGCGGCCCTGGATGATCCTAAAAGTCCTATCGCCGGTATGCCTGTTCTGGAAGTCTGGAAAGCGCAGAACGTTATCGTTTTCAAACGTTCAATGAATACCGGTTATGCTGGTGTACAGAACCCGCTGTTCTTTAAAGATAACACCCAGATGCTGTTTGGTGATGCGAAATCAAGCGTAGAAGCGATTCTGAAAGCACTGTAAGTCGTGAAATAAGCCCGGATTATCCTGATGGGGTTATCCGGTCACAACAAACAGGGAAAACAGTGTTTTCCCTCGTATTGATGGTAAGGTCCAGTCCACGGCCTGGGCCTTTACCTCTACCATAAAACCAGCCGTTATTTACCTACCAACCTTTCCGTTGCTCATATATATCCCGGGCGTGCTTCCAGTCATATTTTTAAAGAATGTAATGAAAGCACTATCACTGGAAAACGCTAAAATGCTCGCTATATCAGAGACAGCATGTTCTTCTGTTAGTAATTCAATTGCCTTTAACAACCGCCATTGTTGCCGCCATTGTTGGTAATTGAGTCCGGTTTCTCTCACCATGATACGACCGATTGTTTTTTCTGTAGCGCCAGTGTTCGCTGCAAGCGTCCATAACGGTGGTGGCATGTCGTTCTCATTCAAAGTGCTTAAACGGCGGTCTTTAGGAAATGAAAGCAGTGTTGACTCGCGTTGAGCACTATGAATTTCATTTTTACACACTGCCCAAATATGTGCGGCCGGACCATGCTGCCAGTTCATTGAAAAATCTGTCAATGCGATACGCTCTAAAACTTCCCGTAATAATCCCGTCACCCTTAACACTTCTACATGTTGACTGAAGTCAGAATGACATCGGTTATCGACATAAATAGAACGATAACCCGTTACGCCACTGATTTGAACCCGATGTACGACCTCCGAAGGGATCCAGGCCATACGGGCGGGGGGAAGTAAGCAAAGGCTGTCATTAAGCGTAATGCGCATACATCCTTGGTGACTGAACAGTAATTGTCCCTTTTTATGCCTGTGAAACCCGGAGTCATGCTGAGTGAGTTCAGAAGCAATACCTATGACATCATTATCGTATTCATCAGGATTAAATACAGTGTCTGAGGAGATCCATGTCATAAAATGTCCGATTTTATAAATATTATGTCTTCAACGTTGTAATAGATAAAAAATCATTATGGTACTTTTTCAAAATAATATCCTATCAATATAGATGATTATGCAACGAAAACTTACTTTAACGCTGGCAACATCAATGATGATGTTTCCTCAGGTGGTGGAGACTATATACAGCCCCGCTTTAACACATATCGCTGATGGATTTCATGTTAGTGCAGAAATAGCAGCGCAAACTTTATCCAGTTATTTTTTTGCTTTTGCACTGGGTGTGGTGGTGTGGGGGCGAGCATGTGATGTTATTGGGCGAAGACCTGTTATTTTGCTCGGTCTTGGCATATATCTACTGGCATCCATTATTGCGGTGGTAAGCGATACTTTTGCTCTCTTACTCGCTGTTCGTGTTATTGCTGCCTTTGGTGCTGCAGTCGGATCCGTAGGAACACAAACCGCGATTCGGGATTGTTTTAACGGGCAAGAACTGACACAAGTATTTTCGTTAATGGGGATAGCAATGGCATTGAGTCCGGCCTTGGGAGTTCTCAGTGGCACAGTGTTAACATATTACTGGGGATTTCAAGGTGTATTCACCGGTCTGGCGATATTAGCTTTTGTTCTCCTTGGTTATGTGGCTTGGCAAATGCCTGAAACACGTCCGCTACAAATAATACAGGCTCCTTTTTTCAGTACCTTTAAACGGATGTTAAAAGATGGTGATATTTGGCGTAGCGCGATGTCAGTTGCATTATTTAATACCTGCATGTTTAGTTATTATCAGCTTGCTCCTTTTCATTTTGAAACGCTGACTATTCCACATACCTGGTTCGGTTATACAGGCCTGATCCTGGCTATTGGCGTAAGCCTTGGTGCTGTGGTAAATAAAGTTTTAGTGGCAAGGAATTGGATATTTATATCGCTGTTAAAACTGGCTTTTGGCTTAGGTTTTTTAGGGGCAATCTCAATGCTGGTGACAGAAAACAAAGTGTGGTTTGTATTGGCGATGATACCCGTTGTTATGGCTTATGGTATTGCAATACCCAATATTCTGGCCCGTGCTCTGCGTCGCTATAATGATTGTATTGGGACGGCGGGAGCTATCCTTGGATTAATGTATTACATGATGTTGGGAGGGGGATTAGTATTAGCAGGTTTAATACAACGCTTAAGTTTAGTGTTAATCCTCTGCAGTTTACTCATTGGACTGCTGATATTAAGTCACGTTCAGGATGAACCCAAGACTGACGGGCTGAGCGTTAAAGAGACTTAAGTGACTATCGTCGTTTTTTCCGCCTGACAGAATAAACGCGATATCCATTTGCAGGATGGGGCGAGTAAACCTCATCCTGCTTGATGCCCGCACATAATGACCTACAGATTAGTCATCATCATCTTCTTCTTCGTCATCTAAATCAACCGGGCTTTCAAAATCGTCAGGCTTGATAACCAGCAGGTCACAACGCAGGCTATCAATAACCTGTTCCGCGGTATTACCCAGAAAAGCGGCCGATAACCCGGTACGACCAATGGTACCCAGCACCACGATCCCCGCATCAAGATGCGTCGCAAGGTTAGGAATAACTTCCTCCGCCAGCCCTTTTTCAACATGGGTCATATTTTCATCGATAGAAAATTTTTGCCGCAAAGTTTTCATGGCAATTAAATGTTGCCCGCGAATCGCATTGTTATAGGTACTGGAGTCAAAGTCCGGTAATTCTATGGCGATACTGATTGGCGTAATGGGATAGGCGCCGACTAAATGGACTTCGGTCTTATCAACCTTGCTTGCCAGCAGAAGGGTATCCCGCAGAAGCTTTTCATTTAAAGCATCATGATGGGGTTCTTCGCTGGTCAGGTTAACGGCAACCAAGGCTTTACCCCCTTCAGGCCAGGGCTGGTCTTTGACTATCCAGACCGGGCAAGGACATTTGCGCAGTAAATGCCAGTCAGTGGGAGTAAACAGCACCGCACTCAGGCGGTCGTACTGGTGCGCCATTTTTAATACCAGGTCATGCTTGGCCGTGATGACCTCCTGGATAATGGCCTCAAAAGGACGATTATGCCAGACCACCTTAATCTCAATCGGAACGCCTGCATCAATATAAGCCTGGGCTTGCTCTTTAACCCAGGCGGTACGCTGGCTAATGACACCTTTACGCATCGCGACACGTTCGTCAGGTGACAGTAGGGTAGTCATTTCGTAGGAAAATTCATAGATAGGTAAAAAGGCTTTAATTTTACAGCCAATACGGTGATGTAAATAAACTGCACGACGTAAAGCGGGCTGATCGTCCTGGGTGGCATCAATCGCCACAAGTATATCTTGGTAGTTTGCCATACCTTTCTCCTTACCACAGAGCAATGGATATATACCCGTCATACATCAAGTTGTCTGGGTCCAGCCCGCTGAATCACATAGTTTGTCTATGCTCACGACAGGCCAAACTGAGTGCCTACTGGCAACTCGAATTATTCAGGATACAGCATCAGAGTACATCAAAGTGGCCTGGGAAACAGCAGAGGGATGATTGCCGGGTCAAAAAAATAAAAATCACCGGCAATAAGCGTCATGAGATTAGCGTACTGTTGCGAGTTGCGGCTGGCCTGCCAGCTCACCCAGCATTTGACTGTTTTCGATAGTAATATACTTGCCTTTAACCGCTAACATTCCGCTTTTCTGGAAGCGACCTAGCAGACGGCTGATGGTTTCTACGGTCAACCCGAGATAATTACCAATATCGCCACGCGTCATGGTCAGACGAAACTCACGTGGTGAGAATCCACGCTGAGCGAAACGGCGAGAAAGGTTATAGATAAAAGCGGCCAGACGCTCTTCTGCGTTCTTTTTCGACAGCAGCAGGATCATCTCTTGGTCGTTTTTAATTTCACCGCTCATTAAACGCATCATTTGCTGACGCAGGCTGGTGACTTTACCCGACAGGTCATCAAGCGTCTCATACGGGATTTCGCAAACCATGGACGTTTCCAGGGCCTGAGCAAAACTAGGATGGCTTCCGGCGCCAATAGCATCGAAACCCACCAGATCGCCAGCAAGATGGAAGCCCGTGATCTGTTCATCACCCTGTTCAGTGATGGTGTAACTCTTAATGGTGCCGGAGCGAATAGCGTATAATGCTTTTAACTCATCACCCGCTTTAAAAATGGTCTGACCCTTCTGAATCGGTTTTTTACGCTCAATAATGTTGTCGAGCTGATCCAGTTCATGCTCGTTCAATGTAAACGGAATACATAACTGGCTTATACTGCAATCCTGGCAATGGATCGCACAACCGCCAGACTGAATGCGTCGAATAATGCGTTTTTCTGGGATCATAAATAAGCCCTCGGCATAATTGATATTTGTCAATTTTAACATCTTTTCTGATAGCAAGTAAGCGCAACGAAGATGCAATAAAACAATAAATCATTAACTGTAAGGGCTATCTTTTATATCAACTTGAATTTAAAGGTATTAGTGGGTTTTCTAATCAGAAGTTTTGCAATAAAAAATTGTATTATTCAGCGGGTAAATAGCCTTCATGACGCAATAACCACTCTTTTCTTGCCACACCGCCAGCATAACCCGTCATTGAACCATCTCGACCAATAACCCGATGACAAGGCACAACAATGCTGATGGGGTTGGCCCCATTAGCGGCCCCCACAGCACGAGCTGCTGTTGGTCGTCCCAGCAGTGCCGCCAGTTGCCCATAATAGAGTACTTGGCCACAAGGTATAGTACGCAGTGCCTGCCAGACTTCGCGCTGGAATGGCGTGCCCATGGTTGCGGTGGGGAGGTGGGTAATGATATCCAGATCGCCTGCAAACCAGGCATGGAATTTATCACTGAGGCCGCCAGGGTTAATGCTGTTTACTCGTCTGATCCCCTGTTTTCCGTAATGAATATTCAGCAATTGTTCCATACGCTGCTGATGTTCTTCCCATTCCACCGCCCGCAAATTGAACTGGCTGTCACACAAAATACATAATACGCCCAGCGGAGTATCAATTCTGTCTTCTAAAAGCGTTATCACAAGTCATTTCCTTTAACGATCGTTACATGTCTGAGAACAGACAGGGATGTATCATCTGACTGGGGCATTATCATAAAGAGCCAACGGGCTAAATAGAATGATTTTCTGGTAAAGTCACACAGACGTTACGCGGCAATATCGCGATGACCTGCGTTGAGCATAAACGGTCGTAAGGTTATAGTGCCGGAGGTTATAGCTGGAGGAATGATAATGAACTTGGGTGATAAATCGTTGTTTCTGGAAGCTATGGGTGATGTCACACCGCTAAAACATGACGAAACTCAACACTGGCTTAAACCGCAGAAAAAAGCGCTACAGCAGAAACAGGATCTCTCGCAACTGGATAACTTCCTGACCACCGATTTTCTGGAGATAGTTTCTCTCGACACGCCGTTGGAATTTAAACGTGAAGGGCTTCAGCAGGGGGTGTTGAATAAGTTGCGGCTGGGTAAATATCCTCAGCAAGCCAGTTTAAATCTGATACGTCAACCTGTAGAACAGTGCCGGCAAATGCTGTTTAGCTATATTCAGCAGGCGCGAACCGAAGGTCTGCGTAATATATTGATCATTCACGGAAAAGGACGAGAAAATAAATCACATCCTAATATTGTGCGCAGCTTTCTCGCTCGCTGGTTAGTTGAATTTGAGGATGTGCAGGCCTTCTGTTGTGCGCTGCCACACCATGGTGGGAGTGGAGCCTGTTATGTTGCGTTGAGAAAGTCGGCAGAAGCAAAACAGGAAACCTGGGAACAACATGCTAAACGCAGTCGTTAGCGGTGAATAAACCCCTGCGCCAACAAAAATGTTTACGTCGGGGTTATCGGTTATACCGCAGGCATAGATTTACGAATTGAAGAGATAAGAATTTGGGCTCCTGCTGACAATACTGTATCAACGCGAGTCAGAATACCAATAGGTTCCGCCGTGCATTGTGATTCCACAGGCAGCGCTGTCAGTACCCCCTGGCGCAAGTCGTCTTTTACTGCTCCTGAAGGCACGAACCAGACATAATTAAAGTCTATAGTGAGCTGACGGGACAGTGATGCTGAGAGAGTTTCAATACAACTTGCCGGGAGTTTATACCCCTGACTTGCAAGCAGAGCTTCCGCATTTTGACGAGGCACAGTCCCTTCTGGCGAGACCACTGCCGGCCACTCCATGACCCGACTCAAGGTAATATTTTCATTCAGTAAAGGGTGATTCGGACGCACGACCAGTTTTAATGATTCCAGAAAAAGTAATTCATAGTTAAGCCCGACCATCAGTTCCGGATCGGACATTCGGCCAATGCCGATATCGAGTTCACCTGATTTTAACCCGGATAAAATCATGGTGTTGTTCATGGAGGCAACCTGAAGCTTAACGTGGCTTTGCTGTTTGTGAAACGGACCGATTACGGCGGGTAAAATTCCCAGGGCAGCAGTGGGTAAGGCACCAATACGTATGACTTCTGAAGGTTGATCTTCTTTCTGGTTAAATGAAAGACCTGCGTGATTTAAGGCGTCGAGGATTTTCACCGCATGAGTCAAAAACTGCTCACCGGTCAAGGTTAGTTGAGCACCCAAACGTCCACGCTCGAATAAACGTGTTCCGGTCAGTTGTTCCAGTTCATTTAATGTCTTGGAAAGTGCGGGTTGACTAAGGTTAAGAGTTTCAGCCGCTCGCCCCAATGTTCCTTGCTGTGCGACGGCTACGAAAGTGTGTAAATGGCGCAAGCGAATGCGCTGACTGAAGAGACCATTTTTTTCCATACTGAATGTTAAAAAAGCCCCCTCCCGCTGACAAGATAAGTTGTTTAAATTTGATAACTTGATAGCAAAATAAAATCAACATCTCTCGATGGGTCACAACATTAGTGTCGTGGACACGGCAAAATACAGCCACAGACTATGTTGGGCGGGGAGCTGAAACGGGCAGGCTAAAATCTGTTTACCCGCATACTGCCGGTTTAGTAAGCAAAACGGGCTGACTTCCCGTTTTTTACCTGACCGGGTTTTGGCTGCGACAGGCTTAGATTAAAGTGAACCCAAATAGCCAAAAGAAATTAAAGTGATAGGAAGTATTTCGTTCAGTTATATTTCCGAGCAGATCACAAAATGAATATTCTTATTCACTAAGTGCTCGCCAGGCTCTACGCTTTCAGCAGTATCCACTGGAGAATGCAGCTTATGCCAAACACTATATCAGCCGATGAGATCAGAGAGAGATTTTCACAGGCGATGTCAGGGATGTACCAGAGTGAGGTTCCACAGTATGGCGAGTTATTAGAGTTGGTGGCTGATGTGAATCTGGCGGTACTTGAGAGTCATCCTGATCTGTATCAGCAACTGGAAAATGCGGATGAACTCGCCAGACTTAATGTCGAGCGCCATGGGGCGATTCGGGTGGGAAAACCGGAGGAACTGGCAACACTGAAACGCATTTTTCAGATAATGGGTATGTATCCTGTTGGCTATTACGATCTATCCTTGGCGGGAGTACCAGTGCACTCCACGGCATTCCGGCCTGTTGATGACTGTGCGCTGGCGCGTAATCCGTTTCGTGTTTTTACCTCATTGCTACGTCTGGAATTAATTGAAAACCCGCAATTGCGCTTACGTGCTGCCAGCATCTTGGCCGGGCGTGATATTTTTACGCCCCGTTGTCGGGAATTGCTCGATATTTATGACCAGCAGGGGAGTTTTACCGCACAGCAGGTTAATGAGTTTATTCCTGAAGTGCTGGAAACCTTTCGCTGGCATCAACAGGCAACGGTCCCTCTCGAGACTTATCAGGATTTACACCATGAGCATCGGCTGATCGCCGATGTCGTCTGTTTCCGTGGTTGCCATATTAATCATCTGACTCCCAGAACACTGGATATCGACAGAGTTCAGTCTCTGATGGTGGAGTATGGGATGATGCCGAAGACCATCATTGAAGGCCCGCCTCGTCGTGAAATCCCGATTTTACTGCGTCAGACCAGTTTTAAAGCCCTGGAAGAATCTGTACTGTTCTCTGACAATCAGCAAAGTACCCATACCGCGCGGTTTGGCGAGGTAGAGCAGCGCGGGATTGCGTTAACGCCGAAGGGGCGGGCACTTTATGATGCCTTATTATTGGCAGCGGGCCAGGGAGTGGATAATTTTCATCATCAACAGCACCTTTGCCAGATTTTTAGTCGTTTTCCAGACAATGACATGGCGCTACGCAAGCAGGAGTTGGCCTACTTCAGGTATCGTTTGACCCCTGTTGGCGAAAGTCACCGGGCGGAAATTACCCCGGCAGACGATGTAGAACTGCTGATTGAACGAGGGTGGCTACTGGCGCATCCGATTATTTATGAGGATTTTTTACCTGTCAGCGCAGCCGGCATTTTTCAGTCAAATTTGGGGGGCGCGGAGACGCATCGTCAGCACAGTGAAGGCAGTCGCCTTGTTTTTGAGCAGGCGTTAGGGACATCTGTGATTGATGAGTTCTCGCTCTATCAGCAGGCAGAAGCAAGAAGCAAACGTCGCTGTGGTCTGGTGTAGCCTCATTCTGAGTAGAGGGATAACGACATTGTCTTTTATGGGAAAAGTCCGGTTAATTTTCTCTAGAGTGTTCGACAGAAACAAGGCAATATCTTGTTAAAGCGCTGCTCTGTTCGGGCAGCATATATCGAGAGATAAGGACCCGTTTCCTGGAATGAATCGTAGACGTTTTCTTAAAGCTTCCATGGCACTTGCTGCGGCTTGTGGCACACCGGCACTGGCCACATTTTTTTCTAAGGCCGCTTTTGCCAGTGGTATAGATATTGCCGACGGGCAGTCGAACAAATTTGATTTCAAAGTGCTGCAAAGCATGGCGCATGATTTGTCAACGCAAGCCTGGGGCGGTATGCCTCGCCCACTGCCGGACACTCTGGCGAAAATGACGCCTCAGGCGTACAACAGCATTCAGTATGATGCCGAACATTCACTATGGAATAATCAGAACGATCGTCAGCTAGACGTTCAGTTTTTCCATTCTGGTATGGGCTTCCGCCGCCGTATCCGTATGTTCTCCGTCGATCCACAATCTCATCTGGCGCGTGAAGTACACTTTCGTCCGGAACTGTTTAACTACCATGATGCCGGGATCGATACTAAACAACTGGAAGGGCAATCTGATCTTGGTTTCGCTGGTTTCAGGGCGTTTAAAGCGCCTGAACTGGCGCGGCGCGATATTGTCTCCTTCCTGGGTGCCAGCTATTTCCGTGCGGTTGATGATACTTACCAGTATGGCCTTTCTGCGCGCGGCTTGGCGGTTGACACTTACGCGGGTACCCCTGAAGAGTTCCCGGACTTTACCGCATTCTGGTTTGAAACACCGAAACCTTCAGATACCACCTTTGTGGTGTATGCCCTGCTTGACAGCCCAAGCGTGACGGGAGCTTATAAATTTGTTATTCATTGCGAACAGAAACAGGTCGTGATGGATGTCGATAATCATCTGTATCTGCGCAAAGATGTAAAACAACTCGGCATCGCACCGATAACGAGCATGTTTGCCTGTGGTACCAATGAACGTCGGATGTGCGATACCATTCATCCACAAATTCATGACTCCGATCGTCTGGCAATGTGGCGCGGTAACGGAGAGTGGATTACCAGACCACTCAATAACCCGCAAAAATTGCAGTTTAATGCCTTTATGGATGATAACCCGAAAGGCTTTGGCTTATTGCAGCTTGATCGTGATTTCAACAGCTATCAGGATGTTATTGGTTGGTATAACAAACGGCCAAGTCTGTGGGTTGAACCGCGTAACAAGTGGGGCAAAGGCAGTATCGGATTGATGGAAATCCCAACCACAGGTGAAACGCTGGACAATATTGTTTGCTTCTGGCAGCCAGAAAAACCGGCGAAAGCAGGCGATAAGTTCGATTTTAAATATCGCCTCTACTGGAGCGCATTCCCGCCAGTAGAAAGCTCTCTGGCACGTGTCCTCGCGACCCGTACCGGTATGGGTGGATTCCCGGAAGGCTGGGCTCCGGGTGAGTTTTATCCGGAGAAATGGGCACGCCGTATCGCCGTTGATTTTGTCGGCGGCAATTTGAAAGAGGCCGCGGCGAAAGGTATCGAGCCGGTCATTAATTTATCGAATGGTGAAGCGAGACAAATAGAAATTTTGTATGTCGAACCTTTTGATGGTTATCGTATTTTGTTTGACTGGTATCCAACCAATGACTCAACCGATCCGGTGGAAATGCGTATGTTCTTGCGCACCAAAGACGAGACATTAAGCGAAACTTGGTTATACCAGTACTTCCCGCCGCCGCCGGAAAAACGTCAGCACCACGATGATCGTATTATGTATTAATCTGCCCGCCCCATACTGAAGAAGATGGGGCGGATACCGACACAACAACGTTTTATCATACCAACATTATAATTATTAAAAGCATATAAAAATGACAGAAACCAAAAATGAATCATCTCTCACTCAAAGCCAGTGGTCTGATGAAATAATCGAGGTTAATGACGATATTTATCTGCACTCGGTGAATGAGAAATTTAGTGAATCACTGTTTACGCTAGTGAAACGTAACCAAGCTTGGTTACAAGCAGCAATGGACTGGCCCCGGTATGTCACAACCTCTGAAGATACGCGCAAGACGCTGATGGCGAACTACCTGTTGCATCATCGTCATTACACCAAGATGTACCTGATTTTTTATCATAATGAAATGGTCGGGGTCTTCTCTTTTAACCTTATTGAGCCGGCCAACAAAACAGCCTATATCGGTTACTGGCTTGATGAAAAGATGCAGGGACTTGGCATCATTTCGGCAACCATTGAAGCCGTGATTGCAAAGTTTGTTAGCGAAGGGCGGGTTCGTCGTTTTGTCATTAAGTCTATTGTGACGAATAAGGCCAGCAATCAGGTCGCTTTACGGAATGGTTTTACCCTCGAAGGCTGCCTGAAACAGGCGGAATTCCTTAATGGGCAGTACCACGATCAAAATATTTACGGTCGTATTGAATCCTAATGGCTGCGCATGACAGATTCTGTTGATATAAACAATGAGGGTATCACAGAGACCGATGCGCCCTCTGCTAATGCGGTAATTGACCTCTATGAAGCGCAGGTTGAACTGTGGTCTGACTTGCGAGCCTTGCATATTACGGTAGAAAAAACGTGGCTTGATGCCTTGATTGCCGCTGTCAGACCGGGAGACCGTATTCTGGATATTGGCTGTGGAAACGGGCTGCCGATAGCTGCATATCTGATTCAGCATGGGTTACAGATAACTGGGGTTGACTCATCCCCAGGTATGATAACTCGCTGCCGGGCAGCGTTTTCTGGCCATCAATGGTATTGTGCGGATATGCGCACCTTGGCGCTGGGGCAACAGTTTGCCGCTCTGATAGCCTGGGACAGTTTTTTCCATCTTACCCGTGATGCCCAGCGTCAGATGTTTCCCCGCTTTGCCAGACATGCGGCTCCGGGTGCATATCTGCTCTTTAATACCGGACCTGAAAATGGTGAAGCGATCGGCCGTTTTGCGGATCAAGATTTATATCATTCCAGTCTGGCTGCCGATGAGTATCGTTATTTACTGCACCAGGCCGGTTTTAAGGTGATACGCCATCAAGTCGAAGATATGGCGTCCGGAGGGCGTACGGTTTGGTTTGTCTGTAAACGAGCATAAAATTTAATTCCTTATTTATAAATTATGTGTCTGCAAAGGAAATACTCCTCCTGACTATATTGCAGTCAATAGATATATTGACTTGCTTTGTGATCAACTTCATTTTTTTTATTTCTGATAGTGACTAGTCTAAATCAGATTTAAAATGTCACTCCTGCTTTGGTAGTATATTAATTATATCCTGAAGATGATTTTTTAATATTATTTGGCATTGAATGATAAGTTAATAAATTTCTCGTCGTTTAAATGAAACTAAAATTATTAATTGGGGTAATTTCTACTGCGCTATTGATTTTTATCTGTGATCAATTTAAGTAATTAGCATGCTGGATTCGCAAGGTGACATTTTACACAGAGAATTGTAATTTTTGGAAGCGTAACACGTTGTTAATTTTCCCTGAAATTGATAATTAAACAGAATCGATGTTTTCCAGAAAACATCGTAAATCCATCAGAAATGGTTTTTTTATTTTTGATAGTCTACTTTTATAAACAAACAACAGAAGAGGTTTTTATGACAGTAATCGTCGACAGTATTATTCAGAAAAATATCCCGGTAGCTAAAGTTAACCAACCGGTAAAAATAAATTTTGATTTTAACACTAATGGTCTGCCAGAAACAAAAAATGCAAGAATTGAAGTCAGGGTTATATCTGATGGCATTATTACTGATATGTCCCATGCTATACCAGGTGGTTCTGTATTTGAACAGTCGGCAGATAAAAAAACAGCCAGTGTTATTAGCATATCAGATAACAGTGCTGGCTGGGGAAAAAGGAGACATGTAACTTTACTGTTTGATGCCTTGCCAGAAGGTAGAGAGAACTATATTGTCGGAACTATATATTATTTTGATGCTAATAATATTATTGGTTTGGGCATTCCTCTGGTTGTGGGGATAGATAATGAACAAACTGATATGGTTGGAAAAATAACCGAAATGATGTGATCAAACCAATTTATCCGATACATCTAAGGCTAAACTGAACTAAATAGCCCTATATGCTTCAGTTAATCTCTATTTTCTTATTGAAAATAGTTTATCGAATTCTATGTGGCTATTTATCCGCTACTTAAATAACGTTGTACCTTGATGTGATACTATGTCGATTAATATTGTTGGAAAATATGTCAGTGAAGATGAGCGATATACTCTTGATATCACAGAATCTTATCCGCAACAGAGTAGGTTTGAGGGGACGTTTACGGTAAAAAACACACCAAAAGGTGAGGTGGTATATAAAATCAATAATGACGGAAGCGCTGGCTGGTTTTACACATCAGATCAACGTCATGCAGGTATTGGTTTTATGGTGTCTTATTGCGCTGAACAAACCACACATAGAGATTTTGTGCTTTTTGATTGCTGGGCCGGTTATATCTCATCGGAAAATGTATTATTCATGAGTGGTTCTCGCTCTCATACAAAAAATTATGGTGGATATGATTTATTCACTTTTGGAAATGTCAGGTTTAATAAGAAAAAATGTTAATTTATAAGCTTCAGCTAGCGTAGTTGAAATGAGTGATGTTATGCTCAACAGGCACTTGTTATTGATACAAGTGCCTGTCAGATTAATCTTGCAACAGACTGCTGCTTAAGCGACGAGGTATTTTAAAAACTACCCTTGTCGGAAATAATAATGGATTGTTATGAATGCAATGGATAAGATTATTATACCCGTCATGCTTCAAGTTGCCTGGGTATTGCAGGCGTTCATTCCGCCGAATCACAGAGTTTATCTATGCTCATCGACGGTCTGAATTTGGTATCTACAAGCAATCCGAATTATTTTGGATATATGCTGCGCCGAAAGGGTAAACGTACCGGACCGGCAAACATCACCAGATTTCCTGCAAGGATCATTACCAGACCTATTACGGCATTAAGATGCCAGACATAACCTTCATAAACTGTCGACAGGCTTAAGGCGACCAGTGGAAATAACAGCGTGCTGTAGGCGGCCTTACTGGCTCCCAGTCGAGCTATCAGTGAGAAATAGACCCCAAAGGCAATAACCGAACCAAAAATAGCCAGATAAAACAGGGCACCCAGATAATGTAAGCTGAGTTCCGGCATAAATGAGTCACCGCGAATCAGGGCCAGAACACCCATTATTACGGTACCGTAAAGCATGGCATAACTGTTCGTTGACAGCATATCCAGGCCACGTTGTTGATGGCGCACACTTATCATATTACCCAGAGAAAAACCAAAGGTACCTAACAGACTTAATCCGATACCATAAAACAGGGTAACGGAAAGGGCACTGCTGACCAGTTCGTGCCAGAACAGCGCGGTAACCCCCAGCATGCCCAGCAAGGCTGCCGGAATAATACGCGGAGACGGTTTTTTTCTGAAAAACAAGAAGCTGTTCATGGTATTGAAGAGTACTGCCATTGAAAAAATCACCGATTCCAGCCCGGTATTAATAAAGGCAGAGGCGTGATAGAAGCAGAAGAAGTTAAAACCGAATACACATGCGCCTTGCATGATACAAAACAGATGATCTTTCAAAGCAATAGGACGTAGTCGTCCCAACAGACTCATAATAATAAGCATCACGCCGGAGGCGATAGCAAAACGCCAGAATATAGATACCGGGACGGAAACCTGTCCCTGTTGCATACCAATCGCAATCCAGGTGGTTCCCCAAATCACAACGACCAAGCTGTAAAGAAAAGCATTCATTATAATGGCACCCTAAATAATTAGACTTACATTATGTATCGTGTCAGTTATCAGGACTTTCATTGACTTGCGTCACTTGCTTATTCTTGCGCTTTTTTTCCCGGTAACTGGTTATCTGCAGCGTCATTCTTTACACTGTTTATGTGTTTTTGATATCAGAAATCGCTTATGACATCGCCTTACTACATCTTTCAAAACTTGCTTAAACATAAAGCCCGCTTACTCGACAGCGTTCAACCTGGCGCCGGTTTACAACTGGCGGCCTGGTCGAATGAAAACGATAGGGTGACGCAACAAGGCGATCACCATACTCTCAGTCTTTATGTGAGCGGAGGATATGAAACCTATCGGGAAACAGCGCATGGCTGGCGCAACGGCGGCGGGCCGGATCGTTTTTGTCTGATGCCGGCTAACAGTGAATCAAAATGGAATATAGGCAGCCATTTCTCATTTGTGCACCTGTATTGCACCGATAAGCACCTGCGTACGATTGCTGAGCAAATATGGGATCGCAGCCCGGCGGGAATACAGCTGGATGAAAAAACATTTGCCAGTGATGAACGTATTACCCAGTTATACCGTCATTTTTTGCTCAACAATGACTGGCAACAGCGTGCTAACCATCTGACATTAACCACGGCATCGATGCTATTGCTGACACACCTGGTTCAGCATTACAGCACGGTTGACTGGCAGCTCCCGAC
Source organism: uncultured Cedecea sp. (assembly GCF_947498825.1). Taxonomy (GTDB): domain Bacteria; phylum Pseudomonadota; class Gammaproteobacteria; order Enterobacterales; family Enterobacteriaceae; genus JGM124. The sequence continues at coordinate 185,135 of NZ_CANMLV010000007.1, read as the reverse complement.
CACCAAAGGGGGATTATCTCCGGCCATTCTACGGCGGACTCAGGACTATATTGAACAACATCTTGATAGTGCATTAACCCTTGAGGAGCTGGCATTACAGGCTGAACTGAGCGAGTTTCATTTTGCCCGAATGTTCAAACAGTCAACCCAGCAGGCGCCCCATCAGTATGTAATGCAGCGACGGATGATAAAAGCCAAAACTCTGGTCTGCGAGACTTCTCAGACCCTGACTGAAATAGCCCTGGCCTGCGGTTTTAGCTCAGCGAGTCACTTTAGCAACCGCTTTAAAACAGTCTGGGGTGTGACACCTTCAGGGTTACGTACTTCCCTTACGTGAAAACAGACAATAACTGATCCCGCCAGCAACGAGTCCCCAGAATGCGGCACCGATACCGAGTAAACTGATACCCGATGCCGTGACCAGAAAAGTAATAATGGCCGCATCTCGTTCCTGTGCATGATTCAGTGCCTGAAACAAGCTACCTGAAAGGGTGCTCAGCAAAGCGAGCCCGGCAAGTGTCTGAATAAACGCCAGTGGCAGGGCGGTTAACAGGCTTGAAATCGATCCGCCAAACAGGCCCGCCAGCAAATAAAATCCTCCAGCGGCTGCGGCGGCAAGCCAGCGTTGTTGTTTATCCGGGTGAGCTTCAGCGCTCTGGCAAATTGCTGCTGTAATTGCGGCAATACAGACAGAAAATACGCCAAAGGGGGCGAGAATCAGCGCAATTAATCCTGTCACCGTTATTAACGGTGAAACGGGTACCTTGTATCCGGAAGCCTGGAGTGTCGCAACGCCGGGAGCATTCTGAGATGCCATCGTCACCAGAAAGAAGGGAATACCGATCCCGAGTAAATCAGCCCAGTTAAATTCTGGCGTCGTCCAGGTCGGCAGAACAATACTTACCACTGTGCTGTCGGGTGTAAACTCACCCTTAAGCAAGCATATCGCAGCTCCTGCCAGAAGTGCTGCAACTACCGCATAGCGAGGTGCAAAGCGTTTCAGGACCAACCAGCTTATCAGCATGCTACCGGATAATACAAAGTTACCCTGTAACGAAGTGAAGGTATCCAGCCCAAAGCGTAATAAGATCCCTGCCAGCATCGCGGCAGCAAGGGAATGTGGAATGATGCGCATCAGACGAGCAAACAGACCGCTGGCTCCACAGATGAGAATAAGGCATGAAGAAAAAATAAAAATGCCCACGGCCTGATTGATATTGCTGCCCGCTAAACTGGTGGCAAGTAATGCCGCCCCGGGTGTAGACCAGGCGGTCAGGATCGGAGCGCGATACCAGACTGTCAGTATCAGGGTGCTTATTCCCATGGCTATCCCCAGCATAGTCAGCCAGCCAGCAATTTGCTCTGGAGTGGCCCCCGCTGCAGCCGCGGCCTGCCAGATGATTGCCGCGCTACTGGCGTAACCTACCAGAACGGCGATAAATCCTGCCAGTAGAGCCGGCAATGGAAGCGCTGGGATACGCATAAAAACCCCGTGTGCGTTATAACGTTCGATAAACTCTATCATTGTGCGTTATAACGTACAAGTTGCTATAATGAGTAAAAAGGAGACCATTATGGATGTCGCTCAATATCTGGCCTGCACGTTAAAAAAATTACGCCACGACCGGGGATTAAGTCTCTCTCAGGCGTCTGAACAGACAGGGGTTTCCAAGGCGATGCTCGGGCAAATAGAACGCAATGAGTCCAGCCCAACGGTGGCAACATTATGGAAGATTGCCACCGGGTTTAATGTCCCATTTTCACTGTTTCTTGTGCCGGCCTCGCCACCGACACAGGCACTTTACAGTCCTCCGCTACAGGATATGCAAGTTGAACCGCTATTTCCTTTTGACCCACACCTGGGGTTTGATTACTTTTCGCTAAAACTCACCCCTGGTGGGCTCAGTGAATCTTCAGCACACGATGTGGGTGTGATTGAACATGTCGTGGTGATAAGCGGAATACTTGATCTGCAAATTGAGGGGAGGTGGTATCAATTGCAGGAAGGAGACCGACGACAGTTTGCCGGTGACAGGGCGCATAGCTACCGTAATAGTCAGGCAAGAGAAGTGCATTTTCACTCGCTGATCCATTACCCCGTTTCTGGACGTTAAACCTCTCTTCGCTCACCGCGAAGAGAAGAGAAATCAGGTTTTCTCTTTCTTTTCTGTTATGTATCAAAAATAAAAAAATGGATTTTTCTTACTATTTAATCATTCCGGGGAAAAATATAAGGTTTGTCTTTAGCCCCGGAGGTATGAATCCCCCTGTTTTTGTGGAGGGGATACGACTACAATAGCCGCCTTTCGCCTAAAACAGAACTCGATAACTATGCGCCTGCACGCAAATCAACTTGAATTACTCAGCCCTGCCCGTGATACCTCTATAGCCCGTGAAGCGATTCTTCATGGCGCTGACGCCGTCTATATCGGAGGGCCGGGTTTTGGTGCTCGTCATAACGCGGGCAACAGCTTACGTGATTTGGCCGAACTGGTACCCTTTGCTCACCGTTACGGAGTAAAAATCTTCATTGCTCTGAATACGATATTGCATGACGATGAGTTAGAGCCAGCCAGACTGATGATCCATGATTTGTATCAGGCGGGTGTTGATGCCCTGATTGTGCAGGATATGGGGGTTCTGGAAATGGACCTGCCGCCGATTGAGCTTCATGCCAGTACTCAGTGTGATATTCGTAGTGTCGAAAAAGCGAAATTTCTTTCGGACGTTGGCTTCTCGCAAATCGTACTGGCGCGAGAGCTGAATCTGCAACAGATTGCGGCTATCCATCAGAATGTCGATGCCACCATTGAGTTTTTCATCCATGGTGCCTTGTGCGTTGCCTATTCCGGGCAATGTAATATCTCCCATGCTCAAACCGGACGCAGTGCTAACCGGGGTGATTGCTCCCAGGCTTGCCGTCTGCCTTATACCCTGAAAGACGATCAAGGGCGAGTCGTGGCGTATGAAAAACATCTCTTATCGATGAAAGATAACGATCAGAGTGCCAACTTAGGGGCACTGATCGATGCAGGTGTCGGCTCCTTTAAGATTGAAGGACGCTATAAAGATGTCAGTTATGTGAAAAATATCACCGCTTACTATCGTCAATTATTGGATGAGCAGATGGAAGCGCGTGGCGATTTGCGCCGGGCTTCAACAGGCGTCTCTTCGCACTTTTTCATTCCTTCACCGGATAAAACCTTCCATCGGGGGAGTACTGATTATTTTGTCAACGAGCGCAAAATAGATATCGGTGCCTTTGATTCGCCTAAGTTTATCGGGCTTCCGGTCGGAGAAATTTTACGTGTCAGTAAAAACCACCTTGATGCCGAAGTCACCGACACCTTAAATAATGGCGATGGCCTGAATGTGCTGATCAAACGTGAAATTGTTGGCTTTCGCGCTAATACAGTGGAAAAAATCGGTAAAAATCAGTATCGGATTTGGCCAAATGAGATGCCAGACACGCTGAAAAATATCCGCCCGCATCATCCGCTGAATCGCAACCTTGATCATAACTGGCAGCAAGCCTTGCTAAAAACATCCAGTGAACGTCGTATCGCCGTGGATATGGCGTTGAGTGGCTCTGCTCAGGAACTGACGTTGACCCTGACAAGTGAAGACGGAGTCAGTGTCAGCCAGCAATTAGTGGGCAGTTTTGAACCCGCGAATAATCCTCAGCAGGCCTATAACAACCTGCGTGACGGACTCAGTAAGCTGGGGCAGACCCTCTATACAGCACGTCAGGTCGATATTACTTTGCCAACGGCGTTATTTGTGCCAAGTAGCGCACTCAACCAGCTACGCCGTGATGCTATTGATGTTTTGACAGAAGCTCGTCTACAGAACTACCAGCGAGGGCACCGTAAAGCGGTAAGTGTTCCTGCACCGATCTATCCGCATACTCACTTAAGTTTTCTGGCAAACGTCTATAATCACAAGGCGCGGGAGTTTTATCATCGCTATGGCGTTCAGTTAATTGATGCGGCTTATGAGGCTCATGAAGAGAAAGGTGAAGTTCCGGTCATGATAACCAAACATTGCCTGCGTTTTGCTTTTAACCTCTGCCCTAAACAAGCGAAAGGTAATATTAAAAGCTGGAAGGCGACTCCGATGCAGTTGGTGCAGGGCGACGAAACGCTGACATTAAAATTCGATTGCCGTCCTTGTGAAATGCATATCATCGGTAAAATAAAAAATCATATTTTGAAAATGCCATTGCCTGGCAGTGTGGTTGCGACAATTAGTCCGGATGAGCTAATGAAAACATTGCCGCGAAAAGCGCAACCTTAAGCGATAAATGTAGTCAGAGAGTTGATTATCCGATGTTACGTACAAGGGTAATTGACTCATTTGGTTATATAACAAGCAAAAGCAAGTAGTTACTTATTGTATTGGGTGATTTTATTGCTTTCGCAACTATATTCTTAAGGCTGATTTAAGCATTTTCTGTTAAATTTCACCACAGAAGAGATATTTTTAGTGGTATCTGCACATATTTTTTTAAGCGTTGTCATTCTATTTAGTCTGTCTGAACCATTATCCTGTCTGTTTGTCGATATACGTCGATTATATTAAGGAATCCATGTAATGAGTGATTTTCTGCCGTTTTCACGTCCTGCATTTGGCGCTGAGGAAATTGCAGCAGTAACGGAAGTTATGCAATCAGGATGGATCACGACCGGTCCTAAAAATCAGGCTCTTGAGCAGGCTTTTTGTCAATTAACCGGTAATCAACATGCGATAGCTGTCAGTTCCGCCACCGGGGGCATGCATGTCACATTAATGGCTTTAGGTATTCAGGCAGGCGATGAGGTGATTACCCCCTCAATGACGTGGGTTTCAACGCTGAATATGATTTGCTTGTTGGGTGCTGAGCCAGTGATGATCGACGTTGATCGCGACACCTTGATGGTGACGCCTGAAGCGATTGAAGCGGCGATCACCCCTCGAACCAAAGCGATTATACCCGTTCATTATGCCGGTGCTCCGGCTGATATGGACGCTATTCACGATATTGGCAAGCGTTATGGTATTCCGGTTATTGAAGACGCAGCCCACGCTGCGGGAACGGAATATAAAGGTCAGCATGTGGGACGTAGCGGAACGGCTATTTTCTCGTTCCATGCGATTAAAAATATGAGCTGTGCAGAAGGCGGGCTGATCGTCACTGATGACAGTGAGTTAGCCGCGCGTATCCGCAGCCTTAAATTCCACGGTCTGGGGGTTGATGCCTTTGACAGACAAACTCACGGTCGTGCCCCGCAGGCCGAAGTTATCTTACCCGGATTTAAATATAACCTTGCTGATATTAACGCCGCGATTGCTTTGACGCAGTTAGATAAGCTGCCCAAGCTTAATGCTCAGCGCCACGAAATAGCCCAGCGTTATCTGCGTGAACTGGCTGATACGCCATTTTCACCGTTGGCCATTCCTGGCTGGGAGCATCGTCATGCCTGGCATTTGTTCATTATCCGGGTTGATGAAGAACGCTGTGGCATTTCTCGTAACGGACTGATGGAAGCGCTAAAAGCACGCAATATTGGCAGCGGATTGCATTTCCGGGCTGCGCATACACAAAAATATTATCGTGAGCGTTTTCCACAGCTACATTTACCTAATACTGAGTGGAACAGCGAGCGTATTTGCTCTATTCCACTGTTTCCAACCATGACTGACGACGACACCACTCGCGTTATTCATGCTTTACGCGAAATTGCAGGACAATAAGATGATAACTACGGACACAATCAAAAAAGTATCTGTTGTGATACCGGTTTATAACGAACAGGAAAGTTTACCTGAACTTATTCGCCGAACGACGGAAGCTTGCCAGCAATTAAACCGCGATTATGAAATTCTCTTGGTTGACGATGGCAGTAGTGATGATTCAGCGGCTATGCTCACCAAAGCCGCTGAAGCTCCGGGAAGTCATGTGGTTGCTGTACTGCTTAACCGTAACTATGGCCAGCATTCTGCCATTATGGCTGGGTTTAGCCATGTCACAGGTGACTTAATCGTCACTCTTGATGCTGATTTACAGAATCCGCCGGAAGAGATCCCTCGCCTGGTGGAAAAAGCAGATGAAGGCTATGACGTCGTAGGGACGGTTCGTCAAAACCGTCAGGACAGTTGGTTCCGTAAACGTGCCTCTAAAATGATCAATCATTTGATTCAGCGTACGACCGGTAAAGCGATGGGTGACTACGGTTGTATGTTACGCGCCTACCGTCGTCACATCATCGATGCGATGCTGAATTGTCACGAGCGCAGTACTTTTATTCCTATTCTGGCTAATACCTTCGCCCGCCGCGCGATAGAGATCCCTGTACATCACTCGGAGCGCCAGTTTGGTGACTCTAAGTACAATATTATGAGCCTGATTAATTTGATGTATGACCTGATAACCTGCCTGACAACCACGCCACTGCGCCTGCTTAGCGTGGTAGGTAGTGTGATCGCGTTATCCGGTTTTGCTTTAGCTGTCTTACTGGTGATATTGCGCCTTGCTTTAGGCCCGCAGTGGGCTGCTGATGGCGTATTCATGCTATTCGCCGTGCTATTTACATTTATTGGTGCGCAGTTTGTCGGTATGGGATTACTCGGAGAATATATCGGACGTATTTATAACGACGTACGCGCTCGTCCGCGTTATTTCATTCAACGAATTGTTAGCAGCAAACAAGCTTCATCTTCAGAGGATCATTTATAATGAAAGCAGTTGTTTTTGCCTATCACGATATGGGCTGTGTAGGGGTTCGTGCCCTGGTTGAAGCCGGTTATGACATTGCGGCCATTTATACTCACCCTGATAATGCAGCAGAGAATAACTTCTTTGGGTCTGTTGCCCGTACTGCGGCAGAGTTTGGTATTCCTGTCTTTGCTCCGGAAGATGTCAATCATCCACTGTGGGTCTCCCGTATTCAAGAGAGCGAACCTGAAATCATCTTCTCCTTTTACTACCGTAATCTGCTGAGTGAAGAGATCCTCAATACTGCGAAAGTCGGGGCCTTTAACTTACACGGCTCACTGTTGCCAAAATTCCGTGGTCGCGCACCGCTAAACTGGGTACTGGTAAAAGGCGAAACTGAAACGGGTGTGACTTTGCATCGTATGGTGAAACGTGCCGATGCAGGGGATATTGTTGCCCAGGAACGTGTTGCTATTACCGCAGATGAGACCGCCCTGACTCTGCATCACAAACTGTGTGCGACCGCTAAGTCACTGCTGGCCAGTGCTTTACCCGCGATCAAGAGTGGTCAGTTTAGCGAAACTGTACAAGATGAAAGCCAGGCGAGCTGTTTTGGTCGTCGTTCACCCGAAGATGGCGCGATCTCCTGGACCGGTTCTGCACGTGATGCCCATAACCTGGTGCGTGCTGTGTCTGAACCTTGGCCGGGCGCTTACAGCTATGTCGGTGGTGGCAAGTTTATTATCTGGAAAAGCCGTATTGTCGAAAATAGTACCGGGGCCAGAGCCGGGACGGTAATTTCTGTTAGTCCACTGGTTATCGCTTGTGGTGAAGGTGCTCTGGAAGTTGTCACCGGTCAGGCTGACAATGGCGTCTACATGCAAGGCTCTCAGCTGGCTCAGTCTCTGGGTTTGGTGAGCGGCGCTATTCTTAGCAATAAACCTGTATCTGCTGTTAAACGCCGTACTCGTGTCCTTATCCTCGGCGTGAATGGTTTTATCGGTAACCATTTGACCGAACGCTTGCTGCAAGATGATAACTTTGAAGTTTTCGGTCTGGATATTGGTTCCGATGCGATAAGTCGCTTCTTGGGCAACGATCGTTTCCACTTTGTGGAAGGCGATATCAGTATTCATTCCGAGTGGATCGAGTATCACATTAAGAAATGTGATGTCATTCTGCCTTTAGTGGCGATAGCAACGCCAATCGAGTATACCCGTAACCCACTGCGCGTATTTGAACTTGATTTCGAAGAAAACCTAAAAATTATCCGCGATTGTGTGAAATACAAAAAACGGATTATTTTCCCGTCCACTTCTGAAGTGTATGGCATGTGTTCTGATGCTGAATTTGATGAAGATAACTCACCGTTGACGGTAGGCCCTATCAACAAACAACGTTGGATTTACTCTGTGTCCAAACAGTTGCTGGATCGTGTTATCTGGGCTTACGGTGAAAAAGAGGGCTTACGCTTTACTCTGTTCCGTCCATTTAACTGGATGGGACCGCGTCTGGATAACCTGAATGCGGCGCGTATCGGAAGTTCACGTGCAATCACTCAGCTGATCCTGAACCTGGTTGAAGGTTCACCGATTAAACTGATTGATGGTGGACGCCAGAAACGTTGCTTCACGGATATCAGCGAAGGTATTGAAGCGTTATTCCGTATTATTGAGAACAAAAATCACAACTGTGACGGGCAAATCATTAACATTGGTAATCCGGAAAATGAGGCCAGCATTAAACAACTGGCTGAGATGCTACTGGAAAGCTTTGAACGTCATCCACTGCGTAGCAAGTTCCCGCCGTTTGCTGGTTTCCGTGAAATAGAAAGCAGCGCCTATTACGGTAAAGGTTACCAGGATGTAGAACATCGTAAGCCAAGTATCCGTAATGCACAGCGTTTACTGGACTGGACACCTGTCGTTGAGATGGACAGAACTATCGATGAAACCCTGGACTTCTTCCTGAAAACTGTTGATTTAACGGACAGCAATTCATGAAAAAAGTCGGCCTGCGCATAGATGTCGACACCTGGCGAGGCACCCGTGAAGGGGTGCCAAACCTTCTGGAAACGCTAGGTTTACACAAAACACAGGCAACGTTTTTCTTCAGTGTTGGGCCGGATAACATGGGACGCCATTTATGGCGTCTTATCAAACCTCAGTTTCTGTGGAAAATGTTACGTTCTAACGCCGCATCGCTCTACGGCTGGGATATCTTACTGGCGGGCACAGCCTGGCCCGGCAAGATTATTGGCAAAGGGAATGCGGATATTATTCGGGCTTCATGTGAACAGCATGAAGTCGGGCTACATGCCTGGGATCACCATGCCTGGCAAGCTTTTGCCGGGGTGTGGGATAAACCGGCAATGGAAAAGCAAATTGCGCTTGGGCGTGATGCCCTTGAACAGATTATCGGCCAGCCGGTTAACTGTTCGGCGGTGGCTGGCTGGCGTGCTGATGAACGCGTGGTTGAAGCGAAAGCTGCCTTTCCTTTCTACTACAACAGCGATTGTCGCGGAACAACGCCTTTTATTCCTCAACTGGCGGACGGTTCTTCAGCGGCACCACAAATTCCCGTTACCCTACCAACCTGGGATGAAGTGATAGGTTCCACAGTCAGTAAAGAAAATTTCAACCGTTTTATACTCGATAAAATCCATCAGGATCAGGGAACCCCTGTGTATACCATCCATGCTGAAGTGGAAGGGATGGTGATGCGAGAATCATTCAATGAACTACTGACGATGGCAAGTGCCGAAGGAATTGAGTTTTGTCCTTTGCGGTCACTGCTACCGGATGACTTAACCACTTTACCGAAAGGAAAAGTCATTCGCGGCACGCTTGCCGGCCGCGAAGGATGGCTGGGTTGTCAACAACTTATCGAGAATTGAGTAGATGAATTCAGTAAAATATGGCGGTGCTTTGCTGGTCTGTTTTATCTTGCTTTATTTGGCGCCACTGGAGTTTCGTGACCTGTGGCAACCTGACGAGACGCGTTATGCGGAAATCAGTCGTGAAATGCTGGCATCCGGTAACTGGATTGTTCCGCATTTTCTTGATCTGCGTTATTTTGAAAAACCCGTTGCAGGTTACTGGATCAATAACATCAGTCAGCTCCTGTTCGGTCAGAATAATTTTTCTGTTCGTTTTGGCTCAGTCCTTTCTGTCACCCTCAGCGCGTTAATGACCGGCTGGCTGGCTTTCCGCCTGTGGCGTGATAAGACCATTGCTATCTTGTCTGGGGTTATATTCCTCACTTGCTTACTGGTCTACGCAATCGGAACCTACTCGCTTCTCGACCCGATGATAACCCTGTGGCTGACCGCCGCAATGTGTTGTTTCTGGATGGCATCAACGGCGAAGACGACCGCAGGTAAAATCGGCGGATATATTCTGCTGGGCCTTGCCTGTGGAATGGGGGTGATGACCAAAGGATTTCTGGCGCTGGCGGTTCCGGTTCTTGGCGTACTGCCTTGGGTATTTGCTCAAAAACGCTGGAAAGAAGTGCTGCTATTTGGACCTGTTGCGATCATCAGTGCCACCCTGATTACTTTGCCCTGGGCACTGGCGGTAGCAAAAGCGGAGCCTGATTACTGGCACTATTTCTTCTGGGTCGAGCATATTCAGCGCTTTGCCGAAAAAGATGCCCAACATAAAGCACCTTTCTGGTATTACATTCCTTTCCTGATTGCCGGAAGTCTGCCGTGGCTGGCTTTATTGCCAGGCGCGATTAAACGCGGTTTCCAGGAACGTCGTGAGCAAAACGGGGCGTTTTATTTACTGGGCTGGGTTGTCATGCCAATCCTGTTCTTCAGTATTGCAAAAGGTAAACTGCCAACCTATATCCTGCCTTGTTTTGCTCCGCTGGCCATTTTAATGGCGCGTCATGCGGTGTTGCTGGCAAAAGCGGGATCGCGAACGTTGCGGGTCAATGGCTGGATTAACCTGGGTTTTGGTACCCTGTGCGTCCTGGCCGTACTGTTTGTCCTGGCCCCGTTTGGCCTGGCAAAAAATCCGGTTTACGAGGCGGGTGAAACAGGGAAAGTGTTCCTTGCGGCCATTGCCTTTGCCGTATGGGGGCTGTTTGGTGCACTGACACTCTGTCGCAGTACCCAGCGCTGGTTCTGGGCTGCAGCTTGTCCGTTAGGTCTTGCGTTACTGGTCGGCGCGGTTATTCCGGAGAAGATTATTCACTCAAAACAGCCTCAAGAGTTTATTGAGATTGTTCGTCCTAAGCTTGAAGAGAGCCGGTATATCCTGACCAATAATGTGGGTGTCGGCGCGGGTATTGCCTGGGAACTGAAACGCAGTGATATTACGTTGTATGATAATAAGGGCGAGGTTAACTATGGACTCAGCTATCCGGATGCCGAGCATCGTTTTGTCGCCGGTGATGACTTTAATACCTGGCTTGCCGAGCATCGCAAAGAAGGTAACGTTTCGCTGGTTATCTTGTTATCCAGAAAAAATAAACTGAGCGATCGTGGTTTACCCGCTGCGGATTATGAGTACAACGATGGCCGACTGGCGTTGCTGCAGTACAATAAATTACCATGAATAGCCTGATGATAATCCTGGCCAGCCTGCTTAGCTGCGCGGGCCAGTTATGTCAGAAACAGGCCGCTCAAGGTAACGGGCGACGTCATTTGGTGGTTTGGCTGGGGCTTAGTGTTTTGATGCTGGGCCTGGGCATGCTGGTATGGTTGTGGGTATTGCAGCATGTTGAGGTTAGCATTGCTTACCCTATGCTGAGCCTGAACTTTATCTTTATCACTCTGGCGGCCCACTGGATCTGGAAAGAACGCATTTCCCTGCATCATTGGCTGGGGTTAGCGTTAGTCATGTCAGGTATTGTGCTGCTGGGAGTGTCCGTATGACAGGATATCTGTGGGCATTATGCAGTGTACTGCTGGTAAGCGGGGCGCAACTGGCGATGAAATGGGCGGTAATGCAATTTCCGCAGGCGAGCTTTGAGCTGGCATTTTTATCGGCGGTATTGTTTGAAAATCTGCCCGGATTACTGGCGCTATTCTGTGGTTTGCTGGCCTATGCCTTATCGATGGTATGCTGGTATTTAGCCCTACGCCGGATCCCGTTAAGTAAAGCCTATCCCTTACTCAGCCTAAGTTATGTCCTGGTCTGGGCTGCGGCTATTGCACTCCCCTGGCTTAATGAGCCATTCAGTGCGATAAAACTGCTCGGGGTTGGGGCTATTTTTGTTGGTCTGCTGCTGATCTTTATGCCTGGACGTGCAGTAACGGCCAACAAACACTGATATGCCGCCAACACCTTCCGTTTATCTCTGGTCTTCCGGCGTGATGAGCGCCAGAAGACTATTACAGTAAGGTTCTTTAATGGCAAAAAAAATCACGCTACCCGCAGAGCAATACCAGCAACTGAGTGCGTTTATTATCAAGTGGTTTGATGATAATCACGAATTGACCTTAGGGCAGTTTGAAGCCGATTTTTTCCTTGATGAACTGGTCAAAAAGATGGCACCAATTTTATACAATCAGGGGCTGGACGATGCGATTACCGTCGCTCAGCAGAACATGCTGACGTTAGAAGAGCTACTGGATCTGGAAAAAATTATTCCATAGTATTAAGCGCATAATGCGTACCCGCACGATGAAATCCACCATGACTGGCAAAGTTGACTAAAATTAAACGTAATCGCTGTCACCTGTGGCATTTACCAGCGTTACGCTACAATGTGTTCATACACACTCATTACCGTTAATCACGCCTGTATCACTCTTGCGGGCAATCATAGTGGTATGCTGGTTAACAGACAGTTATTCCTGTTTAATCATCGAGGCGACAATGAAAACACCCATAGTTATCACTCTTTTGGCCTGTCTGGCCCTCAGTGGATGCGTGTCTATTCCGCAGGATATTCAGGGAAGTCATCGTTCACTGGATAAAATAAGCTACCAGGATATTAAACAGGATATCGCCCGGTTTAATGGCCAGGAAGTTCGTCTTGGCGGCAAGGTTTTAGATGTTGTTAATCATCAGAATGAAACTTCATTTGAGGTCGCTGTACTTCCGCTTGATTACGCAGCCAGACCCGAGCTGGGAACGGCTTTTCAGGGGCGGATTATCGTCAAGGCGAACAAATTTATCGATCCTCTGACACTGAAAGGTCATCTGGTTACCGTTCTGGGAACGGTCACCGGGATCACTAAGGGCAAAGTGGGGGAGGCCGACTACCCGTATCTGACACTGAGCTTGCAAGGTTATCAAGTCTGGCAAATTCGCGAGAATATCGTACCTGTTAATTATCCCGGTTTTGGCGGTTTTGGCCCGAATCCCTATTGGAGATATGGCTGGGGGCCGGACAGTGTCTATTTCATGCCTGGCTGGGGATGGTATCCGGCAGGAGCCATGTTCCAGGTTGAACAGCAAGTGGTGAAATAGTCCAAGGATAATGATAGCTGAAATCAGCGCCAATATCGGGTCATGTAGCTAAAACAGTATCTTATATACCCGCTATGCTTGACATTGCCTGTGCAGATCTGTAAACAACGCGAATTATCCGGGTATAGTGGCGCTTGGGAGAGCCTGCTGAATGAAAAAACTGATTATCTTATTACACGGTGTGGGCAGTTCGGGGGCCGATCTTGAAGGGCTTGGCTACTTCTTTCAGCAAGTCATGCCTGAGATAGAATTTGCTTCGCCAGACGGGAGCGCGCCTTTCGACGGGGGGGGAGAAGGCTATCAATGGTTTAGCCTGGCGGGTATTACTGAAACCCTGCGTACTGAACGCCTTGTTGCTGCCAGAGCAGATTTTTCTGCCATCATCAATAATATTCTGAAAGAGCACGGTATTGTCGCTGGCAGGGATAAAGTGATCCTGCTCGGCTTCTCTCAAGGTTCGATAATGGCACTGGACGCCCTGGTGACAGGCAGTATCCCATTAGCAGGTGTCGTGGCATTCTCCGGTCGCCTGGCGTCCCCCAAACCTTATCAGCCGGCGGTGAATACCCCGGTGTTACTGGTGCACGGTATGGCTGATCCGGTTATCCCATGGTCGGAAAGTGAAGCTGCCGCCGCGGCGTTGATTGAAGCTGGCGTCACTGAGGTTGAAACTTTGTTTGAACCGGATGTGGTTCATACTATCAGTGGCGACGGTATTGCCAGAGCAATGGCTTTTGTGACTGAACAGTTTGGACTCAGCGAGTTTTCTGACTAGAATGATCTGGCCCTGTGCGTGTATTCTCTGTTTCAGAAAATATTCGCGCAGGGTTATTTTTTGTTCATAAGTAAAGAATTGAAAATTTTACATAATAAAAACTAATCTATGGTAAAAATCACGGGTGTTTAACTACTGAGGACAATTTTCTATCCGCAATCGATGAGAAGCAATACCGCGGATAAGTTGGAAAATCATATGGACAATATGTTCAAAAAAAACCATTCAAACGATCGTTTCTGCATTTCTTTATCCGCTGTTTCTCTCTCTGGTGAACAACACTGGCGTAACGCACTATAGTCCTTTTCTTCTGGCAATAACGCACAATCTTAATTAGCTCGTCGCTTTTTTGCGTCTGGCCAATTTTTATAACTTTATTTTCTCTGTCAGGAGAGGAAAATGATTTACTGGATTTTTCTAGGGATGGCTATCGTCGCTGAGATTACTGGCACGCTTTCAATGAAGTGGTCAAGTATTAGCGATGATAATACGGGCTATATTTTTATGCTGGTGATGATCACGCTTTCATATATTTTATTATCATTTTCGGTGAAAAAAATTGCCCTTGGTGTGGCTTATGCCATGTGGGAAGGGATCGGTATTCTGATTATTACTGTTGGCAGTGTTTTATTATTTGATGAATCAATTTCATTACTTAAAATTTTAGGTCTCACAACACTGGTGGCCGGTATTGCATTATTAAAGTCAGGCACGCGCAGTAAAAAAGAGCGCAAGGAAGACGTTGTGCCAGAGAAGAGAGGGCAGCATGCCGTCGTTTGAATGGGTACACGGACTGTGGCTGTTTGCGGCCATTGTATTAGAAATTCTGGCTAATATTTTTCTTAAACACTCTGACGGTTTTCGCCGTCCTGTTTACGGTATTTTTTCTTTACTTGCTGTATTAGCCGCATTTAGCGCTTTATCACAGGCAGTAAAAGGTATTGAACTCTCCGTTGCTTATGCTTTATGGGGAGGATTCGGTATCATTGCGACGGTTGCCGCAGGTTGGATACTCTTCGGTCAGCGTTTAAATCGCAAAGGCTGGCTGGGCCTCGGGTTATTATTAACCGGAATGATTATTATTAAAATGGCCTGATGAAATCCCCTGTATCAGATGATGAACAGGGGATATTTTCTATTTAAGATAAATTAAATGTTTTGTATTGTTAAAATCTTATGTGCAGAAGCTGACTATTTTATCATTTCGTTTTTAAAGTGTGGGAAAGCCTCATCGATATCATGATATTTGCTTTCAGTAGTGTAGGCTCCACGGTATTCCCAGAAGTAGGGAGGTACTCCCGGGGCTTCCTGATAGCTGTTGATATCATAGCGGGTAAATTTTACCGGCAGGTCATCGGATACATCCTCACCGTATACCCCACCGGTGACTTTGTGCGCACTGACAATAAAATAGCCGTCCGGTTTTTTAAATAAGGCATAGTCAGCAATTTTTATTGTCGAGGCCGATAAGATAAAGTCAGACCAAGTGAAACCAATATCATTGGCTACCGGAAGAATATGATATTTTCCCTGCGGGTCGATCATAAAGATAGTCATGGTATTATTAGGGTGTGATGTATTATTCTCAAACCGAGAATAAACCACTAAATCGTCCACCCCATCACCATTGATATCCAGCAGATTGCTGCCTTCTTTCAGTATGACTTTACTGGTTTCGCTCGCCGGAGCATTCAGCGATACCAGTAGCAAAGCTAACATCAGTCCCTGTTTTATGTTCACCCGGAGAAATCCTCTGATCTGATGCCGGAGGCTTAAATCTCGACAGAGACGGCCCTGGCTGGCTTATGCCCTATATTTATATCTCAAATTGCATGTGGGTTGGTTGCGTTCGTTCTCCCGAATCACTTACCTTTATGAAGCTCATCGGGAAGCTCTCACTTGCCGCTGTCATGCAGCCCGAAGTATTTAGGTTATAATAATTTTAAAATAGCACATTGATTCACGAACTGAAGTTTAAGTTAAGTGTTTCAGGTCGCAGAATTTAACGATAACTTGGCGAAAACATCCTGGCATATGCGAGTGCAGCTCCAGCCGCTCGTTTTGCCATATTTTCCTCCTCTTTTTTGCTGACAATAAAATAGCCTTTCCGCTTTTATTCTTATTTTTCAAGTGCAGAATTCCGGACTAATCGAAACCCAATATCTGGCATTGCCATTCCTGTGCTATGGCTATCGCAGTTGGCTAAGGTAGTTGCATGATAAAGATAACTTCCTCCACAGAAATAGTACATTATCGTGTTACCTGGCTTATAGCTGTCAAAAACCCATTCGGAAACATTTCCGCTCATATCAAAAATGCCCAGCGCGTTAGGAGATAACTGACCAACAATCTGTGTGCCATAATGCGGGGTATCATATTTCGGATACCAGGCAACTTTTTGTGCATCAACACTCCCGGAATGGATGTCACCATAGGTATTCAATTTTAGTGCTGGCTTGCCTCCTCTGGCAGCGACTTGCCATTCATGTAAATCGGGTAGACGATAACCAGTGGCTTTGGAATTGACATAAATAGTACTATTTACCTCACCAGCCCGCAGAGGCTCACCATTTTCCATTCGGTAGACGGGTTCTAGCTTCAGCATTTCGCTGAGCGCATTGGCAAATATAATGGTATCTAGCCATCTGATATGAGTAACAGGATGCAGCCCGTAATCCATTTCTGAGGGAAGGCAGTCTTTATCTTTTGCGCCATTACAACTATGACTAATGAGATAGCCATTATGATCTCCCCAGTCAGAAACGTGTTGATAAAGTGAATAAGTGACCTCTTTTTGCATAATAAAAAACGATTCTAAATGGACATTGGCATGTTTTTGATAATTCCGCTTACCAAAAGCATTGCCTACATAATAATCACCTTGTTCAACAAAACTCTCAAAAAATAAGGTGTGAGCGTTTAAGTTGAATGGAAGAATGATAGCAATAATTATTAACTTCATGGACTTAATGTAAGTGTGCATTGAATACTCACGTTGCTTATAATATGTGTTATTTCATTTTTGGCACGGCGATGCTCGCACTCTTGCCAATAACAAAAGCGTTATTTTTATTAGCGTGCCGGCTTGTATTAACCGTTCATATAATAGAATTAACCCAGTGGATAATCACCGCGCAGAAAAAGAGTTACTTTATTAATTGGCATGATATCGTAACAACCCTGAATAAAACTAAGTTTATCGCTCATCAAAAACCTCACAAAACCCTATGGAAATACTGATTGTGCTTTTAAAATGAATGGAGCAGGCGCTAAAGTCAGGTGCGAAACTCTATGTCTGAAATATTACAATATTAAATTTTAGTATTAATCGTCAATCAGTAAACGACACGCGAGTTTTTATGATTTAAATAACCCTCTTATCTTTTGAACGTAAAAAATGCATTTATTATTTGTCATTAATACAGGTTGTTATTTGCTGAGGATAATTACAGAATGCATGACTATAATTAATTATAGCGACACAGGCTTTCCTCAAATGGCCTGTTCCAACCAGAGACTACCCGAAATATCCACAAGAGAAGTCGCAGAATCTAACGATACCTCAACAAAAAGCTGTACAATGCGCGCAGACAGCCCTTTTTAGAGAAACATACTGTGAGCGCTTTTTCCGAACTGAATGCTTTACCTGATGCCCAGCTGAACAATCTTAATGAGCTGGGATACCTTAATATGACCCCCGTGCAAGCGGCAACGCTGCCCGCAATTCTGGCGGGAAAAGATGTACGGGCTCAGGCTAAAACAGGCAGTGGTAAAACGGCTGCATTTGGTCTGGGATTACTGCAACGCATTGAGGCAGGACAGTTCAGCACTCAGTCGCTGGTACTGTGCCCGACACGTGAGCTGGCCGCTCAGGTCGCAGAAGAGTTACGTCGCCTGGCACGCTTTATGCCCAATATTAAAATACTGACCCTGTGCGGCGGGCAGCCTTTTGGCGTGCAGAAAGAATCTTTGCAGCATGCGCCGCATATTATTGTCGCAACCCCAGGACGTTTACTGGATCATCTGAAAAAAGAGACCGTAAATCTTGAAGCTGTGCGGGTGGTGGTGCTGGATGAAGCCGATCGTATGCTGGACATGGGATTTGCCGACGCGATTGACGAAGTGATG
The DNA here is from genome assembly GCF_947498825.1 of uncultured Cedecea sp. GTDB lineage: Bacteria > Pseudomonadota > Gammaproteobacteria > Enterobacterales > Enterobacteriaceae > JGM124. The sequence goes on along the minus strand of NZ_CANMLV010000007.1, from coordinate 167,113 downwards.
GCATATGCGCCGCCAAAACGTCAAACCTTGTTGTTCTCTGCTACCTGGCCGCCTGCTATTGCGGCTATCAGCGGCCGTATTCAGCAGAACCCGGAAACCATTGAGATCGATACGGTTGATGAGCTCCCGGCGGTTGAACAGCATTTCTATGAGGTGTCGCGTCATAATAAAATCAAGCAGCTACAGCAGTTGTTAAGCCAGTACCAGCCAGCGTCCTGTGTGGTGTTCTGTAATACCAAAAAAGACTGTCAGGAAGTCTGTGACGAGCTGAATGCTGGCGGGCAAAGTGCCCTGGCGCTGCACGGTGATATGGAGCAGCGCGACCGCGATCAGACACTGATTCGTTTCGCTAACGGCAGTAGCCGGGTTCTGGTGGCTACCGATGTCGCGGCGCGTGGTCTGGATATCAAAGCGCTGGAAATGGTAGTTAACTACGAACTCTCCTGGGATCCTGAGGTACATGTTCATAGGATTGGTCGTACCGCTCGAGCCGGGCAGGATGGATTGGCTGTCAGTTTCTGTGCCCCTGAGGAAGCCCAGCGTGCAGCTGTTCTCGCCGATATGCTGAATATCTCCCTGAACTGGAAAGAAGCGCCGACAGGCGGAACTCTTAAACCACTGGCAGCCGAAATGGTGACCTTATGCGTTGATGGTGGCAAGAAAGCCAAAATGCGTCGCGGTGATGTGCTGGGAGCCTTAACGGGTGAAATGGGACTGGATGGGGCGGATATCGGGAAAATAGACGTACATCCAATGCATGTCTATATTGCCGTACGCCAGCCCGTTGCGCGTCATGCGGCGTCGCAACTGCAGAAAGGCAAGATCAAAGGTAAGTCGGTTAAAGTCCGAGTACTACGTTGATAAAAAAGCCCGCATCCTTAAAAGATGCGGGCTCCGTCAGTTAAGGCGCGTCTGCCAGAATAAACATCCCGTAGGGGTGGATTTCCAGGTAGTAATCTTCGCCCGCATTGGGTTGTAAACGGGTAGCATTGACCTGCAGTAACAGGGTCTGTCCATGCCATTCAACCGTCACTTCATATTGTGGTCCCATATAGGCAACATGGCGCACAATACAACGCTGGCATTCTTCGCCACGGTCACTCAATGTAATCGCTTCCGGTCGCACACCGACAGTTCCCTGAGACTCGCTAATCGTTAACTGTGGCGGGCGCGGCAGGGCGTAGCCATAGATCTCGACTACATCTTGCGTAAAGCGGGCCGGGAAAATATTGGCATCACCCATAAAGTTCGCCATAAACCGTGAAGCAGGGTGACGATACAGGGTCTGCGGGCTACCCATTTGCATAATCACACCTTTATTCATCACCAGCACCGTATCAGATACCGCAAAGGCTTCGCTCTGATCGTGGGTCACATACAGTGAAGTAATATTAAATTGCTTCTGCAAATCGCGAATTTTATCGCGCATACTGCGACGCAAGTTAGCATCCAGGTTACTCAATGGCTCATCAAATAACAGAACTTTAGGTTTCAGGATCAGGGCGCGCGCCAGGGCAACACGCTGCTGCTGTCCGCCGGAAATCTGATCAACATAGCGATTTTCAAAGCCGTCGAGATCGACCATCGCCAGCGCCTCTTTTACCCGGGATTTTATTTCTGCTTTAGCCACACCGAGCATTTTCAGACCATAGCCGACGTTTTCTCCGAGCGACATATGCGGGAACAGAGCATAAGACTGAAACACCATGCAAATATCACGCTGCTGGATAGACCGTTCGGTAACATCTTCACCATCAATAAAAATCTGCCCGCTGGACGGTTTTTCCAGGCCGGCAACCAGACGAAGGATCGTCGTTTTACCGCAGCCGCTCGGTCCGAGCAGGCTGACCATCTCGCCTTTAGGTATCGCTAAGTTAAGGGTATCAATCACGGTATTGGTGCCAAACCGTTTTGTGATATTGCGTAATTCAACAAAATGCGCTTGTGTCATAGTTATATTCCGTAATCAGGCGTTGTTTTTGGCTTTTGAACGGGAAGTTCGGGACTCACCAATCAGCCAGTCAAAGATGAAAATAATGGCCAGCATCACGACAATCAGAATCGATCCATAGGCGATAGCGATACCGTACTCACCATCCTCCACGCGATTCAGAATATAAGCCGTGGCGACGCGGGTATCCGGGGTGACAAGGAAAACAATGGCACTGACGGTGGTAATGGCACGTACAAAACTGTAGATCAGAGCAGAAAGGATCGCCGGACGTAACAACGGCAGCAGAATATTGATAATGGTCCGCATCGAGCCGGCTCGCAGACTCAAGGATGCTTCGTCCAGTGATTTATCGATTTGCCCAAGTCCGGCAATACCGGCACGAATACCGACAGGTACGTTACGCATCACCATAGAGATAATGACAATAGCTGCGGTACCGGTCAGATATACCGGGGCGTCGTTAAAGGCGAGAATATAAGAAACACCTGCAACAGTACCCGGCACGGCGAAACATAACATGGTGCTGAACTCGATCACTTTTTTACCACGGAATTGCTGGCGCACGACAATCCAGGCAATCAGCAGACCAAAGAATGCGGTGATCGGGGCTGCAATACCGGCATACAACAGGGTATCGAGTAATGATGGCCAGGCGCCGTCACTCATGCCTTGCCCGAACAGCTTAATAAAGTTATCTAACGTCAGGGTGTAATCCACGCCCCAGTTGACCGTAAAGCTACCGTAGAAAATGCTGCCGTACAGTAAGGCGTTAAATACGACCCAAATGCCCAGTATGGTGACAACTGACCACACCAGTAAGACTGGCAGGGGCTGAACGTCACCACGAGAGGATTTACCGGACACCGTAACGTAGGAACGTTTACCAATCCACAGATACTGTACGCAGAATACCAGTAACGAGAATATCAGCAGGAAGGCACCCAGCGTACTGGCGGCCTGATAATCCAGTTGTGAACCGGTGATATAGAAGTAAATCTGGGTAGCCAGAACGTCAAAGTTCCCTCCCAGTACCAGTGGGTTACTGAAGTCGGCCAGTGACTGTACGATAACGATTAAGAATGCGTTAGCCAGGGCTGGTTTCAGCAATGGCAGGAATACGCCCATAAAGGTTTGCCAGCGGTTGGCACGTAAGGTATAGGAGGCTTCTTCCAGTGATGGATGGATAGTTTTGATCGCGCCATCGAGGATCATAAATGCCATCGGGGTAAAGGCCAGAACCTGTGCCAGCCAGATACCGGTAAAGCCATATAGCCAGTTGGTGTTAACCAGACCGAACCAGTCAACCATTAACTCGGTAATATAACCCGAGCGGCCCATCATCAGGGTGACACCCAGGCCGACCACAAAGGGCGGGGTAACGATAGGCAGAATAGAAAAGATACGTCCCAGTAGCGCACTACGCTTCGCGATACGCGTGGTATAAATTGCCAGTACCAGACCAAAGAAAGTACAGCCAATCCCCACGGCAACCGAAAGCACTATAGAGTTAATGATAACCTGGATAATGTGTGACTTACCCAGCACAGCCATAAAGGCCAGGGGAGCAAATTCACCGCTACTGTTGGTAAACATCGGGATAAAAATCGCGATGCTCGGCCAGATAATAAATACGCTAATCAGTGCGATGATGGTAACCAGCGCACCGATAACAAAGCGATCGCCGCCCAGCCATTCAAGGCGGGTCAGGGCCAGGGTTAACACAATCCCTAAAGCGATAAACAGCACAATAGTGGCATAGCCCATACCCCGCTCAGCGAGAGTAGAACTGATGACAATAAATGCCATACATCCTAAGGCCCAGAGCGCGTCAAAGCGATGACGTCCCCGGTTTTCGCCAGCAGAGAGATGGAAAGGGCGTAACAGTAATACAGTCGGTAGCAGATACCAGAGTAAGCTGATATTGAGTCCCGACCAACTGTAAGCTTCCAGCCACTCTTCCTGAGTGGATTCCAGCAGGCCATAGTCAAGGCTCCAGCTAGGCAGAAGCGCGAAAGCCAGCCAGCTGGCGATGACACACCAGACAATAGCGTCCCGCTTTCGCGGCGTACGCAAAAGTAATGATTCAGACATAAAGAGCCTTATCGGGCAGAGAAAAGAGAATCGGGTGACCGGAGAGGGCCACCCATAGCAGGTTATTTGCCCATCTTCACTTCGTTAACCCATTTATCGATCAGGGCTTTACGAGTATCAGAGGCACCATATTTATCCATGTCGTAATTAATAAGCTTCAAGTCATCCAGTTTCAGTGACAGTGGCGAACTTTCGGCCGTGGTATTGGTCAGGATCTGGTAGGATTTTCCTTTCTTCCAGGAAAGTTCCTGAGCTTCTTTTGACAAGGCCCAGTCGACGAAGAGTTTGGCGTTTTCGACGTTACGAGCGCCTTTCAGAATACTGACGCCGCCCACTTCGTACCCGGTGCCTTCGCAGGGAGAAATCAGCTCAATTGGCGCGCCTTGTTCTTTCTCCAGTGAATAGTCGTGCAGGAAGCCGATACCAATGGCTGTTTCGCCGCGCGCAGTGTTACGGGCCGGTGCAACGCCTGACTTGGTATACTGGGAGATATTTTTATTCAGTTGTTTCAGGTAATCGAAGGACTGATCGTCACCCCATAATTGTGCAAAGGTTGCCAGAGCGGTATAGGCCGTTCCTGAACTTTGCGGGTCCGCTATCTGAATCTCACCTTTGTACATCGGGTCAGTCAAATCTTTCCAGCATTTCGGTACTGGCAGATTTTTTTCTTTCAGGCGTTCGGTGTTAACGCCGAAGCCTAAAATACCGACATAAACCGCAGAGGAGTAGTTTCCTTTACGTTTAGCCGGGTCCTGGAATTGCGGCATGATTTCAACCAGATTAGCGGACTTATAGGGCATTAATAAGTCCATCTCGCCTGCCTGGGACTGTGGGTCGAGCGTGCCGCCATACCAGACATCGGCCTGCGGGTTTTTCTTCTCAGCATCGACTTTCGCGAGAGTACTGCCTGAGCCATTGCGAATAAATGAGGTTTTAACATCATATTTTTCGCCGAAAGCTTTGGTTTCGGTCTCACACATTTCGTTGGTAGCGCTACAGTAAACCACCAGGCGACCTTTCGCTTGTGCGGCACCAGACAACGTTGCCAGGGCGACACCCGCGGCGATAAGGGTAGAGAGAGCAGTCAGTTTCATCGTTATTATCCTGAGTTATCCTGAGGTAGTGTGTGCGCCGTTTCCGTGGCATTGTGACTCCGGTCTTGCCAGCTGAGCCCTGCTATTAACAGAGGCATCAGCAAGAATCCTATCAAGGCTGCGGCAATAGTTAACAAGACAAACATGCCGGACCAACCATAATCAGTAATCACTTGCGAGAGTGGCCAGCCTGCCAGCGCGGCGCCCAAATAGGCGAACAGGCCTAAGAATCCGGTCACCGTCCCCGCCGCCTGTTTATGGCTGCACTCTACCGCTGCCAGCCCAATCAACATTTGTGGGCCAAAAACAAAAAATCCCGTGGTAAAGAAACACATTGCCAGTAACGCGTAATGATGGACTGGCGATAACCACAGCGCGGCGACAGAAACAAACAGGCCGAGTGCAAATAATAAAATCATCGGTGCTCGCTGACCACGGAACAGTAAGTCAGAACCCCAGCCAGCAAATAACGCCCCGCATAAGCCCCCGAGTTCAAACAGCATCACCGTGGCATTGGCACTGAGCAGGTTGACGCCATGACTCTCTGCTAACCAGATATTGCCCCAGTCGTTGAGGGCAATACGAATCAGGTAAACCAGGACATAACTCACAGCCAGCAACCAAATCATGCGATTTTTCAGAATGGTTCTGGCAAACATTTCCCAGAGCGGCATCACAGGGCTTTGCTGTAACTGGCGGATTTCCAGCGGATCCTGACGCCAGTAACCGACAGCCGGTAAACCTTGTTCTTCCGGCGTGCCGCGTAATTTCCGGCACAGCCATAATCCAATCACAATACCGATAAATCCCGGTACCAGGAGCGCCGCCTGCCAGCCAAACCACAGTGCCATTAAGGCTGACAGTAATGGCACTGCTGCTCCCCCGAGATTGATGGAGGTATTCCAGCATCCCCACCAAAATCCGCGTTCATTTCTGGAGTACCAGTGCGTTAAAATACGCGCGCAAGGCGGCCAGCCAAATCCCTGAAAAAAACCATTTAAGGTCCAGATAATCAACAGCGCGGATAAGCTGCCACCAAACGCGAATAAAATATTCAGTACGCCGGTCGCCAGCAGGCCCACGCCCATAAACCAGTTATCCCCCCGGCGATCATGCCAGATCCCCGCGGCGAACTTTGATACCCCGTACGAAAGATAAAACAAGGTACCGAGCAACCCAATATCACCTTTGTCCAACGCAAGATCAGTCTGCATGGCTGGCAGGACAAAGTTAACGCTCTTACGCGTCAGATAGAATGCGGCGTATCCGACAATCATCGAGAGCAATAAACGAGGTCGCCAGTACTGATATTCGCGGCTAATATTATTGTTAGCGAGCATGGCGCCTCCGGTATAAAACGACTATAGAAACAAATATCGGAAAGAGGATGAGACCAGGTTGTAGTTCACTAAGACTTATTCCTGGATTAGCCCGACTTTGTTAAAAAAGTGCGGGCAAGTTAACAATTACGCGTGTTCCATTTCGACTTTCGAGTTGAAAAGTTCCACCCAGTGCCTGAATACGTTCACTCATGCCTTGTAAACCAAAACCCGGACGATGTTCAGCAGGCAAACCCACACCATCGTCATTAACCTCGAGACAAACCGCGTTATTCTGGTGAGAAAGGGTTATCTCAATCTGTCGGGCATTAGCGTGTTTACTGATGTTATTCAGTAATTCCTGCAGTAAACGATAGAGCGTAAAGACCACTGTCTCACTGGTTGGCTGGCCGGGCAGGGCATAGTGAAACCGACAATCAATGCCCTGTTCTTCGAAGGCAAACTCTTGAATCAGATGATAGAGTGCTTTTTCTAACGACATTTCGTCGAGAACCGGAGGACGCAGTTGACGCAGTAATTGACGTGTTGAGTGATGAATACGCTGAGCAAGTTGGTCTATCTGCTCAGCAGCCAGCTGGGTCGGAGGGGAGTCCTGTGTGCGTTTAATTAACATCGACTGGATTTGGATGGCGGTAATATTCTGGCCGATTTCATCATGCAGCTCCCGGGCCAGGCTTTTACGCGCTCCTTCTTCAGCATGCACCAACTGTTCCATCAGGCTGCGGCGGGCATGTAACTCCTGTTCCAGCCGTTGCCGGTAGCGTTGCATATTCGCCGCCAGAAGTTGCTGGCGACTAATGGCGATACCTAAGCCTATCCCGAGCAAGGCCTGAGTGGAAAGAAAAAGCTCCATTTCCAGCAGATTATTAAAACCACCGCCAATCTGACGGGCGATGGTTATCAACATACTGCCGAGCAACGCCGCCAGTACGCCACCCTGCCAGCCAAATTTATACGCCATCACGACATTGGGCAGGAACACCACAATCAGCAGCAGGCGGGCTATTTCCGGGGAAAAAACCAGCTGGGTACCGATGCCAATAATAAAAAACAGACTGCACCAAATGAGCAGAGAAGTCCGTAGTGGTGGATTAGGGGTTTCAAGAACAAGCAAGTCTTCCAGCCGCTGCTGGCGCAGGTATTCATAAATTAAATAGACAAAAGGCGTCAGCAGGATGCCGCCAGTAAAGGCTGCCAGCAGAATAAGTGTGGCGGGGCTTTGCAGAAAAGGCGCCAGAATTAACGTGTGGAGCAGGGCGTTTGCAGTAACAGCCGCCATTAACAACGACAGTCGCTGCCAGTAGAGGGTAAACCGATGCCAGAAATGCCGCACGGCGATGACCGTCAGCAGACTGATAAATGGCGAGGTCAGTATCAGTGGCTCACTCATCAGTTGCTGTTGCAGCAACCAGCCTGTCAGCAGTAACTCAGGCAGAATTAATGCTGGCCAGAAACGACGGCTAAGCAGGATTAACATCGCCAGGTGCATGCCCTGGGGCAGCAATAATGCAGCCTGCTGGCCGTTATGCGTCAGATAAAAGCTGATAGTCCAGAGAGCAAACCAGCCCAGCCCCCATGCCATAAAAATAAACAGCGACATCAGAATATGTCGCAACTCCCGGCGCATTACTGGCCTGCCAGTAATTTATGTTCCAGGGCAAAATGCACTAAATCGACAGTGGTTTCACATTGCAGTTTCCCGAGAATATTGGCCCGATGAACATGGACGGTCTTATGGCTTAACTGCAACAGTTCAGCGATATGTCTGACGCTTTCCCCTTTGATTAGCAGATTAAAGATTTCGCATTCGCGCGGGGTCAGACTCACCAGAGCCTGAGAGGGCTGCCCGGCATGGCGCAGTGCCCGCAGCGCATCGGTGCATAAATAATGGCCTCCCATACCGATAGTACGCACAGCCTGGACCAGTTCTTCAGGGCCGCAGCGTTTAGTGAGGTAGCCACAGGCGCCGGCATCAAGCGCACTTTGCACAAAGGCGGTGGTGTCATAGATACTGAGAATAATGGCGCGAAACTTGGGGTTATGCTGGCGCAGACGTTTCAGCAGGCTCAGTCCGCTTTCATCGGGCATGGCGACATCCAGCACTGTCACATCCGGCGCGGATTTGGTCAGCGCAGACCAGGCCGCCGCCGCCGCACTGTACTGACCCACGACTTCAATATCAGGCTCCAGGCTTAAAAGTTGAGCAAAACCCGAACGCACCACAACGTGGTCATCAACCAAGGCAACAGCAATCATAAGATGTCATTTTACAGAACAAGGTAACCCTATGATGCGGAGGAAAGAATTTAAGGCAATGGTATTATGACAAATATGTTACGAGGGTAACAAAATGTTATCCGGCAGCGATATCGGCACATCAGTACCGACGATAGCGCTTTTACCCTGCCAGCTGTGCCTGTTCTTCTTTCAACCACTTCATGTTCAGAACTTTTCTGCCTGCCGTAAACGCTTTTTAGACGGGGCGGTTTTGGGCTGACTACTGGAATAAATGAAAAACAGCGCGATCCCCAGACAGATGATAGCGGCGAGACGGTTTATCGAAAATGGAATCGACGTATTGCCCAGCCAGCCGAAGTTGTCGATTAACATGCTCATTGTCAATTGCCCAAAGATAACGGCGACAGTTGCGAGCGCCGCACCGATACGCTGTACCGCCAGTACCATGATAACGATGTATGGTACGCCAAACATTGCACCAAGCAGCTGCCATTTAGGTACATCCATCAAGGTCAGAGCATGTTTAGGCTCAAAGAAGAAAATCAGCAGTGCTGTCACCAGGGCACCAATCGAAAATGTCAGAAACGCACTTTTAAATACCCCGACTTGACTGCCCAGTTGCCCGTTAATTGCCGCCTGGATACTCAACATGGCGCCGCCAATAACGGCGAGAATAATCATGATAATTGTCATAATGTTACCTTACCCTTGTGCAACCATTACCAGCGCTGCAATGATGAACATCAGTGCGATAATACGTTTTTTATCGATGGGTCTGTACGGTGTACCGAGCAGGCCGAAATGATCAATAATCAGGCTTTTGAAGACCTGGCCTGCCAGAATACCGATCATCGTCATGGCGATGCCGATGGTGGGTGTTGTGACAGTCAGGATGATGACATAAATCGGACCCAGCAGGCCCCCCAGGAGTTGCCAGGGGGGCTGAGCAAAGAAAGACGGGCTATTACGAGGGCTGAAAAATAGCATCAGCAGGAAAGTCAGTGCGGCGCCTACACCAAATACACTGAAAGTGGCCCATAAGTCACCGACTTCACCACCTAATGGTCCGAGCAATCCTGCTTCTATGGACAGTCCCATCCCTCCGGCAATTACGATTAAAATCAGTATCAGTTGCATATCAATCAGTCTCCCGTTATTCAGACGGGAAAGGTTAATTGTTACGGTGAAGAAGAAAAATGCCATAATCAGATAAACACTTGTGCAGGATTTGCATCAATGAGTGAGCCCGGAAACATCAGCATTCGTGCTCTGCTGATTTTTATCGCTGTTTATGAAACGCAAAATTTCTCTGTCGTAGCGCGTAGGGAAGGGATTTCCGCCTCCCAAGTCTCTCGCGTCGTCCAGCAGATTGACGATGCGCTGGGGCAGCAGCTTTTTTATCGTAATACGCGATCCATCATCCCGACGGAAAGCGGTCATCTCTTTATCCGTTATGCGAAGACGATGACAGCAAGTCTGGATGAGGCGCGACGTGAGCTTAATGAGAGGACGCTTGAGCCCACTGGTATGGTGCGCATTAATGCGCCTGTGTTTTTCGGACAGAGGCATGTGGCGCCTGGACTGCCAGGTTTGTCGGAGAAATACCCGAAACTGAGGATTGAACTTACGCTGACCGATGATTACATCGATCCACATCGGGATCCGACTGACGTGATTTTTCGTATCGGTACGCTGACAGACTCCTCTTTTCACGCCCGGATTTTTGGCCAGCAGTTCTACCATCTTGCTGCGTCACCAGCCTATATAAGCCGGTGTGGTGCCCCTCAATCGCCTGAAGATCTGGCACGGCATAAATGTCTGGTTTACCGCGGTTCTTCCGGTACCAACCGTTGGTTGCTGCGACAGCCTGGAGAAGAATGGATGCACTATCAAGTTTCCCCCCTGATGGCTTCTAATAATGCAGAAACGCTGCTTATTGCCGCGCTTGGTGATATGGGGATCGTATTATTCCCTGACTGGTTAATTGGAGACAGGCTTAAAAGTGGGGAGCTCGTTGGACTACTGCCTGAGTGGAATATGTCGATTAAAACGGAGCCACAGCATATTGCGGCCATCTATCCAGACGCTCGCCATCCTCCACTGAATGTCAGAGCCATTATTGATTACTATCTTGATGCGTTCGGTTCACCACTTTACTGGCAGTCATAAGCAAATACTTATCCACAGGACAGTTAAACAAACGCCTGGCGTGAGACTGATGACAAAGCTAAAGTGATATCTGATTATCAGCGCTTATTTACGAAAATAAACAGGAAAATCAATTCATTGATTTTCGGCTGATAACACAAAGAAGGAAAAAACACGTTTTTTCCTTCTTTGTCAGCAATCTGACGCCTGGCTTTAGCCAGGCGTCACTGAACAGAAGAAGACTACTCCGTTGTTTTTTCTGATTTTCCTGCCATATTCGCCAGAAAGTCGTAGCGTTTTTGCAAGTCCGTCGCTGCTTCTTTCCACAGCTGTTGCGCGACGTCAGGCTGCTGGCTGTTCAGGCGACGGAAACGTTGCTCGTTCATGAGTGTTTCACTTAACGCGTCTGAAGGTGGACGGGAGTCAAGCGTCAGCGGCAGTTTGCCTTCATCGGCCCGGCGCGGGTCGAAGCGATACAGCGGCCAGAATCCCGTGGCGGTAAGCTGACGCATCTGGTCATGACTGAGGGCTAAATCGTAACCATGCTCTTCGCAAGGACTGTAGGCAATAATCAGTGACGGGCCAGGGTAGGCTTCTGCTTCCTGAATCGCCTTCATTGTCTGGTTGAGTTGCGCCCCCAGCGAAATTTGCGCGACATAAACATGACCGTACATCATCATACTGACGCCCAAATCTTTACGGGCTTTGCGTTTTCCGTGTTCGCCAAACTTCGTAACGGCTCCCAGAGGCGTAGCTTTTGAAGCCTGCCCACCGGTATTGGAGTAACACTGAGTATCGAGCACCAGAATATTGACGTTTTCAGTCAGACTCAGCACATGATCCAACCCGCCAAAGCCAATATCATAGGCCCAGCCATCACCGCCAATCAACCAGACAGACTTATCTACAAGAGCATCGGCATCGGTCACCAACTGACGGGCATCAGCCTCATCAATCGTTGAGAGTTGCTGGCGTAAGGCAGTCACCTGGAGGCGGCGTTGCTCAGGCGTTGCTTTGGCATGCAGCTGCTGGTAGAGATCAGGCGTCAGCTGGCAGGCAAATTTTTCCAGCAGACGCATCACGCGGGCGCGATGTTGATCGATCGTTAAACGGAAACCTAAACCAAACTCTGCGTTATCTTCGAAGAGTGAGTTGGCCCAGGCCGGACCCCGGCCATTGACATCCGTGGTATACGGCGTGGAGGGCAGGTTACCGCCATAGATAGAAGAGCAGCCAGTGGCATTGGCTATCAGCATCCTGTCACCATACAGCTGGGTCAGGATTTTGATATAAGGGGTTTCACCGCAACCCGAACAGGCGCCCGAGTATTCAAATAACGGTGTAATCAACTGCGAAGTACGGATATCAATACGTTCAATCTGACTGCGGTCTATCTCTGGCAGATTCAGAAAGAAGTCATAATGTTCTTTTTCCTCTTCCAGATGTTCAAGTCTGTCCAGCATATTAATGGCTTTAATATCCGGGTTCTGGCGGTCTTTTGCCGGGCAAACTTCAACGCATAAATTACAGCCAGTACAGTCTTCAGGTGCCACTTGCAGGACATATTTCTGACCGCGCATATCCCTCGCCTTAACGTCAAGGACTTGCAGGCTTTCGGGAGCATTTTCCATGGCATCAGGCTGTACGACTTTTGCCCGAATAGCGGCATGTGGGCAGGCTGCAACACAGTGGTTACACTGAGTACAGAGGTCGGCTTTCCAGACAGGGATTGCTTCGGCAATATTGCGTTTTTCCCAGCGGGTGGTGCCAACCGGCCAGGTGCCGTCTGGTGGCAGGGCGGAAACGGGCAGAGCATCACCGAGGCCCGAGAGCATTGCGGCGGTGACGGTTTTTACAAAGTCGGGTGCACTGTCAGAAACGACAGGCGGGCGCATGGCGCTATCAGGGGAAACAGGCTGTAATGCAACGGCAAACAGAGACTGTTGAGCAAGGGCTAAGGCCTGCCAGTTGCGGCTGACAACCTCTTCACCTTTACTGCTATAACTGCTGGTGATGGCGTTTTGTAGCTCAGTGAGCGCCGAGTCCCCGGGGAGGATCGCCGTCAGATGGAAAAAAGCCATTTGCATGACGGTATTGATGCGCGCCCCAAGCTGGCAGTCCCGGGCAATTTTAGCCGCATTGATAACATAGAAACGCGCCTGTTTCTGATTCAGTACTGATTGTACGTCCTGAGGTAAGCGGTGCCAGACTTCTTCGGCGCTATACGGGGTGTTTAGCAGGAAAATACCGCCGGGTTTCAGGCGTTCGGCCATCAGGTATTTATCAACAAATTGTAGCTGGTGGCAGCCAACAAAATCCGCCTGTTCAATAAGATAGGTTGAGTGTATCGGCCGTTCACTGACCCGCAGATGGGACACAGTCAGCCCACCGGCTTTTTTCGAGTCATAGACAAAATAGCCCTGGGTATACCAGCGGGTGGCATTGCCAATTATCTTAATATTGTTCTTGGTGGCGGACACGCTCCCGTCACTGCCAAGACCATAGAACAGCGCTTCCAGCCTGGCATGGTTTGGCAGAGTATTCACCGGGAGCGGGAGCGACAGATGGGTGACATCATCATAAATACCGACGGTAAAGCGTGGGCGAGGTTTGGCTTCTCGCAGCTCATTAAACACCGCCAGGACACATTCAGGACCAAATTCTTTGGAGGATAAACCATAACGACCGCCAATCACCCGTGGCAGGCTGGCGCGTTCGCCGCGACTAAAGGCTTCAGCCAGCGAGGTCATCACATCAAGGTATAACGGTTCGGCATGGGCCCCGGGCTCTTTGGTGCGATCGAGAACCGCGATTTGGCTGACGCTGTCCGGTAACACTGCCAGTAGATGCCCGGCACTGAAAGGACGGAAAAGCCGTACTTTCAGGAGTCCGACTTTTTCCCCGCGCGTTAGCAATTCATCGATAACTTCTTCGCAAGTGCCAATCGCAGAACCCATGACGATAATCACCCGTTCTGCCTGGGGATGACCGTAATACTCAAATGGATGATACTGACGACCGGTAGTAGCGGCAAAATCATTCATTGCCTGCTCAACATGGGCACAGGTCGCGTTATACCAGGGATTGGTGGCCTCACGAGACTGGAAATAGGTATCCGGATTCGCCGAAGTGCCTCGAATCACCGGATGCTCAGGATTTAATGCCCGGCTACGATGCTCATCTATCTCTTTCTGTGGCATCAGGCTGAGCAGGGTATCATCTGCCAGTGGAACGATTTTGTTGATTTCATGTGAGGTGCGGAAACCATCAAAGAAATGAATAAAAGGAATGCGACTCTTGAGTGTCGCAATATGTGAGATCAGGGCGAAATCTTGCGCTTCCTGAACACTGCTGGCGCATAACATCGCGCAGCCCGTCTGGCGCACGGCCATGACATCAGAGTGATCGCCGAAGATGGATAAGGCATGCGTTGCGACAGTACGGGCAGCAACGTGCAGCACAAAGGGGGTCAGTTGTCCTGCCAGTTTGTATAGCGTCGGGATCATCAGCAGCAAACCCTGCGATGAGGTAAACGACGTCGACAGAGCACCAGTCTGTAATGCGCCGTGGACAGCGGCAATGGCCCCTGCTTCAGACTGCATCTCTACCACGCGCGGCACATCACCCCAGATATTCTTACGCCCGTCACCGGACCAGGCGTCAGCTTGCTCTGCCATGGCAGAACTCGGCGTGATGGGGTAGATTGCAATAACCTCACTGGTACGAAACGCCACGGAGGCGGCTGCACTATTACCGTCGATAGTTAGCATAAAAAAGCCCTTACATTGCAAAAAAGTAAAGTGGCCGCGACGGCCATTATTTCTCTAATAGTCTTGTTATTTTAGCCGGATATAAAAAAGGCATTTTCGCTTTTGTGTCTTAGGCACAAATTCTATCAGGGTATCGGGGGGCTGTTTTTGATTCAGAATGAGTGCTAAAACAGAAAATCGATAAGATTTATCTTTTTTTCATCTCGACGTTGCGCAACCGATAGTTCATGATGGCAAGGTTTTGCACTTCACGGGAGAAAATCATGCGTTCGTTATTTTTGGTCGGTCTTGCCGCACTCTTTTTATCTGCATGCAGTAGTGAACCCCCTCAGCAGGCAACAGCGGCACACGTGCAGCCGGGTCTGCGTGCGGCGATGTCAAATCAAGGGCAAGCGAATTGTGCGATGGTGGGAGGGGCACTTAGCGTGGCTCATCAACTGGATGGCAGTGCTGTCGGCATGTGTGCGATGCCAAACGGCAAGCGCTGTAGTGAAGATGCGCTTGCCGCCGGAACCTGCGGAAGTTACTGAGGTTTTGCCAGCGTATAAGTCAGAGTGTGTTGATCGTTTTTCAACGTTAACTGTTGCCCGTTAAGACTCACTTGTACGCCATCACCCAGCATTTGCCCGAACTGATTATCCAGCTCGTTCAGCTGCGGTTCACTGCACATCATTCTGGTCATGGCTAAGCCTTCAGCTTTGAGCTGGTCACCACTCAGGGTTGCCTGGCCAAAGAAGCGGTTACACATGGATCCTGATATCTGGAGCTTGTCACCAAAACTCAGCTCTGGCGCATTTGCATTGTCTTTAGCGACAAATGGCGTGCCGTTGACGCTTTGCAACACAAAGTGATGATTTTCCAAATCTTGTGCTGAAAGTGATTTCTGCTCTGATGTCTGGGCACAACCCGCTAAGGTCAGTGCCGTCAGTACCAATAAGGCCGTTCTTTTCATGACTTCTCCCTCATTTTCAGGTCATCAATGGGGGCGACAGTGCATCCTGCCCATTGATGATGTACTACTCCAGATACCTGCTGGAGCCTGTGACTAGCTTAGTTGATTCAGGCAGGGTTCGCCGTTATCAAGCATACGTAAATTTTCCAGTGTGGTCTGGGCAATGCTGGTGAGTGCTTCAGCCGTTAAAAATGCCTGATGACCGGTAAAGAGGACGTTATGACAAGCCGACAGGCGACGGAATACATCATCCTGAATCACGTCATTTGACTTATCTTCAAAGAATAAATCACGTTCGTTTTCGTAGACATCCATACCCAGAGCACCAATTTTTTGATGTTTCAGGGCATCAATTGCCGCCCGGGAGTCAACGAGTCCACCACGACTGGTGTTAATAATCATCACGCCGTTTTTCATTTGCGCAAATGCCGCACTATTAATCAGATGATAATTCTCAGGCGTTAAAGGACAGTGCAGGGAAATAATATCGGATTGTTCAAACAGCGTACTCAAAGGAACATATTCGACACCGAGATCCAGCGCCGTCTGGCTTGGATAAGGATCAAATGCCAGCAGACGTAAACCGAATCCTTTGAGGATACGCAGAGTAGCGATACCAATTTTACCAGTGCCAATCACCCCGGCGGTTTTACCGTACATAGTAAAACCAGTAAGCCCTTCAAGCGAGAAATTGGCGTCACGGGTGCGCTGATAAGCACGATGAATACGACGGTTAAGACACATCATCATACCGATAGCGTGTTCTGCAACTGCTTCCGGGGAATAGGCTGGAACGCGAACCACTGGCATATCCAGCTCTTTTGCCGCTTCAAGATCGATGTTATTGAACCCGGCACAGCGCAGGGCAATAAATTTAACCCCGTCATTTTTGAGCTCTTCAAGCACGGCACGATTACCGATATCATTTACAAACAGGCAGACACCATCATAACCTTTAGCTGTCTTTGCGGTTTTTTCAGTCAGCAGGAAGTCAAAAAATTCAATATCAAAGCCGTATTCAAGATTAACTTGCTCAAAATACTTCCTGTCATACTGTTTTGTGCTGTAAATAGCGAGTTTCATAACTGAGCTCTCCGGGAAGGTATCGCTTAAAATTATCATGCTTAAATTGATCATACAAATGCGAATAGAGAATCATTCCCTGACAAAACGTGTTCTTATGTCAGAGATGACCGCAAGCCCTGACAGCTAAAATTTATCCTGGATGCGAAAGCCTTTATTGTAGCGCAAAAGCTAACTTTTATTGATTACTCCATAGTTTCCAGGCTACGGTTTATACAGAAGAGAAATGATGCAGTATTGCCTGTACGGTCGGTGTTCAGTATTTTGTCTTTGTCAGTTGTTGCGTCAGGCATCGATTATTTAGCGTTAACGGAACGGAAAAATTATGCTTCATCAGGAAGATAAACCGCCCATGAAGGGTAAGTATAAGATGCTTGTTGCGCTATTACTGGTACTGGTTTTACTCCCCTTATCACTGTTTTTTAGCCTGACCTCCTGGCTGCCTGTGGTGGTCGGTTTGTGGCTGCCCGCGGGAAGTCATATCACCCTTAATGCCACTCCCGAGTTTCATCGTGGTGCGATTACCCTTGGCGACGTTCGTTACTGGGCGGGAACCTGTGAAATAGCCGGGATAAAAGATGCCCGGATTAGCCATTCCGGGCGCTGGCAATTGACGATGGCCGAACTGCGCATTAACCCGGATTGCTTGTCTGAACTTCCAGCCAACACGCAGAATTCAGACGAGCCGATATTACTCAGCAGCTTACAAAACCTGCTGCCCGATAGTCGGGTCAGTATCGACAATCTGGTGGTAACGCCTTGGCCACAATACCATGGGGCGTTACGACTGGCGCTGGACTCAAACAGGCAAGAACTGTGGTATCAGGGCCCTCTGGTATCCACCCATCTCACCCTTAGCCAGCAAGCGCTGGATATTTATCAACTTCAGGTTCATCTGGACGAAGACCAACCGCCGATTGAACTGGTCGGAAAACTGACGCTGGCACTGCACCCGGAAGGCATTCCTCCTCAGGGCTATTTAACGACTCAACTCATTGCGCCTGATGTCGTCGGAAAACTCGATGTTGCCCTGCGCTGGAAGGAAAACGAAGGGATATTAACCGTTGCCGAGGAAGCCAGCGGCACTGCGTTGCTCACACTTCCCTGGTCTGTTGAAGGCGCGTTGTTAGAGGTCAATGGAGGACAGTGGCACTGGCCTTATGCCGGATTGCCGCTGCAAGGAGGGGTGGCATTGCGTATTGATGACTGGTCGCAGGGACTGGAAAAAATGACCCTCAGTGGGCGCATGAATATGGTAACAGAAGGGCAAGCCGGGAAGGGAAATGTGGTGCTGAATATTGGTCCCGGAAAGCTGAGCCTGCTCGACAGTGAGCTACCGTTGCAGCTCACCGGTGAAATTAAACGTGAACAGCTGATTTTTTATGCGCGGTTACGAGGTCTGTTAACTGGTTCTGTGATTGATCCCACGCTGGCCTTTCAGCCTGGATCGTTGCTTGCCTCTCGTGGCAAAGTGAATGAAGCACTGAATATTGACGATGTTCGCTGGCCACTGGCGGGGGTGCGTATTTCCAGCAAGGGCATTGAAGGTCGACTCCAGGCAATTTTACGGGCCAGACAAAATGCTTTGGGCGAGATGACCCTGCATCTTGATGGTAAAGCACAACATTTTATTCCCGGCCAGAGCGGAGCATGGCAGTGG
The DNA here is from genome assembly GCF_947498825.1 of uncultured Cedecea sp. Classification (GTDB taxonomy): domain Bacteria; phylum Pseudomonadota; class Gammaproteobacteria; order Enterobacterales; family Enterobacteriaceae; genus JGM124. The sequence goes on along the minus strand of NZ_CANMLV010000007.1, from coordinate 148,783 downwards.
AATTACTGGGGTAACGGATTGTTTGTGCCGGTACAGGCAAAATGGGATGTTCAGGGGGACGGTGAGTGGCAGGGCTGCCGTCTGCAATTTACGCGTTTATCCACGGGTTTTGATAAACTTGAATACGGAAAAATGTATGTCAGCAATCCCCGGTTACAGCTTACCCGACCGCTGATTTGGGACAGTACTGAAGATAAGCCGCAGTTATCCGGCAGTTTTGTGCTGGAAACCGGGGTGACTACATTTGGCGCAGGCGGTAGCCGCCTGTCGCCTGCGGCACTCTCATTCGATGTTGATGGCAGAACACCCGCTGATTTTCGCTTCAAAGGGGCACTTCAGGCCGGGATCATTGGTCCGGTACGTCTGTCCGGACGCTGGGATGGAGAACGTTTACGTGGTGATGCCTGGTGGCCGAAACAGTCATTAACCGTCTTCCAAACGCTGTTACCCGCTGACTGGAAAATGGAACTGAAAGGCGGCGATCTCTATGCTCAGGTAGCTTTTTCTGCGGCAGCGGGGCAAGGTTTTGAAGCCGGAGGCCACGGCGTCGTTAAACAGGGCAGTGCCTGGCTGCCGGATAACCAGATTAATGGCGTCGATTTTATCCTGCCGTTTCGTTATCAAGACTCTCGCTGGCATTTAGGTACCCGCGGCCCGGTCAGCCTGCGTATCGCTGAAATACGTAACCAGTTTACAGTGGAGAATATTACTGCTGACTTGCAAGGATGGTATCCCTGGGATGAGCAAACCCCCCTTAATTTAAGTGATGTCAGCGCCTCTCTGCTGGGAGGGAAAGTGATAATGCAGCAGTTACGGATGCCGCAGAAAGATGTGGCATTAATTCGTCTGCAAAACCTTTCCTCCAGCGAACTGGTTAACGCTATTAATCCCAAACAGTTCACTTTTTCGGGTCGTTTTGACGGTGGTTTGCCGTTATGGCTGAACCATCCCCGCTGGATAGTCAAAGATGGCTGGCTCAGAAGTTCGGGAGCGATGACTTTCAGGATGGACAAAGATATGGCTGATGCTGTTGTGGCGAATAATATGGTTGCCGGTATGGCAATAGACTGGATACGTTATCTGGAAATTACCCGTTCCTGGGCAACGGTCAGTCTGGATAATCTGGGAGAGATGGAAATGTCTGCGAGTGTCATCGGGGTCAGCCATAATAATGGAAAAACAGGGACGGTTAATTTGAACTACCATCATCAAGAAAATTTATTTTCTCTGTGGCGTAGTCTGCGTTTTGGTGAGAACTTACAAACTTGGCTTCAGGAAAATGCCTCATTACCGTTGGAAACTTGCCGTAACCCCGGTAATGCCTGTGAGGAGAAACAATGAAAGTAGTGCTGGTTGTACTGATGGCCGTCAGCGCATTGAGTGGCTGTGTTCCGCGTATCGAAGTGGCTGCGCCGAAAGAACCGATAACCATTAATATGAATGTCAGGATTGAGCATGAAATAATGATTAAAGCCGATAAAGATGTTGAAGCATTGCTCAGAAGTCGTAGCGACGTATTCTGATAGTGGGACAAAACGCCATGAAAATGTTAATCAAAGGGGTGCTATTACTGACCCTGATATTAAGTCAGTCAGCCTTGGCACTGACGCTGAATGAAGCGCGTGAACAAGGGCGTGTCGGCGAGACATTAAACGGTTATCTGGGAGCCGTTAAACAAGACGCTGAAACGCTGGAACTGGTAACGAAAATTAATGCCACCAGGGCACAAGTGTATCAGCAGCTGGCAGACAAAAATCAGTTAACCCGTGATGACGTCGCCAGAATGGCAGGACAAAAACTGGTGAATAAGGCCGGACGCGGAGAGTATGTGCGCGGACTGAATGGTCAGTGGTTGAAAAAAGAGTAACGGCGGGAAAGCATCAAACCGGGGTGAGAAAACACCCCGGATCATCACTAATCAGGCAGCTACGATGCTGTCGATAGCGACTTTAGCGTCAGTCTGTGCTTTGCCAGCGACTTCCGGACCGTAAGCAATACCTTCTGCAAAGACATAGTTCACATCAGTGATACCAATGAAGCCCAGGAACAGGTTCAGATAAGGAACCAACAAATCACTTGGGGTATCTTTATGAATGCCGCCGCGGCTGGTCAGAACGATAACGCGTTTGCCTTTCACTAAACCTTCAGGACCTTGCTCGGTATAACGGAAAGTCACACCAGCACGGGCTATCAGGTCAAAATAGTTTTTCAGCTGCGTCGGGATGTTGAAGTTATACATCGGAGCATTGATCACGATAACATCGTTAGCCTGAAGTTCGGCAATGAGCTCATCAGATAATGCCAGTGCTTCTTGCTGACGAGGAGTCAGAGGCGCGTCAGAAGGACGCAGACCGCCTACCAGCTCACCATCCAGAACCGGAACCGGACGGGTTGCAAGGTCGCGAACAGTAATCACATCATCGCTGTGCTGTGCTTGCCACTGTTTTACGAAATAGTCGGAAAGCTGACCTGATTGGGAGTAGTCGGCGAGGATGCTGGACTTAAGCACTAAAACGTTGCTCATGGGTGGATCCTTATATCTTGGTAACTGGATGAATTGTCTTGGTATGCTGATACTGTATTAACAATATCGCCACATAGATAGCGTAATTAATCGAATCCTCTGTTCAAATTTATTGAACAACACAGGGTGACAACAGATGTGATAAAATAGCGACTATCAAAATAAACAGATAAATACCTGCGTGTCCTGGAGCGTTTTAACGACAGCAATGATGGAAATAACTACACACTCTCTGTCTTCTCTTTTTGCCCGTCTTGACGGCTTAATGTTACGCGACAAACAACATTTTTCCCGCCGCCTGCACGGGGTGAAGAAAGTCAAAAACCCGCAATCACAGCAAAATTTACTGAATACCTTAGCCGGTGAAATCGGTCAGGCTGAAGATCGCATGCAGCGCCGTAAGCTTTCTTGCCCGGCAATCAGCTATCCGGAAAACTTGCCAGTCAGTCAAAAGAAAGACGATATTCTGACGGCCATCCGTGATAACCAGGTGGTGATTGTCGCCGGGGAGACCGGTTCCGGTAAAACCACTCAGTTACCAAAAATTTGTATGGAACTGGGACGGGGGGTTAAGGGCCTGATTGGCCATACTCAGCCCCGGAGACTGGCAGCCCGTACTGTCGCAAACCGTATTGCCGAAGAGCTGAACAGTGAACCCGGGAGTACCGTTGGCTATAAAGTGCGTTTTACCGACAGTGTCAGTGACAACACGCTGGTGAAGTTAATGACCGACGGGATCTTGCTGGCTGAAATTCAGCAAGACCGACTGCTGCTGCAGTACGACACGATTATTATCGATGAAGCTCACGAACGCAGTTTAAATATCGATTTCTTACTCGGCTATTTGCGGGAATTACTACCGAAACGCCCTGATTTAAAAGTTATTATTACGTCTGCGACTATCGATCCACAGCGTTTTTCGCGTCATTTTAATAATGCACCCATTATTGAAGTTTCCGGCCGAACCTACCCTGTAGAGGTACGTTATCGTCCGCTGGTGGAAGATAACGAGGATACCGACCGGGATCAGCTCCAGGCGATTTTTGACGCGGTGGATGAACTCGGTCGGGAAAGCCGCGGCGATATTCTGATTTTTATGAGCGGAGAACGTGAAATTCGTGATACCGCTGATGCACTGAATAAACTGGCCTTGCCTCATACTGAAATTTTACCGTTATATGCCCGCCTGTCGAACAGTGAGCAGAACCGCGTATTTCAGAGTCATGTCGGGCGGCGCATTGTGCTGGCAACAAACGTCGCGGAAACCTCACTGACAGTACCGGGTATTAAGTATGTGATTGATCCCGGAACAGCGCGTATCAGTCGCTACAGCTATCGAACTAAAGTTCAGCGCTTACCGATTGAGCCGGTTTCTCAGGCTTCAGCTAACCAGCGTAAAGGTCGTTGTGGACGTGTTTCGGAAGGGATCTGTATTCGTCTCTACAGTGAAGCAGATTTCCTCTCGCGTCCGGAATTTACCGATCCGGAAATATTACGTACCAACCTGGCCTCGGTTATCTTACAGATGACGGCGTTAGGACTCGGAGATATTCAGGCTTTCCCGTTTGTGGAAGCCCCTGATAAACGTAATATTCAAGACGGCGTCCGCCTGTTGGAGGAGCTGGGTGCTATCAGTATTGCAGAACAGCAAACGGCCTATAAACTGACCGCATCTGGCAAATTATTAGCCCAGTTACCGGTTGATCCTCGCCTTGCAAAAATGGTGCTGGAAGCGCAGAGATTTGGCTGTGTCCGGGAAGTGATGATTATCGTTTCAGCCTTGTCTATCCAGGACCCTCGCGAACGGCCGATGGACAAACAGCAAGCTTCGGCAGAAAAGCATCAGCGGTTTCAGGATAAAGAGTCTGACTTTTTAGCCTATGTGAATCTGTGGAATTATCTTGGTGAGCAGCAAAAAGTGTTGTCCGCTAATCAGTTTCGCCGTCAGTGTAAACAGGACTACCTCAACTATCTGCGGGTGCGTGAATGGCAGGATATTTATACCCAGCTGCGCCAGGTAGTCAAAGAACAGCGTTTGCCGATTAATAGCGAACCGGCGGATTTCCGCGGACTTCACTGTGCCTTACTGACCGGATTACTCTCTCATATTGGCCAGAAAGATACTGATAAACAAGAGTATACCGGGGCACGTAACGCCCGTTTCTCTATTTTTCCCGGCTCCGGATTGTTTAAGAAACCGCCCAAGTGGACTATTGTCGCTGAACTAGTAGAAACCAGTCGTTTGTGGGGACGTATTGCTGCCCGTATCGATCCCGAATGGATAGAACCCCTTGCACAGCATTTGATTAAGCGCAGCTACAGTGAGCCTCACTGGGAAAAAGCCCAGGGCGCGGTCATGGCGACTGAAAAGGTCACGCTTTATGGTCTGGCGATTGTTACCGCACGTAAAGTAAATTACAGCCAGATCGATCCGACGCTGAGCCGTGAACTGTTTATTCGCCACGCGCTAGTGGAGGGCGACTGGCAGACCCGCCATGCCTTTTTACGGGATAACTTAAAACTGCGTGCTGAAGTCGAAGCGCTGGAACATAAATCACGCCGCCGCGATATTTTGGTGGATGATGAAACCTTGTTTGAGTTTTACGATAAGCGTATTGCCCAGGAAGTAGTGTCAGCGGCGCACTTTGACAGCTGGTGGAAAAAGGCCCGTCACACTGCACCGGACTTGCTCAATTTTGAAAAGAGCATGCTGATTAAGCAGGGAGCTGAACAGGTCAGTAAACTGGACTATCCGAACGTCTGGGTTCAGGAACCGCTAAAACTTCGCCTCAGCTATCAATTTGAACCCGGTGCCGATGCCGATGGCGTGACCGTTCATATCCCGTTGCCTGTCCTGAACCAAGTTGAGGAAAGTGCGTTTGAATGGCAAATCCCGGGCGTGAGGCGTGAGCTGATTATTGCGTTAATAAAATCACTGCCAAAACCGATACGTCGTGGTCTGGTGCCAGCGCCAAACTATGCTGAGGCTTTCTTAAGTCGGGCAACCCCCTTTGCCTTACCTCTGCTCGAAAGCCTGGAGCGTGAATTCCGCCGCATGACCGGCACCACCATTGACCGGGAATCCTGGCGCTGGGATATGGTACCCGATCATCTTAAAATCACTTTCCGGGTGGTGGATGAACACCATAAGAAACTCGCGGAAGGCAAAAATCTTGCTGAGTTGAAAGCCTCCCTGAAAGATAAGATTCAGCATACCTTATCGGCAGTCGCTGATGATGGCATTGAGCAGTCCGGGCTGCATATCTGGAGTTTCGGCCAGTTGCCAGAGAGCTACGAGCAAAAACGGGGCGGCTATCGCATGAAAGCCTTCCCGGCGCTGGTGGATGAAAAAGACAGCGTGGCGATTAAACTCTTTGATAATCCGCTCGAACAACAACAGGCGATGTGGCAGGGGCTGCGGCGTTTACTGTTACTGAATATCCCTTCGCCGGTGAAATATCTGCATGAAAAATTGCCGAATAAAGCCAAGCTGGGGCTCTATTTTAACCCTTATGGCAAAGTGCTGGATCTGATTGATGACTGTATTGCCTGTGGCGTCGATAAGCTGATAGCCGAAGCTGGTGGTCCGGTCTGGAGTGAAGAGGGCTTTGCGCAACTTCATGAAAAAGTCAGGGCTGAATTAAATGACACTGTCGTGGAGATTGCGAAGCAAGTTGAGCAAGTGCTGACCTGCGTATTCAATATCAATAAACGCCTGAAAGGACGCGTTGATATGACCATGGCTCTGGGGCTGTCGGATGTAAAAGCGCAAATGGCCGGGCTGGTGTACCGCGGTTTTGTGACCCGTAATGGTTTCCGTCATCTTGGTGATACTTTGCGTTACTTACAGGCTATCGAAAAACGGCTGGAAAAAATGGCTATCGATCCGCATCGTGACAGGGCGCAGATGCTGAAAGTGGAAAATGTGCAGAAAGCCTGGCAGCAGTGGCTGAATAAAGTGCCGGCTTCGCGCCGGGAGCAGGATGATGTCACCGAGATCCGCTGGATGATTGAGGAACTGAGGGTCAGTTATTTCGCTCAGCAACTGGGTACGCCTTATCCGATATCCGATAAGCGTATTTTACAGGCGATGGAACAGGCAGGCTGTGAATAACGGTTAACCGCATCCCGCCAGGTTATCCTGGCGGGATGGCCAGTCAGGCGATCCGTTGCTTATCGACCGCCTCACTGAGTGTCAGTATCACCGGAACGGATTTTGAGGCCGGTGTTCCGGTCTCTTTTCCAATATTATTCAGAGGAACTAAGGGATTGGCTTCCGGATAATAGGCGGCCAGATTCCCGCGCGGAATATTGTAAGCAACCAGCTTAAATCGATTCACTTTACGACGAATATTGTCGTTCCATACCGTCTCAATATCCACATAATCCCCGTCACTGAATCCCAGCTGTTGAATATCATCCGGATGAATAAATAATACTTCTCGTTGTCCGTAGACCCCGCGATAGCGGTCATCAAGACCATAAATGGTGGTGTTATACTGATCGTGCGAGCGCAGGGTTTGCAAAGTGAATATCTCGCGATCGTGACCTTGATGTAAATCGGGCAGGGCAGCGCTACTGAATTCAGCTTTACCGCTGGGGGTGTTAAAACGTCGCTCTGCTGCCGCATTACCCAGGTAAAATCCGCCCGGAATTTCACAGCGCTGATTAAAGTCAGCGAATCCCGGGATAGTGGCCGCTATGTGATCGCGGATGAGATTATAGTCATCGGCGAGAGCTAACCAGTTAAGGTATTTATCACCTAAAACGGCATTCGCGATACCTGCGACGATCGCCGTTTCGGAGCGTTGCGTCTTGGCTAGAGGTTTGCCCACGCCTTCAGAGGCATGCACCATACTGAAGGAGTCCTCCACGGTGATAAACTGCCGACCGCTAGCCTGAATGTCTTCTTCTGTGCGACCCAGGGTTGGCAGAATCAGCGACGCTTTACCCGGAACTAAGTGGCTCCGATTAAGCTTGGTACTGATATGTACCGTCAGGCCACAGTGTTGTAGTGCCTGTTCACTTCGCGGGCTGTCTGGTGCCGCGGCGGCCAGATTTCCGCCCAAGGCAATAAAGACCTTCACCTTGTCAGCGAGCATGGCTTCCAGAGCGGCGACAGCATGATAGCCGGGCGTTCTGGAAGGGGTAAAGTTAAAGTGTCGGGCCAGACTATCAAGCAGGGCCGCGGGGGCTTTTTCATCAATCCCCATAGTGCGGTTACCTTGCACATTACTGTGACCTCTCACCGGGCAAATCCCGGCACCCGGGCGACCAAGATGCCCACCCAATAGCTGTAGATTAGTGATTTCACGCACGGTATGCAGCGCATGCTGGTGCTGAGTGATCCCCATAGCCCATGTGACAATCACCGCTTTGGCGTGTTGCCAGATTTTTGCGGCATCCCGTAGATGTTGTTCACTCAGACCCGACTGTTGAGTAATGACTGACCATGGCGTGTCGTCTATCACGGCAAACCATGCCTCCATTCCCTGGGTATGCTGTTCAATAAACGCGAGATCAAAGATACCCGGTTGACCTTCGGCAAGCAGTCCACGTTGGGTTTCCAGTAACGCTTTTGCCATGCCGCGTACTGCGGCCATATCCCCCCCGAGATTGGGCTGATAGTAGTTGGTACTGATGGTGCCAGATAGCGGGGTAATCACTTCCAGAGGTTTTTGCGGGTCAGCAAAACGCTCCAGACCACGTTCATGTAAGGTATTAAAGGTAACTACTTTTGCGCCATTTTCAGCGGCATGACGCAAACTATGGAGCATACGAGGGTGATTGGTTCCTGGATTCTGTCCAAAAACAAACACCGCATCGGTTTTCTCAAAATCACTGAGGCTGATTGTGCCTTTTCCGACCCCAAGACTGAGTTTTAATCCACTTCCACTGGCTTCATGACACAAATTTGAACAGTCGGGAAAATGACTGGTTCCGACCATACGTCCAAATAGCTGGTAAAGGTAGGAAGCCTCATTACTGGCGCGGCCGGAAGTGTAGAGTGCCAGATCTTCAGGCGTATCCATCTCGGCAATATGTTGCGCAATTAACTTGTATGCATCATCCCAGTCAATCGCTTCATAGCGATCGGTCTGAGGGTTATAGGACAGTGGTTCAGTCAGACGGCCCTGATATTCTAAAAAATAGTCACTTTGCTGATAGAGTGTGCTGACAGTATGGTGGGCAAAGAAATCAGCGCCAATCGAACGGCGGGTGGCTTCCCAGGAGACAGCCTTAGCACCGTTTTCACAGAAGCTAAAGGTGCTTTTATTGTCATCGCCCCAGGCACATCCCGGACAGTCAAAGCCTTTGGCTTTGTTCATACGCATAAGGTTGCGCATATTTTTCAGTGCATGCTTGCTGTCAAAAACAAAACGCGTGGTCGATTCTAAGGACCCCCAGCCACCTGCAGCCGCTTCATAAGGTTTTATTTCTGGTTTGAATTTCATACTGAAGCTTCCTGTCTTATTATCAGCCATATACAATCACGTAACATCTGTAAATCCAGTTTACTGCAAATCAATAACAAAAGAGGAGTAAAGCGTGCTTAATTTGCGCAACAGCATGCGGGCTGATATACCCGCACTTCAGGCGCTGGAGGCAGCGGCCGCGCAACGCTTTCTTGCTATTCCTGAACTGGCTATGCTCGCAAGTGACGGTGTCACAGATACGCAAGCTCACATCATCAGTATGACGCAGAATCTCGCCTGGCTGGTTGAAGATGCAGACGGAGTCATCCTGGGTTTTTGTTACGCTCAACGTCTTTCTGCCAGTCTGTATCTGGCAGAAATATCCTCGCATCCAACCGCACGGGGTCTGGGAGTGGGCCGCATGCTGGTAACGCATGTTCGTAAGATGGCGGCTGAGTATGGGATGCCTGGTGTAACGCTAACGACTTACACCGATATTCCCTGGAATGGGCCCTGGTATCAACAGCAAGGATTTACAGTCCTGAACCCTTTATCACTGAGTGATGAATTAATGAGTATCGTGCGTCAGCAGGAAGCATTAGCGTTATTGCCACGTTGTGTGATGGAAGCCGCTTCGCTGGTAGAGGATAATTTTCCGGGAAACAAAAGATAATTACCCGTAAAAACTCGTCATAGCGAGCAGGCGTAAAATACGTTAAATTACTTTCCTTGCTATTATTTTTGACACCCTATGTAGGTCTGATGAGCACTGAAAATTTAACAGATATTGCCTATCGCCATTTTATCGAAAGCGTTAAAGATTACGCTATTTATATGCTGAATGTTGATGGTTGTGTGGCGACGTGGAACGAAGGTGCACGTCGGGCAAAAGGTTATATACGTGATGAAGTGGTCGGGAAATATTACGGCCTTTTTTATAGCGAATCGGAACAGATTAGCGAACTTCCTGCTCGTAACTTGGAAATTGCTGCAAAAAATGGCAAGTTTGAAGGTGAAGGCTGGCGTTTCCGTAAGGATGGCAGGCGTTTCTGGGCCCATGTGGTCATTGATGCTATCTATGATGACAATAATAAACTATTAGGTTTTGCAAAAATTACCCGGGATATTAGTGAGCAAAAAGAAGTTATCGATAAAATTTCCTGGATGGCGCGTTTTGATACCTTGACCGGGCTGCCAAATCGGGTTGAGTTTTTTACCTTTGTAGAAAAAATTTTTCTCGAGTCGGATTACAGCCGGGTCGCTATCTGTACTGTTGATCTCGATAAATTTAAAGAAATTAACGACAGTGAAGGGCATCTGGTTGGCGATCAGCTTCTGCAGCGTGTTTCTACCTCAGTACAAAAAATACTGGTTGCAGATGAAATTGTTGCTCGCTTTGGTGGCGATGAGTTTGTTGCAGCTAAGCCTTATAACCATGAAAGTGAGCTGATTGATTTCACCGACAGACTCTACAGCTGTTTTAGTGGTAAACAGTCCTTTGCCCATACGGAAATCAATGTTAACGCCAGTATTGGGGTGGCCATTTATCCTGATGATGCGACTGAAATTAATAAACTGATCAGTAATTCTGATCTTGCGATGTACCGTGCCAAAGAGAATCTGGAAACCAAGGTTTGCTGGTATGAGAAAGATATGGATGAAAAAACGCGTCAGCGTAATATGCTGGCTGCGGATATTCGCCGGGGAATTAAAGAAGGCGAGTTTTTTATTCATTACCAGGCAAAACGTGCGATGAAAGATAAGTCCATTACCGGATACGAGGCATTATTGCGCTGGAATCATCCGACGAAAGGAATTATCCCGCCAGATGAATTTATTCCTATTGCCGAGGAGAGCGGGGCAATTGTTCCTCTGGGGTACTGGATTATCGAAGCGGTCTGTAAAGAGTCGCTGGCCAATAAACTTGATAAAAAAATCTCTATTAATATTTCACCGGTTCAGCTGCGTAACAGAAACTTTATTGATAAAGTTCGTGATATTTTAATGCGTACTGACTGGCCGATGACCTTGCTGGAATTTGAAGTCACGGAAACGGCGTTTATTATTAATAAAAAACTGACCTTTAATATTCTTCATCAGTTTCAGAAAATGGGGATCAGTATCGCGCTGGACGATTTTGGCACCGGATATTCATCCCTGAGCACTTTGCGTGAATTTCAGTTCGACGTAATTAAACTTGACCGCAGTTTTTTGACCAATGTCGAACATAATCAGCAGGCACGATCTTTTGTGCGGGCGATTATTTCCCTGGGTAACTCGATTAATACCCCGCTGATTGCTGAAGGGGTTGAAACCAGTGAACAGCTACGCATCCTGGAAGAAGAAGGCTGTACTGAAATTCAGGGTTTTCTGTTTGGGCAGCCGGTTGATATAGAAAATATTCATCGCTGAATATGCTACATGGCAGGCTCCAGAACGGGAACCTGCCATTTCAGCTTACACGACGCTCCTCATCCACCTGTTCTTCGCTTCATCCTGTTCGGGCAAATCATCCCCAATGTTAACAACACGAGTTGCATAATGTTTTTAGCCTCAGTAATGTGTGAAAAATTTATCACAAAATCCAGGGTTAAAGATGTCAACTGAGCATGCCAGAGATCCCTTACACGGGGTAACGCTTGAGGCTTTACTCAATCAGCTTGTCGACAATTATGGCTGGGAGCGGCTGGCGAAAGAAGTGAAAATTAACTGCTTTAAAAGCGATCCTAGTATTAAGTCGAGCCTGAAATTCTTACGGCGGACGCCTTGGGCACGTACTGAAGTGGAGACACTTTATCTCAATATGCTGGAGGAGAAACAAGAACGCACCTCTGGTGGAGATGACAGCCCCTGGGCTAACTGGCAGAAAAAAGGACGTTAATGATGCTGACAGGTCTGAATCATCTGACACTCGCGGTCAGCTCGCTGGAGCGCAGTCTGGCATTTTATCAGCAATATCTGGGAATGCAGTGTCATGCGTCCTGGGAAACGGGGGCGTATCTCTCTTGCGGCGGGCTCTGGCTATGCCTCTCTTATGATAACCAGGCGGGATCCAGGCGGCATGACTATACCCACTATGCGTTTAGCATTAATGAGGCGAATTTTAGCCATATGGTCAGTCGGCTAAAAGCGGCAGGTGTGGTGTGCTGGAAAGATAATCGCAGCGAAGGCAAGTCATTCTATTTTCTTGATCCGGATAACCATCAGTTAGAGCTGCATGTCGGAACTCTGGAATCCAGGCTGGCAGCCTGTCGTGAAAAACCGTATTACCAGATGGTTTTTTACTCTGATAGTGATGCGGCTAATGACGATAATCTGGTCGTAACAGGTTTTTGATTGACTCTGTAGTACGATAAAAATAAAAACACCCCGAAAGTCGAGATGCTTGTTGCCGGTACGACAAATGACCACATGTGACGGTACTGCAAAATAATACAGATCTGTTTGAGCGCCGATATTCGTCGGTATGAGCAATGTTGATATTTATCCCAAAGGCTGATTATGCGTAGTAAATACACCACATTACAAATCTCACTGCACTGGCTGGTATTCATTCTGGTGGTTATCGCTTATTGCGCGATGGAATTACGGGGCTTTGCGCCGCGCAGTTATCGCCCACTGATCAATAGCCTGCATTTTTTCTGCGGTATCTCCGTTCTGGTATTAATGGTTACCCGTTTACTGGTCAGAGTGGTTTATCGTGCGCCGGCGATAGTGCCGAAACCCCATCCCGCAATGATTGGTTTATCCCATTTGGCCCATACGTTAATTTATTTGCTCTTTATCTGCCTTCCCGTTCTTGGATTTCTGGCGCTTTATAATCGCGGAAGTGAATGGCAAATTTTTGGTATAGCCATGCCCTTTAGTGCTGTACCTGACGAGGATTTTGAATATAGCCTGAAATCGTGGCATGAATTACTGGCAAATACCGGGTATTTTTTAGTCGCGATCCATGCAGCGGGCGCTTTATTCCACCACTACTTTATCAAAGACAATACGCTGATCAGGATGATGCCCGGTAAAGGTAAACGTCAATAATGGCGAACCACCGTTCTATGAACGGTGGTTCGCAGGTACCGGGCCACGAAACCTTCGCCGCCATTCGCTGGGGCTGACATGATATTTTGCCTTAAAACTCTGACGAAAAGAGACCGGCGACTGAAACCCGGCCATACCAGAGATGACCTCAATGCTGTGATCCGCGGTTTCCAGTAGTTCCTGACTACGCTGAAGGCGTTCAGCATTGAGCCAGCCACCCAGTGAAATACCGGTTGCATTGAGAAAATGACGGGTTAGCGTACGACGGCTCATGCTCACGAACTTGGCCAGCGAATCGAGATCGTGCTGTTTTTCCAGGTTACGACGCAGATACTCCATCAGTTCATTCATTTTCCCATCCCGTGTTGAGACGGGGACCGGACGTGCAATAAACTGTGCCTGATCGCCTTCCCGATAAGGAGAAACCACCATTCTTCTGGCTACCCGATTTGCCACCGCCGAACCGCAGCGTTCACGAATAATATTCAGGCAACAATCAATCCCGGCCGCGGTGCCAGCAGAAGTGATCAGGCGTTCATCGCTGATATACAGTGCATTATTGTTCAGATGCACCAGGGGAAAGCGTTCAGTGAAATCCTGTTCGAATTCCCAGTGGGTAGTGGCATGATGCCCTTGCAGTAACCCCGCATAAGCCAGAACATATGTCCCCAGACAAAGACCGACCACCGTGGCTCCTCGCTGCCAGCAACTGACCAGCTTATCCAGCAGAATCTGCGAGGGTTTTTCGGCTGGATTATGCCAGTAGGGCACAATGACAATATCTGCGGTATCAAGTTGCTCCAGACCCAGCTCGACATTCACCGACAGGCCAAGGCTGGTATCCACAACACCCGGTTGCTCAGCACAAATCTTCAGGAAGAATAAATCTTGCTGCGGCATTGCCGTTCCGAACAGAATACAGGGTACGGATAAATGAAACGGACTGAATCCGTCTGTCGCGATTACGGCAACGGTCAGTGCAGACATAGAATTCACCTTACATGTTTAGGTTGTCAGAGAATATCAGCTGGTTTGCCTGAAAGGCACCTCTCCGGACAGTCAAAGTGCAAATGCTTTCACAAAAACAGGCTTTCACCATCAGCCGGGATCAGGACTCTGTCCTCAATCCCCTTTTCCAGCGTGAACTCACGTAATTCTGCCCGTGTCAGCAGGCAGTGATTAATGGCTTCCATATGTGAGGTGACGATAGTCGCTGCTGGCAATATCTGAAGAGTCCGCAATGTGTCCTCTTTACCCATAATAATCGGGCCATAGAGGTCGTTGACCGCATTGCCGGTATTCAGCACCACAATTTCCGGCTGAAAACGTTGCAGACTCCTGACATAAGGTTTAACCCAAACAGTATCGCCGGCGATATAAAGCGTTTTTTCATCAGGATGGACAAATACCAGCCCGCAGGCATCCCCCAGTAAATTACCCAACACAGGATCAGCGTAAAGGTCGTTACTGCCATGCTGGCCGTCGGTTTTATAAATTGTCAGGCCATCAATAAAGCGATTCTTATCCTCCAGTACCCGGACGTTCACAAAGCCCTGAGCCTTTACCAGCGCGGCATCCTGCTCGTTTTGCGTATAAATCATCATCTCTTTGGGGATCAACTGTTGAGCTGCTTCATCCCAGTGGTCGGTGTGAGTATGGGTCAGAATAACGGCATCCACAGTGAGTAACTCTGCAACGGTAACCGGCAAGTCCACCATGGGATTACGCAGATGGGGGCGTGCATTTCCCACAAAGCCTGGCCAGGCTTCTTTTTCTGCCAGCATAGGGTCTATCAGAAATCGTTTACCTGCGTATTCCAGCGTCAGTGTTGCATTGCGAATTTGTGTTAATTTCATTGAAAGCTCCAGTGATAAACCTGTATCTCGTCACCGCCACCCGGCTATCAGATCCGGGTGACGATGCATGATCACTGTAACGGTAGAAAGAGGGAGAGAGTGACAGGCTCGCAGGACAATTGTCGATGAAATCAGGCCAACCATCAGAGGCCTGATTTTACCGAATGCTTCAGAGCAGGATATGGCCTCAGGATTTGGCCGTGGCCTCTTCTGGTCGTAATTTACTTAACACAATACTGGCTACAATGGCGATACAACCCCCAATGAAGGTTTCATAAACCCGCGAAAACGGCAGTAAATAGGTGGGGTCATGCAGAAATTCGGTCTGTTCCAGCAACAACAGCACAAATACGGTAATCGCAAAGGTTTTGGCGGTATAGTTCATCTTTAAAAAACTCGGTAGCAAAAAAACCACCACGCCGAGGATAAAGAAATACAGATAAATATGGGTAAAACTGATCAGATTAAAAAGCGCAATAATAAATAAGGCACCCAGCAGACTACCGGCAAATCTGAAGCAGGTGGTCTTTAAGATATTCAGCTCCTTTGGTCTTAATAACACAATAAAGGTGAGCGGTGCCCAGTAAGCACGATACAGGCCGAGATAGTCAGGCAGTGCCAGACTTGAGAACAGGAATGCACTATAGATTAAAGCACGTAGCAGAATGTTTTTTTCACCGGTATAGGTTTGTCTGGCAAAAAGCCCATTTCTGAAGGCATTATTATCAAAGTGTTTGTGCTTAAGTAAGGCCAGACAGAAGAGGCTGATGGTGATACCGGTGATATAGGCCAGCGGTAGTTCAATCTTCACTGCGGGTAGCGTAGTGCCAAGGCTTGAGAAAATAATCAAAAAAGGGATCGTACGGTCGATATACAGGTCTTTGTTATAGGCAACATAGTAGAAACATGAGACACAGAACAGGTAAACGTAAAATCCAACCGACAGCTTCAGCAGAAAACCTGTTCCCGCCCCCGCCAGTACCAGCAAAAGCAAAAACCAGATATAGACTACATTGCCTTCTTCTGGCTTGGCTTCATAGATGATATGCGTAAAGAGTACGGTAATAACCCCAAATACTGCGCCAATGACACCAAAAGCACTAAAGCAAACAAGGCTGTTCAGTAAAGCGATGAAAAAAAACACACCATTATTTCGAAAGCTAACCTGCATTATCCCTCCCGTAACCTAACGTTTATTATCGTGTTATTACCTTAGTATAAGACTGACAGCAATAGTGGGTTTATTTTTTAGCTTAATGTCACCATGTGACAGCAAGAGCGGGGAAGGATAATACAGAAGAGATAATGTTTATCGCGGCGCGGCTGACCGCGATAAAAATAGTCTTCCTAGTATGAAAAATTACTGCCGGGAAGTGGTTTCACTTTCCACAGGGATATCATCAAGGTGGGTATAAATAGCCAGACCCAGTGCTTTACCAACACGGACATCATTATCTGCTCCCTGTGAAGCCCCCGGAATACGCAATATTGCCTGACAGCTGTGAATCAGTCGATGCGCAACCGGATAGAGATAGTTTTCACTGATGGCATCGCCAATTTCTTGCGATCCGGCGGCGCGGGCAATGGGTAATGCCAGCCATTCTCCGACTACAGGGATATGGCCTTTGTGGTAGATTGCCAACGCAATACGTTCAAACTCTTGCAGATTTGCGTGGATTAACGCCTGGTTTCCGTTGGTGCCGCTGCGTACCGGGCCGGCAATAAGAATTAACATACTGTCTTTCCCTCAGAAGATAATTTTAATGTCAGATATTGAAGTAACATGATGGTTTTGCCATCCATGATTTCTCCGCTGGCAATGGCCGACATCGCACGTTCCAGCGGCCACTCTAAGACTTCGATATCTTCACCTTCCTCAGTCAGTCCACCTCCTGCATTGTGGCGATCCCTTTCGCCGTATTCGGCGATAAAAAAGTACAGTTTTTCGGTGACTGAACCGGGGCTCATATAGGCTTCCATGACTTTTTCCACCCGGTTTACCCGATAGCCGGTTTCTTCTTCAGCTTCTGCAACGATGCGTGCTTCGGGAGAGGCGTTATCAAGCAAGCCTGCTGCGGCCTCAATCAGAAAACCGTTATGACCATTGATAAATGCCGGTAAGCGGAACTGTCGTGTCAGAACCACCGTACGTTTCTGGCGGTTATAAAGCAGGATCACCGCGCCATTACCTCTGTCATAGGCCTCACGCTGTTGCTCCTGCCACTGGCCATCGCTACGCTGAAGCTCAAAGGTATATTTTTTCAGGATGTACCAATTATCGGATAACAATTGTTCACGAATATTGCGGATTTTCGGCTGCATAACATTCCCTCGGAGGATGACACGGCAGACCTTATCATGCATAATCGTGCATTATCAAGAGCAATCAAGAATGAGGTTTTATGCTTTCCAGTCAACGAAAACAGCAGATTCTGGCGCTGCTTGCCCGTGATAATCAGGTGATGTCCAGTGAATTAAGTGTGCAGTTTGCTGTCTCTGAAGACTCGATACGACGTGATTTACGTGAGTTGGCGGCTGAGGGGTTATTACAGCGGGTATATGGCGGTGCTTTACCGGTTTCTGCCGCTATTGCACCTTTCGAAACACGTAAGAACGTGCAAATAAGTTCCAAGCAACGCATTGCCCGAACAGCAGTGCAGCTTATTCAGCCGGGTCAGGTGGTGATTATTGATGGCGGCACGACCACGACTGAAATGGTGAAATTACTTCCCCAGAATCTGCCTTTTACTGCCATTACTCATAGTCCAAGTATTGCTCTTGCACTGGTGGATTTTCCCTTGGTAGAGGTAATTATGCTGGGTGGACAACTGTACCGTCATTCACTGGTCTCTGTTGGCTCGGCGGTACTGGAGTCGATTGCACGCATCAATGCGGACCTGTTCTTTATGGGGGTGACCGGTGTGCATAAAACAGCAGGCCTGACGACAGGCAACTATGAAGAAGCGGGTGTAAAACGGGCGCTGGCGGCCCGCGCTGCTGAAACGATTGTGATGGTTTCACAGGAGAAATTAAATTCTGCCTCTGCTTTTGTGATTGGCGAGCTGACGCTCGCCAGTTCGTTTATCTTTGATGGTGAGCCGGATAAGACCATGCGCCAGGTTTTAGAACAAAAGCAGATAACCCTGATAACCAGTTAAAGAACCGGTTATTTCAGACCGAATCCACGTGCTTGCACCGTTTCACGTAACTGTCATCTTTCAGGCGTCAGTCAACAATAAAGAGTCTGGCGCCGGTTTTTGTGCTGGACTGGTGGGGTTCGGCATTATCTCCAACCTGATAACTCATCCCTGGCGTTAAAAGGAATTTTCGGCCATCTTCGAGCGCTGTTTCCAGCTCACCTTCCAGACAGAAAAGAACATGTCCTTTCTGGCACCAGTGATCGGCAAGGTAGCCTGGCGTATATTCAACCATCCGCACCCGAACCTGATTTGGTTTCTCACCAAAAAACTGGGTTCGCCAGTAAGCCATGCCCGTTTCACCTGCATGCTCCGTTTTTTCTATTTCATTCCAGTTAGTGGTACCAAACGCAAATGCATCAAGTTTCATTTTGCCGTTCCCGAATTAGTCATCTCGTTCACGCTCAGATTGGCGCGTTATCACGTTATACATAAATGATTAATTCCACAACATAGCGTTAACCTGTTTATTGCAGTATTATGCTGCTTATTGCGGTATTTTGCGGTTAAGAGGTTCTGATGCATAAAACAGCCCGGCAGAAATTTCTGATGGAACTGCTCATGAAAGAGGGCCAGGCAAGCATCAATGCTCTGGTCGAAAAATTACAGGTTTCAGCAGACACCGTGCGTCGGGATTTGGCTGAACTTGAAAAAAAAGGTCTTGCTCAGAAAAACCATGGCGGTGCCGTTGCGCTTAACCTCTCGGCAATGAGTCGTACCGAGCGAAGTGTACTTATTCCGAATATCAAACTCAGGATTGCACGGTTAGTGGTAGAGAAACTTCCCAGGGGGGCAACGCTTTTCCTCGATGCCGGTAGTACATTGTCAGGTATTGCTACACTGTTAAAAGGGCCAATGACAGTGATCACATCTTCACTGGATATTGCACACCACCTCAGTGATAAACCCGAAATAGAGCTGATTCTGCTCGGGGGGAAATGGGATGCGCAGCAGCGTCTTTTTTCTGGAAGTGCAACCTTAATGCTGCTGGAGAAGTACCGAGCGGATATTGCCATACTTGGTGCCTGTGCTCTGCATGCCCGTTTGGGGCTGACCGCAGGGCAAGAGAGTGACGCCGAGGTTAAACGGGCCATGCTGGCAGCGAGTAACGAACACTGGCTGGTGGCCGATCATATGAAATTGAATCGCTGTGAACCTTATCAGGTTGCATCTTTATCAGAAATACATCAGTTATTCCTGAACACGCCCTGGAGTGAGTTTGACGGTAGTGACTCGACAAAAGTACATATAACCGATCCCCTATAGTCCGGAGAGAATGATGAGTATAACGAAAGATATTAACGTCGCCTTAATTGGTTACGGATTTGTTGGCAAGACATTCCACGCCCCGTTAATCCGTTCTGTACCCGGATTAAAACTCAGCGTCATTTCATCCAGCAGCCAAGATAAAGTGCACCAGGATCTGCCGGATGTCAGAGTGGTGGCTACGCCTGAAATGGCGATAAACGATCCTGATATTGAATTAATTGTTATTGCTTCTCCCAACGAGACCCATGCGCCGTTAGCAAAAATGGCGCTGAATGCGGGTAAACATGTTGTTGTCGATAAACCTTTTACACTGAATCTTCACGAGGCGAGAGAATTGGCAGCTCTGGCTGAAGAGAAAAAATTACTGTTATCTGTATTTCAAAACCGGCGCTGGGACTCCGATTATTTAGGTGTTAAACAGGTGATTGAGTCGGGTGTCCTCGGTGAAATTAAACATTTTGAATCCCATATTGACCGCTTCCGCCCAGAGGTTCGTGACCGCTGGAGAGAGCATAATATACCGGGAAGTGGATTATGGTTTGATATCGGGCCCCATATCATTGATCAGGCCTTACAGCTTTTTGGGCTGCCAGATAACGTTTACGGTAATATCGCCGTTCTGCGTAAAGGGGCTCAGATCAATGACTGGGCGCATGTCATTCTTAATTATCCGCAGCATAAGGTTATCCTGCATACCAGTATGCTGGCTGCAGGAGGCGTGATGCGTTTTACTGTTCATGGCGATAAAGGCAGTGTGATTAAGAGAAATGCGGATCAGCAGGAAAGTCAGCTACTCGCGGGTATTGTACCCGGCTCTGAAACTTGGGGAACTGATAACGATGACTTAGTGTTATTTGATGGTCAGCAGCAGTCCACCACGATAACGTCTCCTGAGGGCGATCAGCGTCAGTACTATATTCAAACGCGGGATGCTATCAACGGCAAGGGCGCTAACCCCGTTTCACCGGTTCAGGCGATTGCCGTCATGGCTGTGCTTGAAGCTGCCGCTCGCTCATCGGGATCCGGACAGCTTCAGTCAGTTGAACTCAGTCAGTCAGAGACTGAGAGCTATTATCAGTCCCGTTAGTCCGTGTGAATTGAATATTAAAACGGTGGCACAGAGCTGCATTTTTGCTCTGTGCCACCCATCCGGATGGCAAAAGCGTTATCGCCTTGGGCGTTTGGCTGCGAGATTTTATACAAGATTGCCGAAGACGAACGACTTAAGGCGGCAATCCAGACTCTTAGTGAGAAAGGATGGGACAGTTTGATACTTGCTATAGTCAAATCGCTAAGCATAAAAATGACAGGGTTAATCTCTCGTACTGACTGTTAACCTATTTTTCGACACAGATACTTATTTTTAATCACACCGTCAAAAAAGCGACCTTTAGAAACGACGCTCAAGAAGGTTTCATAGGTCTGTGAGGGAACGTTGACATACTGATAGATGCCAAGTTCAAAAAATTCTATTTCAAGAACCTTCGTTTCTTTGTTGTAACCAATTGATTTTATTCTTGATGATTTAACTTCATTACGTCGCATATTTAACTTGAATCCCCACTCGGCGTTTAACTTGATGGATAACCTTATCCGTCACAATAACCCACATATCGCAGCATGCCTAATATCATACCGTCTTGTTTACTAAGTGTATTTAACATATAGCGTCAATAAAATCTTCATCACTTGAGAATACATCATCAAAGCCCCTCGCTGTCATAGTTCATTCTTACCTTATGACTTATTGAAGAAAACCGACGTTGCCGCTATCGCTCAGTCCGCTCTGTGGTCAGAGGTCAGGCACGATAATCAATCTCACACTGATATTTATGGTTGTTTTTTGATCAGTAATGTATCTTATATCCAGAAACATTGTGTTACTTACAGGGAGGGGGGCGTGAAAAAAAGATTACTGATTGCTGCCGGACTGATGGTACTGGTTGGATTCGATGGTAAATCTCAGGTATTAAAACCTCTGCCATCTCAAGACTCTCCGTCAATTGCAGAAATGATGGAGACAGGTAAAAAAACAACAGCCTCTGAGTGTAAAAAAGGTGAGGGGACGTTTTACTGTGAATTTCTTACGGATTCTCTGAGAGAACCCGGGAAGTGGCACCATACGACATTAACGCTGTACAAGGGAGGAGAGGCTGAGATGGTGATTGATGGAAACTGCTACAACTTGGACAGGGTTGAGAATCATACTTCTGCAAAACAGGAAACCATCACATTCTTTATGAAGAGGGATAACTCAAACAGAGGAGAAATAAAAACAATTCACTCTGATGAAGGTAAGGTGTTGAGTTTTATCGCTTATTATGATTGCGATAAACCTTATACCCAGGGGGCTGTTAAACTCAATTAACCTTGTTTGAGGGGCTAACAATCATACAGAGAGACAGAAATACAAGATAACAGGGGTCTCCCTTAATCACCGCCTGGACCCGGTCGGATAGTCAGAGTGCCGCGTCAGTTGCTGGTCATCGTACTGCCTATCAGCAGTACGGTGATGAACTTTTATATCTCAAAACCAGATATTGATATGACATTATGTTAAATAACTTAAGTTAAATTTCACGTTTTTTTGTAACAATCCCCTGTTAGCATGGAAATATAATGTTACATGTAAGGGTGGAATGTGAAAAAAATACTACTGATTGTCGCGGGCACGATGTTGCTTACAGGCTGTAATGAGAGATCTCAAGTGACGACTATCCCGTCTAAAAACTTATTCACTATTGCTGAAATGATTTCCGAAGGTAAGGAAAATATAACCTCTGAATGTAATAAGAGAGAGTTCGCGCTTAACTGCGAATTCCTTACGCCAGATCTCACTAACCAAGGGCGATGGCATCACACAAAGCTGGTTCTGTATAAGGGCAGGGAAGCTGAGATGGTTATCGATGGCAAAGCATTTAACTTAGCCAATGCGGATACCAGTGCATCAGCAGAGCAAGAAGCCACTATCTTTTCTATGAATAATGTAGATGGTGGTAGAGGTGTGATAAAAATAGTCCGCTCTGATGAAGGTAAATTGCTGAGTTTCAATGTCTATAACTATGATAATAAAAAGTTTGCTGCAAGTAGTATCAAACTGAAATAGCGCTTAAAAGGCATCTGAGGTGCAGCTCAATATCTTTTCACTTACCCAGTCTTCAGATGCCATTTTGTTTGCCGTTGTTCGGGAAGGCATCATTGCTGAAGCGATCATCGCTCTGGAAAGTGAGCGATCATTGACCGTTTTTTGTTCTGGGATGAAAATCAGTAAATCCGGGTTGTAGTGGAATATTCAATACCACCCAATCTGCAAATGAACATGGCAACCATATGGTGTCCTGCCAGTGACCCTGATACTGTCACAGAAACACTATGTATATCTTCAGATGCATATGATTCGCCTTGATTAAAACGGATATCCGGCTTATCGGTGCCAAGCCTGCCTGCCTGCCTGCCTGCCTGCCTGCCTGGAATTCTTGCCATTGAGGAATGCTATAGCTAATCAGATAGTTTCTTACTGCCTCAGCCGCTTTTTCGTAGGTGATTTCATCATCTTTCAATGAACGTTAAGACGGCGATGATCTGATATTCAGTGAATTGTTAACTTAATGATTTTAAATATATCTTATATTTTACATTAAGATATGATTTTTGTTACTATACCCCCCTATAGTATGCAGAGGCGGCTATGCCACATTCGGAAAAAGATAAAAAACGTATTCTGACGCGGGTCAGGCGCATTCGTGGTCAGGCTGAGGCGTTAGAACGTGCTCTTGAAAAAGGAGACTCCTGCATTGAGATTTTGCAGCAAATAGCCGCGGTTCGCGGGGCTGCAAATGGTTTGATGGGGGAGATGATGGCAATTCATCTGAAAGACGAGCTTGTTACCGGGGAAACCACGGAGCAGCAGCGGGCTTTACGGATGGCCGAAGTCGATAATCTTATTCGTTCTTACCTTAAATAGAACCACACTAACAAACGGACAATATTAATGAAATCACGTGCTGCTGTGGCCTTTGGGCCAGGAAAACCCCTGGAAATTGTTGAGCTTGATGTCGCACCTCCGCAGGCGGGAGAGGTGTTAGTTAAAATTACCCATACTGGCGTTTGTCATACCGATGCCTTCACTTTGTCTGGCGATGACCCTGAAGGGGTGTTTCCTGCGGTCTTAGGTCATGAAGGCGGCGGTATTGTGGTGGAAGTGGGTGAGGGCGTGACCAGTCTGAAACCGGGTGACCATGTTATCCCTCTTTATACGGCTGAATGTCGCGAGTGTAAATTCTGTAAGTCGGGCAAAACTAACCTCTGTCAGGCGGTTCGCGCGACCCAAGGGAAAGGATTAATGCCGGACGGTACCACGCGTTTTTCCTATAACGGAGAGCCTATTTACCACTATATGGGAACCAGTACGTTCAGTGAATATACCGTAGTGGCAGAGATTTCACTGGCAAAAGTAAACCCTGAGGCGCCATTAGATAAAGTATGTTTGTTAGGCTGTGGTGTCACGACCGGGATCGGTGCGGTTCATAACACGGCTAAAGTAAAACCCGGCGATACCGTTGCCGTCTTTGGGCTCGGAGGCATTGGCCTGGCGGTTATTCAAGGGGCGGTTCAGGCGAAAGCCGGACGCATTATTGCCGTTGATACGAATCCGGAAAAATTCACCCTGGCGCGTGAAATGGGTGCAACGGATTGTATTAATCCGCTCGACAGTAGCAAACCTGTCCAGGATGTTATTGTTGAATTAACCGATGGTGGCGTTGACTTTAGCTTTGAATGTATCGGTAATGTCAATGTGATGCGTGCGGCGTTGGAATGTTGTCATAAAGGCTGGGGCGAAAGCGTGATTATCGGTGTTGCTGGTGCCGGGCAAGAGATTAAAACACGTCCATTCCAGTTGGTTACAGGCCGCGTCTGGCGTGGTTCTGCTTTCGGTGGGGTTAAGGGGCGTACTCAGTTACCCGGAATGGTTGAAGATGCGATGGCAGGGAAAATTAATCTTGACCCGTTTATTACTCATCGTTTACCGCTGGAACAGATTAATGACGCGTTTGATCTGATGCATAAAGGTAAATCAATTCGTACTGTTATTCACTTCGGCGATAAGTAAGCTATATTGTCCCCCCAATCGTTGGGGGGATTTCTTGTCGGAAGCCGAATTTCAGGGAAGGAAATTTCTTTCAAAGCCATGTAAATACTTACGGTGACGCTCACGATATTCTTCTGCGGCATTGAGCGTGGAGACGCGTAGTTCCTCGCTATCACCATTATGGCGTAACAGCGAGTCGGCATTCTGCACATAGAAAAATTTATGTCCCGGTGTACCCGCCATCGTCTGGCCAGAAAAAAGTACGCACAAAATAACCAGTAATGCAGTGATATAGCGAATTTTTATCATACTGACAGGCTTGCTGGAAAATGGTGTTGCCAATTTAACGAGTCTCTCCCCCGCACACTAGCAAGTGCGTCAAAAGTGCTGAAAAGTTTCGTCAACATTGTGAAAAAATACCGCTGAAAGTATTGCTATATAAACGGTGTTATTTCCTCAACAGTCCTTATGGCACGCCGAGAAAACGCAACATTGCTGTTACTGTGGCTGCGGCTAAAATCACGATAATCAAGGGCACTTTGCGCCAGGCAAGAAAAACAGCAATGGCGACACCCGCGACGCGAGCCATACCTGCAAAATGCTCAGCTTCAAAAAAAGTGGTCGCGAGCGCAACGGAAAAGAGTAGTGTTGTCGCTGCGTCATTAAGCATATTTCCGGCACGTTCAGAAAGCACCAGACGGCTGCCCAGTTTTGCGCCAGTAAAACGCATCAAATACGTTCCTGCAGCCAGCAGGGCAAGTGCGGCAAGAATAGTAAAGGTTCCAGACATTATTTCTTCCTCGCCAGTAAACCCAGCATAGAGAGCAGAACTGGCAAACCAACAGGGGCAAATGGCGTGGCAATCAGAGAGATAATCGCGCCAGCAGAGGCACGAATTCGGGTGGTGCGATGCTTAAATGCCGGGATCACTAAGGCCAGTAAAATAGCAGGAAAAACAGCATCTAATCCGAGCAGTTCAGGTGAAGGCACCAAACTGCCCAGGGTGGCACCGACTAACGTTCCGGCAGGCCAGATAATTGCCACACCGAGTCCGCATAACCAGTAAGCAGCCTGTCGCTTTTCTGGCGAGCTTTGAGCCAGGCCAAACACAACACTTTCATCATTCATAATATGGCAACCCAGTAAGCGGGTTGCCCGGTTACCCACCAGTTCGCGAACGGCTACGCCAAACGGAATATGACGTGCATTGACCAGCAACCCGGCCATGGCCGCCGCAAAAGGATTACCGCCGCTGGCAATAATACCGATAAACATAAATTCAGAAGCCCCCGCTAGCACGATAAAAGAGGCCAGAACCGGTAACCAAAGAGGGAAACCATAAACCATAGCGAGAGAGCCATAAGAAACACCGACAATACCAACGGCAACACACACCAGGAAAATGGCTTTTTTAGTCTCACCGTCAAGAGCGGATAGGTGGGTACGTAGCACGATTATTTTCCATAACGAACAAATGTATCGTTATAATGAACAGAATCGGAGATTAGATCAAGCGAACGAATCGTTCGTTTTAATGAACGACAGGTGAAACGTATGACACAGCCAATAGAAATTATCGCCAGGGGTCTGATACGTGAACGAAACCGGGCAGGATTATCACTGGGAGAACTCGCCCGGCGTGCAAATATAGCCAAATCAACCTTGTCTCAGCTTGAAACAGGAAAAGGGAATCCAGGACTGGAAACACTTTGGGCCTTATGTGTGGCCCTGAATATCCCTTTTGCTACCTTACTGGAACCTCAGCCGGTACAGATGCAGGTGATCCGCCGGGGAGACGGGATAAAAGTGACAGCAGGCCAGGCAAATTATGATGCGATTTTACTGGCGACCTGTCCTCCTGGAGCCCGGCGTGATATTTATTCACTTCAGTCTGAACCGGGTGCTGCCCGGTGCTCAGAACCTCATCCTCCTGGCTCGGTGGAACATATTATTATCACCCGTGGGCGCGCGTTAGTCGGGCTTACTGAAATGCCGGAAGAGCTCAATATGGGAGACTATATTTGTTATCCTGCCGACAGACCGCATATTTTTAAGGCGTTAGAGCCGGGAACGCTGGCGGTGATGATCGTGGAGCAGAACTGACTTATGGCAGACGCCACACAGCATGTGTGGCGTGAGACTGATGACAAAGCTAAAGTGATATCTAATTCTTATCCTCGTGTTAGCTGGTCAGCCCTGCGGTATTCATCAGCAGACGAAACAGACTACTGATAGCGGTCAGCGTTAGAACACTGGCAACCCATATGCCTGACATCCATAACACTCTTTTGACTGTCTTATTCATCAGTGATACCCCTCTCCATGACGGACTTTTCCACGGAAAACGTAGTAGCTCCAGAAGCTATACATCAGAATAAATGGCAGAATAAACAGCGCGCCGACCAGCATAAATCCTTGACTCTGTAAAGGCGCTGCCGCGTTCCACAGGCTGATATCAGGCGGAATAATATTAGGCCAGATACTGATACCCAGGCCACTGAATCCAAGAAACACCAGTCCCAGAGTGCAGATAAAAGGCAAGGCATGGGATGATTCAGGCCGGGTAACGGTACGCCAGAGCAATCCGCTGAATAACAGCACACAAATGGGTACTGGCAGTAAATAGTAGAGATTAGGCGTACTAAACCAACGTTCGGCTATCTGTGGATGTTCCAGCGGTGTCCGGATACTGATGATGGCGAAAATAACCAGCAGCGCCAGCAGTAGTCTTGATGTCAGCACTCGCATCTGCTGTTGCAGCGGGTCTTCACTTTTCATTACAAGCCATGTAGCGCCTAACAAGGCATAGGTGATAACCAGTCCCAACCCGCAGAACAGGTTAAAAGAAGTTAACCAGTCCAGTTGTCCGCCACTGAACTGACGTCCGGTCACCTTAAATCCCGAAACAACCGCACCAACGACGACACCCTGACAAAAGGTGGCCAGGATTGAGCCAGCCTGAAAAGCAATATCCCAGAAAGGACGGTGGGAGGGGGTTGCCTGAAAACGAAACTCAAAGGCAACTCCACGGAAAATCAGCCCTGCCAGCATTAAGCTGAGAGGCAGTGTCAGGGCATCAATAATAATGGCATAAGCTAAGGGAAAAGCACCAAAGAGGGCCGCGCCTCCCAGCACTAGCCAGGTTTCATTGCCGTCCCAGACGGGGGCAACACTGTTCACCATCACATCGCGGCTGGTTTTGTCACGAATAAATGGAAACAAGATCCCTATTCCTAAGTCAAATCCATCCATCACGATGTACATCAGGGTGGCAAAAACGATAATCACAAACCAAATAACCGATAAATCGATACCCATTAACGTAACTCCTCTTTCACCGGTGTGATGGTCTGGGACTGTGAAGACTCAGGCTCAGGCGAAAAATGATTGGAAGGGAGTGGACCCTTTTTAATTAACCGCACCATATAGCTGTAGCCGACACCAAATACCGATGTATAAACGATAAAAAACACCGTCAGACTGAGGGTCATTTGCAAATCGCTATGGGCAGAAACGGCATCTTTGGTGCGCATTAGATGATAAATTACCCAGGGTTGACGACCCACTTCCGTCGTCACCCAACCGGCGAGAATGGCTATCAGCCCGGAAGGCCCCATCCACAGGGTAAAACGCAGAAAGCGACGACTGGTATACATTCGACCCTGATACCGTAACCATAAACTGATAATGCCTAATAGCATCATCAACATGCCCAGTCCTGCCATAATACGGAATGACCAAAAAACAATCGCTGCCGGAGGGCGGTCTTCTTTGGCGAAAGATTTTAGTGCCGGAACTTGCTTATCAAGGCTGTGTGTCAGAATCAAACTCCCGAGGGCGGGAATGCCTACAGCATAACGGGTTCGTTCTTGCTCCATATCAGGCCAGCCAAACAGCAGGAGCGGGGTGGCTTCACCTGGTTTATTTTCCCAGTGTCCTTCAATAGCGGCAATTTTTGCTGGCTGGTATTTTAAGGTGTTTAAACCATGCAAGTCGCCAATCAAGGCTTGAATGGGGGTGACAATCACAGCCATCCAGAGCGCCATGGAGAACATGGTACGGATAGCCGGCGTATCCTGTCCCTTTAGTAAATGCCAGGCCGCGGAGGCGCCGACAAAAAAGGCGCTACTCAGAAAGGCGGCGACGGTCATATGCAGCAGGCGCCACGGGAAAGAAGGGTTAAAGATAACGGCCAGCCAGTCCTCAGGCACCACCTGACCATTCTGAATACTGAAACCTTGTGGTGTCTGCATCCAACTGTTAGAAGCGAGGATCCAGAAAGTGGACATTAAGGTGCCGAGAGCCACCATACAGGTCGCGAAAAAGTGTAGTCCCGGACCGACACGATTCCAGCCGAATAACATGACACCCAGAAAGCCTGCTTCTAGAAAAAACGCCGTCAGTACTTCGTAGGTCAGTAAAGGTCCGGTAATACTGCCAGCAAATTGCGAGAAGCCGCTCCAGTTTGTACCAAACTGATAAGCCATGACTAAACCAGAGACGACGCCCATACCAAAATTGACTGCAAAAATTTTCGACCAGAATTGATAGAGGGTGCGATAAATCGGGTTGTTAGTCTTGAGCCAGAGACCTTCAAGTACTGCAAGGTAACTGGCAAGCCCGATAGTGATCGCCGGGAAAATAATATGGAAGGAAACAGTGAAAGCGAACTGGATCCTTGCCAGATGAAACGCGTCTAAAGCAAACATACACACCTCTGGACCAAAAAAGACAGGGTCATAGTAATGTGATGCTTCAAGGTTTATCAGAAACAGAAATGTGATATTTATCTATAACAGTTTTTAAAAAAAAGGTTTTTTTGGTAGCCTGATATAGGTGACGAGTAGCGGGAGGATAAGTGAAAAAATATCAGCAACTGGCAGAGCAAATACTTGAACAGATAGCCTTGGATATCTGGAAACCGGGCGATCGCTTACCTTCCTTGCGTGAGCAGGTTCAGCACAGTGGTATGAGTTTTATGACGGTCAGCCATGCTTATCAGTTACTTGAAAGTCGTGGTGCTATCGTGGCAAGGCCGCAGTCCGGTTACTATGTTGCCCCCCGGCCTGTAGCGAGTAACAGAGTCACTGCCCAACAAGTAACCCGGGATGAGTCCGTTGATATTAATACCTATATCTTTGATGTGTTACAGGCCAGTTGTAATGCAGGGGTCGTGCCTTTTGGCTCAGCTTTTCCTGACCCAAGGCTTTTTCCTTTACAGCAGCTTAATCGGTCTTTGGTGGCAGTAAGTAAAACAGTCACCGCAATGAGTGTCATTGAAAATCTACCGCCGGGGAATGTCGCTCTGCGAAATGCGATAGCCCGACGCTATGCTCAGCAAGGTGTTCCGGTTTCACCGGATGAAATTGTTATCACGGCTGGTGCGCTTGAAGCATTAAATCTCAGCTTGCAAGTCGTCACAGAACCTGGCGACTGGGTCATTGTCGAGAATCCCTGTTTTTATGGAGCACTTCAGGCACTGGAGCGTTTGGGTCTGAAGGCATTGGCTATCGCGACCGATCCGCTAACCGGTATTGATCTTGACGCTCTGGAACTTGCGCTGGAGCAGAATGCGGTCAAAGCCTGCTGGCTGATGACGAATAGCCAGAATCCGCTTGGCGTGACTCTCAGCGCCAGTAAAAAACAAGCACTGGTCAGTTTGCTGGCACAGTATCATGTGACATTGATTGAAGATGATGTCTATTCAGAGCTGTATTACGGTCGCGAGCGCCCATTGCCGTTACGCGCTTTTGACGAGCAGGGTATCACCTTACATTGCTCTTCGTATTCAAAGTGCCTGGTTGCGGGTTTCCGTATTGGCTGGGTGGCCGCCGGTAAACATGCCCGGCGTATCCAACAGCTTCAACTAATGAGTACGCTATCAACCAGTTCTCCCATGCAGCTGGCCGTGGTTGATTTTCTGGCAACTCGCCGGTTTGATACCCATTTGCGTCGTTTACGCCGAATACTGGCTGAGCGTAAACAGCAAGCCTTGCTGGAACTTAGCAAACACTTTCCTGCTGAAGCCAAGGTTCATCATAGTGAAAGTGGTTATTTCCTGTGGATTGAACTGCCAAGAACGGTTGATACCCGATTACTGTATCAGCAGGCACTGGCACACAATATCAGTATTGCTCCGGGTAAAATGTTCAGTACGGGGAGTAACTGGGATCACTGTTTTCGACTGAATGCATCCTGGGAGTGGGGAGAGCGTGAACAACAGGCCGTGGTGACACTGTCACGTTTAATTGTACAGCAAATGACTCAACAGAGGCTGATGTGACAGCGTAGAAACAGGTACCGTCAGAGGCAAAGGCAAGCAATCAGAGACATCTCACTGTCAGACGATACACGTAACACTCAGAACGATGGTTAAAAATTGTATATTTACAGGTTATTTTTTATAACGACAAAATAATGTCATATTTAAGCCGAACGATTTTTCGGATAATTTATTTTAGCCTTGATATTTATATGTGGTTTCTTTATTCCGCGACTTATCTGTCCGCTGATCGCTGCTGTATTTTATCCCTATCTTATATGTATATCTTTTGCAAGACATTCAGATATCGAATAATTAACTTTTTTTGACGCTGTACACCTGCCTGACCCTTTGCCCCGAGCGCCTGCTCAGGGGCGGCATACTGAGCGATTCAGGCTTCGTCCTGACTCTTTTGATAACAGTGACGCAGCAAAAACGACATGCATAGCAGGCTATCTATTAAAAAATAACCTGAAACAGGTTGATTTATCTGAAACAAAATCAGGCAGCGCAAAGATTGCGCGCTTTTTAGGACTAATACTATTGCTGTGATTTTGGGGATGTTGTTTTTAAGTCGAATTTCCACGAATTGTCAATTTTTGTTGTTTTTTGATATATATAGATCTATATTCTTTGAAAAATTTATTTACCTTTCTTCTCGAGACACGCCCGATTTTCGGTTAATCTCATTAGTCAGGGAATATTCTGAGATTTGTGTACAAGTATCGCTAAAAGAGCCAAAAGTGTGTTCAGTCCGATGTCTGTTACAGGCCTACATTTTTTGTTTATGTATATGATGGACACAAATTAATTGGGGTGTAACCCAATGTTCTGACCTGAACCTCAGGTTCTCTTTGTTTAAATCACTGAATAAGGAATGTATATGAAAAAAGCAATTTATGCTGTTCTGACTGCAGCTGCTCTGGCAACCTCTCCAGTCGCTATGTCTGCTACCTCAGCTGGTGGTGCTGCTGGCGCTGCTGGTGCCGGTGCTGCTGCTGGTACTACAGCAGCGATCGCAGTAGGTGTTGCAGCCGCTGTAGCGGTAGGCGTTGCTGTTGCAGTAAGCAACGATGACAACACCACCATCAATACCACAACAGCGACCAATTAATCTGAACGGCCTCACGAATTTCGTTGGGTCGAAGGAATTAGCTGTTCTGACCCGGAGGTCTGTTACTCCGGGTATATTGTCTTAATAAGGGAATATCCGGTGCGTCTATTTGCCTTACCTTTCTTCGCGTTACTTGCAGGATGTACCCCCAGTCAGCAAGGGGTAGTGGATACGTTCAGTGCAATCTGGGAAGCGAAAGACGTCACAATGACTGACGAGGCAATACAGTCACTGCCGTACGCCAGCACATATTTCAGTATTGATAATGAACCACGTGTCTTTCTTGTTCTGGGCTATATAGAGCAAGGCAGTCTCAAGTGGTTATCCCGGGATGGTTCCATTATCGTGACCCGCAATGGACGACTGGTCAAAACCGCTAACCTCCATAGCCGTAACCTGCTAGAAGTAATATCCGTCACGCCCGATCCTTTGCTTGAGGCCCAGAGCCTCGCGAATGGTCAGACATGGTCGCGTACTATCCGCTGGAAAGAAGGGGAACAGCTGCGTTCCGCCGCCTTAACCTCTCGCTTCACCCGCGCTGAAAAAGATGAAGTATTGACCATTGCCGGGGAAGCCGTACCTTGCCAGGTCTGGTATGAAGAGGTGCAATCAAATGTGCCTGACAGCCGGTGGCAAAATATTTTTTGGGTAGATACCCGTAATGGTCAGGTGCGTCAGAGTCATCAGATGCTCGGTGCCGGAACCTATCCTGTTGCAATGACTATATTGAAACCCACGCTATGAATAAATTCACCCGACTTATTCTGGGTAGTACGCTCACGATGCTAAGTGCTTGTACCTTGGCAGCCGGTACAGTGGTTCTGGATAATCAACATTCGACCCAGCAATGGCGACTTGAAAATATGTCGACGTTGTTACAAGTCGTCACCGACCCGGGATTGCCGCAAGATATTTGGTGGCCGGGGGCGGTTATTACTCTTGAGCCAGCTGGGCACAAAGTAGAGCAGGACAAAAAAAATATTCTCGCTCGTCTGGCCGCATGCCAGACGGATGCCTCACCGAAACAGGCTGCGATGCTGCAGTCTGTTATCGACCAGATTCAGAAGATCAACGCTGTTGACAGACTGTTCACCCCTCTTGATCCTGAGACTATTCGCACGACCCTGACAGGAGGAGATGTTTCCTTGCAGGGTGAATATAAACTCTATACGGGTAAGCGTCCTACTACTTTAATGATTATGGGGGCTGTCAGCCATCCCGGTCCGGTGATGTGGCAACCCGCAACCCCGATCAGTGATTATCTGGATAAACAACAACGTTTGTCCGGAGCGGACAGAAGCACCGTTACATTGATTCACCCTGACGGACAGACGACGACGGTCCCTGTTGCTTACTGGAATAACCTGAACCAGGAAGCCAGCCCGGGCAGTATTGTGTGGGTCGGTTTCACGCCTTGTGCAACAGATGCTGCAGGCAAGTCATTACAAGATGATATTATTTCATTGCTAACTCGTCGGGTTCCTGAATAATGAAAAAAGTCCATGTACTCAGTTTCCTGGCGCTGGCAGTATCAAGCGCATGTTATGCCGAGGGAAAAACCTATCCTGAACCGATGTTATATTCCCAGAGTGATTTTGGTGGTACAGGATTGATGCAGCTCCCGACTGCGCGTATCGCGCCGCAAGGAGAATTCAGCGTCAACTATCGGGATAACGATCAATATCGCTTTTATTCTACCTCTGTCGCTTTATTCCCATGGCTGGAAGGCACCATTCGCTATGCGGATGTGCGTACCCGCCTTTACAGCAGTAATCCCGCTTTCAGTGGTAACCAAAGCTACAAAGATAAATCTTTTGACTTTAAAGTGCGTTTACTGGAAGAAAGCTACTATATTCCTGCTGTGGCATTTGGGAAACGCGATATCTCAGGTACTGGCCTGTTTGATGGTGAGTATATTGTCGGTAGCAAACGTTTTGGTCCGGTCGATTTCACTCTGGGCGTTGGCTGGGGTTATATCGGTAACAGCGGTAATATCAGCAACCCTTTTTGCCGGGCATCGGACAAGTACTGTACCCGCAGTGACTTAGTGGATGCAGGTGAAATCAGTTTTGACGGCATGTTTAAAGGTCCCGCGTCCGTGGTGGGCGGTATTGAATACCAGACGCCCTGGCAGCCGCTAAGTTTGAAACTGGAATATGACGGCAACGACTATAAGGACGATTTTTCTAAAAATATTCGCCAGTTTACCCACTATAACTTTGGCGCAGTATATCGTGTTGCCGACTGGGCATATGTTAATCTCAGTTATGAACGCGGTGATACTTTGATGTTTGGTTTTACCCTGCATAATAACCTGAATACTCTGCGTCCTGCTTATCGCGATGCGCCGAAGGTGGCTTATGATCCGGAAGTGACCGAGGGTGTGCCTTCTTATACCGTAGTTGCCAGCCAGCTGACTAATCTCAAATATAATGCAGGCTTTGATGACCCGGAAATTAAGTACCACGGCAACACCGTCTATATGTCCGGTGAGCAGAAACGCTATCGCGATCCTCGCGAAGCGGTTGATCGCGCTAATCGTATTCTGGTGAATCAGTTGCCTGCGGGCACCGAGACCATCAGCGTGACCCAGACCAACATGCATCTGCCGATGGTGACCACAGAAACCAACGTTGCAAGCCTGAAAAAAGAGCTTGCAGGATATCCGCTGGGTCATGAAGGAAAACTGCTTCAGAAACGTGTTGAACCCAAGGATCCAATACCTGACTCTCAGGGCTATCGTATTAAACCGTCTCGTTTTAGTTATGCATTTGAGCCTAAGTTAATTCAGTCACTCGGCGGACCGGAAGGCTTCTATATGTACCAGATTGGTCTGTTACCGAGCGCTAATTACTGGCTAACGGATAACTGGCTGGTCGACAGTGGGGTGTTTATTAACATCCACAATAACTACAACAAGTTTAACTCGTCATTGCTGCCTAAAGACTCGACCCTGCCACGAGTTCGTACTCATATTCGTGACTATGTCCGCAATGATGTCTTTATCAATAACCTGCAAACTAACTATGTGGCCGATCTGGGGAACGGATTCTATGGCCAGGCGTATGGCGGTTATTTGGAAATGATGTATGGCGGAGTCGGGGCCGAAGTGCTCTATCGTCCGCTTGACAGTCAATGGGCCATCGGAATCGATGCCAACTACGTCAAACAGCGTGACTGGAATGATATGATGCGTTTCGCTGACTATAACGTCGGCACCGGTTTTATCACCACCTACTGGAACCCACCGCAAATGAATGGCGTGCTGCTGAAAGTAGCGGTCGGTCAGTATCTGGCGGGGGATAAAGGTGTCACCATTGAGATGGCTAAACGCTTTGACAGCGGCGTTAAAGTCGGTATATGGGGGGCAAAATCGAATGTCTCGAAAGCCGATTACGGTGAAGGCGGGTTCAGTAAAGGTTTCTATGTCTCAATTCCATTTGACTTGATGACAGTTTCTCCGAATCCAAACCATGCGCTGATCTCCTGGACTCCATTGACGCGTGATGGCGGACAGACGCTGAGTAGAAAGTACCAACTGTATAATATGACGTCAGAACGTGAAATACCTTTGGGTCAGTGAGTGACGCAGTAATGACCCCTAAGTGGTGAGTGACAGACCTCATTCAAACGCCTGTTAAGGCATCAGTACTTTGATTAAAAGACGATGATAGCAAATGAAAAAGCGCATTTTAAAATTATCAGTTCTGGCTCTGACGTTAACAGCATTGAGTGGCTGTACGATAATACCAGGACAATCATTAAGCACCCGTGGTAAAGATGTCATCGAGTTACCGGATAATAATTATGATTTGGATAAACTGGTCAATGTCTATCCGGTGACGCCGGGTCTGATTGATAAGCTACGTCCTGGCAATATCGCTGCCCGGTCGAATCCAGAACTTGATGCGCAATTGCAAAATTATGAATACCGTATTGGCGTCGGTGATGTTCTGATGGTGACCGTATGGGATCACCCGGAATTAACCACGCCAGCAGGGCAGTACCGTAGTGCAAGTGATACAGGTAACTGGGTTAATGCGGACGGCACTATCTTCTATCCTTATGTCGGTAAATTACAGGTCGTTGGAAAAACTCTGGCGGAAGTGCGTAATGAACTGACCCGACGCTTGGATGCGGTGATTGAAAGCCCGCAAGTTGATGTCACGATTGCAGCTTTCCGTTCGCAAAAAGCCTATGTGACGGGTGAGGTGGCTAAATCCGGCCAACAGCCGATCACCAATATTCCGTTAACCATTATGGATGCTATCAATGCTGCTGGCGGACTGAGTAGCGATGCTGACTGGCGTAATGTGGTATTAACTCATAACGGGAAAGACTCAAGCGTTTCGCTCTATGCCTTAATGCAGCGCGGTGACTTGATGCAGAACAAGCTGCTGAGTCCGGGGGATATTCTGTTTGTTCCGCGCAATGATGACTTGAAAGTCTTTGTTATGGGTGAAGTAGGCAAACAAAGTACCCTCAAAATGGATCGCAGCGGTATGACGCTGGCTGAAGCTATTGGTAATGCTGATGGTATGAAGCAAGATGTCTCTGATGCCACCGGTATCTTTGTTATTCGTTCGGTGAAAGACCGTGCTGCGGGTAAAATTGCCAATATTTACCAGTTAAATGCGAAAGATGCCTCCGCAATGGTAATGGGGACTGAATTCCAGCTCGAACCTTACGATATTGTCTATATCACAGCCGCACCACTGGCTCGCTGGAATCGTGTTATTTCTCAGTTGGTTCCAACCATTACCGGTGTGCGTGACCTGACTGAAACCGTGAGATATATCAAAAGATGGCCAAACTAATGTTCCAGTCCGTTCTCGTGGTTTGTACTGGTAATATTTGCCGTTCTCCGGTGGGAGAGCGGTTATTACGTAAATTATTACCGGATATGAAAGTTGACTCAGCGGGAACCTATGGCCTTACTGACCATCCTGCCGATGCTGTTGCGGCGGAGGTTGCAGCAAACCATGGACTTTCGCTTGAAGGGCATCATGGACGCAAGTTAACGTCTGCCATTGCACGTAGCTATGACCTTATTCTGGTGATGGAAGCTTCACATCTTGAAGAAGTGACTAAAATTGCCCCGGAAGCGAGGGGAAAAGTGATGCTTTACGGACAATGGCTGGGCAAAAAAGAAATTCCGGATCCTTATAAGAAGAGCCAGGATGCTCATGAGCATGTTTATGGCCTACTTGATGACGCTTCACAGGAATGGGCGCGGCGGCTCAGTTAACTAAACGAGATATTCAAGTTTTATTATGACGACAAAAAATACGCAAAAGCAAAATACCCCTTCAACCGAAAATGAGTTGGATTTGGGCCGCTTGCTCGGTGATCTTATCGATCATCGTAAACTCATCATCGGTGTGACGCTGTTGTCTACTGCCTGTGCTTTGGTGTATGCCTTATTTGCTACACCGGTTTATCAGGCTGATACCTTAGTCCAGGTGGAACAGAAAAAAGGCAATGCGATTTTAAGCAGTCTGAGTCAGATGATCCCTGATTCTTCACCGGAATCTGCGCCTGAGCTGCAGCTATTACAGTCGCGAATGATTCTGGGTAAAACCGTCAACGACCTGAATTTACGTACCGTGGTCTCTGAGAAATTTTTCCCGATTTTTGGTGAGGGCTGGGCGCGTCTGTCTGGCCAGCCAGAACAGACTCTGGATGTGAACTGGCTGAATTTATCGCTTGGTCGCGACAGTTCAAAAAGCGTGCTGGTCACTGTCGGTGAGAACGGGAAGTATCAAGTCTCTCTGGATGATGATATTACCCTGCAAGGTACAGTGGGTGAATTGCTGAATGACAATGGTATTGATATCAAAATCAGCAGTATTGATGCGAAGCCGGGTACTGAATTCGTCGTGACGCAATATTCTGAGCTGGCGGCTATCAATAATCTTCAGCAGAATTTTACTGTCAGTGAGAAGAGCAAAGACAGTGGCATGTTGGGTCTGACTATGTCCGGAGAGGATCCGATACTGATTGAGAAGATCCTCAACAACATCAGCGATAATTATCTGCAACAGAATATTGCACGTCAGGCAGCTCAGGATTCGAAAAGTCTTGAGTTTTTGCAGAAAAAAATGCCTGAAGTCCGCAATGAGCTGGATGAAGCGGAAGATAAGCTGAACGCTTATCGTAAGCAGAGCGACTCCGTTGACCTTAACCTTGAAGCCAAATCAGTGCTGGAACAGGTGGTCAATGTTGATAACCAAATTAATGGCTTGACGTTCCGCGAAGCTGAAATTTCACAGCTGTATAAAAAAGATCACCCGACTTATAAAGCATTGATGGAAAAACGTCAGACACTGGAGCAAGAAAAAGCCCGTCTGAATAAACGTGTATCTGGCATGCCTGCGACTCAGCAAGAAGTACTACGTCTGAGCCGCGATGTTGAGTCTGGTCGGGCGGTATACAGCCAGTTGCTTAATCGCCAGCAGGAATTGAGTATTGCTCAGTCAAGTGCTATCGGTAACGTACGTATCATCGACCCGGCATTAACTCAGCCGAAGCCGATCAAACCGAAAAAACCGCTTATTGTTATCCTTGGTTTCTTCCTGGGTCTGTTTGCTTCAGCGGGTATTGTGCTGGCAAGTTCGGTATTACGCCGCGGCATCGAAACACCAGAACAGCTGGAAGAGCAGGGCATTAACGTTTATGCCACCGTGCCGACTTCTGAATGGTTACTGAAGCGCACGCGTTTGCGCAGTAAAAATTTCTTCTCTAATCGCGTTCGTCATAAGACTAAAAACGTTCCTTTCCTGGCACTGGACAACCCGATTGATCTGTCGATAGAGGCGATTCGTGGTCTGCGTACCAGCCTCCATTTCGCCATGATGGAAGCATCCAATAACGTGCTGATGATCTCTGGGGCAACACCGGACAGCGGAAAAACTTTTATCAGTAGTTCACTGGCTGCGATTATTTCTCAGCCCGGACAAAAAGTGCTGTTTATTGATGCGGATATGCGTCGCGGCTATATCCATGAACTGTTCCAGATGAGTAACGATAAAGGCCTGTCTGATATTCTTTCTGGAAAAACCAGCGCCAGTGATGCTGTGCAGACGTTCCATAAGGCGGGCTTTGATGTCATTACTCGCGGCATGGCACCACCTAACCCGTCAGAGCTGCTGATGCATGAGCGCTTTAAACAACTGCTGACTTGGGCCAGTGAAAATTACGATATGGTTATTATCGATACCCCACCAATTCTGGCGGTGACCGATGCTGCTATTATTGGTCGTTCTGTTGGCACAAGCCTGGTGGTTGCACGCTTTGAAATGAACAGCGTGAAAGAAATTATGGTTTGTGTACAACGTCTGGAACAGGCGGGTGTTACGGTGAAAGGGGCTATCCTCAACGGCGTAATGAAACGTGCAAGTAGTCAGTATGGTTATGGCTACCATCACTACGGTTACGATTATACGGATAAGGCATAACCGCAGCAGTATTTTTATAGACTAAACAGAATAATACCCGCCCGGAAATTTAGTCCAGGCGGGTATTTTTTTACCCTTCGCTGACCCCGATTCGTCTTCTGCCACATTCCCCGTTCTGGCGTTAAAATATTTCTCCCGATAAAAGGCGTCGTCAGTATGACTCTAACATAACGATGAAGTGTGACCACTCTCTCATCCTGACGGTAATACAATATTCCTTATTAAATGATTATGGGAATAATTTATTTTGTTTGCTATTGTAAAAATTAACGGTGTTCAGATCTTAAGGAGCTAGCGTGGGAAAAGAACTTTATCTGGGTATTATGTCCGGCACCAGCCTGGATGGTGTTGATACAGTTATTATGGATTTTTCAGAGACCAGCCCACAGATGGTAGCCTGTGGTTTTACCGCTATGCCAGATGAGTTACGAAAATCATTGGCGGCGCTATGTCTGCGAGGCGAAGCGACCTTACTGGAACTGGGAGAGCTGGACAATCGCCTTGGACATCTCTATGCGCAAAGTGCACAAGATCTGTTGCGGTCTTCGGGCATCAGCGCAACGGATATTCGTGCTATAGGCTGTCATGGTCAGACCGTATGGCATTCACCGCAGGGTAAATATCCCTTCACGATGCAGATTGGTGATGCCAATGTGATTGCATCCTTGACCGGTATTACTACTGTCGCGGATTTCCGCCGTAAAGATATGGCCTATGGCGGGCAAGGAGCCCCATTAGTCCCTGCGTTCCATCAGGCCTTATTTTCTGACCCACAGCAATTAACTGTAGTGCTGAATATGGGCGGGATCAGCAACATCTCAATACTGCAGACCGGAGAGCCCACCCGCGGATATGACACCGGGCCGGGAAATGTGTTATTGGATGCATGGATCGAACGTCATCTTGGGCACTCTTATGATAAAGATGCTCATTGGGCGCAACAAGGTCATGTCAATACCCCGCTATTAAAGCATTTGCTTGCCGAACCTTTCCTGGCACAACCCGCACCAAAAAGCACCGG
Source organism: uncultured Cedecea sp. (assembly GCF_947498825.1). Classification (GTDB taxonomy): domain Bacteria; phylum Pseudomonadota; class Gammaproteobacteria; order Enterobacterales; family Enterobacteriaceae; genus JGM124. The sequence goes on along the minus strand of NZ_CANMLV010000007.1, from coordinate 108,540 downwards.
ACGCGAGTTATTTAGTCTGGCATGGTTGCTTGCTAAACTCGAAGCATTTCCGCATGTTGCCCCTCCGGATGTCCAGGCGACGCTGGTCGAATTCACGGCAATAACAATTCGTGATGAACTGTTAAAACTGCCTGAAACCCGGCAATCCAAAGTGCTATTGGCCTGCGGTGGTGGTGCAAAAAATCCGCTACTGATGGCACGCTTGCAGGCGATGCTGCCAGACTGGACGCTGGGAACGACCACGGCATCCGGGCTGGATATTGACTATGTTGAAGCGGCCGCCTTTGCCTGGCTTGCGCATCAGCGTATCCATAATCTGCCGGGTAATGTTCCGGCTGTCACCGGGGCCACAAAAGCGGTATCGCTCGGTGTCATTTATCCTGCTGACTAAATCATTCCGAATACCACCCGGGGGAACGCATTTGCCGTGAGCCCGGGTGATAGCCAGATTGGCTTACTCATCGGCTTTTCATAAGAGTGCTTCTTAATGCAAACTTCCCAACATGCTGTCGTAGCACAGAAACGTGCGCTTATCGCAGGTTCTGTAGGTAATTTTATTGAGTGGTATGAATTTGCTGTCTATGGATTTCTTGCCACAATCATCGCTCAGAATTTTTTTCGGCTTGAAGGTGAAGCTGAACTGACAGCACTGATTCTGACCTATGCCTCCTTCGCTATTGCTTTCTTCTTCCGGCCACTTGGTGCCATTATTTTTGGGCGTATGGGCGACAGGATTGGGCGTAAACCTACGCTACTGTTTGTCCTCATTATGATGACACTGGCTACCGTTGCTCTGGGCCTGGTTCCGACGTATGCCAGTATAGGTATTGCAGCACCGCTAATTGTGACCGGACTCCGTATCCTTCAGGGGCTGTTTGCCGGAGGAGAGTATGGTGGTGCAGTCTCATTGATGACTGAGTTTGCCCCGCGTGGTAAACGTGGGCTGTTTGGTGCCTGGCAATCATTTACTGTTGCTCTTGGATTACTGGCAGGTGCGGGCATTGTTGCCTTGCTCTCTGTCTTGTTAAGTCATGAAGAGATGCTCGCCTGGGGCTGGAGAATTCCATTTTTTGTCGCATTACCTATGGGGATTGTCGCTTTATGGTTACGCTTCCATATGGAAGAAACCCCAAGCTTTATCAAGCAAAAACAAGAACAACAGACGCAGCCTGTGGATAAAATAAAAGCGAGTCTGAGCACCACGCTGAAGACGATATTGATGGGTATTGGCCGGGTGATGGTGTGGTCTGCAGCAGGGTATACATATTTAGTTATTATGCCAACCTACTTGCAGTCTTCGCTTCATACCGGCTTTAATCAGGCATTATTAATTGCCGTTATTTCCAATATCGGTTTTGCTCTGACCATTATTCCTGCCGGCATATTAAGCGACAGAATAGGGCGTCGAACTGTGATGGTGACGGCGGCTGTCTTATTATTCATTCTTGCTTTACCGCTATTGCACTTGCTTCAGGACAGTAGCTCAACATTATTGACAAAAGCGATTGTGGTACTCATCGCTGGAGGACTGGTCGGATTGCTTGCTGGGCCTGGGCCTGCGATGTTATCTGAAATGTTTCCAACCCATGTACGATACACAGGGCTGGGACTGGCATATTCATTATCGAATGCCATTTTCTCTGGCTGTGCGGGTTTAATCATTACGGGTTTAATCAAAGAAACCGGAAACCTGGATATTCCAGCCTGGTATGTAATGGCGACCGCCGTAGTGAGTATTTTTGCACTACTGACACTCAATAAAGATGACCATTTACGTACTCTTGATGAGACGCATCCGACTGAAACGCCGGTAAAATAGCGCCATAGTATCTGATATCTTTACGGGCAGGGCTTGCTTTGACAGCCCTGCTCAGGAGGTGTGTTTATCAAGAGGAGTCCTGGTTGAATTTATGGTGGTAGTGCGACAAACCTTGATCTGAACGTAAAAAAGGTGCATATTCCACCCGTTTTTGTCAAATGTGTTTCTTTCTCATGACTCTTTATCAACAAATGTTGGTTTTTTACGCTATTATGGCGTTAGTTTGCGCAATAATTACGTGGTTTCTGGCGCGTGATACCTGGCGGATAAAACTTCTGTGTTCCGTTCTGGTAGGGGCAACCTGGCCGATAAGCTTTCCCGTCGCGCTCCTTTTCTCCCTGTTCTGAGTTCTGTGATAGCCAAAGATAAGTGACCGTTTTTTGATGACTGACAAAATGGCAAGGCTATCACTTTTTATATTTATACCTCTCATTCTTCAAGTTGCCTGTACGCTGGCTGCTTTCGTTTATCGAATTATTTACCCTCGTTAAGTTCATCGGTATTCTTTCACTTGCTCCTGCTTCGGGAACAACGCTTTGTCATGCTTTTATTCTTAATCCCGATGACGATTATATATAATGCTTGCTATATAATTTTAAATTAATCTGAAGCGATATTTTTTATCCAGGGGGGGTATTGTTATTTTCATGCGCTACCGAGGCGGAATTCTACATATAAATTCGTTTTATGATAGTTAATGAATTGAGTATGTGTATTCAGTTGGGGTGAGATTGTGCGCGAAATGCCAGTTTATAATCAAATAATATTATTAAGTTAACCTTCTGCTTTACGATTCACATATGAAATATATAGAATCTGGCTTGTCTGATTACAGATGTCACTGGCAGAAATATACAGTGTATCTCGTAACGGCGTTGATGGCAGGGAAATAAGAGAACTGAAAATACAGATGGTTTTTCTATAGGGAAGAAATATGTTTGACTTAGATAAAGCGCAGCGATTGAGTCTTACCGTGCAGGTTGAGTCACGGTTAAAAAGTGCTCTTATTTTAGGTATGCTAAAACCAGGAGCCCGTTTAGTGACAAAGGAAATTGCCCAGCAACTGGGTACGAGTATTACACCGGTCCGTGAAGCACTGTTAAGACTGGTCGCATCGAGTGCTTTAGATGTCACCCCCGCTCAGGCCTTCCTTGTGCCGGCAATCTCAGAATGCCATTACCAGGAGATATCGACTATCCGTAAAAGCCTGGAAGGTATGGCAGTACAAAAAGTAACACGAGAAATAAATAAATCCGGTTTGATGCGTTTAAATCAGCTCCGGGAGAGTTTTCTCAATGCCAGAAAAGTTAGCGTAGAGGCAGTGTTAAAGGCAAAACGTGATTTTTATTTTCAATTATTTAATTATGCTGAAATGCCAACGTTAATGGAATTAATTGAGCAACTATGGGTTAGAATTGGACCCAGTTTTAATTATCTCTATCCTCGCTTTGATGAAGTGTCGGGTATGACACATAATTATGATACTTTAATCGAAGCATTGACTGACAGAGATGAAGCCGGAAGTGTCGCTGCTATTCATAAAGGTATTATGGATGATTTTGATATTTTACTGCGTCAATATCGAGGGCAGTAAATAGTCATTGATGCTATTTTTAAATGGCCTGGCTGACTCTCTGTATTTGGTGAAAGTGCGTAAGGCCATTTGTCTTCTGTTATACACAAAATAATTCGGGTTATTCGGGTTATTTGCAGGCACAAAATGAGGTACGTCGACGAGCATAGATAAACTATGTGATTCGGCGCGCCTCAGGCATGCAACACCCAGGTAACTTGAAGTATGACAGGTATATACAGAATGATGCCCGGCTAACCCATTTACGCGGGACAGAGCAGATTGTGGCTGCGATTTTTGCCACGCGGTGAGTTGCTTTGTCTGTTTTTAGTCTGTTATTTCGGTTTTTTTATGCGCGGACAGAAATTTCAGTTGCATAATATTATACTAAGCGCTTTTTCATTAAACGGACGATTTTATCTGGGATACCGGAAAAGTAATCCCTGAGCTAACCGACCGATAAGATTTACCACTGCCATTTTTGATACAGGATGCCCTATGGCTAATGACATAACTTTTTTCCGTCGTTTTCAGGATGACATTATCAGTGGCCGTAAGACGATAACGCTACGAGATGCCAGCGAGTCTCACTTTTTTGCAGGCCAGTTTTTACGTACCGGGTGCTACGAAGATGACAGCTACTTTTGTACCATCAAAGTCATCAGCGTGACAGCGGTGCGGTTGAGTGAGTTAAATGAGCAGCATGCCCGACAAGAAAATATGACGCTGTCACAGTTGAAAGACGTTATCCGTGAAATATATCCGGGGGAAGAGTCACTCTGGGAGATTGCTTTCAGTGTCGTCAAGGTAGCGTAAACATCTTGCTGTAACAGCAACAAAAAAGGAAGAGCGAGCTCTTCCTTGATCTGACAACAAAAGGCCGCCGCTAAGCGGTTTGCTGACTGGCGTGTTTTAGCATTTGGTACAGTTCATCTTTCAAACGCAGCTTTTCCTTTTTGAGCAGGGCGACTTTAAGGTCATATCCTGTCCCTTTCGGACCTTCTCTGCGGAGTATTTCGCCGTCAAGGCGATGGTGTTTATCAAACAGACTGAGAAAACGAGGGTTGACGCTTTTCAGATGAGTAATCAATTCACGGTACTCAGGAAACATAGGGCCTCCTTGGTGAGTTTATTGAAAGAGGATGTCAGGACATTCAAAACCTGACCTGAAAAGTTTACCTGTTGCTGAGTAATATGGCTAAAAAACTGTCATTTATTTTGTCACTGATGGTAACAAAATATTCATAAAGCCAGTATTAATAGAGTCATACTGGCAAAAATATCAGGAACGCTTTTTCTGATAGCGTTTGTCCGTACCAGGTAGCTGCTCCACCACTTCCCAGCCACGGTGCTGATAAAACATGGCCGCGCGGCTCAGGCTATCGGTCTCAAGCCAGATTTGAGCATGTTGCTGAAAGAGTGCGGCTTCAGCATGATTCATTAGTTGTCCTCCGAGCCCCTGGCCTTCATATTCAGGCAGAACAAACAGCGCAAAAATTGATCCTTCGTCATGGTCCGCGATGGCAAAACCTGCGGTTATTTCATTTATTTCAGCCATCCAGATGCAATCAGGTACCGCCAGCATCTCCAGAATAACCTCGGGTGTTATTCCCATCTCTGTCAGTTGTTCTAATGAGAGCAGGTTTTCTTTTACCGCAGTACGGATAGCAAAAATAGTGGTGATATCACCGGGGCGGGCAGGGCGTACTACAATCTTCACTGTCAGCATTCTCGGGTTCAACAAAGGTACTGACATTGTAACAGGTTAATGATTAAAGTGTGCCCGATAACAGGGCACACTTTAGAGGATGAGATTAAGACTCAGGATTATCTTGTGCAAGCTGGTGTACGCGTTTACGCACACCAAACCAGCCAATAATCAGTAAGACTGCAATCACCGGAATGGAGGCGATGGTAAAAGTACCGTTTGGATAGTCCAGTGCCATCAGAATCAGAACACTGAGTAAGAACAGCAGGGTTAGCCAGGAAGTAAAAGGTGCTCCGGGCAGTTTAAAACTGACTTCATCTGCCTTCCCTTCGGCGATGGCTTTGCGCAGACGCAACTGGCAGATGATGATAAAGGCCCAGGAGGTGATAATACCCAATGATGCGACATTGAGGACCAGCTCAAATACCTGAGTAGGAACCAGATAATTGAGGAATACGCCGAGCAAGTAGACCGCACTGGTCGCAAGGATACCCGCATAAGGGACCTGACTCTTGCTCATTTTTGACATGAATTGTGGCGCCGACCCTCCCATTGACATGGAGCGCAGTATCCTGCCTGTGGCATACAGACCTGAGTTCAGACTGGACAGCGCAGCCGTTAACACAACGATATTCATGATATCCCCCATATAAGGGACACCCAGCTTACTAAAGAAGGTTACAAAAGGACTTTGGTTTGCCTGATAGGCACTCCAGGGCAGCAACAGCACTAGCAGTAAGACCGATCCGACATAGAACAAACCAATTCGCCAGATAACGCTATTAATCGCCTTTGGTACCATGGTTTTGGGATCTTTACACTCTCCGGCCGCGGTGCCAACCAATTCTATTGAGGCGAAGGCAAACACGACACCTTGTACCAGAATTAACGCGGGTAACAGGCCATGAGGGAACATACCGCCATTATCAGTTATCAGATGAAACCCTGTACTATGACCATCCAGAGGTTTGCCGCTCCCGAGGACGAGAGTCCCCACGACTAAGAAGCTGACGATAGCCAGAACTTTGATGAGGGCAAACCAAAACTCCATCTCTGCGAACCATTTCACACCAATCATATTCATGGTGGCAACAATAGCCAGGGCGCCAAGCGCAAACACCCACTGAGGAATGTCACCAAAGCTATTCCAGTACTGCATATAGAGCGCAACCGCGGTGATATCCACAATGCCGGTCATTGCCCAATTAATAAAGTACATCCAGCCGCATACATAGGCTGCTTTTTCGCCGATGAATTCGCGCGTATAGGAAACGAAACTGCCGCTGGAAGGGCGATGCAATACCAGTTCACCTAATGCCCGTAAAATAAAAAACGAAAATAATCCGCAGACTAAATAGACCAGTGCCAGCGCAGGGCCTGCTGCCTGTAATCTGCCACCGGCGCCAAGAAACAATCCGGTACCGATTGCGCCACCGATTGCTATCATTTGCACTTGACGGTTACCAATAGCTTTATGGTAACCGGCATCTTGCGCATTAAGCCAGTGACGTTTTGCGGCTCGCTTCTCCGCTTCTGTTTTTAAACTCATGGGACTCCCGTCTACCTGATAGCATAGAAAATGGCCTTCCTCTCAATACGTTTTGTCTTATCGCAGCGTCTGTAAAAAGAAGGCTGAGGATACTAGCCGGAAATCAGGGTAGAAGTAAAACCAGAAATCTGCGATTTCTGCCAAACGAAGCACGGCAAAAAATAAAAGTAGCGGTGATTTCGCACTGTTAGTGCAGCTCGGGATAAAGCAAAACTGCTATGCCTGATTCCTATAGTTGTCAAATTTTGCTGCAAATTCAGACTCATTACTTTCAAAAAAATGTTTTACTGGCGTGAGCGATATCCACAATCTGCTGGCGTAACCATTGATGTGCCGGGTCGATATCGCGGCGAAGATGCCAGAGTTGTTGGAACCAAAAGGGCTTAATAACCAGTGGCGGTTCAAAGATACACAGTGCCGGATTGAGTGGTGTGACATTACGACTGGCGACGGTAAGAATTAAATCGCTACCGGGGATCAAATCATTAGCAACACGCCAGTGTGGAAGCGTTATTTGTCTTTTCCTTTCCAGCCCAAGAGCTGCAAGATCTGACTCAATTTCTAACCCGTTGTTGGACGGATGCGTAACAATCACATGTGGCCTGGCAAGCCACTCGGCTAAACTCAGCATCCTGTCGGCAGGTAAGGTACTGGCATCCGCCACGCTGATAAATCGTTCCTCAAAAAGAGGCTGCTGTCGTAATGTTTCGCCATTCAGTCCGGGAAAAACACCCAGCGCAATATCCACTTCACCTTCATTAGCCTGAGCTATCATCATCTCACGGCTGGCTTGAGTGACTACTAATGAGATGTCCGGCGCCTCAGTGCGTAAGCGTCTGACCAGTTCAGGGAGAATCAGCCAGGCTCCATAGTCTGACATTGATAAGCGAAAAGTACGTTTTGATTCTGCCGGAACAAAAACAGGGGCTTCCAGCAAGCCTTCCAGCCCTTCAAGCGCTTCGGTTAACGGCGAAAGCAAACCACTGGCTTTAACACTCAGTTCAAGATGCTTCCCTCGGCGAATAAGCAGCGGATCATCAAAAATCGTTCGTAAATGCGCCAGTGCATGGCTGACAGCAGGCTGACTTTTATGCAGGCGAATAGCCGCCCGGGAGATGTGTTTTTCCAGTAATAAGGCATGGAGTGTGACAAGTAAATTAGTATCAATACGACGAAGGTTATTCATTTCGCGAATAGTTCCCAGGGTGAAATACGAATTGGTATCTATATTTCATATAACTGATGATGGCGGTTCGATCCATCGTTTTCTGAGGTTTATATGTTTTCAACCAGTGGACTCTATACTTTATTGCTTATCGGACTGGCATTGATTGCCGGCGCATTAGTGCCGTTTCAGGCGGGAGCAAATGCTATTCTCGGCCGTACTCTCGGTCATCCACTCTGGGCAACGGTCGTTTCATTGCTCGTCAGTCTTATGTGTGTTTTACCGCTGATTCTGGTTCTACGCTTGCAGTTACCTAAATTCGGTGAGGCTTTCCAGGCACCTGTCTGGATATGGTTTGGTGGCCTGGCAGGGGTTATTTTTATCACCGCGGCGCTAATGCTGGTGCCCCGGCTGGGAGGGACTGGGTTTATTGCCGGGGTGATTGCCGGACAGATGCTGACCGCCTTGATTATTGACCATTTCGGTTTAATGGGCCTGGCGGAAAAATCGGCCAGTCTGGGACGTATTAGCGGCGTTCTGGTGATTTTTGTCGGGGTAATTATTATTCAGCGTTGTACTCCCCCGTCTTAATAACAGGAGTAAGCATTTTTTAACATTTAATCACGGGTATTTAGCGATACAGTGCGGGGATGATTAATTAGAAAGGAAAGTCACTATGTCATTTTGCCTGGAAAGTTACTTTAAACGCATTAACTATCAAGGTCCCCGCACCGCGACTCTGGAAACATTAAAACAGTTACATATAGCTCATACCCAGACGATTGCCTTTGAAAATTTGGATGTCTTGCTGGAGCGAACAATCAAGACAGATGATGATAGCGTATTTGCTAAACTGGTTTCTGCGGGGCGTGGGGGCTGGTGTTTTGAACAGAATGGGCTGTTCCGGAGGGTACTCTTTGAGCTTGGATTCAAGGTGACGAATTTATCCGGACGCGTGCTACTGGCTAATCCTGCCCGCTTACCGGCGCGTACCCACCGTATTACCCTGGTAAATTTTGGCGATGAAGCCTGGCTTGCTGATGTGGGGTTCGGTGGTCAAACTTTACCGATCCCGATTCGTTTACATGCCGGTGAAGTTCTCGACACCGCATACGGGCGCTATATTCTGGAACAAGAAGAAGGATTCTGGTTATTGAAATACCAGAACAGCGAAAAGACGCTGAAAATGTACAGCTTTAACCTGGAGCCTCAGTTTGACTCAGATTATGAGATGGGCAACCATTATGTCTCAACCTGGCCTGCCTCCCATTTCCGCCATTGCCTGACCTTGAGTTTGTATCATCCTGACGGCGGGCGCAGCACGCTCTATAGTGCGGCAGAAAAAATGCCTGAGTTCAGTCATCCGGAAGCGTTATATCATCATCTACAACATCAGTTTAATTTACGTTTTGATGATAACGAGCAGGGGATCTCGCTGGATGAATTTACGGCGATGCTGGAACGCTTGAAACTGTTGGACGAAAAATAAGTTAAATGATACCTCTAACTAATAAAGGCAGTTAATTAGAGGTATGCTGGTCAGGCAACAATAAAGCCTTTTATCTCAACCTTGTTTGGGTTCATCAACGTTACGGTTGCGTGTTTTTTCTCTCGCTTGTTATTTCTGATGACTGAGAAATAACAAGCAGTTATCTTCTGCCGAACATTTTCACTTGAACGTTATCCATGTCGACATCTAAGTCTCAGAGTCTTAAAATGCTCATCCATCGTTGCAGGAACACCCCCTCCAGGCGAGAATCGAATAGCGGGAGTTTATGAAGTATAATGAGCGGATCTGACATTGTTAAATAGCTAAGACTGTCTCCTGTAGGTGACACACTATTTCGAATGATCGTTAAATAAATATATATTTACGAATTAAGCGCCAAAAAAGGCAATAAATCTAAAAAATCCCTTACCCATTTAAGTGATTTTATTTTAGCATAGCGGGCAGTTTTAAATGCTGGTGGACTCTGTGCAATGAAAAATATTATTTTCGTTATCCTTCTTGCTTTAATGGTACTGGGCGCTTTTGCTCATGATCCTCAACCCGTTGCAACAACGGATATGATTACCACGATGAATAGCCGATAACCGGGTTTTGGCTCATCCGGATCCCTTATTCTGGTTTCTTGGCTTAATGCGTGAATTGTTATAACACGATGTTTTTTAAAGCAAGATAAAAGAACAGACCTCCACTGGGCTGTTGCTTAACGTGTTTTATAGCTAATCGCGTTACGCTTTTCTCTGCTCGCCCATTGTTCACTATTTGCGAGTCCACGAGCTGAATTGACGTGCCGAATTTATATATAACCAGCAGGTATTTACGCTTGCGGCGGCAAACCTCCTTTGGGTTAATATTCCTGCACTATATTGTTAATAAGTTACTATTCCTGCTGTTATTATCATGTTATTTTAATCTTTCGATTTATCCTGCCTGTTATAAATAGTTTTTCACCAGAATTTGGCAATAAAGATGTATCGTTTTCCTGTCATCAATATTTTGGCCACATGAAGGCAAGCGAAATCCTTTTTTGCTGCATGATTTCATCAAAGCATCCGTAGTGTGCTTGTTCGGTATACTGGCAATGGCAAAGATTGCTTGCACCAGGAAGGCCTTCCACTGTAAAACAGTAGGTTAAGTCAGCAATCACGAGAAACCTCCATGCCACATATTGAAATTAAATGCTTCCCACGTGACTTAAGCGAAGAACAAAAGCAGGCGTTGGCGACAGATGTCTGTGATGTTTTGAAAAAACACTTTGGCTCAAAAGATGAGTCTCTGTCCGTGGCATTACAGATGGTAGAACAGGCGCAGTGGAAATCAGAGGTCTGGGATACACAAATTGCCCCCCAGATGGCACAGTTACTTAAAAAACCAGGTTATCAGTTATAATTGAGCAAGATGTGTTGTAAAAAGGCCCTGCAATAACAATATGCAGGGCCTTTTTATTTTACTGGCAATCAGTGTGGCGCCGTGAAAGGCTGTCTCAGCCAACCTTCGGCAATAAACCCAGCGTTATCGAGAACTGAATCAGCACAATCATAACACCGCAGGCAAAAACAATAACCAGTAGCGGTTTACCTCCAGCCACGTTAAATACACGCTCAGGATGATGTTTACGGCTCTGCCAGACCAGCATAGACGGGATCATTAATGCCAGTACGGCCAGAGCAACACCGGCATAACCCAGCGCCATTACGAAGCCCTGGGGATAGAACAGGGCAAATATCAGTGGCGGCAGAAAGGTCATCACCCCGGTTTGTAATCTGCCGGAAGCTCGACGATTACGAGAAAAGAGATCCGCCAGATAATCAAATAAACCTAACGAGACGCCAAGGAAAGAGGTCGCCAGGGCGAAATCAGCAAATAATTGAATGACCAGCCCCACTTTCGGTGTTGCCACAACCTCGCGGATCACTTGTAGGAAACCACTCAGTCCGGTGTGATGGGTTGCCAGAGTATCAAATGTGGCCCCATCAATTGAACCCAGCGTTACCAGTTGCCAGAAAATATAAGCAACCAGCGGGATGGCGCTACCAATAATAAAGATTCGGCGTAGTTTAAGCTGGTCGCCGCCCATATAGCTGATGATACTGGGTACGCTACCATGGAAACCAAAAGAGGTGAAAATAACAGGAATAGCAGACAGCGCGAGACCTTGTTCAATCGGCAGAGTTAACAGGTTGGTATGATGGATATGCGGCATCATCAAGGCCAGCATCACCACCAGCAGAATAACTTTTGCGGTAAACAAAATTCGGTTAAACATATCAACCATATGGGTGCCGATACAAACCACTCCGCCCGCAACGAGAGTGAAGAGAAGAACCCCCGAAGTCGCGGGAATATCCATGACTAACCAGTGACTCAGGCTGGCCGCCAGAAGTTCACCTGCACCGCTGATATAGGCCGCTGTTAATGCGTACATCAGAAATAGCATACTAAATCCCGTCAGCCACTGACCGGGACGACCAAGATAACGTTTGGCGAGTGTACCTAAACCGGTATCGGCAGAACTATACTGATAAACTTCGACCAACAATAATGCGGTGTAGCACATTAATGCCCACAAACCGAAAAGCATCAGCAAAGTAACACCGAAACCCACACCAGCAGAAGCCAAGGGCATAGCAAGCATTCCTGCTCCAATGGTGGTTCCGGCAACGATAAAAATACTGCCAAGAGTGCGATTCTTCACGTTTTCCTCTTTATTAATAAACAGAAACATCGCTTTATGCCGCGCAGAGTAAGGGAAAAGGTCTTTTTCGTCAAATGAGGGTTACGGGAGGTGTAATTCCTAGTTTACGCTCTTGAGTTTTGTTGTGTGACGTTGTCACAAAAAGCGATAGCTGGCAGGATTCTGTTTCTGAATAATTCTGATTGAGGGCGGGCTGCCAGGCGTTTAAAAATCAGAAAAGATGAGAAAAAAGTATATTCCCTTCAAATCTTAAGTTTCCAGGCTATTTTGGGGGCCCGGAAAACTCGAGTTATTTATAATACGGACATTAAATTCAATGCGTTAATTCGCTTTCTGCACACTAAGGACGGCCGCTTCCCGCTCAATGAAGAGCGGGAAATGTCTTTGGGTCAGATAGAGGTGCGGCGATAATCACGATATTCTGGTTTCCAGAAATTATCATCAATTGCCTGGTGTAACGCTTCATCAGAGGTGAGCGTGGCCAGACCTTGTTGCTGTGCGGTTTTTGCCACAGCAAAAGCAATCGCCCGGGAAACAAGTTGAATATCTTTCAATTCAGGGAGGACCAGACCTTCACCATTTTTTACCAACGGTGAATGTTCCGCCAGTGCCGCACTGGCGGCCATCAGCATTTCATCGGTGATGCGCGAAGCACCAGAAGCGATAACGCCGAGACCAATTCCCGGGAAAATATAGGAGTTGTTACACTGGGCAATAGGCAAGACCTTATCCTGCCACTGTACCGGAGCAAAAGGACTTCCGGTGGCGACTAGCGCCTGTCCTTCGGTCCAGGTAATAATATCTTGCGGGGTCGCTTCCACCCGGGAAGTTGGGTTTGATAACGGCATGATAATAGGCCGTGGACAATGTTTATACATCTCACGGATCACCTCTTCGGTGAACAGACCGGCCTGACCGGAAACGCCAATCAGAATATCGGGTTTCACATTGCGCACAACGTCCAGTAAGGACAATGCTTCACTGGTAGTATCCCAGTCATTCAGCTTGTCACGTTTCTGTACCAGTTTAACCTGGAACGGAAGCAGGTTTGGCATGTTATCGGTTAACAGACCAAAACGATCGACCATATAAACGTTGTTGCGTGCCTGAGTCTCACTGAGCCCTTCATGCTGCATTTGCGCGATGATTTGTTCTGCAATGCCGCAACCTGCGGAACCCGCACCAAGGAAAACAATTTTTTGCTCATTTAACTGACTGCCTGCAGCTTTACTGGCGGCGATTAATGTTCCGACCGTGACAGCCGCGGTGCCTTGGATATCATCATTAAATGAACATATTTTATCGCGGTAGCGCGTTAACAACGGCATGGCATTTTTTTGAGCGAAGTCTTCGAATTGCAGCAGAACGTTTGGCCAGCGATGGCGCACCGCCTGAACAAACTCATCCACAAATTCGTAGTATTCATCGCCGGTTATCCGTGGATGACGCGCTCCCATATACAACGGGTCATTCACTAATTGTGGGTTGTTAGTACCGACATCCAGAACGACTGGCAGGGTATAGGCCGGGCTGATTCCGCCGCATGCAGTGTAAAGCGAGAGCTTACCTATCGGGATACCCATTCCCCCAATACCTTGGTCACCGAGGCCGAGGATACGCTCACCGTCAGTGACAACAATCACTTTGACGTGCGGTATGGTAATGTTTTGAAGAATATCATCCATATGCTGACGGTTATCGTAATTAATGAAGACACCACGAGCACGACGATAAATTTCTGAAAAACGCTCACAGGCGGCACCAACAGTGGGGGTATAAATCACTGGCATCATCTCGACCAGATGATTTTCAACCAACCGATAGAACAGTGTTTCATTGGTATCCTGGATATTACGCAGGTAGATATGTTTATCTATTTCGTTTTTAAAACCCTGATACTGAAGCCATGCACGCTCAGCTTGCTCATCGATGGTTTCGACCGCGCCGGGGAGTAATCCCAGTAGATTGAAGTTAAGTCGCTCCTCAAGACTAAAAGCACTGCCTTTATTAAGCAGAGGGAACTCGAGTAAAACCGGACCGGCATAAGGAATATAAAGAGAACGGTGCTTTTTTGGCTTGGTGTTCATTTGGTTACTCTACAGTTTTCAATATGATGGTTTGTCAGGAGATCCTGGCGAGTGGATAACTGCCAGTATTACACAAGATATATGAACAAGAACAAAGCATTGTTCAATTACCCGTCATACTTCACGTTACCTGGACGTTGTCTGTATCCCGCCCGCCGATATCCATAGTTTATCTGTGCTTGTGGGTAACAAACAGGAAGATAAAATATTTTTCTTAATCGCTTACTTTTTTTGTGATTTAATAAGCTAAATGGTTTTAGCAACTTTTAGCCTTTGTGGAGAACAGTATGAGTGAAAAAGTCTGGGTGCTGGGTGATGCGGTTGTGGATCTGCTGCCTGAAGGTGACAGTCATTTATTAAAATGTCCCGGAGGCGCGCCGGCAAATGTGGCGGCGGGGATCGCCAGGCTGGACGGTAAGAGTGGTTTTATTGGTCGAGTGGGCGACGATCCTTTCGGCCATTTTATGAAGCAAACTCTGAATGATGAAAACGTTGATACAAGTTTTATGCACCATGACGCAGTACACCGGACTTCTACCGTAGTTGTCGCGCTGGACGAGCAGGGGGAACGTTCATTTACATTTATGGTTCGCCCCAGTGCCGACTTGTTTATCGTAGCCGATGACTTACCTGACTTTAACCCCCGGGAATGGCTGCATACCTGTTCTATTGCGCTCAGTGCGGAACCAAGCAGAAGCACGACCTTTCTGGCTATGAAACAAATTAAAGCGGCAGGCGGAAAAGTCAGTTTTGATCCGAATATTCGCACCGATTTATGGACAGACGAGGAACAATTACGTGCCTGTCTTGCTGATGCCCTTGCAATGGCTGATGTCGCGAAGCTCTCGGTCGAAGAATTGCAATTTATTAGCGGTGAATCAAATTTACAGCGTGGGATAGACAAGCTGATTTCATTTTACCCGCTACAATTATTACTGGTCACCCAGGGCAAAGAGGGCGTCATGGCCCATTATCAGGGAAAAACGCACCATTTTCCTTCCAGACCCGTGGTCTGTGTTGATACCACCGGGGCAGGAGACGCGTTTGTTGCGGGACTGCTGTGTGGACTGGCTGAACAAGGTATGCCAGAAAATATCGTACAACTAGAACAGATATTAATTCAGGCTCAGTTATGTGGTGCATTGGCCACGACTGCCAAGGGGGCGATGACAGCGTTGCCTCGTAAGCAAGATTTGGTTAAATATTTGTAACATCAGCACACGATTTGTAAGCTTCATCACAGTTACCTTACCCGATTCATTTTTTTTGTTGCTCAGGAAGATATGACATGTTTATCTCACTAAGCTAAATCGGTTTAGCAGTGGTGTAACGTAAATATAATTAGTAAGGATGCAATATATATGTACAAACAAAAAAAACTTGCATTGATGATAGCGGTGCTCGTCGGCTCAGCCTCTATGGGGGTACAAGCTGACTCGAAAAGTGTTGAAGCTCGTCTTGCGGCTCTTGAACAACGTCTTCAGGCTGCTGAAGAGCGCGCTCAGGTTGCAGAACAACGCGCAGTGGTTGCAGAAAAACAAGCGCAGCAACTGGCTGTGCAACAGCGTACAACCGAAGCGACCGCTGTATCCGTCGCTGAGCGTACTGCAAAACTGGAAAGCAAAGCGGATGCCAGCAGCGGCTTTGAGTTCCATGGTTATGCACGTTCCGGTTTACTGATGAACGGCTCAGGCTCCAGTACCAAAGGTGGGCCATATTTAACGCCAGCGGGTGACACCGGCGGTGCGGTCGGACGTCTGGGTAATGAGCCTGATACCTATGTTGAGCTGAATCTTGAACATAAACAAACTCTTGATAACGGTGTAACCACACGTTTTAAAGCGATGGTTGCTGATGGCCAGAAAACCTATAACGATTGGACAGCGGATTCCAGCGATGTGAACGTTCGTCAGGTCTATGCTGAACTGGGCAATTTACCGGGCTTTGATGGTCCGCTGAAAGGCAGTACTTGGTGGGCAGGTAAACGCTTTGACCGCGATAACTTTGATATTCACTGGTTAGACTCTGATATCGTCTTCCTGGCGGGGACCGGTGGTGGTGTCTATGATGTGAAATGGAATGATGACTTCCGCAGTAACTTCTCTATCTACGGTCGTGATTTTGGGCCAATTGAAAATGAGAGTAACAATACCATCCAGAACCATATGTTAACCGCAAACAACTTTATGGGTCCGTTCCAGGTGATGGTCACCGGGTTACGTGCGAAAGACAATGAGAACCGTAAGAGTGGTAATGGCGTCGATATTATCAATGGTTCGGACAAAGCACACAATGGTGTCCATGTTCTGGCCGGTCTCCATAACGATAGCTTCTACGGCCTGCGAGAAGGCTCTGCGAAAACCGCGATTCTCTACGGTCATGGTTTAGGTGCTGAGGTGAAAAGTATTGGTTCTGATGGTGCACTGTTGTCAGAAGCGAACACCTGGCGTTTTGCGAGCTACGGCGTAACCCCGCTGGGGGATGGCTGGCATATCGCGCCGTCGGTGATGGCGCAAAGCAGTAAAGATCGCTATGTGAAAGGCGACAGTTATCAGTGGGCTACTCTGAATACCCGTCTGATCAAAGAGATAACGCAAAACTTTGCTCTGGCGTTTGAAGGTTCTTACCAGTATATGGATCTGAAACCTAAAGGTTTTGAAGATCGTAACGCGGTGAATGGCAATTTCTATAAACTGACCTTTGCCCCGACGCTTAAAGCGGAAAAAGTCGGTGACTTCTTCAGCCGTCCGGAACTGCGTCTGTTCGCCACCTGGATGGACTGGAGCAGCAAACTGGATAACTACTCTAAAGAAGGTTCATTCGGTAACGATGGCTTCACCTCCGGCGGAGAGTGGAACTTTGGTGTCCAGATGGAAACTTGGTTCTAAGTTTTATCGGCCCCCTGTGTTGGTGGGGGCCGATAACCTGCCAGTGGCACGCTGTCCTGAGTTTATACTCGGAGGGCCGCGACTTCGTCAAATTATCACTCTCTTATGCTACTGCTCCCTCTCTGTTTGCATGATAAACTGCTGAGAATTATCCTTAGTTTCGGGTTTTTTTGTGCATAAAATCAAACGTGTCACGATAAAAGACGTGGCGGAACTGGCCGGGGTTTCTATCGCCACGGCAAGCCTGGTATTGAATGGCCGGGGAAAAGAACTACGCGTTTCTGCTGCGACGCGCGAACGCGTGTTGATTATTGCGCAACAGCAAAAATATCAACCTAATATTCATGCCCGATCGCTACGAGATGAGCGTAATCGCACACTGACCCTGGGGTTGGTTGTGCCGGAAATGACAAATTATGGTTTTGCCGTCTTTTCATTTGAGCTGGAAACGCTGTGCCGTGAAGCTGGATTACAGCTCATTATTTCTTGTACTGATGAGAATCCAGGCCAGGAAACCATGGTCGTTAATAATATGATTGCCCGCCAGGTTGATGGCCTGATAGTGGCATCTTGTATGTTTTCAGATGATTTCTATCGCAAACTCAGTGAACAATTACCGGTGGTCCTTTTTGACCGTAATATGTCCGGCAGTCAGTTACCCTGTGTACTCACTGAGTCGACGCAATCTGTCCGTGAGTTAATTGCGCCCATTGCCAGTCAGTCACCTGATGAGTTCTATTTTCTTGGTGGTCCGCCACGGCTGTCACCTACGCGTGACCGGCTGGAAGGCTTTATTCAGGGACTACAGCAAGCCGGGATAACGCCTCGTCCGGAATGGATTATTCACGGAAAGTATCATTCAAGTGCCGGATACGAAATGTTTGCCGAACTCTGTGCCCGGCTGGGGCGTCCACCGAAAGCCGTTTTTACTGCGGCCTGTGGTCTGCTTGAGGGCGTTCTGCGTTATATGCACCAACATAATTTACGCGACCAGCCTGTCTGTCTGGCCAGTTTTGATGACCATTATCTTTATGATTCTCTCTCTTTGCCGATCGATACGGTTTCGCAGGATAATCGTCAGCTGGCACTACATTGTTATACCCTGATTACTCAGCTTATTCAGGGGGAGGTACCGGAGAAGCTTCAGATCAGCCAGTCTGGCAATATAAAAAGACGCATTATGACAGACAGGTCTACTCGCTGAGTCTCTTCGTCGAGATCTGAAGGATTTTGCGGTTTTGAAGAGGACCTGCTATTACGGACTAAAATGAACAGCGCAAGACACATGCCCTCTATGGTTAACAGAGAACAATTGGGGGCCATGCTTATCGCGCAGGCATTGAGTATCAATAGCTATTCCGTTATCTATTGTGTTGGTATATACCCGTCATATTTCAAGTTGCTTGCACGTTGTGTGCGTGAGACAAGCAACTCGAATTATTTTGGATACAGTCCTAACTTTAGCCTTAATTAAAGAGTTTAAAACGTGAACCAATACACCGGAAAAAGCATGAAATATAATAACCTACCATAACAATACCTCCTCCTATAATGGTATCAATAAGGCGTTGTACTGCATAGTTTATGTCATTACTTCCAGGCTGGATAATATTTATCAATAATAAAATTAGCGGAGTTAAAAAAACAGCTTGTAAAACATACGAGCGACTCATAGCCCAAGGTAACACAAAAGAAAATATAGACATTACAGTTACAAAATAAATATTTTTCGGTATTAAAATCAATACTATAGCACCGATGATAACGCCGAAAAAAGTGCCGATAATTCGTTGTGGCGCCCGTGCCTGCATTGGACCTAAGTCAGGCTTAATAACCAGGCCAACCGTTAAGGGTATCCAAAACCAATGAGGGTTATTATCTATTAGATGCATGCTGTAAGCAACGCCAAGACATAATGCGAGCGTACACGCCGATATATACTTCGACTCTTTTGCCTGCGGAGGTTCTTTATTAACCGAAGGAGGAGGGGTTTCATCTTTTTTATCTTCGGGACTGCTGATTATATTGCGTATCAAAAATTCCAGGCTCAAGATTATTATATATAGCAATGTTCCGACTAAATACAGAATCGAGGGTTTCCAGAAGTTCTCTATGGAGGGTACACCTAATGCAATGGATGCTAATAATAAGAACTGTAGCATTCCTATTGATAGCGTATGATTAATACGACTTAAAAATTGAGATGCTGCACCAAAAAACATCATGGATAAAATCACCAAGCTCCATGACAATTCATTCAAATATCCAACAAGATAACCAAGGGAACCAATAATAGCCGAGAGAACCATTCGACTACAGACATAACGATACGTCCCTGTCGTTTCACCTGTTATCATCATAAGACAACCCATACCTATCCACATACCCGTCATTATATCGTTAGATAACAACCCGTATATGAATGGGATAAAGATGCTTACTGCGGCGCGAATAGCTCGCCCCCATCTCCAGTGACTTTGAGAAACATTAGCAATTTGGGATTTTTTTTTCAGAATCACGTTCATTTCTCACTCTGTTTTGCTTTGTTAGGTATTTGATAAAAATCAATAGATTTATCGATACGTTATCCTGGATACGACATTACAGATGAAAGCCAATAACACGTGGACATCTTGCACTATTAGAATGTAAAAACTATCAATATCATTTGATATAAAAACGTTAATCAAATATTACATCATACGAGACATAAACCACAAGAAAGAAGGTTCTGATTAATTGAATATACATCACGTGGTTGGGAATCGTCGTAGTAGTTACAGATACTGGCTGTAGCCAAAGAACCTGATGCCACAAAAGTGGCATAACTGACTCCTGTGCGCGACGTTTATCGCGAAAAAATGGTTTCTCAGGTGCGCGCAGCATTGCTGTATGGTCACAACTAAAGATATAAAACTGAGCTATTGGTGGGAGCGAAGTTGCTAATTGTGCTTAATGTTATCAGTTGTCAGCACGTACAATATGCAGATAATAAAAATTTATACAGTCCCTGTTAATGATTTTAATACTGAGGCGATGTCAAATGTTTATCTGCGTGATTTAATATATCTATGTTAAGCGCGTTAAATTTTGATGCTATGTCACAGACACAAATAACAGAACGCGATCGTCTGTTAAGAATAGACCACCTCAGTCAATGGGTGAGGGGCGTTTTTTGCAAGAAACGAGTTATCGATTTATAGAAACTGCTCCATCGATTTAACCGTTACTATGATAAGGAATAAATATGAATAATACGGGACATTTTATTACGGCAAAAGTTTTGGTCAATTCACAGTGGTCTGTCGAAGAAGGAAAGCAAGCCCTTGAAACCTATTGCCAGAAGGTGCGACAGGAGCCCGGCTGTAATCAGGCTTTAGCGTTACAGGATAATATTCAACCACGATGCTTTATATTGTGGGAGCATTATGAAAGCCAGGCTGCTCATCAACAGCATTTCACCCAGCCACATACCCATGCGTTTATCAAGGCGGGTTGGGTAAGTCTGGTTGAAGTCGTCGAAACAACACGCTGATATATTACATGGCCCTGTAGTTTTCAACGTTGAATATGGGGCTATGCCGCTTGTCATTAACGGGATCGCTCTCTCGATGAGTATATCCTGCACCCGGCCATCCGCCAATGTACATCTCAGCCGCGTTCAACTCGCTTAAAGTGCGCTGCCTATATACTCTGTTATTGATTGCTATTAACATCATTCTGATAAAAGCGCTGCTGGCGTAACGGGAGTGACTGTTTAAGATCCCGGCACGATAATTTTTTAGCAGACCTCTCCCCCGAACGGCTTATTTAACGGATGATTCAAACAAATGACACGACTTTACAAATGGATTATTGCCCGTGTTCTGGCCATTCCTGCGGCGTGTGCAGCACGATTGTCGCGTACTTTTCCAGGATACCCGGAAAGCCCTCACTTTAATAAAGAAAAAGGCCGATTTGTTAATCCACAGCCAATGAGCGGAGTCGCATTCAGAGACGGTATATCGGCATTATTAGAAATGTTGCAGGGCCTGAGTCAATATGGACCGAAGAAACCGTTGCCAACAATAACACCAGACTGGCCGCTGTTTCTTCAGAATGACAATATCAATCGTTTTATCTGGTTTGGTCACTCCACATTACTGATGAGAGTCGGACAACAAACCGTGGCAGTTGATCCAGTACTGGGTAAGTCAGTTTCACCTTTAGTCGTGAATATGCGACGCTTTCAAGAACCCGCAGCGCCTCTGAATGAATGGCCCCAGGTGAATATGATATTGCTATCACATAACCATTATGACCATCTGGAAGAAAAAACACTCAAGCAATTCGCCGGAACGTCGACGCGTTTCATTGTTCCTCTTGGCGTGGGGGAATATCTTACCCCGTTGGGGATACGGGCTGAAAATATTACCGAACTCGAGTGGTGGCAGTCACTGAATTATCAAAACGTTAGCTATACTCTGGTACCCGCATGGCATAATACCGGTCGTGGTTTGCGTGATACCGATAAGAGTTTTTGGGGGGGATATATTATTCAGCAGGCTGATGACACGATATATTATAGCGGAGACTCCACCTATGGCTTCCATTTTGCTGAAATTGCCCGCCGCTTTCCCAATATCAGTCTTGCTTTTATTGAGAACGGGCAGTACGACAGACGCTGGCCGAATAATCATATGACGCCGGAGCTGACCGTTCAGGCAGCAGAAGACTTGCAGGCTCATCGTGTGGTGCCTGTTCACTGGGGAGCTTATACCATGGCTTTTCATCCCTGGAGTGAACCGGTACGGCGTAGTATTCCTCTGCTGCGTAAAAAGGGAATACAGACGTTAACGCCCCTTCAGGGACAGGTTTTTGATAAAAATACCCCGACTGAAGAGTGGTATCTGAAGCTTGAATAACGCATCAATCGTGACAATATTTTAAGGGTTATTCCTTCTCGTCAGATGACAGAGTGAAATTTAAAAATGAATATTACTGAAAGCATTTTAAATGTTGTTGCTATGAATTCTGTCGTACTTTTTGTAGCGATATTTTTATTAATGCTAGGCTCTTCTGTTGTCGGGAAGTGTCTGTTTAAAAAAAAACACCCCGGTGACGATATCGCAAATGATGAGGCAAAAATCATTCTTGGCGCCTTATTATCATTACTTTTTTTATTGATGGGATTTATTCTGTCCATAGCGATTGGAGGATATAACGCCCGGGAACAGACAGAAGAGCAAGAAGCCATTGCTATTGCCAATGCGGTGCAAAATACCGCGATGCTTACTACAGAAAGTCAGCAACAAGCCTACCCATTACTGCAGCAATATCTCAGTACGCGTATTGCTTTTTTTAACTCGGGCACGCACATCTATTCCCAGCCATTACAGAATCAATCGATCGCTATTCAGAAAACATTGTGGGACATCGCCAAAAATGAAGCTAAAACCAGTACCGTTAACGGATTTAGCCTGGTATTAAGCTCTTATACCGAGCTGTACAACACCCAGGCCAGAACAACGGCTGGATGGCGGGATCAAATTCCAGGCGCGGCCTGGTTATTGTTGATAATCTTCTCTGTCGCAGCTAACTACTTGATAGGTCATAATATTCGGGGGTTGCGCGGGCGAAACTCACTGATTATAACCTTGCCGCTGCTCACAACCCTGGCACTGTTTATGATTGCAGAAATAGATGTGCCGGGAGAAGGGGTGATTTATGTCAAGCCGGATAACTTGTTGATTTTGCAAGAAGGTTATCTTTCAGCTGAATGATATTGGGGCGTTTTAGCCCTTTTTTAATGGTTTATTAGTTACATCATACTAATGGTTCTTGTTGATGGCGATCAATGCCAGCTTCCGTTGGCGCGGTTTTATGTTTTGCAGAAGTCACCTTTAAACACCCAGTGCGAACTTCTCTGGTAACGCATTCGGGAATGTTTCAGAAGATCTTTTTCCTGCTGATAACCAGGCTAAAACCCATAATATAACAAAGGAATTGTCAGCGTCTGAATAAATGTGTATTTTAAATGCATCTTTAAGAGAGAGGAAAGAAAACGATGTTAACCTCAAAGCAGAAAGAGCTGGTAAAAGCC
Source organism: uncultured Cedecea sp. (assembly GCF_947498825.1). Lineage (GTDB taxonomy): Bacteria > Pseudomonadota > Gammaproteobacteria > Enterobacterales > Enterobacteriaceae > JGM124. The sequence continues at coordinate 85,467 of NZ_CANMLV010000007.1, read as the reverse complement.
ACTGTCCCGGTATTAAAAGAGAGCGGTGCCGCTCTGACTGATTATTTTTATAAACGTATGCTGGGTAATAACCCGGATCTTAAAGAGACCTTTAACCTTGGGCATCAGCGTAGTGGGGCACAAGCACGTGCTCTGGCGGGGGCGGTGTTAGCTTATGCGGAAAATATTGATGATCCTTCAGTGCTTGCTCCGGCCGTTGAGCTTATCTGCCATAAACATGTGAGTTTAAATATTCAAGCTCCTGACTATGCGATTGTCGGTGAAAATTTACTGCATTCCATCAGCGAAGTGCTGAGTATTCCGATGGATGACGAACTGATTGTTGCCTGGGGCATTGCCTATCAGCAACTGGCTGATTTATTTATTGAAACCGAAAAATCACTTTATCAGCAGCAACAAGCGACGCAAGGTAGCTGGCTGGGCTGGCGTGAATTTGTCGTTGAGCGCAAAGAACAAGAAAACGCTGAGATTACGTCGTTTTATCTGGTGCCGAAAGATAAACAAGCGCTGCCAGTTTATCAGCCAGGACAGTATATTACTGTGCGAGTAACTGTCCCTGAACTCGGCATCAAACAGCCACGTCAGTACAGCCTGTCAGATAAACCATCGGGTAAATATCTGCGTATATCAGTGAAACGTGAGGATGCTCATCTCGAAGGGCAGGATCCCGGTTATGTTTCATCAACATTGCATAATGTGATTAATGAAGGGGATGTGATTGAAGCCAGCGCCCCCACCGGGAATTTCTTCCTGGTTAATCAGGATAACAATAATGTACTGATTAGCGCCGGAATCGGTCTTACACCGATGATAGCGATGCTAAACCAGCTTATCTCACATGAAAAAACGGATAAAACACCTGCCAGACAAATAAGTTTTATTCATGCGGCACGTCACCCTGATGTGCATGCGATGCGTAAAGATGTGGATGCTTTAAAAGAGCAAAACCCACGCTTGTATACTTATACTGCTTATGAGTCAGTCACTCAGGGGGAAGTCCTGGGTAAAGACTACCAGTATCAAGGTCGCCTGGATTTACAACAGGTTCCGGAAGCGCTACTCCCGAAAGATGCAGACTACTATCTTTGCGGCCCGCTCCCCTTTATGCAGCTACAGAATGCCGCCTTACTGGCTCGTGGCATTCCGCAACAGCAAATTCATAGTGAAGCATTCGGGACTGGGGGAGTAAAACTGTAATATAATGCAGGCATTGGCTATAACCCTGAATAGTTAAAGTTGTTTAATTTATACCCCAAATAATTCAAGCTGCAGGACAAAACGTCTGGGTTTGACCAACGCAACCTGTTGATCCGTCACTCACAGGAAATTGATGTATGACGGGCAGATTTGAGGTATTTCGGGAATAGCATATGTTGAGTTAATCGCCGGGGGAAAAGTATATTCCCCTGGTATAACGAGGACCTAATGAAACTTCACCAGTTTACCGATCTTGGCTTGCGGACACTTATTTTCCTGACACAACCGGCTCGTGAAACCCCTTTTACTATCAGCCAGACGGCCGGTGAACTTCAGGTCTCCGTTAACCACCTGGTAAAAGTGGTACATTTTATGGGGCAGCAAGGGTGGATCCATACCGTAAGAGGTCGTAACGGTGGTATTTACCTGGCGAAAGATTTGAAGGAGTATCGTCTGGGTGAAATAATCCAGACTCTGGAAGAGCGGGCTGATGAATCAAAATATATCGTTAACTGCTATGGACCCGTCTGCCCGTTGATTAATCACTGTAATTTAAACGGTATGCTGCAAGATGCCATGCAGGTATTTATCCAGCATTTAAATCAATACACGCTTGCTGATGCTGTACGTAACCGACATACCCTGAGCGAGTTAATGCGTATTCCATTGACGCAGACATAGAAAAAAATCGCTATCCGTCATGTACTTTATCTCGTTTTGTGAGTGTTTTTGGTTTTCGTCATTTTTTACGCACGGCATTGTTTTTACCGGCTGATTTTATTGTGTTTTTGTTTTTATTCCGCGCCGATAGAGAGTACTGCGGGCGACCCCTAACGCTTGTGCGGCTTTACTGATATTCCCTTTAAAGCGCTTTAAGGTCTCAGCGATTAAAGCCTCATCATGTCGTTGACGAATGGAGAGTGATTCTTCCTGTGGTGCTGACTGAAATTGTTCAGGCAGGCAACTGCAATCCAGCTGCTCGTTATCGTCAGCTAAAGCAAGCAAGACTTTAAGTAAACTACGGAGTTGTCGAATATTGCCGGGCCAGGGATACTGTGCAAGCTGTTCTGACAACTCTGGCATTAGCTGAATCCCCCTCCGGGCACCTCCCATTTCTTGCCACAATTGCAAAATAAAAGCCTGGGGTGCGGGCCATTCACGTAACGGGGGCAGGGTGAGTGAAAACTCCTGCAAACGGTACAGTAAGTCCTCCCGGAATTCACCGTTAGCCACTAATTGCGCTAAATTACGATGACTGGCGCAGATAACGGCAAAATCAACCGACCAGCTTTGACTGGAGCCTAAAGGTGCGACTTCTTTTTCCTGTAATACACGCAGCAAACGTGTCTGAAGCGCAAAGGGCATATCACCGATCTCATCAAGAAATAGTACGCCTCCGTCTGCCTCACGTATTTTACCGATATAACCATTTTTACTGGCGCCAGTAAAAGCTCCCGGCTGATAACCGAATAGCTCAGACTCAATCAATGATTCAGGAATGGCAGCGCAGTTGATAGCCACAAATTCACCCCGATACCAGCGGCTTTGCTGATGTAACCGACGACTGACAAACTCTTTTCCGGTTCCTGTTTCGCCTTGAATACAAAGAGAAATCCCTGCGTTAAGCAACCGAACCATTTTATCGTTTTCGTTTTGTAGGGGGAAGGTATCAACGGGCGGTCTGACAACGGGATGAATATTACGCAGAGGTTCACGCAAACGAAAATAGTACTGTTGTTGCTGTCTGGTTGTCAGCGGGAGAGGGACAGGAGTAGCCGCTTGTTTACACAGCGGGAATAATTGCTGAAAAGTGAGAGAACCAAACTGATCGAGGCGTAAATTAAGCTCCCGGATAGCAGTGCGATTAGCAGAGATTAACACATTGTCGGAAAATATCAGTAACAGCTCGTCAATACTATCAATGCCTTGTGGCTGAGGATGTAAACTCATTAGCCATTGATCGGGCTGCAGACTCTGTTTCATCCACAGATACTCAATCTGCTTGGCTGCGTCTTTGACCCAGGAGAGTGTATAAGGGTGGGAATAATGAGCGGGTCCGGAGATATCCAGCACGCCTGCAATTTGTCCATTTGGTGCCTGGAGCGTCATTGCTGCACAGTATAAATCCTGATTACTGGTGAGATAGTGCTGATGGGCAAAAATTTCACAGCCATCGGCGATAGCCAGCGAGGTACCGATAGCATTAGTTCCGCGCCCACATTCGCTCCATAAATTGCCGGGCGCCAGAGCAAAGCGTTGTACTTTTTGCAGCGCGCTGAGATCGCCAAAATTATTCAGCACTAAACCACTGGCATCTGACAGCACCACAACAGACTGTTTGGCGGCAATTTTCTCTGCCAGTGCCTTTACTACGGGCTGGGCAAATTGCTGCAGACTGGTATTGTTCGCGAGTTTATCAGCCAGTTCATTATGAGGAATGCGTGGCAAATCTCCTGCTTTTGGATCCAGGCCATATAGCTGACTACGAAGCCAGGAATCATTCAGTAACGGGGTTAACGCTATTTCAGGTGTACTGGCAACGGACTGATTTCCCAACATTAACAATCTCCGAACGAGCTCGAAAGTGTTGCGACATTGTAGCGGTTGGGTGTTTTTAATGTTGCGAGTCGCAACACAATTGCTAAATTGTTATTGTGAAGGATTGTAACAAAACAACAAGTCGAGACTTAATTCATTGATAAACAGATAAAAATAAATCCACAGGTGATCCGTTAAAAAACTGGCATGGCGCATGCAATAACATTGATGCCAAGCGATTACAGTCAAACTGTGATAGCTCACACTCTAATAAAAATGACCCTACAGTAAGGAGTTTGCGATGCGTTATGCTCATCCTGGTACACCTGGATCACTGGTTTCTTTTAAATCAGTTTATGGAAACTATATTGACGGTAAATTTGTTGAACCCGTCAACGGTCAGTATTTTATGAATACATCGCCCGTTAATGGCAGTGATATCGCCCAATTTCCACGGTCTGATGCCAGCGATATTAATGCGGCATTAGACGCAGCACATCGGGCTGCTGATGCCTGGGGTAAAACCAGCGCCCAGCATCGTGCTAATTTACTGTTACAACTGGCCGATCGTATTGAAGGAAATCTGGAATATTTAGCTGTTGCAGAGAGCTGGGATAATGGCAAACCGATTCGTGAAACCCTGAATGCAGATTTGCCCTTAGCGGTGGATCATTTCCGCTATTTTGCCGGTTGCCTGCGGGCGCAGGAAGGGAGCACGGCAGAGATTGACCAACACACTGTGGCTTACCATTTTCATGAACCATTAGGTGTCGTGGGGCAAATTATTCCGTGGAACTTTCCACTATTGATGGCAGCCTGGAAACTGGCTCCTGCACTGGCTGCTGGTAACTGCGTGGTACTCAAACCAGCGGAACAGACACCGCTGGGTATTACATTACTGCTGGAACTGGCAGGTGATATTTTCCCGGCAGGCGTTCTTAATGTCGTTCAGGGCTTTGGCCGTGAAGCGGGTGAAGCTCTGGCAACCAGCAAGCGTATTGCGAAAATAGCGTTTACTGGTTCTACGCCAGTCGGTCGTCATATTATGGCCTGTGCCGCGGAGAACATTATTCCCTGTACCGTTGAGTTAGGCGGCAAGTCACCGAATATCTATTTTGCCGATGTGATGCAAGGGGAAGAAGACTTTATCGATAAAGCTGTGGAAGGGTTAGTTCTGGGCTTCTTTAACCAGGGGGAAGTCTGTACCTGTCCGTCCCGGGCATTGATTCAGGAATCAATCTATGAATCCTTTATGGAACGCGTGATGGCGAAAGTTGCGAATATTCGTCGTGGCGATCCTCTGGACACAGATACCATGATCGGTGCTCAGGCATCACGTCAGCAGTTCGATAAAATTCTCTCTTATATTGATATCGCCCGTGAAGAAGGCGGTAAGATCCTCACAGGAGGTGGACGAGCCTCAATAAAACCTGATCTCGACAATGGCTATTATATCCAGCCAACGTTGATTAAAGGTGAGAACCAAATGCGTTGCTTCCAGGAAGAAATTTTTGGCCCGGTCATCGGAATTACGACCTTTAAAACGGAGTCAGAAGCGCTGGCGATTGCCAATGAAACGCAATTCGGACTTGGGGCAGGGGTATGGACACGGGATACTAACCTTGCTTATCGCATGGGGCGTAATATTAAAGCAGGCCGTGTCTGGACAAACTGCTACCATATTTACCCGGCCCATGCCGCATTTGGCGGCTATAAGCAGTCAGGCGTAGGGCGTGAAACCCATAAAATGGCATTAAACCAGTATCAGAATACGAAAAACTTGCTGGTGAGCTATGACACTAAGCCGTTGGGTCTGTTCTGAGAATGATTGAGTAGAAAGCTTCAGGCAGGTTTACGCCCTGCCTGAAGCTAACCAAGTAAAGGTGTTTTATAAAATGCTAAAAAAAAGGCGAAAAGTTTGTTTTTTCAGCATAAATGGATAGTTTTCACCTTGGGTGGTCTGAAATTTTACCGGGGTTATAATTTTTCATTCAACATTTTATGCTGTTCGAACTTCAGTTAATTTTACCTGTTTTATCATCTGTTGCCTCAGCCAGTTCAAGAAGCCATTCCTCCTTATGAAGAACCTTTCCATTCACTTGAATCTCAATATATTGAATACCTTCATAGTACTGACGGGTCGTGATTTTTTTAATGGTATGTTTTTTATCGATACGGATGACACTGTCGGGAGGTAACGAAAACGTGCGTAACTTAAAAACCTTGGGAGATGTCGTGTTATTCGCTTTCATAAAATGAAGAATATAGTCCAGGACGATATTCTGTGGCTGGTCACTGAGAGAACGAAGCTGCGTGGTGAACTCCAGGCTTTCATTCAGTCTGATCTTTCGTTTTTTTACCGTAAATTCAGTAAGTTCTACCTTTGCTCCAAATTGAACGCCAATAAGAGACAGTGCTCCCGGATGGCCTGCTTTGATAAGCGTTCGTAAAGCCTGTTTGATGATCCAGTCAATGTTTTTAAGTCCTGCGGGAGAAGCCTGCTGCTTCCAGCGGGTTAATAACTGAATGACGTAGTCAGGATTATCTTTGGTAATATCATTCAGGTGGTTGGCAACACTTTTTCTGACGTAGAGTTCAGGATCAAATTTTAACGCCTCTAAAATCTCTCGGGTTGCACTTGGATCCTGAATAAAAGCGGGTAGTAGTTCTCCCCAGGGAACCCTTGGTCGGGTTCCTTCTGACGCCCATCTACGAATATCCACATTCTCACTTCTGGCGCAATCAAGCAGAAACATCATGGTTTGCTGTGGATAGCGTTTGATAAAAGGGCGCACTGCCCATTCAGAGGTAAAAAACTGGGTGACAATGGCTAAGGCATCTAATGATATATCAGGGTATTCAATACCATAGGTCTGAATAAACTCAGCAATCGGCCAGACAGAAAACCCTCTGAGTTGATTATCCTTAAGGACTGATATCAGAATATTTAAGGCATCGGGATAGTTTTCAGGCAGCTCCGCGGCGAGGGTATCGCGTATCAGGTGAACCCTGGCTTTCATTTCTCTGTCCGTTAACAGCGGTGCGATAGCCAGAAATGCCGCAGAGTGAAATGAAGGTAAATAGCGACTGATTGAAGCAGCCATTTGCTGTAGCAAAGCCTCGTTAAACGCGTGTTTAAAGGCATTTTCATTACTGTTCTCAGTGATATTACTCATTTGATGCAGGCCTTGACTCGTTGGTAGCAGGTATAGCTAAAGTGCGAATGCATGGAGGCTTAGGTGGCGGAATGCTTTCAAAACCAGGATATTTAGATAAAACCTATACTATCACGATTAAAGATTCAGAAGGTTCTTCTTAATATCGTTTTAGGGAAGATCTCAGCATCGCTCATCAAAATATGATAACCCGCTCACGGAGCGGGTTCCTCACACCTTAATGGTTAAAAGGCAGCCATATAATCCAAACTGATGCCTTTATGGTATCCAGGCTATTCTTGAGTACAACGGTTACGCCAGTAATTTTAACAGCGTCTGGTGGTGGTGTTTGCTTAGGCTGCCAGGTGCCTGATAGTCGCTATTTTCGCGGCCCCTGGTATACAGGGCCACCAGCCAGTCATAGGCATAGCTGACGTTTGTTCGCTGGGGTTGTTCACCCAGTTTACTCAAGCGTTGATTAATATCCAGACGACTGACCGGTGCAAAAATGGCTTGTTGCTTATTAATACGGCTTAACGGGCGCTGGTTGTAAGGGGTACCAGCATAACCGAGCCAGGCAACAAAATCGCCCAACGCACTATGACTGCGTGCTACGGCAAGTTCCCGGTTCGGTTCGTCGCTGACGCTTTCCAGTTGCGCCGGTAATCCGAGTCGATAGCTGGCGATGATTAATATCTCGCACAATGTGTGCCACTGCTCAGGTTCCAGTAACGACGACAGGCTGGTTTCAGTTGAGTGTAACGGGGTGCGCAGATGATTGAGCCACAGATGATAAATTGCGTTACTGTAAGATCTTTTATCAGGATGGGGCGCCTCATCAAGCTCCTCATCGGCGAATAGATCAATCTTTAGTTCCGGACTTTCTGGTCTGGCTTGTTCTTGCTGATAAGTTTGTAACCAACATTGATTCAATGCCTCGCGGGAAGGTACCAGGCAAGCCAGCAAGGAGCCCAGTTGCAGCACCTGTGTTTGTAGTGTCCTCACCAGAACTTCAGCCTGCTGGCGCAGCTCTTCAGGTGTGAGCAAATGTACGTCGCGCAGACTACGGAATAAATTCCGGGCCTGTTTCTCTAATGCCAGATTCAAACCGGCCAGACGCTGAGTTTTACGTTCAGGTGTAAGAGCGCCTTGCAGCCAGTCGCGTAGCAAGTGTAAATTCCGAGTGTCCTGCGCCTGCAAAGTACCCCAACGCGTGCGAGCCGTTCCCACTCGCCGCTGAACTCCCTCATCCAGATTTACGCCATTTTTAAAACGTGAGTCTGCTGACGTAATGGCCCAAATGAGGCCGGGACGACCGTCGTTGCCGGAAATCTGAGTACTGTCTATCCAGCGGTTTAACCTGTCAGCTGTCGTCTGAGTCTCGCGTACGTGCAGTACGGCATTGCAAACCAGTAAAATATCCACTTGCAGGCGGTGAGTGTATAAATCGAGTTGGTGCGTTGGAATATCCAGTAAATCAACACCGGAAAGCAGGGGGGCTGATTTTGGCGTCAGAATCACTTCAGCACAAATCCGCGCTAAGTCTTGCTGCGAGACACTGAGAGGCGGTAGTGCGACCCCTTTGATCAGAGAGCAAACCTGCACATCGTTTGACTGCTGGTGGTGGTGAGGGTTGATGGGTGTCAAAAAACCTTCAACAGGCAACATAAAGCTGTCTACTACCAGGCTTGCCGGGGCAAGAATATGCTGAGGATGGCCGAGTTGTTCCAGTAACAGAGCGAGACGAAACCACTCTTGCGTTAAACGACTTTCTTCGTTCCAGAGCAATGAATACAGTTCAGCCCGATCGTTCAGGCTCAATCGTGGTGCCAGTGCGCTTATTCGGGCTTCCAGTGTTTCACTGAACCTGGCGCGACGTGGCTGTAAACGTCGGTATTCTTGCAAAACCCGAGCAATATCTTCTTCATAATCAGTATCGGGGGGATCGGCCTGGCAACGCGTTTCCAGCTCGCTTAAGCGTTGTGATATCAGACTGGGTAGCAGCGTGCGTGAGTCAGAACTTTGCAAATAATCTTTGATAAACAGATAAACCAGTTCGCATTCACTGAGTAAGGCCAGCCGCAATGGATACTGGGGAAGTTCAACGGACGGTGGAGTTTGGCTGAAACGTACTGCCATTGAAGTTGGGGTATTACCAGGATTAATATGCGTCAGATAATCGAAAGATTTATCGCCCAGCATAATTTCTATTCGCTCATTAGCCGGGCGTTGTAACGCCGCCAGTAAGTGATTTTTACCCGCCTGAGCATGGCCATAAAACCCCAGAGTGAGAGGCTGCTGGTACAAGGCGTTAACACAGCGGGAGCGTGATTTTATCCGTTGCAAGTTGATAGTCAGGCTGTCAGCCTGATGGTCGACTTGGCGGCTCAAGGCTCGGGTTTGCGTGACCCAGTCTGTCAGTGCGTTAAGGGTGTTTATCGTCGGATTCATTTGCGGTATACACTCCCGTTATCAATCCAGTAGTGCATCGCACCGTTGTCGCCGTTGGCGAGAGTGTTCAGTTTAAAACTGAGTTGTTCCAGCGGAACCGGTGTGCCATCTGATAACCAGGCTTTGGCGAGAGCGAAAGATTCCGCATCATGGGTCTGTTTCAGGGCCACATTAAGGACATTGTCACCGGCAACCGCTTTAGCCAGATGCGGTGAGTTAATGGCTAAGGTATATAACGAGGTCGCTGGCCAGCGGGCATTATCCAGTTGCCGGAAGCCCAGGCGGACATTGCCCCGTAAGGGGAAGTGAAGCTCCGAGGGAAGTTTTCCCTGTGGGGTATCCAAGTCGATATCCCGATACCAGACATTTTCATCACGCAGATGATTGGTTTCTTCAAGCACGCCAAGATAGCGGATCGTGGAATATGCCTGAATATCTGCGGCCTTAAAATTAAAGTGGGGCAGACGTAAATCACTCGCCAGACTATAGAGCATCGCGCCGACGGCGGCGGTTGATTTCGGATTACCGCGCGTATCGGTATTGGTAAACGGACAGCCTTCCTGTGTCTGGTAATTATCGAGCCAGACCATACGGTTGACCGGTACCGGCTGGAGATGACGCAACTGCTCCTGAATACCCGGCAAGGCACCAGAGCGTCCGGTAATCAACAGGACATCACAACAGTAGAGATTAATAACCTCACACAGTGACTGGAGTGGAGAGGTTAAAGAAAATTTTCCGCTCACTAATGCTTCTTTGAGCTGCGCAATATCCGCTTGCAATGGCACCTTCATAATATCAAAGGGGATTGCACAGGCGTCCTGAGCCTGTTGTACGGCCTGCTGGATATAGCTGATCACGTTCTCAGTGAGCGGCTGTGTGAGCAGTTCACCAAAAGTACTCTCCAGAATTGCGTTCGGATTTTCTTCCCCGTACTTTTCCCAGAACGATAAAATAGCATGTCCCAGTGGGATAAAGAGCTGGAGTGTGGTTTGCTGACGCAGAATGGCATGGCTCTCCTGACGGGTAGCCTCGCCAAACAGCATGTTCATCAATCCGCTGGCGTCGGTAACGCCTGAACGTTGAATTGCGTTTTGTAGTGATGGCAGGACGCTATACTGAATAATATCCAGCAGCACATCATCTCCGGCCACCTTAAAACCTTCGCGGAAAAGCAATCTGGGGGTGATTTTAACATTCCGGCCGCGACCTTCATCCAGCTGGTACTGAACAATCGCCATATCGGTGGTACCACCGCCAATATCCACTGAGGCAACGCGTAATGTTTTGCCGGGTTCTGTGGCATCATCGTCAATCAGTCTGTCGGCGCGCGCCAGTGTTGCAAAAAATTGTTCGGTCTGTCCGGCATAATTGACGATAGCTTCATGATACAGCCATACCAGCTGCCCGCAGGTTGCTTCATCCCATTCCATTTGCACTTGTGGGATCGGACGTTTACTCCGCTGGTGGGCATCGCTGGCGTTAAAGTCATCATCGACGGGGTGCCAGTCCAGTGCTTTCCAGACCAGACCCACTGCTTCCTGCATTCTGAGCCGGAATAATTCCCGCTCAGGTTTTGGCATTGCTGAAGGCAGGGTCAGAATAAGATTGCGCAAATGACGAGGTGCAGCAGGATGATTCATATTTTGCCGCGAACTGACGCTATTCATTTGCATTAAGGCTTGTGCCAGCAGTTCACATAACATCAAAGTCATCAGCGAACTACGGCTATATTGTGCTGAGAAGACAGGAAGGCGTTCTTCAATCGGTAAGGTATAAAGCGGCTGACCGTCATCATTCATTAGCGACATCAAGGGCAAGGCTGTCGCCTGAGGTTCACGTTGTGTTCTGGTATTAAGCTGACTGAATCGCCAGTTCTGATGTGCCGGGCTGGTATCCCATAAATAACGACGTGGACTTGAAATACCACTTTCCCCTTCGGTTCCAAGACGCTGACAGGCGAGGCGATGAGCCTCATCACCAACGCGAACGATCGAAGGCCAGATAAAGGCATCATGACGGCCACTTTCCAGGGAGCAATGCTGCTTGCCAAACCGGGCTTCGCTGAATTCGAGTCTGCTGGTAAACATCGGAGGATTCACTCGGTACGGCTCCCCCAGAGAGCGGATTTGTAGCTCAGCGGTCTGACGTAACCCTTCGTTTTCTGCACCATGATCCTCAATCAAAATTCCGCAGGTATGGGTATTGCCCACATCAAGCACCAGATCTACAGGTATCGCTTCAGCATGCAATGTTGCAGTGACAATTTTTACCTCGGGTATGGCAAGCTGTGTCCCGAGCATTTCCAGAATATTGAGATAGTGCCCCTGATATTCAAACAGTTTCAGGGCTCGTGTCAGCGAACTATCATCCATTGCGGCGTTATCGCGGTAAAAATGACAGAACACTTCCCGCAGCCAGCCATCAACCCAAGTGTTATCGAGAAAATGGTTCAAACTGTCATCACGCCAGGCAAGTGCAAACCGGGTCCCGTTACCAATATCACTGATATCCGGCGCCAGAGAAGGGCCGTTCTGTGCGGTTGCTATTCTGGTATCGAGAGCAATGGTCACCCGGACAGTATTTCCGGCATTATCAGGCTCATCAAGAGTACAGACCTGGACGCGCGCCCAGTTATCCGGCCCACCTGTAAATATATGTGAAGCATTAATACGCAAAAAAGGTAACGGTAACCAGACGTTATTCAGAACTTGCAACGAATGAGTCAGTGAAAGCGTGGTTTCGGGTTTTACCACTTCCGGAGCACTGCCTTTCTCACCGGGAAGCGTGAATTTTCCGGGAATAACATCATAGTTAACCCGAAGCAGCGGACCATTTGCTGTCTGACGGACAAAACGTCCGGCGCAGGTATCCTGCCACTGTGGGGTTAACCCAAAATCGAGAAACTGAATGCCACTATTCTCTATGAGTGTGACATCAGATTTATAGTTAAACAGTGTGGCCAGCATAATTAATTACTCACTTTTTGAAAGGTGATCGGAACCTGGTTGTCACCTTCGTAGCGACCGGTACATTCCGCCACGCCGTTGATGCCCGCTTTACAGGATATTTCTGGTAAGGCATGGCGTGTTCCGTCATTGCAACGCGCACTGCCACGGGTTTTGATCATTAATATTCCCGACTGATGCAGTCCGGAGAATATCTGCGCCTGACAGGTGACGTTGTCACTATTGGTGAGATGTACGGTGCCTTTATTATTCATAATTCGGTAACGTAACGTTGGAGGCTTACCGGCGACAGGATCACTAAACTGAGCACGTGCCAGCCATGTGCCGTTAAGGAATTTGGTTGATCCCATTCTTAATTCATCTGCCGGTAGCATTAGGGTGCCTTTGGATACCGGCGGCGATAAGACTTCCGGGACAGGCGCTTCAACGACGACAGGTGGTATCACGGTAGCCTGCATCAGCGGTAACGTACTCGGGGGAGGCTGTGCTTCGGATATCGGTTCAACAGGTTCAGTAATGGGAGGGAGGCCGACGTCTGGCGTTGCAAGCGTCTCTTCTTTCGACTGTAACCAGGGTATCAGATAACTACCACCAGCCAACACCAACAATAGCGCGAGAAGCGCGGCTGCGGATATCCAACGGCGGTATGTCCGGGGAACGGTTTTCTCTGCAGGTACAACAGAAGGACCTGGAGTCAATTCAGATGCAACAGTATAAAGAGCAAGATCAGGTAGATGGGCAGGTTCAGCTGTACTGGCTTTTTCGCTAACGGCGGCAGTTTCAACCGGGCGCGGGGTCGATGGTGTTAAGTGCTCGCGAGGTTTTTGGAGCTGCAGGCACGCCAAACTGTTTTCCCGGAGGGGCTCGTTTTGATTAACAAATCCCCAAAAGGTAATGACTGGTTTATCATCAACCAGATAGATATATTGGCTGGCGGGGAACTGTAATATTTTCGTCAGCAGTGAACCAAACAGCTGTAAGGCAGTTTTATCGCTGCGCAGGCATTGGCTACTCAGCAACGTTATGTTTGTCCGACAATGTTCAAGATAACGTAAGGCGCCAGTACGCTGTTCCTCACTGGCCGCTAACCAGCTGGTGATATGTCCCGGATTAGGCGCGTACCAGTCAATACGGCTACCACTGTCATTGATTTGTGGAATAGCCAAGGCATCAGCGATGGCCTGTTGGTTGCGCAAACGTAAGGTTTCACGGATTTGCCAGGCCGAATCAAATACTGCCTGGCCATTTTCTCCCAGAGCCAGAAAGTCGTCCGGGCATCCGCTGCGCAATAATGAGTTTATCACTTTATCCATCCTGCTTTTGAAAGCACATTGAGCACTATCTTCAATATGTCTATTTTATTGACTCTTCCTTAAGTCAAACGGCTAAAGAAGCGATGAAATTGACGAATTATCAGGCTATTGAATAGAGGGGATGTAATGAGAATAGTTTTTGGGCTACAGGATAGCCGTTAACTCTGGTCACTTTGGGTATATAATGACGACAGATTTTAATAAGGAGTAAACCATGGCACATCTGGATGATATTATTCAGCAGGTTGATGAAACCCTCGCACGTCATATTATTTTTGAAATGAATACCTTGCTAATTGCTCTTAGTAATGACGGGGAACTCACGCGCGAGGATCGCTATACTCAACAGCAACGACTCCGCTTTGCCATTGCGCAGAAAGGCCACGGGCATCACCGCTCCCAGGAAGATGAGGATGCCCGCCGCGAACGGTTGACCAAAGATGGCGAGATCATTTAACGCGCGAGTGCTCGAAAAATAGTCCAGACGTTATAAGCTCCACCCGCGCAGGCTATCGCCAGCAGTATCCAGGATGATAACAGCGAGATTGTTCGCTGGTGCTGGATTTTGACCCAGCGTTTAATCGCCAGAATATAAAAAGAGAGTACGGCAAAATCCAGCCCTGTCCAGACCAGTGCCAGCACCAGAACACTGGTACTGAAACTGGCTGTCACTGGGATAAACTGCGGGAAAAAAGCCATAAAAAAGAGAATATCTTTAGGGTTTGATAATCCGGTAATAAAGCCTCCCCAAACGCCTTTGCTCTGCACTGTTAACGGCTGTTCCGCCGAACTGGCCGGGGACAAAATACCCTGCCGTGCGATATAGCCAATATAGATACAGCCGGGAATACCCAGCAATGCCAGACTCAGTTCGCTGAGCGACATCACACCACTTAGCATCAAAATGGCGGCCGCCATCAGAACTAACGACGCTGCATTTGTACCTGCCAGAGTTGAAAATGCCCGGCGGCTTCCGTCGCGGGTGGTCACGCTGGTTATCAGGGCGACTACAGGACCGGGAGTCATAATTAACAGTAATACTGCCAGGATATAGGCGCTTAATAACGGGATATTCATTCGGTCTGTTCCTGCATTAAATAAGAGGCAAATTATTACGTCATCCCGGTCAGTTGAAAAACGGATAAAACTGCGCTTCAATGTGAGTTAAACTCAATAAAGGGTGTCTGTTATGTCGCTTCCTCCGTTATATGCGCTGAGAGCCTTCGAATCAGCGGCGCGCATGGGTTCTTTCAGTAAAGCGGCGATGCTACTTAATGTCACCCCGGGGGCCATTAGCCGGCATATTCGTACGCTGGAACAGTGGTTTGACTGCCAGTTATTTATGCGTATGGGGCCGAAGGTTGAAATTACCCAGGCAGGTCGAAGGCTGGCAGCGCAGCTTGAAGAGGGGTTTTCTCAGCTGGAACGCGCCTGTGATGCGTTCCGAAGCCACCAACAGGAAATACGCTTAAAAGCTCCCTCAACATTGACCTTAAGCTGGCTGTTAAACACATTGCGTACCTTTCGTGAGTCTGACTCAACACCTGAAGTGCAGGTTACCAGTGTCTGGATGGATACAGACAGTGTCGATTTTGCCAGGGAGCCTTATGACTGCGCCATTTTATTGGGTAGCGGGCAGTTTGGTGACGACACGGAAAGCCATCATTTGTTTGATGAGTGGTTGATACCTGTTTGTTCTCCGGGCATGGTGAGTCAGGCTCAGCAGAACTTATCTGACTGTGAGTTAATCCATCCTTCACCTGATGGCAGAGACTGGCGGCGGTGGGTCAAACAGAGTGGGAGATTTGCCGGGCTAAATCTGACCCGTGGTATTGTGTTTGATACGCTTGAACAAGGAAACCTGGCGGCGATTAGCGGACATGGCGTGTCGGTCGGCGATCTGCTGCTCAGCTTGAATGCCATTCACAGTGGAATGTTAGCCTTGCCGTTTCCTGAAACGATAGCAACCGGTGAGAGCTACTATTTTGTCTGTCAAAAAGGCACCTTTGCGCATAAAAATAACCTACAGCTTTATCATCATCTGAAAACCTGTGTTCCCGCTGATTATCCCGCTAATCTGCAATGGCTGCCGAAGACATCTTCGGTCGTTTCTGCTGGCGTAGCTGCCAGGTCAGATAACTCATCACCGTCCACCGATTTTAGCGTATAAGGAGGTTACATTGTCACTTGCTCTCAATGAATTCCAACAACCTATTGGCTTGCCGCTACCAAACTGGCAGCCGTGCGATTTGCCGCAACGGGTTACCCTCGAAGGACGTTATTGTCGGCTGGAAGCGCTTGATGTTGCGCGTCACGGCAGCGCACTCTGGGAAGCCTGGCAGCAGGCTCCGGATAACAGCGGCTGGACCTATCTGAGTATCGGCCCTTTTAGTACACGTGAGGCTTTTATTGAGTATTTGCACCAGGCGGCCAGCAGTCAGGATCCTTTTCATTTTGCGGTGGTTGATAATAACAGCGGTCTGGCGACAGGCACGTTTTCTCTTATGCGCATTGATCCAAACAATGGCACGGTTGAAGCAGGTTTTGTGATCTTTTCACCTTTGCTACAGCGTACTGTTCAGGCAACCGAGGCCCATTTCTTACTGATGAAATATGCCTTCGAAACGCTGGGCTTTCGTCGTTATGAGTGGAAATGTGACAGCTTAAACGCGCCTTCGCGTCGGGCTGCATTACGTCTCGGATTTCGTTATGAAGGACTGTTCCGCAATGCGGTCATTTATAAACAACGGACCCGCGATACTGCTTGGTTCTCGATTATTGCCGACGAATGGCCCCGTATAAAAGCAGGGTTTGAGGCTTGGCTCAGTGTCGATAATATCGTGCAAGGTATTCAAAAAGTCGGTCTGGCAAAACTCCGTGATACGGGGGGGCAGACTGCATCTCACCGAAGTCTGACTCTTCGCGCGCTGACTGCTGAGGACCTTCAGCAATGGACGATACTGTGGCAGGGTTATCTGACCTTTTATGAGTCCGATTTACCCGCATCAGTGAGTGCCTTGACGTGGGAGCGTTTGGGCGATCCTTCTGAGCCAATAAGGGGTATTGCGGCTTTTGATGAAAAAGGCGTGATGCTCGGCTTTACGCACTTTATCTATCATCGTAGTAGCTGGTCTGCAACCCACTATTGCTACTTAGAAGATTTGTTTACTGCACCGGATGCCAGAGGCAAAGGGGTGGCACGAGCATTGATTGAGGCCGTGCGTGTTCAGGCGATGGCCGATAATTGCAGCCGGTTGTACTGGCATACCCATGAAAACAACATTCTGGCTCAGGCATTGTATGAGCGTGTGGCGACGCAGTCTGGCTTTATTCAGTACCGTAAGGGATTATAAAACGTATCGCTTATTCGTCAGGGCTCAGTTGCCTGGGCTCTGTCTGCTGATAAGTGGTTGACCTGAGCATGTATTACGGACAGGTCACCAGCTTAATCGCGACTGTTTTTTATTCATCAGAAGGGGAAAACTAACTACAGCACTGGTTAATCGGTAGAATATATTTCTTATCTTCAGCCATTCTGGCTACGCGATATTTATGCGGCGGCACCGAAAAATAATTTTTAAAGGTACGTGTCAGAGTCTGCTGAGACTCGAAACCATAGCTTTCAGCTAAATATAAAATCGGTTCATCGCTTTCTTGCAATTTCAGTGCAATTTCCGTCAGCTTACGGTTACGAATATATTGCCCCAGAGAGTATCCCGTCTCTTTTTTGAACATCCGTTGCAGGTGCCATTTTGAGTAACCCGAACGCTGTGAAACTTTCTCCAGTGATAGGGGGGCTTGTAGATTATTTTCTATCCAGTCTAAAATACTGTGAATAGTAATGGTATCGTTGTTCTGTCTGGACATTATTCTACCTCTTTGCAGGTTTACGGCAGTATCTTGGTAAGTAACTTATAGAGTGTATCGACTTCATCCTGGTGCAGATTTTTTGTCAGCTCGTTATGCATACTTAATCCCACTGTACAATGACATTGCTGACAAAGAGCACGACCTTCAGGCGTTAAACTGATAAGTATTCCACGTTTGTCTTTAGGATTCGGGACGCGTTGCACCCAGCCTTTGCATGACAAGCGATCCAGCATACGTGTTAATGCGCCAAGATCGACGGAAAGAGCCTTTTTTAACTCTACCGGGGAAAGGCTGCCTTGATGATGAATAGAGCACAGCACTTTAAATTGAGCGGCAGTAATATCCAGCGTACATAATGCATCGTTTAACAAACGTTCAGCGTGCTGATTGACCATATGGATCAATCGGCCCAGCGGGATAATTTCGTTAAACAAATCACAGTTACTGTCACGACTCAAAATGTTTGCCCAGGCAAGTAGTTAGTAACGTCAGATACTATTCATGATGAAACTATATGTCAATCTGCGGCAGCCCCGGATGCCACAAATAGCTAAAAAACCAAAAATGGTGCTAAAATTGATGTTAAAACACTAAGTTAAACTGAAAACTCTCGCTAACAAGGGACATTAAATGATGGAATTATTTCGGGCAATAGGTCTCGGACTGGTTGTTTTATTACCCCTGGCTAACCCATTAACGACGATTGCGTTGTTCCTGGGACTGGCGGGCAATATGAATAAACAGCAACGTAACCGCATTGCTGTGATGACTGCGATTAACGTCTTTGCCATTATGATGGTTGCTTACTATGCCGGTCAGGTAGTAATGAATACCTTTGGTATTTCTATTCCCGGACTCCGTGTTGCGGGGGGGCTTATCGTTGCATTCATTGGTTTCAGAATGTTATTCCCGGCGCCTAAATTGCAGCATACCGGTGCTTCTGCGAATGAGCAAAATGACGAGCCTGATACCAATATTGCCTTTGTACCACTGGCAATGCCAAGCACCGCCGGGCCGGGTACGATTGCGATGATAATCAGTTCCGCTTCCACAGTCAGACAGAGCAATGATTTTCCTGCCTGGGTACTGGATGCCGCACCGCCGCTTATTTTTCTGATAATTGGTTTGATTCTGTGGATTAGTTTACGCAGTTCGGGTTCCATTATGCGCATCGTGGGTAAAGGAGGAATTGATGCAATTTCACGGCTGATGGGGTTCTTGCTGGTGTGTATGGGCGTTCAGTTTATTATCAACGGCATTCTTGAAATCGTTAAAACCTATCCTGCCTGATCCTGCTCGTTAGCCTGGTCTCCCGGCATGAGTGGGAGACCAGCGCTTCTTTTTAAACTATGCCTGAATCTGTGCCTGAGGCTGCTCCTCTTCTGACTTGGACGTCCAAATCCGAAAGATTAACACGGACAAAATGAATGCTGCCAGGACCGGTATCGCACCGACATACCCAATTTCTGCCATAGAGAAATGCAGACTGACCTGGTTGCCTAACAGCGCTCCGGCACCTATGCCGATATTAAAGATACCGGAGAATAAAGACATTGAGACATCTGTTGCGTCCGATGCCAGTGACAGGATTTGCACCTGCATGGTGAGGGTTATGGTCATCACTGCGACTCCCCAGAATACACAAAGTACCATCAGCGGCACTTCACCCACTGCGGCAGGCAGCAGTAACACCAGACAAATCAGTAACAGACCAATCGCACCACTGAGTAGTTGTGAGGCATACTTATTACCCAGTTTACTGAAGACGATGCTGCCAATAATGCCCGCAGCGCCGAGGATCAGTAATAACAGCGTGGCAAAATTTGCGCTCAGTCCGGCAATATTTTGTACGAAGGGCTCGATATAACTATAAGCGGTATAATGTCCGGTGACGACAATAGCTACCAGCAGGTAAAGACTCATCAGAGCTGGGCGGCGGAGCAGCAACGGTAAACTTGCCAGTGAACCTGAACGTTCACTCGGCAGTTGCGGCAGCAGACGCACCAGGCAAATCAGTGTCAGGGTTGCAATTATTCCAATACCCAGGAAAGTGGTTCGCCAGCTAAAGTACTGTCCGACAATGCGGCCAAGCGGTAAGCCCAGCACCATGGCCAGTGCAGTACCGGTCGCAATCAAACTTAGTGCCTGGGCTTTTTTACCCGCAGGAGCCATACGTAAAGCAAGCGATGCGGTGATTGACCAGAAGATAGCATGAGCAAAAGCCACGCCAATACGACTGATGATAAGCACAGTAAAGTTCCATGACAGGAACGACAGGATATGGCTTGCAATAAAGACGATAAAAATAGCAATCAATAAACGGCGGCGTTCCACTTTCCCGGTTAATAACATAAAGGGCAGGGATGTCAGCGCCACTATCCAAGCGTAAATAGTCAGCATGATACCAACCTGCGCGGTTTCCATATCAAAGCTTTGGGCAATATCTGACAATAAACCGATAGGAACAAATTCGGTGGTATTAAAGATAAAGGCGGCGACGGAGAGCATAAGCACCCGCAGCCACGCAGTTTTGCGAGACACTGTATTTGACGGCATATAAAATTCTGGCAGGTTGGTCAGTAAGAAGTGGTGAAATGATAGGCTGCTATTGACCGCCATTCAACTGATTTTGTGATTTACATCTCATATTTTTATCGTTGTAAAATGTGACGCTGTCACTAAAAAGAAATAGTCGATGCATAACCACAGTTATACGATAAAAATGGGGACGTGACAGAGGTTTAGCCGTTAAAAGCTATGCTAATTTTATTGCCTGAAGGAGCATAAACACAGGCCGTATACGTGACTGCAAAGATGATTCGGTGCGCCGTGAAAATCGCCGCCGTGACTTATAGCGGTCTGGTTAAAGCTTTGACTTCAACGTGCGATTTCACTCTGAATTCAACTATCGTTCTTTTTTGAAGTTTGATTAAATCAAAATGCCAGAAACTGCAGACGTTTAATAATCTCTTCATCCAGAGGCAGACAGCGAAAATCAGTCATAATTTGTAATTCTGTCGCTGAGTTTATGGCGCTAATTTTCATAATGTTCTGATCAGCCTTGCCGGGTTTCCTGCATAAATGCCTTTGATCTCAATCGGCTTCACCACAACTGAACCCGCACCAATAACGGAGCCGCTGCATATATACGGTGACAGAATGGTGGCTCCGCTGCCCACAGTAACCGAATCACCTAGGGAAATGGTGATCCAGTTATCAGGTGACGGATCCGGCGCACCAGACCGAAACAGATCGTTGGCAAACGTCACGTTATGACCAATGAAGCAGTTCTCCCCCAGTGATACGTTTTCACAGATAAACGTGTGCGACTGTATCCGGCTTCCACTGCCAATAACACAGCCTTTCTGTATCTCAACGAAGGGGCCGACAAATACATTGTCCCTGAGTTCACATTCATAAATGTTGGCAGGTTTGACAATACGAACATTAGTCCCGTGAACCACATCCCGGACAGCACATTCCATAAATTTCATACAAATACTTCCTTCAAATACTTCCTTCAAATACTGATGACCCATACTGGAATTGTTGTGGTAAGTGTCGTTCTCAAAGTCGGTGGAACTGCATG
The DNA here is from genome assembly GCF_947498825.1 of uncultured Cedecea sp. Classification (GTDB taxonomy): domain Bacteria; phylum Pseudomonadota; class Gammaproteobacteria; order Enterobacterales; family Enterobacteriaceae; genus JGM124. Next base: position 64,385 of record NZ_CANMLV010000007.1, on the reverse strand, counting down.
ACAAAGCCATTGGGCATTATCTGAACATAAAACATTATCAGTAAGTTGAAGTCACACCCCGATTCTGCTCTTCGAGAATTTTATAGACAGTGGAACGTGCAATGCTGAGTTGATGAGAAATATAAGTTGCACCAATACCTTTCTGATGGAGTTCCAGAACGGCATCCCTGTCTACACTTCGCTTGCGTCCGAATTTGATGCCTTTAAGCTTCGCCTCCTGCCTGCCTTCATTAGTGCGCTCAAGAATTCTTTGGCGTTCGGCCTGTGCTACAGCTGAAAGAATAGTGAGCACCATTTGTCCCATTGGTCCGTCGGTGCTAATCCCGTCATCAATGAACCGGACTGCAACGCCTTGAGTATCGAATGCTTTTATCAGGTGAATCATATCAGTAGTGTCGCGGCCAAGACGGTCGAGTTTTTTTACCAATATGACGTCGCCTTCCTCCACCTTCATTCGCAGCATGTCTAGACCTTCTCTGTCGGTAGAGATGTCCGATGCTTTATCTGTAAATATACGATTGGCTTTCACCCCAGCGTCTCTGAGCACCCCGATCTGAATATCGAGTGACTGCTGGCTGGTAGAGACCCGCGCATAACCAAAAAGTCGCATATAAATGTACCTTAAATCGAATATCAGACACCTTATGTCTATTATGGCAAAAATACGATTAATAGACAGCCTATGCTTTCCGTTTTATGTTGTCTGATAATTTATATTATTTCGAACGATTGCGGGATTGTTAATAAATAACCGTCAGGCAAGCAGGCCGATATGCCCGTCGATTTTCTGACCACTGAGCAGGAACAGCGAAACAAACCCGAATGACAAGTTGGAGGCAAGATCCCCGAAGCCATAGCCTATTTTTTCCCGAATACTGACCTTCACGTAGCTGTCAGAGGCAATTTCTATTGTTTTCATTATTATTCACTTATGCTGGTTGGCGTGTTAATGAGTATACCGGGGACAGAAATAGCGGCTTTCCAGCCTTTGTTTAAACAATTCCGATTTTTTGCTTTGTTACGGTGTTGTGATAAGTATCACAGAGAGGCTTTATATGTTGCTTCATCCATTCTCCTGTCAGTCCTGTCATCTGCTGCTAAGATTTCCACTGCTCTGCTATAATCTGCCAGTTTATCTTATTGACTCAGGAGTTTAGAGTGCCGGTATTAGACAATCAGTTACTGGAAGATATCCTCAATCAGGTTCGCCACTTAGTGGGAAAGGGCCGTGTTGCGGACTATATCCCGGCTCTTGCGGCAGTCCATGGCGATAAACTCGGCATAGCAGTCTGTTCTGTGGAGGGGGAACTTTTCACAGCCGGTGATGCTAATGAACGTTTTTCCATTCAGTCGATATCAAAAGTGCTGAGTCTGGCGCTGGCTATGGAGCGTTACGATGAGCATGAGATCTGGCAAAAAGTGGGCAAGGAACCTTCCGGTCAGCCTTTTAACTCATTGTTACAACTGGAAATCGAGCAGGGGAAGCCGCGAAATCCGTTTATCAATGCTGGCGCACTGGTCATTTGTGACATGTTGCAAACACGATTGAGTGCACCTAAGCAACGTATGCTGGAGGTCGTGCGGAATTTATCGGAGGCCGGGGATTTAATCTATGATGTGCAAGTCGCACGTTCAGAATTTGAACATTCAGCACGTAATGCGGCTATTGCCTGGTTAATGAAATCATTTGGTAATTTTGATAATGATGTCACTACCGTACTACAAACCTATTTTCATTACTGCGCCCTCAGTATGAGTTGTCTGGAATTAGCCAAGACATTTGTATTTCTGGCTAATCAGGGACAAACTTTACACGGGAAGCAGATTATTCCTGCGGAGCATGCGAGACAAATTAACGCCATGATGATGACCAGTGGCATGTACGATGGTGCGGGTGAGTTCGCTTATCGGGTCGGGCTGCCGGGGAAATCTGGTGTGGGTGGTGGGATTATTGCTATTGTGCCTAATGCGTTTTCAATAGCGGTCTGGTGTCCTGAACTGGATACGTCTGGCAACTCTTTAGCAGGAACTGCTGCGTTGGAAATTTTATCCAAGCGAATGGGGCGTTCTATTTTTTAGCCTTAAAGTATGACCAATGCAGTGAGATATGAATTGTCTGTCAGATACCCAACGTATTGGCGGCTAAGCGCAGCCAGAGCAGCGCAACAATGCTGACTGTCACCATAACTGCTGCGAGAATAACAGCGATAAATATCCGTTCTGACCAGGTTTTTTTCTGCATCACCTCTCCATTTTTTAAATCATCAGGAAGCCCAATATAAAACAAAGAATGTAAACACGGAGTAAACCTGATCTCGCTTATCACTATAGCAATACCCTCTTTGGATTAATGGATCTAATCTGTAAACATGTTGAAACTCCCCGAGAAATACTTGCAGTATCTCAAATAATCACTGATGAATTGCGGGTGGGCGTGTTCTTATTAACGTTCACTTACCATCATCACAATATCAACGAGGCCTGGAATGTCAGTGAGGCCCCGCCGGAACCAGAAGTATCACGACGATGGTCACGGCAAAGGGCGTAAAACTCGGTCGATGGCTGGCCGGTCGACTGATGAAAGAGCTGAGTATAGCCAGTTGTCAGATACAGGCAGATGTTGTGGCGCTATCGGATAGCACAGAGTATGAGCTGCCGGGGAAACTGCTGGGATAATAGCCCAATGGAGCGGTTCTTCCGTAGTACGTCGGTGGTACGAAAGCCGGGATGAAAGGCTAACACAACCGCAACCGACGTGATATGACGCCAGTACTGGACGCCACGCGGGAAGCCGAAAGCCGCCTGAGATAACGGGGAATAGCTGAAGAGCAGGGAATAGTCCTCGACGTTTGCCATCCTTCCATAATTCCCCGTCAGTCCAGCCAGACTTTGACTGGGTTATCGTCCTTTCCCGCTGTTCATCAACGATGATACCGATATAAAATCCGTCAGGGCGTGGATTGCCAATAAACGATTTTTTTCCAATATCAGCATGTGTGTCGCTTCACCTATTTCCAACCAGCGTTTTTCTGGTGAGCCCGTGGCTCGCAGAAACCATGCCTGCGCCAGATCAATAGGGACATCAATATCCCATTCGCCGTGGATCAGAATAACGGGGACCCGTATATTTTCCGGCTGGTAGTAAGGTTTATTGGCTGTCCAATATTCCCGGATATCCTGAATAGGACCATTACCTGATTTAAACGAGGTATCAGCACGCAATTCGGCGTCCGGTTCCGCAGATAAGGTCTGCTTGATCCAGGCGTCAAAGGTTCCTTCAGGGATCAGACCGTCACGTTTGTCGGCAGGCACTGCGCTGAGCCAGTGTCGTTTAGCCGCATGCATATTAACGATGCGCCAAGCGCCCAATTCTTCCCCGGTATCAATGGGAACCGGTTTATTGCTGAGCCATTGTGGCGCAAGTAGGCCAAGACTGCGCACTGTTTCATTATTTCTCGCCGTATAGGTTGCAGCAATGGTGCCTCCCCAGGACATACCAAAAATATTAAGCTGTTTCAGTTGTCGGGTGCGCAACAGGAAGTCTGCAGCATAGGTGAAATCGCGCACCGCCGTTTCGGTACGGCCCACCGGTAAACCTAGCTGTGCCGGCTGTGTCATCGCCTGGGAGCGGGTTGAACCGCCATAGCCCCGCACATCGACGGCGTATACATCGAATCCGGCGCAAGCCAGATGATCCATAAAGGACTTTCCCTCCACTGGGGTATCATAAAGGCTGCCGGACGAATATGTTGCCCCGTGCACCATTAATAAGGTGTTTGACTCATCATAGGTCCGGTTTTTATCCGGACATTTTCTGATAAGGTTCAGCGTTATACCGGCAGTATCAGAAGGGATCAAAAAGTTTTCGCTGAAAATTTCCTGCTTAGACATGCTTGTGCCTCATCTATAATGATAACCACTGTAATTGGCCTTCAGCATTCGCTTCGATCTTGCCTGCTGAGGTACCGGGAAAATGGGTCGTGAAAACGGTTGCCCGTGTCGCTACGGCGAACTCCAGCGCTTTGCGGCGCGAATGCAGGGATTGTTCGGGAAATTCACAAAAAACCGAATTCCACTGCGGAAGCGCTATTTGTAGCGGATGATGCATGATGTCTCCCCAGAAAAAGGCCGTTTCTCCTTCTGAGGTAAAACTCAGCGACAGGTGATCGTAACTATGTCCCGGTGTTGAATGGAGCTTAAAACCTTCCAGTGGAAAATCGTCATCACCGTTTATCAGCATCCCCATACCGGCGGCAATAATCGGAGCTACGCTGTCTTCATGGACGAATTCGCTCGGCTGACGTACGTTGTTAGGATCTGCGTAAAAAACAAATTCTTTTTGCGAAAATATATAGCGGGCGTTAGGAAAGGTCGGCACCCAGCGGCCCCCGTTCAGCATCGTATTCCAGCCAACGTGATCGACATGCAGATGGGTATTGAAGATATAATCCACCTGCTCCGGCTCGATGCCCGCTTCACGTAGCCGGACGAGATACGGCACATCCAACTGGTGGAACAGCAGGTTGCGCGGCCGTGATTTTCCATTACCGGACGCCGTATCAATCAGCAGGGTAAGACCATCAACTTGCAGCAACCAGCTATGGGTACTTTGGGCCAGAGAGGAAAACTCGCCGGAAAAACAGTATGCCGGCAATGTCTTTGCCGCATCTTGCGCGATATCATCCTGCCATTGCGGATAGAGAAACGATCCCGCTACGTTTTCCAAGGCCAGCTCCGGGATTTTGCTTATCCGCGCGCGGCCGATTTTATGCGTCGTAATAGCAGACATAACTTTACTCACCTTAATGTTCAACATATAACAGGTTTTATACTTGCCGATTTATCCCCGCAGAACAAGATAGGCGAAAGGGATGGATGGTTGTTGATTTTGCAACGATAGTCTGAGGAAAACAGATTGGATAGGCTTACAATGATGCGCTCTTTCGTCCGGGTGGTGGATTCCGGCTCTTTTGTCAGTGCAGCCAGGCTGCTCAATATACCTAAATCGACCATCACTCGGCATATCCAAGCGCTGGAACATGATCTGGGCACAAAGCTGCTGAACCGTACTTCACGTACGCTAAATCTGACCGAACAGGGGCAGATTTATTATCAGGGGACGTTACGGCTGCTTGAAAACCTCGATACTCTGGATAGCAACATTCAGATGTCTGCCATGCAACCGCGAGGAAAAGTCCGTGTAGAAGTGCCGAATGCTCTAGCCTATTGTCTGGTGATACCGGCGTTGCCTGATTTTCTGGCACGTTATCCTGATATCCAGCTTGAGCTTAGTGTAGGCAACCGGACGGTCAATCTGATCGAACAGAATATTGATTGCGTTATACGGATTGGAGAGTTGTATAACGACGCACTGATTGCCCGTTCTTTAGGGGAGCTGGCACAGGTGACCTGCGCCAGCCGTACCTATATTGAACGCAGCGGACAGCCGGCGCATCCTGTCGATCTGGCTCAGGGGCATACACTGATACAGATTATTTCCCCCCGAACCGGTCTGAAGGTGATCAATGAACTTTATCGCGACAGACAGGTGGAAAGAATAAGCTCGCAGTGGCAACTTGCCGTTAATGATTCAATGGCCGCGAGTACGGCCGCGCTTCACGGTTTAGGCGTGGTGACGACATACCGCTTTCTGGTTGAGGAATACCTGTCAAGCGGGCAAATGGTTGAACTGTTTTCTGACTGGAATATCCAGCGTATACCGGTACATATCGCCTGGCCGGAAAATCGCCAGCTGCCCTCTAAAGTTCGCATTTTTATTGAATGGGCCAGAAATTTGTTCAACCAAGGGGAGTGAGATGTAGGCATCCCCTCCACAGTAGCGGATGATATAAACATCTCATCATAGTTTATTGGAACTATTCCGTAAGCCGCCTGCCAGTTGAATAAACACTTCAATCATTTTTGGCAGTGCCCGCTGCGGATCGTCGCTCGCAGCAATCCAAAGAGCGGAATTCAACGCGGAACTGTTTAACAAATGTGCAGCCGCATCCGCGTCAACCGATTTAAGTACGCCGCGTTCGATCAAATTTATAACGGTCTGTCGGGTGGATTTGAGGCAATTATTTTGGCTAGGCCATTGTGTTGGATCCCCAAGGAAGGCCGGACCATCGAGCAGAACAATGCGGCTTACTTCTGTGTCTAGTGCCATTTTAATATAGGCAATCCCTTCAGCCAGCAGCTTTTCCCAGTCATCACTGGCATTCGCAGCGGCGGCTTTGGCTCGTTGTGCCATTTCACCATCTACTTGAGCAACAACCGCGGCAAGCAGCCCCTTTTTATCACCAAAGTTGTGGTATAGCGCCCCGCGAGTCAGGCCAACGCTGGTGGTTAATTCATCCATAGATACAGCAGCAAAACCTCTTTCGGCAAAGGACTTCCGCGCAGCCGTGATCAATTTGGCTCGGTTCTCTTCCATCGTTTCGGCACGGCGTTTGGTGGCCATACGCTCTCCTTTTTGATATACGAGACGTATGTTATTTGACATACGTCTCGTATGTGTGATTAATTTAATATACGCCGCGTATATTAAATCAATTTCGCATATCACGCATCCCGCATCACACATTGACTTAAGAAAGGTAATTCCATGATCCAGAGTGAGCCTATTTTTCCTGCTAACCGCCATGCTCTCTATGAAGAGCACGGTTATTCTGCCGCGATCCGTTCTGGCGATATGTTGTTCGTTTCCGGCCAAGTTGGCAGCCGCGCCGACGGTACGCCGGAGCCTGATTTTGCCGCGCAGGTACAACTTGCATTTGATAACCTGGCAGCAACGCTTGCAGCAGCGGGTTGCACGTTTGACGACCTGCTTGATGTCACCACCTTTCATACGGATCCGGAGAATCAGTTTCCGACAATTATGCAGGTGAAACAGTCGATTTTCCCGCAGCCCCCTTATCCGAACTGGACAGCCGTTGGAGTTACCTGGCTTGCGGGATTCGATTTTGAAATTAAAGTCATTGCCCGAATTCCAGCATCCACCTCCGCAGGTTGAAAGGTCTTGATGTTAATGCCTCATCAACGGGTGAGGCCGCCATCATGAAAAGCGTTGTTTCAGCACCGACATAACATCCAACATACGCTTCCGACACGATGTAGTCCGACATGGGCCGAAGTTTTTCAAGATTTTTATGCTAAATTTAAACGTCCCCCTTGCTCAGCTGATACGTTATATGAGGGGGTATTGCGCCTGATCCGCTCGTTGAGTTTTATAATGCTGTAAGTCTCCGCTATGCCGTTCCGGTTAGTGGGTGTGTTCTTATTAACGCTCACGTATCATTATTTCAATAGTTACAACATACATAATATATTCTACAAAATCCCACTTTAGCACTCTGCTCGCTGTCTTTGGTCTGGCAAAACAAGCGGGGGAGCAGTCTCCCTCCGCATCAGTATCTTACTGATTTTCCCCCATAATAATTTTCAGGGTTTCTTCATCAGGTTTACCTTGGTGCTGCTGCAATCGTCCCTCAGCATTAAGGTAATAAATCGCAGGTGTTGCATTTCCGCCTAAATCGTCCATCAGTGAGAGATTATTTTTAAGTGCCTCACCGACTTCAGGTGTGATTTTCTCTGGTTTTGTTAAGGCCAATTTGCCTTTACTGTTCTCATAATCAGCCAATGTTTTAGCCGGATCTTCAGTCATCATAATTGCAGCCGCTTTCTGACCGCTATCAGGGCGTAACATGCCAACCAGTAATATTCTGAGCTGAACTTTTCCGGATGTAAGCCATGGCTGAGCCTGATCCCAAAACTCAGTACAATAAGGACAGTAGGGGTCAGCAAACACATAGACAATACGTGGGGCGTCTTTACTGCCGGCTGCTATCCAGCGATGCTGGCCCAGGGTATTCCACATCTCTTTAGCCATCGGTGCGTAGATAAACTTTTCGACTTGTTCATCGCTCAGATTATTGCCCTTTGCATCAACCATATTTCCCATAATGGCGTGTTGCTTATCTGGAGTCAGGTAAACGGTCGTACCTTGACCCTGGAATTGCATCGCATAACCCGGTAAACCGCCGGGAGCGGTAAACTCACCTTTTAACTCAAACCCTTGTTTTTCAAGTGCTGTAATCGGGGCGGGAAGAGGGGCTGAAGCGGCCAGAACACTTAGTGGAATGAGAAGATTAAGGGAAAGTACAGTCTGGATTATTTTATTCATTAAAGAGTCCTTGCAAATAGCGAGCTGCGCGCGAGATTTGTCGCATAAACGCTGACTATCCTACCGATTTAGACTGACAATTTCAGTAAAGATTACCGATTGTATGCATGAAGAGTCCCAATAAGGCTCAATTAAGGGATTGTTTTTTGATAGAAATGGTATTGTCATTAATTCATCATCAGGCGGAGTCTTATCATATCGTAAATAAAAAGCGGCGTTTATAGCTGTCTTTTATTTTATTATTTATTAAATATCAGACAGGATATATTTAAGTGAAAATTAAAATGCCAAATATTTTAATGCTACTCATCTTGCCCTGTAGTCAGGCTTTTTCTTCGGAAGGTAAGCATGAAAGCGTCGAACTGAACCAGGTTATTTCTCAATACCGGAAGTCGCTTGCCGATGTTCCTGTTGATTATTCTTTACTGGAAAAAAAAACGTTTCCCGGGGGCATATTACAAAAATATAAACTCAATTCACAGTCATGGACTTTACAAGGTACTGTCTCTCCTGAAAGCTGGCTGCATGAAGTCGATATTTATATCCCAGACGCCGCTCTCGATAAAAATGCACTGGTTGTCATTAACAATGGAAGCAATAACGACGGCCATGGTAATTCTGTCGCACCGACTAATTTCACTCAGGATATGCTTCGCCAGATAGCCACTACCAGCAAGACTATCGTGATATCAGTCAGTAACGTTCCAAATCAGGCGTTAATTTATCAGGGAGCAGCCGAACCTCTTGCTGAAGATAACAGCGTGGCCTGGTCATGGAAGCTCTTCATTAATGATATGAAGAAGTATCAGAATGCATCGCTTCATATTCCTATGGCCGCTGCCGTATCTCAAACATTACGGCTGGCTAAAATAGAGCTGGCGTCACAGAATATCACTCAATTTATCGTTACCGGTGCATCTAAACGTGGCTGGGCCGCCTGGCTAACTGCATTATCAGATCCTGACGTTGTCGCGATTGTTCCTTTTGCTATAGATTTGCTCAGTACCCAAAAGTCTATCAAACATATGTATCACTCATATGGAAAAAACTGGCCTGTTGCATTTTATCCTTACTACCAACAAGAAATAGATAAGCATATCGATACGGATGCGTTTTCCAGTCTGATGGAGATAGAAGATCCTTTAACCTATCTCTCCAGTGACATGCATGATCGACTTAATATTGAAAAATATATTATCAATGCCAGTGGCGATGACTTTTATGTTCCGGATAATAGCCATTTTTATTACGATAAATTACCCGGTCCAAAATCGTTGCGTGTTGTGAAGAATTCCACTCACAACGGAATTCTTTCTGTCACTGTACCCTCGTTGGTAACTTTTATTAATCGTTATCAGAAACAAAAGAAATTACCTGAAATTAGTGAAACAGTCGTCAGTGATGACAAGAGGAACAAAAAACTGAAAGTCCATTTTTCAGAGCAACCAACGCAAATTCTACAGTGGACGGCACATAATCCAGTAGCCAGAGATTTTCGTTTTGCCTGTGACATTAAATATTATTCAAAGCCAGTCACGCTTCCGGCTGACAATAAAGAAGTCATTATACCGCTGACCAAGCCCGGGAACGGCTGGCAGGCAACTTATCTTGAGGCCACCTTTAATGATGGCTATGTCGCTACCTCGCAAGTTTATATTCTTCCTGATGAGTACCCTAAAATTTCACCGCCAGCGAAAGGAGCGGCCTGTCAAACGATTCCAGGACGAGGCCTTAAACCTTAACAGCGGTAAAATGGCAATATTACGCGGGGATTACCTGAATCTCACATAAGTGCAGAGATATTTTCTGCCGCAAACAGATCCCCAGGCAATATTATTTATCTTTAATCTACAACTTCAGCGGTTGTTAACACCCGAGCAAAATCAGCCTCGAGCAAAGCCATAGTGACATGATGGATCTCTTCGGCTCCTGGCTGATGGCTTTGCAAACCGAAACTGATAACCGCATCTTTTATTACGATCATATTTAATCCCAAATCAGCGCCGGTTCTGACGGTTGAATTAACACAAAACCCTGCTACGGCACCCATTACGACAACCTCAGATAAGCATCTGTCTTCAAGATAAGAAAGCAGGGGAGTTGAATTAAATGAAGAGGATGTATGTTTAATGAAGACCGGTTCATTTGCTAATGCGTCAAAAAACTCAATCGGTAAACTTAAAGGGGAGTCCTGATGCAAGGCTGAATCAATCTCAGGCGTCTGGTGACGAATATGAATTACCGGCAGCCCCGCAGCTCTGAATGTCGCAACGACAGCTATCATGTTCGCAATGGCATTTTCCGGATAGAATGGAACACCTTGCTGGATCCTCTCAGTAACATACTTTTGCATATCAATGATCAATAATACTTTTGACATTTTTTCCCCATTACACAGTGAAGGAGTCGCGCTATCCAGAGTAATCCTTGGCGTATTCTAGGTGATGGCGTCACTTACAGCCAGATATGATTTACAATCCCACTAACGTTCAGCTAAGCTACAGCTCAGTCTGGCACCGCCCGGAACCTGTCTGGAAGTAACATCGTTAAGCACCGCCTGATACTGTGTCTGTCTTCCTGTTACGAGGTTGAACTCATGCAACATACTATTAAATTTGGTCGTATAGCCGCTGTCTTGCCGGTCAAAAATATCAGTCTTGCACAGCATTTCTATATCAATGATTTGGGCTTCGAGAAAGTTTTTGAGAATGGTAATCCGGTAGGCTTTATGATTTTAAAACAGGGAGCCTGTGAATTACATTTAACCTTACAGCCTGGATATAAAGCGGCTCATTTTCCTGTCATACATCTGCTGGTTGATGACGCTAATGCTTTATTTACGCTTTGCCAGCAAGCCGGAGCGAGGATCATTCGGGGACTGGAAGATAAAGAATATGGCATTCGTGCGTTTATTTTTGCCGATCCGGATGGTAACCGCATTGATGTTGGTCAGATACTTAAACCAGTATAGAGAGTACATGAAAATACCAACAGCACTGTCATGAAAGTTTCTGATACGCTGACATGACTCTCTGCGCAGCGTATCAGTGAAAAGGGCAGCTGTCATGGTTCTGGAGAGGACTGACCAAACGTAAGCAATCTTGGTTATAACATATATAATCGTAAATAATAATTTTACCTGAAAATACGATATTCAGTGTGCTTGCCTGCTATATCTAAAAACTAATTGCTTATGAAACAATATCCTGTATTTTTATTTCTCACTCATAACTAAATAATGGCTCATTCAAATTCAATAAAATAATTTTTTGCCTTTATTTATAGATGGCAGCATACGTTTTTATTCTTGACATAAGCAGAACTGTGCAATCACAATGCCGCGAACATCAGAAAATATAAAAAATGCGTTATATCGCATTCAATGTAATTTGAGAATTTTAAATGAATTTTTTCAAAGGGATAACTCGCTCTCTGTTTTTTCTGTCGGTATTAATGATACTGGGTATCATTATTTCGCTTTCGACAGCTCAATACCTTTGGATAAATAGCAATCATTCTCAGATTAAATCCTATTCCAAAGATCTTTTAAAACGTGCTGTTTATGTTTCTGAAAATCTGAGCGGGGCGTTAAACAGCATGAGCACCAGTAGTGGTGACAAATGTTCAAGTAAAGATATTAATGAATTAAAGTACATTGTTTTTACGCATAATTTCCTTAAAGATGCAGATATTATAAAAGATAATAAAATACTCTGTTCAGCACTTTGGGGGGATATTCCTGAATCTTATAAATTCACAGGTGAAAATAGAGTAACAAAAAATAATATTACTATCTGGAAAAAATGCCCGGCTATGGAATAAAGGGTTCCTCTATTGATATGAATAGTAAAAATAATATATTTGTAGTCGCGACCCCCCATGCTTTTCTGGCGTTTGAAAATAGCACTAATGGTATTAAATCCAGAGTCACATCGTTAGATGGAAAGATGGTATTACGTTCCTTTGGCGATAAGTTATTACCTGATGACGATTTAACATCTATGAGTTACAGAGTTTGTTCAGAGGAATATGAAATTTGCGTTCACTCTCAAATTCACGATTCTTTATTTTCAACTGCACATTACCATTTGTTATTTATTATCATTCTTTGCGGCTCAGTGCTTGGATATTCAGTCTGGTATGTCATCAAACAGCAACAATCAAATAATAATTTAATTGAGTCAAAACTGCTGAAGGCAGTAAACTCGGGCTTAATCAGTATAGAATATCAACCTATCGTTAATATGCAGACGTATAAACTACATGGTGTTGAGGCTCTTGCAAGATGGCATGATAAGCACATGGGAGATATTCCACCTATTGTGTTCATTAAAAAAATTGAAGAAATGGGGATCAGTAATAAATTTAGCAAATATATTGTTTCCAAGGCTATGCGTGAATGTAGTGACTTTCTCGCGAGCAATCCTGACTGTTACTTAAGCTTAAATATTGACTGTGAATTTTAACTTTCGATAACTCAATATCCTTTCTGATAGATACCGCCAAGAAAAACAATATCCATCCTCAGCAGATTGCATTTGAAATACTTGAAAATTCCACGATTGATTTTAAAACACTTAACGACAAGTTGAATATGTTAAGAACGCTTAACTTTATGATTTTTATTGATGACTTCGGTACTGGATATTCAAGTCTGGCTTACTTAAGTGCGCTCAGCTTTGACAAAATTAAAATAGACCGAACTTTTACTCATGCCGCAGGAACCCATTCTCCCACGGAAAAAGTGCTAGAGAAAATAAATGAAATTGCCAGTACAATGAGCGTACGCGTTATTTTTGAAGGCTTAGAAAGCGAGACACAAAGACAAGCTATTTTAGCATTTAATCCCAAGGCGCTAGCACAAGGCTGGCTCATCAGCAAAGCCGTCCCCATTGACCAGATTAAGACCCAGTATTAAAGCTCTTCTGCTTAATCTGAAATATGCCAGCAGAAAACAATTCGAGATCAGCTTCCAACACGTCATAGTAGAGTCTGATTTTATCCAACTATGATAAGAGAATTGTGCTATGCAACAAATTGATTTTTACATGGTAGATGCTTTTACTTCCCATACTTTTGGTGGCAATGCAGCAGCAGTATGTCCACTCACTGAATGGCTGCCTGATGAAACATTATTAAAGATGTCACAGCAGCATAACCAGTCAGAAACGGCATTTTTTGTCACGACTGATAAGGGTTTTGAACTCCGTTGGTTTACGACTCAGCATGAAATCAATTTATGTGGCCATGCCACACTTGCAGCAGCACATGTCATCTTTGAATATCTTGATTACCCGCACACAACCATTCATTTCGATACCCGATTTGTTGGCCCGCTGACGGTAACACGCAGCGGAGACTGGCTGACACTTGATTTCCCTGCATGGTCTACTGAGCCCGTCACGCCACCGGATTTATTGCTGGAAACATTAGGTATCACAGAATATAAAGAAGTGCGAGTTGCCCGTGATTATATGGTTGTACTTGAGAACCAGCAGCAAGTAGAAGCCGTTCGTCCGAATATCAATGCCATGATCCCACTGAATAAAATGGTTTGTATTACAGCACCAGGAGATGGCGAGTATGATTTTGTCAGCCGCTTTTTCTGCCCGGGAGAATCAGTGCCTGAAGATCCGGTTACCGGTTCCGCACATAGTATGCTTATTCCTTACTGGGCCGAACAGTTAGATAAAACTCAGATGCTTGCGCGCCAGGTTTCTGAGCGTGGCGGTGATTTACGCTGCAAACTGGTTGGTGACCGTGTCGCTATTGGCGGGCAGGCGACAACTTATTTGATCGGTAAAATTTTATTGCGATAAACTATTTAGTAATAACGCTTAACACAGGGATGTGTTTCGATTATCCGGACTGATTTATTTTTAATAATAGATAGCGGCTGGAGTCTGCCTCATAAAACCGATGTTCTATTTCAAATATACTCACCAGAAGAATAGGGAAGTGATACGATATTTAGCCAGGTTTTTATCCTCATACGAGTAGTGAGATGCACCAATTTATTTATCAGTAGCCTGCCAGTTAAACACCTTATCCATTCGCCTTTTACATCGATAATCGTAACGGTTATGTGAGTTATTTCCATTGCTTTGCCACTTGATATTAATAATTCAGCATCTAATTTAACAGTAACCTTTTTATCAGAAATTGTAAGTTGATTAAACTATAATGTCTGCTTACTCTAATAAAATCCGTAACCAAGGAAGGCTCGATATTCATGAATAAGAATGCAAAATATAGCAAGGTCGATGATATCATCGTGTTAAGACTGCTTCCCTTAACCAACATTTTTAGCGAAGATAGAGATATCTATGGCCATTCATGGATTGAGTTAGGAGAAAATGAGAGTTACGGATGGTGGCCTAACTGGCCCGCCGGTTGCCACGTACTCAAAGGCATGTTACTCGGAGTACCTGGAGATTTAAACGGGCAAAGTATATTATGCGGCACTTCTAAAATAGATCCCCATCATCATGACAGAAGTAAAGGAGTGGTAATATTCGATTTATATCGTAACGATTACAGAACATCCGAAGAAATAAAAAAAGAAATACGAAATTACGTTAAGTGCCACGAAGGAAAATGGCAATGGCCATTAGGTTTATGTTGTCATTCATTTCAACGTAAAATGCTAAAAGACTTAAATCTTAAAATAAAAAAAAGACAATCAGAAAAAACTTTTGACAAGACGGATATATCGCAGGGCCGAAAAACGGAAAAAGTCAGTTACTATGCGAGCTTTACAGGATTTTATCACCCAGTAAGATTGCTTGAAGAAGTAGCATACTCACAAACTTTCTCGATGAGTAGTTATATTAAAGCTACTTTTGATGCAAACAACAAATTAGTGGTTATAGAAAAATTTATCGGAAATATTTCGTTTTTTAAATACGAATACGTATGGTCAGGAAAAAATAAAATAACAGAAGTACATCTCTCCCAAAAGGATCGCGTATTTAATATGTAAAAACGGTTGTTGTCGATGATGCTCCCAGGCCGCCTTTCTGAAAGGCGATCATAAGTAGAGTAGGGAAGAACTGTCCCGTTAATCCTGGGATCTTTTCGCCTATCTTTAATGTGAGCAACTCACTTGCTTCAATGTCAGTCCAGTAAAAACTGCGAGTTCTTTCACACCAGAGTGGACAATCCCCCAGCATATTCCTGACATCAGATGCGATTGAAAACATGTTAATCCTCCTATAAATTGCGTTGACCAGACTTACCCACATCTGCGCGGGAACAAACGTGGGTAAAGGCTTTACTGCAGAAAACGTGCAGAGAGCCGATCGCCGAAAAGCATGATGGCGAGACCGGCCAGCATGACCAGTATTCCTCCCAGTCTCAGTAACGAGACTGGTCTCCTTATCGCACCCAGCAGGCCAAAATGATCGATCACCTGTGAGGAAAGTAGCTGTCCGACAATTGCCAGTCCGAGCAGGGCCGAAAAACCGATTTTTGGTGCGAGCACAACATAGCTGAATAATGCGCAGGCACCAATCAGTCCGCCTGCCAGGCTCCACAAAGGCTGCGAAGGAATAGCTGCAAGGGAGGTGAGTAAACCTCCACGCAGTAGCGAGTAAATTCCGAGGCTGAACGCCCCGAACGTAAAGGAAAACAACGCGGCGGTGACCGGATCCCCTCCGAGCCCTTTTGCAAGCTGGCTGTTCAGTGTCGTCTGGAGGGTAATACCCAGACCTGCTGCAAAAGCTATCACGTAATAAATTGCGATCATGCTATTCGCCTCTGTCAGTTTGCCTGAACCAGCGGCAGAAATTTTTCCGCAAAGATGTCTGGTTCATACCCTGCAGCCGCAAAAAGGTGTTCGCGTGATTCATCAATGGCTGCACGAAGGCGCTCGTTGTCTACACCCAACACTGTGCCGTTCTGCTTGACGATGCGCCCACCGATCAGCACGGTATCGATGTTGCTGCGTTCAGCAGCATGCACCACCGTACCAAACGCATTTCCGTTGGGATAGAGGTTGAGGTCTGCCGCGTTAATCAGGATCAGATCAGCCTGTTTGCCCGGCGTCAGGCTTCCTGTTTTGTCCTGCAGTCCGGCACAAACCGCGCCATCAACGGTTGCTGATTTAAGCAGCTGCGCAGCAGGAAGAGTGGTCAGTGAATGCGCTGAATTACAGCAGTGCTTATGCATACCCATCACACGCTGCAGATAGAACGCGACGCGCATTTCCATAAACATGTCGGTGCTGTAAGACGTTTCATTATCCACGCTCAGGCCAGGATTGATGCCATGACGCTGCGCGGCTTCAATGGCAAACATTCCGCTTTCGATACCGTAGTGTGAATCTGAGCGAGGGCAGACATTTACCCGGACACCTGCTTCGCGCAGGATTTCCCAGCCTTCATCAGGCAGTGCCGCACAGTGGTTGAAGATATTGTCCGGGCCGAGCAGACCCTGCTGATGCAGTGACTCAAGCTCGGAGGCCATCTCAGCGCCAAAGAACTCTGTCACAATAGGCAGACCCAGCCTGCGCGCTTCTGCCCATAATTCTGGCTCCAGCTGAGCCATAACCCCTAAAGTCACAAGGCCTTCAGGGTTATCCCTGAAATACTTTTCCTGCAGACGCTGCCAGTTACCTGGCCAGTGTGCTTTATCCCATTCACCGGCCACCGGTGCGCCGGAAGCGTGGATAGCTCGAATGCCGGAGTCAAGCAGGGCCTCAACGGCGGCATCGGCGTGCGCTGCGGTACGGCTGTTGTGCGAGTTATCAATCATCGTGGTGATGCCCGCGTCAATCGCGCCTAGTGCCGTCAGAAGATTACCGACGTAGATATCTTTCGGGCGGTAATATCTGGCGAACGAAAAGTGCGTGGCGTTGCTGTAGTCGTCCAGACAGGTGGCGTTGGGATTGATGCGGCGCAGTTGACCTTCCCAGGCGTGACGATGAGAATCAACCATCCCCGGCATGGCAATCATATTTTTGGCATCAATGACATGAGCGCCTGGCGCGTCAAGGTTCTGGCCCACGGCGGTAATAATTGAGCCGTTGATGAGAATGTCACCGTGCTCAATGTTACCAACGCTATCGTCCATACTCAGTATGGTTGCGCCGCGAATCAGTGTTACCGGCGAATTTTCCATCTGATTCTTAACAATATTTCTGTTGTAATTGGTCATTGTAATCGTCTCTTTCAGTTTAAGAAGGAAAACGATACGCCTCCCGATTAAGATGAAAAAGATGACTAACGCGTTTTCATAATTCAGAATTAACGAATAATGATGGTTAACAACGCTACATGATATTCAGGGGAGCAGTCAGGTGGATCGTATTCAAGCTATGCAGGTTTTTTTAAGGGTGGCTGAGGCCGGAAGCTTTGTCCGAGCAGCAGAAACACTGTCTCTGCCTTCCTCTACTGTTACCAGCACCATCAAAAACCTGGAGAAATACCTGCAGGTGCGTCTGCTCAACCGAACCACAAGACGGGTCAGTCTTACTCCTGAAGGCCTGCAATACCTGTCGCAATGCAGAGAAATTCTGGCCTTAATTGAACATACTGAAGCCAGTCTGGCTGATTCGAACAGGCTTCCCCGGGGCCGTTTACGCGTTGATATGCCCGGCGGTATAGCCCATTTCATCGTTATGCCAAAACTGAAGGAATTCTACAGCCGGTATCCTGATATTTACCTGATGATTGGTGTCAGCGACCGGCAGGTCGATCTGGTTCAGGAGGGGGTGGATTGCGTGATCAGAACCGGAGAGTTGCTTAGCTCTACACTTGTTGCCCGTCCGCTTGGGCAGTTTCGCTGGATCACCTGTGCCTCTCCCGATTATCTCAGGAAATACGGTATTCCGCAGTCACCTCAAGATTTATCTCATCACCGGGCTGTTCATTATTTTTCAGGGCAAAGCCGACGTACAGGTGAATTGAGCTTTGTGCAGGGAACAGAAACGCTGTCCGTATCCGTCAGCGGGTCGGCAGCCGTCAACGAAACGGGACTCTACATAAAAATGTGCCTCGAGGGATTCGGGCTGGCACAGCTTGCTGAAAACGTTGTAGCAGAACACCTGCAGAAAGGAACGCTGGTTGAAGTTTTGGCCGACTGGCAGCCGTCGTCTGTTCCTGTCACATTGCTTTACCCCCATCAGCGTTTTCTTTCACCCGCCGTTCGCGCATTTGCAGACTGGATAGATGAAACCGTTAACTGATACCTTTCGGCCGGTGCAGGCGAAGTCTGTGTCTGGCGTATGGGGGCATCCCGGAGCAGCGACTTACCGGGGAAAGGGCTATACAGGGAGACTCACCTCTCCGAATAAGGGGCGCCGCCGTCTGAAGGTACCAGCCGCATCCGGGCACACACTCAGCTGAAGTGCCGGAGTAAAATATCTTCCAGAATGCGAAAAACGGTCCTGATGCGCTGCGGTACAAGGGCCTGATAGGGCCGGTAAAGATAAAGCTGCCAGGTTTCCAGTTTCAGTTCCGGCAGGACATTCACCAGCCTGCCATCTTCCAGATATTCCCTGCAGGCCAGATTACTTGACTGGATCACGGCTTTCCCGGCTAAAGCAGCCTGAATCTCAGACTGGGAGTCGGTGGTAAAAAATTCAAGATGGCGCGGTACAAACGTATCGACGCCATCGAGCATATATTCGAATACTTTGCCGGTTTCAGGATTCAGTAGCCCACTGAAAGGATAGCGCTGGCGCAGATCTTCGAAGTTTTCCGGCGCCCCAAGCTTCTCAATGAGTTCAGGCGATGTCATCAGCGCGTGATGAACGAGCGTGATGGGCCTGATAATAAAGTTCGGATTTGGCTCGCGTTCGATGCGGATCCCCATATCAATGCGGTTCTGTACAGAATCCAGCTTCATCATGTCCAGCCGCCAGTCTATAAACAGCTCAGGATAGGGGCGAAGCGCAGTTAAAAGCTCAAACAGCACCTGTTCGTGTCCGGGAAAGCGGAACAGTGTGATCCTCACAATCCCCCTCATCTCATTGTCATCTCTGGCCGTCTGAAACAGCGCTTCTGAGTCTTCAAGAAGGCGCACAGCCTTTGGCAGGAAAAGTTCGCCAAAGCTGGTCAGCACAATCGATCGGGTATTCCGCTTGAACAGTGGCTCGCCGAGCTGATTTTCCAGCTCTGCAATTGTTCGCGTTACCACAGAGGGTGAAATGGCCAGCCTGACCGCAGTTTCGCGAAAATTCATCGTTTCCGCAGCGGCAACAAAAAATCGCAGAGCATCAAGTTTATTCATGATTATTGTGTTTTAAGCAATTCTGACTTTCGAAATTAACAATTTTTCAGCAATAAATCCAGCCGTATACTTAACCACTCAAAATCATCATCGTCTTAAATAAGGGTGAAATAATCATGAAAATGAGAAGGTTAGGTAGCCAGGGACTTCAGGTCTCAGAGATGGGGCTGGGGTGCATGGGCATGGATCATGGCTATGGTCATTCAGTTGAAATCAAGGAAAGGATAAAGCTGATAGACAAGGCTATTGAGCTGGGATGCAACCTTTTCGACACGGCCCCTATTTACGGATTCGAAAACGAAGAACTGCTGGGTACTGCTCTCAGTAAACACAGGGAGAGTGTCATCATTGCGACCAAGTTCGGCGTGACCGGAATGGAAAATATCGATGGTCAGCTGGTACCGGTTCTGGACAGTAGCCCGGCGTCTGTCCGAAAGCAGCTGGAAGGTTCTCTTGACCGTCTTAAAACCGATTATATTGACCTGTTTTATCAGCATCGCG
The DNA here is from genome assembly GCF_947498825.1 of uncultured Cedecea sp. Lineage (GTDB taxonomy): Bacteria > Pseudomonadota > Gammaproteobacteria > Enterobacterales > Enterobacteriaceae > JGM124. The sequence goes on along the minus strand of NZ_CANMLV010000007.1, from coordinate 44,467 downwards.
TTGATCCCGCGGTTGAGCCGGAAGTGGTCGCAGGATTGATGAAAGAGTTAATCGCCGAAGGGAAAATAAAGTACTGGGGATTATCCAATGCGCCCGCGTCTTATATCCGGCGGGCCCATGCAGTGTGCCCGGTCACCGCCGTTGAAGATCAGTATTCGATGATGTGGCGTAAGCCTGAGCAGGATCTGTTTACAGTCTGCGATGAACTCGATATCGGCTTTATGGCCTACAGCCCGCTGGGTAATGGATTCCTGAGTGGTCAGGTGACCGCGGATACAACCTATGGCGAGGGCGATTACCGGGGCATGATGGGGCGATTTAAACCCGAGGTAATGGAAAACAACCAGGCGCTTCTTAATCTGATCGCGGACATTGCTGAAAGAAACACTGCAACGTCGGCACAGGTTGTCCTTGCATGGGAGCTGGCTCAGAAGCCTTATATCGTGCCGATTCCGGGAACAACCAAATTACACCGGCTGGAAGAGAATTTTAATGCCGCAAATGTACAGCTCAGTGACGCTGAATTAGATGATATCAATGCCGCTTTAGCCCGGCTTGAAATTGACGAAACCTTTTTTTAAAGACAAGAGATAAGAAAATGAAAACCATAATTGTTGTTACTCATCCAGACATTCATCGTTCCCGTGTTAACTCGGCGCTGGCAAAAAGTGCAGCATCGCTGCCCGATACTGAAGTGCGTTATCTGTATGACCTCTATCCGGACGGCAAAATTGACGTAGCCGCTGAACAGGCTGCTCTGGAAAACAGCGAACGTATTGTGCTGCAGTTCCCGATGCAGTGGTACAGCACGCCGCCACTGCTCAAGCAGTGGCTTGATGATGTGCTGACTTACGGCTGGTCACATGGTGGCGAAACACAGGCACTGCGTGACAAGCAACTTATGCTGGCCGTTTCGCTGGGTGGCGCTGAGTCTGCCTATCGGCCTGATGGTGCAGCCGGATATACGGTCAGCGAATATCTGTTGTCCTTTGAAACCATCTCTGGATATCTGGGTATGCGTTATCTTAAACCTTTCATTACCGGCGGTAGTGCGACGATCACCGACGAAGAAATTGCGGCACAGGCTGAACGCTACAAAACGGAATTAGCCTGATTCGCATCTTACCCGATAAAGTCTTCTTCGTTCAGCGATCGCTGAGATTTGTTAATGCCGGGTGCACGCCGTCTGCGGGAAGGTTAATCGCCAGAAGGTACCGACTGTGAGCGGTTATTGTCCCGTTTAGCCTGTACCTGACGGGCAACATCCAGCACATGGCCCAGTCTTTTTGTTGTCCACAATCGCGACGGGATCAACTTCCGACAGCCGGTCATAGGTGGAGTAGGGTAGTAGCACTCCATTTAGTCGCAGTTCCTTATGTCCGTCAGGATAGTGCCAGACATCAATATACTTGCCGATAGCCCTTCGACTGTATTCGCTGTCCTCAATCAGATAGAACACTTTATTATTGTAGGGGTCTGAAGCCCAATCGTACGAAAACGCACGCTAAGTATTTTTTTAACCAAGAGGGTGTTTTCGTTACCGGGTTTGTACGCCGGAACCGCCGAAATTTCCGTGACACATCATCACATGCTCTACTATGGTTGCTTCTCGTACACTGAGCCATAAGCTCCGTGTACGAGTGTTACCGAAGTCTGAGGGGTAACGGGGCCCTGATTAGGTATCTCCCCATAATATTCCCCAACGACTGATTGTAGTTTGGTAATGAGACGAGATCTGAGAAAAGAGCCGATTAACATTTTCATTATTGTTTATATTTATGACGTCGAAATTATTACTACTTTCCAGAACATTAACTTTAGTGAAAGTAAGCAAAGCATCTATGTATTTTAACCCATCATATACATGGTCCAAGTGTATATTTGACTTCCTACCATCACAGCCTGTTTTAACCAAGAATCCGCGTGACTGAGGTAGTTGATATTTACTCCCATAGTTATCTATATTTATTTCATACTCATCACTCATCATAAATATTGCTGAGCCAAGTAACGTTGCTGTTGGTGTAAAAGGAAAAATATCACCCAAATCAACTGCTATGATATTCACATCACTCTTATTTACAATGCCATTTTTGAACCAACGTTCGTATTGCTTTGTTTTATCCAGTATCTTGGAGGTTAGTTGTGTTTTGGGCTTATCTGTAACTGCATGTTCTTTTGCATCGATGCTTTTACATTGGAATCGTTCATCTTCTTGAGTCATTAACGTCACTTCAAAATTAAAACGAACACCACTCATCTTCATTACAACATCAGGGTGATTTTCTCCTGTTTGCTCAATCAGTCGGGCTTCTTTACCAATACTTTTTTGCAGAACTGTTGCCAAAAAGACCTCGGAAGGAAATGATTTTCGCTTATTAATATCGTTCTCAAAGTCAATTGCTTGAGTAAATGAGTCCTGATGCTTGCCAAGATATTTTCTTACCTGTTGATATGCCAGTTCATAATCGAAACTCATATCTATCTCCTGATATCATTGAAATAGAATACTTCCTTTCTGAGCTATTTGGTAATCCTTACTTGAGACTATACACGCCGGACATCTTAACTTAGCCCAGAGCGAACATTACAACTAAAGCTCTGATTTACATTAAAATGGCAATTTTGCCAGATTGAAAATCAGTGCCATTTTTCTCGCAACCGTCAGACTTAATTCCCGGAATATAACGGCTTCAATGAGTTCCAGCCTGTAGCGCTCCCTAGGAGACATCAACACTTTTTTATCTGCTTCTGCATGTTTGGCCTATTATCGTCAACATAGACCAGTGCTGTACAGGGTCGACCACGCTTTTCAAACCAGTGATGGTCGCAACCGTCTATCTGGATCAGTTCGCCGGTACAGGGACGTCGGTAACGGGGCTGATGAATTTTCGGCGGCCGTTGTCTGCAGGGGAGCCAAAGACCGACTTTTATCATGAGGCGTCTGATTGTTTCCTTGCCAAGGACCAGACCGTGAACTTCCTACAGCTTTTCCCGTGCCAGAGTCGGTCCAAAATCGCGATAGCGTTCCCGGATGATACTCAGTGCCAGCTCAGTCAGTGATGCGGGCAGCTGACGGTTTCCAGAGCGGCCGCGACTCTGGTTATTCATGCCAAGTGGTCCTGACTGATGATAGCGTTTCAGCAGATGGCCGCAATGGCGCGGCGTAATACCGAGCATTTCTGCAGCCTGGCCAGGACGCAAGTTGCGATCGATGACATCCTGAAGGATTTTAAGGCGGTTGACTTCTTTCACGGAGAACATCCCGGCGTCATGTATGGCCATAGAAAACTCCTCATCAGGAAAAGTGAGTCGTTGTCTAGTCATACAGAATGAGCCACAAATAGACATTAGCATTGAGCCACTACACTCTATGTCAAGGCTAAGTAGAGATGTCCGGGGTGGGGCAAAGTTCAAATGTCCTTTGATAATATTGAATTCCTGGATAAAAATCGCATCTTAACCTCTTCGTTTGAGTACCTTGTTGGGTTGACCCCGTATTCGCTTTATTTGTAGTATTGGGCTGCTTTGAAGTGTTTCATGTTCAAACGCGACGTGTTCTGTGAGTTCTTCCTGACAACAGAGCCGACAATATATACACATCCGCTATGGAGAATCTGACAACCGCTATGCGTATTACGCCACCCTGAGTTTTTCCTTCCTCTGTCGTACTGAGCAAGCCTCAGCACGCACTCAATAACATCCCGTCTGCGGATGTGCTTTACCGTACGTAAAAATGTAGCCCTCCAGGGCTGACTGTATCTAAAAACTGAGAAATTACTATGTTGCTGTCCTCGACGCGTAAGGACTGGCTGGGTAACGTCCGTGGTGACGTTCTGGCTGGTATTGTTGTCGCGCTCGCACTCATTCCAGAAGCGATCGCTTTTTCCATTATCGCCGGTGTCGATCCCCAGGTGGGCCTCTACTCGGCGTTCTGTATTCCTCTCGTTATGGCCTTCTTTGGCGGGCGTCCGGCGATGATTTCTTCATCCACCGGTGCAATGGCGCTGCTGATGGTGACGCTGGTTAAAGATCATGGCTTACAGTATTTACTGGCCGCTTCCATACTGACCGGGGTATTCCAGCTGATAGCCGGTTACCTGAAGCTCGGTGGATTGATGCGTTTTGTTTCACGCTCAGTGGTCACGGGATTCGTTAATGCGCTGGCAATACTGATTTTTATGGCGCAGTTGCCTGAACTGACCAGCGTGACCTGGCATGTTTATGCCATGACTGCGGCAGGGCTGGGGATCATCTATCTCTTCCCTTATATCAACAAAACCATTCCTTCACCGCTTGTGTGCATCGTCGTACTGACTGGGATTGCCATGTGGCTGCATCTGGATGTGCGAACCGTCGGCGATATGGGGAAACTTCCCGACAGCCTGCCGGTCTTCCTGCTCCCGGACGTGCCTTTGAATCTCCAGACGCTGCTCATCATACTGCCATATTCTGCGGGGCTTGCCGTGGTGGGGCTGCTTGAGTCGATGATGACCGCCACTATTGTGGATGACATGACCGATACGCCAAGCGACAAAAACAGGGAGTGCAAAGCTCAGGGCATCGCGAACATCTGCACATCCTTTATCGGAGGAATGGCAGGTTGCGCGATGATTGGGCAATCCGTTATCAACGTAAAATCCGGTGGCCGCGGACGACTTTCAACCCTCACGGCGGGCGTGGTGCTGCTTTGCCTGATTGTGTTTCTGCGCGACTGGGTATCCCAAATCCCGATGGCAGCGCTGGTCGCGGTGATGATTATGGTTTCCATCGGGACATTCTCCTGGCGCTCCATAGCCAACCTGCGGACACACCCCCTTTCAACCAGCGTGGTCATGCTTGCCACCGTCGCGGTTGTGGTGGCAACACATAATCTGGCCTTCGGCGTGCTGACCGGCGTACTGATTGCTTCGCTCAACTTTGCCACTAAAGTATCCCGGTTCATGCGCGTAACGTCAGTTCTGGAGGGAACGAGCCGGACGTATACCGTCACCGGCCAGGTATTCTTTGCATCAGCAGACCGCTTTACCAGCCACTTTGATTTCCGTGAGGCGATTGAGAATGTGGTGATAGACATTTCACACGCCCATTTCTGGGACATCACGTCCGTCAGTGCTCTGGATAAGGTGGTCATTAAGTTCCGCAGAGAGGGCACCGGGGTTGAGATACGTGGGATGAATGAAGCCACCCGCACCATCGTTGACCGGTTTGGTGTTCATGATAAACCTGAAGAAGTCGAAAAACTGATGGGCGGTCATTAACAGACCGGAGGAAAACTATGAATAATACTGTTACAGCCTGTGTGGACGGTTCACTTTCAACGCGGTCAGTGTGTGAATATGCGGCGTGGGCTGCCCGCACTTTGCAATCACAGCTCGCACTGTTGCACGTTATCGAAAAAGACAACACCCCGGTGGTGTCAGATCTGACCGGCACTCTCGGCATAGACAGTCAGCAATTGCTGACCAATGAGCTGGTAGAAATCGAAGGGCAACGTAATCGCCTGCTGATGGCGCAGGGGAAAGCAATACTGGAAAGTTGTGCTGAACTGCTTCAAAAACAGGGAAGCCCGGATGTGCTTTTGATGCAAAAACACGGTACACCGGATGAAGTTCTGACAGAGCTGAGCGACCTTCGTCTCATGGTGCTGGGGCGTCGGGGTAGCCAGCATCCGGTAGGCTCTCATCTGGAAAGCGTTATTCGTCTGCAAAAGAAACCCCTGCTGGTTGTTCCGGAGAACTACTCAGTGCCTTCCAGAGTCATGCTGGCTTATGATGGCAGTGAAGAAAGCAGGAGTAACCTGGAACGTCTGACGATGAGTCCCTTACTCAGGGGGCTGGAGTGCCACCTTGTCATGGTAAACGGTAAGAAGGAAGAGCTGCTGACCGCACAGCAAATTTTACGTGACGCGGGTATAGAAAACAGCACAACACATCTTACCGGGCAATCAGTCGGGGATGCGCTTATTCGTTACGCCGAGGAAAATGCTGTCGATCTGATAGTGATGGGGGCCTACGGTCATTCCAGGTTGCGGCAGTTCTTTATCGGTAGTCATACCTCCGAAATGCTGCAAAAGACGCAACAACCGCTTCTTATCCTCCGTTAGCACTGATTATCTTAAATAAAAAAGGGCGAGTTCTCTCGCCCTTCGTCACAAGAACACGTTTAGTTCAGCCGGTTACCTTTTTCATCAACTACCTTCTCACCGTCCTCTTTCGTGAACGCGCTTTTCTGCGCATCGGGAAGAATATCCAGCACGACTTCAGAAGGGCGGCATAGCCGGGTACCCAGCGGCGTTACCACGATAGGGCGATTGATCAGAACAGGGTGCTGCAACATAAAATCGATTAACTGCTCGTCAGTAAAGCGGTCTTCCGCCAGCCCTAACGCTTCAAAAGGTTCGACATTCTTACGCAGCAGCGCTCGTACCGTGATCCCCATATCCGCAATGAGTTTTACCAGCTCAGCTCGTGATGGTGGGGTTTCAAGATAATGAATAACGGTCGGCTCTGTACCGCTGTTGCGGATCATTTCAAGGGTATTGCGTGACGTGCCGCAGGCCGGGTTGTGATAAATGGTAATGTTGCTCATATCAGTATCTCATTACAAAGTGAAAGACAGACGAAGCGCCAGTGCTGCAAGCGTGACAAACAGCACGGGGATTGTCATGACAATGCCCACCCGGAAGTAATATCCCCAGGTAATTTTGATATTTTTCTGCGACAGAACGTGCAGCCACAGTAACGTTGCCAGACTGCCGATAGGGGTAATTTTTGGCCCCAGGTCGCTGCCGATGACGTTGGCGTAAATCATCGCTTCTTTGATAACACCGGTCGCTGTGCTGCCATCAATCGACAGCGCCCCGACCAGCACGGTCGGCATATTGTTCATCACTGATGACAGGAAGGCCGTCAGGAAGCCCGTACCCAGCGTTGCCGCCCACAATCCCTGCTCTGCCAGCTGATTCAGCAAGGAAGAGAGATAGTGGGTCAGACCGGCATTTCGTAAGCCGTAGACCACCAGGTACATCCCCAGCGAGAAGATAACGATTTGCCAGGGCGCACCACGCAGCACCTTACCGGTGTTAATGGCATGCCCTTTTTTCGCAACAGCAAACAGAAGCAATGCACCAGCGGCAGCGACCAGACTGACCGGTACGCCCAGCGGCTCCAGTCCGAAGAATCCCACCAGAAGCAACACCAGAACCAGCCAGCCGGTTTTAAAGGTATTCACATCACGTATAGCGTCTTTCGGTTCTTTCAACAGAGAAACGTCGTAAACGGCGGGAATGTCCTTACGGAAAAACAGATGCAGCATCACCAGCGTAGCCGCAATCGCGGCCAGGTTAACCGGGACCATCACGGCGGCATATTCTGAGAAACCAAGCTTAAAGAAATCCGCCGAGACGATATTCACCAGGTTTGAGACAATCAGTGGCAGGCTTGCCGTGTCAGCGATAAACCCTGCGGCCATGATAAACGCTAAGGTTGCCCCCCGGCTGAATCCCAGCGCCAGCAGCATCGCGATAACGATAGGTGTCAGGATCAGTGCCGCACCGTCGTTGGCAAACAGTGCCGCAACCATCGCACCAAGCAGGACGATCCAGGTGAAGAGCAGCCGCCCCCGGCCATTCCCCCAACGGGCAACGTGCAGCGCGGCCCATTCAAAGAAGCCGGATTCGTCGAGCAGAAGACTGATGATGATCACGGCGATAAAGGTGGCGGTCGCATTCCACACTATCTGCCAGACCACCGGAATATCCCCCAGATGAACGACGCCAGTCAGCAATGCCAGAATTGCGCCCAGTGAGGCACTCCAGCCAATCCCCAGCCCTCTGGGTTGCCAGATAACCAGGACGAGCGTGAATAAAAAGATAGCACCAGCCAGTAACATCAGAAACTCCATTCACATTTGTTTATTCGGATATATATATCGCCATCAGCAGGAGACAGATGCCACGCTACTGAGCTTGTTGCGTATGTTTTCTCGTTCACAGTTCCAGGCTGTATCAATAATACCCGCAGCCCATGCTGGCATGTGTGGCGACAGTCGGTAATGCACCCATTTTCCTTCGCGACGGTCGATGACCAGCTCGGCTTCACGTAAAAGGGCCATATGGCGAGAAATTTTTGGCTGAGACTCTGCGGTTGCCTCACAGATGTCACAGACGCACATTTCACCGGACTCCCTGAGAAGCATCACGATAGTTGAACGGGTCTCGTCGGCGAGCAGTTTAAAAAGCTGAACAGACTGTAGCATGCTTAACCTCGTAAAAAAATAACAATACATATGATATTTCATATGTGATAACTTTTAAAGCATAGCTTATGAAATGGAGATTTTTTATGACCGACTTACCAGCAATCGAACCGGCTTATTTTGATGATGCGCTTGCCAGCAAACTTACGGGCAACAACGAAACCATGCCGCGAATTCTCATCCTGTACGGTTCAGTACGAGAGCGGTCCTACAGTCGTTTTGCAGCGGAAGAGGCCGGGCGGTTGCTGGCAAAGATGGGGGCTGAGGTGAAAATATTTAACCCATCCGGTCTGCCGTTACCCGATGATGCGCCCGAAAGTCACCCCAAAGTGCTTGAACTCCGCGAGCTGGTCAGGTGGTGTGACGGAATGGTCTGGAGTTCTCCGGAAAGACATGGCGCCATGAGCTCGGTGATGAAGGCCCAGATTGACTGGATACCCCTGAGTGAAGGTGCTGTTCGTCCTTCCCAGGGTAAAACGCTGGCCGTCATGCAGGTTTGTGGTGGTTCACAGTCGTTTAACACGGTCAATCAGATGCGGATACTTGGCCGCTGGATGCGGATGTTCACCATCCCCAATCAGTCATCAGTGCCAAAGGCATGGCAGGAATTTGATGATGAAGGGCGCATGAAACCCTCACCCTGGTATGACAGGATTGTCGACGTTACCGAAGAGTTGTTCAAAATGACGTTACTCCTGAAAGGGCACACAGCCTACCTGTCCGACCGCTACAGCGAAAGGAAAGAGAGTCATCAGGAGCTCGCGGCACGGGTCAATCAGGCCAAAATCTGACAGCCAGGCATGCCCGGATGGATTACCGGGCTTTAAATCGGTTTCTTTCCAAATATCTCTTCAGAGCGTGACTGAAGTTTCACCAGGGCATTGAACATATCGTCCTGCTCAAGGGAGCGCTGAGATTTCTTCGTCGTGGGGGCTTTACGCCTGCGTGAAGGACCGTCGCCGGATGGAACGGACTGCGACCGGTTATTATCCCGCTCGGCCTGGACCAGCTGCGCCATTTCCAGGGCCCGCCCCAGACGTTTGTTGTCCACAATGGCCCCCTGATCGATTTCAGAAAGCTTGTCATAGGTGGAGTAGGGAAGTGACACGCCATTAAGCCGGAGCTCTTTATGTCCATCCGGGTAATGCCAGACATCGATGTATTTACCAATCGCCCGACGACTGAATTCGCTGCCTTCAATCAGATAAAGGACTTTGTCGTACTGCACTGTGAGTGATTTCGACACTTTACGAGCTTCACGCCAGTTAAATACCATATCAAGATCATCATCGACATCCAGTTCCCGATAAACATCAAACGCCTGGCGAGGCGCTTTTGCGAAACGACGGTTGTAATCGTTCATGAACTCTTCGGCAAATGCGTTCGCAGCTTCCATGGAACTTTCTCTCGAGCTAGTGTAGGGCCAAAATCAGAATATTTATCTCGTATGATTTCCAGGGCCTGATCAGTAAAAGCTTTAGGCAACAAGCGGTTTCCCGGATTACCACGACTACGGTTACTAATACTAAGCGGGCCATGTTCACGGTATCGATTAAGTAAACGGCTGCAATGTCGTGGCGTTATGCCGAGAAGTTCAGCTGCTCGGCCAGAAGTCATTCTGCGGTCGATGACATCTTGCAAGATTTGAATGCGATTAATCTCTTTCAACGTAAATAGTCCTGAGCTTTCTGCACTCATGACCATTTCCTCGATGAGTTCCTTTTTCTTTAACCCCCCGGAAAAAGAATGATGATAAGAACCCCACAGAGTTAATGTAGCGCAGACATTAGGATTGAGCCAGAACTAGACATTAGCATTGAGCCACTACACTCTAGGTGCGCATAATGTATATTATGTTAAATGGCTCGTCTTTGAAGGAATTCAAGCACAGCAATATGTTATCACCCTGTCTGATTCGCTTAGGTCACTTCGGTATTTTGATTTTAATTACAAATCCTAATGACCAATAAAATCAACTGCTCACCTTCCCTGTCAGATTTTGTCGTTTTTTTTGGCGTCGCTACGTGAATTCTGATGCGTTAGCAGGACCGTCTTATCTGCAAATATTCGTGTAGCGTGACGGCTCAAGCAAAGCCCGTGACCAAGTTTGCTATTTGCCGTCCTGTTTGATGTCTGCCGGAAGCATCGCACCGCCGTGATTTTTTCTACCTTAGTGCTCGCCAGATATCAGGCATAAAAAAACCGGCTGTGATAGCCGGTTCTCTTTTAATAACTGCTGTCTCAGCCAACAAGACTTTCTAACGGAATATCGAACTGTTTGTGCAGATTGCGAATCATCGGTAACGTTAGCTCGCGTTTTCGATTGAGCACTTCATATACGTGATTCAGCCGACCAATTGCCGGAGCCAAATCTTTTGCCGTTAGTCCCATCACAAAATCCCGCCGCGGGACTATACACACAGACCAGCATCAACCGCCATGCTGGCCTGCATGCCCTACCCGTTTTACTGTTCAGTCACTTCAACTCACCGTAATCAGCAAACGCTCACTGTTTTGCCGCCGCCGTAGCTTCCTTAATCCAGCTATCAAACTGCGCCTGGTGCGCATGAATCCAACCATCTACATGACGTTCGATGTCTGCAGATGAAGATTCACCCGCATGCATGCGCTGGTTTTGCGCATTCACGTCGGCGAGCGGCAGTTTAACAATCGAGAACAGTTTCGCTGCAGCCGGATTCTTTTCCGCCCATTCTTTGTTGGCGACAACATGCTCATTATTGGCTTTGAAGCCATAATTCTTGCCGTTAGGTAGCGCTGTATCTTCATTTTTTTGCGAACCTGGCGTCACCGAGAAAGGAACCGTTAACCAAACAACATCGCGACCCGGTTTTAATTCATCGCTAACCCAATAAGGTGTCCAGGTAAAATAGAGCACCGGCTTACCGGATTTATAGCGTGTTAAAGTATCTGCGATGATGGCAGAATAATTGCCTTGATTCTGCTGCACAGTATTACTCAAACCATAGGCTTTGATTTGTGCCTCGATAACTTGCCCACAGACCCAGCCAGGATTACAACCGGCAAGATCGGCTTTACCATCATTATTGGCATCAAACAGCTTCGCGATTTTTGGATCTTTCAGCTGTGAAATATCAGTGATGTGATATTTGTCTGCAGTCTTCTTATCAATCAGATATCCTTGCGCAGCACCGCTAATATACGTGCCTTTACGGTAGAATTTGCTGTCGCCGCCTGCGGCGTTATACATATCTTTTTGCAGCGGTTCCCAGTTAACCGCCATATAAGTGGCATCTCCCGCCGCGATTGCCGTATACGCCACATTGTAATCCACCTCTTCCGTTGGCTTCACGGTGTAGCCTAGCTTTTCTAACGCTTTATTAATCAACTCGGTTTGAAACGACTCTTCAGGCAACGTACTTTGCACCGGAAGAACGGTAACGCCATCACCGGGCAATTTTGCGGCCATGGCAGCAGGCGCAGCGACAATCGCCGTCAGAGATAAAACGAGTAATTTTTTATTGAGCATAATTATTGTTTCCTGGATAAACGTGCAGGCGAATATGTTTCTCACCAGCAGGTGAAAACGAAAATAGAAAAATGTGGGTGGTGATGGCGAAATAGCTAGTAGCTGAGGTGGTGATGCGAATAGCGAAGATGAGGATGGTAAACAGCAGCGTTGGAATAAATCATATTCTGTTTAGAAGCTGGCCTGATTATTATATTGGATGGCCCGCAACAATTACTCCAGATCAAATAGACGAAATTACACCCTACCACAACGAAATAATCCTGCAACCCTCAATGTCGCAGACATGGATAATACCAACGGTGGATAGCTGAAGTTATTTTGCCGATATGGTCGCTTGTTTTGGCGATAATTCTCATCTGATGCTGAAATCATTTCGCCCAGAACCTGGGGCAATTTCTAATATTGAACGACGCACAAAGACGTCGCTATTTTCCAGAATGTCATCTTTTCAGGGAATCCCTTTCGGCAGCCCAGCGAAGAAATCGGCGTAACTGGCAGTTCGTTGCTGGCGTACAACTTCCTTCAAGGCTTTCTTTGCCCTATTGTGATAGCAACGCTGTTCAAAGAAGGGGCTTAACGTAGGATAATTTCCGTTTTCCAAGCGGATCCCATTAACGCCATCGTCTCTACCCTCACCCGTTGAAATATTTTCATTGCCTGTTCATATGAACGAATGTTGGTGTATCCAATCACTAATCCGTAACGCTTTTGTGTCTGTGCATACCAGTTTGAAAGCGGTTTGACACAGAGATCGTGTTCAGTCCACAGAGTGGCTAATGCCTTATCTTCAATACCACGTTTCAGGAAAGCGACAATGTGCATTCCGCCATCGGTAAGCTCAAATTCAAAGACACCCGGGAAACTTGTTTCAATTGCCTCAAGCATAATTCGGCGGCGTTGCTGATAGAGTAAGCGCATTTTTTTTATATGCCGATAGAAATGCCCTTCGATAAGGAACTGCGCGAGAATCTTTTGTGGTAGTAATGGCAGACCGGTTTCAAGGATTTCCCCCAGTTCGTTGAATTGTGTCACTGTTTCCTGAGGCATGACGATATAACCGATACGCATGGCTGGCATTATCGTTTTACTGAATGTACCGGTGTAGATGACACGGTCATGCATATCCAGGCTCTTCAATGCCGGAATGACTTTTTTTGTGTAGTGAAACTCACCGTCGTAATCATCTTCGATGACCCAACTGTTGTTTTGCTGTGCCCATGCCAGAAGTTGATGCTTGCGCGGGAGTGAAAGGCTTACTGCGAGCGGACTTTGATGTGTCGGTGTCGTAATAGTGAAGCGCGCATCAGAATGATAGCGCTGAAGATAGTCAATATCCATCCCCTGCCGATCCACAGGTATATAATGCAGATTGGGCGCGATCCGCTTTAATAATTGCTGTCCGTAGAAGTAGCCTGGGTCTTCAAATAACACTTTATCGTTCGGCTGTGCCAGTACTGACAGAATCAACCGCAGATTAGCTCGGTAGCCACTGGTAATAAATATTTGATTCGGCAGGCAATTCAGCCCCCGTGAAATATTAAGATAACTGGCAATGGCCTCACGCAATGGCAGAAAACCCATCACTGGCGGCATGAGCATCTCTTCCGGACGAAGACTACGTGCTGCCTTTCCTGATATTAATAACCATTTTTTATGCGGGAACTCATCCAGCGCAGGGATCCCTAGCCGCAGATCCCCTTTCCTTTCAACGGCCTGAATATCAGGTGAACGAGACAATACTGGCTTGTGTGCATTGGCCTTTGGGGTCAGTCTCAACTCCGGATTGATATAAGTCCCCTTCGCTCCCCGGCTAACGAAATAACCCTCCCCTGTGAGAATTTCATAAGCGGTTTCTACCGTTTTGCGGGCTACCTGCAGCTCGTTCGCCAGCAAACGAATCGACGGGACGCGATCCCCGGGTTTTAAAAGACCATCCAGAATTTGCTGCCGATAACGAGCATAGATTTTTTTGTACCCCATGAACGATACCCTTTTATGACCTACCCATTAACATCGATATTGACCCTTTTTAACCAGACATACAAGTTTAAGATAACGGCTATTAATCAGGCCATCCAGTATGAGGCGTTATGAAGACAACACATTATGACACCGCCACAGAGCTTGCCCGCTGCTTTACGCTGATGCGGGAGTTACGCGGCGAACTGAATAGTGAGGTGCAATTTATTGCCCAAGTCCAGCGCCAGCAGGCGCAAGGTTATCGTCTGGCAGGACTGGAGCGGGATGGAAAACCTGTCGTGCTGGCCGGCTATCGCCTGCTCGAAAATTTTATTCACGGACAATTCTGTTATGTCGATGATTTAGTGACAACGCATGACGTTCGTGGCCAAGGGATCGGTGCAGAGATATTAGAGAACTTAGCGGTGATTGCGCGTGAATACGGTTGTTGCAAGATGGTGCTTGATACGGCCATTACCAATACGCAGGCTCAGGCTTTCTATCAGCGTGTCGGATATACCGCACTGGGCCTGCATTTTCACCGCGATCTTACCTGAGGACGAACAGGATGAAACTACTTCATATTAAAGTCAGCCCTGGTTTAGCAAGTTCGGCATCCCGAATCGCGTCTCAACGTCTGGTCGATAACTTGCGCAGGCAGCATGCCGGGCTTGAAGAGTCCGTGCTGGATCTGGCGCAGCGGCCGCTGCCGCATCTTGATGCATTGACTATTGCGGCTTTTTTTACGCCTCCTCATCTGAGAAATGAATCACAGCTCGCGGCGATAAAGATCTCTGAGCAACTGGTGGACCAGCTTTTTGATTGTGACACGCTGGTTATTTCATCTCCCATGTGGAACCTCGGTCTGCCTTCAGTGCTGAAAGCCTGGTTTGATCATATTACTCGCGCCGGAAGAACCTTCGCCTTCACTCCGGAAGGTACCAAGGTGGGGCTTGTCAGAGACAAAAAAGTGTACTGCATTGTCGCCAGCGGCAGCTTATTTACCCATGGGCCCTTTTTACAAGATGACCAGTTCACGCCATATATTCGCGTCGCGCTTGAATATATTGGCATTACCGACGTGCAGTTTATCCGGGTGGAGGGAACACATGATCCCGCCAGTCGTACTACCGCCTTATCCTGCGCACTACAAACCATTGATCGTTTATTTTAAAAAGAGGATTACAGTATGTCGTCACGCGTAAATCATTTCAAAACGATTCCAGCCCTGACTAAAACCCTGGCTGATGCATCTATGGCATTAGAGAAAATCTCGCTGGACAAAAAACTTAAGCACTTAGTGGATATCCGTGCGTCACAACTTAACCACTGTGCATTTTGCCTGGATATGCATGTTAAAGAAGCGAAAATGCATGGCGAGCGAGAATTGCGTCTTTACCACGTTGCAATCTGGCGTGAATCGCCATTGTTCAGCGCCAAAGAGAAAACAGCTCTGGCATTAACTGAAGCTTTGACCCGTATTGGCGATCATGGTGTGAGCGAAGCGTTATATGGTGAGTTGCGTGAACATTTTTCTGAAGTTGAGATTTCGGAATTAACCTTTAGCATTGCCATGATTAACGCCTGGAATCGTCTGCAAATCCTGTCGCAAATGACGCCAGGCTCTCTGGATAAAGCTTACGGTCTGGATCGCGCGGAATTAAACTGATGGCTGTCCGCCAACGACGGTTGCTGTTGGCGGATTTTTATACATACTGCGTGGTATTTGTGGATCACGAATAGATGACAGTTTTGGGCCCAAGGATAAAATTCCGGCCCGTTCTCTGACTGTTTTACCCCCCAAAGGGAGCGGCAATTCAGGTATTACTCTGTTAATCAGCACGGTTCCTGCCTGTAACTGGGGGCAATACGTTTAGCCCTGGCAAATCTTTCGATATCCGAACTGACCTTTTAATGATTAATCGCCGTTCCCTGATGAAAACGCATCTGCCACTGGCGACCATTTGGACCTGATGGCGATAACACCCAGATAGATGAGCGTTCTGTTCTGCGAGTGACGTTGTCACCGATATCACGCTGAAAACTTTTATACCTCAACAATACCGTCTCTGTGGTAATCATTGTCAGAACAAAGTCTTCAGCGTAAATAGACAAATGCTGACTTTCATTTTTTAAAGCCGCTATGGTTTGCACCTTGTTATAGCACTGACCTGAGCGACCGACCTCTTCGAAATCGTCATGCAGCAATTTATCTACCCGGTTAGCATCAAGGCGCAACGCCGGATTATGTAGCTGGATTTCCAGGGCTTGAATAACAGACAACAGAGTCGATAGTTCAGTCAAAATCCCCTCTCTTTTTGGCAACGCTACGTAAAATCTGGGAGGATTTCGCGGTCATATCCTTGCAGATTTCACGTAGCGTATCATTTTGCGACCGTTATATAAGATAAGTGGGTCAATCTTTTCCCGGAATGATAAGCACATCGAGTCTTTCGGCAAGTTCGAGGACCCCGTCATAAGTGGTGGCATCGTTAATCAGGCTGAGGGACTGGCCAGTCTGAGCGAGTGACAGTCGGGGAATTCTGTCACCAAACAGCATCAGTGCTCGGGAAGTATCATCCTGTCTGGAGACCCAGGCAAGCCCTTGAGCCGTCGGACATTGCTGATAAAGTTTTGCTGCCCATTGACGAGTTATTGGATATTGATCTTTCTCGGTATCAATCAATTCTTTACGGGTAATGCCTAATTTACGCAGTGCCACACTGGAAAGATCCACCAGCTTAAGGTTTTCAACAATTTCAAGTGTTGAGTGTACCTGTTGTCTGAGTTTACTCTTATCGAACGTTTTAAGACCGGGGACAAAAGAGACATCGTGAAACACGGTCTCCATCAAGGCGCAGTTTTTTGTCATACCGGCGTACAGGGTCGGTATAGGTTCACCTTTTGCATTTTGTATCGGACTAAAACGCGCATTACCTTGCAAACCAGGATTAAACTGGCTGGCCGCAAACTGCTCATGATGAATGCGGTGCAGCAGCGTGCCTTTATTCAGTAAATAGGTGGTTGTCTTCAGGAGACCTGCATGTGTCAGTGAATCAATTTCTGCATTATGCGGCTTTTCATCGCCAGAACGCTTAACCATGCTCTGGCGCCTGAATTTCATCTCTCGCTGCCGCAATCACCTGTTCTGGATGTGAGACCAGCAGATCTTGAGGGCGTTTTCCGCCAAGAAAACTATTCACTGACATAAACCAGAATGCCATGCCCCAGCCATTTTTGTGGTCTGCAAAGATTTCAATAACTTGCGCAAGTGCTTTTAATGGTCGGAAACCCTCGTCCCTGTTCAGACCATAGGCAGGAAAGTAATCAACCCCGCTATGATGGATAGCAAAGATGCGGCCACCCCTCTTCCATTTATTTGGCTGGGCGCTGGGGTTGGCGGTGCTTAATTGAGCCAGCTGCGCCAGTTCAGCAGCACTCAACCAGTCGCCACTTTCCAGAACTGCTTTGCGAGCCTTAACCAGCATAGCCACTTCTTTCAGGATCCGTGGAGAGGCGGGAGTCGGCGGTACTAATGCCTCAGCCAGACGTTCCAGCGTGGCACTACTTTGCTGTTGCTGTTGGAACAATGCATACATGGATGACGCCATGTTTGACAGGTTCTCAAAAAGAATCTCTGTTCCATGGCTATTCTGGTGTTCAAACGAAACAAGTAAGACTTGCTCAGCATGGGACCTGCTGAGACGGCCTCTCACTTCTTTCGGGGTACCAATCAAAGTGGACACCCCAGTGGGCTCTTTATGGATACTCATAGATGCTCTCCCTTTTGGGTTATTAGCATGACTTAATAATATCATATCCACGATAACCTGTAAGGGCGATTTCCCCCCTCTTAACGGATGATTCTGACTAATTCAGGATTGGCTAATAACCGCCGCCACGCCGCAGCAACATTTGCTGGTATATCAACATGATCAATAAAGCCTGCACCTTCAGGTCCATAGCCTGACTCATCGTCATATAAGCGCTTTATTTCACCGAGAATCATCGAAATATAGCGTTCAATGCCCCATAAACCGGGTACCTGAGCACCGGTAATTTTTACCCCTGCTCTTGTCCTCAATAATTTGGGTTTGAAAACGGGCCAGTTGGTAAACTGGCAATCTCTGTTTTTCTGTTTCCAGCTACAGGAGAACGTTTCATATGTCCTTCTCTGCATCAGCGGATCCTGAACCAGGAGAACGCTTTTAACGTTAAACGATCGGCGGGCAAGTAAATCACGGCTGAAGTCAGCATTCTGACCACAATTTGCTGAACGGTCTTCAATAAGGATTTTTTCCTCCGGAATATGAAACAGCCGAGAAGCAATCAGTGACAGAAGTTCAGCCTCACTTTCCTCATTGATATCCTTGAAATTAATCAATAAAGAATCCTGCATTGCTTTTTTAAGCAACGGTGTAGAGTGCCCAATACCGCCACTTAACAGCACGGGAATATCCGCCTCGCTGGCAAGATATAATGCGCCTAAAATAGTGGGGATAATGGCATGTCCGGCCAGAATCAATAAATCATGGTCGGTACTTTCCTGTTCAGAAAAATCATCGACCGACAACCAGTCCGCGAGAATATTAAGATCGCGAATAATGGCATCTGACAACATCATCGTTGTTCCTCTGTTATTTCAACATCGTTATTGCATAACATATTCAAAGCAGCCAGGACAGCTTCGCGCTTTTCATTAAGCCGGGTAGCAACGTAGACTTCAATATTCAACTTCTGTGATTCAGGGTTTGTCAGTTCTCTGTAACACAGGCCTTCCTGATTGAACGTGCATTTTGATTGAGGCATCAGGGCAAATCCCTTTCCTTTCGCGATATGGGTAAGCATAGCGAGTGAATCATCCGGCTCTTTAACCCTTTTAAGCGGAAATTTGAGCTGATAAAAATAGCGTTCACACTTGTCATAGAATGACGGATTAGCGCTTCTGGCAAACCAAAAGAGCGGTAAATCACTGACCTCTTCCAGCGATACCTTCTCTTTAAGACTTGCAGGATGTACAGCCGGCATAGCCATCAGCAACGGTTCCTGGCAGACCCGACGATACTGGATGATATCTTCATGACCGGTCCCCTTTTCCCCGATAAGCACGAGATCGAGTGTATTTTTGGACAGGCTCTGAAGTAGTTGTGCAGAGGTCAAATTCGGCATATCTGCATCATCACCAGCATTCAGCTCATTAAGCTGTTTGTTAACGGGTTCAATCAATTCAAAATTCAGCGTCCGGGTAAGGCCAATACGGAGGTGGTTTTCTGATGATAGTGAGGCTGTTTTTAGTTCACTGAGTTTCTGAAGAATATTCTCTGCCTGGATTACCAGTGCGTGCCCCGCTTGCGTCAGGCTGACATTTTGAGTACTGCGGCTGAATAACTGTAGATCCAGAATGGCTTCAAGGCTCTTGATCTGACGCGTTAGTGGCGGCTGAGTCATTCTGAGCCGTTCGGCTGCTTTGCGAAAGTTCAGCTCATGCGCCACAGCAAGAAAGCACTGAAGCTGTTTAACGCTGGGAAGATTGTTACTGATTAGGTACCCTGTCGTAGCCATAGATTCCATCCTGCCGGTTTCTGTCTTGAATCATGAGAAAGATAAAGAACCGGGCAATCCCCGGTTTTTATTATAATGGCTGATTTCAGGCGTTAACGCCTTTCACGCCCTCCTCAGAATACCGCCCGCCTTTGATCTCAATACGCTGGTGAATATCGTTCAGTAATGCAATATCCGATTTGTCCAGAATGATGTCAGCCGCCTGCGCATTCTCAATCAGATAACGGATGTGTTTGGTTCCCGGAATAGGCACCAGCTTATCATACTGTGCGAGCAACCAGGCCAGGGCAATCTGACCTGGGGTGCAGCTGTATTTTTCAGTAATTGGCTGAATAACGTCAAGAAGTCGGGCGTTATGATCGAGACTGGACTGAATGAACCGTTCATTATTTTTACGGAAGTCTCCTTCCACAAAATCGCTGTTTTTACGGTACTTCCCGGTCAGAAAACCTCGCCCCAGAGGGGAGTAAGGCACCAAACCAATACCCAGATCTTTCACTGCTGGAAGAATTTCGTCCTCAATATCACGAGTCCATAACGAATATTCTGTCTGCAGGGCCGTAAGTGGATGCACAGCATGAGCCCGCCGCAGGGTTGCTGCCGAGACTTCGCAGAGTCCGATATGATTGATCTTACCCTCTTTGACGAGATGGCTCAGGCATTCCATGCTCTCTTCGATGGGCGTTGCCTGACTGATTCTGTGAAGATAGAACAGATCTATCCGCTCAGCGCCAAGCCTTTTAAGGGATTCATGGCAGCAACGAGTGATATAGTCAGGTTGATTATTGATGGTGCGGGCGTAGGACTCATCAGGTGAACGTTCAATTCCACATTTTGTGGCAATGGTAAATTGAGCGCGTGTAGCCTTATCAAGCCCGGCAAGAAAGTGGCCAATCAGCCGTTCATTATGCCCTCGTCCATACAAGTCAGCAGTATCAATAAAGGTAATATTCAGGTCGAGAAGCTTATATAACAACTGCTGGGAAACTTGCTCCTCTGTCTGGCCATAAAATTCGCTCAGTCCCATGGCGCCATAACCTACAGAACTGACCGAAAGGTCCTGGGATAAATTTCGAGTATTCATTATGTCTCCTTTTGAAGTTATCTGATTGTTTCACCTCGCTGGCAATTGATGAATTGTCATTTTCGTCATACAAAAAAAGTATCAAGACGGCGTCGTTCCCGTCTTTCGACATAATTTAAGGAGACAGAGATAAAATAAAAAAGCCGACAGTTCATTTACTCTGTCGGCTTCTGTGTGATAAACGGATACGCTGAGTTTTAGGCAGTCCAGTTAATAATACCGCTCCAGGAAGTCAGCAGAACAATAATACCGAAAGCAATACGGTACCAGGCAAAAGGTTTAAAACTGTTGCTTGAGACATAGTGAATTAACCAGCGAATACAAATCAGTGCACTCACAAAGGCAAACACCAGTCCAACTAAAAATAGTGGGGTATCAGATGCTTGCAGAAGATTACGTTCCTGCCAGATAGAATAGACGCCCGCGCCAATCAGCGTTGGGATACCTAAGAAGAAACTAAACTCAGTGGCACATTTACGAGACAACCCAATCGCCATTCCCCCGATAATAGTTGAACCAGAACGGCTGGTCCCCGGGATCAGGGCTAAACACTGTAGCAGGCCTAAATAAAGTGCGTCCTTCGCCGTCATATCATCCACATGACTGACCCTGACATGCCCCTGGGTTTCGCCTCGTTTTTCGACAATAAGAATAATAAAACCACCGATAATAAAGGCCAGAGCCACGGGTACCGCACTGAATAAATGAGCTTTAATCATGCTACCAAAAGCCAGTCCAAGCACCACAGCGGGTATAAAGGCAATCAGTATATTTCTGATAAATCGTTGAGCAACCGGGTCGGAAAACATGCCGACAATGGTATGAATGAGTTTCACTCGATATTGCCATATCACCGCCAGCATCGCGCCGGTTTGAATAGCAATACCGAAGACTTTCTCTTTTTCACCGGTGAAATCAATCAGTCCGCCAACTAAAATAAGGTGACCGGTTGAGGAAATAGGCAGGAACTCTGTCAGCCCCTCAACGATTCCCATCAGGGCTGCTTTTAAATAAATAAGATCCAGCACTCTAACTCCTTAGCAAATTTTTAAACCCAACATATTGTTTATACCCTGACAAATAATATCCGTTAGTCAGGAAAAAAATGACCATCAGCAATGAGTCTGCTTGTTCTGAAACGGCATGTGTTACCAGAAAAATATCATCGGTGACAAATATGACAATTTGATGACATTTTAATGACGTAGGGTAACTTATTGTCTTTCCCTAAAAATCACGGCGACTTAACATTTTTATGAATAAAACTCTCAGGCAATAAACAGATGATAACAACATGAATTTTTCTAATTTGTCATGACGATATTTCACCATCTGTTTGACCTGTTCAGGTATAGAATCTTCAGATAATTCAAATGATTCTGAGAGAAACAAAGTGAAAGATAATCACCACACCCCCCCGTTCCGTGCTGATGTTGTTGGCAGCTACCTGCGCCCTGACTATTTACATACGGCTCGTCGCCAGTTTACCCATGGAGAAATAGACCTGGTGGCTCTGACTGCTGTAGAAGATCGTGCCATTCGTGAACTGATTACTAAACAAAAATCGCTGGGTTTACCAGTGATAACCGATGGTGAGTTTCGTCGTAGTTGGTGGCATCTCGATTTCATGTGGGGATTGAATGGTGTAGAGAAAGCCAGTCTTTCACAGGGGTATGTATTTGACGGTATTGAAACGCGTCCGGAAACGGCGCGTCTGACAGGAAAAATCAGCGGTGAAAATCACCCTTTTATTGAACATTTTAAATTTATTCTGCCTTTCGCTGATGCCAACACTCTGCCACGTCTGACTATTCCCGCTCCGGCACAATTTTTAAAAGAATTACATCGTCCTGAGAATAAACAGGCTACAGAGAGCATTTATCCCGATCAGGCAGAGCTGGTCGCTGATATTGTCAAAGCCTATCAGCAGTTTATCAAAGCGCTTTATGCCGCAGGATGTCGTAATTTACAACTTGATGACTGTACCTGGGGAATGATGGTGGATGCCCGGTATAATAATGCTGGTGTGGCTATCTCTTCTCAGGATTGTGACTGTCATCCTTCAACTCATACGGTCGTCAGCAGTGATCTTGGTTCCCTCGCTGAACTCCTGCTCAATGTGAATAATGGTGCAGTTGAAGGTGCTCCTGAGGATTTAGTGCTGACGACCCACGTTTGCCGGGGTAACTATCGCTCTACCTGGGCGGCAAGTGGCGGTTATGCTCCGGTAGCTGATGCCTTGTTTGGTCGCGAAAATGTCGCCGCCTATTATCTCGAATTTGATACTGATCGGGCCGGAGATTTCTCTCCTCTTGCCGCAGTGAGCGGAAATAAACAGGTTGTGCTGGGGCTTATCTCGTCAAAATTTGGCCAGCTGGAAGATAAGACAACAGTGATAGCCCGTATTCGTGAAGCCGCACAATATGTACCCCTTGAACGACTTTGCCTGAGTACGCAGTGCGGTTTTGCTTCAACCGAAGAAGGCAATGCATTAACGGAAGAGCAGCAGTGGGCTAAAATTGAACTGGTTCAACAAATAGTCGCTGAAGTCTGGAAGGCATAGTACTTGCGCTGTCGAAAACGACATCAGACTCTTCTCTGAAGTCGTTTTCCATTAAATATTACGCAGGTGAACTCACCTTAATCACCATTTTGCCAAAATTTTCCCCACGCAAAACTTGATTTAATGCCGCCGGTGCATTCTCCAGCCCTTCCACAACTTGCTCTTTATAGTGAATTTTTCCTTCTGCCACCAGAACACTCATTTTTTCAAAAAATTCACCGAATCTGTCGCTAAAATCGTCAAAAATAATAAAACCACGCATCTGAATACGACGCTTAATCATCTCCATCATAATATATGACGTTCTGTCCGGTCCTTCAGGCAAACGGGTTGCATTATAGCTGGCAATCAGACCACATAAGGGAACTCGTGCACCGGTATTCAACTGCGGGAATACGGCATCAAAGACTTTACCACCCACGTTTTCAAAATAGACATCAATACCGTTCGGGCAGGCCACCGCCAACTGTTGCTCAAAATCCGCGGCGCGATGATCAAGACATTCATCAAATCCTAGCGTCTCTTTCGCATAGCGACATTTTTCTTCTCCACCCGCAACACCTACTACCTTACAACCCCAGAGTTTCCCGAGCTGACCCACAGTGGCGCCGACCGGACCTGTTGCCGCCGCAACCACCAGCGTTTCTCCCGGACGAGGCTTACCAATTTCTGCAAGTCCCATATAAGCCGTGAAACCGGGCATCCCCAGAATACCCAGAGCATAGGATGGATGTGCAAAATCGGGAGCCAGTTTAATAACCCCTTCACTGCCAGAAACAGAATAGGTTTGCCACCCACCCTGACTCAGCACCCAGTCTCCCGGCGCAAAACCTTCAATATTAGACTGTTCTACCTGAGAGACGGTCCCGCCAACCATCACCTCACCAATAGCCACCGGTGGCGCATAGGATTTACCACCCGCCAGCCGTCCGCGCATATAGGGATCAAGGGAAAGATAAACCGTGCGAAGCAACATCTGTGATTTTCCCGGTACCGGAACGTCTTGTTGAGTCAGTGCAAAGGTATGCTCATCAGGCTCACCTGACGGGCGAGATGCCAGAGTCCAGGCTGGATTGTTTTTTAAAACATGGCTCATCTTTTTTCCTCTCAAACTTATGTGTATAAGAACGCTTTTGTCACTCGGTTTGGCTGACTACCGGGATAAAATACCGCATCGGCACTCTGATGTTTTACCTCTTTGAGGCTAGCGGTCCCGGACGGTATCTTTTGAGCATGTTTATCCACTTTAAACAGGATAACAGCGACTGAATCGGTGGTTGAGATAATGTTATTACACACGAATGAATTAAATACAGGCTTTAATCGCTAAACATCTGTTATCAGCCGGTGAGCCCCAGATAGCCATGTATTCCCATATAAATTCCCACGCAGGCGATAAGCGCGCTGGAAAAGTAAGGTGCTCTTTTGGCTATTTTGTTAAAGCCGTCCCAGCGTTTTGCAACCTGACGCACGCTTATTGCTGCACCGACGCCGACGGCAACCAAGGTCAGAGCCAGTCCGATACTGAAACAGACTACCAGCGTTGCCCCCAAGGTTAAGGCCTTAAGCTGAATACAAATAAGCAGGACAGTAATCGCCGCCGGGCAAGGTATTAACCCTCCAGTCAGGCCGAATAACAGGATCTGGCCGTTGGTCACTTTTTTATCGGTAAAACGGCGCTTGATATCATCGGCATGGGCCCGTTCGTGCGCATCCTGATATTCCTTCGAATGGATATCCAGCCCTTCCAGGGAGACGTGGTCATGTTCATGAAACGAGAGTGCATACTCATGGGCATGGCCGTGATGACCTAATGAGAGGCGCACGGTAAAATCATGAGGTTCAGGGATCGCTAACATGGATTCTAAATACGTCCCTTTATCAACGAATTCAAAGCGCTGTGAAAAATCCGAGCCCTCCCGGATCGTCACCAGGGACACATCACCCGCAGCCCACTTTTTCCCCCGCACGCTGCGTAGCCGCCAGTGTGGGGCCTCTCCTTCTTCGAAAATGGATAACTCAACCTGACCGTGCCCGGTATCAATCAGACGAGATTCATCATGATGATGGTGATGTTCTTCTGCATGCATCGACTCAAGCCAGTTTTTCTCACCGCGCCAGGTTTGCCAGAACATCCAGAATGCGGTTGCCAGAATAATGATGGCAGAAATCAACTGTAGCCAGGGTTCAGTTGACTCAGCGGTGAATTTATTACTGATATACATACCGCCAAAAGCAATGAGCCAGACGATAGCGGTGTGTGACAACGTCGCCGCCAGCCCCAGCATCACCGCCTGTCGTACGGTTCCTCTGATAGCAATAATAAAAGCCGCCATCATGGTTTTTGAATGTCCCGGCTCCAGCCCATGAAGCGCACCGAGTAAGATGGCACTCGGGATGAAAAACCAGGCATTTCCTTGCTGCAACAGCGTCGCAAACTCGTTCATGATAATAGTTCTTATTTAAATGTGAGGGCTTAATTCTACTCCCCCCCAGTACAATATACTACCCCCCAGTAGATCTTGGATGCTATCATTCAAAAAACATCTAAGACTGTGAGGTTTATAAATGTCACATACCGTCCGGGATAAGAAAAAAATTATCGCGCGCACCAATAAGATCCAGGGCCAGGTTGCCGGGCTTAAAAAAATGCTTGATGAACCCCATGAATGCGCAGCCGTCCTGCAACAAATTGCGGCGATCCGTGGTGCGGTAAACGGGTTAATGCGGGAAGTCATCAAAGGACATCTTGCAGAACACGTTGTTCATGAAAATGATGAACAGAAGCGTGAAGAAGACCTTGAGGTGGTGTTGAAGGTGCTGGATTCTTATATAAAGTAATGCGATTTATTTTCTTTTATTGCCTTATTTTTCCTCACCTTTTCCAGAAATACCCGCAGAATAACGGGTTGTGCATGCAATAAAAAACCGATTAAAAAATCAGTCATCCAGGGATGACAACGCCCCTTGTGTCTCTTGTTTATTCGCGGTTTATAACATTTCGCCAATAAGCTTCTGGCCTTCATTATCACTTGGGATTTCCTTTGATTTTCCTGAGTAATAAAGTATTAACCAGTAAATAATCATATTTATTAGTAGCTGCATTTTGAATCTGGATACGGAGACGATTTTAGCTATTTTGGGTGTCAGTCGATTCGATAATGCCGGCAATGAAGATATCAAATGGACGGTCTTATGATCCCACTGACGGACGATTAAACGCGTATAAATCTCCTCAAACCGCCCTTTCTTTGATACCAGAAAATATTGCCATAGCTGCTGATTGACCGGGAGATGTTGACATCTCAGAAACCAGCCAATGGTTTTCTCTTCAAGCTCACCCATCAGTGTATCCAGCTCAGTTTGTGATAACTCATGCATGTTTTTGCTCCATTTACGTGACAGACAGATCGTGAACTTTATCCAGCCGAAGATAACACCAGCAGACAATGTGTGGATTATGATATGCACTGTCAATTTGTGCAAGTTATTGATGTATTAATTGCTCGATTCAGCGTGATTTTGATTGGTGCGGAATGACAATGGCAAGATCTCATCACCAGGCTCGCTGACGTTCTGGTTCATTCTTTTCGGCCCCGCGTCTTCCAAAAACAGCCGTTAATCTTGCTTTAATCCAACGACAATCATTCAGATAACACGGCTTAATTCAGAGGGATAACACAGTATTGATTTAAAGATCGTTGTATATTGGCCTGCTGTGCACTGTCCTGGAAAAATGCTATGATATTTCACGTAATTTACAGGGGCTGAGAACCTTCACTCGCTCGAAAACTGACAAGGATCCCCGGCATGAAACCGAAGTCTGCAACCCTTTATGATGTCGCTGAACACGCCCAAGTTTCCTATCAGACAGTCTCCCGGGTTATCAACCAGGCAGCACATGTTTCAGAGAAAACCCGCCTCAGAGTTGAAGCGGCGATGAACGCACTGAACTATATTCCCAATCGCATGGCGCAGCAGCTGGCCGGAAAACTGACCCACACACTGGGCTTTGCCACCAGTAACCTGGCGCTGCATGCTCCGTCACAAATTGTTGCTGCGGCTAAGTCACGCGCCGGTGAACTGCAGTTTAATGTCGTGATATCCATGACCGAACAGTCAGGGATTGAAGCAACAAAAGCGGCCGTCAGTCAGTTACTCTCCCAGCGTGTCGATGGCATTCTGGTCAATATTCCCATGGAAGATGAACAGAGTCAGGAAATTGTCCAGCTTTGCGGTTCTATTCCGGTACTGTTTCTTGACGCCTCACCCGACTCCGAAATGCACCATATTATTTTCGATCCCCAACAAGGGGCTAAGCTCGGTGTTGAACATCTGGTTGAACTGGGACATCAAAAGATAGCCCTGCTTGCGGGTCCGCTCAGTTCCATTTCTGCGCGTCTGCGTTTTGAAGGCTGGAATGCCGGGCTTGCCGCTCACCAGCTTGCACCAATGGCCGTGATGCACGGTGACTGGAGCTCTCTTTCCGGTTACCAGCATGTCACACAACTGCTGAATGAAGGCACGATTCCTTCTGCGATACTGGTCGCCAACGATCAGATGGCGTTAGGCGCATTACGCGCACTCTCCGAGTTCGGTTTACCCGTCCCGGGAGCCATCTCAGTGGTCGGTTATGATGATACCGAAGACAGCGCCTGCTTCACCCCACCACTGACCACTATCAAGCAGGACTTCAAAAGACTGGGCAAGGTGAGTGTGGAACGCCTGTTGGCGCTTATCGCAGGTGAAGAGACGGTATCCGAATTATTGCCTGTCACGCTGATTGAACGTAAAACCACAAGTAAACCACAAGCAAACGCCGTATCGGCTCAGCACCTGGCTGAAGAGCTTACTCGCCTGGCCCGCCAGGTTTCCCGCCTGAAATAACGCGTTCTCAGTGCCCCTATATCGGGGCAATTATTGTGAATTTCATCACCCTCTATCGTAATGATGCTTTACAAATGTCAGGTATCCTCGCATAGTAACTAAAATTGTGAGCGGATAACAAAATCACTCAAGGAACCTGAATCATGAGCCAAAGACCTCTCTCTTTAGCCGCCGTACTTGCCCGTCGCGACTGGGAAAACCCCGCCGTCACCCAGCTTAATGCACTGGCTGCGCATCCGCCTTTTTCCAGCTGGCGAACAGCCGATGATGCCAGGAAAGATACGCCATCAACTTCAATCCAAAATTTGAATGGCCGCTGGGCATTCAGTTATTTTACTCAGCCAGAACAAGTGCCGGAAAACTGGCTGGAAAATGACCTGGAGAGCGCCCACAGTACAGAGGTTCCCTCTAACTGGCAGATGGCGGGTTATGATGCGCCAATCTATACCAATGTCACCTATCCTATTCCGGTCAACCCCCCTTTTGTGCCTGCAGAAAACCCAACGGGCTGTTACTCGCTCACATTTAATGTCAACCCGGACTGGCTCTCCAGCGGGCAGACACGTATTGTCCTCGACGGCGTTAATTCGGCCTTTCATCTCTGGTGTAATGGTCAGTGGGTAGGCTATGCCCAGGACAGCCGTCTGCCGTCAGAATTCGATCTCAGCCAGGTACTGGTTGCGGGTGAAAACCGCCTTGCCGTCATGGTACTGCGCTGGAGCGATGGCTCTTACCTTGAAGATCAGGATATGTGGCGTATGAGCGGTATTTTCCGCGATGTCACTCTGCTACATAAACCCGATACCCGACTGGCCGATGTTCAGATAACCACCCGGCTTAATGATGATTTTACCCGTGCAACGCTGGATGCACTTGTGGTGGTTGAAGGCAATATCACTGATGCGGATCGGGTTGAAGTCCAGCTTTGGCTCGGTGACAGCCTGATAGCCGAGGCTCAACAAGCAATTGAAAGTGATATTATTGATGAGCGCGGCCGTTACAATGACCGCACGACTCTGCGCCTTCCTGTAGAGGCTCCTGAACTCTGGAGTGCTGAAATACCGACGCTGTACCGTACTGTGGTACAGCTAAAGCGCGGTGAGAGTCTTGTTGAAGCAGAAGCTTACGACACTGGCTTTCGAACCGTGAGCATCACTAATGGCCTGCTGACCATTAACGGTAAGCCGCTGCTTATCCGCGGCGTTAACCGTCATGAACACCATCCGGATAACGGTCAGGTGATGGATATTGAGACAATGCGTCAGGATATT
This sequence comes from uncultured Cedecea sp., assembly GCF_947498825.1. Taxonomy (GTDB): domain Bacteria; phylum Pseudomonadota; class Gammaproteobacteria; order Enterobacterales; family Enterobacteriaceae; genus JGM124. The sequence continues at coordinate 15,371 of NZ_CANMLV010000007.1, read as the reverse complement.
CTGTTGATGAAGCAGAATAACTTTAACGCAACACGCTGCTCTCACTACCCTAATCATCCCCAGTGGTATCGTCTGTGCGACTACTACGGATTATATGTTGTCGATGAAGCCAATATCGAAACCCACGGTATGGTCCCGATGAACCGTCTGAGCAACGATCCGCGTTGGCTGCCAGCCATGACCGAACGCGTCACACGTATGGTACAGCGTGATCGTAACCATCCTTCGATCATTATTTGGTCGCTGGGCAATGAGTCAGGACATGGCGATAACCATGATGCCCTGTACCGCTGGATAAAATCTAACGACCCGAGCCGTCCGGTACATTATGAAGGCGGCGGCGGTAACAGCACCGCTACCGATATTATTTGTCCGATGTATGCCCGTGTTGACGAAGACCAACCCTTCCCGCAAGTACCGAAGTGGTCAATTAAAAAATGGGTCGGTATGCCTGGAGAGTCACGTCCGTTGATCCTCTGTGAGTATGCCCATGCTATGGGTAACAGTCTGGGTGGTTTTCATAAATACTGGGAAGCCTTCCGCCAGTATCCTCGCCTGCAGGGTGGCTTTATTTGGGACTGGGTCGATCAGTCACTGAATAAACGGGATGAAAATGGCCAAACCTTCTCGGCCTATGGCGGTGATTTTGGCGATACGCCGAACGATCGCCAGTTCTGTATGGATGGTCTGGTTTTTGCCGATCGCACGCCACATCCATCCTTGTTTGAAGCTCGCCACGCTCAGCAGTTCTTCCAGTTCCGTTTACTGCCGGACTTGCAGCTAGAAGTGACCAGTGAGTATCTGTTCCGTCACAGTGATAATGAGAAACTGGTCTGGAACGTTAAACTGGAAGGTGAAACCCTGGCCAGTGGCCATGTGGCACTTGATATTGCGCCTCAGGGGCAGCAAATCATTCGTCTTGATTTACCTGAAATTTCCCGTAGCGGTCAGGTATGGCTGAATATCGAAGTTCACCAGAACTCAGCCACCAGCTGGAGTGACGCCGGCCACATCTGCGCCCATGAACAGTGGCAGTTACCGGGAATACTGTCCGATATAACAGAAGTTGCTGAGGGTAATGTCCCGGTTCTGACCACCACTGACACTGACTACCAAATTCAGCATGGCGATCAACAGTGGCTGTTTGACCGTAAGAACGGCCTGTTGACTCAGTGGACGAGCCGGGGTGAGAACCTGCTACTGACCCCATTACAGGATCAGTTCACCCGTGCCCCTTTGGACAATGATATTGGTGTCAGTGAAGTGACACGCATCGACCCTAATGCCTGGGTTGAACGCTGGAAAGCAGCCGGACACTATCGGATGGAGAGTCGTGTTGTCAGCCTTCATGCGGATATTTTGTCGCAAGCTGTCCAATTGCGTTCAGTACATCACTGGCTGGCTGACGGTAAGCTCCTGTTTATCAGCCGTAAAACCTATCTGATTGATAACCAGGGTGAATTGAAGATTGACGTTGACGTTGATATCGCTCGCGGAACTCCTGCCCCGGCCCGTATCGGCCTGACCTGCCAGTTGGCGGATATCGACTCAGAGGTTACCTGGTTAGGTTTAGGGCCACATGAAAACTATCCTGATCGTCTTCATTCCGCACGCTATGATCTCTGGCAACGCCCGCTGGCGGATATGTATACCCCGTACGTTTTTCCGAGTGAAAACGGCCTGCGCTGTGGAACCCGTCGTCTTGACTACGGCAACTCTCGCTGGAGTGGTGACTTCCAGTTTAATCTGAGCCGTTATAGCCAGACGCAGCTACGCGAGACATCTCACCGTCATCTGCTGGTTGAAGAACCTGGCACTTGGTTGAATATCGATGGTTTCCATATGGGCGTTGGCGGCGATGACTCCTGGAGCCCGAGTGTGTCACCTGAGTATCTGTTACAACAGCAACATTATCACTACAGTCTGCGCTGGGCCCGTCGTTAATTCCACGAGAGAGTCCTGTAAACGGCGGCCCGTATGGCCGCCGTTTTTCATTGTGCGCCTGTCCACTCCCCGTTATCTGAGACTGACCTGACTGAGTGATTCAAATAAATAAGCATTCAAAAATTTCTGGCGAAATGAACCATTAAAACGTTCCTGGCGCAGGATTTCCTCTCGGTTATTACCAGCCCTTTTTTGCGAAAGGCTCCTTCATGGCATGATTTTCAGGCCTGAATCAGCAAGCTTCAGGATATTAACGATCTGAGTTTCAGTAAATCGTGCTTTTTTCATTTTGACCTCTGCAAATGCAAAGGCAGAAAATCTAATTGAAGACGCCAGGAGTGATCCTGCCTCCTGCCGATTAATAAAAACCATTTTCGCCTGTGGTGCTTAAATAATTGCAACCCGCTCACATATTAAAACAATCCATAAATATCAATACCATGCGGTTATTTTATTTACAGTTAATCAATGAAAATTTCCATTTTTGTCGAAAAAAACAAAAACACAACAATTTTTGAGTGAGCGGTCACAATTACATTCTGTAATGGCTGTTAATATCTTGGTTATCATCAGGCATTTTTAACAGGACGACGTGATGGAACCAACGCGCTTTCTATCAGGAAACACCTCTACTTTGTGTATCGATCCCGCTAATGGCGGTGAGATCCTCTACTGGGGGCGTAAACTTGTCCCAAGTCACGGGGCTAAACTTGCGTTAAGTCGCGCGGTACCCTACGGGCGACTGGATACCGATACCCCTGTATCACTGATGGCTGAAAATGGCCGGGGTCTGTTCGGCAGTCCGGGGATCGAAGGACAGCGTAATGGCCTGCACTGGTCACCCGTTTTCACTATCAGAAAAATAGAAGAAACTGCCGAAGGTTTAGAGATCCACAGTGAAGACTCTGCTGCAGGCCTGCGCGTCACCTCACACCTACTGTTTGATCGCGACTGCGATGTCATCAGACTCAGCCATACTTTGACCAATACTGGCGATACAGCCTACGATGTTGCTCGTCTGGCCATCACCCTTCCCTTGCCAGAACGCGCCAGTGAATGTCTTTCCTTTTACGGTCGCTGGGTTTATGAATTTCAGCAACACCGCCACTCACTGATTCATGGCGGCTATCAACAGGAAAACCGTCGCGGTCGTACCTCGCATCAGCACTACCCGGCACTGATCGCCGGTACCCCGGGCTTTGGTGAAAACCATGGCGAAGTCTGGGGCGCTCATCTTGCCTGGAGCGGTAACCATCGTATGCGTATCGACGTCAAAGCCGATGGCCGTCGCGTGCTGCAAGCCGAAGCGCTGTATGTCCCGGGTGAAATTCGGTTGCAGACAGGAGAAAGCGTGACCACTCCTCTGCTTTATGCAACCTGGAGTGGTCGAGGTCTGAACGGTATGAGCCAGCAGTTCCACAACCATATTCGTCGTCAGCTGCTTAGCTTCACCTCAGCTAAACCTCGCCAGGTTCACCTCAATACTTGGGAAGGGATCTATTTCGACCACGACCCACAGTACATCATGGAGATGGCCACCCAGGCCGCTGTGATGGGCGTGGAGCGTTTTATTATCGACGATGGCTGGTTCCTTGGCCGCAACGATGATAAAGCCGCATTAGGCGACTGGATTGTCGATGAGAAAAAATATCCGCAGGGTCTGGAGCCCGTCATTGCCCATGTTCTGAAACAAGGTATGACTTTTGGTCTGTGGGTTGAGCCGGAAATGATCAGCAAAAACTCCGAACTCTATCGTCAGCATCCTGACTGGTTACTGCAATTGAGTGACTATCAGCAGCCGGTTGGCCGCAATCAGTATGTATTGGATCTGTGTAACGACGAGGTCTTTAATTACTTATTCGAACGCCTTGATACCCTGCTGAGTCGTTACAAGATTTCTTATCTGAAGTGGGATATGAACCGCGAAGTGGTTCAGCCTGGCCACGAACACCGCCCGGCACAAACGCGCCAAGTGGAACGCGTCTACGCCTTGATGGCAGCATTACGGGCGAAGCACCCGGAAGTGGATATTGAATCCTGTGCGGCCGGTGGCGGGCGTATCGACTATGAAATTCTGCGCCATGTTCAGCGTTTCTGGCCATCAGACAATAACGATGCCCTTGAGCGTCATGCTATCCAACGTGGTTTCAGCTACTTCTTCCCGCCGGAAGTGATGGGTGCTCATATTGGTGCGAAAAAAAGTCATTCTACTCGTCGGGTTTCAGATATCCATTTCCGCGGTATCACCGCGCTGTTCGGTCATTTAGGTATCGAGCTGGACCCGCTTAAAGCCTCTGAAGAAGATAAAGCCGGATTTAGCCGTTATATCGAAATCTATAAAAAATATCGTCAGTTGATTCATGAAGGCACACTCTATCGCCTCGACAGTGATGACTCCGCAGCACAAAGTATTACCTCTGTTGTTTCGGCAGACCGCCGCCAGGCGCTGGTTGCCGTTGCTCAACTGGCTATGCCTACCTGGGCGCTGAGCGGTGCGCTACGTCTGCAAGGACTGGATCCCGATATGACCTATCGTGTCAGCGTTATTGATTCGGCTGAAAATTTCCGTAATGGCATTGTCAGTACCCAGCCTGCCTGGGTGGCTGATGGCGTTGAATTATCAGGTGACTGGTTGCAACACGCAGGTCTTGCGATGCCCGTACTCGATCCTGAATCTGCGGTGCTGCTGCTGGTTGAAGCACAGAATTAATTTTTCTCTGATCTGATGTCTTAAAAAAATAAAGGAAAAATATGAGTATCAGCAATACAAGTAAGCTCTCCTACGGTATCGGGGCGCTGGGCAAGGATCTTGCCTGTTCAATTGTTTACCTCTATTTGATGTTTTATTATACCGATGTTGTCGGTCTTTCAGCGGCCTTTGTTGGCTCGCTGTTTTTATTTGCCAGAATTTGGGATGCAATAACAGATCCGATAATGGGATTAATTGTTGATAATACCCACAGTCGTTTTGGTAAATTCCGTCCTTGGATTTTAATTGGCACTATTATTAACTCTGTCGTGATGATTGGCGTCTTTATTGCCCATGAATTTACCGGTTTCTGGCTTTATTTTTATGCTTCTGTCTCTTACATATTATGGGGCATGACCTATACCATTATGGATATTCCTTACTGGTCAATGATCCCCTCATTAAGCAAAGAGAAAAAAGAACGCGAAAAAATTGTTGTTATCCCTCGTCTGTTCGCAAGTCTCGCCTGGCTGCTGATGGGTGCCTTTGGTCTGAAAGCGATTGACTGGCTGGGTAATGGCGATAGCGCCAGCGGTTTTGTCCGTATCAGCATGGTTATTGCCGTCTTCTTTATTATCAGCGCAGTAATAACCGTCATTAACGTGAAAGAAACTGTCGATGTAAAAGTCAGCAAACCAAAAATCAGTTTCAAAGATATGATCAATATCATCACTCAAAACGATCAGCTCAAAGCACTGATTGGTATCGTTCTGAGTTTTAATATGGCGATGCAGTTGGCGGGCGGATTTGCGATTTATTACTTCGCCTACGCCATCGGTAATAAAGACTTGTTCCCGGTGTTTATGATGCTTTCAGGTGCAGCAGAAATTGCCGGTCTGCTGCTGTTTCCGAAAGTGGTTGCCAGCCTTTCACGCCCAACGGTCTGGCGTCTGGCCTGTTTATTCCCGCTGTTAAGCTGTCTTATCCTGCTGTTCTCCAGCATCTTTATGCCAGACAGCCAGATTCTGGTTGGTCTTTCGGGTGCGCTACTGAAGCTGGGCTCAGGCTTCTCGCTGGCCATGGCAACCGTGATGCTGGCTGATGTCGTGGACTATGGTGAATATAAAACCGGTATGCGCAGTGAAAGTATCATCTTCTCGGTACAAACCATGCTGGTAAAAGCAGCTGCTGCTTTCGCAGGCTTCCTGATTGGTATGGGTCTGACCGTTATTGGTTATATTCCGAATGAAGTTCAGAGTGCTGATACTGTATTAGGCATGCGCATATTAATGATCGGTATTCCCTTTGTCTTAGTTGCCGCCAGTTATTTAATTTACCGTCGCTATTACAAACTCAATGGTCAGTATCATGACGATGTTATGGCCGCCTTAGTTGAGAAACGTAGTTAATTTTCACCCACTCGCCGGCAGTATAGTGCTGCCGGTAACACCACTCGTTTAATAAATACAGCATGGAATTTTTTATGATGACTCGCCGTGGTCTTTTACCTCTGCTCGCGTTAGCTTTGCCTTTTTCTGCCTCCGCCGCTCAGCTGGAAAACTTTACTCCCATCGGTTATGTAAAATGGGGGAATATTTATACCAATAATAAAAACAGAAATGATGGCAAAGGAAAACTCGACACCGTTATTCGCGCCTCGGAAGGTTTTGGTAATTACCGCTTAGGTAATGAAATGAACTGGTGGGAAGGTGGATTTAAAACTGATATTACCACCGACACAGATGCTATTTTTGATTTCACCTGGTATATCGGTAGCGGTGATTCCTGGGGAGACGTGGGAACTCTGCAAACCTGGGCTTCAGTCTATAATATTATCCCCGGTCAGCCCAATGCGAAAATTTGGGTGGGCAAGCGCTTTTATCAGCGCTATGAAGTCCATATGATTGACGTTAAATACTGGGATGTCTCTGATAACGGTACTGGTCTGGAAAACGTCGATTTTGGTTTTGCCAAAGGTAGCCTGGCCTGGCTGGCACCAGAATCGAGTGCTGACCAGCGCGCTCTGCACAATATTGACGTACGTCTGAGTGAGCTGAAACTCTCTGACGATGCTGATTTAACCACCGGTATCAACTACGTTTTCACCCAGAACTCCAGCTACAATCAGAAAGACATCACCACCGATGGTTCCATGTTGTCGATGATTTATCGCCAGGCCTGGTCAATGGGTAGCAACTCCCTGGCTTTCCAGTACGGACGTGATGCACTGGCAGGCGGCCTGATGAGTGCTGAAGGTGCCAGTTCAACCAAATATAACACTGGCGTTAACCATAACGGTTACAGTTGGCGTGTCTTCAACTATGGTGAAATCAACTTCACCGATAATATTCAGAGTATGTACTCCATCGCCTGGCAGGATCTTAATCTCGATAATAAGAGCGGGATGACCTGGTTCAGTACCGGTTTACGCCCGCAATATAGCTGGAATGAATATCTGGCAACCGCGCTGGAATTTGGCTACGAGCGTGTTGATGCTCAGAACAATGCTGGCGTCAACGATATGTATAAAATTACCCTGGCACAGATGATCCAGGCTGGTAAAGGAGTTTGGGCTCGTCCCGCATTACGTCTGTTTGTGACCTGGTCAGATTCTGATACCCAGTGGGAACGCCTCAACAGCTACGGCGAAAAGTATAAGTATGCTGCACCGGTGAAAAGCGACAAAGGAAGCACTGAAGAAGTCACCTTTGGCTTTAACTTCGAGCTGTGGTGGTAGTGGATAACAATATTCGGGAACCTATGATGAAAAAAATAATACCTATGGCCTTGGGCCTGCTGTTGCTGAGTGGCTGTACCCAGCCCGTCACATCAACTCAGGACACCAGCATCGTCACACCGGTCGCTTGCTGCACCGCACTGAATCAACTGCCAGTGCAAAGTTTTAACGGGAAGTCATCGTTAAAACTGAATTTTGACGCACAAACGCCAAAAATCAGCGAAGACAACAGCAGTGTTCGCGCACAGGTTGTCGCGCTGCCGAATACCGACACGGCCTATACCCTTGAGTTTACTGCCCCCTTGACCCACGAGCAGTTCCTCGCCGTACAAGCCGTGGTCTACGATGCAGACTGGAAACCACTGCAAAAGTTGACCTATAAGGACTTTGTCTACCGTACCCCTGCGGTACTGCAAAGCCATCGCCTGTTTGCCAGCATGCTGGTACAGCCCGGTATGAAAGCACCGCGCTGGCTGGTGATTTCAACTGTCACGCATCCAGAACCTGACCGTGTGAAGTTGATTCCAGAATCCACTATTTACGCCGAGAAAACTCAGGTTGAAGCCCCCCTGGAGCTGACCAGATACGGTACTGCCAGTGAAACCGGACCACTTACTGTACGGATTAGTCGTTTCAGCCAGCTGGCGAATGAACTGATTAATGTGGTGACGGGAGGATAATACAGTTCAGTCTTGATCCTCGCTGATGTGAGGATCAAGACTGCTGATAAAGCAGGAAAAAGCGGATTGTTCTTTGTTTCAATAGTTCAGAATTATTTACCTGCCACCCTATTTATCGATTAGCCAGACGTGTTCTTCAATATCCGCCTGATGAAAATCCATTACGCTAGATTTCTTCGCCATTAGTGGCAATCACATTCTGATACCAGTAGAAGCTTTTCTTTCTCAGGCGATTAAGGGTTCCGTTACCATAGTTATCCTGGTCTACATAGATAAAACCATAGCGTTTAGCCATTTCAGAAGTGGAAGCACTAATTAGATCAATCGGTGCCCAGGAGGTATATCCCCATAATTCCACGCCATCTTTAACGGCTTCTCTCATTTCACGGATATGTCCCTGGAAATAGGAGATACGATAGTCATCAATAATCTGATTATCCGGGCCCAGGGTATCCGTGGCACCCATACCATTTTCAACCACAAACAGCGGGATCTGATATCTGTCGTACATATCATTCAGCGCAATACGTAGCCCTACTGGGTCTATCTGCCAGTCCCATTCTGTTTTTTCCAGGTATGGGTTTTTCACACCGCCGGCAATATTACCGCTCACTTTATCCATTTTATCAGCGTTAATACTGGTCACCAGTGACATGTAGTAACTGAATGAGAGGAAATCAACCGTATGCTGGCGCAGGATCTCTTCATCACCCTGCTCCATGGCTATCTGTATATTCTTTTCTGCGAACCGACGGTTCATATGGCTTGGGTAATAGCCCCTGATTTGCACATCAGAGAAGAAATAATTGAGCTGATTTTCTCTGTGAGCAAGTAACATATCATTCGGATCGCAACTCTCGGCATAGGTCAGCAGGCGGGTAAGCATACAGCCGATTTTTGACTCCGGAATAATATTATGACAATGCTTAACCGCCAGTGCGCTGGCAACAAATTGATGATGTAAGGCCTGATACAGCACATTCTCTATTTCGCCTGAGGAGAAGCGATCCGGTACGATACCGCCAGTAGTAAAGGGATGGCGAATAATACTGTCTATCTCATTAAAGGTTATCCAGTATTTCACTTTGTTCCGGTAACGCTCAAAAACGCTGATAGCAAATTTCTCAAATAAGCCCACGACTTTTCTGTCGAGCCAGCCATTGCATTCATTAACCAGATGAATGGGCATTTCATAATGTGACAGTGTCACTAATGGTTCAATGTTATTTTTAATCATCTCATCGAACAGGTCGTCATAAAAACGCAGCCCTTCTTCATTTGGCTGGTCTTCCGTTCCATTCGGGAAGATACGCGTCCAGGCAATAGAGACGCGTAATACTTTGAAGCCCATTTCACCAAACAATGCCAAGTCTTCTTTATAACGATGATAAAAGTCGATACCGCGGCGTTTTGGATAGCAACTGATGTCGGTAGCCGCAATAGCATCCTGAATTTGCCGATCGCTTATGGAATAATGTTTTTCATATTCTCCGCGCCCCAGCGCATCGCGATAGACCGCCATATCTGCGGTTGACAGCCCTTTTCCGCCCTGGTCTGAACCACCCTCTACCTGATTTGCGGCAACCGCGCCACCCCAGAGAAAATTATCAGGGAATCCGGTGATTATTTGTTTAGACATACAGTATCTCCAAGTCAGTTTATTTATTCAGGCTGTAAAGTGAGTAGATGATTTCCAGACCGCACAGTCTGTTGCTCTGTGGGGATTATCATTCGATAATCAGAAGTATTAGATACGACGACAGGTGTAGTCAGGTCATATCCTTCGGCACGGATAGCGTCTATATCAAAGGAAAGAAGCAGCTGGCCAGCAGTGACGCGTTCACCTTCACTCACTGAGGCAGTAAAATATTTGCCATTAAGGCGCACGGTATCGAGCCCGACATGAATAATAATCTCGGCTCCATCGTCAGAGGTTATGCAGATAGCATGATGGGTATGAAATAGTTTGCTGATGACACCGTCGACCGGGGAATAGACCAAACCCTCTTCTGGAATAATGGCAATTCCCTCACCCACTGACTCGCTGGCAAATACCGGATCCTTAACCCTGTCGAGTGGAATAACGGTGCCCATTAATGGCGAGATAAGATAATTAACAGGCAGAGTTCCCGCCGCAGAGACCGGTTTATCAGCCACTGTGACTGCATCAGAGGCTTGAGCAGGACTCATTTTAACGGCAGTGTCAGAGCCGATTTCTTCATCAAATCCGAACAAATAGGTCAGTATCGCTGAGAGTCCAAAAGCCATGCTTAACCCGATAAGGTAGTAGGCAAAGGTATCGGTCATAAAGGCAGGAAGTGTGGTAATTGACGGGAAAACGTAAGCGATTACCGTAGTACCCATACCGCCGACGAAACCACCTGCGAGAGTACCGGCAATAATGGATGCAACAAGCGGACGTTTATATTTCACCGACAGTCCATAGACTACCGGCTCTGTAACACCAGCAAATAGCGCTGGGATCATCGCTGACAGCGCAAAAGACTTCAGTTTTTTATCTTTTGCTTTCAGGAATACACCCAGCGCCACGCCCGCCTGAGAGAACGTCGCCATCGCGGCCGCGGGTTTGATAGTATCCGAACCATGCATAGCAATATTATTGATCATGACCGGCACCAGACCCCAGTGCAGACCAAACATCACCAGGATAGTCCAGCCTCCGCCAATCAATGCGCCGGTCAGTATACCGCTGACACCCGTCATATAGCTGATAGCATGACCAATACCATCACCGAGATAAACACCGATAGGGCCAATAACGATAGCAATAGTTGGCACCATAATCAGTAATCCGAGCATCGGTACTGCAACAGACTCGATACTTTGATGGATGATTTTTTTCAGGAATCGCTCAACATAGGAGTAGAGCCAGATAGACAGAATTGCCGGGATCAGCGTGGAAGAATATTTCATCAACACCACCGGGATACCCATAAAGGTCACGATATCGCCGGGCGCTTGCATCAGTCCGATAAAATTAGGCTCAAGTAATGCGCCAACAATCGCTACGCTAACAAAGGGATTGGTACCAAAAGAGCGGGCACAGGAAAAGGCCAGAAATAATGGCAGAAAATAGAATACGCTGTTGCTAGCCGCGGCGAGAATTTTATAAGTACTGGTATCGGCTGCCAGTAAGTTATAGGTGGTCAAGATAACCAGCAGCGCTTTAATCATACCCGCTCCGGCAAGTGCCGGTACCACAGGGACAAGAATCGACGACATTTTATTAAAAACAGCGCCAACAATATTTCCTTTACCTGATTTTTTTTCTGCTGTTGCAGGCGAGTCGGTAGTGGAGACTAATCCGGCAGCATAAATAGCGTCATATATTTTAGTAACATTATTACCAATAACAACCTGACATTGCTCATTACTATTTATCGCCATGATGACACCGGGCAGGCGATTCAGTGCTTCAATATTAAATAATGCTGTATCACGAAGGGTAAAACGTAATCGTGTAATACAGTGTGTTAAATGGGTAACATTCTCTGCCCCACCTAAATTAGCGATTATTTTTCGTGCCAGATCATCAAATTCGGACATGGTGAGACCTCAATTCTGGAATTGATTTTAGGATATAGCTATTTTTTAATTCAATACTAATTATTCGTTTCTAAGATTTTCAGTATGAATAGTTAAAAACATCACTTCATCATCAGTTAATTTTCTACCGTAATTTTTCTTAATGAAGTCGCTTATTTTCACTGCACACTCATGTGACTCGCTGTATTTCATTGAAACCAGTTCATTCAGAGAACCATCTCGATTATCCACATATGAGTTACTTAATAAGCGGTGGGCAAAAAATTTAAGATGCGTCACCAGTCGCTGGAAATTTAGTGACTCTTCTTTGTACTCGATGCGGAAATGATACTTAATAATATTAAGTGTTTCCTGAATGATTTTAGAGACATCACTGACATCAGGCATTGTGCCGTCTTGCTGGGCATTGAGAAGATGCAGCGCGACAAACGCAGCTTCATTTTCATCAAGTGCGGTGCCAATTTGCTGATTGATTTGATCTATGGCATCACTACCAATACGAAACTCTTCGCGATACAGCCTCTTTATATCCCAGAGTAGCTGATTTTTAATCCGCTTCCCGAGGCGGTCACGTTCAATGGCGAAATTAAGGTGATCAAGCAGTGATGCATAAACACTTTTGTGTATATTACGATCAAGTCTCACTTTTGCCTGACCGACTATCTCGGAGACAATATGAAAAAGTGACTCAGGAATATCAGAATAATAATCCTGACCAGAAGTCAGGTTAATATTTTCATCGTGGCGGTATATTTTTTGGGAAAGAGAAGGGTCAATGATATCGCCGGTTTTTTTTCCAAAACCGATACCTTTACCAATGATAATACATTCATGGTTTACGGCATCATGTGCCACGACAACATTGTTATTAAGAACCCGTTGAATACGCATATTTTACCCAAAAAAAAAGGCAAAACATAAAAAGAGTTATGACTCTTTCTAGGTTTTGCCTGTTATTCACAGTTACAATCCAGTTTTTAATTAACCATAAGCCGATAAACTTAGCAACGGTATTTTACTTGGACCAGATAATAACTGTGAACTATTTCACATATTCAGCCTCAGCAATGCAGGCCGCGATGCTGAGGCTGAATATCAATTCCCGTCTCTGAGCTGTGCAAGTGTGGTATTAGTCAGCGAAATATTGCCAAATTCAACCTTACACCCTGATCCGTTTGGTGACTGTGCCATAAAGCCCAGGGTCATACTCCCGGTGGTTTCATGGGCGGACTCATCAAATGAAAAGGCGCGGATAAAAATCCAGCGATTGCTTTCCACTGCGGCATGAAACGAATAAACATTTTCTTTACGGGATATACGCAAATCAACTCTCGAACCGGCTACCACAAAAGCATTGGCATCATCTGACGTTTTGCCTTTGTTTACTACCGATACCACCATTGCCTCACCATCCGGAGAGTATTCAAAACACAGTTTGGCCCAGACTTGTTCACTTGCTCTTAGCAGCAGCACACCGGCATCAAATGTCTCTTTGAAGTAGACCGTAACTGTTGAAGATAACTGGAAATCACCAACAGGTGCAGATGTCATCAATGTAGCAGCATCATGACGCGGTGCGGCTGCCGAATCAGGCTGATTACATGAGGGATCAATATAAATATCACTGACTGGATGGGCTATTCCAGTCAGAATTTGCTGCTGTTCATCAACAGACCACTCAGAACCTTTCGAGGCTAAAAACACTTCTGGAACGAAACCGTGCATATCATTCTCCATGTTAATGCTGGGATAATAGTGGGACAAATATTAAGGAAAAGTCGATAAAGACATTGTTTATTTTTAACTTGAAATATTTATTCTGTTTTATATTTTTATAACTGCCGAGGGTGGCAGACAGCCATTATTGGCGGAAACGGCTACTCTGAAAAGGAAAATAGTTCTCTTTAAGCAGAAATAACCACGCAGTAACAACTCTGTATCCTATATATAACCGACATCACATTTTTTATTGATTAAAATCATTATGATAAAGAAAATCATAGAGGAACACTGCCAGTGAAATATAACCTAATCGCACTTATTCTCACCCTGGCCTCATCAGGTACTATTGCAGCCCCCACGCTACCAAGTCCGGATCCTTCCATTCCTCTGAATCAGTATATTACTGCACGCAATGCGGATAACAGTATGACTTATCGTCTGTTTGCTCCCGCTGCCCAAAAAGTTTCTGTGGTCACGGGGGATACTCCACAAACTTATGCGTCGCACGAGATGACGAAGAATGAACGGGGTGTCTGGGAATGGAAAAGTGGAACCATGGAGCCCGGTTTATACGAATACTTTTTTGATATTGATGGTTTTCGTTCTGCTGATACCGGCAGCCGTTACCAGAAACCACAGCGTCAGGTTAACACCAGTTTGACGCTTATTCCGGGAAGTATTTTAGATGAGCGTGCAGTCCCCCATGGTGAAGTGCGTGATATCGCCTGGCATTCTGCGGCATCGAAAGCGGAAAGACATATTTATGTCTGGACACCACCTGGCTATACCGGAACGGGTGAAAAACTGCCAGTACTCTATTTTTATCATGGCTTTGGTGACACCGGGCTTTCTGCTGTTGAGCAAGGTCGTATTCCACAAATAATGGATAACTTGCTGGCTGAAAAGAAAATCAAACCGATGCTGGTGGTGATACCCGATACTGAAACCGACGTTCCGGAAGCTGTTCCTGAAGATTTTCCGCCAAAAGATCGCCGCCAGACGTTCTATCCTCTTAATGCCCAGGCTGCTGATAATGAACTGATGAATGAAATTATTCCACTGGTTGCCGAGCGTTTTAATGTCCGTTCAGATGCCAATGGCCGTGCGCTGGCAGGGCTGTCTCAAGGTGGCTATCAGGCACTGGTTTCCGGCATGAACAATTTGGACAGTTTTGGCTGGTTGGCAACATTCAGTGGCGTAACGACAGAAACTGTGCCAAATAAAGGTGTCGCAGCCCAACTTAACAAACCTGAGGATATTAATCGCCAGTTGAATAACTTCACTCTGGTGGTTGGGCAAAACGATCTGGTGACAGGGGCTGATATTGCCGGACTCAAAAAAGAGTTAACCCAGAAAGGTATTCATTTTGATTATAAAGAATACCCAGATTTAGGCCATGAAATGAATGTCTGGCGTCCGGCATACGCTGATTTTGTCCAAAAGCTGTTTAAAGAGTAAATATCAACCTGTATCTCACTCTTAGATGTTGATAAAGCTGGCGGATGTGCATTATTAATGCATCCGCCTATCGCTTATACCCTAAATAATTCGAGTGACCTGTAGGCGACAAATTCAGCCCGGCGATGAGCATACGGCAGGAATACAGGACAGGATGTGGATAGAATAATAATTACAGTGGAAATATAGATGGTATTTTATCAAAACACTCACCCCCTGATATTGCATCTAATTCAAGGACATTAGCGTACTTCAATAATGTAAAACCAATAACAAATAGTCAGCTGTAACTCTCGTGGATGCTATCATGAATTTAAGGGATGCTTTGTACCCATAAAAAATGCACCTTAGTCAGTGGGATATGCCACTTTTGGGGTGCAGTTCACACAGGATGAGTCTTTACGTACTTATCGGTAATTCACGCTTGTCATCTCACTACACAGTCTTGGCCTGAAGTTTAAAGGCGCTTACCGCTTCAGCCAAGGCTGAAGCTTGTGCTGTGCGCCGAGCATGGCGCGTAGCGCCTTGATGGGCGCTGTCTGTTGACTGTGGTGGTTAACAGACGACTTGGAGG
>NZ_CANMLV010000006.1 GCF_947498825.1 uncultured Cedecea sp. | reverse complement strand
TTTGACGCTAAAAAGGCTGAGGCACTACCAGCCATGCTGGAAGATAATAATTCACTGTGCGTTTTCGCCAGAGCATTTGTTCTTTCCACCCAATCAGGCAATACAGCTTTTGACACTAAAAAGGCTGAGGCACTACCAGCCATGCTGGAAGATAATAATTCACTGTGCGTTTTCGCCAGAGCATTAGTTCTTTCCACCCAATCAGGCAATACAGCTTTTGACGCTAAAAAGGCTGGGGCATTACCAGCCATGCTGGAAGATAATAATTCACTGTGCGTTTTCGCCAGAGCATTTGTTCTTTCTATCCAATCAGGCAATACAGCTTTTGACGCTAAAAAGGCTGAGGCATTACCAGCCATGCTGGAAGATAATAATTCACTGTGCGTTTTCGCCAGAGCATTTGTTCTTTCTATCCAATCAGGCAATACAGCTTTTGACGCTAAAAAGGCTGAGGCATTACCAGCCATGCTGGAAGATAATAATTCACTGTGCGTTTTCGCCAGAGCATTAGTTCTTTCCATCCAATCAGGTAATACAGCTTTTGATAAAATGGCTGACATACTATCTGTCATACTGACGCACGTCAGATCTTGATTTAATTTAGATTCCATTATTTTGGATGAGTTATCACTGTGCATTATATTGTCAACATCAGAAATTGATTCTAAAACATCGTTTTTTACATTAGGTGTTTTATCTTTTTGCGACTTAGACATTATATGCTACCCATTCAAGATATTTTTCATTTTCAAATTGATAAAAAGTATTAATACACAATTTTGATAAAAAATAAACCTCTATAATTGAATACATAACCAAAAATTATCAACTCCAATGATAGAGTGTTATAAAAATGTAGATGTACCTCTTAGTTCCATTGATAAATAGAAGTTTCAGTCAAGCAGGCACGATGATAAACAATCTGTTCTGGCTAAAATTCCCACACTTAATATAGGGTCAAAACTTAGTTTTCTCTACACCTTAGGGCTGCAATACTGAGTTGATTTTCATGGTATTAACGACAGTTGTATGGTTAGGGCTTTTGAATTTGACAAGTAAGGATAGTTTCCTGAGGCCAAGAACGATAATACAAAAATGAGTATAACATTCAAACCATTATACTCATTTAAAGTCCTGTTTATTATTCCATACGGAAACAGGAAAAAACACACTCATCGCCACCACTGTAAGTCCATAATTTTGGATTACTATAATCTTGACGGATGTAGCAATAAGCCCCCTGCCCCGTTTTTATTATCGATGACATAGCACAGTAATCATAAGGAGAAACTGAGCCATATCTTTCACCTACAGATTTGAATGATAAGCTGCTGCCTGATACTGATTTCCATAATCCAGCCTGACAGGACAATATCGCACCTGCTGCATTTCTGCTGATATCACCATTATTTTTACACACAGCCCCAACGGTATTCACCTGCCCTAACTGTAAAACACCTGCGGCAGAGACATTGCCTTTCGAGACTAAATTCCCAGATGAAGTAATATTACCAATCGAGTTAATATCACCTGAACTGATGGCACCTGCTACCTTAAGCAAGGTATTCGATTTATTTGTATCAGTAGCGGTGCCACCTGTTGGAGATGACCATAAAGATAACGGCTTGTTGGCGCTTAAATAGAGTTCATAGTCATTACCAGCCGTATCACCACCTAATCTGATGCTATCGCCATAGCCGTTATGCGCTATGACTTCTTTTTTAGCCATAATATTACCCTCAGATGAAACATCCCCACCAAAATCACCTATACCACTTGCAGTGATGTTCTTAGCATTACCAATATTTTTACCACCCATATTCAAATCGCCCGTCATAGGCAATGTTCCATCGCGACGAAGATAAACTGTATACATAGCACTGTTAAACCCTGTGCGATAAGCTAATAAACCCTCAGCCGTGATATTACGGAAGTCAGAGTTTTTTTCTGACCATTGCCCTTCATAACCAGAAGCAACGGTTGCACTCTTTGTCATACCGCTATCAACGCCAGCGGATAACATCGCCTTTCCTAACAGGTCATAACGTATTTTTGTTCCCTCAGACCAAGGAAGCGTTGTTGTAATTAGCCCATTAACAACATAGTTAGGGCTGATACCATCACGCTTTAACAGTATCCTATAGCCAGACTTCTGAGCATTGATGCCCAAAAAGGTGGAAGGCAACAAGCCTTCATTAATTAATGTCATATATGTGATTTCACAGACATTGCCACTACACGTTCTTGGCCCCGGATCAGATCCATTCCCAGCAGCATTTGATAACGTTGAAAGCTTATCGTAGCGGATATTAATATATCCATTCACTGCCTCACCCATCTGTTTCATTTGCTGACCAACAGCAGAAGCCAGAATATTTTCTTGTTCTGATTTCATATCCTGAAACTTGATTAATCCCATCGTAGCTCCTACACCAAGAACCAATATAAGTTCTAATAATGAGAATCCTTTTTTAAATCGTTTTTTCATTTTCATCGTCCTTTTTTGTTTTTCACGTAATATTTAATTAGCAAAAATAAAAAAGTGGTCAATAGGGATAGGATATATAATAAAGGAAATAATGAATTAAATTAGCTACCGCGCCCTCTGGGGCTTGGTCAACAGTTCACCGACCTAAAAGCAAGTTTTAAGTCAGTTCACCGTTCGGACGTGAAAGAGTTATTTATTGATGTAGGTGTTAATGTAGTCTTTTCCTTGTTGCCTGAGTTTTTCGATATCTTTTTCATGAATGTTAGATATATTAAGTAAAAGACCATACACTAGTTCCTTATCTACATAACCAATATCACATCCCAAGACTTTGGCAACCTCTGCGCCAAAAATTATTTTTTGACGTGTATTTTCTTTTTTTGTTTGTTGTTTCTTTTTAGCTTCCAAGAAAAATAAACGTTCCTGAGCTGCTGCGATTTGTTGCTTTATCGTTTTTGTTGTCATATTTAATCCTCCAAATATTTTTTATTTTTAGCATAAGGGATATGAGCATAATCTTTACCACTGTTAATTCTGTGTTTGATTGATTTTATTTTCAATTTAAACTGCTGCTTAACCTGACGCTTTTTTGCCTGTTCCCTTATATGGATAACTATCTTCTCTGCTTCTAAATAGGCTTGTTCTGTATCAGTATAGATACCTTCATCAAGAAGTTTTTTCGCTTCCCAAGCGATGACCTCATCGTTGTTCTTATACATTACATCTCCTTGTATTGACTGTCTGTTATTCCTTAACACATTTTGAATAATAATCAATACAATGGTGGTTTTTTATAAAAATAAAACCAGACATTAAATAACACTCCTGATAATTTCATTGATAATAAAAGGAAAAAAATAATATTGATGAAATATCAGAAGTGCAAATCACATTAAATGGATGTAAATATAAGAGTATTGCTATTCCCACCCGCTGCACATTGTGTCGTTGTTTTAGAAACATCCAATACATCACCTGCTACTTTCACATTCGCTGCTGTTCCTACACCAACCTCATAGAAATTACCCGCTGCTGCGGTAATGATTTTAGTACACTCAGCTGCTGGCACATTAGAGTAAGTGATGTTAAAAGAAGAACCGGGAGCTTTTGATGGTCCCGTTGCTACCGCAGTTAATATAACATTACCTTTAAAGGCATTGACAGGCTGAGCCGCCGATCCTGAGCCACTCAGCATGTTATCAGGGAAAATCTTTGCCTGAACAGCCACTGTGTTTGAAAGGCCCGTAAAACTTGATGCTGAGGTATATAAAGCTTTAACGCCTGCCTGAATAGTTGCTATGTTGTTGCTCTCTGCTTGTGCTCTCTGTGAAGCTTGTACTTTAGGGTAAACAATAAATGCCGCTACCACTAATGCCGCAATAATCCCAAGAACTAACAATAGTTCTAAGAGTGAGAAGCCTTTCTTACTTTTTCTATTTTTAATTAATACTGTTTTATTCATTTCCTTATATCTCCTTAGTTAACGGAAAAGATGTAAAAGAAATAAATCATGTAAAATATAAAACAACTCTTTTTTGTTTCTTTGTATTCCGTTATCTGATAGACGGGCTACCTAAGATCAAACAAAAAACCAGAATAATCTGGCCTTTTGTTTGCTACGAGCTTATTTGACTTTATTAAAATCATCGCAGAACACAAGACTGAACATGGAGGTATTCATCTGTGATGATGAATAAAAAGTATAATTATAATCTTCACATGTCAAATTTAATTAAACACTTTCTAACTAATATTATCTTACGCAGCACTTGATGATTGTTCTACACAATCACATTGCTGATAACAGGCATGTCCTGTTATAGATTGGATTTATCCAAAAATGGTGTTTACAAGAGTCTGCACAAAAATGCAACAGACCCTATATGTAATCATGCAACACCTATAATAGCGATCACTAACATAAAATATCTAATATTCCCCACGTTACTTAATTTTGTATGTTTGTGTTTTATTTTTCACCTACTGCTTTCTTATTCTGATTTTAGCCCCTAACCTATTCCATCCCTTTTTAAATAAAATCGTTGCCATAAGCCTGTTTTAATGAATTTGGTCTTTCCCGCCTTACGGCGGGAGGTAATTAACTCTTATTGCCCTTACGGGCGTTCTCTAAAATCCAAAAGACTAATATTATCACTCTACCTCAGCCGCTTATCTGATTTTAACCTCTTTAATTTCACAGTCAGTCAAACTAGTGTTATTAATTAAGACAAGGGAAAGTTTTACATTGTATTTATTTTTTTAGCTCCGTTTGGAGATATAAAAATAAAACAATGCCCACTTATACACTCACTTCGTGAGCGTGTGGGGTCTACCGACGGTTGCCTGCCGCAGGCTAAAAGCAAAACCAAGTTCAACGTCAACCCCTGAGTTTTTCTTACGAAAAACTAAAACCAGCAGAGTGAGCGTTAATGTTTATTTGATAGTTTTTATTATATTTAAGGTTATTTATTATATGGCAATATTTCATCTGGAGTTTAAAATTGTGAAACGCTCAGAGGGCATGTCTTCCTGTAGGAAGGCTGCCTATCACGCGCGTTGCAAAATAACAGATGATCGTACTGGCAACACCTATGATTTTAGCCATCGTTCTGATTTATTCCATCATCAGATATTAGCTCCTGCTTCAGCTCCATCTCATATTATCGAAAGCTCAACCACTTTGTGGAATGAAGTTGAAAGGGTTGAGCGTCAGAAGGATGGTCAAACAGCCCGTTATTTTGACGTTGCTATCCCTTGTGAGCTTAACAACGAAGACAAGATAAAACTGGTTTTGGATTACTGTCAGAAGAACTTTGTTGATAAAGGCATGATTGCTGATATCGCTTTCCATGATCTGGATAGTCAAAACCCCCATGCCCATGTAATGTTGACATTAAAACCCATCACCGCTGAAGGTTTTGGTAAAAAAGACCGAAGCTGGAATGATAAGAAAAATGTGATTAAGTGGCGTGAATCATGGGCAACATTTGCCAATCACTATCTGGCTGCCGCTGGCAGCAATGAACGTATTGACCACCGTTCTATTGAGATCCAGCATAATGAAGCGCTTGAGAATGCCACTATAACATTAGACGTAGAAGAAAAAGCACTATGGATAGCTAAGGCAGCACTAACCAGCCGTCCAGCGATGCAACGTATACCTCGTGCTAAATGGAACAGTCAAACAGCTCGACAACAACGTGCTGCTGAACAGGCTGTTCGTGATGAGCTGAAACAGGAAGCTGTAGCCACATACAATACCTTTAAAGATTTAGATCTGCAGATTGTAGTAGACCTTAATAGTTTCACTGTCTCTGAACTGCCAGAGCCTGTTGAAATCATCCTGACGGATACAGGTTCACAATCAGCATCAGCCGAACAAAAACCTGTTCTGGTTGCTCCTTCGCCTCATACACGCACTAAACTGAAAACATCCTCTTCTCCAACACCCAGAGCAATTAAACGCGCTCCTGTTAAATCTAAGAGAAAACAGGTTCAACCACAGAAGGAAAGTATTTTTAAACGCTTTACCTTACTAGTAGCTGAATTCTTCAAGGAAAGATTCATTTGGGCCAAGAAGAAACCTGCACCTGTTTCCGTGGATGCTGATCATGATAAGCGTATTGCTGAAAACTATGTCTTTGATGAGGTTCAAGGCATCAATGTGCCACGCGCTGAGTATGAAAGACGAGCCAGATTTAACAGTGACTCTTATAGTCCGACACAGGAAGAGATCAGACGTTTTCCAAGTCGTCCCGAGAAGGCTAAAACTAATGCTGATAACAGTGTGAGTTTTACGCCGTCAATGCCACCAGAATATACAGGGAAAAGCCGCGTTCCAAAATTGAGGCCACCGGGATATCGTCATAACCGTGATTATGAATCACACAAATGACACACTGGTCGGCCTTATAAAAAATACTTAGTGCTATATTATGAGCTTAGAACAGCATTAAGCAAGATTCATATAGAGCACAGTAAATCACTAACTATGTGAATAGTCATTCTCCTTTAATCATCTTCACTCTGATTATTCACAGTTAATTGAATAGCTTTATATTCAGATCTTAGAGAATCATATTGCGAAGCATTTAATAGTTTATCTGAATTTAGCTCTATGACATTAGCGCCATATTTAAACTCATTTAATGCATCATTCTCCATTGCACATAGTATTATCTGAAAGTCCTGAGGAACATTGTGCATTAGTACTTTGAGAATTGCTTCATACCGGTGCCCCGCCTGCTCTTGCTGGTTAGGCGTATCAATGATAAAAGGAGGTACTATGCAAGTTTTAGCACCATGTATTTGTTGCAGCACAGAGAGTTGGTAAGCAAGTAATCCCCTAGCAGCCTCAGCAGCACCACCACCGAGCAACCGCTTGTAATCAGTAGGTGATTTTACTTTGCTAAGATTTATTCCTGTTGAACCTAGCGTTTCAATGTTTTCCAACAGTTTGGACATAAAGGACGAGTTCAGCTCTTCTTTATCTTTGGTTGAAAGAAGTTCTCTCTGGTCTTTTTTTAATTCCGTGATGGAACTGTTGGCTTTGCTGATTTTGAGATCTTCATTATCAATTTTAACTTGAATGTTTTTTGAGACGTTCTCAATGGATATGGTATCTATTACCTGAGCAATGAGATCTCTTTCGCTCGCATTATTATCAATGATGTATTTCTTATTTATTCTTTCAATTTCATTAGTGGCAAACTGAGCATCTTTATTTAAATCAGTTAATGATAATTTAAGTTCAGCTATTTTAGATGCTATTGAGTTTGCTTCATCAAGCAACGAATTCTTTTCTGAAAGAAGCAGAGCTCTATTAGGTAGTGAGTTATCATGAAGGGTACCACACAATGGGCACTCTAAATTATCCGTAGGTATAGACTCTACCGCAAATTTATAATCTTCTTCAAGTTCGTTTGCAGAACTGATGGCTAACTCATACTGCCTTTCGAGATCATAAATACTTGAGTTTATTGTAGCCTGAGCATCATAAAGCCTCGTTTGATAGTCAATCAACTCATGAAGTTCAGTATTTATTTCTTCCTGAATTCTGCTGAACTCTTCAGTATTTAAGGATAATGGAAAGTCGGCTGAATTATCAACTATAACTTCAACTGCGCTTTGGAATTTATCTATTTTTTCTGCTGATTTCTTTTTAACTTCGTTGTAGTCATGAATATTTTCTTCAATGTCAAAATGCTCTGGTTTCAGATATCCAGTAAAGTATTTGATTAACGAGTTTTTCCAGTTGGCATATTGACCTAAGTTTTCAAATGAATTCCACGGTGAACTCCAACTTTTTATCTGGTCGATATAGAATGGTAAAAAGTAATATGCTGGCGGAGGCGTCTCTAAATTTCCATCACTACGATTAGGAAGCTTCATTTTAAATTTAACAAGATCTGATAGGTGTTTTGAAAAGTCACCAGTTATATATGTATATCTTCTCGCTTCTCCACCGACAGCCCCCAAAATTATTGAGTGGCTTCCTCGGCAAGTAAAATATTCTTTGTCATTTATAGTGAAATATAATATCGATTTAATATCATTAGATTTCCATTCTTCATCGATAACAGGATCACATCCCAGAGACCATAGTAAACTCTTGGCTAGAGTGGACTTACCAATACTGTTATCTTTTCCGGTAATTAGATTCAATCTCTTCGGGAACATGAACTGATTCGCAAGTTTTTTCGAATCTGATATCAGAACCAATCGTTGAAATGTCAAGTTTCTCATTTTTCTTGTTCCTTAAGTTTCTAATTAATAATTTATAGTGATCTTTTTTGTTTTTTATATTATTCATGCATCACCTTTAAAAAACAATAAATTATCTCGCAAAGTATATCGTCATCTTCTGGGATTTGAGCTTCAATATTCAATTCTTTAGCTTTTACAATAACTGACTCAATGTAATCTCTGGTTTCTGTAAAATCTTCTTCTGGAACGCTACTGAGCGCCTGCTGAGCAATTCTCATTATATTCATATCAAAAGCTGAAGCGTACCCTACTCGACGTAAGAAAAGTTGTTTTATTTTTTTATTAATTCTTCGATAAGTTAAGGTGCCCCATTTCATATCGCTTTTAGCTAAATACTCAAAATCCCTCTCAAAGTCTTCAATTTTTGGACTTGTTGTGTTAACGGCTATGACATCCTTTACCTTATGGGAAGTGAGAGACTTATCCTCTATCATTTTCTCCCAAACAGTAAAGTCGTAAGTGTTCTGTCCCTTGCGATGAATCTCATCGATGATTGCCCTATAAATATTTACGGCATTACTATGACTATTGGGAAATATTTCATTTACTAATTCAGCAAATCTAGCAATAACAAACTCTTTTTGATTCTCTAGCTTTATTTTGGGTACAATAAACTTTAGGTTCTCTGGCAGGATATCTATCCCAAGCTCAGATTTTAATTTTCCAGTTAACCCAGATAGGCAATCTATGCTAAGATCACCTGAAGTTATAATATCTAGCTTTAGATTATTATCTTTTTGATCAAATAAGAAACCGCTTGAGGACACAAGGCCTATTTCCGTAATGCGTGTTTCATAATCAGTGTTTATGCATGAGCTTAATAGCTTACCTAGAATAGAAATCTTCGCCCCCTTAGCACCTTGTTCTCGTTTAGTTAAGGCGTCAGAAGTAAAAGGTCTTCTAGTGTTCTTTACTTGGAAAAATTCAAATTTCGCTGCACTTCCATACATCGAGTCTGCTATAACAACATCCTCATGATATTCAATTAATAATGCATAGTCAGAATTAGATTTATGCTTTTCAATTATTCTGCATAAAGCCCAATGATATTGGAAATCATATTTACCAAATGTGGTTGCCCCTGATTTTTCTCTTTGAGCATGACCCAAAATATTGCGTTCCATTGATAAGTCCATCCTTCTGGTGGAGATGACACGAATCACTACTAATTTTTCTTAACAATCTAATTTAGGACGGCCCCAAAGTCTATCAAATCGTTCGCTCCGAGAACACGGAAGCAGGTACATGGCGCGAGTGAACCGAAGCCCAGCAGGCCCAACACATGATGTAAAGCACTAATGTCCGTTTCTGGCACGAAGCGTGCCTATCAGGTAAACGTGGTCCTAAATTGCAAAAGTGTCAGGGCTTTGTTGAATAATTAAACCCATTGTTTTATATGATTTTTTGCCTGAACAATTTTTCAGGAAAAGAAAAAAAACGTTTGTGCGATAACGAGAAATCAATAAGCTAGAACAAAGAAAAATCATGACAGACCTAAAAAATCGGAATACGAATAAAAATATTCTTGTATATCATAATGTTAAATTATTCAACAAAGCCAAGTGTCAGTTCAATATCGATTACGGATTTTCTTCTCCCCCTTACATATACAAAAAACCATACTTTGATTCATCAAGGTATGGTTTTCTGTATTAAGACAGATTACATCCTTCGTCTGAATACGACATTATCAGAGAAAGTCACCTTCCCAGCGAAAAACCCGACAATGCCAATAATCGGCAAACTGATAGTAGCCCCAGCCATACAGCCAGTACATACGTGGACACCGCACTGGCTTTTTCAGACAGAAAGGGAATCTAATGATTTGGCTTTTATATTAGCCTCTTAGTTAGCTTTCCACCCATCACTGGTCTTAACCAGAACAATTTTCGTTTCTACTGGTTCATTCATACCCTTCACACCAGAGAAAGCATCCTTATCTACCCAGCTTGGAACACCTGTCAGTTTCCATGTAAAAGTAACTTGCGTCACTTTAACACCATTACGGTCACTTGGCTCAGTCCAGCTTTTTATCTCAGCAACAGCACGGTGACCAACACAGGCACCTTTCTCACGGTTCCAAAAATCAACCTCTTCGCCTTTGTCTGTGACTTCTAAAACAGTCATGCTACCAAAGCCGTTAGGCTCCTGTGAAACAGTAATAAGTCCCTGTTCAGCTAAGCCATTTAAAATCTCATCACTGGCGTTGTATCCAGAAGAACGGTAGCCGTTATTAACCTTGACCGGGAAGCCTTTGTTAAAAGCAAAGTCATTGTCCTGTAGTGAGTAACAAAGCTCAGATGTTGAGAGTCTTGCATTAATCGCTTTCTCAAAATCACCCTTCTCACCACATCCAGCAAGAACCAGAGCTGTGCAAGCAACCAGTAAAATTTTCTTCATATTAGCCCATCCTGATAATAGAAATGCTGTCTTTTCGTTTGGTCAGTCAGCGTATGAGCCTGTTTTATCTTGTTCAAAAACAGGTATCGCATAGCTAACCCCTCTAATTAACTAATTGATAGCATTCAATTATTTTTTACATTCGTCATATCGTTTGTACCGATCAAAATCAGAATAATGATAGTTAACACCTATCAATAATAATAAATCGATCGATTGAAGTAATTAAATACCGATCAAAATCGCATTATTAATAGTTATTGACTATCGAACTCAGGTTATCGATCTATTTTATCGATCAATTGGTTGATGCATGAAGTGTTACTGGATAGAGTAAACAGCAAAATCGTATGGGCTTTAGCGCGGGTTTCTTACCACTGATTAGCAGCATTTATTGGTAGTGAGAAGCAAAGCTGGTTCAAGTCCCTTCTCACTTTTATTGCGTTTATCACCTTCTATGGAGTTAGCATGAAAAAGCTGTTTATCGTGGCACTGGTTGTCCTTCCTCTTACTGCCTGCACTACCTATGGCAACAAATCCCTGAAAGACGAATCCCAACAAACCGTAAAAAGTAAAATCGTTAAAGGGAAAACAACACAGCAGGAAATCTTAGCTGCATTTGGTGAGCCACAGACACGGGCAAGTAATGATGGTCAGGAAATGTGGTCTTACTCCAGTATGTCAGGAGAAACTCAGCTATCTAACTACATTCCCGGTCTGGCTTTGCTAAAGAACAGTAGCACAGCCCATATGAATTCTCTTGAGATTTGGTTTAAAGGGGATGTTGTGGATCGTTATAATTTCAGTCAGACAGCGAGTAAGGTTTCCAAAGGGCTGCTGGATTAAAATAGTATATATACTGCAATATCAGGTTCTAAATTTTTAGATCCTGATATTATTATTAGTAAAAACACATGAGTCAAAAAATTCACTCTACTTTATGATATTTTAATATTATCTCCAAATTCTTTCCAAGTAGTATTATCAATAAGTGAAGAACTACTAACCCTTATATTTTTACAACCACTTATATTATTGACCGTTTTTCTAATTACTTCGAAGAATGGTTTTGGCATCCAAGGACTAACTGATATTCTGCTGATCGCATTAATTGGCAATGGAATTTTTTTATAAACTATATCCTCCGATGAGGGGTAAATTAAACGATACTCAGATTCATCCGTAAAAGCATGACGTTTCAAAAATGGTAGTTTATCAATATTGATAGTTTGAGTTCTTCTGATTTGTTTTAGTGTCATATAGCTTACATGTCCATGAATTATATTTTCCTGTTCATCAAGATGTGCTTTAAATTTATTGAAGTCGAATACGATACAAACACCACTATCTTTTTGAGTAAAAACACTCCAGTGGTGATATGTTTCATTTTTTTTGGTCATGCAAAGTGCAAGAGTTTTCGCTAGTTTTCTTTTATTTGTATATATATCTAAAAAATAAGAATCGTTTTTGTCATCCCATGATTTTGGATCCAGCAATGTAATTTCTTTAGTTGTTAGCATGCATAACAAAGAAGGTAGATTTGTGTATCTCCGCAATTTATTATTTTCCAATTTTGACACTCCTTATTTATGCTATATTTTATATGAAGATAGCAGTTGAATTTCTTTAATCATTAAATAACTACTATCTAGGTCAATTAAATACTGCAAAAATCTTAACTTTTTTCAAAAACTTGATATAATATATCATAAAGTGCTCCCCCTCAATCTAACACTTGAACTTACAGCTCCTAAAATTTATCAGATAGGTACTGACCAGATCCCCCCCCATGCTCATATGATTCATCAACTAGATAGGCACTTACACTCCAGATTTTATGCTAAACACTTAATAGTTTTTCGAGAAAAAACATATTAGCCTCCTATATACATTAATCATTCGTGCCTTATCATAATCATCTGCTGATTCAGATAGAACGAATGAATCATAGTCTTTGATAAAAATGTTATTGTCATTTTCGAGAGTGAGTTTTATCCCGTGCTCATTCTCTTCAACATCTTTAACTATACAGGTCATAAACGGTATGTGTTGATTGGCGTTAAAGAGCGTAATGATTTTAATATTATTCATTTTTTGATTTTCCTTTTTGTTTTATTTTTAATGCCATATTTGTTTTAGAAAAATCAAATTTAACTTAGGTTATATGAATAACACCTCATACAATATTCATATATGAAGTATTCTCACTCATCTTATTTGATTAATCACGACACATCATCCTTGTAGATACCTTTATATATTATCCCAATCTAACGGCTCTTCTGGCGGTAATAGAGTTGCTATATCAGCGGCTATACATCCTTCCATGTTTTTATTTATCATCGATCTTTGGGGCTTTTTAGCCTGTAATCTTGCGATTAACAAATCTATGTCTTTTTGGTTATTTACACTGTCTATGACTGACTCAATTGATCTATCCTCTTCTTTAATATTTTTATTACTTTGGTCAGTGCAGGTTATACTTTCGGGTTGTTCTTCTATTACTTCTTTCTTTTTTACAATCTCTGAAACAAAGCGAGCACGATCACCATTGAAGACAATAGCTGGGTTTATGAAATACCAGTTTTTTTCATTAGTCTTAGCAATAATACGTTTCTCTATAAGTTCTTTTACCCCTCGGTAAAAGATAGACTCAGACAAAGCAAAGTGATCTATTTTTTCTGCGAGCGACATTGCTTTTTTACAACTCAGATAAAAGTGATCTTTTCCAATCGCATCTTGATATATTCGTAAAAATATGAAAAACACCTTATATGCTGTTTTAGTGAGGTCAAAGTATGCTTTTATCTTAGACGTATAGAGTTTAATAAACTCTTCCTTATCGACCTCTTGTGTATGTACGATATTGGCGAAATAACTTTTACTGGTATCTTTCCTTTCGATAAGTTCCGTTCCTCTTGAAACAGTTAGATTTTTCTTCCTTGTTTCAATCTTAAGTTCTGTATCAAAGCAAAAAGGATTTAAGCCTAAATCCAAATCAATATCTATTTCATTCATCCTATTATTTCCTCTTATTATTTTATTTATAGTCAATTAAATACCATGCACAAAATAGATATCAAGTTTTTTTGCATGTTTTATTGCAAAAATATTAAAAAAATCGCCAATATTTCAGTGACGATAATTTAAAGTGCTGTCGTTTTTAAGCTAAAAAATGACATAGAAACTGACTACAGAGTCAGGAAAGCTCACTGTGGAGTCAGGAATACTGACCACAGAGTCAGGAACACTGACTGTACGGTCAGTCGCATATTTTCTTCATAAGCCTTATACCGCAAGGGCTACAAGCCGATTTTAGCTTAATTTAATTTTGCAAGAAGTAAGAGATAATACTTAAGAGGATTAAAAGAAAACGGGCTATTTTCATGGTAGCTATATGGGGTTTAAAGATTTAGCAACGATTAGCTATTTTTGAGTTAAAAATATAATTTTCATTGCGAAGCTTTCCTTTTTATTGCACTAACATCTTTTTTTGAAAATCCCCCCCTCTATGAGCTAACGCTCATGTGCTACCGAAAACGATAAGTCTGTTTTCATAAGCACGGCTACGTCCTAACTCTGACATCAATATTTTTATCGTGATAAGATAGTTTCAATGTTGATAGAAAAAGGATAAGAGATCTGTTTCAGATCGTTGTATCCAAAAATAATAAAATTGATCCTATGTTTAAACATAGAATTACCTCGATAAAATATAGCATTTACTCTTAAACATATAGGAAAACTATATTTAAAGAAGCAGCACTAAGTGATTTCCCGAAACAATCATATTGCTGGAAAAGGGGTTCATCTCTGTTGGTGATGGATTTATCCATAAAAAATTGCGGCATTAGCCGCTAATATAATAAGAGTATAATTAATCTTATCAATTCATGTTCGATTTAGTTTTTAAGAGATTTTATGCGCTAGCTTTACCCTATTCTTAATTAAAACTTCTCATTGAAAACAGATCTTTTCTTATGAGCTTTCGCTCATGGCTTCGCCCTTTCTCTGTATATTAACTAGGAGATCATCAAGGCCATAGCATTTGCTCTTAAACGTATAGTAAAACTATATCCCAAATAGCAGCACTTCGTGATTGTCCAAAACAATCACATTGCTGAAACAGGGCTTGCCCCTGTTAATGATGGATTTATCCATAAAGAATTGCGGCAGTAGCCGAAAATAAAGTAAAGGAAAAACAAACCGCAATATCCCATAATACCAGCAGCGCTTCGTGATTGTATGAAACAATCACTTCGCTGAAATATAAAATCAAGAAAAATAACAGCAGATTATAAAACGGGTTAAATACAAAAATAAACAATACAATAAACGGTAAGACTATATTCCTAAAATACCTCTATATAGCTGTTCTCAGCTTCGCTAATTGAATAATGAAGAAGAAAAATGCTCTCAGACCAGCTATAGCTTAAAACCAAGTACCGGCATCCGGGAGTTAAAGTCCCGAATCCCGGTACTTAAGTTGATAAGTATTCTCAAATAAAAATGGTAAAGTGTTATTTATACATATGCTGTAATACTACAAGTTTCAGAAATAAAAACATCAAGTGTTAGTTATTTTAAAAAATATAAACTTTAAGTATTGACTTGCATGAAGAATATAGTATTTACTTAGATATATAACTAAAATAATAAAGGAGTAAATAACATGATTGAAAATAATATACAAAATGAAATAAAGAAATCAAGAAGAGGTCTTCCACGCCATACAAAAAACCCATTTCTTAATGATACAAACCTACATACAAAAACAGGTGTCAGACGTATTACTACAGGGAAAGACCGATTGGCATTAGTTAATGAAAATACGGGAGAGCAAGTTGGTAATGGTGGTTTCTTTCAGGCTATGGAGGTAGATAAAACACAGTTCGTGAAACTTTATGTTGATGGAGTATCAGCTATCGAAGGGCTTTCTTCATCGGGTAAAAAAGTTTTCAAGATCCTGTATCTTGCTATCAGAGATAATAAGGATACTGATACTATTTTGATGTCATACGATATTGTTGATCAGGATGTCGTAAAGATATCAAGAACAACCTATTTCAAGGGGATGAAAGAACTTGCTGACAAAAAGTTTATCGCAGAGACTATGATTCAGAACTATTACTTTATTAATCCAGACTATATGTTTAATGGTGATCGTTTAACATTTATGAAAACATATTATCTTTCAAGTAAAAACTCTAATAAAGCCATTAATAAAAAGGTGAAAAAATGAAGATGTTTGAAGAAACATTCAGCACTCAATAACAGGGAAATAAGGGAAAGTTAGAATAATCAAGATTCACACTGATAATAGTGAGTTTACTTAGGATAATAAAAATATTGCAACATATTTGAAGTGATAAAAATAAAATGCTTCATTATTTATCCCCGCTGAATTTGACAGTTATTCTCTATCCCTTAAAATATATTATAACGTATATAATTAAAGGGCATATTATGAGAAAAATAAAACTGGATAACAGCGATTTGTTAACTTATTTTGAAACTATAGAAAAACTAAAACAACAACCATCAATGGATGAATATCTGGAAGGCTATCGCAAAGTTCGTGAGGCTACTCCTTTTGGCGCTGAAGTAGATAAATACAGATCTGCTCATAGTGAACTCCGCAGACTGGATAAGAAGAGACAATCCCTCATAGATAGCTTTATTGACGAACTTAATCCGATAAGCGGCTCAACGGCAAGAACAGCCGCTAAATCATCCGGTAATATTAATACATTGCATGAGCGCATGATCTACCAGAAAGCTATTTCAGAAAAAACAGACGCTGAGATTGTTGCTCTGGTGGTAAAACAACGCACAGAAGCAGCTTTGGCGTTTCAGCGCTCTGTTGAGCTTAGCCTTGGTCAGCTTTCACATATTTCATCAGATATTGAAAAATCAAATAAAAAACAGAGAAAAATGTCATTTTAAGTTTATTAACTATCACCATGTTGGCAGATTAATCAATATGGTGTTTATTAAAGTTCATCAAGATTTATCCGGTCACGCTCTATTTTATCCAGTAATATTCTTAAACGTTTCTCTCTGAGTTTCTTAGCTTTCTTCTCATCAATATTTTGATAGTATTCTTCTCTTCGCTCAGCCACTACTTGCCGAAATTTCTTTAACAACTGTTCCAGTGTTTTGATGTCAGTCGTAGCCGCTTCAGCTTGGATTTTTCTATACATATACATAACGTGGAATTCATCAATCATTTTGTAGTCCTTAGTTTATTCATTCATGCTATTTCCCTCTTTCGAGGGAATAATAATGCTTATCATCAAACAACTGTCACTTTTAGTTTCCAATAAACAGGGTCTTGATTTTCATCCTGATTTATATTTTTCGAAACAAGTTCAATGATGTGTTCTTGATGCCAGTACAAGATTACGGTTTTTAAATCTCTTCTGTTTATATCAGAGACATCATTTTTGATAGAGTATTTCTTCATTTCACGCGTTATCAAAACATCATATATGACGCTTGACATGAAACCATCTTTTAAAATATCGATTGCTGTTTCATGATGTTTTTCATAAATGCCATATATTTCATCACAGTATCCTTGCAAAATATTGACAATAAGTTCGTTTAGTTCTTTTTTATTTTTATTTAATATAATCTCTTTCATTTTTAATCCTTCTATTATGTTAATGGTTAGTTGTTATAAACAATGTTGATGATGACAGAACCGTATTCCAGATCTAACTCATCGACTAAATCGTTATTGACATGTCGATTTAATGCATCTACTAAGTTTTTATTTCCTATCATTTCTTCTACTGAATACCCGCTCAGAGCAATAAACACATCTAGGCTTTCTTGAATAGTATGCTTTACTTTCGGGGTTCCTTCGCAAAGCATACTTACTACTACAGATATTTTATTTGTCATAGAACTTTGTTCGCTGTCTTTTTTACGTAATATCGTAGATATTTCGTTTTTCTTTATGTTGTTTACCATTTACACTTCCACTTATATTTTTGGTTAGCCCCTTTCGGGGCAAGATTTATTTTTACTTTCTAAAGATATCTGAATACTCAACTAACATGGCAGCAACCAGTTCAAAGTTAACCTGATTAATATCACCGTTATTACCCTCTTGGGCAGTGAATCTTTCAAAGTTGTTCTGAATATGGTCAATCACATAGATAATAAACGGACTCATAAAATCCGGGTCATCCAAATAATCATTGGCGTCACCATCACCATTAACTTCCATGAACATATTCCAGCTTGCGGCAAACGATCTACATGCAAGCTCATAGAACAGTTCGGTTGATTTATTAGTACTTATTTTTTCTTTGGACATATTTATACCCTCATAGTTAAATGCTTATTTTATTCATTATTCTTATTAGCCCCTTCCGGGGCCAAATATGGTGTTATTAGCTCATACTAAAAAGTAATGCTTGAGTATGAACATATCTCATTTCATGCATAACTTTATCCATATCAACATAAATCAGTCTTTCTCTTTTCCCCATTTCTTCCATATGTGCATCAAAGCGTTTTGCCAGATAATCTTTAACATGCGAAAGATATAGCTCCGTTCTTTCGCTATCCAACATAATAGCCGTTAACACTTCAAGTTCTTCTTGTTCTTTATATATACGTATTCCTGAGATATAAAGATTTTTTGCCATAGCAGTAAAAATATTGGTAGATGATTCTTTGATATTTTTCATTTTATTACTCTTCATTTTATTTCCTCTTGTTGTTATTAAATATTTTTTATTCAGATACAGGACGTGAATCAGAAATGATTTTCTCAATCCATGCATCAATCTCACTTTCTATAAAAGCAATAGACCTTAATCCCGTTTTAACTTGCGATGGAAAGCGTCCGGCTTTAATAAGCGTATAAATCCATGTCTTTCCAAATCCTGTTCTTCTAACCACTTCTGGTAAACGAATAAGACGTTGTTTTTTGTTTGCTACGATTTGAACCATATTTATCTCCTATTTTTTATACGTAATATCTTTGATATTTCATACTCAAAACCAAATCTTGAAGATTTGGGAAATCAGTTAGATTTCGTTTTTCAGTATGTGTATTTGATGGAAATAATTGTATGGATAATGCTTGTAAAAAACGAGGTTGGTTCACCAGCCCCGAACAGAGGGGAAGTTCAGGACCAGTGAATTTAGGGGATTTTTATGAAAGGTGAATATCGGGGATGTTCAGGCTTAGCGACTGTCCCTTGTTTTCTTCTTCGGTTCAGGTTTGTCATTCATGCCGATGACAGCAAGGATATCTGAACTCTTCACATGCATGTTTTTTATGAAAAAGTCATTTAACGACTTGAAATAATTATCATTATTCAAGAACTCATAGGCCAGAGGGTAATCTGTGTCCTTAATTTGCTCACTGCCTCTGGCATAACGCATGTCGGTATGGAGGATACCAGCCAGAACAGGGTAAGGGATTTTCTGATTGTTGAGTTGTTCCCAGCCGATGAGATCCATTAGGGGAATGATTTTGTAATCGAGTATCTTCTGAAAGGTTTTATGACCAAAACGGAAATCTTTTTCCGGGGGCTTAGATACCTTAAGGTGCTTCTGCCACTGACTAATAAGCACCTTTAAGTGTTCAGCCAAATCATCGCTGCTGGCTTCATCTAAATCGATTTCAATCAGCATTTTGTTAGCAGGGTTCAATCCCCCTTGCTTCAAGTATTCAGAGATGTATTCTGAACTCACTGAAACATCATCTTTAGGCACGTTGTTTTCCAGACGATACATCGCTCTTCCATAGTTGAACAACGAATTCCTTGTCATTGGCCTGACCGCATAGCTGTGTGCGAGCATATGACTATCAGAAAGCCATTTAGCCTCACGTATAACCTGACCAGAACGGATCAGGGCATCATGGTGTATCGCCAGCAATTGATTATCTTCACCTGCTGTTTCCCACTGTTGCCTTGCTTTATAGGCAAAGATCCGTCTTTCAAGCTCAGCATAAATTTGTTCGAGCGTTAAACCCTTCAGCACATCATAGCGACTAACATCAAACCATTCGCTTAGTGCTTCTACAATCTCCGCTTTAGACATTTTTTTGATCATTGTTTTCTCTATTAATTTTGTTTTTAAATTCTGATAAAGCTATTTTATTCAACACGATAGAGAAAGTAAAAAGATGTCAATTCACCAAAGTTGGGCACTAACGAATTTCATATGATCTTACTAATACTCCTATATCATTTAATCGCTCTTATCCTAAAAAAATGAATCATGACATAAGCGGCTTTTCTGCTAAGTGCCAGAAGCGGAAGTTGCTCGTATATAATTGCATTAATCAACAGGATGCAGATTGTAAATAGAAATGATGTAATGGAGAGAATCGATTGAAATCTGAGGGAGCGCAGAACTGTAAAAGCAGCTCTGCACATAAATAGACTCAAGACTAATGACAGATAAACTAAGTTGGTGAGGTTAATTCGTTTAGATTTGCCACAAAAGAAAATAAATATTCGCCCTCCTCGATATATTTTAATTTATCATTAAAAACATGGGCGTTAAAATCTCTTGTGTTACCCACTCCAGTGTTAACTCTCAAATCAGATATCATTGTATTCTTTGCTGTTGTTTCAATTGGTGTGACACTTACATTTGGTATTGATTCTAATGCCGGAGTGAAATGGCCAGCAAAAGATGCGAAGTCATTAGTTCTTAATACCTGTATCTTTATGGTTCCCTCATATCTATCATTTTCTTTAACCGTATCAGTTTGACTAATAAGCTTTGATACAGGGTTTTTTTGCCTATTCAGTTTTATTTTTTCGTCTGTTCTAGATTTTAGTTCTTCTTTTAAACTTTTCATTTCCTCATTCTGAACTTCTATGAGTTTATCATATGCGCTCTTCATTTCCGCGAAATTGCTTTGATTGGCAGATAGACTTTTAATTTCAGCCTCAAGTCTTTCTTTCTCAGAATCAAACGCTTGATCTTTTAAATTCCGCTCACTCTCTAGTTTATTATTTTTTTTGATTAACTCTACGAGTTCATTTACATAGCTGCCCATTTCGTCAGCACTTCCCGCTAACCTATTAAATATGGTTAAATAGCTCATTAGGTTTTCATCATCGGAATAATCAGGGTATCTTACCTGATGGTCTATTTCGCTCCAACCCTCTTCAAAAATAGTTCTTGTCTGTATTTCACAATACACCTGAACAGATTCAATATTTGTTGCTGGCACAACATAGTGAATTGAGCGATAATTATGCTTGTGTATTTCTTGCTTGCATTCAGGATGACCAGCATAAATATCCATAATATCACCATCACGGTGATATATCATTACTGATTCGTCCTGTTTAGTTGTCCACCTTGATAAAATGTGTTCGTGAACGATTTTCCAGTCACTTTTGAAAAGATAAATGGCTCTGACACCGATAAGATCAGTAATTATAGATTTGTAGTTACCTGAGTTTATTCCTTTGTACTTTTCAGACGGTTCATCTTCCGTTAGTTTTCTGATGATTTTATTTAAAAGATGGGAAGTATCTTTAATACGCCAACGGACAGAATGTACAGAATCACAACGTTGAATTTTTTTTGCGATATACTCAGCCTCATCTAGTAATGTTAGCTGATTGCTTTTGTAGTCTTGTACGATAGACCTTAAAGTGTCTACTGATAAGCCACTTTTTTCAACCAATGCTGAATCAAGGCCCCACTCCTGTAAAAAAATCGAATCCTGATCTATTATTTTCATCTTTTATTCCTAATAAGATTGTTATTTACTATTTATCATTCGAAATAGCATTTACTAGCTGATTAATAATGTTTTTATAACACGTATTGACCTTGTTGGCGAGAAAAGAGCTGATAGGCTACAGTATGGACATTAATTAGCCATGCTTTACTAGCACATTTTCTGAAATACTTGTAGGGTAACTTAAAATATTATAATTGTTTCATATAGTTAAGTTTGTGTAATAAGTTAGAGCCTCAAGTTTCCAATCATTGTGTTTTGGAAACGACCACTTAGCACTTCAAACTATTAACCAAATGTTATTTTGAAAGGTAAGTTTGATGGTTGCGACTACAGCAATTAATTTTTAGGTTAGCAGCAAAATTCAACGGCCGCTCTTCGCTCAAAGCAGCCTATCTAATATCATATGAGTGCCTCAGATTTTACTGGGGCCAATTATTGGCTAGATACAGATTTTCACTCATGGCGAATTCGACATAAACCTATATCAAACACAATCAGTGGACAAATTTAAAAACAGGCCTATAACTTCATAATGAATTGTTTTTAATACATTAAAATCATAGAAATACTGACAACATGCTCTTGAATACAACAGCACTGTCAGATAGCAATAGACAATAAAACATTGCCATAACCAATTGTTTTTAATTGACATTATACGTGGTTGGATTAAATAATGTTGGCAGAAGTGTTGGTATAAAAAACACTTAATATTAAAAACCTAATATTAACAGGAGTTACAGATGAAGTTCGAGTCCAGTCAGAGGAGCCAAATTTAAAAAATCCCGCTTAAGGAAACTTAAGCGGGATTTTTGCTTTTCGATTCATATCAATACCCTTCCCTGCGCAACGCACTCAATTATCCCTGTTTTTCTTATAACCTCATATTTACTCTGAGAGTAACGGAATCGGCCCTCTTTCAAGATGCGGGGTTAATACGATATAGCTACGTGTCCCTGTAAAGCCGTCAATCGAATGAATGACTTCCAGCAAGGCTTCAAGTGACTGTGTGTTTTGCGTTCTGACCTTCAGTAACATCGCACTGTCGCCTGCTACGGTATGGATCTCTTCCACCTCGGGAAGTGACTTCAGGGAGAGAATTGAACGCGTTACCGCCCAGCTTGAGGTATCAACATGGATAAATGCCAGCAACGGCCTGTCAATTTTAGTGCTGTCCAGCCGGGCCACTATGCCGGTTATCACCCCTTCACTCTTAAGCCGTTTAACGCGCTCATGCACCGCTGGCGCAGAGAGGTGCAGTTTACGGCCCAGTTCTGCGTAGCTGAGCGAAGCGTCCTGGGCAAGGATGGCTAATAATGTTCGGTCTTTCTCATCCAGTTTCGGCTGTTGAATCAATTTTGTCTGAACGAGGTTCATATCTTTACTCATATTCGAAAAACCTGTTGTTTTACTAATATTATCAGTTAACCATGAGAATATTATTTATAAAATTCAATAAACAGATTATATGCAAAAGGTTTCTTTAGATCCTCCGCTCTTTGCCCATATACCAATAAACCGCAACCAACAAAGACGACAGGATTGGACGCTATGAGCATCACCGCGCAGCAGTTGAGTTCCTTTCTGGTACTGGCGGTCATAATGTCCGTCACTCCTGGCCCAAACAATCTGATGGTTCTTTTTTCCAGCGTCCGTTTCGGGGTTCGTAACACACTTGATCATATCTCGGGGGCCAGTGCAGGAAGTGCATTGATGCTACTGTTAGTCGGTCTGGGACTGCATGAAATTTTCACTTTGTTTCCTGCTATTCAAGTCATCATGAAATATTGCGGCGCAGCCTATATTCTTTATCTCTCCTGGAGGATCCTGGCCAGCACAGGGGAAATACACGCGACCAGTCATTCACAGCCAATGAGTTTTGTTGGCGCTGCATTTTTCCAGCTTATCAATCCGAAATCCTGGATAATGGCCAGTGTTGCTATTTCGACCTGTCTGCCTGCGGTCTTTTCATTTACCGATATCGCGTTTTACACCGTGCTTTTTGCGGCCATATGCTTCCCCTGTGTCGGTGCCTGGGCCTGGTTTGGAGCACTGATTAAAGAGTATCTGATGGATGCACGCTTAGTCAGGCGGTTCAACCAAAGTTGTGCTGGCATGTTGGCCCTCTCGGCTTTGTCTATGGTGCTGTTTTAATCCGTATTCCAGACAAAAAGGCCCGTCAGGGGAAACCTGACGGGCCTGGTAAATATGGCCGGTTCTTACCATTTCAATCACGCCAGCCCATTGCCGGAGCCACATGTTTGAGGATCGACTCAATCACATGTACGTTATAATCCACGCCCAGCTGATTAGGAACCGTCAGTAATAAGGTATCCGCTTCAGCAATGGCTTCATCTCTCTTTAATTGTTCTATCAGTTTATCCGGCGTTGCCGCATAACTACGACCAAAAATAGCGCGCGTTTTCTCATCAAGGAAACCGACTTTATCGCTGTCGTTGCTGCTGCTACCGAAATACATACGATCCCGGTCATTCATCAGGGCAAAAATACTGCGACTGACCGAAACGCGTGGTGTGCGGGTGTGTCCCGCTTCGGCCCAAGCTGCACGGTAGGCACGAATTTGTGCAGCCTGCTGAATATGAAACGGCTCGCCGGTTTCATCATCCTTCAGCGTTGAACTTTGCAGGTTCATACCCAGTTTTGCCGCCCAGACTGCAGTAGCATTGGAACCTGCGCCCCACCAAATACGCTCGCGCAAACCTTCAGAAAGCGGCTCCGGACGCAACAATCCGGGGGGATTCGGAAACATTGGCTGTGGATTAGGTTTCGCAAAACCCTCCCCGCGCAATGTATCCAGAAATACTTCCGTGGTACGACGCGCCATATCCGCCTCTGTTTCACCTTCAGCGGGCTGATAACCAAAGTAGCGCCAGCCATCAATCACTTGTTCAGGTGAACCACGGCTGATCCCAAGCTGCAAACGCCCGCCAGAAATCAAGTCCGCAGCACTGGCTTCTTCGGCCATATACAATGGATTCTCGTAGCGCATATCAATCACACCAGTACCGATTTCAATCTTGCTGGTTTTTGCACCAATCGCAGCCAGTAATGGGAACGGCGCGCTCAGCTGGCGAGCAAAATGATGAACCCGAAAATATGCGCCATCAGCCCCCAGTTCTTCTGCCGCCACCGCCAGATCGATAGATTGTAGCAACGCGTCAGCTGCCGAACGGGTGCCTGACTGTGGTGAGGGAGTCCAGTGACCAAATGACAAAAATCCAATATTTTTCATAGGGTTTTCACTCTCGTATTAATGCAGATAAGCCGTAAAAAGCCGTCTCTGCCGGATGACAGTAATCATTACACTCTACGCGTTTCAGAATGAGAATAAATATCATTTGTTTAACATAAGGATTCAATTAATTTGAACAAGTGTATCTTTTATACTCGTTTGCTATTTATTTAAAAAAGTGTCACTGCTACAACGATAAATGTAAAAAATCCTTTGCCAGCAACATCCTAAGCCGCTATCATGCGCCCCGTTCAAACGATTCCTCTGTAGTTCAGTCGGTAGAACGGCGGACTGTTAATCCGTATGTCACTGGTTCGAGTCCAGTCAGAGGAGCCAATTTAAAGAAAGCAGACGTTCACCAACGTCTGCTTTTTTGTTTTCTGTCAATTACTTACCCTCTGTTTTACGTTCACCCTCTTCCACCAAAAAACACTACGACTCACTACTTTTGTTGGTAGAATTGTTTATTCAGTAGCCAAATTCAGTAAACCATTTCACTAATAATATATGAATAGCTTTATTATTGAATTTGGTGACTGCCTGGACAGTCACCTTTGATAAAATATTAGTTATATAGAATGATGTTCAGAATCTACTTAACCAGTCCATAATAATGAGTGCTGTCAAAAACTTTTCCAGTCTGCATCATTGTTCGTTAAATCTATATTTGTTGAAGAATCTGAAGCATTTCTTTTGATAAATGAATAGTTTTGCTTTTTCTCCACGAATGTTGAACCTGAAGTAGCGTCTTTTCCAACAATAAACTCAGAGACAAGTTGATTTAGCGACACAGCTTGCTCCATCAACGAGCGTGAAGCAGAGGATGCCTGCTCAACAAGTGCCGCATTCTGCTGTGTAACATCATCCATTTGACTGACAGCCTGATGCACTTGTGTAATACCTAGAGCCTGTTCATTCGCTGCCGAAGCGATTTCATCAACCAGATCAGATACCTGCCGTATTGCGCCATCCATTTCGATCATATTATGGTTGACTTCTCCAGCCTGGCTGACGCCAGTCTCAATCAATGCTAAAGACGATTCGATTAACTCTTTGATCTCTCTGGCTGATGAAGAAGAACGCTGTGCAAGATTTCTTACCTCACCGGCAACTACAGCAAAACCTCGTCCTTGTTCTCCCGCTCGCGCTGCCTCGACTGCGGCATTCAACGCCAAAATATTGGTCTGAAATGCAACACCCTCTATCATAGAGATGATAGCGGTTATTTTGCTTGAGCTTTCTTTGATGGCATCCATAGTCACCATCATTTTCTGCACTTTATCGTTACTATCATTAGAAAAATGCATTGCATTTTGTGATAACTGAGACGCCATAGTAGTATTTTCAGCAGTCTGTCTGACCGTTTCATTCAATTCCGCCATGCTTGCGGCTGTTTGTTCCAAAGATGCCGCTTGCTCTTCTGTTCTTGAAGAAAGATCTTCATTACCACTCGCTATTTGTGATGATGCCGAACTAACGGATTGTGCCGAAGCACTGACAGATATAAGTGAATCGGCGACCCGACTTATGAGATTATTAAAAGCCCTCGCTGTGTGACCAATCTCATCATTTTTATGGTCATCTGCCCGGCAAGTTAAATCAAGATTGGCATTAGCCATCTCCATAATAATCTTTATATCTAACAGACTTCTCTTAATTCCATTAATAACTATCACCGCGAACATACCAATAATCAAAATTGTTAATACCGAGCCTATAATTAGCCCCCAGAAAGTTAGCTTGTATATTTCCAGGTTCTTATTATTGAAATCACTTCCAAACTGGTCATTTAATTTAAAATGTTCTTGATAATTAGATATAAGTTCACGAATATCACTTCCGACACCTTCAGGTTGCTGTAGTTGCCCAAGAGAAACTGCATCATTCTGTTCTCGAGAACCTTTTATGAAAATAGGTAACTTAGCACGAATTTTTTTAATATATGCGACGGAATCCTCCATCATCACCCTGTCTTGTTCATTATAAATGTTATTTTCAAGATAGCTGTTACTTATTGATTCTATTTTGTTTATTTGCTCATCAATGTTTTTTTCTATTTCAGTCTGTTTTTGTAAGTCCTTAGAGCTTTGATGGCGATACAACCATATTGTCAGACCATTACTACTATCAACAAGCTGATTTAGTTCTCCAAGTGACTCAATGACATTATCTTGTACATACTGAAAGCGTTCCTGCATTCCAGTAATAACAACCATAACGACAATAACTAAAGCAATCAACGATGACACTAACAATGAAAAAAGAGCGTAAAGCT
Organism: uncultured Cedecea sp.; assembly: GCF_947498825.1. Classification (GTDB taxonomy): domain Bacteria; phylum Pseudomonadota; class Gammaproteobacteria; order Enterobacterales; family Enterobacteriaceae; genus JGM124. The sequence continues at coordinate 210,156 of NZ_CANMLV010000006.1, read as the reverse complement.
TTTTTGTAATACTCATTTATTCTAAAGTCCTATTCAGGGTGACATTTAACAGTTTTAAGTAGCAGGCTCCTAAGAAGACAATCACATCGGCAAATCCTGATAAAACTTTAGTTTTATGTTTGGTACAGTTTCTTAATCTAAAAAACCACTCATATACTCTTATAAACACTCACCATTACTTTATTTAAATATCATTTAAAGCACAAAAATTAAAATAGATCCCATGTATTTAAATACTATATAAAGAATATCCCAATGGTTTTCGAAATAGCGACCAGCAGACCAGCAGCTTCAACTTAACCAACGAGTCGTAAAGCAACGGGTTATTGTCGGATGAAAACTGAATTCTGCGTGGATACCGCCTGTCGAGTCGCGCCGGAACTGAGCTTCAGGACCGGGCTGATTTCAGATGCCCGTTCAACTATAGAGAATGAGTATGCGTCGACAGAGAACATTATTCATCATTTGACACTGTCGGACCCATTTGTAACGCTTTCAACAGTCGTTGGCTGGAATTTTTAACTCCATGACTGATAGCCACCCGTGGGTGGCTATCAAACCTCCTCCACTTCTGGCTCACGGCGAACTCAAACGTAAGTAAAGCCGAGTGATAATACTGTTTACATACCGTATCCTTCGGCTTATTGACTATCATATTCGTTAATCCGCCTGACAAGAGCCGCACTATGCCTGATCCCGTTATTCTTCCTGCTAAACATCGTGTTTTAACTACACTGTTTTTGCTGTTTTTCATTGTCGCTATCAGCATGTTGAATGGGTGTGCACCCGTAGAGAACAAGGCCCCCGAGGTCGATGCTGTTGAATTTTCGGTTTACCGCGAAAACACACTGGCGCTGCTGCGCGGGCATCGGACATTTCAACAGCCTACAACAGATTTTGAACTGATGGCGAATGCCCCCCATGAATGGCGCCCGGCAGATTCAACACCTGACAAAGGTATCCTGCTGGTACATGGTCTTGGCGATTCCCCGTGGTCATTCACGGATATTGGACCGGCCCTGGCTGCGCAAGGCTTTTTGGTTCGCACGGTATTGCTGCCAGGCCACGGAACTCGCCCTGATGATCTACAGGATGTCACATTCGAACAATGGCGTCAGGTGGTTCACCAGCAGGCAGCGACAATGCAGCGCGAGGTTGGGAAGGTTTATATGGGCGGTTTTTCCACCGGGGGAAATCTGGCGCTCGAGTATGCCTATTCTTCACCGGACATCGCCGGACTGGTCCTGTTCTCGCCAGGTTTTCGTTCAAACAGTTCGTGGGACTGGTTAACACCTCTGGTGGCTAAATTTCGTCCGTGGTTATTCGAACCTGACGGACAAAGACCGATGCAAAATAGCGTGCGTTATCTCACCACACCGACCAATGGTTTTGCACAATTCTATCGTAGTAGCAAAGTCGCCCGCAGCCTGCTGGATAACCACACCTATGATAAACCGGTTTTTATGGCGGTGGCACAGCACGACTCCGTATTGAATACCGACTATCTGCTCGACATCTTCCAGACGCGCTTTACCCATCCAAATAGTCGCCTGGTCTGGTACGGTACGCCGCCCGCTCATCTTCAGGATACCAGGCGCATTATCGTACGTGAAGACAGACTCCCCGAGCATCATATCAGCCAGTTCTCGCATATGGGTATCCTGTTTTCCCCTGACAACAGGGTATATGGCGAGCAGGTTCAGCCGCGATTTTGCTGGAACGGTCAGTCACCTCAGGATATGCAAGCTTGCTTGCAAGGTGCCCCTGTCTGGTACTCCGACTGGGGTTACCTGGAAGCCGGAAAAATCCATGCGCGACTGACATTTAATCCATATTTTGAGTGGCAGATGTCAGTTATTACGGACGTTCTTGAAGGCCCTCTGTAGGGCCTTGAGACTGATGACAAAGCTAAAGTGATATCTGATTATCAGCGCTTATTTACGAAAATAAACAGGAAAATCAATTCATTGACTTTCGGCTGATAACACAAAGAAGGCCCTCTGTAGGGCCTTCTGACCATACCCGCACTCGACTCCCTGCTTCCACCGATTCGGTCCTGCTTTATCCTTTAACTCTCCGCGCAAGAGCGCTTCCGATCGCATCTAAACCGCAATAATTGCGAGCGTTGTCTAATTTTTTGGTGAGAAAGGTAGTTTCATTTTCAGGTTGAGGACATAATAATAAATATAAACTCAAGCATGAATATATATTCACAAGCATAAGAGAATCTATTTTCATGCGATGTTGCTCAGGTTGAAATCCTGACAGAACTACCTAACCAGTTGAAAGAATAATATCTGATGATTACGGATTGGAGATAAAATGAGCAAATACAATTACCCAAAATTTGGTGCAGGCCTTTGGCATTTTGCTAACTACGTCGATCGCTATGCGGTGGATGGTTATGGTCCGGCGCTCAGCACGCTTGAGCAGATCAAAATCGCCTCTCAGGTTGAAGATCTTTCCTATGTTGATGTTCCTTATCCCTTCTCACCGGGTGTTACCGTTGCAGACGTCAAAGCAGCTTTAGAAGAAGCGGGTTTGAAGGCTATCGGTATCACGCCTGAAATTTATCTGCGCAAATTTTCCCGCGGGGCGTTTACCCATCCGGATGCCGCAGTACGCGCTGAAGCCATCGCGCTGATGCATGAAGCGGCTGTAGTCGTGCGTGAACTGAACGCCAGCTATGTAAAAGTCTGGCCGGGTCAGGATGGCTGGGATTATCCTTTCCAGGTTGATCATAAAAATTTGTGGGCGCTGGCCGTAGACGGCATGCGTGAGCTGGCTGGCAAAAACCCTGACGTAAAATTTGCCATTGAATACAAACCTCGTGAACCACGGGTAAAAATGACCTGGGATTCAGCAGCCCGTACTTTGCTGGGTATTGAAGAGATTGGTCTGGATAACGTGGGTATTCTGTTAGACTTCGGCCACGCTCTGTTTGCGGGTGAATCACCGGCAGATTCAGCTCAGCTGATTATCGACAGAGGCCGTCTGTTTGGTATGGACGTTAACGATAACCTGCGTGGCTGGGATGACGACCTGGTGGTCGGTACTGTACATATGACAGAAATTTTTGAGTTCTTCTATGTGCTGAAAATCAATAACTGGGACGGCGTATGGCAGCTCGATCAGTTCCCGTTCCGTGAAGATAACGTTGAGGCTGCAAATCTGTCGATTCGCTTCCTCAAACATATCTATCGTGCGCTGGATCGTCTTGATATTCCTGCATTGCAGGCGGCTCAGCTGGAGCAAAATCCACTGAAAGCACAAAAAATCATCCAGAACGCGCTGCTGTCATCGATTGAAGAAGAATAAAATTTAACCTGATGTAATAAACCCTGCTTATCTGCTGGCAGGGTTTTTTATTTCCTGCTTTTTAAACCTGGTTTTTAACCAGCGCCTGGCAAATTTCGCCTATCTGTGTCACAGCATTCAGTCGCTTCGGGGTCGGTTCATTGGCAGAATTGAATCTCAGGAAATGATGTCATTCAGCTGATTGAGAGAACAAAGGCCCGGAACTGAGACACCAATGCCCCATGCCAGTAACCGTGAAAATGGAATATTCTCCACATTAAAAAAGTAAGGGAATAATGTATTTTTCTTGTCTGCGATTAAGGAACTGACTGTTACTGTCCCCCAGAATCATTCTCCGAAGCATATATCTTTTCTTCCTGGTATGATCCTCTCCATGCAACCTCTTAATCGGATAAATCAATGCAAAAATTATCTTTTTCAGTCGGGCTCCTGGCCTTATCTTTATTCAGTGCCGGCGCATCAGCCAAACCCTATAACACTCTCCAGACTCCTGTGACAGATGCGCCCGAAGTAGTGGAGTTTTTCTCATTTTACTGTGGACCTTGTTATATGTTCACAGAGACATATCCGGTTATCTCCACCATTAACAAAGCGCTACCGGAAGGAAAAAAAGTTGCACAATACCATGTCAGCGCGATGGGTAAACTGGGTCATGAGCTTAGCGAGGCCTGGGCTATTGCCTCGGTGATGGGGGTCACTGAGCAAGTTGAACATCCGCTTTTTATCGCCGTTCAGCGCGACAAGTCAATCAATGCGCCTGAAGATATCGCGGTAGTATTTGGTAAGGCTGGTATCGATCCTGAAACCTATAATAATGCGAAAAACAGTATGATGGTCAAAGCCTTTATTGCCCGTCAGGACGCGATGGTTAACGCTTTCAAGGTGACAAGTACTCCATCTGTGTATGTGATGGGTCGCTATCTCATCGATAACAGTGACGTGAAAGCAACCACGCCAGAAGGTTATGTGACGGCCTATACCGACCTGGTTTTATCTTTGATTAAAAAATAACCTGTCGATAGTTAAGCCAGAGAAAGCCCTGTTTGCCCGTTTTATGAATAACGTGACAGGCAGGAAACACCCTCTTATCGGTTCCTGAGAGGGTGTTTATTTTCTAAACCAAAGACCATTATTCCCTCAGGTGTGTTTAAATAGATATTGTTAACATAATGATTTTTCGTTTTTACTTTCGCAGGCTTGAGACACTTGAGTGATACGGGTTATGGCTGGGCCAATGGCAGAAATAAAAAACACGCGAAAAGATGCATTCCCTGTCCGTTGAATTAACAGAGACCTTAACGAAATTGACTTTAAGATACTACTTAAGACATTGCTGGTGGGGATTATTTGGCTGCGGATTCTTAGTGTACAGCATCTTAACCAGCTTATATGGCGGAACAGTTTATCCCGACTATGTTCCTTATATTCCTTATGTGGCTGCGTATCTGACAGTCGGCGGTTTAACATATCCATATACTTATTATGCCGTGGAAAAATTATTCCTGAAAATAATGTCAGAGAAAACTTGGGAAAAAGTGTTCGGTGACACGTGTTACAGGAATTTATTCTTATTTATTTATATGCTTTGTATATTACTTACGCTCCCCCTCCTGATACTCTATTTTTTGTTACCAAAACCCGTTAAGACAAGAAAAATCATCAAAAATAAAAGCGCTAAAAAACGCTCGAAATGAACAATCAGACACCATCCAGTCGGCTAACGATTCATTACACATAGCGTCATCGTCATTCTGATGCCACTCTCTATTCTTCTGTCAGCTATCTCGCCATTTTTGTCGACACGTCACGACCGTATGGTTCACGATTGTGATTGTCAAAATAATCCGCAATTTCCAGTAATCACAGGGCTGTCACCGAAAAAAAACGCCTCATTATCCTGTCAGTATGGGCGGAGAGAGCCGCTGCTTTCCTAATAAACGCCGCTCTTTCTGGCAATAAAACCACTGTGTATGAGTCTATGACCATCAAAAGTGTCGAACCCGCCTCTGAAATTGCTTCAAAAACACCACTCAACTTAAGAAAAAACACCCAACCAATTGAATAATAATACAAAAAATATAATGGCATGATTAATGCTTTATCTCAGTGTGCTTATTATTTTTGTCGTCTGAATCTGAGGACTGAACATGAACCGCTTGGTAATTGCGGGCTCCAAGCCTGGCATTCACTGTCATACCGGTATAGCGGATTGTACTGCAACCGCTAAAAGACAGGGATTACAGGTACTCCCCCGACAAATCCTGGTAAGGGTCGAAGATAAGACCACACCAATAACGTACAGATACAGTAAAGGGGGCCGCTGTATCCAAGTCTGTACGACTAAAACCATCCATCTGGTCAATCACGCAACTGTTCGTGAAAACAACAGGGAAAAACGACGCGCATCGATGTCGGAACCTTCGAATATGACGAAATTTGCTGAACACCAGGAAGGAGAAAAATAACGATGGATTCACTTCAACTACTTCACTGGTCGGTCATGCTTTATCTCATCGGCGCCGTACTTGCCTTAATCATGGCCCGCCAGGAAAGGGCATCGATCAATATTACGGCTATTACAGCAATTATCGGTGGCGTTCTCGGTTTATGTAGTGCTATTCCGGTATTACTTAGCGGGGATATTCAGCTTTATACCACCCAGGGGCTGTTTCCTTTCGCCACGTTCAGCGTCCGTCTCGATATGCTTGCTGCCTTTATGGTCGCGGTAATTTCGCTACTGGTTATCGTCTGTTCACTCTATTCCATCGCCTATGTGCGGGAATATGAAGGTAAAGGCGCCGGAAGCATGGGGTTCTTTATGAACCTGTTTATTGCTTCGATGGTGGGGCTGGTGGTAATGGATAACGCCTTCTATTTCATCATTCTGTTTGAAGCTATGTCTCTGGCTTCCTGGTTTCTGGTTATTTCTTCCCAGGACGATGAGTCGGTGAGTGCTGGTCTGCTCTACTTTTTTATCGCTCATGCCGGTTCGGTCCTGATTATGATCGCCTTTTTCCTGATGTGGCGGGAAAGTGGCAGTCTCGAGTTTGAATCGTTCCGCCATCTGCAACTCTCACCGGTAAGTGCATCGGTGGTGTTTTTACTGGCATTTTTGGGGTTTGGTGCCAAGGCGGGTATGCTGCCACTCCACAGCTGGCTTCCTCGTGCTCATCCGGCAGCCCCCTCTCATGCCTCCGCGCTAATGTCCGGTGTCATGGTCAAGATTGGTATCTTCGGGATAATCAAAGTCGGTATCGATTTACTGGGTGCACCACAACTGTGGTGGGGAATTGTCGTTTTAGGTTTTGGCGCAGTCTCTTCCGTTCTTGGGGTGTTATATGCGCTGGCAGAACACGATATCAAACGCCTCCTGGCCTGGCATACGGTGGAAAATATCGGGATCATTCTGATGGGGGTCGGCGTCGGTATGGCCGGTATCGCTACTCACCATCCGGTACTGGCGGTGATTGGTTTGTTAGGTGCGCTCTATCACTTACTCAACCACGCGGTCTTCAAAGGGCTGCTATTTCTGGGCGCTGGTGCCGTTATTTTTCGCCTTCATACCCGAGATATGGACAAAATGGGGGGGCTCGGCAAATTGATGCCCCTGACAGCGAGTGCATTTTTAATCGGCTGTATGGCCATCTCTGCGCTGCCGCCGTTAAACGGGTTTATCAGTGAGTGGTATACCTATCAGTCGCTGTTCAGTATGAGCCATGACGGTAACTGGTTGATGCGAGTCAGTGCGCCCGTCGCTATCATTATGCTGGCTATCACCGGCGCGCTGGCAGCCATGTGCTTTGTCAAAGTGTATGGCGTGAGCTTCTGCGGCGGACCGCGCAGTGAAAAAGCCGCCCAGGCGCGTGAAGTCCCCTGGCAGATGACCTCTGCCATGCTGTTCTTAGCGCTTCTCTGCGTATTGCTGGGCTTGGGAGCCAGCGTGATTGCTCCCGTGATTTCTCAAGTTGCAATGTCTTTGGCCAGTACTCAGCACGTCACTGTTGCTCAGGGTGTACTGCTGATGCCGGCAGAAACATCACAAGCGATGCTGTCTCCTGTACTGACCTTTATTCTGCTCATCGCCCTACCCGTTCTTCCGTTACTGGTCTGGCTTGTGGTTAAAGGTAATCAGCCTGCATTTCGTCGCCGTGGACAACCCTGGGTATGTGGTTACGACTGGGTTCCACAGATGTCTACCTCAACCAGTGGTGTCACTCAGCCATTACGCGCGATGTTCAGCGCGCTCTATCGTCTGCGTAAACAGCTGGATCCGACCCCACTGCTATCCCGTGCATTACAAACAACAACCGCCGGCGCAGCGGTAACCGAACCCTTCTGGGATGAGAAAATTATCTATCCTCTGGTTCGTCTGGTTCGACGGGCAGGTATTCAGATACAACGCTTACAGAGTGGAGATTTCCGGCTCTATTGCCTGTATATCGTCGCAGCACTGGTGGTGCTGCTGTTAGTTGTTGCGATGTGAGGGGAGAAACCATGACATTACAAGAATCACCGTCGCTAATGATGGGCATCTTTGCGCTTTTTCAGGCCGCTGTCCTGTTATTTCTGACACCGCTGTTTACCGGTATTTCACGTCAGATCCGGGCCGTCATGCACTCACGTAGCGGGCCGGGTATCTGGCAGGACTACCGAGATATTTTTAAACTGCTCCAACGCCAGGACGTAGCGCCCGCGCAGTCAGGCGCTATCTTCCGTGTGACGCCTTGGGTGTTGCTCAGCAGTATGCTGCTGGTCTCAATGACACTCCCGGTTTTCACCCTCACCTCTCCTTTCGGCGGTGCCGGAGATATCATCACACTGTTATATCTGTTTGCCCTGTTTCGTTTCTTCTTTGCGCTCTCCGGGCTGGATACAGGCAGTCCTTTTGCCGGTATCGGTGCCAGTCGCGAGCTGACACTCGGCGTGCTGGTGGAACCCACATTAATACTGGGTCTGTTGGTGGTAGCACTTATCGCCGGGTCGACCAATATTGGCACCATCAGCGCAACGCTAACCGCGGGCTGGAGTGCTCCTACCGCAACTTTACTGGCGCTTCTGGCCTGTGCTTTTGCCTGCTTTATCGAAATGGGCAAAATCCCGTTCGATGTCGCCGAAGCCGAGCAAGAGCTGCAGGAAGGTCCTCTGACTGAATATTCCGGCTCGGGTCTGGCTCTGGTGAAATGGGGGATAGGCCTGAAACAGGTCGTGGTAGCAGAACTCTTTCTCGCTATCTTCATTCCGTTTGGAAAAGCGGCGGAAATGACCCTGGGTGCGCTGGGGCTGGCGCTGGTTTTGATGCTTATCAAGCTACTGGTCATTTTTATCCTCGCCTCTCTTTTTGAAAATACCCTGGCACGTGGTCGTTTTCTGCTGACCCACCAGGTGACCTGGATTGGGTTCGGCGTTGCAGCATTCTCCTTTGTATTTTATTTAACTGGTCTGTAAGGAGCCTGGAAACCGTTATGGAAAGTTCATCCTTTATGACCAATACGGCGCTGGCAACTTTGTTGCTACCCTTTATTGGCGCATTATTGACCGCCTGTTCTCCTAAACTGATTGCCAAGTGGGTCTGTACTTTGTTTGCCTTGCTGGCGACTCTGGGAACCCTGCTGCTGGGCTGGGAATTTCTGGCCAATGATAAAGCTGACCTGACAATCACTCTGCTGCACTACGGTGATATTGCCCTGTTTGGCTTTATTTTTGACCGCATCAGTACACTGATTGTCTTCGCGGTGGTGTTTCTCGGCTTACTGGTCAGCATCTACTCCCTCGGCTACCTTAACGAGGGTAACCGCGAACATGCGGATGAAGGGGGGAATCGCTACTACGCCTTCCTGCTGGTGTTTATTGGTGCGATGGTCGGGCTGGTGCTCTCATCAACCATTCTCGGACAGCTACTGTTTTTTGAAATTACCGGTGGCTGTTCCTGGGCATTAATTGGCTATTACCAGACAGAGAAATCGCAGCGTTCAGCGATGAAAGCTCTGCTGATCACCCACGTTGCTTCGCTAGGGCTATTTATTGCCGCCGCAACGCTGTTTATCACGACAGGAACCTTTGCGCTGAGCGCTATGTCGCAACTGGAAGGGACACCAGCTCTGCTGGTCTTCGGCGGTATTATGTTTGCTGCCTGGGGTAAATCAGCGCAGTTACCGATGCAAGCCTGGCTACCCGATGCAATGGAAGCCCCGACGCCTGTCAGTGCCTATTTACACGCAGCATCGATGGTAAAAGTGGGGGTCTATATCTTCGCTCGCGCCATTTATGAATCAGGTCACGTACCTCATATCATCGGCTGGATAGGTATGGTGATGGCAACCCTCACCATTATTTACGGCTTTATGATGTATCTGCCGCAAAAAGACATGAAACGGTTGCTGGCCTGGTCAACTATCACCCAGTTGGGTTATATGTTCCTCACCCTGTCGATTGCTATCTTCGGTTCAAAAGAAGCCTTTGATGGTGGTATTGCCTACATCTTTAACCACGCTTTTGCGAAAAGCCTCTTCTTCCTTGTGGCGGGGTCTCTCAGTTACTGCTGTGGCACCCGTATGCTGCCGCGGTTACGGGGGATACTGAGCAAAATGCCCTTAGTCGGAATCGGTTTTTGTGTTGCCGCCTTGGCTATTGCCGGTGTGCCTCCGCTGAACGGCTTCTTTAGTAAATTCCCGGTATTCGCTGCAGGTTTTGAAATGTCGAGCGAATTTTGGGTCATGACGCCGCTGATGCTACTGGTGTTGATTGAATCAGTCGCCAGTTTTGCCTGGCTTATTTACTGGTTTGGTCGTGTGGTTCCTGGAGAACCTAATGAGGAGCTGATTCAGGCCTCACCGTTACCACACTCAATGCGTCTGGTGTTGCTGGTCCTGATCGTGATGTCGTTCTGCTCCAGTGTTATCGCTATTAGCTGGCTTGGATAAGGGAGAATGAGTATGACTGGTTCACTGATTATCAATAACCTTGCGGGGTTAATGATGTTAACTTCGCTGGTAGTTATCGGGGCAAAGCGCCCCACCGTATCCTGCTGGTTCTATGCGCTGCAGTCGTTAATACTGGTGACTATTTTTATCACCCTCGCCTACACCCTTAACGCACATAGTCTCTATATGTGGGCGATCAGTGCCTTTATTACTAAAGTGGTTCTGGTTCCTGTCATTATGGGCTATGCGTTTCGTCATATGCGCGACCCGGAACATGAGGGCAGCGTTATAGGCTTTCCCGTATTAATGCTGTTCACCGCAATCATCGTGGTGCTGTGCTGGTTTGTGGTTGAGCCGGTACAAATACCGCTGATTGCGGAGCTAAAACCTGCCCTCGCCGTTTCGCTCGGCCATTTCCTGCTCGGTATTCTCTGCATTGTCACGCAGCGCAATATTCTCAAGCAAGTATTCGGTTACTGCCTGATGGAAAACGGTTCGCATCTGACTCTGGCCTTACTGGCGAATAAAGCCCCGGAACTGGTCGAAATTGGTATCGCCACTGACGCAATTTTTGCTGTCATTATCATGGCGGTACTGGCTCGTAAAATCTGGCGCACTCTGAATACCTTGAGTGTCGACCAACTGACAGCGCTAAAGGGGTAACGGAATGAGTACAACATCCGTACTATTAATTTTGCTGCTGACACCACTGTGTATCGCAATACTTAACTTTACCTGCCGTCTGGCAGGTGATACTGCGCGCGCACTGACAACAGCACTGCATTCAATTGGAATTGTCGCTATTCTGGCAGAGACCCTATGGGTCGTGACTCTAATTTATCAGCAGGGCGACATGCTGGTGGCCGATAAATGGCTCCATCTCGACAGTCTTACCGCATTGTTCTTAGCGATTCTTGGGATCGTAAGCTTTATCACCGGGCTCTACTCTGTCGGCTATATGCGCCATGAGGTTGACGACGGCGCTGTCAGTGTGAAGGGATTATGTCACTACTACGGCTTCTTCCATCTGTTTATTTTCACTATGCTGCTGGTGATTACCAGTAATAACCTGATTATGATGTGGGCCGCGATTGAAGCGACTACGCTGAGTTCAGTATTTCTGGTGGGAACTTACAGCAAGCGTTCCTCTCTGGAAGCCGCCTGGAAGTACGTTATCATTTGCTCCGTCGGCGTCGCTTTTGGTTTATTTGGCACCATCCTGGTATACGCCAACGCGACAACGCTTCTTCCTGACCCGAATGATGCGATTTTCTGGACCGAAGTCCTGAAGCATGCCTCAGAACTCGATCCAACGCTGATGAAACTGGCGTTCGTCTTTGTACTCATCGGTTTTGGCACCAAAACAGGGTTGTTCCCGATGCATGCCTGGCTTCCCGATGCCCACAGTGAAGCACCAAGTCCTGTCAGTGCCTTGCTCTCAGCCGCCCTGCTTAACTGCGCACTGCTGGTGATCATTCGCTATAACATTATTATCAATCAGGCGATTGGCGACCATTTCACCCGCACCTTGCTGGTGGTGTTTGGCATGTTATCTGTCGCTGTCGCAGCCTTTTTTATCCTGGTACAGAATGATATTAAACGCTTGCTGGCCTACTCTTCTGTCGAGAACATGGGGTTGATTGCTGTTGCACTGGGTATCGGTGGCCCATTGGGTATTCTTGCTGCCATGCTGCATACCCTTAATCATAGCCTGGGTAAAACCCTGCTGTTCTGCGGATCAGGTAATGTTTTACTGAAATACGGAACCAGGGATATGACCGTTGCCAGAGGAATGCTAAAAGTGATGCCTTTCTCGGCGCTGCTGCTGGCAGGTGGTGCGCTGGCTCTGGGCGGTATGCCGCCGTTTAACGTCTTCCTCAGCGAATTTATGACGGTGATTGCAGGTCTGAGTGCAGACCATATCTGGCTGACCATAATTCTGTTACTGCTGTTAACCTTGGTCCTTGGCGGCCTGGTCCGTATGGTCGGCTGTGTTCTGTTTGGTAAGGCACCAGAACCGACTCGCAAAGGTGAACTGGGCATACTGACTACCCTCCCGATGGCGATTTTACTGGTACTGATGCTGGTGATGGGGACCCATATTCCCCAGCCAGTGGTTCAAATCCTGGAAAATGCGGCTTCCGTAGTACTGCATACCGACCACTCTACGGCTTCACCGCATTTTGACTGGCCGTGGGCTGCGGGTTCAGATAATTCAGCGATAAGCTATCAAGTGGAGATTAACGGATCATCGGTGAAATAATCATCTGCACCTGTGACAAACGCGAAAATAAGATGAAATGACACATGAGATATCTAACGCCTGTGCGTTAGATATTTCCTGCGTTCATCCGCGATATTAAGTATTAACTTTCAAAGTATATTTAAAATAGCAATCTGCTGATCACTCCCCAATCTCATCTGAAATTAATCCAAGTAATTAGCAATGCGTATTAAATCATCCCTCTATTTCTGACAGCCCAAACACCTTTGTTTTATATAAAAATCAAAGAATCATCAATAATCAACAACAAAAAAAATAAAACACAAAATATTTAGCCAATGTCTTTTTTTGATACTTGGATCGATATTTTCGCCATAAATTAAACGTTACCATAGATATATAAACCGCAGCAAAAAATGCCTCATCAAAAAAATGCAGGAGTTATTATGAGTACTGAAAATTCATTTGATCTGCGTCTTCCTCCGGAAATGGCCAAAATAGCTGAACAGGTCGGTCTCTATAAAACCAAGAAAAAGAAATCACTGTCATTCTTCCTGGCAATTACTGCCGGGGTTTTTATTTCAATCGGTTTCGTTGCCTATATCACCGTCACCAGCGGACCCGGTCCCATTGCGGCCCCGGTTAAATTTCTTGGTGGTATATGCTTTACCCTTGGACTTATCCTTGTCGTGGTCGGGGGGGCCGATTTGTTTACCTCTACCGTACTGACTGTGATGGCAAAAGCCAGTGGTCTGATATCCTGGCCAGCACTGATAATAAACTGGCTGATTGTTTATTTTGGTAATCTTGTCGGCGCATTATTTTTTGTTGCCCTGATTTGGTCTTCAGGGCAAATGATGTCCGGTGAGGGTCAGTGGGGATTAAATGTATTACAGACTGCCGACCATAAAATGCATCACACATTCTTTGAAGCCGTTTGTCTCGGTACCCTTGCTAATATGATGGTCTGCCTGGCGGTATGGCTAAGTTATTCCGGGCATACTTTGTTAGATAAAATATTCGCCATGCTGTTACCCATAAGTGTATTTGTTTGCAGTGGTTTTGAGCACAGCATTGCCAATATGTTTCTGATCCCTTTAGCCGTTATTATACGCTATTTTTCACCTGACAGTTTCTGGTCACAGATACACCAAAGCCCTGATGCCTTTCCGGCACTCAATATTTCACAATTTATTACTGATAATTTAATTCCGGTCACCATCGGGAATATTATTGGCGGCGGAGTTTTGGTAGGTATAACTTACTGGATAATTTATCTGCGACAGCAGAGCCATTAAGTTTACTTTCGAGGTGTAGTGGCAAAAATAACACTACCACTACCTGTCAGTTCAGGGGGTACGTATACTGCTAATACCCCCATACTTTTTAAAATTTATATGAAACACCCAGCATAAGATCGTTTGAAGCTGCTTTCGTTGTTGTATCCAGCGTTCCAGTGTAAGAACCAAAATTATCCGTTCTGCTGTTGGTCACCTTCCCGCCATCCACATACCTGTAGCTGGCATCGACAGATATATTGGATGTGACGGCATATTTCACACCCGCACCCACACCCCAGGCAAAATTATTTGCACTGGCAGACATAGATTCCCCGCTGCCATCTGAAATTTTATGTTTCAGGCGCGATAAACCCACACCCGCGGTCAGATAAGGGGTGAAGTCTGATGAATTATAAAAATCGTAGTAACCATTGACCATATAAGTGTCCATTCGGACTTTGTTTTTGACGGTATCAGAATAGCCGTATTCATCTGTTAATGTCTGCGAACCTTCAGCGTTCCCTCTGAATTTTGCTGCAAGCTCTAGTCTTACCGGAAGCTTACCCTGGTCGTTAAAATCGTAGCCGACAGCAATACCACCACTAAAAACGCCCTTATTGGTATTTGACAGTTTCGTTGTCTGGCGATAGTCCACAATACCTGAAACGGCTTCTGAGTAATCTGCTTTGGTATCGTGAATATTAACGACAGATGAACCTAACTCACCTGTAACATAGACACCATTGTTTGCAGATACAGCGCAGGTATAAAGCGTCGCGATAGCGACTGTTGAAGCGATAAAGGTTTTTTTCATTAAGCAGGTTTCCATATATACGTGTTTTTATGCCGGCATAATATGTTTCCATTTATGTATTTTCATTAGGAAAAATCATAAAAACAGGTTCTATGAAACAAATGTGAGTTCATTTTTAATTCAGAAAGAGAGCGAGCTTAGCGGTTTGGGTCGTGATAAATATCATCACGACCAGTCTGTCTGGAATATTTTCTGAGTGCAATAAACCCTCAATTTACGCTAATACCCAGTTTTTTCATTCTTGATAATAAGGTTGTGCGTTTTAATCCCAGGCGTTGCGCTGCCCCCCTGGGCCCGGCAACCACGCCATTCGTTTCTTTTAATACCTGAATAATATGCTCACGCTCGTCATCCTCATGCACCATAGGTGCCGGGGGAGGTGTTGAAGCCACAACATTTAACGGATATTTTATTTCCGGAAGTTGTAAATCCAGCACGGTACCTCGGGATAACAGCACCGCACGCTCAATCACATTTTCAAGCTCACGCACATTACCGGGCCACGGCATGCGGCTGAGCTGACGAAGCGTTTCTGACGGAATACTGTCAATAGTGCGTTTCATACGCTTGGCAATTTTATAGGTGAGAAATTTCACCAGCTGGGGAATATCTTCAGGCCGTTCACGTAACGGCGGGATCATAATAGGGAAAACGTTCAGCCGGTAAAAGAGATCGCTACGAAACTCTTTATCCATTACCATCTGCCCCAGATCCCGGTTGGTTGCCGCAATAATACGGACATCCACCGAAATGAGTTTACTGCCACCGACGCGCTCAAATTCCTGTTCTTGCAGAATACGCAGAAGTTTTGGCTGTAGTTCAATGGGTATTTCCCCTACTTCATCAAGAAATAAGGTGCTTTTATCCGCCAGTTCAAAACGCCCCATGCGTTGAGTGGTTGCCCCGGTAAATGACCCCTTTTCATGACCAAACAAATCACTTTCCATGAGTCCGGCTGGCATTGCCGCACAGTTCATTTTAACCATACGCTGCTGACGACGATCGCCCAAGTCATGGATTGCCCGGGCAATCAGCTCTTTACCGGTTCCCGTTTCACCAAGAATAAGCACTGTACAATCACTTTTCGCGACGATCTCAACCTGCTTAAGTACCGCAGACATGCTGGAACTGCGTCCGACAATATCGCTGAAGTTCGGGTTGTTACTGTTGATTTGCTCGGTGAGATAGAGATTTTCGTGCTGAAGTTTTTCTTTAAGACTTTTAATTTCCTGGTAGGCCAGGGCATTATCCACCGCAATCGCAATACGCGCGGCAATTTGCTGTAATACCCGCAGGTTTGCAGCATTAAAGTTATCTGGCTGGCATCGGGCTAACTCAAGTACGCCTAATGTTTTATGGCCAAAGCACAACGGCAACATGCACAAACTTTTCGTTTGGTCGCGCCACAATCGATTGAAAAATTTATTTTCATCACTATCAATCCCTTCCCCGGCCTTCACATTCATCAGCAGCATTTTGCCGTTTTTCATTACCTGCTGTTCCAGCGAACCGTCCAGTATCATATGGGACTGTTCACGTTCCTCAATATGGCTGGACAGATAATGCGTGGAGTAGACATCGGCCTGTTCACTCTCTTTGTCCGCATCACAGAGTACAATGCTGATAGCATTAATATGGAAGAAATGATGGATGGTTCTGGCGATTTCACCGGTCAGTTCATCAAGATCGCGTTTCGACAATACCGCATTAGTGATATCCACCAGAATACGGAAATCATCGCGTTCATGACGCAACATGGACTGCTGGTGTAGAGCATTCTGACGCAACTGGATTTGTTCTACGGCAATGGCAGTCAATAAACAAAGCTCATATAAACCATTCTGATCGTCCAGGCTGAAGGGGTCGCCATGCTGGCGCATGAACTCACACCCACCCTGTATGCGTGTCGAGATCCGCAAAGGCACCATACAATAGTTTGAAAAATCAGGATAAAGTTTGAGCGCAGCCAGCTGAGGATAGCGAAAGTGTAAAGCTTCCCAGCTCCAGGCCGATGTTTTAGGATGCGTGAGCAAATCGTGTACGGGTCCGCCAGCAAGCAGCGTTTCATCTTCGTAGGTCACAGGCAGACGTTGTGCATCGATACCATAAAAGCTGACACGGGCACTATTTTCATCGAACAGTACGAGTGTTACGGCATCCGCTATCCCTGCTGTCTGTATAACCTGAGTTAAGGTTTCCAGCAGCGAGGTCATATTCTGTTGCTGCAACAATGTACGTGCCAGCTCCAGTAATCCTTTGTGTTTTGTGACGCTCATAGTGGAACTCTGCATAGTGTTTGCTCTGAATAACATCGATTATTGGAAACAAGCTGCTTCAATATTAAGACGCTGAAAAAAGTTTACTCCTTTCAACGTAGTCGAGCCCCTGACAAGATCAACAAATACGAGGTAAAGGCTCAGCATGGGGCAACATTAACTGACGAGAAATGCCTAAAGCACCGCGCAAGCACACTTGCGGATTTTCTGTCACCTCACCGATTACTGTGGCATCTATCCCCAACGGGTGACTGCGCAACAGACTCAATGCCATTTCCTCTGCCTGGGCAGAGACCACCACCACCATTTTACCCTCATTGGCAAAATTTAGCGGTTCCAGCCCGAGTAATTCGCAAACACCCCGCACCGCCGGTTTCACTGGCAAGCTATTTTCATCGATACACATGCCCAGACCACTGGCCGCACTGAACTCATGCAAAATCGCATTCACGCCGCCGCGGGTCGCATCACGTAAAGCATGAACGCCAGCGAGTTCACGCAGAGGGGCAATCAGCGGCGCCAACACCGCACAGTCACTCTCCACGCCTAAATCCATACCTAAGTTTTCGCGCAGATTAAGAATAGTCGCTCCGTGGTCACCCAATGTGCCACTGACGATGACCTTATCACCGGCTTTAATCGCGCTTGCAGCCCAGTTAACCGTCGCTGGGATCACCCCCATTCCGGTGGTATTAATAAATATTTTATCCGCAGCACCGCGCTGAACCACTTTGGTATCACCCGTAACAATCGCTATGCCTGCATCGCGTGCAGTCTGAGCCATGCTGCTGACAATCGTCTGCAAATCATCAAGCGGTAAACCTTCCTCCAGGATAAAACCGCAAGAGAGATAAGCAGGGGTTGCGCCACTGACTGCCAAATCGTTTGCCGTTCCGCACACCGCCAGTTTGCCGATATTGCCGCCGGGAAAAAAAACAGGGTCAATGACATAGCTGTCAGTGGTAAACGCCAGACGGTCGCCCTGCGCACTCAGACTGGCTAAGGATAACCGTGCAGCATCTTCCCGCTCATTCAACCAAGGGTTATTAAACGCGCTCAGAAACATCTGTTCGATTATTTGTTGCATGGCACGGCCACCGCTACCATGTGCCATAGTGATGACTTTTTTGCTCTCATGCATCCTGATTTACCTTCTGTTGTCGAACGCCGGACGCCTGTTTCTCTGCAGTCGTCGTTTCCTGATGACGATACTGATACCACGCCGCACAGGCTCCCTCAGAGGAAACCATGAGTGCTCCAAAGGCGTTATGTGGCGTACAGCCACTTCCAAACAGCGGGCACTCATGGGGTTTACAGCGTCCAGTGAGTACTTCACCGCAACGAGCGCGCGGATCGTCAGCGACTGACTGAGCCTGTGGGTTGAAACGGCATTCGGCATCAAAGTCCGCGTAGGCGCTGGTCAGAGAAATACCCGACGCCTCAATTAAGCCTAGCCCACGCCACTCACTGCTTCCAGCCAGCGTAAAAACGTCATGCATTGCTTTTTGTGCCAGCAAATTGCCCTCCGGAGGGACGACCCGGCTGTATTGATTTTCTGTTTTACAGGACATCTCACAAACTTGCTCCACCAGCATCAGCACACTCTGCAGCATATCCAGCGGTTCAAAGCCACTGATAACCAGAGGTTTACCAAACTCTTCATTGATAAAATGATAGGGAGTAATGCCTGTTATCATGCTGACGTGGCCGGGAGCAAGGAAGGCATCAATGCGGACGTCCTCCTGAGAAAGCAGACTACGTAAGGTTGGCATCAGGCTGATATGCTGACAAAAAACGCTGAAATTAGTCAGTTCCTCACGTTTTGCTTGCTGCAGAGTGACAGCAGTGACAGGCATCGTAGTTTCAAATCCCAGGGCGAAAAAGACCACTTGTCGCGCGGGATTTTCACGTGCCAGCTTCAGCGCATCGAGGGGCGAATAAACTACGCGAATATCAGCCCCCCGCTCGCGGGCCTGGAGCAGAGACCCTTTTTTTCCGGGTACCCGTAACGCATCGCCAAAGGTACAAAAAATCACCTCGGGATGCGCAGCAATTTCGCAGCAGGCATCAATACGCCCCATCGGTAATACACAGACCGGACAGCCAGGACCATGGATAAACTCCAGTTGTGGAGGTAAAAGTTTATCCAGCCCAAATTTAAAAATAGCGTGGGTATGACCACCGCAGACTTCCATAATTTGCATCGGTTTCTCAGCGCTATACGGCAATAGTGCTGCCCGCTGATGCAGCCGTTCAATCAAGGTATTTGCCAGCAACGGGTCCCGAAACTCATCAACAAAACGCATTATCTTGTCTCCCCGGCCCCGAGGAACAGAGCAACATCCGTTTCCACTTCTTCCATGGCATGCAATGCCGCCAGGGTTTCCAGAGCTTCCTGCTCGTCTAACCGACTGAGGGCAAAACCAACATGGATGAGTACCCAGCAACCAATCAGTGCTTCAGGATCGTCTTCAGATATCAGCGCAATATTCACTTCCCTACGTAACCCGCAAACCTCAGCCCAGGCGTTACCCGGTTGCTGTTCATGCAGGGCAATAATTTGCCCGGGAATGCCTATGCACATAATTGTTGCTCCAGCCATGCCAGCCACAGTTCCATACCTTCACCTGTTGTCGCTGATAACAGGATCACTTCAATCTGAGGATTGACCTGGCGCGCATTGGCAATACAGGTTTCGACGTCAAAATTGACATAGGGCAGCAGGTCAATTTTGTTAAGTATCATCAGGCTGGAAGCGGCAAACATATGAGGATACTTCAGCGGTTTATCCTCACCTTCGGTGACAGATAACACCGCGACTTTGTGCCGCTCACCAAGATCGAAACCGGCCGGACACACCAGATTGCCGACATTTTCGATAAACAGCAGACTGTTATTATTTGGTGATAGTTGATGCAACGCGTCGTGCACCATCTGAGCGTCCAAATGGCAGCCTTTACCCGTATTGACCTGAATCGCTGGAACGCCGGTGGCACGGATACGGTCAGCATCATTCGTGGTTTGCTGGTCACCTTCGATGACCGCACAGTCTGTCTGGGTTGCCATACGACGCAACGTGCTGGTCAGCAAGGTGGTTTTACCGGAGCCTGGGCTGGATACCAGATTCAATGCCACAATATTCGCTGCAGCAAAATGTTCGCGGTTATGGAAAGCAATATGGTTATTTTTCGCCAGCACATCCATTTCAATATCGACCAGACGACGAGGTGCGAAAGGCAACCCGTGACTGTCAGCGTGGGAATGTTCATGGGAATGATGAGTATGTTCAGCACTGATACCTTCTATACGAAGTTCACCGCTGGCACAGCCGCAGGTACTACACATAGCTTGCTCCTCAGGTAAAACTACTACCTGTTATTCGATTTCAATTCGTTTAATTTTCATACCGTCGTCAGCAACTACGCGTACATCATGTCCACCGCATTGCGGACAAAGCAGCACGCTGGGGCTGAGCAAGGTGATGTCCTGCTGGCAGTGATTGCACCAGCTTACGGCTTGCGGTGTTTCAAGATGCAATACGCAACCTGCAGCGAGAGTTTCACGGCACGCCAGCTCAAAACAAAATTGCACAGCTTCCGGCTCGACACAGGAAAATGCGCCAATTTCCATCCACACAGCGGTAATTTTCTGGGCATTATTTTGCTGCCCAAACTGTTGCATTATTTCTACCGCGTTCTGGCATAAAGTGATCTCATGCATTATTTCTCCCCCATTCGAAGATAAATAAAGAGATGATGACATTGTAGCTGCAATATTAGTGCCAGATTTAACGACAAGGTCCGAGACACTTATTACTGACAGACCATCATATATGTCGAAATAAAGTGTCATCGACATGTCACTCAGCTTTATCGCCCGCCAGTAAAATAAATGACTGGGCTTTTAACTCATTAATAATAAATAAGTAATTAAATAAAAAAGGAAACTGGCACGCTTTATGCCAGCAGTAGGCTATGCACCCTATTTTTGTCGTCACTTTTTGTATTCTGGCGAATAAAAAAGGCACAGGCACATCATTTAATTACGGGTAATAACAATGAGCACTCTTAGCGATCTGAGCAGTAAAGCAGATTACATTGCCAACAAAAACAACCATCTGAAAGCACAGTGGAGCCTTTATCAAAACAGTCTGACACAGGCAGTAACCCATTCAAATAAAAAGATAAATCATGGCTTTAGCTGTGGTGATGAAAGGGGTGTCTGTTTTACATTATTTGACTATTTTACCGTCAGCATCTCCCTTAGCGATGACTTCTATAGCCAGGATATTGTTTACAGTTTGAATATGGCGCATAGCAGTGAAGTCGATGATTTCAAAACAATTTCCCATGCGACACTGAGCGAAGACGGCCTGGTGGACGGTAGCGTCGATATTAAAGATAAAAACGCGGTGCTTGAACATTATCTCAATAAAATTTCAGCTATTTATCAGTGTGTTTTTGACTCACTGAAAAGTAATAAACCTATTCATCCGCAACTTGAGAAATTACTCAGCAACGCCTGAGTATATTTAAAAACATATGACTGCTGCGGCAGTAAAGAATTTCTTTTAGCACTCTGTTTACTGGGTTCGACTCCGACATAAATGTCGAAATATCAAATTAAGTGCCGATTTCGTCACTTTTGATGAAATACTGAGGAGACTTCATGAGCGTTAAACATGCCATGAATCAATATGTGATAGCCGATCCGAAACTGTGTATCGGCTGCAATACCTGTATGGCGAGTTGTTCACAAGAACATCAGCGTCAGGGTTTACAATCTGCACCTCGTCTACAAGTGATGAGGAATCGTCTGGATTCCGCTCCGGTGATGTGTCACCAGTGCGAAGATGCACCTTGTGCTCAGGTGTGTCCGGTCAATGCTATCACACGCGAAAATGACGCTATTTATCTGAATGAAAGTCTGTGTGTGAGCTGCAAGCTCTGTGCTCTCGCCTGTCCGTTCGGCGCCATTACCTTCTCTGGCAGCACACCACTGGATATTCCTCGTGATTGCAATACCTCAAAAGCGCTCCCCGCGCCACCTCCACCACGTTCCGTCAGCCCGTTCCTGGACTGTGTTCCGGGTGTACGTGCTGTGGCAGTGAAATGTGATCTGTGCAGTTTCAGTCCTGAGGGCCCGGCGTGCATTAAAACTTGCCCGACGCAAGCCATCACGCTTGTTACCCCTGCACTGAGCGAAACAGCCAGCCAGCAAAAACGGTTGAATGCGATGAATGTCTTTTCAACCCGGCTGACAACCTTCGATATCCCTGATGAAGGAGCCAAATAATCACAACAGAAACCGTAATGGCTCCGGCATCGCTGACGGTATTTCCACGACTGATTGCTGGCTGACCTGACATTTTTCTTATCTCGCGCATGCGGGAAGAGGCTTTGTAATGAACGAATTCAATACTGCATTAAATCAAAACCCGGTCGGCAAAGCGTACCTGGCTGCACTCGAGAAACAGTTTCCTTCTGCTGTTTTAGGCAGCAGCTGGCAAACCGATACTCAGGCCACCGTCACAGTCAGACTCAACTGGTTACCTGAAGTGGTTGAGTGGTTGTACTATCAGCAAGGTGGCTGGCTTTCCGTCTTATTCGGGAATGACGAACGGACATTGTGCGGCAATTACGCCCTGTATTACGTGCTGTCGATGGAAAAAGGCGTGAAATGCTGGATAACCGTACGCGCTGAAGTCGACCCGGTGTCACTGGAATTCCCCTCAGTGACCCCTCGCGTTCCCGCTGCCGTCTGGGGGGAACGTGAAGTCCGAGATATGTACGGCTTGCGTCCCGTGGGTCTGCCAGATGAACGTCGGTTAGTGTTGCCGGATGACTGGCCGGATGATTTATATCCGCTGCGTAAGGATGCAATGGATTATCGTCAGCGCCCGGCCCCGACCACCGATACTGAAACCTATCCGTTTATTTCCGAAGCCAAAGAAAGCAGCAATATTGTGCCAATTGGCCCGCTTCATGTTACTTCTGACGAACCCGGACACTTCCGTCTGTTCGTTGACGGCGAGGACATTATCGACGCCGATTACCGCCTGTTTTACGTCCACCGGGGTATGGAGAAGCTGGCGGAAACCCGTATGGGTTACAACGAAGTCACCTTCCTTTCAGACCGGGTATGTGGGATCTGCGGTTTCACCCACAGTGTGGCCTATACCTCTTCTGTTGAAAATGCGATGGGCATTGAAGTCCCTGAGCGTGCTCAGATGATTCGCTCCATTTTGCTTGAGGTTGAGCGACTGCACAGTCACCTGCTGAACCTCGGGCTGGCCTGTCATTTTGTCGGTTTTGACTCCGGTTTTATGCAGTTTTTCCGCGTCAGAGAGCAGTCAATGAAAATGGCTGAGATCCTCACCGGGGCACGTAAAACCTATGGTATGAACCTGATTGGCGGCATGCGTCGCGACATTCTTAAAGACGATATGATAGCCACTATCTCGCTTGCAGGCAGTATGCGTCGGGAACTGAACGATATGGTCAGTATCCTCCTCAGCACTGCCAATACTGAGCAGCGCAGTGTCGGCGTCGGTATTCTGGAACCCCAGGTAGCGCGTGATTTCAGTAATGTTGGCCCGATGGTTCGTGGTAGTGGCCATCGCCGCGATATGCGTCAGGATCATCCTTATGCCGGTTACGCTAAATTACCCTTTGAGCTCTACAGTGAAACAGGAAATGACGTTTTTTCACGCTTAAAAGTCCGTATCCATGAAGTCTTCAACTCACTGAATATGATTGAATTTGGCCTACAGAATCTGCCGGCAGGTCCGCTGGCGGTTGAAGGTTTTCGCTATATTCCACACCGTTTTGCCCTCGGCTTTGCTGAGGCCCCGCGTGGGGATGATGTTCACTGGAGTATGACCGGTGATAACCAGAAACTGTTCCGCTGGCGTTGTCGTGCGGCCACCTACGCTAACTGGCCGACTCTGCGCTATATGTTGCGTGGCAATACGGTATCCGATGCGCCGTTAATCATCGGGAGTCTCGATCCTTGCTACTCCTGTACCGACCGCATGACCCTGGTTGATGTACGTAAGAAAACCTCCATCGTGGTGCCTTACAAAGAGATCGAGCGTTACGGCATCGAACGTAAAAATTCGCCGCTTTAAGGAACTGTTTATCATGCTGAAACTGATTAAAAAAGTACTAAAAACCGGCACAGCAACCGTGTCTTATCCGTTTAAGCCACTCGATCTGGCACCCAATTTTCGCGGTAAACCGCAATACAGTGCCGAACAGTGTATTGCCTGTGGTGCCTGCGCCAATGCCTGCCCGTCGAATGCACTCACGATGACGACAGCAGAAGATGGCGAAAGCATTCGCTGGTCACTTTTTTTAGGCCGCTGTATTTTCTGCGCACGCTGTGAGGAAGTTTGCCCGACGGCGGCGATAAAACTGTCGCAAGAGTTCGAACTTGCGGTGTGGAACAAACAAGACTTATATGAAACGGCCGACTTTCCGGTCTGCCATTGCCGTGTCTGTGGCAAACCTTATGCGGTTCAAAAAGAAATTGACTTCGCACTCAGCCTGTTACAAGAGAGCGCAGCCTTAAGCGAGAGGCAAATTGCCAAACGTCGTGAACAGTACGAAACCTGCCCTGAATGCAAAAAACGACACAGTCTTTCTCCTTCCGACCGTATTGATATCGGCCGCCATATGACAACGGAGGCCCATTCATGAGTCATAATCCCATTGCGCCACGTGATGAAAATGGTCTTCCTGTCCCCATCACACTGGACGAAAGCATCGCTAAGCTGAAATCAACGCTGCTCAACAGTATTCGTCGCTCTGCCTATGTCTATCGCGTTGACTGTGGAGGCTGTAATGGCTGTGAAATTGAGATTTTTGCCGCTATTTCGCCGCTGTTTGACGCAGAACGCTTTGGTATTAAAGTGGTGCCGTCACCGCGTCATGCGGACATTCTGCTCTTCACAGGAGCAGTAACTCGAGCAATGCGTATTCCTGCTCTGCGGGCCTGGGACAGCTCTCCTGATCCTAAAATTTGCGTTTCCTACGGCGCCTGCGGTAACAGCGGTGGCATTTTCCACGACCTGTATTGCGTCTGGGGCGGAACAGATAAAATTGTTCCCGTCGATGTGTATATTCCTGGCTGCCCGCCGACACCCGCCGCCACTATTTACGGATTTGCCATGGCGCTGGGCTTGCTGGATCAGAAGATAAAAGGTCAGCAACACAACGAAAAAGCCCGTGAACCCGCAACATTATTGCACCCTGATTTACCGCAACCTCTGCGCGTATTATTGGACCGCGAAGCTCACCGTATGGCGGGTTACCGTTATGGTCGTCAGATTGCCGATCAGTTTATGGATTTAGTCGTAGCCCCTGGTGTAGAGCCGATTGAACAGCGGGTTAATGCCTATCTTGAACAGCGCGGCGATCTGCGGCTTAACGAGATTGTCGGTAATCTGCTGCATCTCTATCAGCAGGTACTACGTGGCGAGGTACGTCTGTGATGAATGACACCAACGACCAACGCTATGCGCGCCATCAGCCTTATGCCGGCCACCAGCCAGAGAAAAATAAAGTCATTTTTTATTCATTAAGTCGCAAATTTGTCGATGAAAAAAGTGCCCAAAAGCACAGCTCGCAAAAGGCACAAGAAGTGGTGTATTACAGTCTGGCAATAGGCCATCACCTCGGGGTGATAGACTGTCTGAAGTCTCGGCTTGAATGCCCGCTGGACGCCTATAATGACTGGATAAACACGCTGCCAGAAAAGAGTGATGCACACCGCAAACTGGCAGGCGTACAGCGCTTTGGTGAGATCAATATTGATAGCAGCCATACCCATTTACTGGCACTGGCACTGCGTGATGCGCGTTGCGGCATGACGGCCGAACAACAAGACTGGAGCGATACTCTTATCGCTCTGCTGACACAAATTGAATACGATCCCGCCATGTATCTCATGGTCAGGAGGTTTGATGCGTGATTTATCTTCCCGCTACGCACTGTTGTGCGTCGGTAACAGTATGATGGGGGACGACGGGGCAGGCCCACGCCTTGCCGAACTCTGCGCTGAACGACCGCTATCCGGCTGGACAGTAGTGGACGGCGGCGCAGCACCTGAAAACGACATCGGTTTTTTACGTGAACTACAGCCAGAACATCTGGTGATTGTTGATGCCACTGATATGGGACTTGCGCCCGGTGAAATGCGCATTATCGACGAAGATGACATCGCCGACATGTTTATGATGACCACACACAATTTACCGCTGACCTTTCTGATTCAGCAACTGCGCGAGGATATCCCACAGATAACCTTTGTCGGTATCCAGCCTGATGTGGTGGCTTTTTACTTCCCAATGAGTGCTGCCGTTGAGCAGGCAGTGAACCGCCTTTATCAGCTCTTGCCTGCGCTGGAACAGGGCTTGGATATTGCCCCTTTTAAACAGGAAACGGACTGATAAACCGGTATCCCTCGCAATGATCCCCTACATACGCATCATTCAGGGTCTGATAACTGTCATCTGATGTTTTTAACATCGGTACCGCTGTCAGGCCCTCTTTTGGTACTCATGATTTTCCCTCAGTGCCAAGAATTCTACGTGAGAACGAAAAATGCTGAGCCTACTACCGTTGTAGAGATGCTCTCAGAGGAGTTTTTAAAACCTTTGAAAGGGGCATTCGCATCGGCAAGATGGATATGGGCCACTTGTTCTTCTTTTACCAAGGGATAGGTGCGATCATCATCGTAAGGCGCATCACGCCCAAAGGTATCTGGCAATGCACCGTCTTTTTTGTAGGACAGAAAATTCGCCGCCAAATCATCAAGCTCCTGTTGGCTCAATTACTGGCGAATCAGTGCTGACTTGAAAATCCTGATGCTCATTCCGTGAACTCGGTCAGGTCCTTATCAGAGGCGTTTTGCAGCAATTGCTGCCCGCTATCCGCAATACCGCTTAAACGTTCAGCCGTTGGCCTAAATCGCGCAGCGGTGTGAACCTTGCCCTGCTTCTCTTCCAACAGATCGATCAGTTCTTCAAACACTTTAGCACTAACCATGTAGCCAGCGGGACGGTTGTTGGAGAGAACGGCAACCGGCTCATCAATGAAATATTTCGCCGGGTTCTTCCTTAACTCGGTGATGTTGATAGATTTTTCTGCGAGAATACGTTCCATAACCCACCTGAAAGTATATTTAATTACATACAGTATAATGCACATCAAAGCGTACATCAATTTTTGTGTTTATAAAATGTACGGAGGCCAGTAATATCTATTCATCAGCGCAAGATGAGCAGCCAGAGCAAAGTACAACCCAGGAATCGCAGATTCTAAGACCAAGCCACCATCTGAGCGTGATCTAATCTTACAGTCAGCTATCTGCCTGATGCGGAAACTACAAACATCACGGTGTGTTTATAAATGGGGTGTAGGTCAATACACATTATTGATACTGTCACTGGCCCGCTTTGTATTAATCACCTTCACGCAATTTTTCATACCAAGAGTGTCATCGCCCTCCTCTTCCGGCTCATAATACTACCGGCATTTACCTTCCCCCTCCTTTTTAAAAACTCTAATAGTCTGATATTTGCTGTCGACACTACTGTCGATGCCATGACGATATCCGGATGACATCAACAAAAAATTCGTCACCTAAAAAAAAATAAAACATAACCAAATGATTTAAATAGATAAAATTAAAAAATGAAAACTGGCACGTTTTATGTATTACCACTGCAGACCCAGAATGATTCAAGCCGCCAGACGAAGGTAACACCCTGGCAACCTGAAATATGACGGGTAGAGCAATGTCGCCAAGCCGGTGTAATCCGGTTTAATAAAAAACCCGGACTCAGGAGGTTTAGATGAACCGGTTTATTATCGCCGACCCAAAAAAATGTATCGGCTGCCGTACCTGTGAAATTGCCTGCGTGCTGGCTCACAGTGAATCTCAGGATATGTCACTGTTTAGCAAAGCTACTTTTGCACCACGCTTACACGTTATTAAAGGCGTCAATATCAGTACCCCGGTGACATGCCGCCAGTGTGAAGATGCCCCTTGTGCCAATGTTTGTCCGAACGGTGCCATTCTTCGTACCGGGGATCATGTACAAGTCATGCAGGAGCACTGTATCGGCTGTAAGACCTGCGTAGTCGCCTGTCCATACGGCGCAATGGAAGTCATCACTACCCCCATTTTTCGTCAAAATGGCGCCGCTATGGTGGCCATTTCAGATAAAGCTGAGGCACATAAATGTGACCTGTGTAGCTCCCGCACAGAGGGCCCGGCTTGCATTGACATTTGTCCGACCAAGGCTATTTACGTCATTGACCGTAACCAGTTACAGGATATGAACGCAGAAAAACGCCGCCGCGCTGCGCTCGACAGCACATCTCCACTGCTGTTTTAACCCCGGATCGAGGAAATTATCACATGAAAAAAGTCACCACTGTCTGTCCGTATTGCGGTGCTGGATGCAAACTAAATCTGATCGTAGATAACGGAAAAATCATCCGTGCGGAAGCTGCGAACGGCGTGACCAACCAGAATGAATTATGCCTGAAAGGCTATTATGGCTGGGATTTTCTTAATGATACAAAACTGCTTACCCCACGTCTGACACAGCCTCTGATCCGTCGTCAAAAAGGTGGAAAATTTGAGGCAGTGAGCTGGGATGAAGCGATCAGTTACACCGCCCAACGCCTGAAAGAGATTAAACAAAAATACGGACCACGCTCTATCATGACCACCGGTTCTTCCCGCGGAACCGGGAATGAAACCAACTTTGTGATGCAGAAATTTGCGCGTGCGGTCATCGGCACCAACAACGTGGACTGCTGTGCCCGTGTTTGTCATGGTCCTTCTGTTGCCGGTTTGCAGGCAACCCTGGGGAACGGGGCAATGAGTAACTCAATTGGCGATATCGAAAACTCCAAGTGTCTGCTGGTGTTTGGCTATAACTGCGCCGACTCTCACCCCATCGTTGCCCGTCGGGTGATTAAAGCCAAAGAAAAAGGCGCACAGGTGATTGTCTGTGACCCTCGCCGTATCGAAACAGCACGTATAGCAAATCAGCATTTACAGATTAAAAACGGTTGTAATATGGCGCTGGTCAATGCTTTCGCCCATGTGCTGATCGAAGAAGACCTGTATGACCACGATTATGTATCGAAATATACCGAAGGATTTGAAGCCTATCGTAAAAATGTCGCCGATTACTCACCTGAAGCGGTCGCTGAACAAACGGGGGTTTCCGCTCAGGAAATACGCCAGGCAATGCGCACCTACGCGGCAGCACCTTCCGCCACGATTATGTGGGGTATGGGTGTCACGCAATTTGGCCAGGCCGTTGACGTCGTGAAAGGACTCGCCAGTCTTGCACTGCTGACCGGCAACTTAGGCCGCGCTAATGTGGGTGTGGGTCCGGTTCGTGGTCAGAACAATGTACAGGGTGCCTGCGATATGGGCGTACTACCCAATGAATTCCCCGGCTATCAGTCAGTCACTGACCCAGAAGTACGGGCGAAATTCGCCGCTGCCTGGGGGATAGATGTTAACCAGATGGATGCGCAAATTGGTCACCGTATCACTGAAATCCCGCACCTTGCTCTCGAAGGTAAAGTGAAGGCCTACTACATCATGGGTGAAGATCCATTGCAGACTGAGGCGGATTTAGGCCTGGTGCGTAAAGGATTTGAAGCGCTGGATTTTGTCGTGGTTCAAGATATCTTCATGACCAAAACGGCGGAACAAGCAGACGTGATATTACCTGCAACCTCATGGGGTGAGCATGGTGGTGTCTTCTCTTGCGCAGACCGCGGTTTCCAGCGGTTCGAAAAAGCGATTGAACCTAAATACGATGTTAAACGCGACTGGGAAATTATCAGTCTGCTGGCAACCGAGATGGGTTATCCGATGCATTACCAGGATAACCAGGAAATCTGGGACGAAATGCGCAGCCTCTGCCCACTATTCTATGGCGCAACCTACGAAAAAATGGGCACACTGGGCCATGTTCAATGGCCTTGCACAACACTTGAAAGCCCGGGAACACCGCATCTGTACACTGATAACCACTTTGACACCCCAACCGGTAAGGGCCAGTTATTCGCAGCCCCCTGGCGTGCGCCAGCAGAAACGCCTGACAGCGACTACCCGCTGGTATTGTGTACCGTGCGAGAGGTGGGTCACTATTCCTGTCGTTCAATGACCGGTAACTGCGCAGCCTTACAAACTCTGGCTGATGAACCGGGTTTCGTTCAAATGAATCCGACAGATGCTGAAGCACTCGGTATCCACGATCAGCAGCTGGTCTGGGTTGCCTCACGTCGTGGTAAAGTGATATCACGCGTCAATTACAATGAGCGTATCAATAAAGGTGCCGTCTATATGACTTACCAGTGGTGGATCGGAGCCTGTAATGAACTGACTCAGGATAATCTTGACCCCATATCCAAAACACCGGAAACCAAGTATTGTGCGGTAAAAGTGGAACACATTGCCGACCAACGCTGGGCTGAAAATTATGCTCATCAGACTTACAGTGATATGAAAGCCCGTCTGCGTAGCGCCGTTGAAGATGTCACATCCTCTACTACAATGTAGTTTGCTGTATCTGACGCCTTCCCGCTAACGCGGAAGGCGTTATTCCTCTGTTTTACGCATAAAGAGGTGTTATGTCCGGTCTGCTTATCCGTGTTTACGGCAAAGTTCAAGGTGTCGGTTTCAGACCCTTTGTCTGGCAGTTAGCTGACCAATTGCAACTTCGCGGCGATGTCAGTAATGACAGCGCTGGTGTTGAAATCAGACTGCTTAACCCCGTTAATCTTGATATCTTTCTCAACCTGCTTCAACGTGAATGCCCGCCACTGGCGAGGATTGACAGTACCCATGTCACCCCTTTCGACTGGTCAGAACCACCACAAGACTTCACTATTATTGAGAGTCGTCACTGTCAGATGGATACCCAGGTGGTACCCGATGCGGCGACCTGCCCGGAATGTCTGAAAGATATTACCCGCAGAGGGGAACGCCGTTTCGGCTATGCGTTTACCAACTGTACCCATTGCGGCCCGCGTTTTACACTGATCCGTTCCATGCCTTACGATCGTCCTTTCACCAGCATGGCAGAATTTACCTTATGCCCGGAATGTCTGCAGGAATACCAGAACCCTGCAGACCGCCGCTTTCATGCTCAACCCGTCGCCTGCCCGCACTGCGGTCCTCAGCTCACGGCAACGTTGAAAAATGGCGATGAAATCGCGCAAGGGGAAACGGCGCTGGAATATGCGGTTAGCGCTTTACGCGCAGGGAAAATCGTCGCAATTAAGGGGCTGGGCGGTTTTCATCTCACTTGCGATGCGACACAACAAGACGTCGTGGTACGACTCCGCGAACGTAAACAGCGCCCCTCAAAACCGCTGGCAGTAATGCTACCCGATATCGACTGGCTGGGTAGGTGCAGCAGCGAGGATGAAGACAAGAGACTGCGCGATCTGCTCAGTTCTCCGGCCGCTCCCATTGTGCTGACAGCCAAAACGCCCCAATCACCACTCTGTGCTGCAATAGCCCCCGGTCTTGATGAGATCGGGCTGATGCTCCCTTTCACACCACTTCATCATTTATTGATGCTGGCAGTTCAAATACCCCTGGTGATGACCTCCGGCAACGCCAGCGGCTGCGCCCCCGTACTGACCAATGAACAGGCTCTGTCGCAGCTTGATGGTATTGCCGATGTCTGGTTGCTGCATAACCGCGATATCGTCCAGCGCGCTGATGACTCACTGGTTCGCCTCACGCCTCAGGGGACTGAAATACTGCGCCGGGCGCGGGGTTACGTCCCCGATTCTTTCACGCTTCCTCCCGGATTTAATCCTCAGCAGCCGTTACTTGCGCTGGGGGGCGACCTGAAGAACACCTTCTGTCTGGTGCGCGGTAATACTGCCACACTCAGCGCCCATTTTGGCTCTCTGACGCACAGTGATATTGCGGAACAGCAGCAGCAAGCGATCGACCACTTTCAGCATCTCTATGACTGCAAACCTTTTGTCGTCGCCCGGGATGCTCACCCGGGGTATGTCAGTCATCTGCAGGGGGAAAACTTTTCCGTCCCTGTCATTGACGTGCTACATCATCACGCCCACATTGCAGCCTGTCTGGCTGAACATCAATGGCCGTTGGATAACAGTGAAGTGATTGGTCTGGCACTGGACGGACTGGGATACGGGATCACAGAGGATAACCAAGGTGAACTTTGGGGCGGGGAGTGTTTGCGAGCCAATTACCGGCACTGTGAACATCTGGGAGGCTTACCGATGGTAGCGCTCCCCGGTGGCGATCTGGCTGCGCGCGAACCCTGGCGAAATACTCTGGCACAATGGCTGGCCTTTGTCCCCGACTGGCAGGCACGCCCGGAAGCGCAAGTGCTCGCACCTTATCCCTGGTTGCCGCTGTCGAAAGCCATAGAAGCAGGCATAAACTCGCCACAAGCTTCGTCCTGTGGGCGCCTGTTTGACGCCGTCGCCATGATACTCGCTTGCGCTCCCGGTAAATTAAGTTTTGAAGGTGAAGCGGCAAGCCGTCTGGAAGCATTGGCGCAACAGACTCAAGGACAGTCTCATCCGGTCACAATGCCGTTACTGCACACGGACTCAGGTATCGTGCTTGACCTGGCTATATTCTGGCAGCAATGGCTTGACTGGCAGGCCGAGCCCGCCGCACGCGCTTTCGCCTTTCACGATGCGCTGGCACAGGGCCTTGCTACTCTGGCACGTTTCCATGCAGAGAGAACCGGTATCCGGACCATCGCTCTGGGTGGAGGAGTACTGCATAACCGCCTGCTACGCCAACGGTTGTATCACTACTTAGCCCCGCTTACTGTGCTGATGCCACAAGATATTCCGGCTGGAGATGGAGGACTGGCGCTCGGCCAGGCGGTGATTGCCTGCGCACGCTTGCAATGCTCTTCTACTGTTTAAAACATTCTGTTCTTAATGAGAAACGGCACAGCAACGGAGAATATCGCACTATAGATATATACCAACAGTCTGATTCTACTTATTATACTTTACAGCTATTTCAGATAAAAAGATGAGCTGATACTCTGGAAAATACCCACATAAACGTTCTGATTTTCATTCAGAAGAAATTAATTTATAAAATAACAGAACCAGTATCAAATATTCATGTTATATGTGGGTATTGCTTTCTAGAATATCACTGTCTAATTACGCACTGTAATAGTCGGGTCCCAATAAAAATAACCAAACAGCTCCTGCTCACCCCCCGTAGGGCGATAATACACACCAAATTGAATATTATAATGCTCTTTTCCTGTCTGATGAATATCTGCTTGCAGGAACCAATTAATTTGATCTCTGAACGTTACCGGGAATGGGCCTCCCTGTTTAGGCGTCATAGATCTCTTTGAGAATGATTTAAATGTAGGATCAACAAAGACATTGTCACCTTTAAATTTTGGCACGCCGTAGATCAACACGCTGGAATCAAAATTGCCGGACTCCGATATACCTGTCCAGCGAATAACATCACCCACATTGGCTTTAATATTAAGGTCTGCAGTTCCACTCCCACTAATAGAGTGTGCAGAGGTCGTGACCATATATGAATAGTTATGTGAAATACTGGTTGGCTTGGTATAATCCTTGCTAACATACTTTCCTTTAAAGTCATTAATCACACTATCGGTATCGATAACGACAAGAATATTAATAATTTTATTGCTACTCCTGGTACTGATATTGGATACTTCTATATTATTTTCCATGATATTCTCCAGATTGAGTATTAAAAAAAGATATTTAACTTATTATTACATTTTAGAGGTAATTATAAACACCACATGCAAGATTAATATACATTTCGATTTTTATTAAAAATAACAACAGATATGTTAGTAACACCCGACGGGATTGATGTCAGGTAAAAATCGAATGGCGGAAAGAATCTATAATATTACCCATCAAAACAGAGAAATCATAGATTAAACGTCACTTGACTGACTTCCTTTATAAAATCAACCCTCCATTAAACATTCAATAATATCAATGCATTAGTTTTATCATAACAAATAACAATAACACTATGTCATTGTTAATGATGGTCTTTTTTATTTTACCTCAAAATTCAAAAAAAAACAGAAACGCTAAAAATACGCGAAAAGGCAATAAAAAAACCTGAAAAAACAGCCAGAAAAAGTCTTTATAGCCAGACAAGACATCAAAGATAAGAAAGATGACCGCCTGTACAATGTCATTTATGAGAGCATAAATATAATAAAAAGTATAAATCACCATCAATATTTTACGAATTAACCATTCATTGATAATGAAACGGCAAACAGAGGGCAACAGTCAAGATGCTTCCGTTCCGTTGAATATAGTCAGACGACTCAGCCAATACACACCGCTTCTGGATGGACGCCTTACAGTGGTATCAGACACTCATAAAAAAAGCCCTGGTAAAGTTCCAGGGCTTGGTACAAGAACATCATATTGGGCGATATGATGTGCGGTAAACAGGTTTCTCAGGCCGGTGCGGAATAATGATTCAGGGCGGCTTTCATGGCAACGACGCTATCGCCGTCAACACAATAACGAGAAAATTCGTCAGCGGCAGCATCAGCGCTCATAGAGACACCCGTATTACGGTAGCGCATTGATGATGCGACTAAGTGTCCCGCTGAACTGTGTAGCTCTTCGATTCCCTGTTGCAAAAAGAGTGGAATATTGGCCAAACGTACGCCAGCCCCCGCCATAATGATTGGAGTAGCGGATTGCTGTTTTAGTTCCCGAAGTAATGAAATTCCTTTCTCGGCTGTCGGTTGCTGACCTGACGTCAGCACTCTCGCCACACCCAGTTCTCTCAGCGTGTCAAAGGCTTGCTGTGGCGATCGGCACATATCAAATGCACGATGAAAAGTAACAGCCATACCGTCACAGGCTTCCATGACTTGCTTCATTCGCGGCTTATCGACCTCTCCCTCTTCATTTAATATCCCAGTCACTAATCCCGGAAAACCGAGTTCACGTACCAGGGCGATATCAGCCAGCATGCAGTCAAATTCAGTCTGGGTATAACAAAAATCGCCGCCACGGGGGCGAATAATGGGGTGAACGGGTATCGATACCTGTTGTTTTACCAACAGTAATACGCCAGCAGAGGGAGTCAGCCCACCTTCTTTCGGTGCCGAACACAGTTCGATTCGGTCTGCCCCTGCACGCTGTGCTGTCAGCGCACAATCCAGCCCATAACAGCATATTTCTAACAACGCCATTTTTTGCTCCTTATCCCCTGTTAATACAGGTTATTGCTGAATTTCGTGCGAAATTGCATCCCCCGGACTATAAAGTTACTGTTTTTCACTCAACACAATGTCTTCGAGACTCCAGGGATGAAATTTCAGCGTAACTTTGCCATCAGTAATGGCAAAAGTCGTGTTAGGGAGTCTTTCCCCTTCTGCATGCGGCGCGCTGGTTTTCACGGCAATACCGGTTTCCAGCAGCCCATCATCACTCAGTAATTCCAGAGCTCGGGCATTTAAACTTTCCGCAGGACCAGGAAGCACAATTTCAACATGTTCCCAGCCTTCATGAGGATAACGTTTTTCACCAGGCCAGGGCAGTTCAATCAATGTAAAGCTCCACCCTGCCACACAGACGGGCTGTTCCAGTTTGAATAAACAGACCGGACGGCCGTTTATCTGATTCTCACTGAATAAATCGCCGCATTTTTCAAACCCCGCTCGCCAGCGTTCTGCTGTGGTATTCTGGTGACAGCGCAAGGAAATATGATCGGCATTTAGCGGTGCGATATCCAGTCCAATACGGCTCGCCAGTTCGGTTATCTGCTGACCGAAGCGGTCCAAGTCCGTAACCAAGTCCTGCAATTCATCGATGCTTTGCCATTGTGCCATCCGCTATTCTCCAGAAATACAAAAACGCTAATCTACCTTGTCGCTTCACGGTAACCAACTGCGGTGAACCATTTCTGCCGTTGAGCGAGCATTCCTTATACACAGAAACAAATTACTGGCCTGGAAATAAGGCTTTTGCTGACTCGGCCAGATAAATAACGCTATACTTACTCCCTATTTCTTTGCTCATTTATCAACGACCATCAGCATCAGATGGTTCGGACTCTGTTAAGGTATCTCGGTGAATATTCAGTCTCTTCTCTCAGAAAAAGTTAGCCTGGCAATGATTGCTGCAGGTGCAGCTGCGGATTGCGAACCTCAAGTTCGTCAGTCTGCAAAGGTTCAGTTCGGTGACTATCAAGCCAATGGTATGATGTCTGTTGCCAAAACGCTGGGCATGCCGCCGCGACAATTTGCAGAGAAGGTGATTGCCAGCCTCGATTTAACCGGTATCGCCCAGAAGGTTGAAATTGCCGGACCGGGTTTTATTAATATCTTCCTGGATCCCGCATTTCTGGCTCAGCATATTGAAACGGCGGTAGCTTCATCTCGTGTCGGTGTTAGCCCGGTTAAACCCGAGACCATTGTCGTCGACTATTCAGCACCAAACGTCGCCAAAGAGATGCATGTCGGTAATATTCGTTCCACCATTATTGGTGATGCTTCAGTACGTACTCTTGAATTCCTCGGCCATAACGTTATCCGCGCTAACCACGTCGGTGACTGGGGTACGCAGTTTGGGATGCTGATTGCCTGGCTTGAAAAACAGCAAACCGAAAATGCCGGTGATATGGTGCTGGCCGATCTTGAAGCCTTCTATCGTGATGCCAAAAAACATTACGACGAAGATGAAGTGTTTGCTGAACGTGCCCGGGGCTATGTGGTTAAGCTACAAAGCGGCGACGAGTACTGCCGCGATATGTGGCGTAAACTGGTCGACATTACCATGACCCAAAACCAGCTAACCTATCAGCGCCTGAATGTAACACTGACCCGGGATGATGTGATGGGTGAAAGTTTATATAACCCGATGCTGGCCGGTATTGTTGCTGATCTGAAGGCTAAAGGCCTGGCTGTAGAAAGTGAAGGGGCTACCGTTGTCTATCTTGATGAGTTCAAGAATAAAGATGGTGAGCCTATGGGGGTCATTGTTCAGAAAAAAGATGGCGGTTATCTCTATACCACCACCGATATTGCCTGCGCCAAATATCGCTATGAAACCCTGCATGCTGACCGTGCGCTCTACTATATTGACTCCCGCCAGCACCAGCATCTGATGCAAGCCTGGGCCATTGTCCGTAAGGCTGGTTATATTCCTGACAGCATGTCACTTGAACACCATATGTTTGGCATGATGCTGGGTAAAGACGGTAAACCGTTTAAAACCCGTACCGGTGGTACGATTAAACTCTCTGAGTTACTGGACGAAGCCTTGGATCGTGCTCGTCGTCTGGTTGCAGAGAAAAATCCGGATATGCCTGCCGATGAGCTGGAAAATCTGGCCAATGTCGTCGGGATCGGTGCAGTTAAATACGCTGACCTGTCGAAGAGTCGTACCACTGACTATATTTTCGACTGGGATAATATGCTGGCGTTTGAAGGTAA
The DNA here is from genome assembly GCF_947498825.1 of uncultured Cedecea sp. GTDB lineage: Bacteria > Pseudomonadota > Gammaproteobacteria > Enterobacterales > Enterobacteriaceae > JGM124. The sequence continues at coordinate 172,791 of NZ_CANMLV010000006.1, read as the reverse complement.
CACCGCGCCGTATATGCAGTATGCCTATACCCGCGTACTGTCCGTCTTCCGTAAAGCGGAGATGACTGAAGCCGAGCTGCTGAAACATTCGGTGACGCTGACAGAAGAGAGAGAAATCCAGCTGGCAGTCCGCCTGCTGCAATTTGAAGAGACGCTCAGTGTGGTTGCTCGTGATGGCACCCCGCATGTCATGTGTAGCTACCTCTATGATTTGGCAGGCCTGTTCTCTGGTTTCTACGAGCACTGCCCTATCCTGAACGCAGGTAATGATGAATTGCGTAACAGCCGTTTAAAACTGGCCTTATTAACCGCTAAAACGCTGAAGCTGGGTCTGGATACATTAGGTATTGAAACTGTAGAACGGATGTAATCTGCAAAAATAACAACGGCATGTCATGAATCAATGGCATGCCGTTTTTTTATCTGTGATTTCTGACTCAGGGCGTGTAGTTGACAATAACCTGGTTACTGCGAACGCGTAATGCCGGATAAAAACGCCCTCTGCCCGCCACCTCCCAGACAAAAATCAGCGGCTGGCTGGCAGAAATACCGGCTAATTCCCGAGTGCTACCGCTGGGGCCATCCAATACCACGCAACGACTCGGCGCACACAGTTTAACCCTGAGTCCGGCCGGTTCAGGCGTCATTAACTGGTAACGCCAGGCGATTAAAGTCATCCTTCCGCTCACGTCAGTTGGCGCATAAAGCGCCGCAGAGTTCATCGCAGTTCCCCGCTGACTCAACGTAATCCCAATGCCACTCGCCTGCCATGCCCCCCCCCCGGCGGCGCTGGCCAGTAAAGGCAAGAACAATAACAGCAGCAAAGCGCGCATTATTTGCCCCCAATCGTTGCCGTCATCCGAATATTACGGTTATCCGACAGTTCCAGGCTAGAGAGCACCACCAACTGCGGCAGGGAGCGGCGCAAAAAACGTGACAAAAGTGGACGCAGAGCATGATTCACCAGTAACACCGGCGGGGCTCCCATCATTTCCTGGCGTTGCAAGGCCTCCTGAGTTTGGGCCAGCAAACGATCGGCAAGCCCAGGCTCAAGCCCGCCGCCACCTTGTAAAGCTTGTAATAAAATACGCTCCAGCGCCGGATCGAGGCCGATAACCTGAACTTCAGCATTACCCGGAAACCACTGCTGTGTGATAGCGCGTCCCAAAGCAACCCGTACGACAGCCGTCAGCTCATGGGGATCGTTTTGAATCGGGGCGTGTTCTGCCAGGGTTTCCATAATGGTGCGCATATCGCGAATCGGGATATTCTCTTCCAGCAGGTTTTGCAACACTTTATGCAAGATAGTCAGCGTTATCACCGCAGGAACTAAATCTTCAGCCAGTTTTGGCATTTCCTGGGCAACTCTGTCCAGCAGTTGTTGTGCTTCCTGACGACCAAATAATTCAGCCGCATGCTGGCCAATCAGATGGTTAAGGTGTGTCGCAACCACGGTACTGGCTTCAACGACCGTAAAACCTTGAATTTGTGCCTGCTCTTTGAGTGCACTTTCAATCCAAATCGCCGCCAGACCAAAAGCCGGATCAATGGTGGCTTCTCCAGGCAAAGTGCCTGCTGCTGTACCTGGATTAATCGCCAGCCAGCGTCCGGGATAAGCTTCACCGCTGCCAATCTCAACACCTTTCATCAGAATACGGTAACGTGCCGGGGTCAGATCCATATTATCGCGGATATGTACAACAGGCGGCAGAAAGCCCATTTCCTGGGCAAATTTCTTGCGGATACTACGAATTCGTCCCAGCAATTCACCATCCTGCTGAGTATCCACCATGGGTATTAAACGGTAACCCACTTCCATACCTAAGGGATCTTCTAACTGGACATCATTCCAGCTGGCTTCCACCACTTGCGTATTATCCGGCATTTTTACCGGTTGAGGCGCAGCGATAACCTGCCCTTCGCGACCACGTAGCCACCATGCCAGTCCTAAAAGCGCTGCAGTGAATAGCAGAAAGACAAAGTTTGGCATTCCCGGAACTAATCCCAGTAAACCGAGGACACCTGCGGATAACAACATCACACGCGGATGGCTGAACAACTGGGTCACCATCTGCTCACCAACATCCTGATCGGTGGCAACCCGGGTCACAATCACCCCCGCAGCCGTTGAGATAACCAGCGCAGGTATTTGTGCGACCAGACCATCACCGATAGTCAGCAAAGTATAGCTTTCCGCCGCCGCACCGATCGGCATATCGTGCTGGATAACCCCCACCAGTAAACCACCAATGATGTTGATAACCATGATGATTAAACCTGCAACGGCATCTCCACGGACAAATTTACTGGCACCATCCATTGAACCGTAGAAATCGGCTTCCTGAGTCACTTCGGCGCGACGTTTTTTGGCCTCTTCCTCGCCAATGATGCCTGCGTTCAAGTCAGCATCAATGGCCATTTGTTTACCGGGCATGCCATCCAGCACGAAACGGGCCCCGACTTCCGCAATGCGCCCGGCGCCCTTAGTAATCACCATAAAGTTAATCAGTACGAGGATAATAAACACCACGATACCAATGGCGAAGTTCCCCCCCACCAGGAAATGGCCAAAGGCTTCCACAACCTTACCTGCTGCCGCAGCACCGGTATGACCATCCAGCAAAATGATACGCGTTGAGGCAACGTTAAGAGCCAAACGTAATAAGGTGGTAAACAGCAAAATGGTCGGAAAGGCGGCAAACTCAAGAGTACGCTGAGTAAACATCGCCACCAGTAACACCATAATGGATAAGGCGATATTGAAGGTGAACAACAGATCCAGAACAAAAGCCGGTAACGGCAGCACCATCATCGACAAGATAAGTAATATCAGAATAGGTCCGGCAAGGATCTGCCACTGACCCGATTTCATACCGCGAGGTAAACGCAGCATTGTTATCAAATTACTCATCGGAGTCCTTTTTATTGATAAAATCCAGTGCCGCTGGCACCGGTAAGTTTTCAGGCTTTTGCGGGATCAGTCCCCCGGCCATACGCCAGCGTCTTAACTGCCAGACCCAGGCCAGGACTTCGGCGACAGCTGCATATAACTGACCTGGGATCTGTTGACCTATTTCTGCGTGCCGGTATAAAGCGCGAGCCAGTGGGGGGGCTTCCAGCATCGGAATACGATTTTGCTCAGCAAGTTCACGTATGCGTAACGCCACCTTTCCAGCTCCTTTTGCCAGCACCTTTGGCGCACTCATTTTGTTTTCGTTGTATTGCAAAGCGACTGCGTAATGGGTTGGGTTGGTGACAATCACATCAGCTTTGGGGACATCAGCCATCATACGTCGACGAGCCATCGCCCGCTGTTGTTGACGAATTCGCCCTTTAACATGCGGGTCACCTTCATTCTGTTTGTGTTCATCACGAATATCCTGACGCGTCATTTTCAGTTTTTTGATATGACTGAATATTTGGAAAAAGACGTCAAAGCCCACCATCGGGATCAGGCCGAGAATCACCAGTAAGGCACATAATGCAACCATATCCAGGGCACGACTTAATGCAGTCACGGGCGGTTCATGGATCAGGCGTAACATTGACGGCCAGTTATGCCACAGGAACCAGCCAACCACGACGCCCACAAGAGTGGCTTTTAGTAATGCCTTAAATAACTCCGCCATCGTTTGCATCGAGAACATTCGGGCAAACCCTTTAATCGGGTTCATTTTGCCAAGATCAAACTTAATCGACTTACCACTGAACATAATGCCGCCCAACAGCATAGGGGCCGCAATCGCCATAATGACCAGCCCGGCAATAAGCGGCAGGAGAGCCATGACAGAGAGCTTAATTAAATGACTGATTTGATTAATGATAAGACCAGGGTCATTAATCATTTTATGGTCAAAAAGCAGGCCATCTGAGAGCATTGCTCCCAAGGTGCGGGCCAGTGAGGCACCTCCGGCCCAAAGAACACTGAGTCCAACCAACAGCATGAGTAATGAAGTGAGCTCACGGGATCGCGGGATCTGTCCATCTTCCCGCGCTTTTTCAAGTCGGTGGGGTGTGGGGGCTTCTGTTTTTTCCTGATCGCTCTCTTCAGACACTCTGAAAATCCCGTGGCCGTAAAATCAGCCAAAGCATGCCAGAGCTGTTAACAAATAATGGAAGAATTACAGCGGTTTTTATGCGGCTATTTTGACGTTAAGACACACCTTGCAGATAAATCTCTGCAAGGTGTGTTGATGCTCAGAAGCCTAAGCTATCGAGCAAATCATCAACTTGATCCTGACTGGCGACCACACCCGTCGCACTGGCATTCAGTTGCGGACCGTTTAATAAACTCTCGTTCGTACGTTTTTTCCGGGTATCAGATTCAGGAATATTTTCCAATAACACCATCAGTAACTGCCGTTCGATTTCCTGAATGACATCCATCATGCGTTTGATGACCTGTCCTGTCAGATCCTGGAAATCTTGCGCCATCATTATTTCAAGTAACTGAGCATGAGTGAAACTGGTATGTTCAGGCACCTCTGAGAGATAACGGCGAGTATCCGTCACCAATTCACGCGCATCATCAAGCTCAATGGGGTTTGCAAACCACTCATCCCAACGCCCACTGAGCGCCTTGGCTCCACGTTCAAGTTGCGTTTGGTGAGGCTGAGAAAGTTCGACACAGTTTAACGCCCGTTCAGCAGCCTGAGCCGTCATCTGTACCACATAATCCAGTCTGTCTCGTGCGTCCGGTATCGCTTCTGCTGCTTCAGCAATCGCCTGATCGAGACCCAGTTCACGCAGGCTGTCACGCAACATCCGCGTTAGACTACCGATACGTGCAACGATATCTGCCGCTGATTGCGGGTGTAAATCTATTGCAGGGTTGGCTGGTGAGTGCATTTGCTCCTCCTTACATGCCAAGCTTTTCGAATATCTTGTTCAGTTTTTCTTCAAGCGTCGCGGCGGTAAAAGGCTTAACGACATAGCCACTCGCTCCCGCCTGTGCTGCCGCAATGATGTTCTCTTTTTTAGCTTCTGCCGTAACCATTAACGTCGGCATCGCAGCCAGAGCCCCGTCGGCACGAATCGCTTTCAGTAATTCCAGCCCATCCATATTCGGCATATTCCAGTCAGTGATAACAAAACCAAAACCCCCGGCTTGAAGTTTGTTGAAGGCTTCAACACCATCCTCCGCCTCTTCAACATTATTAAAACCTAGCTCTTTTAATAAGTTACGCACGATGCGTCGCATCGTTGAGAAATCATCTACCACCAGAAACTTGAGTTCTTTGTCAGCCATAAAAATCGGGCTCCTTCAATTAAATACGTATTGCCTGTCCGGCACTCATTTTTGCCAGCATTTGCTGGCTTATCTGGCTTAACTCGACCACTTCGCTAACGCCACCCGCATTGATGGCCTCGCGCGGCATGCCGAACACCACACAACTGGCTTCATTCTGAGCAATGGTCCAGGCCCCCGCCTGGTGCATAGCCAGCATTCCGGCTGCGCCATCATTGCCCATCCCGGTAAGAATGACACCCACGGCATTCCGCCCGGCATATTTTGCTACCGAGTGAAACAGGACATCGACCGAGGGACGATGGCGATTAACCGGGGGAGCATCCGTAATAGTAATTTGATAGTTTGCACCGCTACGCGTCAGTGCCATATGTTGATTACCCGGAGCAATATAGGCATGTCCCGGTAATACACGTTCACCATCTTCAGCTTCTTTCACTTCAATCTGACACAGCTTATTCAACCGTTCAGCAAATGAACGAGTGAATCCCGCAGGCATATGTTGAGTAATCAATACGGCCGGGCTGGAAAGCGGGAGTGGCTGTAACACATGACGAATCGCCTCTGTTCCTCCGGTTGAGGCACCAATCGCAATCAGTTTTTCAGAGCTGAGTAAGGGGCCATTTTTAAGGAGTACTGGTGCGCTACGACTCGCAGCTGTTCCCAGCTTGGCGCGTGATGCAGTCCGGACCTTCTCAGCGATAGTTTCGCTGTAAGCCAGCATCCCCTCACGGATCCCTAACTGGGGTTTAGTCACGAAATCAATGGCACCTAACTCCAGCGCACGGAGTGTTACCTCAGAGCCTTTTCCCGTCAGGGATGACACCATCACCACCGGCATCGGCCGCAATCTCATCAATTTCTCAAGAAAATCAATACCATCCATACGCGGCATTTCGACATCCAGCGTCAGAACATCAGGATTGAATTTCTTAATTAAGTCACGTGCAACCAGTGGATCCGGCGCGGTGGCAACCATTTCCATATCACTGTGGCTATTAATAATTTCCGTCATTATCCGCCGCATCAAAGCGGAGTCATCTATTGATAACACACGTATTTTTGTCATGTTCTTTCCTTACTCAACCCATAGACGGTCTGGCCACGAAGCCAGAAGTCACGGCTGAGATGACTGAAATTCTCCGAATGTCCGGCAAACAGTAATCCACCAGGTTTTAACAGTGGGACGAAGCGACTCAAAATATCTTGTTGAGTTTTTTTATCGAAATAAATCATAACATTACGACAAAATATGGCGTCAAAGGGTCCCGGTACTTGCAGCTTTGCATCAAGCAAATTAATCGCTGCAAATTCAACCTGCTTAGTCAACTCTTGACGAACCCGGGCATAGCCCTCATGCGGGCCAGTACCCCGCATGAAATAGCGCTGAAGTTGTTGCGGGGAAAGTGTCTTAAGTTCCTGCTGACGAAACACGCCTGCTTGAGCCTTCTCGAGCACCTGGGTATCAATATCGCTGGCAAAAACTTTCCAGCGTCCGGGGCCTTCACCCAACGCATCAGCAAGCGTAATCGCGATAGAATAGGGCTCTTCGCCTGTCGAAGATGCCGCACTCCAGATTTTATATTCCCCTTTTCTTTGCCTGGCATGTTCGGCCAGGATAGGGAAATGATGCCCTTCGCGAAAAAAAGCCGTCAGATTAGTGGTCAAGGCGTTAATAAAGGCCTGCCACTCAGCATCATTGGCATTCGCCTCCAGCGTTCCCAGATAATCCCCGAAATCATCCAGGCCCAGTAATCGCAAACGACGAACCAGTCGGTTGTACACCATATCTCGCTTATGAGAAGCCAGCACAATACCTGCACGCTGGTAAATTAGCTGGCATATCCGACGGAAATGAACATCGGAAAGCGGCAGACGCTGTGTCATTTGTTGTAATAATGACGATTGCCCAGTTGGGCTCGGTGATGTCATAGCGTCTCTCAATAGCTCTTAAGCTATTATCTTGAAATAATACGTTCTTCTGCCCGGTGCCGGTTTAAGCGTCACTTAACCGGAAGACCCTGACAACTTGATTCAGATATTCTGTTTGGCTTGCCAGTGATTCAGTGGCGCTGGCTGATTCTTCCACCAAGGCCGCATTCTGCTGGGTAACAAGATCCATCTGACTCACCGCCTGAGCTACTTGAGCAATACCATGACTTTGCTCATCTGACGCCGAGGCGATTTCGCCCATAATGTCATTTACCTGAGTAACTGAATGGACAATTTCAGACATCATAGTGACGGAGGCACCGACACGTTCAGATCCCAGCTTCACCTGTTCGACAGATTCTTCGATTAATACCTTTATCTCTTTTGCTGCTTGAGCGCTGCGGCTGGCAAGATTCCGGACTTCACCCGCAACCACCGCAAAACCACGTCCCTGTTCCCCTGCTCGTGCTGCTTCAACAGCCGCATTCAACGCCAGGATATTGGTCTGAAAAGCAATACTGTCGATGACATTGGTGATATCGGAAATTTTTCGTGAACTTCCCGCAATTCCCTGCATCGTTTGAGCAACAGATTCTGCCTGAGAACCGCCTTGTTTTGCCTTATCGGCTGCGGCACGCGAGAGTTGAGCGGCCTGTCTGGCGTTATCAGCATTTTGTCCGACGGTAGCAGTGAGCTGTTCCATACTGGCAGCCGTTTGCGCCAAAGATGCCGCTTGCTCCTCGGTACGGGAAGACAGGTCATTATTTCCCAAGGTGATTTCAGAGACTCCCAGATGCATCGCCTGGCTACTGTCGCGCACTTGGCTGATGGTCTCCTTGAGTGCACCTTGCATTTTTTTCAGGCTACCAAAAATCATGGAGATTTCATTTCGCCCAAACACCGCTATCGGTTTCGATAAGTCACCTTCAGCAATACTGTCGAAATGGTTACGCACAGTCGCCAGTGGCTGGACTATCATTTTGCGTGACCACCACAAGGACCCCACAGTCAGTAGCACCGCAATCAGAGCAACACTGCCAAAAATAATCGCTGACAACAGATAATTGCTTTCACTCCCCTGACGGGCTTCGGTAATGCGCTGATTAATCGTCTGCTGCCAGGCATTAAAATAGGAGTCAAAGTTCTCCTGCGCTTCACCTACCGGGGTATTTAAAAACTCAGCCAGTTGATTACCTTCCAGCCAGGAGATTTGCTGGCGCAGGGCACTTTCAAAACGGGTGAAACTTTGCTGAGCAGAGGCCATCATGTCGGTGTCGTGTTCACTGCCGCCTGGCGTTTCACTGAACTGAGTAAAGACATCATCCGCATGTTCCAGTCCCTGTTTCGCCAGGGTAATTTGATGCTTAACTTCATCTTCCGGATACACTAAGGCCGCCAGCGTACCGGCGCGACTTAATGCCCCACCCGCTTCGAGCAATGCTGCCCGACTTTGCGTTAACAGGTCACGCTGCTGATTACTGGACTCCACCATGCTTAAATTCTGATAATCGTTATGAAAAGCCCAGAAGGACAAGCCATTACTGCCGATTTGCAATACGCCGCAAATCACTAAAATAATAAAAAGCGTGGTCGAAATTTTGATACGGTTAAACATCAATCCCTTCCTTAGCTAATATTGATAAGTACGATTTAATCTGTCTGATTTTCGGTATCATCTTTACATCGCCATCAGCAAAAATGAGGCTTAACGGAATCAAAAAATCCCAGTGAAGCCCTGAGTGGCCTATTGGTTTCTCTACCAGAGATGCTCAGCAAGCGTTAACCGTTGTTATCGGCAGCATGAATGAAAACTTTATTTTATGGCGCAGGGAAATGAATAAATTACGCGAAAGGCAATAAACAATTGAGAGGAAAGCCTTATCTACAGCGACAGATAAGGCCGTCAGGAAAGCATTAAATATTACAACTCATTCATTACAGTACAGCGGACTCGACTAAAGCCATTTCTTCACTGTTCAATAATTTTTCAATGTTAACCAGAATAAGCATACGATCGCCCAGAGCACCGAGACCAGTGAGATACTCAGTCGACAAGGTGACCGCAAACTCAGGGGCCGGTCGAATCTGGTCAGTCGTCAGTGACAACACATCAGAGACACCATCAACCACAATACCGACAACACGTTGTTCAAAATTCAGAACGATAACAACAGTATTATCATTATATTCGACATCATCCTGAGCAAATTTAATACGCAGGTCGATAATAGGTACAATCACACCACGTAAATTGGTGACACCTTTAATAAAAGCTGGAGTATTCGCAATTCGAGTGACTTGATCATAGCCACGTATTTCCTGCACTTTCAGAATATCAATACCGTACTCTTCATTACCAAGAGTAAACACGAGGAACTCTTGTCCTACCGTTTCACCCGTTAATTTTGTCACATGCGTGGATACTGTCATTTGCGTACCTATTTCTTAAGCGGTTGTTCAAGCGGCGGGAAGCGCCAGACGTTGTTCACGATTTAAGCCTTGCAGAGCAGAAACATCGACAATTAAGGCAACACTGCCATCACCTAAGATCGTGGCTGCTGAAATACCCGGCACTTTGCGATAATTACTCTCAAGATTTTTTACTACTACCTGATGCTGGCCAATCAGTTGATCAACCAACAGCGCAAAGCGGCGACCTGCACTTTGCAGAATGACAACAATGCCCTGTGTGGCTTCAGTTTTTGCCTCCTGTACGTCAAAAACTTTCCAGAGTTCGACTAACGGCAGATATTCACCGCGCACTTCCAGTACGCGCTCGCCACCGGCTAATGGATGTAAATCCTGTTCCTGAGGCTGTAAAGATTCCATCACCGCATTCAGTGGCAGAATAAAGACTTCATTACTCACTTTTACTGACATACCATCAAGAATAGCGAGCGTCAGTGGCAACAGGATCCGTATCGTGGTACCGGCTCCGGCTTTGGTCTGAATTTCAACGTGACCACCCATTTCTTGGATATTACGCTTAACCACATCCATACCTACGCCGCGCCCGGAGACATCAGTGACCTGCTCAGCGGTCGAGAAACCGGGCGCAAAAATCAGCATGCCAATTTCATCGTCACTCATATTCTCGTGCACAGCCAGTCCCTGAGATAAGGCCTTTGCCAGAATACGTTCGCGATTAAGTCCGGCACCGTCATCGGTGACTTCAATACAAATATTTCCCCCCTGGTGCTCTGCAGACAGAATCAGATTCCCCGACTCACTTTTACCGGCAGCACGGCGTTTTTCAGGGGACTCAATACCGTGGTCGAGGCTGTTACGTACCAGATGGGTCAGTGGATCGATGATACGTTCAATCAAGCTTTTATCGAGTTCGGTTGAACTCCCCAACAGAGTCAGCTCAACCTGTTTATCCAGTTTACTGGCCAGGTCGCGAACCAAACGCGGGAAGCGGCTGAAGACATACTCCATCGGCATCATGCGAATAGACATCACCGATTCTTGTAAATCACGCGCATTACGCTCCAGTTGCCCCATGCTGGAAATCAAATCACCATGCTGTACCGGATCTAATTCCCCCGAACGCTGGGCCAGCATCGACTGGGTAATGACCAGCTCCCCCACCAGGTTAATGAGTTGGTCAACTTTTTCCACTGCCACACGAATACTGCTCGATTCAGAACTGCGAGCTGTCGGTTTATCCCTGATCACACGCCCACTAACCGGAGCGGCGGTTTCTGGTAACGTGTTTTTGGCTTCAGTAATCGTGAGTGTCGACGGTGTAATTACGGCAATATCGCCAGTGGTAACAGAAGCATCAGACTCCGGAAGACTTGCGAGTGGTAAAAAATGAATCTGTTCAGGTTCAATCACAAAACACAATACTGCGGCGATATCGTCTTCACTGGCCGTCGTCTCAAGGGTAACTGTCAATGACGTGGTCTCTTTCACCACATCGCTAACCTCTCCGAGATTGGCTAATTCATCTAACATGACATCGCGTTCGCTCTCTTTCAAACCGTCCAGCAGCACACGCAGTTTATTTCCCGCACTGCTGGCAGAGACCACAACAGCAGGCTGCTCTGTTTTCGTTATCTGCGGTTTATTCGCCGTCCCCGCTTGAGTTTCCAGGGCGAGCTGGCGCAGCGCCTGACAAATATACTCGAAGCTTGCAGTATCCGGTTCTTCTGAGGCTTTATAGGCACCTAACTGTTCCTGCATAATATCTTTAGTTTCCAAAAACAGGTTGATAATGTCTGAGCTAAGCTGCATTTCGCCACGGCGGGCCTCATCAAGGAGATTCTCCATCAGATGCGTTGTTTCCTGCAGCAGGCTAAAACCGAATGTTCCCGCGCCACCTTTAATTGAATGTGCCGCCCGGAAAATGGCATTTAACTGTTCGGCATCAGGCGCTTCGGGTGCCAAGTCCAGCAAATGTTGCTCCATATCAGCCAGCAATTCATCTGCTTCATCAAAAAAAGTCTGGTAAAAATCGCTGATATCCATACTCACGCTATCACCTCATATCTGGTTGTGGCGCAATATTATTATCCCCGGGAGACGTATCAGACAGCGCTCTCAAGGCATCCAGGGGGCTATTTTCACTTTCTGCATTTTCATGCATGATGGCATTCTCAGTCTGTTTATTAAGCACTAACAGACTAATACGCCGGTTAATTGCATCCCCTGCCCCTCTGTTTGATAGCACCATCGTTGATGACATCCCAACAACACGCAGGACTTTGCCTTCATCAAGTCCGCCAGTAACCAATTCCCGACGGGAAGCATTTGCCCGGTCAGCCGATAGTTCCCAGTTACTGTAACCCCGCTCACCACTGGCATAAGGCAGATCGTCAGTATGTCCTGACAAGCTAATTTTATTGGGCAAATCATTAAGAACCGGGGCTATTTTTCGCAAGATTTCACGCATGTAGGGTTCAACTTCTGCACTCCCGGTTTTAAACATCGGGCGGTTCTGGCTGTCAATTATCTGGATACGCAAACCTTCCTGGACCAGTTTTATCTGTAAATGCGGACGCAGAGCCCGTAATTTAGGATCAGACTCAATCATCTGGTCGAGATCGCCTTTGATGCGTTTAAGGCGGTTACTTTCCATACGTTTGCGTAACTCTTCAATATCAGGATATTTTTTAACCTCACCCTGTTGCTGGGTCACATCATCCCCTCCACCAGGAACGGGGCTTTCACTATCAGAAAGACGCTGCCCCCCTGTAATGGCCTGAGCCAGTGGAGTACGGAAATAATCGGCAATTTGTGCCAGCTCTTTAGGGCTGGAAATGGAGATAAGCCACATAACCAGAAAGAAAGCCATCATGGCTGTCATAAAGTCGGCATAAGCAATCTTCCATGAACCATGCCCACCCTGCGCATGATGTTTACTTTTGCGTCGTCTGACAACAACGATAGGGTGAGCCTGATTTTTCATACTTCCTCTTCTGTGGCTCGTTGAGCATTTGGAGAACGAACAGCACGAACATGCTCTTCAAGTTCAATAAACGACGGGCGCTCGCTGGAATAGAGTGTTTTACGTCCAAACTCCACAGCAATAGGAGGTGCATAGCCATTGAGACTCGACAGCAAAGTGACTTTGACGCATTGCATCATTTTCGTGGTTTCAGCACTTTTCTGGCGCAATACCGACGCGAGTGGGGAAACAAACCCATAGGCCAGTAAAATACCAAGGAAAGTTCCCACCATTGCATGAGCAATCAACGCGCCAAGTTCCGCCGCCGGTCGGTCGGCTGAAGCCAGGGCATTAACCACTCCCATCACCGCTGCAACAATTCCAAAAGCAGGCAAAGAATCCCCCACCAGTGACAAGCTATTCGCCGGAATTTCAGCTTCACTTTCATGGGTTTCAATCTCTTCATCCATCAATGCTTCGATTTCAAACGTATTCATATTTCCGCTGATTATCAGGCGTAAATAATCGACGATAAAATCCAGCATGATGGTATCCGCGAGGATCCGGGGATAGCTGGCAAAAATTTCGCTTTCCGTCGGTTTTTCGATATCACGCTCAAGGGAAAACATCCCTTGCTGACGGGACTTAGCCATCAGGCGATACAACAATGCCATCAGATCCATATACATACTTTTGTTGTATTTAGAGCGACGAAATAGCAATGGCAACGCTTTTAGCGTTCCCTTAATCGCTTTGCCGTTATTACCGACGATAAAAGCCCCAATGCCCGCCCCGCCAATAATGATAAATTCCGAGGGCTGATACAGTGCGCCAAGATGCCCGCCTGTCATCATATAACCGCCAAATACAGTCACTATAACGACCAGATAACCTATTAAAATCAGCACGAGACAATCCTTCCGCTATTGAATGTGGTGAGAGTGAACAAAAAAACAACAACAGGCATTAAACGCAGACATAAAAAAAGCAGCAGTAAAACTTCACCGCTGCTGAAATGTGTTAACACTGTAAGCGTTAAACGACCTGTTCTACCTGTTCATTCAGCAGTTGCGGAATAATATCGGCAGAGTTTATGGAAAGTTTACGTCTTTTTACTGCTCGGGAGGGAGGCTGGCAGAGACTACAGGTAAAACTACCCGCGGGCTGATGGGCATGTGTGATAAAATTGCCACCACAACTGCTACATTCGCAGAGTTCCAGCATGCCACTTTCAACAAAACGAACCAATGTCCAGGCACGTGTTAGTGCCAGTAATGGCCCCTCTGCCGGGGAAGGACATTGTTCAAGATACAGTCGATAAGCTTTGATAACTGCATCAACTCCTTCGCTTAATCCACTACGTAGCAAAAACTGCCAGGCATTACAGAACATGGAGGCATGAATATTTTGCTCCCATGTCATAAACCAGTCAGTGGAAAAAGGTAACATTCCCTTTGGCGGAGGGCTGCCACGTAATTCTTTATAAAGTTTAATCAGGCGACCACGACTCAGTTGCGTTTCACTTTCCAGCATCTGCAACCTGGCACCTAAAGTAATGAGTTCCATTGCCAGCTGAATATCCCGTGCTTCCTGAACAATACTTTTTTCACTCATTTCACGCTCTTTTCTTTTTGGATGTTTCAACTGGTTCCGATACCCCATTGAGTAAATGGGTAGATAATAAAATGCCGGTGTGGATTTGTTGCAAATCATCCACACGCGAATCCTGTGTCAGGCGAGTAATAGTCTGGTGGTCAGTAAAACGAAACTGACATACCAATTGGTTCGTTTCCGCCAATTTGACCATTTGAGGTAACGTTAACTCAACCAAGGTCGTTGCCATGTCTTCAGTAATACCTAAGCGAAAGATCGCAGAGGCTTTATCCTGACTAATGAGGTGCTGTGCGAGCAGTAAATATGACAAATTGATATCATAGATATGTTTTAGCAACTCGGATGTATGCATTTTTATCATCCCAAAAACAACTGTTTGTTTGTACCGGTTAATCCTAATTTTTCAGGATAAGAATGACACGCTTATGATTGCTTTCTGGAAACATCAGAACAAAGCAATATTGTTCATACTTATCATCTGAAGGTATAAGGACAGTAACCTCCCCCCATTACTTCAACTGTTATCTGGGGCAGCAAGCTACCGTATAGCCAGCAAAACATCCCGATAACGCCCAGCAACTACCAAATTACGCTTTAAAACAGACTTATTATTACCAGCAAGAAACATTTATTTAGTTATCTGATGTCTGACAATTAAGATTTATCCTAATGAGGGCGAACTCTACGCGTAGCAGGTAGCACATACAATGAAACATGCTGCGATTTTGAAAAAAATGTGACACACATCACACAAAAAGGTTAAGAGTTTTCCCTTCAAATCATCAGCACAGCTTTTCATTTGGCTAAATGTTGATCAGGAATTGGGAGGTGAGACTCACTATTGATTATCATTCAACAGAATATCACCAACTAAAATTAACTATATTTTTCAGTTGATTATAACTTCAGCATTAGGTTAAAGCATTTATGACTAATAACACCTTACCCGCGAGCATGCTGCGTACAGTCGAGTTTCGCGTACCTTTTGGACGAAATTCCGCCACAAGTGAGAGAAAGTTAATGAGTTTCAATTCTTTTCATAAAATTTCAGGTTCTGGTTATGAAAACCAGTCCTTTCTTGCTGATGTGATGTTCTCAGAGAAACTGATGGGGTTTATTTCATAAGAAAAATTTAACTGTCAGCATTAAATAATCCAGTGTTTTTATGGCGTGAATGACAGAGATTCAACCCCAGAGAAACGCTGTTTATGGCATTGAAAAAACGATATCTATATTTGAAATTATCAAAATGTTATCAGTATTAAGTTCTTCTGTTGCCCACCCTCTCCACGCAACAACGCCTCATAAACAATTTTCCTGAAAACACCACAATTTACCAACAAAGTGTCAGTGCTCACAGAAATTTCACTGTGAATTGATCTGGTATTTTACCACCTCACAGCAAAAGCCGTTTTCCGAAAGCAAGCCAATAAAATCCAATTATCATGTGTGAAAATAAAAATTAATTTCCATATACACACAATCATGCCATTTTTGTTGAGTGGATTTGGGGCACAAATCAGCTAAAACGACAAAGCCATATATTTGCGATAAATAATCCGGGACAGATACGCAAAATAATTCGAGTTGCTTGTAGATACGAGGTGAGACGTGTCGGTGAGCATGGATAAACTATGTGATTCGGCAGACTGAATGCACGCAACACTCAGGCAACTTGAAGTCTAAATAGAGTGAGTATAAAAAAGGGAAACAGAAATAAGAGGAACGAGCCGACGGCGCGCCCTCTTTATGGATTGACATACCCCAAATGATTCGAGCGACATGTACATGGCGACATGCGTTCAACCGAATTCAAGACGTCACACCGAGCGTTAAGATTTTGTCCTACAACCCGAATGAGTCAGAATATACACTCTGCGATCAGTGTGCATCCTGTTGTGGTGAAAATTTGAGTTCAATCAGCGCTATCGCTTTCTGAATAGCACGCTGGGTGACGGGATCGGCTCCAGCCGGATGGTTGGAAAAATCAATCGATTTTAACTGATTCGCCATTTTATCCCGCACTTCAACTGGCGCGATGATATCGATGACGTCCAGAATTTGCTTGATAACCAACTGACACGCAACAACGTCAGAAACTAACTCCTGATCGGCAGAAAACTGTTCGGCCATACTTCTTCTCCTGTTCTGTTCGGCCGTCAGTCTACCTGCTCCGTTCGCGGCAAAGCAACCAACCGGACGACAACAAGAGAAGAAAACCTGACAGCTGGTGATACATGAACTCTGCTGAAACAGGTTACTTGTCAGACGATTTATTCTGATGAGCAGAGAAACGCTGATGAAAATAGGCTTTCAGATGTTCTTCCATTTCGTGAACTTTCTGATCAATTCGCTGGCATAAATATTCGTCGCTATTCATTGCCCGCACTCTCTCCAGAGCCATCTCGTCAATTTCGTCCTTTTGCCGTTCGCTCAGTTCAGGTTTATTTACTTGTTGCGTCATGATAAAGCTCTCCAACGGGTTAAGGGCCAATTATAGCGCTATCCTGATACTGAACACCATGGTGTTATTGGTCTTCACATATACCCCAAATAATTCGGATAGCTTGTAGTATGACGGGTATAACCTGCATATCTGACAATGAGGTAAAGACAAGTAGGATTAAGACGTGGAATTCTGAGGAGACAGGTGGCCAGTACTTACAGAATAGCCATAGACTGAGGTTCAGAATAATTCTGAACCTCAGTCAGTTATGATGTTTATGCCAATACACCACGAACAAAATCTTCGATCTCTTTATTCTGGCAATTCTCAAAGAAACAGGCCTGAAAACGCTCTCCTGAAACCGCCGTTTTTATCAGCTCAGGATCAATTGCACGCAGGGTATCAAGATAATGCTCTTTCACGACCGCCGCTTTAACCTGCCCCAGAATACCGGCATTACGTACCTGCGGTTCTTTACGTTCAACGGGATAACCTTCTCCCCGGGGTCCGCTAAATGCTTTTTCAAAAATATAGCGAACATTAAGTTCTGCCCCCCAGCCGAATCCTTTAGCATAAGGCAGCGACAGTGCGTTTCCATTATTGATTTGTGAAAATAAGAAAGCATCAGCCGGATCGATACAATAACCACAAATAACACCCGGATGAATATTTAATGACATTAAAGCGCCCTGTCCGGTTCCACATCCGGTGACGACAAAATCAACGGCTTTCGCATTCAGTAAAATACTCGCCATAATACCAAGATGAATATAAGTCAGATGATGATCTTGTTCATCACTCATACCTACGTTATAAACGGGATAATCCTTTTCCGAGGCAACCGCCTGTAATTCTTTAAGAATTATAGCATTTTTACTTGCCTGGCTATTTTCCATCATCAGCGCGATTTTCATATTTTATCTCCAGATTAGTTCACGGAAAGTTCAGTATCGGGTACCACTGACAGCGCCATCTTACTATTCAAAGAACGCACCTTCAAATTTACTGAAATATGATTTCAAAACTTAAGATTGCGTTCACATTTCGCACACTTCAACGGTTGCTGCAAAGAATATCCGGGAGACAATTTCACTTAATTTAGTATTTTAAATCAAAACAATACGTTATCACTATTTATCCAGTTCAGAATACTTTCTTCACGCACGCTACGTGTTACCCTGAGGCTATTATGGCTAAGGTATCAATAAGATGAAGTATCATTATTTGTTCATTGCCACTCTACTGCTCGGTGGATGCACGTTAAATAAAACAGCCGATATTGTGAGTACCGATCCCACTGCTGGCGTGGTTAGCCTGGGCTACAGTTTGCTCCCGTTTAACGACGGAAAAGTTGATGACTCACTGACACAATCGACAGCTATTCAGCAGTGTCAAAAATGGGGTTATTCAACCGCCTTACGCTATGGTGAAACCAAGACCTGTACGGTATTCAGTGGTCCCCAATGTCTGAACTACGAGGTTCAGCTGGACTATCAGTGTCGTGGCACAAGTGGAACCCCCTACTCCGTTGTCACCAGTAACTGGTAATTTCCTGACTCATTAATCAGAACGCCCGGGGCATAATGCCACTACCGCCAGATCCGTTTATCTCCGTCCGTCTGATTCTGCTGCTTATAGATGATTTACCCGGTATATTGGGTCGTTATTTGATAAACATGTCATCAAAGGTGGTATCAGCCACTTTAATGCGCGCATCAAATTCCTCGAGAAAGCCATAATAATGAGAATCAGACAGGTAAATCATGACATTCTATAAAACAACGATAACAGGCGCTCTGCTGTTACTTCTGACCGGCTGTGCTGACAGAACAAAAACGCCGTTAAATACCACTACACCTTGCGCTGTAGGCGATATGATGACGCAAAGCACTCTCTATTTTGGGCTTAATCGTCCGGCAGGATCGGAAATAACCGCAACAGAGTGGCAGGGATTCGTTGATAACGATGTGACCCCGTCTTTTCGTGAAGGACTTACCGTATTTAATGCCAACGGGCAGTGGCTGGGTAATGATGGAAAACTGGCGCGAGAATCCAGTAAAGCACTGATGCTTATTCACTCCGGTGACGCAGAAAGTAATAATAACATCGAGAAGTTACGCGGTATTTATCAGTCACGCTTTAACCAGGACTCAGTGATGCGGGTTGACCAGAAAGTCTGTGTCGCTTTTTAATCGCTGACTCGCTGTTATGCGAGAGGAAAACGCATTTTCCTCTCGCAAAATCTTTACAGTACGAGTCCGGCAAATGCTGCCGAGAGCAGGCTTACAAGCGTTGCACCATAGACCAGACGTAAACCAAACCGCGATACGACATTCCCCTGCTGTTCACTCAATCCTTTAATCGCTCCAGCCACAATGCCAATGGAAGCAAAGTTAGCAAAAGAGACCAGGAAAACAGACAGAATGCCCAAGCCGCGCGGCGATAAAGTGGCCATGATTTTTTGTAGTTCAATCATGGCAACAAACTCATTGGCAACCAGTTTCGTTGCCATAATGCCTGCCGCAGCCAGCGCATCCGCATGCGGTATTCCAACCAGCCAGGCGAAAGGATAGAACACATAACCCAGTATCTGCTGAAAACTCAGACCAAACACTGTCGCGAACAATGCGTTAACTGCACTGATTAAAGCAATAAAACCAATCAGCATAGCGAGGATAATCATCGCGACTTTAAAACCGGCAAGAATATATTCACCCAGCATCTCAAAGAAACTTTGGGATTCATGCAGCTTTTCTAGTTTGATTTCAGGTTCTTCCGTTCCCGGACGGCTTGGGTTGATTATTGTCAGAATGATAAAGGTGCTAAACATATTAAGGATCAACGCCGCAACCACATACTTAGGCTCAAGCATCGTCATATACGCGCCGACAATAGCCAGTGAGACTGTCGACATGGCCGTTGCTGCCATAGTAAACAGGCGACGCGAACTTAAATCTGCCAGAATACCTTTGTAGACGATAAAGTTTTCTGACTGCCCCAGGATCAGTGAACTAATGGCATTAAAGGATTCAAGTTTCCCCATACCATTCACTTTTGACAGCAACAGCCCCACGACCCGAATGATGACGGGCAGAATACGGAAATGTTGCAAAATACCGATCAATGCCGAAATAAAGATTATCGGACACAGTACGCCAAGGAAAATAAATGCCAGTCCGGCTTTACTCATGCCGCCAAAAACAAAATCACTTCCATCGGCGGCAAAGGCCAGCAAATGGCCAAAGAAACCTGAAACACCGTTGATAATGCTTAACCCGCTATCTGAATGCAGGAAGAAGAAAGCCAGCAGACCTTCGATAACGATCAGTTGAACTAAATAGCGAATACGGATCGTTTTGCGGTCAAAGCTAACTAACCAGGCAAGACCAAGGATAACAAACAGAGCAAGGACAAAATGAAGAATATTCATGTTACGGACAACGTTGAAAGAAAAGCATTTAGCCACAGCTGACCGGCGAGGTAAATCCCCCTGACAGAGTTTATTTCTGCGGGGCGCTCTTATCGCTACCCGATACACGTCAAGTAGCCTGGGAGCCTGCTCACCGAATCATATCGTTGGTCTGTGCTCAGCTCCTGTCAACGTTTTGTGCCTGCAAGTAACGCGAATAATTTTGGATATATCAATTAATGGCAAAGAACAGGATTGTTTCTTCAAGATATTTTATATTTTTGATTATTTTAATTATGGCTTAATATTTCACGGAATACATAATAAGAGTAATTCGCATTATTATTACCGTGTTATTCAATCAATAATAATATTAACAACCATTCTCATTTAATTAATAATTGCAACATTTTATTTGCTTTTATAGAAATATATACCTAGAGTATTAATTATCTGACGTACCCTGTTTATGGAGCTACCCATGTTAAAACAAGACATGATCGAAAGACTTAATGAGCAAATGAACCTTGAGCTCTTTTCTTCCCTGCTGTATCAGCAAATGAGCGCATGGTGCAGCTACCACAGTTTCGAAGGTGCAGCAGCATTTCTGCGTCGTCATGCCCAGGAAGAAATGACGCATATGCAGCGTTTGTTTGCCTATCTGAGCGACACCGGGAATATGCCAAAAATTAATGCAGTCCCTTCACCTTATAATGATTATGCTTCGTTAGATGCTCTGTTTAAAGCGACTTACGAGCACGAGCAATTAATTACTCGTCAAATTAATGAGCTGGCACATGCAGCAATGACATCTCAGGATTACCCTACCTTTAACTTCCTGCAGTGGTATGTTTCTGAGCAGCACGAAGAAGAGAAACTGTTTAAATCTGTACTGGATAAATTCAGTCTGGTGGCCGGCAGCGGCGAAGGCTTATACCTGATAGATAAAGAACTGGCAACTATGGACTCCCAGTCCTGAGTTTCTTTATGCATTTTGCAGGCTGCTTCAGCCTGCAAAATGCAGTCCATCCCTGACAGTCAATGGTCTGCTTCAACTTTCCTTCGTACGACACTCCCATACAACCTGAAACATCAAACCGCTATCAATGTAATGCCTGACCGCTGTTGCGGCGAAGCCAGTAATGATACAGACTCAATACCGCAGGTTTTATCTGATCAATGCTGTCAAGATATGCAGCCGGTGACATCTGGTTGATGGTCACAATATTCTCTTCAATACCATGTAAAGCAATTACGGCGAGCGCCGGACGCAACTCTTCAGGCAAGTCATCACGATGAGTCAGCATCACACCGCGCATATAGCCATAACACCACTCTTCCACCAGCACGATTTCACGGTTATCCACTTCATCACTGCCAAACAGAGGTTCAAACTGTGTCGGGTAAAACTCCAGACGTTCGGCAATATCCTGCCGATGCTGATAAACCAGCGCTTCAAAGCGGATCCGTTCGGCATCGCTCTCCCACTCAGGTAACGTCCCCCAAAGTGCCTGCCACAGTTCTGCTGACTCAAAAGAATCACGCATTGATAACAGCGCCGTCAGTAAGCCGTCCAGTTCAGCCGCATCAATGACCGAATCTGGGATACCGTACTTCGCTAATACCTCATCAATCCATTCTATTTCATCTTCACTGAGTGGGCCTTGGTTCATTACTGCTTCCTCCTGGCATCACAGCATAACCTGTCTGAACAAGCTATCTGTGAGGCAATTAATCATCGTCACACTATAGTACAACGAAAGTGCGGGATATGCTGGGAAAGAAGTGTTCTCAGGCAGTTATCCTCATAGCAGTATTGAGATACTGTCGATTCATTTTTATAAAAAAAAGCCTATACTGATGTGCAAGTTATGCGTTGATTTTGGTCGAAACCTGCATATCCCCATCTTGATTTGGAGTTTTTATGCGTGACTACTGTTTTTTCCAAAAAGATAATCAAACCATTGCTCTGGAGGTAACAGATACAGACCATGCTTTTCAGTTAATTCAGAGCGGGTTTGAAAAACAGTTTGAAGAAGTCAGCGCGATGAATGAACAAAAAGCACTTAAACGCTTTGAAGATATACGTAGAAATAATCAAACAGACCAGGAAAATTTTCTGATGGGGGCGACAGCCATGCCTCTTATTGGTGTTATAAGTGCATTTTTAACTTATTTATTTCAGAAAAAACGGTTAAAGCGTAAATAGCTGAGCCTGCCAAAATATTAATATTTTATTCAGAATAAATGACCTGAATCTCTTAGTCATTCTGACCCGTTAATATAAAGAGAAAATGTTAATATTTCAAAAAATTAGCTCAGGCTAAACTCTCATCTACTATGGGAAATTTAAAAAAAGAGACTAAAACATAACACAATAAATTCTCTGAAACGAAGGCAGGAAAAGTAACATCATCGCTACCCAGGCTTATCCCTAATTGAGCACTTTCACCTGCAAAGGGCGAAAACGGCTATATACCCAAAATAATTCGAGTTGCTTGTAGGCGCCAAGTTCAGCCCGTCGATGAGCATAGACAAACTATGTGATTCGACGGGCTGAACGTAGGTAACACCCAAGCAACTCGAAGTATGACGGGTATAGATCCATAAGCCTGTACAGGTTATCGACCCTATAAAGACGGTAATCAATACGCTGAGCACAATACCGGTAAAAAGCGCGACTGGCAGGGGGGAGTAACGCCTCGTTTTGATGGCGAAAGCTAATGGCGAAACCTGAATTTCAGGCAATAAAAAACCACCCGAAGGTGGCTTGCACGACACTGCTTATCATTGATTTTATTCTTATATTTCCCATGGTGCCCAGAGCGGGACTTGAACCCGCACAGCCTTACAGCCGAGGGATTTTAAATCCCTTGTGTCTACCGATTTCACCATCTGGGCTCGGGAAAAAATTGGAGGCGCGTTCCGGAGTCGAACCGGACTAGACGGATTTGCAATCCGCTACATAACCGCTTTGCTAACGCGCCGTCTCTAAGCCTTTACTACCAGTAACAGAAACTCTGTTACTTAATATCTGGAGCGGGAAACGAGACTCGAACTCGCGACCCCGACCTTGGCAAGGTCGTGCTCTACCAACTGAGCTATTCCCGCATTTAACAAGTCAGAAGATAAAAACCTAATCACTTGCTTTTACTTTTATCGAAGCAGCCTTGCTGCCTTTCGATGCGTTGCATTCTACTTGTCTGGCGCGGCGAGTCAATGAAATTTTCTAACTCTACGAATCGTTTGATTATTTTTGCGCCGGATAGATCACTGTTCGAGCAAATCACCTCTTGCAGCCGCTAAATATTGGAACATCGACCAGAATGTCAGCACTGCTGCGACAAAGAAAAGCGCGATACTTGCATACTCGACCCACATATTCGGACGCCATAACATGCCAATCAATGCCAGCATCTGTGCCATTGTTTTGGTCTTACCGACCCAGGAAACGGCAACACTGCTTCTTTTTCCAATTTCAGCCATCCATTCGCGTAAAGCTGAAATGATAATTTCCCGGGCAATCATGGTTGCAGCCGGTAACGTTACCCACCAGGCATGGTAATGTTCGGCGACCAGCACTAATGCTACGGCGACCATAACTTTATCGGCAACCGGATCGAGGAATGCACCAAAACGGGTACTTTGGTTCCATCTTCTGGCCAGAAAGCCATCAAACCAGTCGGTAATCGCCGCCAGCCAGAAAATAAACGCACAGAGGAAAGGAGCCCAGTTGAACGGCAAATAGAACGCCAGAACAAAAAACGGGATAAGCACGACTCGAAATAGCGTGAGCATTGTAGGAATATTAAATTGCATGGCGCCGGGTAAATTTCTGCTAAAGGTGGTAAATTGCCTCTATGTTGCTACAGAGACCCTAATGTTTCAACGAGTAGTAGATTTTTTCTGCAAGCGCCTGTGAAATACCCGGCACTTTTGCTATTTCCTCGACAGATGCATTCTTGAGTGGTTGCAATCCGCCCATGTATTTTAGCAGCATCTGACGCCGTTTTGGTCCAATACCTTCAATTGTTTCAAGTGCACTGGTATTTTTTACCTTGGCACGCTTATTCCGGTGTCCGGAAATCGCATGATTATGTGAATCATCCCGAATATGCTGGATAACATGCAGCGCGGGAGAGTCAGGCGGCAGCGCAAAACCTTCGCCGGTCGGCTCTAAAAATAAGGTTTCCAGTCCAGCTTTACGATCGCTACCCTTCGCCACGCCCAGTAACAATGGATGATGTTTATCCCAGGGGACATCAAGATGGTCAAATACCGCTTTGGCCTGCCCCAGTTGCCCTTTGCCACCATCAATAATCACCACGTCGGGGATCTTATCTGGCTCAATCGCTTTTCCATAGCGTCGCTGTAATACCTGCTCCATGGCGGCATAGTCATCGCCCGGTGTAATACCCGTGATATTATAGCGGCGGTATTCTGCCCGTAACGGACCATTGCTATCGAACACCACGCAGGAGGCAACCGTCTGCTCCCCCATGGTATGGCTGATATCAAAACATTCCATACGATTAATCGTAGGCAACTGCAGTATTTCTGCCAGCGCTTTAAGACGCTGATGAATCGTCGACTGTTCAGTCAATCGCGTGACTAAGGCAGTCGCAGCATTAGTACGCGCCAGTTTTAAATAACGCGCACGCAGGCCACGCGGCTTACTCTGGATATTGATTTTTCGCCCGGCAAGTTCACTGAGCGTGTCCGCCAGAACCGTTTTATCTTGCAGGGTAAAATCGAGCAGGATCTCGCTTGGTAAACTGCGGCTTTCACTACCCTGTAAATAAAACTGTCCAATAAAGGTTTCCACGACCTCTGCCAGGTCAGTGCCTGCCGGAACTTTAGGATAATAGCTGCGACTCCCCAGCACTTTGCCCTGACGGATAAAAAGCACGTGAATACAGGCTATACCGGCGTCAAATGCCACCCCTGCCACATCTAAGTCATCGCCGTTATTCGAGACAAACTGCTGTTCTGTCACCCGCCGTACGGCCTGAATCTGGTCGCGTATGCGCGCAGCTTCTTCAAATTCCAGCTGACTACTGGCCTGTTCCATTCGCTCAATCAGTAAGTTCAGAACCTGATCATCCTTCCCGGACAAAAATAGCCGCACATAGTCCACCTGACGGGCATAATCCTCCTCGCTGACAAGCCCGGTAACACAAGGGCCAAGGCAACGGCCAATCTGATACTGTAAGCAAGGGCGCGAGCGATTACGATAAACGTTGTTTTCACATTGACGCACCGGAAAAACTTTCTGTAATAGCGCCAGCGTTTCACGAACCGCGTAACCATTAGGAAAAGGGCCAAAGTATTCGCCACGGGCATGTTTAGCCCCACGGTGCATCGTCAGTCTGGGATGCTTATCCGCACTTAAGAAAATAAAGGGATAAGACTTATCGTCACGTAAAAGAACGTTGTAGCGAGGCTGATAGAGCTTAATATAGTTATGCTCAAGCAACAGCGCTTCCGTTTCAGTGTGGGTCACGGTGACATCAATATGCGCTATCTGCGCCACCAGTGCTTCGGTTTTTCGACTGGCAAGATTGCTGCGAAAGTAACTCGCCAGTCGTTTTTTAAGATCTTTTGCTTTCCCGACATAAATGACGGTTTCGCTGGTGTCATACATCCGATAGACACCAGGCTGACTGGTAACCGTTTTTAAGAAAACCCGAGGGTCAAAAATATCATTCACTTCCGGACAATGTCTCCGCATCGAAAAGTCCGTAACGAATCGCCAGATGCGTTAATTCGACATCACCACTGATGTTCAGCTTACTAAACATACGATAACGATAACTATTGACTGTTTTGGGGCTTAAGTTTAGCTGTTCAGATATTTCATTTACCTTTTGCCCTTTGGTGATCATCAGCATGATTTGTAACTCACGCTCAGATAAACATCCGAAAGGAGAAGCTGATTTATCGGGTTCAATCTGGCTTAAGGCCATTTGCTGGGCAATATCAGATGCGATATAACGCTGCCCCGACATAACCAGGCGAATCGCATTAACCATATCTTGTGGCGCAGCGCCTTTGCTCAGATAGCCAGCAGCACCGGCTTGCATGACTTTTGCCGGTAAAGGATTTTCAGTATAAATCGTCAACATAATGACTTTGATATCGGGCGCGTAACGTAAAATTTTGCGGGTAGCTTCCAGTCCGCCGATCCCCGGCATGTTCATATCCATTAAGACGACATCCACCGGCTGGCTACGGCACCATTTAATGGCATCTTCACCGCAATTGACTTCACCCGTTACATTAATGCCTTTAATATCTTCCAGAATACGTCGTATCCCTGCTCGCACCAACTCATGGTCATCAACAAGAAGTACGTTGGTCAAAGAATAAATCTCCAGAAAAGGGATAATGTTACTGATGGGAACGATTCATAGAGTAACCCTTTTCAGCCGAGAGGCAAATTCAATTTGTTATAACCGTAGACAACAACGCATTATGAAGAGTTTTCTTATCTTTTTGACCGATAGTTTGTTTAAAAAACTAACAGTCGACGGATTAAAGCTTACGAAACAAGACTCTTATCCTCCTGTTTTTATCGCTATACACATTGTTATATCCAAAATCATTCGAATTGCAGGATGCGTGTTAACGTTTCTACAACAAAAAAATCGCATTTATGCATTTCATCACACGACAAATGCGGGATCTCGATGCGCGGCAAGCGTTCGGATAAATGGATGCAGATCGGTTTCATGGCAAAAAATTCACGCAAGCCATGATATACTCCGTCGCCTTAATGTCTCACCATGCTGAGACAGAGAAATCACCAAGCATTGAGGAACGTAAATGAGTACTCCTGATTTTTCCACGGAAGAGAATGTTCGCCAGCTGGCGAGTGAAGTTTCCTGCCTGAAAGCCTTGTTAACTCAGATGTTACTGGCTATGGGGCAGGCCGATGCGGGACGTGTAATACTGAAAATGGAAAAACAAATCGCCGAAATGGAAGACACCGCTCAGGCAGAGGTTTTTTGTAACACTGTGAAACAAATAAAACAGGCTTACAAGCAATAAACCCGGATGGCTGGCAGCACAGGCTTTGCCAGCCATCATGATGCAGTATCGACCTGCGGTTATAGCGATAAGACTAGAATTCCGGGTGATAGGCAAAGAGTGCCGGAGCCCCTCCCGTATGAATAAACAAAATGGGTCCCTCATCTTTAAAACGTTTTTGTTCAACACCGTCAATTAATCCTGCCATGGCCTTACCCGTATAGACCGGATCAAGTACCACGCCTTCGAGCTGTGCCAGCATTTTTATTGCAGTAAGACCTGCGTCATTGGGACGACCATAACCGGGAGCAAAGTAGTCATCCCACAAGGTTATCGGGGCTTGGGCTACCAGCGCCAAAGACTCTGCCACCTCTTGTTGTAAACCGGTTACTTGCGGTAATTGCAGATCGCGGCTTCTTGATACCGTGACACCAATAAGCTCGACCTGCGGCATTAACTGCTCAAGCCCCACGGCCAGCCCGGCATGGGTTCCCCCACTCCCCGATGCCACCACAACGGAAGAGAGCGCGACACTACCTTCACATTGCTGAAAAATTTCCTGGGCACTTTCCACATACCCCAAAGCACCCAGCGCGCTGGAGCCACCAACGGGGATAACAAAGGGACGAAAGCCCTGCGCTTCCAGACGAATAGCAAGTTCAGCAAGTTGCTCGTTTGGTCGGTCAAGTACCGGACACATTTCAATCTCTGCATTGAACAGATCCAACAGCAGACGGTTGCCGTTGGTGAGATAATTTGCCGCCTGAGTACCGAGAGGGTTTTCCAACAGCGCCACACAATTCAACCCCAGTTTTGCCGCCACCGCTGCTGTCTGGCGGACATGGTTAGACTGAATGGCCCCGGCGGTCACTAATGTATCGGCTCCCTGACTTAATGCCTCTGCCACTAAAAACTCGAGCTTACGCAGCTTATTTCCCCCCAGTGCAACCGGGGTAATATCATCACGTTTAATATAAATTTCACGCCCAAGATAGTCAGAAAAACGCGGTAAATACTCCAGCGGTGTGGGAGCCCCCAGCAATTCAAGACGAGGGAAGCGAACCAGATTATTGAGCGACATAACGCCTCTTACACAAGAAGGAAAGTAAGAATGATTATGCCTGGTGATAACGATTTTGTCGTGCAAACGAGAAAAAATATGGATGAAGGTTTTCTGATTTGACTGTCTTGCTTAAGAAAGGGCATTCTCCAGATACGGTCATTTTTCGCTTTCACGCTTGAAACAGCCGTATCCGGAGAAACAAATAGCTAACGTATTTCACTGTTTCTGTTGCTGATAAACTGATCATATTTGCGCAGGGCAATACGATAATTATTTGTGCTTATCTCGGGTAACCCGTCGTTCAGCTCTTCCAGACTAAATGCATTGGCTTCTTTAGGCCGCGCAACACAATGCTGACTGAAATAATTCCCCAGACGACGCACCCGCACAACATACTCACGAATAGTGCCATGACTCATTTCAGTCTGTTCAAACAGGTACTGTTTGAAACCAATAATATCGAAAAAATTATTTTGCTCTTTACAATAGAGATCGCCGCAGAAACGACACAGCGCGGCCCAGTGACTCTGCTCTTCCTGCCAGTCAGCGTCTGTAATCAGGGTATCAAGCTGAGCAATGCTGATTTTATTGACAATCGCACCGTCCCGGGTCAGGGTTATCCTGTCCAGTTCTTTACTGCAATGCGCGCAATGCGTTGCCATATGCTTAAAGTCTTTCAGATAGCGGCTTAAGGGTCTTTTTTTCTCTTGTTTTTGTGTCATTTTGATTCCCCATCGTTATAGAATTTTTCGCCAGGTCTATAACTTGCCCAGCTTGCTTCGCAAGCGTTTAATCGCCTGGCTATGTAGCTGACTGACTCTTGACTCCCCTACTTCCAGTACCGCGCCAATCTCTTTGAGGTTGAGCTCTTCCTGGTAATAAAGGGTTAAAACCTGTTGCTCACGCTCGGGTAATTTTTCTATCGCCTCCATTACCCGCTGTCGCAGGTTGCCGTCCAGTAATGCCTGAAGCGGGTTTTCCTGCTGATGCTGCTCGGTTATCAGTTCAATCCCGTCACCGTGTTCTTCATGCCATTCGTCATAAGAGAACAACTGGCTATTGTTAGTGTCGAGCAACATCTGACGATAACTTTCCAGCGAAATATTTAATCGCGCTGCGACTTCGGTCTCTGTGGCATTACGCCCGAGCTCTTGTTCCAGCTGCCCGATAGCCTGGGCCACACCACGCGCATTGCGTCTGACACTACGGGGTGCCCAGTCTCGACTGCGTAGTTCGTCCAGCATCGCCCCACGAATGCGCTGTACCGCATAAGTCGTAAAAGCGGTGCCCTGTAAAGCGTCATACCTGTCCACCGCATTCAGCAAACCAATCCCCCCGGCTTGCAGCAGATCGTCAAGTTCAACACTGGCGGGTAGACGAACTTGTAAACGCAATGCTTCATGGCGGACCAATGGAACATAGCGCAGCCACAGTGAGTGTTTATCCATGACACCTTCAGCGGTATAGAGTGCGTTCACCATAAACAGCCCTGCGTTAGTTTATTTATCGGCACAATTATCCGTTTCTGTAGGCGTTTTAATCGTCAGAATAGTGGGGGAAATAGCGGGTATATTTGGCAGTAGCAAGCAAGATATGGCGAAAAAAACACCCAAAATTGCTAGCATTGGCTGGGAACATTTATTCTGCTGTTTTATCTGTATTAACCGGTTAGCGATGGGGATCGATACCCGGATTTTTATAGTGACCTTTGAATAAAACGGGAGGCAGTAACAATAAAAAAACTCGCCGAAGCGAGTTTTTTAAGCGCTGAGTAATAATTAACGCAGCAGAGACATCATTGCCTGAGGAACCTGGTTTGCCTGAGACAGAACAGAAGTACCCGCCTGTTGCAGGATCTGTGCTTTAGACATGTTAGAAACTTCTACCGCGTAGTCTGCATCTTCAATACGGCTACGGGCTGAAGACAGGTTGTTAACGGTGTTGTTCAGGTTAGAGATGGTGGACTCAAAACGGTTCTGAGACGCACCCAGGGAGCTACGTTGCTCATCGACAGCTTTAAGGGCTGCATCAATGTCAGCCAGTGGGCTACCATCAGTTGCCCCGTTAGAGTCAACGGTACCGGACAGAACGTCGAAGCCGGTCGCTGCAACGGTACGCAGGCTACCATTGACTAGAGCTCCTGGTTTATCGTTAATCGCTTTAGCTGCAGCATCTTTTGCCGTGGTATCTAAACCAGAGATTTTACCAGCAACGCTAGCTGCTGCTGTTGCTGCTGCTACTTTTGCTGCTGCTACTGCTTCAGCGTCATCAGGATCTGCATCAGAAAGGTTCTCTGCAGCCGTATAGTATGCAGCTATTGCAGTATGAGTTTCATTCGAAAGATTGGTTTTGGAATCGATACCTGCACTCTTTTTAAATGCCTCAAGAGCCTTAGCTTGCTCAGTCGTAGCTTTAGTTGATGCATCAGTTGCCTCTTTCAATTCATCAGCAGTTTTAGTAGGATCAGCCAGAGCTTCAGCAAGGGCTTTAGCAGCATCCTCAGCCTCAGTTGCCTTCTCACCATAAGTAGTATAACCATCTTTAGCAGCATCTAATTTAGCTGTAAGGACTTCAGTATACTTATCGTTATATGTCTCTGTTGCTCCTTTTAAACTTTCTGTATTGCGGTTCAATACTTCATTTGAAGCACCATTCAGACCAGCAGCAGCCAGATTCCAGCCAGCGCTTGAATTGATATCAATATTGATCTGCTCGCTGTCTTTAGCGCCAACCTGGAAATTATAAGGCTTAGCGTCACCACCACGGTTATCAAGAATTTTGATACCGTTAAAGTCGGTCTGCTTGGTAACGCGGTCAATCTCTTCCATACGCTGGTTAACTTCAGACTGGATGGAGTCAATATCAGAGGCAGAGTTAGAGCTGTTCTGCGCTTTCACCGTCAGGTCACGCACACGCTGTAAGTTGTTGTTGATTTCGCTCAACGCACCTTCAGCAGTCTGCGCCATGGAAATACCGTCGTTAGCATTACGCGCTGCGGTAGTCAGACCGTTAATGTTAGAAGTAAAACGGTTGGCAATTGCCTGGCCAGAAGCATCGTCTTTAGCACTGTTGATACGTGAGCCAGAAGACAAACGCTCAATAGCACTGCCCAGAGAAGCCTGGGATTTGTTCAGGTTATTTTGAGTCATCAGCGACAAGCTGTTAGTACTAATTACTGCCATAGTCGTATTCCTTTCTGTAAGTTTAAGTTTCAGGCTGCGGGCCTACGGCTTGCTTGCCGTTGATACCGTTATCGACTCCTTTAAAACGATCTTTAGCCTTTTTTTAAAATTCCTTGAAAGATGAAATACCCCCCTAAACCCTGCTTAACTTCGCCATTGCTCCAGATGCTTTTTTATTAAACTTCCTGTAACGGGTGCCGATAACTGTGCCACTGGTATCCGTTTAATGAAGGAATAGAATATGGCAAGCGTCAGTGCGCTCGGTGTGGGTTCTAATTTAAAACTCGGTGATCTGCTTGATGATTTAACTAAAGCTGAACAAGGACGGCTCACCCCCCTTACCAGCCAGCAAACCTCATATAAAGCCAAGCTGACGGCCTGGAGCGTGGTGCAGAGTTCTGTGCAAAAAGTGCAAAGTGCGGCTGAAGCGTTATCAAAAGCGCAAAACATTGCCACCACAAAAGTGACCAGCACCAATAAAGCCTTTACTGCCACTATTGATGCAGCGGCAACCGCCGGCGACTACTCCGTAGAAGTCACCCAACTGGCTCAGGCACAATCATTGGTATCGGGTAAATTTGACAGCAAAGACACGCCATTAACTACCGTTAAAAGCGCTGCTGAAGAACCGCGTACGCTGGTGTTTACCCAGGGTAGCGGCGATGACCAAAAAGTGATGAAAGTGTCATTGAGTGACGATCAAACCTCACTGACCGCAATCCGTGATGCCGTCAATAAGCAACAGGGTGGCGTAACGGCCAGTATTATTCAGGCAGATGATAATAGCTTCCATTTGTCCTTTACTGCCCGGGATACCGGCGAAAAAAATGCCATGACGATTAGCGTCACGGGTGATGACGAACTACAGGCAGCCATTGGTTATGACAAAACCGCCAGTCAAAATGGTATGGAGCAAAAAGTTGAAGCTAAAGATGCTGAGCTAAAAATTAATAATATCCCCATCACCCGTAGCAGCAATACCATCACCGGCGCACCGGAAGGTCTCACCCTGAATTTGACGGCAACAACGGAAGACAAAGCGGAAAAATTAACCGTCACCAAAGATACCGCCCCCATGAAAACCGCAGTGAAAGCCTTTGTGGATGCCTATAACTCACTCCAGACCACCATTGATTCACAAACCAAATTCACCGCTGTGGATAAAGACAGCACCACGCAAGACAGTTCGAATGGCGATCTGTTGGGGGACGGTACGCTACGTGGCATTCAGACTCAGCTTCGCTCCATGCTGAGTTCATCACAAACGGGTGAATTTGGTAACCTCGCCTCGTTGGGTCTGACCCAGGATATTAACGGCAGACTGAGCATCGACGATGCCCAACTGGATAAAGCCCTCAATGAGAAACCCACCAGCGTGAGCGAATTCTTTGTAGGCGATGGTGAAAAAACGGGATTTGGCGTCCAGATTAATAAGCTTTTAACCAGTGTCCTGGCCAGTGACGGAGCAATCAAAAATGCCACTAACGGCATTGATAAAACGCTGAAAAATCTTGATGACAAAATTAAGACCACCAATGTCAGCATTAACAGCGTCATTGAGCGCTATAAAAAACAGTTTACCGAGCTCGATAAGATGGTGAATCAGCTAACGAATACCGGTAACTATCTGACGAAGCAGTTCGAAGCAATGAGTTCATAAAAGGATATACAGATGTATAATCGCGCCGGAGTTAATGCATACGCCCAAGTCGGCCTGGAAAGTGCGGTCCTGAGCGCCTCACCCTATCAATTAGTGGTGATGCTCTTTGAAGGCGCGACCAGCGCCTTAAAAAAAGCCGAGATCCTGATGGATCAAGGTGACATTGCGGGCAAGGGTCAGGCCATTTCAAAAGCGGTGAATATTATTACCAATGGCCTGCAAGCAGGCCTTGATCACTCGGTCAACAGTGAACTTACAGGCAATCTTGATAGCCTGTATGACTACATGGTACGCCGTCTGCTGGAAGCGAATCTTCGTAATAACAAACAGGCACTCACCGAAGTACAGGGGCTGCTTGAAGGTATTGCAGATGCATGGAATCAAATTAATCCTTCCGCTGGTTTAACCCAGGACATGCCGTAATGACACCCACTTCTTCCTCCCTTGCAGACTGGCAGCAGTTACTGCTGCTGAGTAACCAAATGCTGATTATGGCCAGAACTCAACAGTGGGAGGCGTTAATCGACGGAGAATTGAATTATATCCAGCATGTGAACGCCCTTTCTGCCAGTAATGCTAACGCAGCTGACAGTCCCTTCCCCGGTAAAGTACGGGAGATTCTGCGTCAGTTACTGGAAAATGAAGCTGAAGTGAAACGGCTGTTACTGGAACGGATGGATGAGCTAAAAGTGCTTATTCACCAGGGGAATCAGCAACAGTCAGTTAACCTCGCTTACGGTCGGCTGGCGGGTATGTTATTGCTGCCAGCCAATAGCCCGGACGCTGAGCCAGTCGTCAGCGGTGAATTATAATCACAAAACAACTCACGGAAGCGGTTGTTGCTCAATGGCCACTTGCAAGTTTTGCAGGGCCTGAGTGCATTCGCTTGTTAGCTGACTCACGCGCTGTAAAGTCATTCCCGCATATTTAAGCTGGTTATCGCGCGGTACCAGTGAGTAAATATCCTCTTTTTCAGTGGTATTTTGCCAGCTCTCGCCATCTGACTTCAGGGATAGCTTACCTGAAACGGCGATCACTCGTTGCCACTGGCGGCAGTCGAGGGTTGTTCCATCCGGCATGACCACCAGCGATGCCAGGGCTTCGGGGCTGATAAGTTCGCTTTGCGGGCCCACTGACTGCCAGTATCCCGTAAGGCCGGCGGGTGCTGGATGCGCTATTACCTCAGAATACTCTTTCCCGGCACAGCCCGTTAGCAATAAGAGCCCTGCTATCAGTAGTCCTTGTTTCATCCGCGTTTCCTTATTCACCTGGATAATGTCAGATCCTGCCAGTAATCCTGGCTGTCCCCCAAGTTCAAAATAGCATTAAGCCACGCCCCTGTCGCCTTACTTACCGGATAGCGTTCTTTTGCATCAGATATCAGAGACTCATTTCGTTCAGCGAGTAGCCTTTACCCAAGCCCCGCAAGAGAAAAAGAATTGTTCTGCACGGGCGATTTTCCCTACGGCTTTATCCCCATAACGGGTAACCAGAAGCGCGAGCAGTGATTCTGCCATTCCCATAGCCGCCACAACGGAGGGAAAAAATGAAGGACTGTGTGATGAAAAATAGAGTGTATGGGTCGCATATTGTGCAAGCGGCGACAGCGGTGAGTCAGTCAGCGCAACGATTTTACTCCCGGCAAGACGGGCAGCCTCCAGCACGTCAAGCGACTCTCGGGAATAGGGTGAAAAACCGATCATCAGCACCACATCGTCGGTGGTCAGCTCTCGTGTAAAAACTTCATAATTGCTGGCCTGACCGTCAATCAGTGAAACGTGTTTTTCAAATAGCCGGTAGCTATAAAACAGGCTGTAAGCCACCGGATAACTGGCACGGAAACCACAAATATAGACATGTTCCGCCCGGAACAGGGCCTCAATAACGGCGCTCATTTGCTGATGATTTTGCTGCCAGGTTTCATGTAAATTGTCGTTATGTGCGTTAAACATAGCCTGATACAGCGTGGTCGAACTGCTGTGACTTAACAGTTTCCTGGCGCGGCTCTGATAACTTTCATGGTTCAGCCCTAAAGCCTGAACAAAATCTTGTTTAAAGGCTTCCCAGCCGGAATATTCCAGACGCTGCGCCAGACGCAATAACGTTGCAGGCTTCACACCCACCTGGTCGGCAAAAGCGCGCATCGAGAGATTAATTGCATCATGAGGATACTGGCGAATAAAGTCTGCGGCACGCTGTAGTTCGGGGGTTAATAAAACCGTCTTTTTTTCCAGCATTTCTTGCGGGTTCATAAAGTCGTCTTTCTCCTGTGATTAACAGCGAAATTACAGCGATTACCGAAAAATTAACGGATTTTCGACCAAAGCGTAAGCAATTATCACGAAAATCAGCAGGTTTCATGACCTGGATTAATAACGACGATAAAGTGAGAGGCCATCAAAGAACATCGGCAAAGGCAGTTGTCGTCATTGATAACGAATATTCACAATCGCTCATATCAAAAAACGACTTCCCTGAAGCTCACTGTATCGATAAGAGATCGCTTCATGAAGGCAGGTGAAACAGTCCCCGGAAGAAAGTCATATTCATTTATACCCGTCATACTTCAAATGACTTGGGTGTTGCGTGCGTGAGGCTCGCCTCACCTCGCGCCTACAGGCCACCCGAATTATTTTGGGTATCAGTCATTAAACAAGACAGAAAAAAGAGAAGAGGTTTATTGGGTAAAATAGCGGGCTCTACTGACGTTATGTCTGTGAATGCTCTTTCATGATGACAGAATAAATAGCAAAATTTGGATAAGTTTATCGGAGATGGAACTTTAAACTTTGTCATAAAACATCGCCCCTGAGGGCGATTTCAGAGTATTGACAAACCTTAAGTCATCTCTGAATAAATAGAGACCACCTAATAAAAAACAAGGAAAATCAAGTTATTGATTTTCGGCTGCTCACCACAAAGAAGGAAAAACCACGTTTTTTCCTTCTTTGTCAGCAATCTGACATCGCCCCTGAGGGCGATGTCAGACCTCTTAACCTCTCAGCTACCGCATACACATCATGCAATCCTTGAGCGGCTTCAACGACGAAATCAGCAAAGCCATCGTTAGGTGTGATTGGCGAGCCGTTCATATCAAGAAACACCATGGCCGATGCCGTTGCAGTTCTCTTGTTGGCATCGTTGAAGCCATGACCGCGAGCTATCGAAAGCAACAACGATGCCGCCAACATGTGTAAATCACTGATGCTCTCATAAACATGCAGGTTTTCTACGCGGCCTAACATCCCCTCAACAGTGCCAATATCACGCAATCCCGGCAAGCCACCGTAGTAATCGATTTGGATATCGTGAATGGCGATGACCTGCTCAACGCTCAGAAAGAAAATCATTTATCAGCTAATTCCTGAAACAGAGCCTGATTCTTTGGCTTGCTCATTACGCGAGACAGAGATGCCTCAAACTTTGCTTTTTGCAGTTCCGCGAACTGTTCAGCGGTGATGATTACCATGTCAGGAGCAGAGCGGCGCGTAATTGTCACCGGCTGAGTTACGGCGGAATCAAGAACGCTGGCAAATTTCTGGCGAACGTCGGAAAAGGTATAGGTCATCATGGTTGGCTCCGCTGAATTCAATTAATCACAACTGAATTGTACAACTAAGATGTGATTTAATAAAGCAGAGAACAGAACCCACCTGGTGGGCTGTTAAGCTACCCACAAAAACGTTTTCAGCAAAGAAACCCAACCCATCGGTCAACGCGATAAACGGGAAGTCAGGATCACATTACTCACTGGATTCAATTTCGTAGATCTGGACTGCTGCGTTAAGAAAGGCCGGGTTGCGTCACAGAAAGGCTTACCAGTCAAGACATACATTTGCCTGCTGGTTGTTGTCAGTCGGAGCTAATCCAAATTATGTTGCCTCTCAAATGGGTCATTCAGACTCGCAGATGGTTCACAGAGTTTATGGTGCCTGGGATGACAGAAAACAACTCAGATCAGATAGACCTCATTAATGAGAAATTAAGCGATCTTGTGCTACATACGTGCTCCGCTAAAGCCGCCATGTAGAAAACTGCTTTATATCAATAACTTACCTCGCTAAACTTGCATATTCATCATTTCTTGATAGGCGCTAACCAGTTTATTGCGCACCTGGACACCCATCGCTAATGATACTGAGGATTTTTGCAGATCAACCATCATGTCATTCAGTCCAATACCCGGCACACCAAGAGAAAATTTCTCTGCCTGGGTTCTGGCAGTATTTGAGGCTTCACTGATACGGCCGAGAGCGGCCTGTAATTCACCCGCAAAATTCACGCTACCCGTGGCTTGTGGCTGCGGTGTGATTTGTTGCGCTTGAACCGCGGTGGCCCTTAGCTGTTGCAGCACGCCTTCAATACCCTGAATCGCCATCTGGTTTCCCCTGTAAGTTAATCACAAGCAGATTAGCATCTTACCAACAGAGTAAAGGCGTTAATTAGACACAAAATACTAGGCTAATTCAGCCATAGAAATTCCCTAAAAAGAAAATAATGACACTGCCATATTGTGGCATTTTTGTTGTATTAGTCTCTCAGGGAGCCTTTTGTGTTCACTCTTTATTCGAATGACTCTGTATACGCTGCGCGCCGAGGTGCTGAATGACGGCCACACAGGCACAAACGCCACCTGACAAGGCAACTGAGTGGTTAACCAGCCTGCGCGCCAACCCGAAAATTCCTCTTATTGTGGCCGCTGCGGCTGCAG
Source organism: uncultured Cedecea sp. (assembly GCF_947498825.1). Classification (GTDB taxonomy): domain Bacteria; phylum Pseudomonadota; class Gammaproteobacteria; order Enterobacterales; family Enterobacteriaceae; genus JGM124. The sequence continues at coordinate 135,105 of NZ_CANMLV010000006.1, read as the reverse complement.
TTGCGATTATTGTCGCCTTGGTGCTTTGGGCAAAAACACCTGATTACCGCGTACTGTATAATAATTTATCCGACCAGGACGGCGGGGCTATTGTCACGCAACTGACGCAGATGAATATTCCGTATCGTTATTCAGACAATGGCAGCGCTATCCTGGTCCCTGACGATAAAGTCTATGACTTGCGTTTACGTCTCGCCCAGCAAGGGCTACCCAAAGGTGGCGCCGTCGGTTTTGAACTGCTGGATAAAGAAAAATTTGGTATCAGTCAGTTCAGTGAACAGGTGAATTATCAGCGGGCACTGGAAGGCGAACTGGCGCGGACAATTGAAACCCTCGGCCCGGTTAAGCGCGCCCGTATCCACCTGGCCATGCCAAAACCTTCATTATTTGTACGTGAGCAAAAGGCGCCTTCAGCCTCGGTCACTTTGAATCTGGAACCTGGCCGGGCGCTGGATGAAGGCCAAGTTAATGCTGTCGTACATATGGTTTCCAGTGCCGTTGCAGGTCTGCCGCCTGGTAATGTAACGTTAGTCGATCAGGGCGGGCATCTGCTTACGCGCTCCGAAACACCGGGACGCGCGCTCAATGACACGCAATTAAACTACGCCACGGATGTTGAAAGTCGCTATCAGCGTCGTATTGAATCCATTCTGGTTCCTATTGTCGGAAGCGGTAACGTCCACGCTCAGGTCACGGCACAAATTGATTTTGCCAGCAAAGAACAGACCGAAGAGCAATATCGTCCCAATGGAGATCCTGAACAGAGTGCCATACGTTCTCGCCAGCTAAACCAGAGCGAACAGTCGAATGGGCAATTCCCGGGCGGCGTTCCGGGTGCGTTATCTAACCAGCCAGCGCCCGCCAATACGGCTCCGATTACCACGCCCGCTCAGCCCAATGCTCAAGGTAATAATCAACCCGGCACAGCCGCTGCCACCAGTCAGAATGGCAGCCACAATAGCACCCGGGATGAAACCACCAACTACGAAGTGGATAAGACAATTCGTCATACCCGCCTCAATGTAGGTGATGTTCAGCGTCTGTCCGTCGCCGTGGTCATTAATTATCGCCAGCAGGCAGATGGAAGCCCTGCTCCGTTGAGTGAAGACCAGTTAAAACAAATTGAGAGCCTGACCCGCGAAGCGATGGGCTTCTCAGAGACACGTGGCGATACCCTGAATGTCGTTAACTCTCCTTTCAGCGCAGTCGAAGATGAAGCCCTCGAAAATCTGCCGTTCTGGAAGTCACAGATGTTCTTTGATCTGTTGCTCTCTTCCGGGCGCTGGCTACTCGTTCTGCTCGTTGCTTGGTTGCTGTGGCGCAAAGCCATACGACCACTGATAACTCAACGCACAGAAGCGATAAAACTGGCCAGTGAAGCAGCGCAAGCTCGTAAAGAAGCGGAAGAACCTGACGCAACCGTGCATCTGACGCGTGATGAGCAAATACAACAACGTAAAGTGAACCAGCGTCTGGGTGTTGAAATTATGAGCCAGCGTGTTCGTGACCTGTCAGACAGCGATCCTCGTGTCGTTGCGCTGGTGATCCGCCAATGGATGAGTAATGAGCTATGAGCATAACCGGAACCGAGAAAAGTGCGATTTTACTGATGACCATTGGCGAAGATCGTGCCGCCGAGGTATTTAAACACCTTAATCCCCGCGAAGTGCAGCATCTGAGTACCGCGATGGCCAATGTTCAGCAGATTTCGAACAAAGTCCTTACCGATGTATTAACGGAATTTGAGCAGGAAGCCGAACAGTTTGCCGCCTTGAGCGTCAATGCAAGCGACTATCTGCGCTCGGTATTGGTAAAAGCCTTGGGGGCAGAACGTGCCGCCACCCTGTTAGAAGATATTTTCGAAACCCGCGATACCACCAGCGGCATTGAAACACTGAACTTTATGGAGCCGCAAAGTGCGGCTGACCTGATCCGTGATGAGCATCCGCAGATTATTGCCACCATTCTGGTGCATTTAAAACGCAATCAGGCTGCGGATATTCTGGCACTGTTCGATGAACGGGCGCGAAATGACATTATGTTACGTATTGCCACCTTTGGTGGCGTACAGCCTGCTGCGCTCGCCGAACTGACAGAGGTACTGAATAACCTGTTGGATGGTCAGAATCTTAAACGCAGCAAAATGGGTGGCGTAAGAACCGCAGCAGAGATCATTAACTTGATGAAAACCCAGCAGGAAGAAGCGGTTATCAGCGCCGTACGTGACTTTGATGGCGAACTGGCACAAAAAATCATCGACGAAATGTTCCTGTTCGAAAATCTGGTCAGTGTGGACGATCGCAGTATTCAACGCTTGCTCCAGGAAGTGGAATCCGAGTCTCTGCTGGTGGCCCTGAAAGGCGCAGAACCGCAACTTCGCGAGAAATTCCTGCGCAATATGTCGCAACGTGCTGCCGATATTCTGCGCGATGATTTGAACAATCGTGGCCCGGTTCGTTTGTCTCAGGTCGAAAACGAACAGAAGGCGATTTTGCTGATCGTACGTCGACTGGCAGAAACGGGCGAAATGGTGATAGGTACCAGCGAGGATACCTATGTCTGATACCCAGCCCTGGAAGCCATGGATACCGGATGATTTCACCTTTCCGAAAACGGAGCTGGAACAGGATGGATCCGCCGAAATTGAGATTGCATCTGAGTCGCATCAGCAAGAGCCTTCGTCAGAGATGGACAACGCGCAAACTCTGGTCATGCTGCAGGCTCAGGCCCATGAACAAGGGCAGCGAGCCGGCTTTGCTGCGGGCCACAGCGAAGGCCTGGAAGCAGGCAGAAAAACGGGCTTTCAACAAGGTCTGGAACAAGGTATGGCTGAAGCAAAGCTTCAGCAAGCCCCACTCCATGCCCGCATGCAACAACTGGTCAGTGAATTCCAGTATACCCTTGATGCACTGGACAGTGTGATTGCCTCACGTTTAATGCAAATGGCTCTGGAAGCTGCCCGTCAGGTCATTGGTCAGACTCCCTCAGTTGACAGCGCAGCGCTGATTAAACAAATTCAAAACCTGTTGGCACAAGAACCGTTATTTAGCGGTAAACCACAGTTACGTGTCCACCCTGATGACTTACAGCGCGTTGAGGATGTACTGGGTGCGACCTTAAGTTTGCATGGCTGGCGGTTACGCGGCGATCCGTCCTTACATCAAGGCGGCTGTAAAGTGTCTGCAGATGAAGGGGATTTAGATGCAAGCGTTGCCACTCGCTGGCAAGAACTATGTCGCCTGGCGGCACCGGGAGTACTCTAATGACTGCCCGACTGACACGCTGGCTCGATACGCTTGATAGCTTCGAAACCCGAATGGCTCAATTACCTGCTGTACGCCAGTATGGTCGCCTGACACGTGCCACCGGCCTGGTACTGGAAGCCACCGGTCTCCAGCTTCCCCTGGGGGCGACCTGTATCATTGAACAGCATGAGCGCGACGTTGAGAGTGAAGTTGTCGGTTTTAATGGCCATAAACTGTTTCTGATGCCCCTGGAAGAAGTCGAGGGTATCTTGCCCGGCGCTCGCGTTTATGCCCGGGCAGCAACAATGAATAGCAAACAAGGCAGCAAGCAATTACCGCTCGGTCCTTGTTTGCTCGGACGGGTACTGGATGGGAGTGGTCGTCCGCTTGATGGCCTGCCCTCTCCTGATACCGCCTCCCATGGTTCATTGGGTTCAACGCCTTTTAACCCATTGCAACGTACACCCATTGAGCAAGTACTTGATGTCGGTGTCCGGCCAATTAATGCCTTACTGACCGTTGGTCGTGGACAACGTATGGGTCTGTTTGCCGGGTCGGGGGTCGGTAAAAGTGTCTTGCTGGGTATGATGGCCCGTTATACCAAAGCCGACGTTATTGTCGTCGGGCTGATCGGGGAACGTGGCCGTGAAGTTAAAGACTTTATTGAAAATATTCTGGGTGCTGAAGGTCGCGCACGTTCGGTTGTGATAGCAGCGCCGGCAGATGTATCTCCTCTACTACGGATGCAAGGTGCTGCCTACGCAACACGTATAGCAGAAGATTTTCGCGATCGCGGCCAGCATGTCTTGCTGATTATGGACTCCCTGACACGTTATGCGATGGCTCAGCGTGAAATTGCCCTGGCAATAGGTGAACCACCGGCAACCAAAGGTTACCCGCCTTCTGTATTTGCTAAACTCCCGGCGCTGGTTGAACGCGCGGGTAACGGCACGGAAGGCGGCGGATCGATTACGGCTTTTTATACCGTACTCACCGAAGGTGATGACCAGCAAGATCCCATTGCTGACTCAGCGCGGGCCATTCTTGACGGGCATATTGTCTTGTCACGCCGTTTAGCTGAAGCAGGTCATTATCCGGCAATCGATATTGAAGCCTCTATCAGCCGGGCCATGACTTCTCTCATTAGCCATGAACATTATGCTCGCGTACGACATTTTAAACAGTTGCTCTCCAACTATCAGCGTAACCGGGATTTGATCAATGTCGGTGCTTATGCCAAAGGAAGCGACCCGATGCTGGATAAAGCCATTACTCTCTGGCCAGCTCTGGAAGCTTTTCTGCAACAAGGTATTGAGGAGCGTGCTGGCTGGGAAGAGTCTTGTTTGACCCTGGAGACGTTATTTCCCGCAGTTTGATAGAGGATAAACATGGCTCAATACAGCGCACTGGATACCTTAAGTGAGCTTGCTTCTCAGGAAGTAGAAAAGGCAGCCATCATGCTCGGTGATATGCGCCGTGGCTGTCAGCACGCAGAACAGCAACTCGATATGCTGATGAATTATCAGGATGAGTATCGTCATTCCCTCAACACTAATATGTCCCAGGGAATGCCGAATGCCCGCTGGCATAACTATCAGCAATTTATTTTGACACTGGAAAAAGCGATTGAGCAGCATCGTCAGCAATTGATGCAGTGGAATCATAAAGTTGAACAAGCGCTGGAGGCATGGCGCGAAAAGAAAAAAAAGTTGCAGGCCTGGCAAACATTACAGGAAAGAAAAGCAACCGCTGCATTGCTTGCTGAAAATAAACGCGATCAGAAACAAATGGACGAGTATGCCCAGCGCGCCACTCAGAGGAAAGGTGAATGATTACACTGCCCCATGTGACACAACAAAATTCGCTTAATAAATCCGGCACACCGGAAAGTCAGGTAAGTGACGGCGAAGAGATAGCAGAGAATTTTTTACAGCTAATCCGAACAGCCAAAACAGACCTTAAACCCGATATTGAAGAGGCCGTGTTACGTAAAGTTGCTGTAAAAAATGACAGTATTAAGCTGGCACTGGAACAGGTGGCAGAAAGTATGCGTGGTGAACCACAAGAAAGTCTGGCGGCCTTACTGGCTCCTCAGGGAAAAAATCCGACAACAACAAAAGCGTTACTCACAGCAAATGAGACAGCAGAAAAGGATAATGACCCTGACTTGCAGGCGATAAGTGCCTTATTTGCTATGCTGCCCCAACAGGAATTCACACCTGTTTCCGAGGCCGCGGGTAAACTCTCCGCCAGGGCGTCGGTAACGACTAAAGGACTGGATTTGGCACTGACCGCCAATCCACAATCTGCCGCCTCCCCTACTGTTGATACCAATAGCTCACACGAGCTGGAAACGGATAATATGACCGCTCGCTTTGTACCGGCAGATACCCCGGTCAACCTGCGAGTGACCGATAATCAGCCCCCTTTAAACCCGTCGTTCAGCAGCAGCACTCCTGCCGTTTCGACTGGCGCCCCGTTGACCGTACCGGCCACCCCGGTACTGAATGCCCAGCTAGGCACTCAGGAGTGGCAACAACAATTATCTCAGCAAGTCATGCTGTTTACCCGTCAGGGACAGCAACATGCAGAGCTACGTTTACACCCTGAACACCTGGGTAAAGTCGAAATCAGTTTAAAACTGGATGATAACCAGTTACAGCTACAAATTATGTCACCACACAGCCATGTTCGTGCCGCAATTGAGGCAGCCTTGCCAATGTTACGCACTTCGCTTAATGAAAATGGTGTGCAGTTAAGTCAGAGCCACGTCGGCGATGAGGGTTCAATGCCGCAGCAACAGACTTCTCAGCAAGAACAGCAAACTGCCCGACAGAACGCTACATTCAGTATGGAACCACAAGAGGATGATATCTCCTTAGCCGCCGGCGAAACATTACAGCGTCTTGCTCAGAATAAAGGGGCTGTCGATATATTCGCCTGAATAAACAAAGACAGTCTCTGAATAAGCTGGCTATACGCCAGCCTCACCCCGCGGGTGGGAAGCATGACGGGTACCTTCAAAGGTAAACGCCAGAGGTGAAGACATTAAATAGCCTTTTTCAACGCTTTGACCACCGTAAGACACGGGATAATTGTGTTACAGCTGTAGAGATATAGGAATAAAGCGTTCAATGACTGATACCGCCTCGAAAAAAGGCCGCCGTCGCACCGTATGGATGCCGTTACTGGTTCTGATTACTCTTGCCGCCTGTGCAAGTGCAGGTTATAGCTATTGGCGTCTGCAACAACAAGTCAGTGGGGAGCAAGAACAGGCACCGCCTCCCCCTGCTGCGCCTATTTTTTATGCTTTGGACACTTTTACCGTTAATCTTGGTGATGCCGATCGTGTTTTATATATCGGTGTGACATTGCGCTTAGAGGAAGAAGAAACTCGCCAGCGGTTGAGTGAATTCTTACCCGAAGTTCGCAGTCGGTTATTACTGCTATTTTCACGTCAGGATGCCAATGTACTGGCAACCGAAGACGGAAAGTTGAAGTTAATTGAAGCGATAAAATCTACGCTGGCGACTCCGCTGGTTTCCGGAAAAAAACCACAGGTAGTCAGCGACGTGCTGTATACCGCATTCATTCTGCGATAACTTTATGGGCGATAGTATTCTTTCCCAGGCTGAAATAGATGCGTTGTTGAATGGCGACAGCGACAATAATGCTTTGCCATTAGAAAGCCCTGGCAGCAACTCCGATATTCGGCCTTATGATCCTAATACGCAGCGTCGTGTTATTCGAGAGCGCTTACAAGCGCTGGAAATTATCAATGAGCGTTTTGCCCGCCAGTTTCGCATGGGGCTATTCAACCTGTTGCGACGCAGTCCGGATATTACTGTCGGCGCCATTCGTATTCAGCCATATCTTGAGTTTGCCCGTAATCTTCCGGTGCCAACAAACCTTAACTTGATCCATCTGAAACCGTTACGCGGCACCGGTTTATTTGTTTTCTCACCAAGTCTGGTTTTTATTGCCGTTGATAACCTGTTTGGTGGCGATGGCCGTTTTCCAACCAAAGTTGAAGGACGTGAGTTCACACATACCGAACAGCGTGTTATCAATCGCATGCTCAAACTGGCGCTGGAGTCCTACAGCGATGCCTGGAAAGCGATTTATCCGCTTGATATTGAGTATGTCCGTTCTGAAATGCAGGTGAAATTTACTAATATCACGACCTCACCTAATGACATTGTGGTCAATACCCCTTTCCATGTGGAAATCGGGAATCTGACCGGTGAATTTAATATTTGCTTGCCCTTTAGCATGATTGAACCGTTGCGTGAGTTACTCGTCAATCCACCACTGGAAAACTCACGGCAGGAAGATCAAAGTTGGCGCGATACGCTAGTACGTCAGGTTCAGCATTCAGAACTGGAACTGATAGCAAACTTTGCTGACATCCCACTACGTTTATCGCAAATACTCAAACTCAAACCCGGTGACGTGTTACCTGTTGATAAACCAGAACGCATCATTGCCCATGTAGATGGGGTACCAGTACTGACCAGTCAGTATGGCACGATGAATGGTCAGTATGCCCTGCGCGTTGAACATTTGATCAACCCAGTCTTGAATTCACTGCACGAGGAACAGCTCAAATGAGTGACATTAATCAACCGCCCAATGATAACCCTGGTTCAGTGGACGACCTGTGGGCTGATGCTTTAAACGAACAGAAAGTCGCCAGTAAAAGTACTGCAGATAATGTCTTTCGTGCACTGGAAGACAGCAGTGTGGCAGGGAACCTGCAAGATATTGATTTGATAATGGACATTCCGGTCAAACTCACTGTCGAGCTAGGTCGGACGCGCATGACAATTAAAGAGTTACTCCGCCTGACTCAAGGATCCGTTGTCGCGCTGGATGGTCTTGCCGGAGAGCCCCTGGACATTCTGATTAACGGTTATTTAATCGCTCAGGGTGAAGTGGTGGTGGTGGCGGATAAATACGGTGTCCGTATTACCGATATCATCACGCCTTCTGAACGAATGCGTCGTTTGAGTCGCTAAATGAAAACCCAGTCCGTTGCTTTATCCACTCCCGCGCATACTGACTCACCGCTAATCTCGGTGAGTGCTGCGCTTGGGGGGATTATCATACTGATTTTACTTGCCGCCTGGATTGCCCGACGCTTTGGATTCATGGGGAGCAGTATGACCGGTAAAAAAACACTCCACATTCGCGCCAGCGCTAACCTCGGCCCACGGGAACGCGTGGTTGTCGTCGATATCGAAGATGTTCGGCTAGTTCTTGGGGTAACAGCTTCGCAAATCACACATTTGCATACCCTGCCATCGTCCGGGGAAAGCGAACAGCCTTTATCACCGGATAATGCCACTGATTTCCAGAAAATAATGAAAAAGTTGTTAAAACCTGGCGGAAAAGTACAATGAAATCAGGGCAGTTTCACATATTCATTCTGTTAGCCCTGATTATGCCTGGAGCGGCTTTTGCTCAGTTACCCGGTCTGGTCAGCCAGCCACTGGCAAATGGCGGACAAAGCTGGTCATTGCCAGTACAAACGCTGGTCTTTATTAGCTCGTTAACTTTTATTCCTGCAATCTTGCTGATGATGACCAGTTTTACACGGATAATCATCGTTTTTGGATTACTTCGCAACGCATTAGGCACTCCATCAGCACCGCCTAATCAAGTATTAATTGGCCTCTCACTTTTTCTGACTTTTTTCATCATGTCACCTGTGTTTGATAAGATTTATACTGATGCCTATAAACCTTTTAGTGAGAACAGAATCAGTCTGGAAACGGCTCTGGAAACCGGTGCACAACCGCTACGGGAATTTATGCTACGCCAGACTCGAGAAGCCGATCTGGCCTTATTTGCCCGTCTGGCGAACACACCGCCTCTGCCAGGACCAGAAGCTGTATCGATGCGAATTCTGCTACCAGCCTATGTTACCAGTGAATTAAAAACCGCCTTCCAGATTGGTTTTACGGTCTTTATCCCCTTCTTGATTATCGATTTGGTTATCGCCAGTGTGTTGATGTCGCTGGGGATGATGATGGTTCCGCCGGCAACAATAGCGTTACCCTTCAAGCTAATGCTATTTGTTCTGGTCGATGGCTGGCAGTTGCTGGTCGGCTCTTTAGCACAAAGTTTCTATAGTTAGGGAAAATAAGATGACGCCAGAATCCGTAATGATGATGGGCACCGAGGCTATGACCGTTGCTCTGGCGCTGGCAGCCCCTTTACTGTTAGTCGCCTTGCTCAGTGGCTTAGTTATCAGCTTGCTGCAAGCGGCAACGCAAATAAATGAAATGACGCTGTCATTTATTCCAAAAATCCTCGCTGTATTTATCACTATTGTTGTTGCCGGCCCGTGGATGCTTAATCTATTGCTTGATTATATGCGAACTCTATTCACCAATTTACCCTACATCATTGGATGATACAGATTGACAGCAATCAGTGGCTTGAATGGTTAAATCACTATTTCTGGCCACTGTTACGGGTGTTAGCGCTGATTATGACAGCACCAGTACTGGCCGAGCGCAGTATACCTAAACGAGTCAAGATAGCGTTAGGCATTATGATAACGGTCATTATTGCACCGTCTCTGCCAGTGGCATACATTCCTATTTTCTCACTTGATGGTTTCTGGCTTGCGATGCAGCAATTATTAATTGGTGCGGCGCTGGGATTTACGATGCAGTTTGCCTTTGCAGCTGTGCGTACAGCCGGTGAGATCGTCGGATTACAAATGGGACTCTCATTTGCCACTTTTTTTGATCCCGGTAGCCGCCTTAATATGCCGGTTCTTGCCCGATTTCTGGATATCCTGGCGATACTGCTATTTTTGACCTTCAATGGCCATTTATGGCTTATTTCCATGCTGGTTGATACGTTTCATACCTTACCTGTTGGTAATGTGTCGATTAATAGTCAGGTATTTATGACATTAACGCGTTCTGCCGGACTTATTTTTATTAATGGCTTAATGCTCGCCCTACCTCTTATTACCTTACTACTCACGCTGAATATCGCCCTCGGCATGCTGAACAGAATGTCACCACAACTTTCTATTTTCGTCATTGGTTTCCCTGTAACCTTATCGATTGGCATGCTAGTTTTTTCAGCAATGATGCCGTTAGTTGCCCCTTTCACCGAACATTTATTCAGCACAATATTTGATCTTCTCGCTAATATTATCCACGAACTCCCCCGCCTCTGATTTTAAATTTGAGACAAAAAAAGGCTCAATTGAATATTCAGTAATAGTCAAAAAGCACTAATAAACCTCATCACAGTCGAGTAATATAAAAATATTACCCACTTTTTTGTTACGTGTTTACTGCGAAAACTCCTGAAAAATAATAATATCCTTTACAGAATAGCGTTTTCATCTTTAACTAATCAAGCGTAATAGCGAAAGTAGACCCCATCGAAAATAATATATCATACAGCCAATAAGCGAGTAGTTATTATTTATTAAAAAATCCAAATATCGCAGATAAAACTAGAGCAATAATAAGATATTCAGAATTGAGGTTATTATGTCGACAGTCATCATGGACTCGTGTAGTTATACCAAGCAAGGACTTATCTCTTATCTGACGAGTAGAGGAATAAATAGTCAGAATATTTCTGGCGTAGAGACAATAGCTGAACTGGCAGATGCCTGTCAAAGTACATCTCCCCGGGTAGTATTTATTAACGAGGACTGCTTTATTCATAATGCAGAATACAGCTTTCAGATAAAAAAAACCATTAACCTGCATGCAAAAACTCTTTTTCTGGTTTTTATGGCAATAGCCAATGCAAGTTTTGATGCATTTCTACGAGTAAAAAACAATCTATTGATCAGTTCAAAATCAATTAAACCAGAGTTTTTAGATGAAATATTGGAAGGTTACTTACAAAGAAATGGACAATGTATTGCAGGTATTAACATTCCAGTATTAACTTTGAGCAGAACTGAAAACTGCATTTTAAAACTCTGGATGGAGGGGCAGGAAACAAATAAAATATCAGAAAGAATGAAAGTGAAACCGAAAACTGTTTCATCGCACAAAGGAAATATTAAGCGAAAGATAAAAACACATAATAAAAAAGTCATTTTCCATGTTGCACGACTCACTGAAAATATGACAAGTGGCATTATTGTTAACCCTGATTAAATGTTTACAGTTTTTAACAGTTCTGTGTTTTATCCCCTAAATAATTCGAGTTATATGTAGGCAACAAGTTCAAACCGTCGATGAGCATAGATAACTATGTGATTCGGCGGCCCTCAATACGGCAACACCCAGGCAACTTGAAGTATGACGGGTATAATCAACCTGAAAATGGCAATAACAACGTTGATTCACGCCATCATTTCTGGCTACAAAGAACAAAAATGCCACACATTATTTTCGAAAGCATTTTTTATAACTGACTTTGTGTTTCTGTGGCCTAATGATACGAGTCTGCCAACGCACAGTAGAATCAAAAGACCCTATTATATCTGTGCCCTACGTGCTGACGGGCAAAGAATATAAAAACATAACATGTGAAGAGATTTCGTGAGTGCTGCCATTTTACAGCCATCATTATCTCTGGCATCGGAAGAGAGTTATTTACTCTCTCCGGATACAGAAAGTCCTGAGTATGCTACCCTTTTTTTTCAACAAAAATACCATCCGGATGGCCTTCCTCATTAAAGAACCAAACCCCTAAAGGGTAATCTTCAAGAGAGACCAGATACATCGTTCCTTCGCTGAAAGATTCAACAGCCATCACAACGCCGGAACGTCTTGGACCACCATCAGTCTTCACCGTCACATGATCATTGATTTGCATGGATTTCTCTCCCGTCTTTTTCTAACGTCTTATTGAACAGAGCACTAATCATTATCAACATGGTAGCAGGTACTCTGTTTACTAAGCCAGTTATCTGCACGAGATAAATAAAAATCATTATCAATGTTTTCTCCAATAGAAAGTCAAACGTCCCTGACTGTAATCTTCTCAAGATGCCCCAAGCTCTCTGCCCTGAAAAGCCGCCCTTTAAGTCGGTTAAAGGCATCGGTTTCCCCACGCAAGTTGTGCTTGCTTTGTCAATAAACATTAACAAAACAAGCACAACTAAAATGCTCGCTATCTGTATTTTTTTAGAGTTTACTTACTGACTTTATTGAAATATCACGAGGATGTATGCAACTGCGATCGGCTCGATTACTTCCCCTGATAGCCGCACTTTTCTCCTTATACATCATTTGGGGGTCGACCTATTTTGCCATTGCTGTCGGAGTGCAAAGCTGGCCACCGCTATTGATGGCTGGCGTGCGTTTTATCTGTGCAGGTGTATTAATGATGGCAATACTGCTATTAAAGGGACACAAACTGCCTCCCTTACGACCGCTATTAAATGCAGTACTGCTTGGTATTCTACTGCTTGCCATTGGCAATGGTCTGGTCACTGTCGCAGAACATCAGCAAGTTCCCTCTGGTATTGCCGCAGTTATGGTTGCCACCGTACCGTTATTCACCCTTTGCTTCAGTCGTTTTTTCGGAATCAGAACCCGGAAACTGGAATGGCTGGGTATCGCGATAGGTTTAGTCGGGATCGTGTTACTGAACAGTGGAGGAAATCTGAGCGGCAATCCCTGGGGGGCACTGCTAATTTTACTGGGTTCAGTAAGCTGGGCGTTTGGTTCTGTTTACGGTTCACGTATTGAGTTACCAAAAGGGATGATGGCTGGTGCTATTGAGATGCTCACCGCCGGTTTTGTTTTGCTGGCCGCATCTATACTCGCAGGTGAACGGCTCACCGCTATGCCAGATACAGCAGGTATACTGGCGGTTGCTTACCTGTCCATTTTTGGTTCTGTCATTGCCATCAGTGCGTATATGTACCTGATCCGTAATGTAACCCCGGCCGTCGCGACCAGTTATGCCTATGTAAATCCCGTGGTGGCCGTACTATTAGGAACAGGTTTTGGTGGCGAAAGTTTATCTCTTATTGAATGGCTGGCACTCGGCATCATTATTTTTGCCGTTGTTCTGGTGACACTGGGAAAATATCTTTTTCCAGAAAAAGCGATAGCTTCTCCTTCGGAACTGAGCAAATAATTTTAGCTGTACCCAAAATAATTCGAGCCGCTCCGAGGCGCAAAGCGTTGACAGACGATGGGCACAGGCAGGGTTTGTGATTCAGCAGCATGAACGCCAGCAATCCCAGACAACTTGAAGCATGTCGGATATGGTTTCTTATAAAGCCAGTTGGTGTATGCCTTGTGTATCGATCTCCGCATGGCATACGCCAGAATATATCCATTCTTCCAGTCGTTCCGTGAGGGCTTGTGGTGACAGTTTCTTCTTCCATCTTAAGGAACATTCCCATACCACTAAAACTCGCCAACCCAGAGCAGCCAAAGAGGTCATATTTCGCCTGTCGCGGGCAGCATTGTTTTTCAGTTTATGAAGCCAGAACTCATGGCGTGTTGCTGGCATTTTAAACAAATAACAGTGATGTTGATGCCAGAAACAGCCGTGGGTAAAAATAATACAGCGCTCACTCTCCAGAACAAAATCAGGTTTTCCTGCAAGTGAAGCATCCTGCATACGGAATGGAATACCACGCTCAGTCAACAGTGCAGCCAACTGTTTTTCGATCGCCGTATACTGAGTTGCGATAGCGCGCATATTCTTGCTACGGATCTCTTTGCTATGAACATCAGCCATGCAAACTCCTGAATGCTATCAAGCTGGCTATATTGGTTTAAGAAAAGCGCCGAATCACCGTTTCATCAACCTGTAAATAATCACCGGTGAGCTCAGCACAAAGCTTAGCCATATACTGAATCAGAAAATCTGCATTATGCCGGGCAAGCATTTTACCGGTCTCTGTTTGCATTGTATCGGGTAATTTAAGGAGCTTATTCTGGAAGTGATCCAAAGCATAATAGCTGTCATCGATTGGTCGATGAAGAGCCAGAGGATCATCACTGTCAAATAGCGGTCGACCGAGTGCTCCTGAAACATAAAATACACGAGCTAATCCAATAGCACCTAATGATTCCAGCCGATCCGCATCCTGTACAATTTTTGCTTCTATTGATTCAGGAGTGATGGCAGCACTAAAACTATGCGCATGCACAGCATGAGCAATAGCGTCATAATATACAGCGGGGAAGTCAGGAAAATGCGTTTGTAAAATTCTTATTGTTTCCCGAGCAGCTAGCAAAGAGGCTTGCTGGCGCTGGGGACTATTCTTCGGCAAATTTACGATATCATGAAAATAGCAGGCGGTCAGTACGACCAGATCACAAGCGGTTTCTTCTTCTGTCATGATGTGCTGTGCCGTTTTCCAGACACGCTGTAAATGAGCAATATCATGGGCTTTGTCATCATGATTCCAGTGTTCACGCAGATAATATTCAAATTGTTGCTGCCATTTCAGCAGTGACATAGTGATACCTCATATTTTATTCTCACTGAGATACCTACTATACAGCAAATTATCTGAGTTTATCCTGAACAATAACTTAACCACGATATTTATTAGCTATCATTTATCTATAGCATGACGTATACATTCATTCACCTGCCATCCACAGATATATTACAAAAAGCCAGCAGTTGCTGGCTTTTAGAAAAAACCGAATTAATTAGCCTGTTTCTTATTAAAACAGTAATTTAATTTGGCATGCATCTCCGACTTCATTTTATTAAATTCATCTCGCCCGATGTTTTGTGAGCGCGTATTCTCAACGGTGTTCTCGGTTACATTTTCAACTTTTGCAGATGAAGGCTCAGCCTGATATAAAGAACCTCTATCATCGTTATAAAACTTGCTCTCCACTCCTGAAAAAGAAAACATTTTTTGTAATGAAATAAATGAGTTCGAAATTGAATTTAAAAGAGAAATAAATCCACTCTTTATTTCACCTGCGACTTTTTCAGCAATTTTTTTACTTCCGATTATCAGGTCATGACTGAGTTTTGGTAAATCTTTAAAACCATTCACATACACTGAAAATAATAAACTCATACAGATATCCTTTTTTATACACAGGGTTTATATTGCATCGTAAAAAACAGAATAATTCACTTCCTTAATAAAAATGCCGTAATGTCTCCTACTGTTAATGCATTTGATATATTTGACTCTTGGATTGTCACATTGAATTCTTCAAGGCGAATTATAAAATCAATCAACTCCACTGAGTCCATTGCTAAATCAATGATGAGACTATCATCAGAATTAATATTTTTAATCGGTGTGCCATTAACCTCATTGATAATTTTTTTCACAATCAGAAAAGCATCTTCATGCGTTATTTTCGGCGTCATAAACCGCTCGCAAAATTACTGTCAGATATTACATCATTAAGTTTATCTCCTGGCTGGCCATTAAGATAATTAGCCAGTTCATTCAGATTAGCAGCATGACGACTAAACGGATCTATAGTTCTGTCAGTTGTATAAACCGGTGAATATTTAAATGTATCGGGTGCTCGTTTAAGTGGTTGAAATTCTGTTTCATTAATATTCACGCGTGATAGTGAAATATCATTTCTTTCATCATTCAGACTTAAAGGTTCTCTATTGGTGGCTCGCTCATTATCCATCAAATGTTGGGTGTTCATTGTCTCGAATCTTGTCACTAATTGCGGCACTGAGTTATTAGAACGAGCAATATTTTTTATCCTTCCAATTTTTTCAGTGCTTGCTGGCGGCAATCTTTGTTCAGGCACAGAAAACGTTTTCGCAGTTAATTCTGACAGCGTCTTCTGATGGATATTGTTTGAACTCATCGAAGCTGATATCTCAGTCAGGAGTCCAGATAATTCTTTTGTTACCTGGTTAGCTGCAGACTGTAAATTATAACTCAGAATCGAGGATGTTGACGCTTCACCTGCTCTCTGGCCGATATTATGCTCAACTGACACCATTTTTTGTGTGGCGCTGACACTTGCGGCTTGTGCCATCAGTGGCCGAGGTAAACTCTCAATAACTTGGGCTAATTGTGGCTGTGGTAAAGGTAAACTCTCAATAACCTGAACTAATTGTGGTCGCGGTAACGGTAAACGCTCAATAACCTGGGCTAATTGTGGCTGTGGTAAAGGTAAACTCTCAGTAACCTGGGCTAATTGTGGCCGCGGTAAAGGTAAACGCTCAATAACCTGGGCTAATTGTGGCTGTGGTAAAGGTAAACTCTCAGTAACTTGGGCTAATTGTGGCCGCGGTAAAGGTAAACGCTCAATAACCTGGGCTAATTGTGGCTGTGGTAAGATGCCAACAGTATGGTTTGTCTGCGAGGATAGCAATGTCTCAGAAAATTCTGGGAGAGGCTCGCATTGAACAACACTGTCTACATGATTGGCAAATTTGTCCTGCCCACCATTTTTAGCTCGTCCCCAGTATAAATCCATGAATTTTTCAACCAAACGCGCTTTTTCATTTCCCAGTTCTTCATTCGGTGTATTCAATAACGCAATTCCATAATCGATCTCTGATGCAGGAACACGTCCCGCTGCATTGCCGCCAACCGTTCCATTGCCTCCATTCATTGTATTATTGATAGTGACAGGTACATAACCATTCCCCGCAGGAATAGTAATAGCAGAATGCTCGGTCTTAGGTTGTTGTAACACAGACGGCAATGAGGGGCTATTTTTCGATATATTACCCAGTGGAGATCCATCTGGACGTTGATTAACCTGATTGATGTTATGGTGTTTCAGCGTTTTTGCTAATGATGAACATGCATCCTTGATGAACGTTCCACTGCATATGATATCGGACCATCCTTGTTTCTCCTGACGTAACGCTTCAATTTGCGTTTCAATAACCGCCTTACAAGCCATCATCTGCACTAAAAAAATATCATCATCGGATATCTTTTCATTATGCGTTTCGTGGTGATAATGCCATGCATCACGGCAATTTTGAATATACTCTTTAGTATGTGCTCTAAGTGCTGACTCACCATATTTTTGGAATAGATAACCCAGATCCTTCGCACATTTCCCGTCTTTCGTAAATTTCTCATCTGACTTATTAAATTCAATGAAAATCCTGTCAACAGCAGAAAAATCTTCAGGCTCAATATAGTCATAAATAATTCCCAGCATACTTCTTATTGCATCCCCCCTATCATTGTTATGATTCTCAAACCATTTACCTGGTAAATTCTGTAAAACCATTTCATCAAATAGTTTATCGGAAAAATCAGTTTGACTCGGCAACTTTATAAAATCCTGCTGGACATCTTGAAGGGTAACTTCCGTAAAAGCGGAAGCAAAGCCGCTCTGAAAAGATTTAGTCGATTTATTAGATTTTACAGGCCCTGAAATTAGCTCACTAATAACAGGCTTGGACTTAGGTATTATATACACCATAATTTAATCCTTTTTAACTTTCTCAATTTTATTCACGCGCCACAACATCTTTAAAAGATAACTTATGGTAGATTGACTTACTCCATATTTTGTTAGGCGCAATTGAATATTAATAATTAAAGTAGACTTAGATAACCAGCTTCAGATAAAAATAGTCATTAATTTACTGAAATTCTATATTGTAACATGGCGACAAGATGCGTTTATTTTCACAAAGACTTAAATACATCTCTGGCACTCTCCGCTAATGTACTAATTGAAGAGCTGAAAATTTTAATGAAGTTATCGAAAGTATTATTTACATTCGTATAACGCTGGGCAAAAGACTGCATGTTACTTTGGAAAGCGTTCCCGCTAGCATTTATTGTGGTCAGCCATGCCTGATAACTGGCTGTTGATACTTTGCCATTTTTTATTCCCGTAGGATAAGTTCCTGAGACCGTTTCATATTGTTCTAAATCAAAACTGATCTGTCCATTCTTATCGATTTTATATGCCGGAGCTAGCGCGGCGGTTTGCTGTTTTTTTTGTTCCTCAGTCATATATTCCCACCCGGGAACGCTACCGAGTTCAACACTTAACTCATCGAGATCTTTTTTAAATCCATCATAGCCCTTTTCCATTTTATCCTTATCAAATGAAACATTATTACCATCATCACCAGCAGAGACTGCTTCGGCAGAGGACGTCAGGATATTTTTATCGAATGATGCATACAATTCAGTGTATGAGTGCAGCAAATCAGCATAAAAATCGACACTATCTGTTTTAATTACTCCGATAGTCTCAATCATTCTTTTCCATATATCACCATAGCTCATACTTGTCGTGATTTTATCGTCAGCCGCATGCTCTTTTTCCAGCATAGCTGGCGATGCTACAAATTGTGCTGACGCTGATTTTCTGTAAAGTTTTTGATTTCTAATCTCATTCAGAATGTTATCTGATATATCAGAGTTTTTTTTTGCAATCTTATTTCCATTATTAAAACCATCAAAGGATTCAGGTAATTGAATGTGATTACTTTTGAGAGCGTTGATTAGATTAAATAATTTATCACTTTTAACATGATGAGTATTTTCATTAAACTTATATTCATCGATTATGGATTCTATATCATTAATTGTATTTTCTATTTTCGGAGAGGATAATGCCTTGATAACATCCTTAAGAAAATCTTGATGTTTTTCTTGAGATGGCTCAATATTTTCATTACTCAACACAGGTGTTTTTTTTAAATCCGCATCATAAGATAATATAGGTGGCTCTATATTCGGCCGATACTCCAATGGGGAAGACATATAATACTCCTTGCTATAACAGGCCAGGTTTTATCCGACCTGTTATGTTAGATTTAACGTATTCTGTCGGCAATAGCCGATAAAGTACTATTATTACTGTTCATCATATTTTCAATCGCTTGATTTAATGCAGCTTTAGACTCAGCAGATTTTTTGGCTGCATGTTGATGGGTATTGGATATTTCATTATTTACATTCTGATCCGCACGAGCCAGTTCTGCTTGCTTCGTTTCATTAGCCGCTTCAACATTGAATGCACCATCAATAACTTTCTGACTAGAATTAACGGCCACATTGCTATAATCGGACGTTACACGCGTCTGACTCGTCTTAAGCTGTATCTGGTTATGATCATTACGTTTGGTATCACTAAAATCTTTTATTTTCGATGCACTTGCATCCATCTTACCGGAGACCGTATCACTTAATGATTTTCCTTGGTGCAACAGATTATCTGTGGATGAAGCGATTGAAGACTGATGGGTACCAAGTTTGGCTTCCATGCGGGATGCCGAAGCAAGATTATTATTAATAGATTTTGACTCAGTTTTCAGAGCATTGATGGTGCGAGTGCTGGTTATTCCCTGGCCTACAAGCCCAAGCGAACCAGAAGTGATCGCACCGGTCATACGCTGCTTCTCGGCATCAATGAGTTTATTCCCTGAGCGATCCGCTGCCTCAACAGCACGCATACTCGCCTTCGCGGAAGCATTCAAAAATTGACCTTCTTGAGCTGTTAAAACGCGTGTGAACAAATTACTCAATTCAAGTTTTTTTATATCCCCCGTAATATTGATGAACTGCCCTCCTGAAGCATCAGCCGCAGTGATATCTGTTCCACCTTCTACAGGAGTCCGGGCGTGTGTAGCATCAGTAGCAGGTGCTGTCGACGAAGAAGAAACCGGTGCAGCCTTAGTCCCAATAGCAGTGCTATTGGCTGTTTGATGCGGGTTTATTTGTGCATTAAAAACCATTGCCGCTGATGCGGCAGCACGTTCCAGTTTATTAATATCTCCACCTTTCATCTTCGTAATTAAACTCATCAACTCATCCTTCTGCTCTGAGTCAATTTTCTCACGTCCGACAGGTGGCGTTAATAAAGCCGGTAGTGTATTGATATTAAACATCACACTTTGATCATGAAGAATAGTACCCATCATCCCTGGCTGTGTCGCTAATGTAACAAAAGATCTTACATCAGTAGTTAACGGAGGGGCATTATCATCTTCGGATAATTTTACAATGTTATTTCTCTGTGTTTGCTGAATAGCATAATTATGGCTATCTGAAATAGCGATATTAGTCATAAGTTATATTCCTATTTGTAAGTAGTGTGGAAGTTTTCATCCTGCAACAGTGCTCATTTTCCTGGTAACATATTGTCCCGTTTGCATATTATTTTCTGCAATTGACGATATATTCCTGATAATTGAATCAGTTGATTCTATTCGTGCTGTAAAAGACGCTACGGCACGTTCTAGCATTTCATTAAGAAGATCTTGTAATGCTGTATTATTTAATAAAGCAGCTTTGATTTTTGCAGCATCAACCTTCATATCTGCAGTAATAATGTTTCCTGTCGTTTGAATTGCTGTATTTGCTGTAGTAGCAGCGGACAGCGCCATTTCAGTACGTACGCCAAATTGTGCTATTTTGGCTTCTTGCATGCCCATAGCCCCTCCCAAACCCTGCCCGATTCGTTTGAGTACGTCACCAACAATATTGTTCATGGCTTTATCAATTACATTAGAGCCAATTTTTTTGGCAACTGTGCTGGCTAATTTACTCGCGAGACTCCCAGCGGCAACCACAGCCGCAACCATTATTACCGCTGTAGCTATTGCCCCCATAATTTGTCCTATCATTTTAGCGGTAGAGTTATCAATACCAACAGACTCCAAGATCTTCGCGTATACACTACCAAGTAACTCCATCATAGGTTGAATAACAGATTCCATTAGTGGTTTCATCGCTTGAGCTATGAATGAAACACCATTTACCGCCTGGTTAATTTCATCACCTATCGCCAATGCCAGACCGATTGCGGCAAATGCCAGAGATGCACCACCAGTAAAAATTGCAGCAGCAAAACTTACTACTGTAATCACCCACCCCAGAACTTTGCCTATACAACCCATAACTTTTTGCATTTCTTCTGATTTACGAACGCTCTCCTCATACTCTTGCGCTTTTTTTTCTGAATCTTTTGCTGCTGCTTCGGATAACTTCATTTTAAGTTCTGCAGTAGCTTTAAGGTTATTACTCGCGCTCTGATCAATCAGCTGAGATATTAATGCCATAAGAAAAGTTAAACTATGCGATTGCTGATCATTCTGTTTTCGCTGGTTTTCTATTGTACTTTGTTGCTGTGCAGACAGGGTATTTGTCAGTTCTCGGGATTTTTCTAATGTCATATTCAGTGCTTGTCGGGAGGCGGTCTCGGCCTTGATTGCCGGATTTAAGACATTCTGAGTATGCTGATTTAATGCTTGAATTTTTTTATCAACGGTGCCTTGAGCAGCTATCACCTCTTTTCTTGCATCATCAATTTGTTTATTTAATTCTGATGACACTGGGTCTTGTCCTTGAGCCTGAGATTCTAATTTACTCAATGCTGCCTGCTTACTTTTCAGATCAAACTCGGCAGACTTAACCTCTTTCTCAAGTTGAGCAGATTTTTCTTGAGCTTGCTTTAGGGCATCAAAACTATTCGCCCACTGCTCACTCTGTAACTCTAACTCTGCTGCAAGTTCTGAATAACTATTCACAGCTCCGGCCATACTGGCATTATAGCTATTAAGCTGAATTAATTGTTTATTCAGTGAACTATCGGTGACTAATTGACTTATTCTACTTAATAACTCCACCATTTGAGCTGAGGAATTCGTTGCCGTATTATTGGTATCGGCAGCCGGTTCCGTTAATACAGGCATATTTTGACGAGCTATATTAACAGCACTGCTATTTCCACTTATTGCATCTCTGGTATTTTCCAATATGCTAATAAGTTGTTTGGGCTGTAATACTTGTAAAGCATCTTTAATATTACCTAACTGGGGATGGTCTTTTATCGCTGGATTGACAAAACGCTTTGCCTGTTCACTTTGTTTTTTTAGCTGATTAATTTCAAATTCAGCCTGGTTATTATTGAT
Source organism: uncultured Cedecea sp. (assembly GCF_947498825.1). Classification (GTDB taxonomy): domain Bacteria; phylum Pseudomonadota; class Gammaproteobacteria; order Enterobacterales; family Enterobacteriaceae; genus JGM124. Next base: position 113,050 of record NZ_CANMLV010000006.1, on the reverse strand, counting down.
ATAGTCAAAACTTTCAACGTGAATGCTCATTCATATATCCTCTTTTGTTTCTTCTGTTGGCCCATCCTCGACTTCTTCACTATTTATTTCATTGAGAGCTAAAAGATAGGTACTGGCCCGTTGATTTAATACCTCATCGTCACATCTGTTCACAACGATTTCAAAACATTTGCGAGCCTGCACAGAACGACGTTGCATTAAATTACACTGCCCGGCATAAAACATGGGACGATAATCATCTTTTGAAAGAGAATAAGCTAATGCATAAAAATCAATAGCCTTTTGATAATCCTTTTTAAGTTGATAGACCGCAGCTAATCCCATTGCATATTCCGGATTATAAAAATCATATATGCAGAGAAATCTAAAGAGTGACTCAGCATCATTAAGTTTTCCATGATGATAGAAATCGTAGGCTAATTTATAAACATCGTTCATAGTATCGTTTGAGACGCCATTCACATCCTTCAGTGTGGCTCCATTCTGAATAGCTTCCAGTAAACTATCAGAATATTGAATAACATCATTCTCATCATTAAAATGTTCTTCGTTACCTGGTGTGTCGCACATATGCTTGTTATCCATTCTTACCTCTTACACTATTTATTTTAAATACCAAAAAATTTCCTAACTTGAATGCAGACAGTGAAGAACATAAAAATCATACTGACTGGTTAGAATAATTAATACAAAAAAAACGTACTCCCCTAATGATATCTATGGTTTATTATTTATCGTTGACCGATGATCGCTGCCCTCAGAATCAGATATGCTAACCGGACCTGTATCAGATGGAGAAAGTGATACTGACTCCATACCTACAGTTTCTACCTGACGTAACCAGATGAGAACATCCATTATCTTCATAAGTAGTTCATCATTAAGAGAAATAAAACTGTACTGCCGATAGCTCTTATAAATTTTACGTGTCAGATAAATGTCCCGAATAACCGGAATACCGATTTTCTCAGCATAGGCTATTACAGCTCTGGCTTTCTGATGACTCGAGCGAAGAGCAATGAAAGGCAGCGCGGCAACCTCAGGATTAAAATAAATTGCAACAGCAATATGTGTTGGGTTCGCCATGACGACTTCAGAATTTCTGATAGCCGACATCTCTTCACCTGAAAGAATCTCCTGATGGATACGTTTACGTGCACCTTTAATTTCCGGATTACCATCACTCTCTTTTCGTTCACGCTGAACCTCATGTTTATCCATTTTGAGATCTTTGAAGTGCAGAAAATACTCTGCTATAAAATCAGCGACTAATACGACGAGTGAACAAATAATAAAAGTGATAACCGCATTAAAGACCAGAATTAACCATTGAGTAATCAAGTCATTCAAATCACCATATACCACAGATAATGTTTTCTTCAGGTCATTATGAATTAAAACATAACCAGTTACTACAAACACCACCAAATAAAGCACTGATTTTATTAATTCTTTTACCGTTCTAATGTTAAATATTTTTTTCATCCCCTCCACAGGATTGAGTGCTTTAAAATTCAGATTTATCGCTTCAGTTGCAATAGAGAATCGAGTTTGCAGTAAAGTCATTGCTATACTCATCACACTAGAAATAACAATAACGGGTAATACGGTAATAATAAAAACCCGCACCAACTCTAACAAAAAATCATTGATGTTGATTTTTAGGTTATGCTGCATAGTAATTGAGTACAACTTTATAAATTCTTTAAAACTTAGAAAGTGGGTAATGTAATAAATGCTAAAAAGCAAACAGATTGTCGTTATTAGATCTTTGCTTTTGAAGGTCTGCCCTTTCTTTGCCGAATCTTTCCGTCGCTTACCCGTGGGCTTTTCTGTTTTCTCTGCCATGAGAATGAGGTCCGTTTAAGAGAGAAAATTTTTTAATGAAACTATAGAAAATATCTGTAGAGACTGATCAAACAGAGAATTAAATCCGTATAATAAAAAAACAACAAATGCAATAAAACTTTTAATTGTGAGTGATATAGAAAATGGATTTAACTGAGGGCAGTAACGCGCAAAGATGCCCAACAAAATTTCAGATACCATCATCACAATCAAAACTGGTGCCGCCATCATCAGGCTGTTTTTGACAGTAACCATCAGAAGTAAACCTAATTCTTGCCAGTGAAAATCTAATAGCTCCCCTCCTCGGGGAAAAACTTTATAACTCTCAATCACTGATTCTAAAATAAGTTGAATACCATTATTGATAAAAAACAGGGCTCCAAAAGCAAAGTTCATAAATCCAGACAGAACAGAACCTTGTCCACCATTAACGGGATCAAGACTATCACTTAAAGTTGCACCTCTTTGATTATCCAGTAACTCTCCAACGCTAATTGCAATCCAGAAGGGAACACATAGTGTCATCGCCAAGGCTAGCCCAACAACAAATTCTTTTATTAGTAAAATAAACCAACCTTGTTCCGGAGAAATAACCACCTGAAAGTATGGCCAGAGACCCATTATAGTCAAAGAAATCAGGATATTTTTTATAACCAGCCCTGATAAGACTCGTTCACCCAATACTGGTAGCATATAAAAAACCACAGCCAACCGAGCATAAGCCATAGCAAAAATGGCAACGTTATTTTGAAAACTTAAATAATAAATGACAAAAGACATAAATTCACCATGCTTAGCGAAACGCCATTGTCATCGCCATAGTAGCAAAAGTCATCAGTTCCGCAGAGAACCATTCAATTAACATAAAAATACTGGCGAAAACCGCCAGCATTTTTAGACCGAAAGGCAATGTCTGCTCCTGTATTTGCATAATAGTTTGAAACAAGCCGACTATAATCCCTACGATTGTTGCAAATGCAATAGGCACAGCAATGAGTTTCAATACCACAATTAATGCTGTGTTACCTATAAATAATATGTTGTTCATATTGTCATCAGATCCGAGTACTGTGCAATCAGTCCTTTAGTCAGTAAACTCCAGCCATTCATCGAAACAAATAGAATGAGTTTTATTGGAATTGATATTGTTATAGGGCTCATCATCATCATCCCTAAAGCCAGAAGTATGCTAGATATCACCATATCAATAACAACAAAGGGAACATAAAGATAGAAAGCGATTTTAAAGGCGCTTTGTATCTCACTGAGAGCATAAGCTGGCATCAATGTCATTAAAGATAATGAGCTCAACTCATGTTCTTCAATCATAATTTCTTGATCATCTGTGGTTTGCTGTTGCACTTTATTGAAAAAACGAATCAGCTCATGGTCAGAATATTGAACAAGATACTCACGATAACTACTTAGTCCATTATCCATGAGTTGCACAATTGAATCACTTTTATTAAAGTCAATGTTATTTGACTCAATATAATTTGATATTTTATGACATACTGGCATCATAACAAAAGCAGTTAACATTAATGCTATACCATTTAATGTTATTGTAGAAGGAACCTGCTGAATGCCTAATGCATTACGTACCATGATCAACACGATAGAAAATTTAATAAAGCAAGTCCCCCCTGCAATAATAAATGGAAGCAGTGAGAAAAAAGATAATAATGCAATTAACGAAATATCATTACTTAGCATCAGGATCACTCATTCCATTTTCCGGACGCATATTTATTTGACTAACCTCTACGGCTAAACCACCACCTTCCAGTGCAACGAGTTCCCCCATTGCGAAAAACTTTCTGTTCAGATAAATTTTTATTTTTTGTTCTGCACCCGCACTCACTGGTAAGGTACTACCGACATTAATATTATTCAAACTTTCCAGAGTGAGAGTGTTATTATCTAAGACAAACTCTATATCTACAGGTAAATTACTCCAGTTCAATAAATGTTCTTCTTCTGCATGTTCTGAAAACTGACTATCGTAAATAAAATTTTCCACTATGACCTCATCATTTCCTTGATAACTAAATTCAAATAAATTACATTTTCCAATGGCCAGATAATATGAGGGCTGTTTTATCATCAGCAGATCGCCTGGCATCAGATCCACTAACGCAGAGAGTTCAACCTGACTTTTCCCTAATACATAACGTAAATTTAATGGCAACTGTGTAAAGTTTATATCCAGTCCACCTTTCTCTTGCGAATCACTTGGCCAGTCAGTACATAATACGTTACATGGCTCTGCTGTAATGGCTAATAATCGCCCAGGAATAGATAGTTCTGGCTGGCAAATATTAGCAACAGTCCACATTGAACCTTCAATGAGGAAACTTAACTGCAATGTATTTAGCCAACGGATTAAATAATCTGCTGGTACCTGCTGCCATGGAATGTCAGGTAAATGACTATTCATATTTTGAAGCCAGAGATCAATACTGAAAAATGCTGTCCTCTGGCAATCACCATCATCAACTAACAGTAATTGCAAGTAACACGTCTCAGCTTGAGTCTCAACGATTTCACGTCCAGGATAGGCATGGCACGCTCGGATAAGCTTCATATATCTTGAATCACTCAAGCGCAATTGAGATCGAAGACTCATTCTTATTCCTCTTCCCTGTCATCTCGAGTTTGTTTTTTTTCAGATTCTTCATCTTCTTGCTGTGGATGCAATAATTCAGTAGTAAACCCACTTAACTGACCTGCTTGGCGTAATAACATCTCTGCAGCATGAAAATCTGAGGGAAGTAAAGTCAAATGCCTGGAAGCGTTTATATCCACAGGGATAGAGACTTTCACTGAACGTTCACCCGGCCAGCGTGAAAATGGATAATCGAGATTAAATGATTTTTTTTGTATTTCTTCGGACTTAGTTACCATGCTTATATTATTTTTTGATGTTTTATCAGATATTAATCTTTGCGATCTGTGTGTTTCCAGACGTGGTCTCATTGGTTCTTGCCGACTTGACAACACATCATTTTTCAGTGGAACAGTGGATACCTGCGTTTTCATTGTTTCTATATTTAATTCTTTGGAGTCATCTCCCGCCACGTCAGTTAACTTTTCAGAGTTATCCACCACGGCAACCTCTGCTGCTGTGGTAGTACGCAAATTTGATGATGCTATCCCCTCTTTCAAGTTAGTATCGTTTTCGTTTATTTTCGACATCGTTGTGAAAAAAATCTGTTGCTGTCTGTCCTGATTCATTTGATGCATAATATTCTGAACGCCTGACCAATCGTGTTTAGTAACAGACGGCTTACCTCGATCATCAGGGAACATATATTTATGATATAATTCAGGAATAACATTGAATATCCTGGCATTAATATCTTCGCCGTGACCGTTTTTTTGATCTTTTCTTTTTTTATAAAGGCTGTTCAAAAAATCACGTTCCTCACACTCTTTTTCATTGAAAGATGTGAGAACTGATATCACTTCAGATTTTTTTTCTATCATAAACAGCCACCTCTTGTGCCTCATTTTCAACATTATTATCACAACGACGATAATAGATATTCTTTTGCTTTTTTATATATGACGTCAATTTATAGTATCGTTTATCTAACTGCTGCATAGCTGAACGATAACTATCAAGTATATTTTGCTGTTTATATTGTTCATCTTCAAGTTGTGTCACTTTATGAATGATTATTTGAAGATGTATTAATAATGCCCCCTGCTGTCTTATCCCTTTATAAATATCTGCACGTGTCAGTCTTCCTGAAGGAGTGAGTGACTTTATTTGCTGATTTATATATTGCTGTTCCTGCTGATGTTTTTTTATCTCTTTTTTTATCGCCGCAATTTTATTTTCAGTTCTTGCAATATTTCCTTTTAAAATATCCTGTTTACGTTCCAGTAGAGAAATAAACTGTTTTCCATTACGCCACGCATCCATAAAGATTATCCAGGCAAGAGTGTATATCTGAGTATTCGTTCATATCTTGCTTAAGAAAAAATTCCATCGGCTCTTTTTTGTCAAATGCTAAATCATTGTCGATATTTTCACCGCGTCGATACTCCCCCAGATCAAGATAAAGCTGCATATCTTTTTGACGAACTAAAAAATCTCTGAAACGCAGCGCTGCTTCTTGATGATCATTTGCTGTTACTTTTTGGAAAACACGACTGGTGCTTTGTAAAATATCAATTGCAGGGAAATGTCCGCGTGAAGCAAGTTTTTGACTTAAGTAGATGTGTCCGTCCAGAATTGAACGAACTTCATCTCCAATAACATCTGATTCTTCTTCATTTTCAATCAATACCGTATAGAAAGCAGTAATTGAACCATCAATAAATCGCCCTGGACGTTCCAGCAATTTGGGCAATGCTTCAAAAACGGATGCCGGATACCCTCTACGAGCAGGTAATTCGCCCATACTCAATGCCATATCTCGCAACGCTCGGGCATATCGAGTAATTGAATCAATAAAAAGTATTACATTCTTCCCCTGCCTACTGAAGTATTCTGCAACAGTCGATGCAATCAGCGCGGCATTACAGCGTTCAACACAGGAACGATCTGACGTAGCATAAATCATAACCACTTGAGAACACTTCGAAGACTGGCGTAACTCTTCTATAAACTCGGTCACCTCCCTTCCACGCTCACCGATTAAGCCAATAACGAAGATATCGGCTTCCGAATGCTCAACTATCATATTCATTAATGATGTTTTACCGCAGCCTGCTGCAGCGAATATTCCCATACGCTGTCCCTGCCCACAGGTTAGCAAACCATCAATAGATCTAACCCCCGTAGCTAAAGGATCTGTTATTGGTTTACGTTGTGAAAAATCACGCGGTGAGCCGGTGACTTCCAGGGTACTTCCTGTTGTTATTATCTCTGGCGAATTATCGTCAAGCCTGCCTCGAATCGTACCTGTCGCATCAATAATTGCCCCCCTCATGTCATTGCTGACTTCAATTTGAAATGGTTTTCCTGTTGGTAACAAGACATTGTCCCGGGAGAAGCCTTGATTATCATTGAGTAAACTCAGCAGGGTGTACTCCCTGTTAAAACCGATAACCTGTGCGATACCTATCACTTCGGGTTCAAGAATAGAACGCTGTACTTCACAGACTTCGCCAATTTTCGTTCCAGGCAAATGAGCCTCTATCATATTTCCCTGAATTCGTAAAGGGTGTGCGAGATGAACAAAACAATGATCGGTCATACTATCACTCCATGTGTTCAGACCAGAACCATACGATAGTCTTGTAAAATAGTAAGATAGTGATCTAGGAATACTAAAAAAACCTCTGGTGACGCTAAATATTCATCTTTAACCTGCGTGCGTAACTCTAGATTTCCTTCAATCGGATATAAACAAGGCTGTCCACAATAGAAAACTTCTTCATTATAATTAAACATAATAGGAAAAAGGTTTTTGCTGAAATAAGATAGATTTGAAACATTATAATCACATAACGTTGCCCATACCCACACTTGGTCATTATCATTTTTGATATGAATAGTTGGAATATCGTCTTTCATGTTTAAAGAAATTGTTGAATGATTACTCAAATTTTTATCAATGATATTATCCATTCCAACATTTTTTAACATTGCCGACAACAGAGAGACTAAATCATACTTCATAAACACCTCATTTTATTTATCAAGTGAACCAATAACATCGACCTTAACGCCTGTAGAAATTTCTCCAAAAGAGAGCACTTCCATTTCAGGATAAGTTCCTTCAACTATCTTTTTAACAAAACGTCTAATATCAAGAGATACCATTAAAATAATATCCCGTGCATCAATACCATTAATGCTTAATGTTGACTCTAACTGCCTGATAATGTTTTCCGTTTCAGGAGGAGCAAGATTAATAAATGTTCCATTTGATGTCTGTCTAATACCTGCACGGATATCACTCTCCATTTCATGTGACATCACCAATGTTCTAATTATTCCTTTAGTAGAAAAACGATTAGAAATATAGCGTGCCAGTACACCTCGCACATGCTCAACCAACATGATCGGATCTTTTTCTTTAGGCGCCCACTGGACCAGAGCTTCAAGAATAAGGCGCATATTCCTAATAGAAATTCGTTCCTGAAGTAATCTTTGAAAAACTTCAGTAATTCGTTGGACAGTATTACTACGATAACACTCTTTGAGTAACTCTGGGTATTTTATCTCAAGATCATCCAATAGTATTTTGGTCTCTTGAATACCAAAGAATTCCGAAATGTTATGTACTAATAATGTTGAAACGCAGGCATAAAATTCATCGATAGAACTTCTGGTATAGAAACCTAGCTGATGAGCTTTACTATTCAAATTCTCTGGCAACCAATAAGTATCACCTTTCGGTGTATCAATTACTTTTACGCTTGGCTCAAGAATTTGTAGTTCCTCTCCTCTCATTAATACTTTATACATTCCGGGAATAACCTGGTATGTCGCAACCTGTATTTCATTAATTGCTACCGATAGCTTGCCATGTTCAACATCATTATCATAATGCATCACCACATCAGGTAATCTGACACCATATTCAACAAAGAAATTCCGTTTCAACAATGATGATAAGTTATTTTCTTCAAAATATGATTCATAACCTTTCCAGGCCGTTATAATCAGTGGTATCGTTTCTGGTATGTATTGACCATCAATCATTACAGGTTTATTTTTTTCTTCAACCTGATCATTTTCTTTCTGTATATCACTACTTGAATTCCTCCCTCTTTTTTCGGTCCTTTTTTGCTGAAAAAATACAGCCAAAAATAATACAGACAGCACGGCAAATATTGGAAATGGAAATCCAGGCAGCAAGCCAAGCGCAATAGAAAGTATTGCCGTAATGACAAGGATAAATTTGTTGGAGAATAAATCCCGAAGTATTTTTGCGCCAAGGTTATTATTTTCATTATTATTAACCCGTGTAACAATCAACCCACCACTGATCGAAATAAGAAGAGCCGGGATCTGAGCAACCAAAGCATCACCAATTGTTAACATAGTAAAGACTGACATAGAACGTGACAAACTCATACCATGCTGAAAAACACCGACTGTAATACCACCTAACAAATTAACAAAGATGATAATGATTCCAGCTATAGCATCACCTTTGATAAACTTCATTGCCCCATCGAGAGCTCCATAGAGTTGGCTTTCAGCCTCTAAATCGCGTCTCCGCCGTTTAACCTCTGCTTCATCGATAACACCAGCTCGTAAATCAGCATCAATACTCATTTGTTTACCGGGCATAGCATCAAGAGAAAACCGGGCTGCAACCTCTGCAATACGTTCAGAACCTTTAGTAATAACGATAAATTGTACAATTGTAACAATAAAGAAAATAACAAAACCAACAACCAAATTATCTGCAATAACAAACTCACCAAAACTTGTGATAATTTCTCCAGCATCAGCGTCTGCCAGTACTAAGCGCGTTGTGCTGATAGAAATTGCCAACCGAAATATAGTACTAATTAACAATATTGATGGGAATGTTGAGAAGTCAAGAATCTTGGTAATATAAAATGACCCAAGGAATATTAATAGAGCTATTGTTAAATTAAGACCGATTAAAAAATCAACTAAAAAAGTGGGTAATGGAATAATTAACATTACCACAACCATAATCATTATTACCAGAATAATAAGTTCAGGTCTGGTTCTAATTTGTGAGATAAAATTTTGCAGCATTTTAACCTAAAACATTAATCAAACATAGCATGGATTGGTTTTCGATAAAATATTATCTCTACCAGTGGATATTATTCATTTCTTTTTTATGCATTGAAAGCATCAATGAGGACATATAATCTTGAATAAAAAGTCGACATTTCGGATAGATATATAAATTCTCAGGAGTAACGTTGTAAACATTACGAAATGCCTGGCAGGCAGTCGCTTTTTGTTTAATCAAAAGTTCAGACATATACTGTTGATGAAAATATGACAACTCTTTTTCAAAAGCATGGCTGTCTGTCAGACCAATCATAAATAGCTTTATGACTCCCTCATCTACGATGATACCATTAGTACTTTTTAGCTTTTCATAAAAGGAAAAATTACTAAAATGTTCAAGTAATAACTGATCAAGAGTATGCAACATTCGTGCATCAGATAATTTTGAACTCAAGGGGCCAAATTCATCAAAATGTATGCCAGGAACATTGGATTTCATATCGGCAACTAATGCCGATAGTGTGAAAGAAAGTAAACGCGTACGATTTTCGCACCCAAACTCATCAATCCAGTCTTGATATATCAAACTTGCGGGAATGTCTAGCTCAAGAAAACGCAAATAACTATTACGTAACTCTTTAGATGAGACTGGAACCCCACATTTTCTGTTACTAAAACGTTTTGCAAGCTGACCAATATTAATGCCTGAGTTCATCTTTCCGCTATCACAAAACTTCTCTAACTCATGTATCGACTCTCTAATTATCTTTTTTTGTAACTCTGATAATTGACGGCTTAATAGAAGTTCTCGTAGCGCCAACATAAGATCGCTATCATTAGGAAAAAGACTCCTGGAAAAAGTTAAAAATTTAGCCAGATTCCGTAAATTATGAATATTCTTGACGATAGTTCCTAATTTTTCATCAGCCTTATCTTCGAGTATTGATGAAACAAAGTCATTTTCCGCACCATCATTTCTGCGTCCGGTTTTACTAAATCGACCAAACACACTAAAGATGTCGCTTATTTCTTCGCTAGCGGAACTTATTTCATCTTGCAGATTAATAATTGTTGACTCCGCTATTTTACTCGAATTACGTGAATGATTAGTTGCAACGCGATTCGTGTTCTGCCGAAAATAAAAGCGACTCACGTCAACGGGAGTGATAGAGCGGATAGACATATAATGCTCCTTAATATGACTTCATCGTATTACGTAGCATAGAGACTGTTGATTTTAATGTCACATCGCCGCCTTCCTGGGACCTTCCCAGAATGGGATCATTCGTTTCATATCCTTGCCAACTCTCACCGCGTGCTAATAATTGCGGTTGAATCAAAAACAAGCGAATCATTTTCTTATTACTCATGTAACTGTAATTAAAGAGTTTCCCCAAATATGGAATATCCTTTAATAATGGTATGCCAATGTTATTTTGTTCATCCTGATCACGACTATATCCACCAACCAATAAACTATATCCTACTGGTACACGTGCTTCAGTACTAATTTGGGTATTATGAACCGTTGGCAAATTATCAACATAGTCATTCTTACCATCGGCATTAGGTAATACTCCCCCATCTTGAATGTTTAATACCATTTCTATTTCTTGCTCACGATGTGCAAGACGTGGCAACACGCTGATCATTGTTCCGTATGTGATCTTCTCTAGTGAGGAATTACGTTCACCAACCAATTTTGCATAAAAACTACTGTTGTTATCAAATAAAGCAGGTATGTTTTCTTGAGTCAGTATTTCTGGCCGCGAAACTATCTGCGCGTTCCCTTTTTTAGCCAGAGCCGTAACATCGGCTAAAAAAAGAACACTATTCTTAGGTGGTAATGAACTCGTATTAAATGTAATACCCGAATTCCCCATCTGTACGCCAGCCTGCCAGCGTACGCCCAGTTCATTGACATCATCTTTCGAAATATCAATAATCCATAATGACAGTTGAATTTGCTGCTTAGGTAAATCAATAGCACTCACGAGATCTTCCACAAAGCTAACTTGCCGTTCCGAGCCCTGTACTAACAAGCTATTAGTATCTGAATACGCTACAATACTGATAGAGTCCGTTACTGATTTCCCCGGCATCGCTTCTGATGATCTATTTGACGACAAATTAAAATCTGGCAATGGAGGAAAATTACCACTCTGACTATTTGACATTGTTTCTAATGCTTTTTGTGTATCATTATCAACGGTAATATTCGCCTGTGCCAATCTCCCATTTTTCCCTGTTCCACCATTTAGCAACTGATTTAATACCGTCGCGACGCCAGGAATAATGATTGGTACATCACGCTGGTTATAGGTACGATCATTGACAAAGGTATTCTTTAACTTGATAACCCTGATTGTTGTCTCACCGGTTCCGGGTCTGGCATATGTTGCATCAATATACTTTGCCGCTGCGGTAATAAGTTCAACATAAACGGGTGGACCAGACAGATAGAATGAACCAGCCTGACCATTTGAACGCAGCGGAAAACGCAGATCATAGAGTCCGGATGACTGTAAAAAAGCAACAAGTCTATCAAAAGGTGCATAAGCCAAACGTACGACACTGCTTTGTATCTCACTGGTGTCATACATATAAATAGAACTGCCATCGTCATACCAGATAAGACCGGTACGCGCAGCCAGACTTGTAAGTAGTTCTTTCGGCTTGCTCAGGTCAAAATTACCAGATACTCTTTTTTTTGCTGCTTCAGTACTTACTATGACAGGTTTATTCAGCGCCCCACCAAGAACATAAAATAATTGCTGGACACTGTTATTACTTGCAACGTAAAAATTATCCTCATCAGAACTGGATAGCGTTTTAATGTCAGGATTAATATCCTTTTTACTGCCACTAAATAGCTCTGCAAAACTGTTAGAGCAAATAAAAAGACCAAACAAAAATATTACCACCTTATGATATTTTCGTTTCTTTAACTGCTTATTCATGTAGCAAACCTTCCAATTTTTTGAACTCCCTCGGTGTAATACCAAAGATAGATTTTATCTCACTTGAAAAATGAGATGACGAAGAATATCCGTTATTACCTGCTATAGTTGCGATGGATTTGTCTTTTTCAATAAGTTGCAATGCACTATAAGCAGCTCTCCACATCCGCAACTGTTTTTTTGGCCCGCAAGTAAATGCGTTATGACATAATTTTCTGAAGTATGACTCAGAAACGCCATAAACCTTACAAGCATTATAGAGTTTATAAGCATCACTATCATTATTATCGCTAAATACCTGCGATAATAAAAAATAGGCTATCCAATAGCTTTCCATATTGCGAATGAATGCAAAGATATTTTTCATAACCTGTTTTTGAGGATCAATTATGCTACTGATAAGTATGTCCATTAAGCGGTCATTATTATTTTCGAGCAGTAAGACCACACTACGTTCATTATCTATCAACTCTTTCCCCGTAACTCTGTTTTCCTCATAAGCACTCGTTAATTTTTTTACATTCGATTCACAATATTTCATCTGATAGTCAAGAAAGCAAAATAGTGTTGATATTTGCGACAGTGGGAATTTTTCAACTATCCATTGGTTGATAAACTCCACACTTAAACTATCATTCGATGCCAACAGAACAGAATTATTTATGACCGTATTGTTATTACTACTTATCCTGCCTACGGAAAAACGCAGCGTTGAATTTTCATTCGTCGGCCTGGCTAAAAACAGTTCATTATTGATCAGTAGAGTATCATCAACGATTTCATCTATAACGGGAGTCAATAATCTATCGTCTTTTTTCATATCTGAACGATAGTATCCCGAACAGTTCATTAATGTTTTTTTCATAGAGCCTCGATCTGATGTTAGAATCATATGCACAACAGGCAATGATAAAATCATGACAAACTACAAACATATCAATATATAATACTTAAATTTAAATATTTATATAGAGCGCAATTTAATACAACTGTGTTCTTTTATTTAACAGATGTTTTCCATTAAATCTAACAGAAAAATATTCAGCGTCAATTCACTTTTATAAAATTAAAAAATATTTAAAGAATATAATAAATAAATCAAAAAAAAATCAACGAAACATCATTGAATATTTGATAATAAATATCTATAGTTTGTTTGTATTTATATTTAATACTATTTACAAGATTCATTTATTGGCTAAAACAAAATGCAGTCATGGTATAAGAATCCGACTTTTCGCGACAGGCATCCCGCATAAAATGTCTGTTCTAATCAATAAAATGAATTCTATTGTAATGTACATTCGGTGCCATTAATTTTTATCATGTTATACCTATGTTTGGGATGATCTGGCTCCATATCGATGAACCACACTAACAAGAAGTAATCTGCACTATGATAAATGAAGAATTAACTAAAAATTATTCACTGAAGATATTGTTCGGGCCTATGTTTGGTTGTGAACTCAACCTGCCTGAAAATGATTATTTTCTTATCATTAACCCGGCATCGAGCTTACAGAATAAGTCGTCAGAATTTACACTAGATAGTGAACATGCAACTTCTTATACAGCAAATACTCTTTATATTCCTTGTGATCTTACTTCTCCAAATATCTCACTCCACTTATCTGAGTGTGGTCAAGATGATAATGGTTGCTATTTTGATATTGAAATCCATGATGAAAATGGCAATAGCTATAAATCATTACTTAGAGAAAATGAAGTATTTATTCATGAACATATCAGACTGGCTATTAAAAATAGCGATAATGAATGGTCTGAAAATATCAAAAAAAATCATATAGTTCCAGTCATAGAATCGACATTTCATGATAACACTATAAATAATACAAAAAAAAAACGACTCATCTTTTTTTTTGCAGGGATATTTATCAGCATAATAATTTTATTTTTTAGTATTTTCATCTTTTATAAAAAACCAGGAGATCAGCAAGTCATCAGTCTCAACGAAGCACTTTCTGGGGCCCCTGCACCATTAGAAGTCGTCAAAGGCCGAGAAGATAAAAATATATATATTCTTGCACAAAAATCTCGTGAAATGACATGGGCCACAGAAGCTGTACATAAAATGAATAATCATGATAATTTTCTTGTCGTTTTACTGAGTAAAAATAAAATAGAACTTATTGATGAACTGTCCAAATTAGGTTATCCCGTTTTACAGTTTGACTATCGTTTACCTCAACATCCTGTTCTTGCGATTTATCGTACTTTAACTCCTCAGGAAGAAATTGACTTAAAAGAAATAATATTAAAAAGAATTCCTTATGCTTTAAGTATAGATTTTATTGTTAAAACAAAAGAACAGTTGCTTAAAATCGCTCAGCAGGGTTTGGACAGACTTAACATTCACTATAAATTAATAGATACCACAGCAGGTTACTCACTTGTTGTTCGAGATACCTTAAGCGACAACATGCTAAATTCATTGCATGAGTTTATTAATGGCTATATTCAAAACTGGGGAGAAACTGCTATTACATTCTCCATTAATCTTGATGAAGATTGGCTAAGAAACAAGTCATACGTAGACTCAGCTAAAGGTTATTTATTCCTAAACCCAAGACATTGGTATTTCCCACTAAATAACAAGGATTTTTAAATATGTCTAATAATACACCACTCAATGCTACAGATAATGGTTTCTTGACTGAACTTTCAGGAGGATTTGAGTCCGGAGCCGAAAATATGATGGTAGAACTTAATAAAGCGGAAGAAGACCTAAAGAGAGATCCTTCAAACCCGGCAGTACTGGCAAATTATCAAGCAAAACTTCAGGAATATACCCTATTCCGTAATGCTCAAACTAGCACTGTTAAAGCCTATAAAGATATTGGTGCAGCCATTATCCAGAACTTCCGTTAACTATCGAAGGTACGGAGTAAGTCCGTACCTGTATCTAAGAAAGGAAAAATTATGACGCACAGTATTGAAGCATTGTCTTCACTCACTAAACTAACATCTTATTCTTCTCTTGACACTGACCATCATTCAGTCTCAGTACATGATAATAATTTTAATAATTTAGTGTCGAGTACATTTAACAAACTTAGCGAAACAAATACTCAATATAAAGAGATGATCAACTCTCTGAGTCACTCAGAAAATTTCTCTTCCGATCCACAAACCTTGTTAAGGTTACAAAGTTATATTGGGGAATACAGTAACTATATTTCACTAATCAGTACTCTGGCACGAAAAGGTGTTGCGACGATAGAAACTCTGGAAAAATCACAATAATGTTATCAAAAATCTCTCATACCATCGTACTAATATTTACCGTGATACTCATTTCAGGGTGCAATGATGAAAAAATCTTAGATAACTTAACACAGGAGCAGGCTAATCAAGTATTATCCGTTTTACAACAACATAATATAACTGCGCAGAAAGATGGAAATCTAAAGTCTGGTTATGCAGTAATCGTTGGTTCTGCAGAAAATACAGCAGCACTTTCTGTTATTAATCAGTACCAGCTTCCTTGGGCTGCAGATGTTCAAATTGCTCATGCATTTCCCGATAGTTCACTGGTTTCATCTCCCAGTGCAGAGCAGGCACGAGTCAGATCTTTACAAGAGCAACGTATTGAACAGTCATTAAGAATAATAGATCAAGTTGTTAATGCCCGTGTTCATATTAACTATCCGTATTATGCTAATGATATTTCAGGGAAAAGGTCAGCCAGTCATATTGGGATATTAATTTCTTATAATGGCGAAATCGATAATAATATTTTTATTTCTAAAATAAAAAACCTCATAAAAAATAGTATTGATGATATAAGATATGAAAATATTTCCGTCGTATTGTTTCAGGCACCAATAATTCAATATGCATCACCATTAAAAATAAAAAAATCAGTATTTAATGATTGGATAATTTTATTTTTATGTTTTGGAATTCTGTTAGTAATATCTTCTGGTTATTTTATACACACACATAAAACAAAAAATTCAAATCGCGAGAAAGACATCAAAAATCAAGAGAAAAAAAATAATTATGAACCAGATCATAAACAGGTTACTTAGTTATGAAAGCTGAAGATAGCCATATGCTGAATATCTTATATTATCCCGTTATGTATATACATTCAGACAATCTTCTTACACTGTATTCTGCAAGAAATATAGTGGCTGATGTAATACTTAATCACTGGATTATCAATCAATATAAACTGGAAAATTTGCCTGCTAGCTGGCAGCCCAATGATGCTATCTCGATATCTATTTTCAGACACTGGAAAATGATTCCAAAAATAGCTGAATTGATCGGTAGTTATCTTTTACGTGATCAACTTCTTATTAATAAAATGTCGTTAATCAATGATAAAAATTTATTGGCATTCATATCATTGCCACTGCGACACTCTGTTTGTATCAATGGAAGAATGCCTGTTACAGATTATTCGATATGGGGAGCAGCCTTTATCACAGGCTTAACGCTCCATTTTCCCGCGGCCTTACGGCAGCGTTTATCTCTCTGTTTTTCAAAAAATATTATTTTACCAGAGCTTTTTATCGCAAAAACACCTGATAATATAAACTTACTTAGGATGGCTATTAATTATGCGTATGATATCAGGGAATAATTTACCGTTGAATTATCATCAGCACTCTATAATTAAAGGAAAGGAACGTGATCATTATCAGCGTATGGCGGCAAGTCTTGAACGAACTCTTGCACGATGTAATGAAATGTATGCTGAATATGAATCTCATACTGTCTTATTGAGAGAAAACAGTCAAAAAGAAGGTTTCTCAATGGGATTTGAACTTTTTTTTTCTCAGCTGGTCGATTTCCTCGAAGATTATGAGAAACGACAAAAAATCAGACTTACGACTTTCCGCAGCAAGTTGCTCAGCTCAATAAAAGAGTCTTTCAACGATACCGTGATCGTCGAACGGATTATTCACAACTTACAGATTCAGTCGGGTCAACATAAACCACTACGTATTATTATACCTAAAACAGTCAAACTCCCAACCGGAGCTGATGATTCAAATTATATATTGACTGATGACAATCACATTACAATACAGAATGATATGGACTCTATTCGCTTTCCAATTGACTCTGTGTGTCAGCAATGGCTGGCTGAATCAGATGAATCAATTCATTCTCTCAGTCAGGAGATTGACAAACTTAGCCCTGATTTTTTGGAAAATATCGGACAGCAACCTCCACACATAATAGTGGACGATAACAAATAATAATTAATCATGTATAACGGAGAGAAATACCATGAGTACGATAATAAATAACGTTAACTCAGAATATAATAATCAGACTCAATCAGCAGATGAGCAATCTAATTTTAATGATTTAGTTTTGACATATATAAAAAATAATAAACCAGATGGAACATTGGACCAGTTATTGGAAAAAATGAAAAGTTTTTCACCGAATGAACCTGCTACAATGAAAAAGCTCAACGCTGCATTGCTGAATGCAGATTTAATGCTACGTTCAACCCCCGAGTATGAGGACTATACGACGGCAGTATTAGATAAAAACACATGTCAGATAGCATGTATAAACATGCTGAACAATACACTGATAAATAAGATGATCGACGTCGATGAAGACGATGAGAGTAAGAAACTGATTCTCTATTAATTTATACATTAGCATCTCGAAATCTTTCTTGTTTTAGATATGAAAATAAAAAGAAACTATCATTATTTATCACTTTTGTTAGTATCTTCAGTTGCCGGTGCTAGCTACAGTGATTGTATTCATGAAGCAGCTCAGTGTTTTAAAATTAACCCACTGATAATAAAAGCCATCATCTGGCAGGAGTCAAACAATCGCCAGGATGTGATAAATGTTAATAAAAATAAAACTCAGGATGTAGGTATTATGCAAATTAATAGTATTCATTTTAATACACTGGGAAAACTGGGGGTTACTGAAAAAGAAATTCGTGAGAATAGTTGTGCGAATGTGTTTTCAGGGTCATGGATCTTAAGTAGAGTAATAGAGAATAATGCTTACTCCTGGGAAGGAATAGGTAAATATCATTCTAAAACTCCGTATTATCGTGATAGATATATTTCAAAACTTATTGCTACTATCCTTGAGGAAAATAAAATCATCGATAAAATTAAGGTTCCCTATCAGTCCGGTATACGTGAAAAATTTTCTTGCGCTAGTCATTGAGATTGAAAATAAGGAGTATATTTAATTGTATAGCGCAAGAGAAAAAATACTACTTGCGCTACTATTCAATGCATATTTCCCCAAACCTCAATTAACAAAGCAATCGTTAGCAACGTTATTATTAAGCAACCCTACAAAAACCTCATTCGGATGACCACAATACGTTAAGACGTCATCGGTATTAGTTGAGTTATTATTTTGTCGCAAAACTAACACAGGCGCTTCTTTTTCAGTATTTTTTTCAGCATTATCGCTATTATCAACAATATTACTATTTATATTTATAGTAACACCGACCAAGCTTGCTAAAATTAATATCACACTTGAGAAGGCAATTTTTCTTGATGAGAAAATTTTTTTCTTGGCTGATACGTAAGGGATAATAGATATAGAGCTGGAAGAAGATATGCCATTTATGGGTGTTTTTTGTTCTGTGTAAGAAAAATCATCACGTTCATGACTAATTTTTAAAACGTCACCATATTGAATTTTTTTAGTCGGTAATACATCTTCATAGATAGGTGTTATTGTTAATTTATAACCTAATTTTGGGATCGTCGATATCGTACTTTTTTTATCATCTCCAAGACTTCGTCGAAGCGATCTTATGACTTGAGCAATACTTTGCGAAGTAACATAGCCTCCTCCCCATACCTTCATCAGGAAGTCATCCTGTGACACTGGGTTAGGATGACTATCACAAAGAAGTGCCAGTACTTCTGCTTCTTTTTTTCTTAATTGCGTTACTTGCTCACCCTGTTGCAAAATACGCAACTTTCGATTAAATGTAAAATTCAGAAAAAAAATATTTCCATCATTCATTTCATTAGTATTCATTATCAGGTCCGTCAGATATTTAATGAATGAACCCACTATTAATGTAATATAATGTTACTTATATATCACAATACAGTGTGCTTCCCTCAAGATTCACATTATTCCTTATGTTGAATCAATTCACTATTATAGCATAATTCTCTTTATCTTATTTAAAAACCCATAGTTTAGTTTGATATTTATGAAATGTAAACTCTACGTGAACGTATGAAGAATGAGGATAGCATTAACAATTCCGGCATTCTCTATTTGTTCCGACATGTCATAACGCTTTTATTTTACAGTTATTTAAAACATTGATTTTATAGTTAAATTTGTTTATAAAAATATTTTCATGATGCGTTATTTTTTTATTTTTTTATATCATAAAACAATATTTTTGAATAAAAACAATCTTATTGTTTCCTGTTTAATCACTGATGTATTCTTTCATCAATTATACTTAATCTCTGTAATCCTTTCTGAATGTTATGCTGTATAATATTTTTATAACTATTCTATAAGTTTATCTTTGCTATCACTCCTGGCAAGCCATAAGCCACTATTTTTCATCGCGAAACCAAACAACAATCCAGGTAATAAAGAAGCGATAACGACAGGCCAGTCGCCTTGATGAGCAAATGTTGCACAAGCGCCAATAAATGTACCAGGAACGAACGACAAAAGGATATGCCGGGCTTGAAGACACATCATAAATGCGACGACCGCAGTCAGGATATAACTGATGAGATTGATGTGTTGAATCAGGGCACTTCCATGAATAATGACAAGTGCCCACACTACACCACTGCAAAGAGTAAATAGTGAGATGAACAGCCCTTTAAGCCCGCCCTGGGGGCAGGCGAAATAAGCGGTACATCCCAGAAAGCCCATCCAGCTGATCAGGCCGAGACTATCCGCAGTCCAGGCCCAGAGACCAGACAGGACACCTGTCGTCAAAGCGAGTGAAAGGAGTGTTTTTGTTTTCATAGGTAAAAATAATAGCAGTCGCCACTTCTGCTTTCATTATAAATCACATATTTTATGCAATGGTAATCATATTTACATAAATTATGTGACAAACATCACTAATCTTCACTTTCTGATTCCTGTAATTCATCTCTCATCGCCTGGAGCGCTTCACGCGTAATCACTGCCAAAGTACGATAAAAAGCACTTGTTGCGGAAGCCTCCACTTTACCCAAAAAGCTCCCAGCCCAAGGTAAGATATAACTATCAAATAACGTTATCTGTGCCTGATATTCATCTTCCTGTGATTGGTCCTCAAGCCAGGATGCCGCGAGTAACAAGGCTCCAAAATGATCGGCAGGGTTTTCCCCCAGAGGCATGCCGCGTTGTTCCAAAAACTGGCGAACCTCCTGTTCGTTGCCTTCTGTTTGCCAGGCTGATCTATAGGGTGAAACTTTGCATTCACTGCCAGTAAACAAGGCTTGATAGTCTTCCTGAATGATAGCAGGTTCCAGATCCCGCTGGAGGCGAGTGAGCAATTCATCTTGCTCCAATGGCCAGCTGGCTACCAGCTTCCCTTCTTTGATCAGAGTAAATAAAGGTGCGAGTAACGGGTCTTGTGGCTGGCGATAAAACAGTGAACCTAAAATGCGACAAATAACTGAAAACTCATTCATAACAGGCTATCCATTAAACATACTTTTAGAGCGAAGCAAATTCTGCAACAGGGGTCATACCGCGAGCTTCAAGGAAACTAAGCATACGCTGCGCAGAGACATTCAAAATACGATCTTCCGGGAAGTTAATTTCACGAAGTATTTTCAGGCATTCATCAAAGTCACCCAGCGTGAAAGCGGTATGTGAGTCAGAACCTAATGCTAACCAGCCACCTGCATCACGAACAGCTTCGGCAATTAAACGGCAATTTGGTCCACTGCCTTTACGTGAATGTGTGAAAGACGAATTGTTTAACTCAAGAGCAACGTTATATCTGGCAGCAGCAGCCGCAACAGCAGGAATATCAATTTCGTACTTCGGATTTCCTGGATGACTAATAATATGGACATCACCATTAGCTATAGTGGCTATCATTGCTTCTGTATGTGTTGCTTTATCTTTAGGCGGAAATACAGGTTCATGGAAACCAGCAAGGATCAAATCCAGTGCTTCCAGCATTGGGCCAGTACAATCAATTTCACCCGCAGTATTTTTTATATTAGCCTCAATACCTCGTAAAATACCCACGCCATTAATAACGCGTGGCCAAATCCGCATATTAACAAAATGCCAGTAATGGGGGGCATCTGCCATATCGGGGCCATGGTCAGTGATAGCGAATAATTTGATACCTTTGCTCGCAGCGACAACAACATAGTCGTGCAACGTACTATAGGCATGGGTGCTGGCAACAGTGTGCATATGCAGGTCAACAGGGTACATACAATTCTCCTTCTCTTTTCAGGTAGAATAGCAGTAATTCGTGACAAATATTAGTCTGAGCTCTGTTACCAGCCTTTCCTGACTGCGTTAATATCCTGACTAAAAAAGGCCAGAGCCTTAATAACCGCGAGAGATCGAGACCTCACCGGCAGGCACAGTCCCTTCTTCAATACGTGCTACCGTACTGGCAATGAAAGTCGCAGCTTCATCGGGGCGACTGACCGCTGCGATATGTGGCGTTATTGCTACTCGAGGGTGTCGCCATAGCGGACTATCCACGGGTAAGGGTTCTTTAGCAAATACGTCCAGCATGGCCCCTTTGATCTTGCCACTGTCAAGTGCTGCCAGCAGGTCAGATTCTACCAGATGAGCACCTCGTGCCAGATTTAAAACATAAGCGCCCTCTGCTAACTGATTTAATAAGTTCTGATTAATAATGCCTGCTGTTTGCGGTGTATTAGGTAACAGATTTATCAGTACTCGCGTACCGCTAAGAAAAGCGGGAAGTTGCTCATTACCGACATAACTACTGACACCTGGATATTCTTTATTACTGCGACTCCAGCAACGAACCGGAAAACCCCAAGCGGTAAGACTCTCTGCAACCTTGCCACCAAGAACACCCGCACCTAACAATCCAACAGTAAACTCTTCATGGCGATACTCATCCAGCGGCTGCCATTGACCCGCTATTTTCTGTAACTGATAATCATCAAAGCGACGAAACCAGTGTAATACCTGACTCACTGCATACTCCTGCATTTGTTGAGCCATACCTGTATCTTCAAGACGATATAACGGCACCCCTTGCGCCAGCATATCGGGATATTGTTGAAACTTGCTCAGTATGGCATCTACACCCGCCCCCAGTACAAATACCGCTTTAAGACCTTTTCGCTGTCTGAGGACTTCTACAGGGGGATTCCACACTAAAGCGTAATCAGCAGGCGCATCATCACCTTTAGTCCACTGACGTATTCGTGCCTGCGGAATAGCGCGTTTAAACGCCTGTAACCAATTATCTACAGTCAGTGCCGGATGATAAAAAATGATATCCATGTTCGCTCCTGTGGGGTGTGATGACACAACATTATTGAAGTAACTCAATCGAGTTTGCTACGGTTACGTTATTTGTAATTCAACTAATATATTTGATATGACAGTAAATTACCGCAGCTCAATGGTATAAAACTGATACCTCATGCTGATTAAAGAGTCAAAGTGGCTGAAGTTTGACTAAACAGACAGATAAATGTGAAATTAACATTGACGTGACAGGCACTTTTCCCCTAAATTAGCGCCGGCTCTACTGATATGAGCCAGTAATATGGTGAGGTGTCCGAGTGGCTGAAGGAGCACGCCTGGAAAGTGTGTATACGGCAACGTATCGGGGGTTCGAATCCCCCCCTCACCGCCATATTTGATAAGAGAGCCTGAACGCATGTTCAGGCTTTTTTATGTCCGGAATACTTGTCGCCACGCTCCCTCCCCATCATCACTTCATTCCTCTTTTTAGCAATCTTTCGATCCCTTATCAGAATCAATCCAAGGCTCGATCAAAACAACAGATTAAGCATTATTCATTCGCGCATTCTTAACGTATCCCGATCGGTTATCTGTTAATCGAACAGATGGGATACAACAAAATAGACTTGACCACAACGGGCTGACTCCCTATAGTAGCGCCCCGTTGGCCCACTGGGTTGACGCAATAATATGGTGAGGTGTCCGAGTGGCTGAAGGAGCACGCCTGGAAAGTGTGTATACGGCAACGTATCGGGGGTTCGAATCCCCCCCTCACCGCCATATTTGATGAGAGAGCCTGAACAATTGTTCAGGCTTTTTTTATTGTTTGCGTTATCTGGCATATTTACGCGAACCCATGATGCATAACATGATGCCCGTCGTAATGATCATCATTAGTGGTGTTACCGTTTTATCTAAAAACAAGGCACAGAGTGCCAACGCAATAAAAGGTTGCAATAACTGCAGCTGACCTACAGCCGCTATTCCACCTTTAACCAGTCCTTGATAGCAAAAAAATAAAGCCAATTAGCATACTAAAGAATGACGCATATCCCAGTGCCAGCCAGTTGCTAAAAGTCAGTATCTCCGTTTCGACAGCAGAGCCTTTTAGTGCCACATCACATACACCCCAGGCTATTCGCCTTGCTCTGGGCTCAGTCAGTCAGAAGGTATTATTACCCACCCAGGCAGGGGTACGCGAAGTGACAGAATATGAACGTGATCGGCAGTAAAAAGCCCGGGACAAGGCCGGGCTTTTGGCTGTTTAATCGCACAAAACTAATCGTAAGCATTCAGTGCTCGCTGGCACAACGCCGAGCGCACACAATCTTGTTTGGTAAAACGTACCACGCCTACCATGTCATCTTCTTCAAAACGTGCCATGGCATCACTGAGGCCAGAAGTAACGCCTCTGGGTAAGTCGCACTGAGTGATGTCGCCATTAACAATAACAGTGACATTCTCTCCTAACCGTGTCAGAAACATTTTCATTTGTGCAGACGTAACATTCTGTGCTTCATCCAGAATTACCACAGCATTTTCAAATGTCCGGCCACGCATATAAGCAAAAGGCGCTATCTCAACTTTACCGATTTCCGGACGCAGACAGTATTGCATGAAAGAACTCCCTAAACGCCGCACCAGAATGTCATAGACCGGGCGGAAGTAAGGGGCAAACTTCTCAGAAATATCACCAGGCAGGAAGCCGAGATCTTCATCAGCCTGTAATACCGGGCGAGTCACAATGATTCTTTCAACGTCTTTAAGGATTAATGCTTCAGCAGCTTTGGCAGCACTAATAAATGTTTTGCCGCAGCCTGCTTCACCAGTGGCAAATATCAGCTGTTTACTTTCTATGGCGTGAAGGTAGTGCGCCTGGGCTTCATTGCGTGCTTCAATAGGCGAATGATCGCGAGTATCTCTCGCCATACCGATAGATTCTACGCCGCCCATCTGTACAAGCGCAGTAACCGACTCTTCTTCACGCTGCCGATGGCTGCGTGAGTCGCGTCTCAGCACACGTTTGGCTTCGCGACGAACTTTGGTAACAGCTTTCTGTCTTCCCATGGATGGCACCTTACTGTTGGTTTCATTTCCCGCGCTGTCAAAACAAGCGCGATAGTGGTCACTAACGGATGAGGTTTGGCTTCCTTGTAAGCCATGAGTTGCCTTACTGGATGATGCATCACAGCCCGCACGTGGAATGCGGCTTAACGCACCAATATGACATATGTTGAATGCTGTAAGGGGGTAAGTGAGGGTGAAGATAACGAAACCAGAAGAGTAGTGCCCGCATTTGTCTGTGCGAGTCGTGTGTTTTTTCAACCGTACCGTATGAGACGCCGTCATACACTACTCCCTGATGATAGGTTGTCACTACTGATAACCACCGCTATCTACATTAGTATTTACAGCAACAACCACATAAGCCGCAACAAAAATTTTACATTGAAGAAACAAATTATATTGCTATTTATGTCTTATCCCATAGTAATGTGACAGTGAGATAACAGCTTGTGTCGGCAGCGAAAATTTTCTTATTTTTTATTATATCCCCTCAAATCAAGATTCCATTAATCCCTGTCCAAGGTAATGCTGGTTATCAATCACACCCGGTAAAGCAAAGAAATAACCGCCACCTATAGGCTTGATATACTCCTCCAGGGCTTCACCATTGAGCCGTTTTTGGACAGCAATAAAACCACTATTCAGCGCATGCTGGTAGCAAACAAACAGCAGTCCCATATCCAGCTGCCCTGATTTTGTTGCACCTGATGAGTAGCTATAGCCACGACGCATCATCAAACTCGATTGTGTTTCCGGAGTACGGGGATTTGCCAGACGGATATGCGAGTCAAGAGCAATAATGTCACCATCGGGATCGGCGCTATAGTCAGGAGTATCATGTTCAAGCTTCATTCCCAACGGTGCGCCACTGTACTTATCCCGACCAAAGATAGTCTCTTGTTCCTGTAGTGGTGTTCGATCCCAAAATTCCACCCTGAACTGAATAATACGAACAGCCTGATAACTGCCCCCTATTGTCCATGAGGGTTCATCTTGATCGGACGTCACCCAGACGACTTCATCCATGAGTATACTATTCTGGCTATCTGGATTTGCTGTACCATCTTTAAAACCCAGAAGATTGATCGGTGTTTCTTTACCCTTGCTGCGAGCAGCATGCTGAGAAATAAATCCCTCACGCCGCCAGCGAACGCTCAGTAAGTCGGGGGTATGTTTAATAATGTCTCGTAAGGCATGAATCACGGTATCCGCTGTATTAGCACAAATTTGTATCAAAATATCGCCATGACACAAGCTGGCATCCAGAGAATCGTTAGGGAAACGTGTCATTTTCTGTAATTGAGCAGGAGCAAGCGATGCCAGCTGATAGCGCTCATCAAACAGTGAGTTTCCGACAGACAGAGTCATCGTCAGGTCATCCGGATAAATCATTGCTCCGAGGATCCCAGAGTCTAGTGGGGGTAACCTTGGATTAGGTGTATCTGGTACCGGCCCTCCTTGGGTCAGAAAAGCAAAACGTGCCGTTAGCAGACGAAATAACCGTTCCAGTTCTTGCTTATCACTGGCCAGCACATCAAAAGCGACCAGCATCATAGAGGCTTGCTGTGGAGTCAGAATACCCGCCTGATGCACACCATAGAAGGGCTCAGTTTCAAGACGCGCATTGCCTGAGGGGTCAGTATCCGTTGTCGCTATTGGTGCGGCGGCGGTCACAGGACAGCCGCCTCCGACAGCCAGCGCACCTCCCAGTGCGCCTAATGTTTTCAGCAATTTTCGCCGTGCTGGTTGATGATTATCCGGCTTAATCTGCTCTGCCATTAACTTAGTCCAGTCCCATGACACCACGGAGTTTGGAGAGTTCTTCCGCCAGTACCGTAATAGGCCCTTTCAGAGCATTACGATCGCTGTCGGTTAATTTGTCATAACTCTCAAAACCATCTTTAGTACGGTATTTGGCCAGAATACCATCCACTTTAGTGAAGTTAGCGTCCACTTTTGCTAATAAATCAGGGGCTTCTTTGTTGAGTTGAGGCCGCAGCAGATTAACAATTTTCTCTGCGCCATCGACATTAGCCTGGAAATCCCATAGATCTGTACGGCTGTAACGTTCTTCTTCACCGCTGATTTTACTGGCGGCAACTTCCTCTATCAGCGCCGCGGCTCCACCAACAACTTTCGCAGGAGGAAAGGCCAGTTCAGTGATACGGGTCTGTAAATCGAGCACGTCGGTGTTCAACTGGTCAGCATATTTTTCCAGGCCAGCAGTAGAGTTATCACCAAACAAACCTTTTTCCAGCCGGTGGAAGCCTGTGAACTGTGGATCATTGGCTTGTTGTTCGAAATCATCTTCACGCGCATCAATACTGCCATCAAGATCGGAGAATAATTCAGCAATAGGTTCAATTCGCTCATAATGCTGGCGAGTCGGAGCATAAAGCGCTTTTGCTTGTGCTAAATCCCCTGCTTTTACTGCCGCAGTAAACACCTGCGTCTCTTTTACCAGCGCGGTAGTTTCGCCCAGGACATAAGCCTTATAGTCAGCAATAGGGCCCGCAAGCGCCAGCAGATTTGAGGTTTTTCCGGTCTCGGTAGAGGTTCCTTTTACCACCAGTTTGCCTTTCGGATTACTCAGTAAACCGCAGGTTATATCGTAATCACCAGGTTGCAGATTTACCGTCATTTTTTGGGTGAAGCCAGGGGCGATATTTTCACGCTCTTCGACCACCATCACTCCTTTCAGGATTTCCCACTCCAGTGCCTTCTGACTTTTATTCTGGATAATAAATTGGGTTTTTCCGGCGTTAACCGTCAAACTCATCGGCTCACACTGTTTGTCTGTTACTACAACTTTTACTTGTGGAACATCCGCGGCCTGAGCCGCAAATGAGGATAAAATAGCAGCAGCCAGAGCAAGAGGCCGGGCACTAAACTGGAAAGACTGACTCATGACGCATTCCTGTATCGCAATCAATGGATGTATTCGCGGCAGATATCCTGCGCGACGGTAATTAACGCACTACGTTTGTCTGGGCCTTTTTTGTCGGAGCATTACTACTCCACGGGCTAAAAAACAGCACCAATGCAGAGATCAAATAGATAAAATAGACCGAAACTTCACTGACAGTAGGAGCTTCCTGGTAACCCAAAAGACCTTCGAGTAAGGTTCCGAATAGTGAATGTGTTGACAGCATCTCACTCATATCAAAAGCGCGATCCTGGAAATGATTCCAGAGTCCGGCTTCGTGAAAGGCTCTAATCGCGCTGGCACTGAGTCCGGCTGCGACAAACAGAATAAACAGGCTGGTCCATTTGAAAAAAGCAGCCAGATTAAGACGAACTCCGCCATAATAAATAAGGAATCCGAGCGCAATAGCTGTTGCCAGGCCAAGCATCGCGCCGATTGGAGGCATTATGCCAACATCCTGTTGAAACGCTGCAAGTAAGAAAAAGACCGACTCCAGCCCTTCTCGCGCCACAGCAAAAAACACCATCAGAATCAGCGCCCAGCTATGATTATTTTTCCTGCCAAGAGCGCTGTCCACTGCCTGTTCCAGCTGCCCCTTAACGTTGCGGGAAACCTTACGCATCCAGAACACCATCCAGGTGAGAATAAAAACAGCCACGACAGCAATCAAACCTTCAAACAGTTCTTGCTCTTTTTGTGGAAACTCACCGGTTGTCTCATTAATTACCAGCCCCAGAATCAGACAAAGAGCGGCAGCTGTCACCACGCCAACCCACATAGCCACGAACAAATGACCGCGCTGAGTACGTTTAAGATAGCTGGCGATCAGGCTAACAATCAGCGCTGCCTCCAGTCCTTCACGTAGCATGATAAGAAAAGGAACAAACATTCCAGACCTCTTTTAGTGTGAAAACCTGTCAATTTAAGTAAAGAACGGTAAGCATTCAATGGTATTGATTATCATTACCATTGAAAATAAAACAACCCCCCCGACAATATATTTATCAAAACAGCGATCTCTCTTTGAGATTTTCATATTGCTTGCATTCCCAGGTCACGCCCGTTATTCGGTATGAACCACCAAAAGGTGCAACCTTTATCATCAAGAGTACCTGTCTGTGAATAGCGGCTTATGGCTATTTCAGTGACATAATTGAAAGCAACATCACATATACAAGAGAAGCTTTTTAACAAGGTTGCACAAAGTTGCAACTTGATGGATATTGCTCGATAACAACTTGTTCTAACATCACTGGAGAGAGAAGCGTGGCGACAACAACCATGGGAGTAAAGCTTGATGATGCAACTCGGGAGCGCATAAAAGCGGCGGCGTCACGTATTGATCGCACTCCCCACTGGCTAATAAAACAAGCCATTTTTAGTTATCTGGAGCAGCTTGATAGAGACGAGCACCTGGCGGCGGTGGCTATCCCCGGAAACGCATTACTGGAAGGTCCCGAGGAAACGACAGTCACAGAAGAGCCTCCCCAGCCTTTTCTCGAATTTGCTGAACAGATACTGCCGCAATCCGTCACACGATCGGCAATTACTGCCGCCTGGAGACGTCCCGAGACAGATGCAGTGCCAATGATCCTGGAGCAAGCCAGACTCCCACCAGCAATAGCGGAAAAAACCGCTAAAACAGCCTATCGATTAGCTGAACAATTACGCGGCCATAAGAACCTCTCTGGTAAGGCAGGACTCATTCAGGGATTATTACAAGAGTTTTCCCTTTCTTCACAAGAAGGCGTCGCCTTAATGTGCCTTGCAGAAGCACTATTACGTATTCCTGATAAGGCTACGCGTGATGCATTAATCCGCGACAAAATCAGTAACGGCAACTGGCATTCTCATCTCGGCCACAGTCCCTCGTTATTCGTTAATGCTGCCACCTGGGGCTTATTATTTACCGGACGATTAGTATCCACTCATAACGAAACCAGTCTTTCCAGCTCACTGAATCGAATTATCAGTAAAAGCGGCGAACCTCTGGTGCGTAAAGGGGTAGATATGGCAATGCGTTTGATGGGAGAACAGTTCGTCACCGGAGAAACCATTGCCGAAGCATTGGCTAATGCCCGTAAGCTCGAAGATAAAGGGTTCCGTTATTCTTACGACATGCTGGGGGAAGCCGCTCTGACGGCTGGCGACGCCAAAGCCTATTTACTGGCTTATCAGCAGGCGATTCATGCTATAGGTAAAGCATCTAATGGGCGTGGTATTTATGAAGGCCCGGGGATCTCGATTAAACTTTCTGCTCTGCATCCACGTTACAGCCGTTCGCAATATCAACGCGTTATCGATGAGCTTTATCCCCATTTGCTCTCGTTAACTCTGCTGGCTCGTCAGTATGATATTGGTATTAATATTGATGCAGAAGAAGCCGATCGTCTGGAGATCTCACTCGACCTACTGGAAAAACTCTGTTTTGAACCTGAATTATCAGGCTGGAATGGTATTGGGTTTGTGATTCAGGCCTACCAGAAGCGGTGTCCGTTCGTCATTGACTATCTGATTGATTTAGCGTCCCGCAGTCAGCGTCGCCTGATGATCCGTCTGGTTAAAGGCGCTTACTGGGATAGCGAGATTAAACGCGCTCAAATAGACGGTCTTGAAGGCTACCCGGTCTACACCCGTAAGGTCTATACCGATATTTCTTATCTCGCCTGCGCCAAAAAATTACTGGCGGTGCCTAATCTTATTTATCCGCAATTTGCCACCCATAACGCCCATACTTTAGCTGCTATTTATCATCTGGCTGGTCAGAATTATTACCCTGGTCAATATGAGTTTCAGTGTTTACATGGTATGGGTGAACCACTGTATGAACAGGTCGTGGGCAATGTTGCCGACGGTAAACTCAATCGTCCTTGTCGTATTTATGCCCCGGTAGGTACCCATGAAACCTTACTTGCCTATCTGGTTCGTCGGTTACTGGAAAATGGCGCAAATACCTCTTTTGTTAATCGTATTGCCGATACCACTTTACCGCTGGATGAACTGGTCGCCTGCCCTGTCAGCGCTGTTGAAGCCATTGCATTGAAGGAAGGAAAAACGGGTCTGCCCCATAGCAAGATCCCGCTCCCACTGGCGTTATACGGTGATGCACGACAGAACTCCGGTGGTCTTGATTTGGCAAATGAACATCGCCTTGCCTCTCTTTCCTCAGCATTGCTCAATAGTACAACCCAGAAATGGCTGGCGGTGCCGGTACTCAACGAAGTACAAAATGCCGACCACTGTCAGGCGGTAAAAAACCCGGCGGACCACCGCGATATTGTCGGTTATAGCCGGGAAACCACCCCTGAAGAGGTTTCTCAGGCACTGGATAATGCCGTGAATGCAGCCTCTATTTGGTTTGCCACACCAGTCAAAGAACGCGCCGCAGTGCTGG
The DNA here is from genome assembly GCF_947498825.1 of uncultured Cedecea sp. GTDB lineage: Bacteria > Pseudomonadota > Gammaproteobacteria > Enterobacterales > Enterobacteriaceae > JGM124. The sequence continues at coordinate 81,737 of NZ_CANMLV010000006.1, read as the reverse complement.
ATAAAGCCGGTACCTTAATGGCAAATCGTATGCAGCAATTGATTGGTCTGCTGGTACGTGAGGCCGGAAAATCTTTCAGTAATGCCATTGCTGAAGTGCGTGAAGCGGTAGATTTTCTGCACTATTATGCCAGCCAGATACGCCATAACTTCGATAATGATACTCACCGTCCTCTCGGCCCAGTGGTCTGTATTAGCCCATGGAATTTCCCGCTAGCTATTTTTACCGGACAAGTTGCCGCCGCACTGGCCGCAGGAAATAGCGTGCTGGCAAAACCTGCTGAACAGACGCCGCTGATTGCCGCCCAGGCCGTCAGTCTGCTACTGGAAGCCGGTGTACCTGCAGGCGTCGTACAACTGCTGCCAGGCCAGGGGGAAACCGTCGGGGCTGCGCTTATAAATGACTCGCGTATTCGGGGGGTCATGTTTACCGGTTCAACTGCGGTAGCAACACTGTTACAGCGTAATATTGCCGGCCATCTTGATCTTCAGGGACGTCCGATCCCTTTAATTGCCGAGACCGGTGGTATAAATGCAATGATTGTCGACTCCTCAGCACTGACAGAACAAGTGGTTGTCGATGTGATGGCCTCAGCGTTTGACAGTGCAGGTCAGCGCTGCTCCGCACTACGTATTCTCTGTTTGCAAGAAGATATTGCAGAACAGACTCTGGAGATGCTTCGGGGAGCCATGGGCGAGTACCGCATGGGCAATCCGGGTCGCTTTACGACTGATATTGGCCCGGTGATTGATGATGAAGCAAAACAACGCATTGAACAACATATTCAAACCATGAGAACCAAAGGTCATCCGATTTTTCAGGCAACTTATGCGAACAAATCCGATGAGCAGAAGTGGGAAAACGGAACCTTTGTACAACCCACGCTCATTGAGTTAAATAGCATTGATGAGCTTCAGCAAGAAATTTTTGGCCCGGTCTTGCATGTTGTACGTTACCCACGTCATCAGCTCAGTGCTCTGACAGAACAGATTAATGCCGCAGGCTATGGCCTGACCCTTGGCGTACATACCCGTATTGATGAAACTATCGTTCAGGTTACCGGTAGTGTGAAAGCCGGTAATTTGTATGTAAATCGTAATATGGTAGGCGCTGTCGTCGGAGTGCAACCTTTTGGTGGCGAAGGACTTTCAGGCACTGGGCCAAAAGCCGGTGGGCCACTTTATCTGTACCGTTTGTTAGCCCAGAGTCCGGATAATGGCCCCTTTACTTCCGAGGACTCTCCGGCGCCGATGGCTCTTCCTGTCAGAGAGCAATTCCAGTCCACCTACCATATTTTAACCCAGTGGATTGCCTCCCTCCACCCGGAACTGGAACCCGTCTGCAGGAAATTTTCGGAACAAAATCAGTCAGGTACTACCCGATTATTAACCGGGCCAACCGGCGAGCGCAATAGCTACAACCTGCTACCGCGAGCATGCGTGTTATGTCTGGCAGATAATGAGTCTGATCTGCTGGTACAACTTGCTGCCGTTATCTGTGTTGGCAGCCGTGCTTTATGGGCAGAAACCGCAATACACCGTGCGCTCTACACTCAATTACCTACCCAGATACAGCAGCAGATAGATTTCTCTGCTATCGATACGGTACTCGCTCGATCATTCGATGCCGTTATCTATCACGGAGATTCAGACAAGCTACGTCAACTCTGCGAAGATATCGCCGCCAGAGAAGGGGCTATTGTCACGGTTCAAGGACTGGCCCGCGCCGAGCACTCGATTCAACTGGAACGCCTCTACCTGGAACGGTCAGTGAGTGTGAATACTGCCGCTGCGGGTGGCAATGCCAGCCTGATGACTATCGGATAACAGAAAAAAGAAAAAAATCAGGAAAATCAATTTATTGATTTTCGCCTGCTAACCACAAAGAAGGAAAAACGCGTGTTTTCCTTCTTTTTCAGTAATCTGAAACCAGGTATTTATTGTTGATGCCTGGTTTTTCAACTTCTGCTATAAACTTTCTGGTGTCAGCGACGCTTTTTTGCGTTTTCTTTTTAACTTAAGCTCACTGACCAGAACACCGAAAACAATCAGTGCTGCACCCACTAACGCCAGCATCGGTAACCGTTCGCCAGCAATACGACCAAAGACTCCTGCCCAAACTGGCTCACCGGTATAGATAAGCGTTGCGCGAGTAGGCGAAACACTACGCTGGGCCCAGTTCATCGTTACCTGAATAATGGCACTAAAAATGCCCAGACCTAAGGCGACAATCATGAGTTGATTACTGACAGGAGGAATGCTTTCACCAGCAGGTACCATAGTGGCAAAAGCGATAATAGAGGCGGTCGCAAGCTGTACAACAGTGACGCGTTTAATATCAACCCGGCTGGCAAAAGCACCGATCAGAATGATTTCCGCAGCAATAGCGACGGCACCAATTAACGTAATGATTTCCCCGGTGCTCAGTGTCAGAGAAGAACCCTCAGGCCCGGCCAGTAAAATAAGGCCCATAAATGCCAGCCCCACACCAATCCACGACATCAGACCCGGCATTCGCCCGAGGCAGAGCCATTGCAGTAATGGCACGAGCGGCACATACATAGCAGTAATAAAGGCTGACTTACTGCTGGAGATAGTCTGCAAACCCCAAGTCTGTAAACTGTAACCAATAGCGATAGAGATACCTATCAGCACCCCGGCTTTAAACTCTAGTAACGTTAATCCGGACAGAGATTTTATTGAAAATAGTCCGACAACTAACGCAGCGGTCGCAAAACGCAGTCCAACAAAGAACAAGGGATCGCTTAGCGTCATTGCAAACTGCACGGCAAGAAATGTTCCCCCCCAGAACATGGTAATAAGGATCAGCAGGGCTTCTTGAGGTTTCAGTGAAAAATAACGCGAGAATAACGCAGGCATGAGTGAACCATGAAAAGTCATAATAGAGGAATAAAGTCTTATAGTGCGGTGTGATTCATTCAGGTGCAATGGCCTGGAATAAATAAACTGTATCGTTCGGTGAAAATAGCTCTTTTTATGATAAAAATCTCAGGCTTTGCGAAAACATAGGATACGTTCTATATTTATATCCAAAATAACAATAACGGAGAACATCATGTCTACAGATCAAGAAAAACAACACCATATCGGAGAATGGGCAAGTTTGCGTAATACATCACCTGAAATTGCCCAGGCTATCTTTGAATTAGCAGATTATGATGAGGTGCTGGCAGAAAAAATCTGGGAAGAAGGCAGTGATGAAGTGCTTCCCCTTGCCTTCGCTAAAACGGATAAAGAGCGATTGTTCTGGGGTGAGCAGACTATCGAGAGAAAAAATGTCTAATCGACATTAGTTATCTGACCTCTAAGAGAGGACGGAAGAATCTGGATTTATTTCTGCAGCAGATAATATAACATCACGGGACAGACTTTCCTGTCATGTATCAAACTGTCCGGGCTTTGCTGATGTCCGGACAGTAAAACGATGTCAGCTATTTTTATCCGTTATCATCCCCGGATTCCAGAAAACCGAGCTTAAATTCTTTTTTGTCTGCCAAAGAGACCATTTCGGGCTTTTCCGGATAGACAGAAAGTAACGGAAAAAAGACCGACGAACCGATAATACTGCGGCTCTCCGCATTTTCAGGACGCAGAGCCCATAAATTCTGATAGGTCATTGGCACCGATTTACCGTTAATCTGACTGTTTCCGATATACAACATAATGTGCCCTGGGAGATAAATCAGGGTAGTAAAGGCCTTACCGTGTTTTTCAAGATAAGCAATTCTGTCTTGAAGACTTTCTTTACTCAAATCAACCAGACGCGCAGTTGCTTTTATTTGTGCCGCTGAATTTCGGGGTAGCAGGATACCAAATGGCATCATCAGGTTACGCAGTTCCGATGAACAGTCATTATAAAACAGCGTATTTCCCCAACCATAGGGTAGACCACTCATCGATTTCATCAGCGTGGCTATATTGGTACGTGTCATCGGCCAAGGCATAGCCGTGAAGACATCCTGATGCAAAGAGACCGATTTAATCATTGCCCTGCCATCCGCTTTTCGCACCGGAATTAAGACAGAAAAATATCCTGAACGATGATATTCAAAGGGTAAAATAGTCCCCGGGCGCGCAAGGAAATAGAATTGCTTCCCCTGATGAACGGAAACGGGTTGCTGAATAAATGTTCCCGCATTTTTCATCGCAAGCGTGGTCCACTGATTAACAAACGCAGGGCTAACGGTCGCGATATCTTCGCTTTTTACCCACCCCGTCACCCCGGGTGAAATAACATATCGCCATGCTTTATCCTGACTGTCGGTCAGGATATATACCGGCGTGGCTGGCTGAATTGCTGACATTTGCAGGTAGTCAAAGGGATAGCCTTCCCCAGCACGACGGGGGTCGTGATAAGCAGGCTGTTCCGTAGGTAAGGCTCTTACCAGCGTAGCCCGAACGGTAATTGCCCGGGATGATGCCTGATAAATGGTACTAATCGCGCCCATACTGTTGTTTCTGATTTCATTCTTCCAGCGCGCCGAGTTTTGTCTGAAATTAGCCCCCCAGGAGAGGCTTTCTGGCGACAGTAATTGCCTGATACTGGCATCTCGATTATTTTCTGGTTTATTTTTCAGAATGTGCGCGATATAGCTGGCATTCCATGGGGACTTATCCTGTTCACCCGTGCCGTAATATTTTGATAATAAATAAGAAAAATACTTTCTCTGCTGAGTCTGGTTAATAACTGAAAGATCATTATGTTTTGCTGCAGTAGGGATCCAATACTCAACCTCTTGTGGATAGTGGCCTAATGGAAAATAGGTTTTATTTGAATCAATACTGTCTGATTTTTGCCCCGCGGATTGTGGCGTTGAGCTCTGTTGAGAATCCTTTAACGAACACGCAGATAAAAATAAAATAACTGTTAGAAATACAGGCTTTAACAACTTTAACGACATAGAATCCTTCATCTGATATCCTTTTTTACTCTAACAACAAGAGCGCATTTATATTTCAAACAATCTGAAAAGAAATGAAATATTCAGCACAGAAAATATTAACTCTAAAACAGGTAACAAGATGGATATCTGAATATAGATATCTTTATTATCGTTAGTCTTATAAAAAACGATTATGATTATAGAAATATTATGTTTTTAACTGATTAAGTTACAAATAAGATATTTTATATTTCATAATGAAAATAAAAATATAATACCCGAATCATGCGGCTGACTTACAGGGCGTTGATGAGCACAGATAAAAATGTGATTCGACGGGTTCCACACAGACAGTACCCAGGCTGCTTGACGTATGACGGATACAGGCAGGGAGAGAAAAATATCCCTCCCTGCCACTATTCCATGCAAAAATAATCGTTAGCTAACTGTGGGATTGATCTGCAATTCCCAGTCTTTCTCTTCCCAGCCATGAGCATCAAAACGACGGGAGAACTGGAGTGTCTTTCCGGTTAATTGTTCAGGTTTCAGTCGGACACCATAAATCCCGAGCCCCAGAGGAATACTGTTTTTTTCCTGCAAAGATTGCCAGCCATCGAAGCCATAGTGCAGTACAAAGGGTTCGCTGGCTTCAATCAGTAACTCAACACCTGAAGGCAAAATATCGCAGGATAAATAGTCACGCCAGTGCCGTACCTTCAGTGAAAGGGGTTGTTCAACATAGCGTTGATATACGACATCCAGTCGCTCTATCGGTTTACCGCTTTCCTGGGCATAGGAAAGTTTCACTAACTCAGCATGCGCCCAATTAAGAGGCATCGCACTGCCACTAGGGCGTCCTTTCACAAGACCGCGTTCCGGAATATCTTCCTGGTCCCAGATTTGTTCGGGTAACATCCCTCCCATACTTGCAGATGCCAGCATGGCATCAATATAGGGTTGAACGTCTTCTCCACACGCGACAGCATAATGCCCGCGTTCACCGCTGAGCAATGGCCATAAACGCCCGATTCCACTGCCATCAAAAGCCCGGCCATCGTGGTGCTCACCATAACCATCTTCGTTATAACGGTAATAATAAGGACCGGCAGGCAAGTCAACGCGTAACAGTTTATCGACTAACTTAGTCGTATCACAGATACGGCTATCTATCGCACTACGTAGCCCGAGTCTCACCATACAAAGATATTCCATTCCCAGCAGACTGCGAGTTTTGATGGTTTCTTCATGGCGATTACGTAAAGTGACATGACCATATCGTGCCGAATGCCAGGCGGGGTTCAGGCGAATATAATGACCGGCAATTTGATGCTCCCTGTCCAGTTCACTGTCACGGACATAAACCCAGGACTCCAGGCGTTCATTCCAGTCATCCGCCAGAGAAAGCGCATAATGCCGCTCCCCTTCTTCCACAAATCCGGACTCTGCGCCTGCTACCAAGGCAGCGATGCATACTGACAGGGTAAAGGGGTTAATACCGGCATTCTCCTCCCAGCGATCTTGTGGGCTTGAGGGGCCATGAAGCGCTATATAGGTTAACGCTTTTTGTACCATCTTTACCACAGCACCATGCATATCCCCCAACAGGCCCTCTTCATGTAGCTTGGCCGCAAACAACACCGGCAAAGCGACTTCATCAAGCTGAATACCCTGCCAGTACGCCCGACCATCTGTGTAGTTATTCTGCATCCAGTGACCATCTGGCTGCTGAATAGCAATTAAATAAGCCAGTAAGGCGCGGACCTCCTCAATTAGCCCATAGGCGAGTAAGGCAAACCCGACTTCAACCGAATCTCGCGGCCATACCAGATGATAGCCACCAGGATCTTTATGCGCATATCCCCATGGTGTACTCAGACTTGCGACCATAGCCCCTGGAAAGGTTCGCCCTTCATGGGTTTTGAGGACCGAAATAGAGGTTTTAATGGCATCCGCTAAGGGTTTTGACAGCGGTTTTTTCTGAGGAAAATGCACATTTTTATGCCACTCTGTCCAGTGATGAATATACTGAGCCTTCGCCTGTGCAAAGCCTGCCACTAACGCACTCTTTGCCAGGGTCATCGCTCCTTCCGGATTACTGGCAAAGGCTAATGCCAGGGTACCGCTGGCATCGGTTAGCTCCCCCAGCATCGCAATATTACCAGGCCCTGCCTGCGAGTATTCCCAGGTCATTTGTTGATGTTGGCTAAAATCCTGCCAGCCATCGGACGTTCCGACATAGCCGACACTGCCACGAGAAAATCCTCGCTCTGCTGCCAGGAACAGACATTGACTGTTCTTTTCTGCCAACAGTCCCTGTTCAGTGACATAGCCCGTATTATCATCGCCGTCTCCTCCAAGATGAGGGGCTAATAACGGATACAGTCTTAATCCTTCGCCATCCAACTGATAACGAATTAATAACGCATCGCGAACTGGGTCGGCGACAATCTCCAGCTCCAGGCGATAGCGCTCATGTTCATGAACAATCTTTGGCAACAGCATACCCGCTGCTGGCGTACTCAGACTGTAGTTGTGTACCCGTTTGATTTCTGACCAGAAATCTTCACCGACAATAATAAAGCCTAAGTCTCTGATTTGTGGAGTACTGTTTGATGGCCAGTAGACCTCATTGAGGATACCGTAACCGATACTGAACCAGACACGGCCATTGCCGAGTCCTGTTCCCACGATATCTTTCGCGCTACTGGTCCAGGTCGCTGCTCCTCCCGGAGCACCTGGAGCAATATTTTCACTCATGGTTTCTCCTGATGCACCAGTGAACGCCATTTATGACCCGGACGCATAATGCGGTGTTGGGTATCAGGGCCTTCAGTCCCGGCTTTATACAGATCCGGCATTCCTGTTTTCCAGGCTTCCAGCGCCGGTTCAATCGCACGCCAGGCCCACTCAACCTCATCAAAGCGTAAGAAGTGGGCCCTTTCACCATTAAGCGCATCAATCAACAACTGCTCATAGGCTGAGACTTCATGCTGCCCCGGCTGGGCATAAGGTGCGCTGAGCGCGATATTATGTGTTTTGACATGCATACCCGGTAACTTGGCAGTCATATGCATTTCCATGCCCATATCGGCACCCATACGGAATATCAGCCAGTTATTTTCCACCGCCAAATCACCCGGCAACGCGCCGGCTGGGGCCTTAAATTCCACCGCAATTTCCGCATAGTTATTAGTAAGACGCTTACCGCTGCGCAGATAGAAAGGCACGCCTTTCCAGCGCCAGTTATCGATTTCCAGTCTCAGTGCGGCAAAGGTTTCAGTATTGGTTTCTACCGGTATACCGGGCTCATTACAGTAATCTGCTACCGATTTCCCTTCAACCACACCCGCGCAGTACTGGCCGCGTACCGCCCAGTCGGCGGGATCCATATCATCGGTAGGACGAATCGATTTCAGCACTTCCACTTTATGGTCACGTAGAATTTCACCGTCCCAGCGACCTAAGGGTTCAATTGCGGTCAGCGTCAGTAACTGCATCAAGTGGTTTTGTAACATATCGCGCATAGCACCGGATTTGTCGTAATACACCGCACGATTTTCGACGCCTAATGTTTCAGCATAGGTAATTTGAACCTGCTCAATATGCGTTGCTTCCCAGACAGGAGCCAATACCCGGTTAGCAAAACGAAAAATCATCAGGTTCTGAGTCGCTTCTTTCCCTAAGAAGTGGTCAATACGGTAGACCTGTGTTTCGTCCCAATGCGTATGAACCTGATTGCGCAACTCTTCAGCCGTTGCGAGATTCGTACCAAAAGGTTTTTCAATCAGGATACGCCGCCAGTTATCAGCGTCTTCTTTTGCCAGCCCGGCCTCACCAATCGCCAGTGCAGCCTGGCCAAATAACGTTGGCGGTAACGCCAGGTAGAACAGTGCCGATCCGGTGACTTTGCTCTCTAGCTGTTTTAACTCATCGGCCTCTAATGAGCCGCTGACAAAATCCAAATGCTGGCTAAATGTCTGCCACTCAGCTTCGTCAAAATCTTTACCTGATTCAGCTAAAAAATCGTGCAAATGCTTTATAAAATCATCCCGGTTCCATTTATCAATTGAATAACCAATGATATTTAAGGAAGGAATTAAACCCAGTTTATGAAGCTCAAACAGGGAAGGCATGAGTAATCTTTTCGTGAGATCGCCACTCGCACCCAGAATGACTAATGACATATTGCTCATGTTGTTATGCTCCTTTATTTCCATCTGAGTCTGCTGTTTTTTCCTGATGTCCACCAAAAGCATGGCGCATTGCCGACTGAATACGTGAGGCAAACAAATCATTACCCCGTGAGGCAAAACGTGAATAAAGTGCGCTTGTCAGTACCGGGGCCGGAACACCTAAATCAATTGCAGCCGTTGAGGTCCAGCGCCCTTCCCCCGAGTCAGATACGCGCCCTTCATAACTTTCAAGGTCCGGAGAGTGATGCATTTCCTGAGCAATTAAGTCCAGCAGCCAGGAGCCAACCACGCTTCCCCGTCGCCACAATTCACTGATGTCAGCGACCGGGAGGTTATATTGATAATATTCCGGATGCTCAAGCGGGCTGGTTTCAGCATCCGCTTCAACTGTCTGATGACCCAGATTGGCGTGTTTAAGAATACTCAAACCTTCTGCATAAGCCGCCATCATGCCGTATTCAATACCATTGTGAACCATTTTAACGAAGTGACCGGCACCGGTTTCACCGCAATAGAGGTAACCTTGTTCTGCCGGAGAGGGTTCACCGTTTTTGCCTGCGGTCCGTGGGGCGCTATCAACCCCCGGAGCTAATGCACGGAATACCGGTTCGAGAAAGTCATAGCGATCTTTCGGCCCCCCAATCATGTGGCAATAGCCTCGTTCTTCACCCCAGACACCGCCACTGACACCAACATCCATATAATGAATACCTTTCTCAGCCAGGTTTTTCGCCCGGCGGATATCTTCGGTGAAGTGTGAATTTCCCCCGTCAATCAAGGTGTCCCCTTTTTCAAGCAGCGGAAGCAAGGTTTCAATGACAGAGTCTACCACCGCTGCCGGTAGCATCAGCCAGATATGGCGAGGAGCCTGCAGATTACCTACCATTTCTTCAATCGTGGTATTAAAGACTGCCGTGGCTGGCACTAACTGCTTGCTATCAGGATTTTTGTCAAAGACCACACATTGAATACCCGCCTGAGTAATGCGGCGGACCATCGCAGCCCCCATACGACCAAGACCAATAAAACCGAGTTGCTGACAAGTTGAAGCTGAAAGAGCCATAGATGATTTCCCCACTGTCGAATAGCGTCAAAGAAAGGTTGATTCATTGTTACCACGCTCAATAAGCGGGGCATTCAGATAATGTATGCAGCCTGTTGTCGTCACGCTTCATAATGATTGCTCTGGCAAGCATTCCTGTTCTAAGGGTAGCAACATTTTCCCTGATTACCTCTCTGAGCTACCGGGCCTTGCGAAAACAGGCGAATCGTCGCTATCCCCAAAGTAATTCAAGTTGTTTACAGGTGCAAAGCATCAACCGTCGATGAGCACAGATTGCCTCTGTGATTCGACGGACCGGACGCAAGCAACACCAGACCATTTGAAGTATGGCGGTCAGATATCGCTACTCTGTTGAATATATTGTGAGTTTGATGAAGAAACGTTGACAGAGATTATAGAACTGTCTGCATAAGGAGCAGGTAACGGTGGTGGGATTACTGAGAAAGGGAGGCTCAGATGAAAGCAAACAGATGATGAGGATAAAATGACCGATATACCGCCATTCTGGTGCTATCGGCCTGTTAAGCATATTTTCGGGTGGTTTAAGGCCACCCGATTTTACTGTAAAAGTATGACTAACTATCAATACCTTGACTGCGCAGATAATCTTCATACCCGCCAGTAAAGTCAATCACACGCTCAGGGGTCATTTCCAGAACTCGGGTTGCCAGTGAACTTACAAATTCACGGTCATGAGAAACAAAGATAAGCGTTCCCTCAAACATTTCCAGAGCCATATTCAGTGACTCAATAGACTCCATGTCGAGGTGGTTAGTGGGTTCATCCATGATCAGAATGTTGGTACGTTCCATCATCAGCTTACCGAACAACATACGCCCTTTCTCACCGCCCGAAAGCACTTTAGCCGGTTTTTTAATATCATCCTGGCTAAATAACAGGCGTCCGAGAATACTACGTACTGCCTGTTCGTCGTCACCTTCTTGTTTCCACTGACTCATCCAGTCAAATACGCTGAGATCGTTTTCAAATTCGTATTCGTGATCCTGAGCGTAGTAACCAATTTTGGCGTTTTCAGACCATTTAACTGTTCCATTGTCTGGTGTCAGTTCGCCCATCAGTGTTTTCAGGAAGGTCGATTTACCGATACCGTTAGTTCCTAACACGGCCAGTTTCTCGCCCACTTCCAGTAGCAATTTGACATTTTTGAACAGCGGGCCGTTATCAAAGCCTTTGCTCAGGGAATCAATTTCTAACGCGTTACGGAACAGTTTTTTGTCTTGTTCAAAACGAATAAATGGATTCTGACGGCTGGACGCTTTGACTTCATCCAGTTTGATTTTGTCTATCTGACGCGCACGAGAAGTCGCCTGACGGGATTTAGAGGCATTAGCGCTAAAACGACTGACAAAGGATTGCAGATCGGCAATCTGTGCTTTTTTCTTGGCGTTATCAGCCAGCAGACGCTCACGAGCCTGAGTGGCTGCCGTCATATATTCGTCATAGTTCCCCGGGTAGACACGCAATTCGCCGTAATCCAAATCGGCCATATGGGTACAAACCATGTTCAGGAAGTGACGGTCATGCGAAATAATGATCATGGTACTGTCACGCTCATTCAGTACCTGTTCCAGCCAGCGGATAGTATCAATATCCAGGTTGTTGGTCGGTTCATCGAGTAGCAGAATATCTGGATCGGAGAACAGCGCCTGGGCCAGTAGCACACGCAGTTTCCAGCCCGGAGCGACTTCACTCATTGGACCGTAGTGCTGTTCTACCGGAATACCCACACCCAGTAATAATTCTCCTGCACGAGACTCGGCTGTATAGCCATCCATCTCACCGTAGGTCACTTCAAGATCAGCAACTTTGTAGCCGTCTTCTTCGCTCATTTCAGGCAAAGCATAAATACGGTCGCGCTCTTGTTTAACTTCCCATAGCTCACTATGACCCATGATCACCGTATCCAGTACGGTGAACTTTTCGAAGGCAAACTGATCCTGACGCAACTTACCGATACGTTCATTAGGATCAAGAGAAACGTTACCAAGCGTTGGCTCTAAGTCCCCGCCCAGGATTTTCATAAAGGTTGATTTACCGCTGCCATTGGCACCAATCAGGCCGTAGCGATTACCGCCGCCAAATTTGACGGAAATGTTCTCAAACAGCGGTTTGCTGCCGAATTGCATAGTGATGTTACTGGATACTAGCACAGAGATGTCCTGAAGAATTTAAGTTGTCTGAGTTCTGAAATGGTGATTCTGCTTTATTATGCCATAAACTAAGCAATGAATCCGCCCGTATCTTGCCCCCTCAAGGTAAGAGGGATAAAAAAGTGCCTTTTAGTCGATATCTGATTTCCTGAATGCAATCATTACCCTTATAATGCCAGCGAGTTCATCTCCTTTTTATTTCACTGGCCAGCACGGTATAGACATCGCTTACATCATGAATATGAAACTTAGTTCGCTTTTACTGCCTTTCGTCGTCACCGCATTTTTCTGCAAATCTGCGCTAGCCATAACCTATACCCTGCCTGCTGATGGTAGCCGTCTGGTCGGCCAAAACCAAGTTGTCGCTGTTCCTGAAGGTAGCACTGCCCCGCTGGAAGATTATGCGGCACAGTACCAGATGGGGCTGTCCAACATGCTGGAGGCGAATCCTGGTATTGATCCCTATCTGCCAAAACCCGGTACCGTCATGAATATTCCTCAGCAGCTGATTTTACCGGATACCGTGCATGAAGGTATCATTGTCAACAGTGCTGAGATGCGCCTCTATTATTATCCGAAAGGCACGAATACCGTGATTGTCCTGCCTATCGGTATTGGTCAGTTAGGTACCGATACCCCCATTAACTGGACCACTAAAGTTGAACGTAAAAAAGCAGGTCCGACTTGGACCCCGACGGCAAAAATGCATGCTGAATACGCTGCTGCAGGTAATCCGCTGCCTGCCGTTGTCCCGGCAGGCCCGGATAATCCAATGGGATTGTACGCGCTGTATATTGGTCGTCTCTATGCTATCCACGGGACCAATGCTAACTTTGGGGTTGGCTTACGCGTGAGCCACGGATGTGTGCGTTTACGTAATGATGACATTAAATTCCTGTTCGAGAATGTGCCAGTTGGTACGCGTGTTCAATTTATTGATGAACCGGTTAAAGCAACAAATGAACCGGACGGCAGCCGCTATCTCGAAGTGCATAACCCACTTTCTACAACAGAAGAGCAGTTTAATTCAAAAGCCATCGTTCCGATTAAACTGACCAGCGCTATCGTCAACGTTACGGGTCAGGCTGATGTTGACACGCATGTGGTTAATGAGGCGATTAAAAACCGTTCCGGAATGCCGGTTCTGGTGAACTAACTATCCCTGCCAAACTCTCATCATTATCGGGCTTATCGTTAGATGATAAGCCCGATATAAAACACTTCTCCGTCATTCGCTCTCACATATCATCCTCCCTGTTTCTCGTTACCTGGCTATAACTTAAGTGTAGCGCATTAAAACATGCGAGCATGAAGCACAGATAAACAATAGCGCCAGACGCATACGACCATTGGGCGAGTTCTTCCTAGCACAACACCTAAATAACGTGAAGTATGATGGCAATAAATTGAGCGCGAGATCTCATAGAAAATACACCACTTTAATTGTATGATGAATGGGTATCTCGGGGGACAATATCCTATGCACAGTACAGTAAAAATTTTCTGGCAGTACCTGCGATCCTTTATCCTTATTTATGCCTGTCTCTACGCTGGCATATTTATCGCCTCGCTGCTGCCTATTGCCATTCCTGGCAGTATCATCGGTATGCTGATTATGTTTACCTTGCTTGCTTTGCAGATCCTCCCGGCAAAATGGGTCAAACCCACCAGCCACTTGCTTATCCGCTATATGGCTCTGTTGTTCGTGCCCATCGGTGTAGGGGTAATGCAATATTACGATATGCTGAAGGCACAATTTGGCCCGATAGTTGTCTCTTGTCTGGTCAGTACACTGGTTGTGATGGTGGTCGTTGGCTGGAGTTCACAGTGGGTCCACAACAAAAAAGTCGTTGCCGGTGAAGAAGAGGAGGCAAAAAAATGATACACAATATTTGGTGGTCACTTCCCCTTACCGTATTCGTATTTTTTGCCGCCCGCAAACTGGCAATTCGCTACAAGTCTCCGCTACTGAATCCTTTACTGATTGCCATGCTGGTGATTATTCCTTTACTGGTGCTGACCAATACGCCTTATGTCGATTATTTTCAAGGTAGCGAAGTCCTGAACGATTTACTCCAGCCTGCAGTGGTCGCACTGGCTTTTCCTTTATATGAACAACTTCATCAAATTCGTGCACGCTGGAAATCAATTATCACCGTATGTTTAATCGGCAGTGTAACCGCCATGTGTACCGGGACGTCGGTCGCCTTATTACTCGGCGCATCACCCGAGATTGCAGCCTCTATTCTGCCTAAGTCGGTTACCACTCCCATTGCCATGGCCGTCGGGGGGAGTATCGGGGGCATTCCCGCCATTAGCGCGATGTGTGTAATTCTGGTCGGGGTATTTGGTGCGGTATTTGGCCATTCTTTATTTAATTTTCTGCGTATCAGAGCCAAAGCTTCGCGCGGATTAGCAATGGGAAGCGCCTCTCATGCCTTAGGCACCGCGCGTTGCGCCGAAGTGGATTTTCAGGAAGGGGCTTTCAGCTCTTTAGCCTTAGTGGTATGCGGTGTTATCACTTCTCTGCTGGCACCGTTTATTTTTCCGGTGCTGCTGACGCTCTGGGGGTAATATTTGCTGCCGATCTCGTATTTTTAACATATATTTCATTAATTACATTAATAATAAGAAATAGATCACACATTAACACCAGAGAGAACCGTACACTGGCTCCCCGTTATCCTTGTTATGAGGCTAAAACATGCGCTCACGTTTCGATTCCGCTTTTACTCAATTATCCCCTTCACTTCAGACCGTTTTGCAACCCCTTCTGGCCGATGAACACTTCCCTGCAATGTTCACTGCCGCAGAAGTCGCACATATTAAGCAACATACAAATCTGAATGATAATGAGCTGGCTTTCTCTCTGTTACCACTTGCTGCGGCTTGCGCACGTCCAGAAATATCGAATTTTCATGTCGGTGCCGTTGCCCGTGGCGTCAGTGGTAATCTCTATTTTGGCGGGAATATGGAGTTTATCGGTAGCACCATGCAGCAAACGGTTCATGCCGAGCAGAGTGCCATTACCCATGCCTGGATGCGTGGTGAAAAAGCGCTTGAATCTATTACTGTTAACTATACGCCCTGCGGCCACTGCCGCCAGTTTATGAACGAATTAAACAGTGGTACACAGCTACATATTCATCTACCGGATGTACCAGCCGCGACTTTGGCTGACTACTTACCGAATGCCTTTGGCCCACGCGATCTGGATATTAAAACCCTGCTGCTTGATGAAGAAGATCATCAGCTGACTGTTGCAGGTGACGAAGTGACCCAGGCGGCCATTGTCGCCGCTAACCGTAGCCATGCCCCTTACAGCCAGGCCCCTTCCGGTATCGCTTTAGAAACTGAGGACGGCAATATTTTTGTGGGTAGCTATGCAGAAAATGCCGCATTCAATCCTTCCCTACCACCACTGCAAGCAGCACTGAATATTCTGTCTTTATCCGGATATGAATACAGTGAAATTAAACGCGCCGTGCTGGTTGAACGCCGTGGAGCCACACTGATTCAGTGGCCGGCAGTAAGCGCCACACTGAATGCCATTGGCGTAACCAATAGTATTCAGACTTTGCTTGATTAACGATACTGCGGGTAAATATCACCCGCATTGCTGTTTTTTCCTGCAACCGAACGTACAATTCTTGCGCTTCATTGCTGGCTAAAGTAGCCTTTACCTTCCTGTATTAATTAAGGTGAGCCTGCAAGTCCATGTTGAAGCGCGTGTTTTATAGCTTGCTTATCTTTATCATTTTACTGCTTTTAGCGGCCTTAGGCTTGGATCGCTGGATGAGCTGGAAAACTGCGCCCTATATTTATGACGAGGTACAGGATCTTCCTTATCGTGAAGTGGGAGTGGTTCTCGGAACGGCAAAATACTACCGTACTGGTGGGATTAATCAGTATTATCAATACCGTATTCAGGGCGCTTTAAACGCCTATAACAGCGGTAAAGTCGATTATTTATTACTGAGTGGTGACAACGCCCAGCAAAATTATAACGAACCCAGAACGATGCGAAAAGATCTCATCGCAGGGGGCGTTAATCCAACTCATATCGTGATGGATTATGCCGGTTTTCGTACGCTGGACTCTGTAGTACGTACCCGTAAAGTCTTTGATACTAACGATTTTATTATTATCACTCAACGCTTCCACTGTGAACGAGCGCTGTTTATCGCCCGCCATATGGGAATTCAGGCACAGTGCCTGGCTGTTCCTTCGCCAAAAAATATCTTGAGTGTGCGTTTACGTGAATTCGCCGCCCGTCTTGGAGCCTTAGCTGATTTGTATATCTTCAAGCGTGAACCACGCTTTTTAGGCCCTTTGGTACCGATTCCCCCACTCCATGAAGTACCCGATGACGCGCAGGGCTACCCGGCGGTAAGTCCGGAACAACTGCTTGAATTACAGCAAAAGAAAAATTAAAACCTGAATTGAGAAATGTGAAAAGAAGAGATACCGCAGACAGGATGGCCTGTCTGCGGTAGAAGGGATTATTTCTTACGCGCGTATTTCAGTGAATCAAGTGCAACGGCAAAGATAATAATTGAACCTTTAATAATATACTGCCAGTAAGGGTTCACGCCGATATAGGTCAGGCCGTAGTTAATGACGGTGAAGATGATAACCCCGGTGACAACACCGATTACCGTACCTACCCCACCACTGAACGACACCCCACCTACTACGCAAGCAGCAATAGCATCCAGTTCATACATAAAACCAAGGTTGTTGGTCGCAGATCCGATACGCCCGGCTTCCAGCATACCACCAAAGGCATAAAACACTCCGGACAACGCATAGATCAACATCAAGTTGACACCCACGTTAACCCCTGAAACTTTGGCCGCTTCCGGGTTACCGCCGATGGCAAAAATATTCTTACCGAAACGGGTTTTCGTCCACAGAACCCAGACAAACAATACCGAAATCAGCGCATAAAATGTAATGTAAGAGAGTCTGAGGTTCCCTAAAGCAATATAGCCTTGGGCAAAACTGGAAAACTGGCTGTCGAATCCTGAAATTGGCGAGGCACCGACATAATCATAGTAAAGGGAGTTGATACCGTAGACGATGATCATAGTACCCAGAGTCGTAATAAACGGCGTTACTTTCAGGTAAGCAATGATAATACCGTTCACCAGACCAACGACTGCACCAATCGCACAAACAATCAGCATGACGACAGGAATGGGTACGGTCTGCATTTCAGGGAAGACTTTGTTGACGTTTTCCATCGATTGTAACAACGTGGCAGCCACCACGGCAGCAAGGCCAACCTGACGTCCGGCAGAAAGGTCAGTACCCTGAGTCACAATAAGACCTGCAACACCCAAAGCAATAATAATACGTACTGATGACTGAGTCAGAATATTACTCAGGTTCAACAAGCTTAAAAAAGTCGGATCCTGAATAATAATGATGGCTAACAGCACCAAAAGTACTACATAGATGCCGCCTTCTTTCAGATAAGTTAGAAAACTTTTTTTACTTAATGCACTCATGTTAATCGCCCCTAAATTATCAAAGATGCACAGATGCGAGACGAAGAATATCGTTCTGCGTGGCAGTTTTAGTATCAACAATGTCTGCAACGAGGCCATTACTCATGACCAGAATCCGGTCCGTTATTCCTAATAGCTCGGGCATTTCTGAGGAGATGATAATGATCCCCTTCCCTTTTTTAGCCAACTCAGCAATCAATTGATAAATTTCAAATTTAGCGCCGACATCAATACCGCGAGTCGGCTCATCCAACATTAAAATTTCTGGTTGCGTTAATAACCAACGACCAATAATCACTTTTTGCTGATTACCACCGGATAATGATCCTATTGCGGTACGATGTCCGGGAGTTTTTACTCGCATGGAATCAATGACCCACTGGGTGTCACTTTTCATACGCGTATTATCAAGTAAACCGATTTTATTTTTATATTTACCAATGTTTGAAATAAGAGAGTTAAAACCAATATCCAGATAAGCATAGATACCCGTCGAACGACGCTCTTCTGTCACCAGGGCAAAGCCATGGTTAATCGCTTCATTGGCACTGTGGTTATTTATTTTCTTTCCGTGAAGCGTAATTGTACCGCTTGATTTTTCACGAATACCAAATAAGGTCTCAACAATATCGGTTCGCTTAGCGCCGACTAATCCAGCGATACCAAGAATCTCACCTTTATGCAAATCAAAGGAAATATCACGAATAGACGGCTGGCGTAATGAGGTTAAGTTACGAACGGAAAGAATCACTTCGCCCGGAACGTTTGATTTATCCGGGAAACGTTGATTAAGAGAACGACCGACCATCATTGAGATAATGGCATCCATGGTCAGGCCGGCCAAAGGTTGAGTCGCAATCCACTGTCCGTCACGTAGCACAGTGACTTCATCACAAAGCTGAAAAATCTCTTCCATTTTATGTGAGATATAAACGATACCGCAGCCACGCTCTTTTAATTTACGAATAATAGTAAAAAGATGGTGAACTTCTTTTTCAGTTAATGAAGAAGTAGGTTCATCCATAATGACAATTTTGGCGTTATAAGAGAATGCCTTGGCAATTTCTATCATCTGCATTTCAGATACTGAAAGCGTACCAACGCGTGCTCGAGGATCAATATCTATATCGAGTTCCTCAAAGATACTTTTGGTATCACGGTACATTTTAGCCTGATCGACAAAAATACCTTTCACAGGATAACGCCCCAACCACATGTTATCCATAACCGTACGCTGTAATACCAGGTTCAATTCCTGGTGAACCATTGAAACACCGTTCTCCAGTGCTTCTTTAGCACTGGAGAAATTAACTTCTTGCCCCTGAAAAACAATACTTCCTGAGTCTTTACTATAAATACCAAACAGGCATTTTAATAATGTTGACTTCCCGGCACCATTCTCTCCCATTAATGCATGAATGGAGTGAGGACGTACTTTTAAATTTACATTATCCAGAGCTTTAACACCGGGAAATGACTTATTAATATGTGTCATTTCTAATAAAAACTCTGTCGGCGCAGCTGTGTTATTGTCGACCATAATTATACCTGTGTCGCTAAATAGCAGTTCCAGACCCTAAATAATTCACGCTGTTTATACCCAAAATAATTTGAGTTGCTTGTAGACTCCCAGTTCAGCCCGTCGACGAGCATAGATAAACTTTGTGATTCGACGGGCTGGACGCAGACAACACCCAAGTAACTTGCAGTATGACGGGTATATACGATTCAATTAACGAAATAAAGGTATCACCTCAACAACGTGAAAGAATACGGGTACCAAACGTGAGTATCGAAAAATTTCTGACACACTGTTTTGATGCATTACTCACTAGCAGCTATTTATTCAGGAAAAAGAATTTAATCGGAATTGCTGTTCACTGGCAATATTCTCTGCCAGTGAACAAACCTCTATTTCTACATCCTGGCTGATAACAGTAGTTTATTTACCGATAAATTCATCAAGATTTTCTTTATCAACGCCAACGTATGGGATACGAACAACTTTGTCTTCGATAACCCATTCCGTTCCTTCGTTAGCAGCTTTACCTTCTGCCAAGTTTTTAGCCAGATCAAAAGTCGCTTTAGCCTGGCCATTGGCGTCATTCAGTACCGTACCCGCCATTGCACCAGACTTAACCAGGCTTAATGCTTCTGGTAAAGCATCAACACCAAATACCGGAATGGAAGATTTATTGTGTGCTTTCAACGCTTCGATAGCACCCATTGCCATTGCATCGTTGTTAGCAATGATCACTTCAATTTTGTTCGCATTCGGACCAGATAACCAGGCATCAACTTTATCTTTAGCCATCGCGGTGTCCCACATTGCAGTATCCAACTGTAACTGCTCCGTTTTAACACCTTTATCATTCAGCTCTTTAATCACGTAGCTGGTACGTGCTTCTGCATCCGGATGGCCGGGCTCACCTTTTAATAACACAAACTGAATCTGACCATCTTTGTTCAAATCCCAGTTTGGATTGGCCGCCCAGTGTTTGGCAATTAAATCACCCTGAATAATGCCTGACTCTTTTGAGTCAGTCCCCACATAGTATGCTTTATCGTAACTATCCAGCGCCTGACGTGAAGGTTCTTTGTTGAAGAAAACCACCGGAACGTTTTGTGAGCGCGCTTTTTCGATGACTGTACCTGCCGCAGCCGGATCCACCAGGTTAATTGCCAGGGCTTTAACCCCCTTAGCTAACAAAATATCAATTTGATCGTTTTGTTTAGACTGATCGTTTTGCGAGTCATTCATCAGTAACTGAACTTGCGGCGAGTCTTTGCCGTATTTCTCGATGGCTTTACGTACTACTGACATGAAGTTATCGTCGTACTTATAAATCGTCACACCAATACGATCATCAGCTGCATGCGCCATAGAACCGAACATTGTGCAAGACATCAGAGCAGTTAAAGCTAACACCTTTATATTCATGGTATCTCCGGTTTTTTTATTGTGTAGGGCTGCTTGTTTTATATATGGCACGACAGTCACGTTAATGCTCCATCACTGCCTTGTGTTTCATCGCGTTTCATCGCGTTTCACCTGATAATGCCTGAGCATCATAGCCAGCAAGTTGTTAATTAACTGTGAATTTACTCACAAATTGAAAGCGGTTACATCAAAGTAATGACGGGATAGAGATCGCGGACACACTTTGCCTCGCGGCAACTGAGTGACGCCGCACCAGAGTTGGCATAAAGCAATGTGCGTCACTATTATCACCGTTTCCTCTCGCCCCCTGGAGTGCCAGTTCAGTGGCAAGCCGCGCCATCGAGACTATCGGATAACGGATCGTCGTTAATTGGGGATCGGTATAGCGGGCAATAGGAATATCATCAAAACCGATGATCGAAACTTGGTGAGGAACAGAAATACCGTTATCTTTCAATGCAGTAAGTGCACCAGCCGCCATACTGTCATTGTATGAGAAAATAGCACTAAGCTGTAAATTACGGCCAAGTAGTTCAACCATCGCCGCTTCACCACCCTGCATATCGGGTTGCCCGCTGCCTACCCAGCTATCAGGTGCGATGATCCCCTGTTCGGACAATGCACGTAGCCAGCCAGTACGCCGCATATCGTTATCTTCAATCTCATGGCTGGATGCCAGATAACCAATACGCTGGTGTCCTTGCTGAAGCAGCGTTCTGGTGGCCATGATTGCGCCACTGATATTATCGAGGCAGACACAACGATGCGCGTAACCTGGAATAATTCGGTTGATTAATACCATTCCAGGCGTACTATCCAAGAATCCTGCCAGTTCTTTATCACTCAATGTTTTAGAGTGAACAATCAAGGCATTGCATCGTTGTCTCAACAATACTTCAATTGCATTACGCTCTTTAGCTTCCTGATGATAGCTGTTGCCGATCAGCACATTTTTATTGTGCTGCTGGGCAACCATATCGACCGCTTTGACCAGCGCACCGAAGAACGGATCGGATACATCCATCACCACGACACCAATAGTGTCACTATTTTGCGTCGCCAGCGCCTGGGCATTTGCATTAGGCCGATAGTTCATTTCCGTTACCGCTTGCATCACTGTCTCTCGTGTTTGCGGGCTGACCACCGAGCTGTGATTAAGCACCCGTGAAACAGTAGCGACAGAGACGCCAGCGCTACGCGCGACGTCACGGATCGTTATCGGGATTGGAGAGGTTAATTTCATAACAGCACCCTGGTGTTAATCAGGTGTCTATTTTGTGGTGAACTGAGGGATAAATGACGTGACGGGAATCACATCAGTGAAATCGCTTACACACTATTCGTTAACCTCTGTGATACACATCATTCTCTTACATTGATGGTCTGGTGTTCACCACTGACTCGTCGCGTTAATTGACGCCACAACCATTCAACCGGTCCCTGGCGGAAATAGCGCAACCACAAGACTGAGAACAGAATATTAATACTCCAGATGACAGGAACCAATATCAGTAAACTCAGGCGATCAAGTTTCATAAACAAGCCAAAATGATAGAACAATATCGTACAGATAATCGTCTGCAGAAGATAATTAGTCAGCGCCATTCGACCGACACAACCGACCCATTTTATCGCGCGAAAACGGGATAACTGCGGCCAGAAACCGAGGATCAAGGCCACATAACCTATTACTTGAAAGGGCGCACTTAATTCACGTGGTGCCTGTAACAACAACGCACACCAGCGCCATGCCCAGTCAAGCTGCCACTGAGCAATAATAGCGGGAATATTAATCAGCAGACCCAGGAACACTAAACCCCAGCCGATACGGCGATAATGCGGGAGACTAAACTCTCCTTTCAGCCAACCATTACGCATTAAAGCTGCGCCAATCATCATCATCCCGGCAAGCTGCCAGCCGTACTGAATAGCCAGAGCAACCCACGCAGATGTCAGTAAATCGGCTCGATTCTCGATGGCTTCAAACCCACCCTGAGTACGCCAGAACAGTTCATACTGCTGATGAGCGAGGTCAGGTATCCAAAAGTTAGTCGGCTCTCCGCCAGGCAGGATACCCAGAATCACCAGTACGGCTATCCCTGTCAAATACAGCAGCACGCCAGTATTAAACAGGGAGTACTCTTCGGGGGCATCACGAATAGTACGCCAGCAAAGCAGCCCCACCAGCCCGTATGACAGTAATATATCGCCTTCCCAGAGCAATAATCCATGTGCTAAACCGAGTAACATCAAGAGAAAAAGTCGGGATTGGATCCAGCGCGTACCGCGTGACAGTAGCATCTGCAAACCCGCACCAAACAGTAATGCAAATAATGAAAGGAATTTAACCTGAGCAAATGCATCCAAAAAAGCCCAAGTCCAGATATCTGACGGGGTGATAACACCATACCAGGCCGGATTCAGATAGGCCGCCTTTGGTAAACCAAAGGCGGTAATATTAAGAAGCAGGATCCCAAGAACGGCAACGCCGCGAATAACATCCAGCGTGACATTTCGTTCCATACTTCCTGCCTGCAATGATTAATTATGGCGTACTGCGCGTAAGAATTCCTGACGCGTATTTTGGCTGGACTTAAATAACCCACCTAATGAAGTTGTCGTCGTTGCGCTGGTTGCATCCTTAACACCGCGGGCTTTCACACAATAATGGACGGCATCAATACTTACAGCGACATTATTCGTTCCGAGTAAAGTCTGTAACGCAATCAGGATTTGCTGCGTCAGACGTTCCTGGACCTGCGGACGCTGGGCAAAAAATTGCACGATACGGTTTATTTTTGATAAACCAATAACTGTATCTTTAGGAATATAAGCAACGGTTGCTTTACCATCGATAGTGACAAAATGGTGTTCACAGGTACTGGTGAGCGTAATATCGCGCACCGTCACCATCTCATCGACATTCATTTTATTTTCGATAACGGTAATTTTCGGGAAATTGGCGTAATCGAGACCAGAAAAAATCTCATCGACGTACATTTTAGCAATACGTTTCGGCGTATCCATCAAACTGTCATCGCTCAAATCAAGATTTAACAGCTCCATGATCTCTTTCATATGACCGGCAATTTTTTGCTTACGCGTTGCGTCATCCAGTTCATGCAATGGCGGTCGTAGCGGGGTTTCTAAACCACGCGCGACTAACGCTTCATGTACCAACGAGGCTTCTTTTGATAGTGATGACATGCTGTGTTCTCCTGCAGGTATGCTGACCTTTGCTTTCGTTGGTGCAAAGTATCTGTTTATTGTGCGGCAGCATGCCTGAAGAATCCAGTAGCGCCCACAAATTATTAATATCGTGCTATCTATCTAAACCCTGATTGCCAGACCCTATGATTCGGCTAACTGAACATTAGCAACACCCAGGTCAGCTGAAGTATGACGGGCAATGTTGCAGATATAATGCGGTATCGTTAGACTCAGGTGAAGTGAAACTTGTTCATTGTTGTTGAATATTTATAAGGAGACGCACAATGGAGTTGCTGGAAGAACATCTGTGCTTTGGGGGATGGCAGCAGCGCTGGCGTCATAATTCTCAGGTTCTGAATTGCCCGATGACAGTAAGTGTTTTTGTTCCGCCTTTAAAGAATACGGCTCCCCCACCGGTGCTGTATTGGTTATCGGGGCTGACTTGTAATGATGAAAACTTTACCACCAAAGCCGGAGCCCAGCGTTTAGCTGCTGAACTGGGAATTATGCTGGTCATGCCGGATACCAGTCCTCGTGGTGAAGGGGTTGCCAATAACGATAATTATGACTTGGGCCAGGGCGCCGGATTTTATCTCAATGCCACGGCCGAGCCTTGGGCAAGCCATTTTCGGATGTATGATTATCTGCGTAATGAATTACCTGAACTCATCGCCGAACATTTTATTACTGGCGATCGTGCATCGATTTCGGGTCATTCAATGGGCGGACACGGAGCCCTTATTATGGCTCTGAAAAATCCGGGGCGTTTCTGCTCAGTTTCTGCTTTTGCACCTATTGTTAATCCGACTGAGGTCCCCTGGGGACAAAAAGCCTTTACCGCTTATCTGGGGAGCGATACCGGTAGCTGGCAGGAGTGGGACAGCTGTCAGTTACTTCAGCAGGCTTCTTCCGCTGCAAAGCTCCCTATTCTGATTGATCAAGGCAGTCGTGACCCTTTCTTACCGACACAACTGCAACCGGAAAAATTTGCCGATATCGCGCAGCAGAAAGCCTGGCCGCTGACCTTGCGTACTCAGCAGAATTACGACCATAGCTATTACTTTATTGCGAGTTTTATTGAAGACCACTTGCGCTTCCATGCCAAATATTTGCTGAATGACTAAAACAACCAAGGGGAGCATATTGCTCCCCTTATCCATTTGCTCCGCTTTTGCATCAGACTTGTGGTGTTTCAACCAGCCCGTCTATCAGTACCTGTGCCACCCCTTGTGAACAGCGTTCAATACGCCCCCTGACGCCATACACCTGGGCCAGACTCTGCGGGGTGATGACCTCTTCGGGTTCACCGCATGCCACCAGCTTACCATCACGTAACATTAATACATGCTCGCTGTGACGCAGAGCGATATTAATATCGTGAACCACCACAATAGTGACAATATTACGCTCACGGGTTTCTCTGGCCACCAAGTCCATAACATGGAACTGATAGTTCAAATCAAGAGCACTGAGTGGCTCATCCAGTAAAAGCAGCGACGGACGGCGGATCAGCGATTGCGCCAGTCCCACCAGTTGCTTCTGCCCTCCGGAAAGTTGATCGAGATAGTGCAGCGCCAGATGAGAAATCCCCAGTTGCTTCAGCAACTGCATCACCTGCTGCTCACTTTCAGTATTATGCAGTCCCCCCGCAGCGCGCTGCGCAACGATAATCGACTCCAGTACGTGCAGGTGTACACCTTGAGGCAATGACTGTGGAAGATAGACGACTTTTTCCGCCCTTTGGGCAAAAGGGAGAGCCATTAAATCTTCGCCATCCAGATATAGCTGACCCTCAGCACGGTTCAGGCCCGCCAGCGAACGCAGCAAGGTAGATTTACCGCAGCCATTAGGCCCGAGCAGCACAGTAATTTTGCCGCGCGGCAGTACTGGAACCGTTAAGTTCTCGATAATTTTACGCTTTGGATATCCCGCATTAAAGGCACTAATTTGTAGCCCCTGCATTATACGTTCCCCCGATGGCGCAGAATAATACTCAGGAAAAACGGCACGCCGACCAGAGAAGTCACAATACCGACCGGAATAATAACGCCTGGAATGATATTTTTTGAGGCAACAGACGCTAAAGAGAGCACTAAAGCCCCCACCAGTACACTGCCAGGCAGATAAAAACGATGATCTTCACCAAATAACATTCGGGCGATATGGGGAGCCACCAGGCCAATAAAACCAATGGGACCGACAAAAGCGACAGAAAGTGCAGAAAGGATACTGATACGCAGTAAGGTGCCCAGGCGCAGACGGCGTACATCTATACCGAAACTGATGGCGCGATCTTCGCCTAATCGCAATGCTGTCAGTTTCCACGAGCTGAGCATCGAAATCGGCATAATGACGGCAAACGCTAATAGCAGAATGCCCAGTTTATCCCATGATGCGCGGGCAAGACTGCCCATAGTCCAGAATACCAGCCCCTGCAATGTATCTTCACTGGCAATAAACTGCAGCATCGAGACCAGCGCATTAAAGGTAAACACCAGGGCAATACCGAACAGTACCACCCCTGAAGAGGCAACACGCGTCCAGCGTGTAATGCCATCCAGCATCAAGGCGGCAAACAGAGCAAAGACAAAGGCATTAGCGGAAATAAACCATTGTGCAGGGATCCCAGGAATACCGATACCGAGAATAATGGCAAGTGCTGCACCAAATGCTGCTGCAGAAGAAACCCCGAGCGTAAAGGGACTGGCGAGTGGATTATTGAGGATAGTTTGCATCTCCGCCCCTGCCAGACCAAGGGCCATGCCCACCAGCAGCGCCATTAAGGCATAAGGCAGACGAATATCCCAGACAATCACTCTCACCCCAGGATTAGCACTTGATGGATCAATCAGAGTTTGCCAGAGCGTTTCCAGCGGCAGGCCCGAAGGGCCGAGGGTAAAATCCAGTAATAACGAGGCTAAAATAGCAATAACCAGCAGGGTCATAATCCAGTAACGGTGGCGTAAAACTTGCTGATAGCGTCCCATGATAACGTCAGGACCTACATTGGTGACGAGTGGGTCGGTCGTAACACTCATTACATCTGTACCCTTATAACTTTGGTGAATAAAGCAGAAAACAGTATTTAATCCCTGCTTTGCGATTTGTTGGGAATGATAACAGATCGCATTACCAATATATTAAGGAAAGTATATTGCTGTTTAAGAAAGGTATATCAAATGTATGAAACGAGGCTAAAAGGAAGTGAAAGAAAAAGGCGCGATACTGACATCGCGCCTTTTCATTTTATTTATGCTGGCGATAATCAGGGAAGCTCATTTCGCTATAACGGACGAAACGACTGCCTTTGATAAATTTATAACTAAACCAGATACATAAGAAGAGAGGTAAGCCAATATAGGTCGCGACCACGCCACCCCAGTCGATGCTATCAGCAAGGAATGCCTCATAGTTTTGTCCCAGTGTGATAGTCATACAGAGAACAAAAGCAAAGATAGGCCCTAATGGGAAAAACCCCGAACGGTAAGGTAGGTCGTTAACATTATTACCCTGCATCACATAGCCGCGACGGAAGCGATAGTGGCTGATGGCGATACCCAACCAGGCAATAAATCCGGTCATACCCGACGTATTCAGCAACCATAAGTACACCGTCTGATCGCCGAACATCGATGTCAGGAAACACAGCGCAGCAATAATTGTGGTGGCATAAAGTGCATTACGTGGTACGCCACCGGCTGATAATTTGGCGAAAATGCGCGGCGCTTTACCATCACAGGCCAGCGTATAGAGCATACGGGTTGAGGCATACATCCCAGAGTTACCCGCTGAGAGAACCGCTGTCAGAATAACGGCATTCATCACGGCTGCAGCAGACAGTAAACCAGCATGTTCAAAGACCAGAGTAAAGGGGCTGACGCTGATATCTTTAACATCGTTACGCAGCAGGCTCGGGTCAGTGTAAGGAATGATCAGGCTGATAATTAAAATCGCAAACACATAGAACAACAAGATACGCCAAAAGACCTGACGCACTGCACGAGGAATATTCTTTTGTGGATTTTCTGACTCACCGGCAGCGATACCGATAAGTTCAGTTCCCTGGAACGAGAAACCGACTATCATCGCCACACCAATCATCGCAGCAAATCCACCGGCAAAAGGCGCATCGCCAGTTGTCCAGTTGCTCCAGCCTGCAGGCTCTACGCCTTTAAAGATCCCCAGTATCATCATAATGCCAACAACGATAAAGATAATGATCGTGCTGACTTTTATTAAAGAGAACCAGTATTCAGACTCGCCAAAACCTTTAACCGAGATCCAGTTCAAGGCAAAGATGATCCCCAGGAACAATGCGCTCCATATCCAGCCAGGGGTATCAGGGAACCAGTAATTCATCACCAACTGAGCGGCCACTAAATCGACGGCGATGGTCACCGCCCAGTTGTACCAGTAATTCCAGCCCAAGGCGAAGCCAAAACCTTCTTCTACGTATAGTTGACCATACGTAGAAAAAGATCCAGAAACAGGCATAAACGCGGCCAGTTCCCCGAGGCTGGTCATCAGAAAATAGACCATCGCGCCAATCAGAATATAGGATAATAAGGCGCCTGCCGGGCCCGCCTGGGAAATCGTTGCGCCGGATGCGACAAACAGTCCGGTACCAATAGAACCACCGATAGCTATCATCGTCAGATGACGTGCTTTTAATTCGCGGCGTAAGCCAGGTGCTTGTGTGGTTTTACTCTCAGAAACCATAGAAAATTGTTGTCCATACAAATAATAATGGCTGATTGTAACAAAAAGGGCTTCTCTGGTTAGAAGAAATGCCGTGTTATAAGAGAGCTTCATGATGGGCAGGGAATTATAAGCAGCAGCCTCATTTGCTGAATATCACAAAAGGCTTTAAGCGTGCTGGAGAGGCGTTTCCTCTCTCCTTTCGCTTCATTACGGACTGCTGCTTTTAATATTAGCCTTTACAGTACTGCAGAAAGCGGGCTAATGATTTTGAAATATGCTTCTGGCGGTGATGAATACAATACAATGTCCGTATCAGAGGAGGTAAAGGAAGCGGAACCTCAACCAATGAGCCACTTTCCAGCTGCTCCGCTATCACCCGCCGGGACAGGCAGCTAATCCCCATGCCATGACGGACTGCATGTTTAATCGCTTCTGAGTTACCCAGTTCCATACCCAGACGGCAGTGCGGTAAGTTAGAAAGCAACAGATAATCAACAATTTCCCGTGTACCCGAACCTTGTTCACGTAAAATCCACGGCTGTACCGCTAAACTGTCCAGAGTCACTGTCTGCTGCAAAAAAGGATTTTTTGGCGAGGAGAAAACCACAAGTTCATCTTCCTGCCACACTTCGCTAACAATATCAGGGGCACGGCAAGGCCCTTCAATCAGACCGATATCCACACCAAAATCGGATACCGCATTGATAACATCCTGACTATTGCCGACACTCAATTCTAACGGCAGATCGGGAAAGTCCTGACGATAACGTGCAATGATTTCTGGCAGTATATAGTTACCGATGGTGCTGCTGGCATAAATGCGAATCGCCCCTTTATCTTCAGTGAACAGTAGCTCAATATCCCGGGCTTGCTCCAGTAACGCCAGCGCACGCGGATAAAGCAGCCGTCCGTGTTCATTAACCAGTAATCTTTTGCCTATTCGGTCAAATAGCTGGATCCCCAGCTGTCCTTCCAGATCGGCCAGGGCAGCACTCACTGCCGATTGTGACAAGGCGAGTCGCTGCGAGGCCTGCGTGGTTGAACCACTTTTCAGCACTTCAGCAAAAACTTCAAGCTGGCGCAGGGTGATATGCATAATTTTTCTCACAGTCAGGAAAAGTGCTTACTTACCAGTTATACAGATAAGTTATAAATATATAATCAATTTTATCTTTATGCGACCCAAGAGTAATCTTTTCTTATCAAAGAGGAGAAGGTTATGGCTATATTACCGATACAGATTCATCCTGTTCCATCCCCCCGCTTACTGCCGGGTTTGATTCTGGTCAGTGGAATAACCGCAGTGGCTTTGTGGCTCGGCAATGAACCTGCAATAATGAAGTTAGGCCTTGGAGCGCTGACGTTAGCGATTCTGGCGGGCATGATCGTCGGCAATACGCTCTATCCTAAAATAGAGTCCAAGTGTGGCAGTGGCGTACTGTTTGCCAAGCAAACGCTACTTCGTCTTGGGATAATTCTCTACGGTTTTCGCCTGACATTTTCACAAATTGCTGAAGTCGGTTTCAGCGGCTTACTGATTGATGCTCTGACCCTGTGCAGTACCTTTGCCCTCGCCTGCTTTGCCGGTAAATATTTCTTTGGGCTGGACAGACAAACACGCTGGCTGATCGGTGCCGGCAGCAGTATCTGTGGTGCAGCGGCAATTCTTGCGACTGAGCCCGTGGTCAAAGCCGAGTCGAGTAAAGTCGCCGTTGCCGTCGCGACGGTAGTCATTTTCGGTACTCTGGCCATCTTTATCTATCCCTTGCTGTATCCCTTAGTCATGCAGTGGTTTACACCTGAAACCTTCGGGATTTATGTGGGTTCAACTATGCATGAGGTCGCACAAGTCGTCGCCGCAGGACACGCCATTAGCCCTGAAACCGAAAATGCTGCAGTGATAGCTAAAATGCTGCGAGTGATGATGCTGGCACCCTTCCTCATTTTTCTGAGTATGCGCGTTAAAACATTATCGACAGGCACCACTAAACAACCGGGTAAGATAACCCTGCCCTGGTTTGCGCTACTGTTTATTGCTGTCGCCGTTTTTAACTCTTTCAATCTATTACCAGAGAATATCGTTAGCGCATTGATTTTTATAGATACCCTGTTATTAGCAATGGCAATGGCGGCCCTGGGGCTTACCACCCATATCAGTGCATTAAAAAAAGCAGGTGCCCGTCCGTTACTGCTGGCGCTGATGCTATTTATCTGGTTATTAGTCGGCGGTGCAGCCATCAACTTGGTTACACACTCACTGCTGGGATAGAGCGGATAACACTTTTCCTTCAGAATCAGGCTTCACGCGTTTTACTCTCACCCGGCGAGTGACCGAATTTACGTGAAAATGCGCGTGAAAATGCCGCGGCACTGCCGAAACCAACCACAGCGGCGGCAGATTTTACGCTATACCCGGACTGCAGTTTGGCTTTCCCCAAGGCTAAACGCCAATGGGTCAAATAGGCGCCAGGCGGTTGTCCGACTGTTTTCTTAAAGACTTCAATATATTGCGCACGTGACATTCCCGCGATGGCAGATAAGTCAGAGATATTCCAGCTCCGGGCGGGTTTGTCATGCATGGCAACGAGACTCATATGAAGTTTAGGGTGTGCAAGTCCCGCCAGGAGTCCGGCATCAACGGTACCAATTGCTATTGCCCGCCGGATTGCTAATACGATGACCACCTCACAGAGACGACTTCGCACAGTGAAGCCGCCGCAACGTGCAGTTTCGTTCTCAGCCACAATAAGCTCAACCAGTCCCTGTAATTGTGGCGTCTCAGTCAGTGAAAAGCACAGTTCATCAGGTAATGCTCCGACCAATGGATTATCGCTACCGCCAAAGTCAACCCGGGCCGCTGCGCACAACGCGGCCCCGGCGGGAAGCTGACAGGAAGCCCTGGCGCGATAAAGCAAATGAGTTGGGCTGCCCGAACGATTGCTATCGATAATAAGAAGATTCGCTGAGTCCGTTGCATCACAGTGCATTGTGTGAAGTGGGAAGGCTTGCAGGAAGGCCGTCAATCGGTCATATCTTAGTGAAGAAACCAGATTTTCAATCATGTTTTTATCGCACTTTATCACCAGCAATCTTTTATCCTATCTTAAAACGATGTGATTACCCATAACCCAAACGCCCGACAGGAGATTTCATGACGCAAAATTCAGCCGCTAAATTCGATGCAACCCGCGCCGGGGAGTACGCCCAACAAAGCCGGGTTGCGCTTGCCGGATATGATGCCTGCCATGAACTTTCCGCCTGCATGCTGTCAGCCGCGCTGGGAGAAGGAAAACCTGCCCGCATACTGGTCGTAGGCGCGGGAGGAACCGCGGGTGAAATTATCACCTCAGCAACACTGGAACCACACTGGTCATTCGTCGCTGTCGATCCGTCTCAGCCCATGTTGGATCTTGCCCGTATGAATATTATCCGGGCAGGCATTGCTGACCGGGTAGACACGATTAATGGCGCACTATCCGATTTAGATCCTGCCCGATTATTCGATGCCGCCATTATGATTGGCGTGCTGCACCATCTCCCTGGCGATAAAGAAAAGCACGATACTTTAGCCGGGATAGCCATGCGTCTTAAACCCGAAGCGCCCCTGGTGGTTGCAGGAAATTATCGCGCTTATGCTTCAGAACCCTTACTGATGGCAGCATGGGCAAATCGCTGGCGCATGAACGGAGCCGGGCAAGAAGAGGTTCAGGCCAAAATGAATAAGATCCTGCAAGGAGCGGAGCCTCCTCAGTCGGAAGAAGCCGTTTTTAACTTGCTCAGCAAAGCAGGCTTTCAGGAGCCCCTGCGTTTTTTTACCAGCCTGTTTTGGGGAGCCTGGCTGACCAGGCGCGTATAAATTTAAAACCGACATCCAGTCAGATTTATGGTGCTTGCGGTAATTGATTGCTGAAAATCCTGGCTGAATCGCTATGATGGCTAACCAGTCGTCGTCGATTATACAGGAGAACGAAGATGAAGTTTATTGGAGCGCATGTTAGTGCCTCTGGCGGTCTGTTTAATGCCGCCATCCGTGCCCACGAAATAGGTGCCACTGCGTTTGCCCTGTTCACAAAAAATCAGCGTCAATGGAATGCCCCGCCACTGACCGAGGAAGTGATTACGCAATTTAAGCAAGCTTGCGAACGTTACCAGTATCTGCCCGGACAAATTCTGCCTCACGACAGCTATTTGATTAACCTGGGACACCCTGAGCAAGAAGCGCTGGAAAAGTCGCGCGTTGCCTTTGTTGATGAAATGTCGCGTTGCCAGCAGCTAGGACTGACCTTACTGAATTTTCATCCGGGTAGTCATCTGAAAAAGATCCCCGTTGAAGACTGTCTGCAGCGTATTGCGGAATCGATCAATATTGCTCTTGAGCAGACTGAGGGAGTGACTGCGGTTATTGAGAATACCGCCGGACAAGGCAGTAATCTCGGTTTTCGCTTTGAACATCTGGCCGCCATTATTGAGGGAGTGGAAGATAAGTCCCGGGTCGGAGTCTGTATCGATACCTGCCATGCTTTTGCCGCCGGATATGACTTACGCACCGAAGCCGACTGCGAGCAAACCTTCAGTGACTTTGAAGATATTGTTGGTTTTGAATATTTACGCGGCATGCATCTCAATGATGCCAAGAGTGAATTCGCCAGCCGGGTTGACCGCCATCATAGTCTGGGTTCAGGCAATATCGGTCTGACGCCCTTCCAGTGGATTATGCGCGATACGCGTTTTGATGGTATTCCGTTAATTCTGGAAACCGTTGACCCGGATATCTGGGCTGAAGAGATTGCCTGGTTGAAAGCACAGCAAACGCGTTAAATCTCCTTTTAATATCTCTTCGTCACATCTGCGAGTGCGGCCTTGAAAAGCTGCACTGAACGAGTCTCTCTGAATGGAACCCGAAAAAAGCACCATCAGGCTAAAAAGGAGAAGTTTTAGAACAATGCCTGATATTAGCCGGCATCGTCTTCAATAAGGGGCAGAAGCAGAGAGAAGCAATACGGAGAGGGATTAAAACTGTCTGGCACTCAGTTATAGCGAGTGCCAGACAACGATATTATGCCACTGTTTTAGACGTTAACTCAGCGTCAGGGCGTTTCAGGAAAGCATACGCAACTCCAGCAACCACAGTACCGGCAATAATGGAGAGCAAGTAACCGACGACTGGCGTAATCGCACCTGGAATTAACAGGACAAATAATCCGCCATGTGGTGCCATCAGTTTCGCGCCCACAGCCATAGACAGTGCACCAGTGATAGCCCCGCCAACGATACAGCAAGGTAAGACACGCATCGGGTCACGGGCTGCAAAAGGTATTGCCCCTTCGGTAATGAAACACATACCTAACACTATCGCCGCTTTGCCACCTTCCTGCTCTGCCTTGGCAAATTTCTTACGTGCAATAAACGTTGCCAGACCGAGAGCCAGGGGAGGAACCATACCCGCAGCCATGATAGCAGCCATAGGCGCATAAGTTTGGGTACTGAGCAGGCCAACACCGAAAGCATAAGCAGCTTTGTTCACCGGGCCACCCATATCGGTACACATCATACCGCCGAGGATTGCCCCCAACAGCACTGCGTTCGCAGTGCCCATGGTTTGCAACCAGTGGGTCAGTCCTTCGAGGATCTTAGAAACCGGGGTTCCTATCAGATAAATCATTGCCAGGCCCACAACCAGTGACGAGAGCAAGGGAATAATCAGGATAGGCTTCAGGGCTTCCATACTGGAAGGTAATTTCAGTTTTGAACTGATAAGTCTTGCCACATAACCGGCAAGGAAACCGGCGATAATGCCTCCGATAAAACCAGAGCCCGTGCTTACTGCCAGCATACCGCCCACTAAGCCGGGGGTCAGACCAGGCCGGTCAGCAATCGAGAAGGCAATAAAACCAGCCAGTACCGGCACCATCAGCGCAAACGCGGAGCCACCACCAATCTGCATCAATGCTGCAGCCAGCGTGCCTTGCTCTTTAAATGCTTCGATACCAAAAGCAAACGAGAGTGCAATACACAAACCACCTGCAACCACCATCGGCAGCATATATGAAACACCGGTCAGCAGGTGACGATAAGCGCCTGTCTGTGATTTTTTTCCGCTGCTGGACGTTGAGGCTGAACTTGAGCTGCCTTTAACGATGTAAGGTTCTGCTTCAACAACCGCTTTATCCAGTTCCTGAGCCGTTTTCTTCAGCGCAAGGCCTGTCGAGGTACGGTACATCGGTTTACCGGCAAATTTTTCGAGATCAACTTCGATATCTGCAGCCACAATAACCAAATCAGCGGCAGCAACTTCTTCGGCAGTAATCGCATTACCAGCACCAACCGAACCGCGGGTTTCAACTTTAACCCACCAGCCACGTTTTTTCGCTTCGTTGGTAATCGCTTCAGCCGCCATAAAGGTATGAGCCACACCGGTCGGGCACGCGGTGACGGCCACAATACGTTTTGCACTACTGCTTTGTTTTACAACAGCCGCAGGAGCGACAAAAAGTTTAGCCTCAGTAGCGAGTTTATTCAGTAATGCTTCCGGCTCAGCAATAGCTTGCTGTATATCCGCGAGTAAAACATTTTTATTGATTAAAGCATCATCTTCCGGGAAGGCACTTCCCAGCACTAAAACACTCTCAGCCTCTGAGGGCGTGTCGGTCAGAGTGAACTGTGCTTTCGAAGCGGCTGCACTCAGACGTAACTTGGCAATATAGGCGCTCGCCTGCCCCATATCAGGGGCCATAATTAACAGCGTTTTCATGGTCTGTTTCTCCTGCTGTCAGTGAAAGGGTTTTAGCTCAACACGGGCCATCATTGCAGCCAGTTGCGTTCTGTCAGTAATGCCGACGTTACTTTGACTCACAGCCAAAGCCGCTACAGCGGTCGCAAGACGCAGCGTATGTTCACTCGATTCGCGCATCAAAAGACCATAAATCAGTCCACCCACCATAGAATCACCGGCACCGACGGTACTGACGACTTCACAAGATGGAGGCTTAGCAATCCACTCCCCCGAGGCATTGACCCACAAGGCGCCTTCCGCTCCGAGTGAAATCACTACATGCGCAATGCCTTGTTCGCGCAGGGCATGAGCGGCTTCAATCACATCTTTCAGCTCGGGTAATTTACGGCCCGCCCAGACTTCAAGTTCACGGCGATTAGGTTTCACCAGCCAAGGTGCGGCTTTCAGCCCTGCCACTAGCGCTTCACGGCTACTGTCAAAAATGATGCACGGACACTGACTACGCAGACGTAGCATCCACTCAGTAAAGGCTTCCGGTGAAACTCCCGCAGGCAGGCTTCCACTCACGCAAACCATATCGAACTGACCAAGCCAAGTCAGAGAGTCAGCAACAAAGCGATCCCAGTCGGCACCCGTTACTTCAAACCCGGAAAAGTTAAGATCCGTCACTTCGCCGTCTTTTTCTGTCAGTTTGACGTTAATGCGAGTGCGCCCCTGAACGACCTGGAAACGGTTCGCAATGCCCAAGTCGCTGAACAGATGCTGAAAACCTTCCTGGTTCTCTTTACCGAGGAAGCCGCCAACCGTGACATCAATACCTAAATCTTTAAGCACTTTGGCAACATTGATACCTTTACCCGCCGCATGGAGACCGGTAGTACGCACCAGATTCACTTCGCCGCGCTCAATTTCTGCGCAATAACCCACTAAATCATAAGCAGGATTTAACGTTATCGTTGCAACACGTCTGCTCATTGTGCACCTTCCCCAAGACCCGCCGCTATTGCTTCGCCAATAGCCTTCAGCGCTTGTTCAGCTTCTTCCCCCTGGGCACTAAAGCGCAGGCGGTGACCTTTTTTAACCCCCAATGCCACCACTTTCATCAAGCTGCGACCATTGGCAGGTTTTCCTGTTCCATCAAGGTTTATTACTGTCACTTCACAGTTGAACTGCTTGATGGTATTCACCAGAACCGTCCCCGGACGAGCATGAAGGCCATGTTCATTTTTAATCACGAACTCAGCGCTTAGGGTCGAATCAGTCTCAACATCATCAGAGGTCAGTAACATCAGTAATAAGGAAGCGTCTGCGGTGGCTAATTTATCTGCGGCTTTCGTTGTCAGCAACGCATCCAGACGCTTGAGCACCGGAAGCGGCTTATCATCAACTTGTGCTACGGTCACCAGCAGTGAAACCGGTTTATCGAAAGCGTCGAAACGTGCAACCGGACGGCTGACGGCAATCGCGCTGGTCAAGTTTCCTTCAGCACTGTCGTTCAGCCAGACACCCGCACCAAGATAAACAGGCGTAGTCGAAACAACATGGCTTACAAAATTCGCATCAACGGCCTGGGCCTGTTTAAGACGCCCGGCATTTAATGCCTGTAGAGTGACTAAATCCTGGGTATCCACATTCAGCGTCAGCATACTGTTATCCAGCAGCAGATCTGCGGTTTGCGTTTCCCCCATCAGCAAGGCGCGTAACTCTTCAGCCTGAGTGGCGGATTTCAGCTGTTCAGCAATACTGTCATCACTCAGCACATGCGTCAGCTGACGCAGTAGACCAAGGTGTTCATCTGAACTGGCGGCGATGCCAATAGCCACATAAGCCTGCTGGCCGTCACCCCAGGTCACACCCTGCGGAAACTGAAATACCTGCACACCGGTTTTTAGTACCAGGGAGCGGGTATCGGTCGTGCCATGAGGAATTGCAATCCCGTTCCCCAAATAGGTCGAAGTTTGCTGCTCACGGGCCAGCATGCCGTTGACATAGCCTTCGCCTGTGTATCCCGCTTGCTCGAGTGCAGCGGCAATCATGCGGATAGCCTCTTCTTTACTACCGGCGGCACAACCGGGATGAATA
Source organism: uncultured Cedecea sp. (assembly GCF_947498825.1). Lineage (GTDB taxonomy): Bacteria > Pseudomonadota > Gammaproteobacteria > Enterobacterales > Enterobacteriaceae > JGM124. Next base: position 44,227 of record NZ_CANMLV010000006.1, on the reverse strand, counting down.
TTCTGGGCAGATAGCTGGAACATGTTGCTCCTCTCCTATGAATTGAATCGATTCAGTCACGCTTTAAAAAAAATCCTCATCGGACTTGCTGGAGATGATCTGAAGATCGCTGAAACGTTTCAATCATTTTTGATCTGATTGACTGCCGCCGCAATAGTTCTCGCTTTTCTGTACTCATAATTTTGAGCTTCAGCACATTTTCAGCTAATAAACACACTCCAGCTGAAGTTTTTAAAGCAACAGAGGCGCCTTATCAGCAAAGCGGTTTTTTCGGCCAAGATCCACAGTTAGCGCAAGAACCTGAACGATGACTGAAAATATCCGTCCACATGAGTAAAGATTATTTGTTTTTTCTGACAGGAACGGCGCAATACGGGAAGGTATTAGAAAGAAACATCCAGACAAGGAAACGCAGGGTAGCATGAAGGATTCGAGACGGCCTGATTACAGGCCTTGCTACCCGACTGAATAAAAATCAGGGCTCGATGCGTTTCCCTTCCTCATCTAATAAATGGGTTAAAAGAGCAGTACCATCAGGGCTTACACGAAACTCACCATAACGCGCATTCGCAAACCGTTTCGCCTGCCCTTCCTGGAAGAAATAGCTTGGCGTACCGATTTGTAGTCTGTGGCGAACAAGACGATATTTCATCAGTACCTCCTGGGATTGCAGACTGGGTTTCTCAGCAAAGTGTGCCCGTATGGCTCGATGTTGCTGATCAAGTTCAACAACAAGCGTACCTGTGCTATGGGGATGCGTCTGTTCTTCACGCCAAAACTGCTCATATAAACTGAGAGCGAGAGAATAGTTCAGCACCATATAATCCCCCTGCATCAGTGAACGCGGGTCAACCGGAGCCAGTTCAAGGATCACGAGAGTCCCTTCTTTCAGCATCTGCTCTTTTTGGAAAATAGAGATATTCACGAAGATGAGCGACAGCAGGAGCGCTCCTGCTGTCAGCCATTTCAGCACGAGATTAGTTTGCATGCGTTTCTCCTGATGTCGCAGGGAGCCATTGCCTGGCCGCCCAGGCCAGACTCAGGAGTAGTAACCCACTGATGAAGAGTAGCTGTGATTTATACAATAAAGTGACATCAAGAGAATAATACCAGTTACTGAGATACCACATCAGAAAACAGCCAGCAGAAACCAATAATCCTTTACTGCCCTGATAACGCGCAACCAATACAAATATCAATCCCAGACCAATACCCGGAGCAAAAATCGCCATCGCTCCACAGAGCATAGCTGCAGGCAGGTAAATACGACAAGCCGGTGTTCTGAAGGCCAGGGCATGAACACATGCGCTGCCAATAAGTCCCACCGCTATCCCCACGCCAGCCCCCTGTGACAAGCCGCTATAGAAAGAATTTGACCCAAATATCTCACCCAATATTCCAAACTGCATACCGGCGAGAGACTGTAAACCCAACCCAATGGGTATGCCATAGAGTAGAGCGGACATCCACTCTTGGCGGGTAGCAGTCTGGTATTGTTCCTGGCGAGTGAGCCCCCATATCCATAGCGCGACGATACCTGCGACCAGCAACACGATAGGTCCCTGCGCAAACCCGGTGGATAAAAAGGCACTGATAATAGACGCCACTGGGCGAAGAAAAAGAAAAACAAAACCCACAACGGCCATAATGCGATACAGGCGATTGGGCATGGCTATCGCCATCAGAATAATGACAGGCAAATACAGGATAGAATCGACGAAACCATGAAAAACGCCCCGGGGTTCAACCAGTGAATAGACACTAATACACAGACCACAGGTGGCTGCAATCGCCCATGCCAGTCCAATATGCTGTTTACCGATGCTGGTTGTCCGCAACATCATTCTGGCCAATACAGCAATAATTAATGAGGGCACTATCAGACCAATACCCAGTAGATCATCAAATAGATCGGTCACGTAGAGAAACAGCAATAACAGAAACAAAATGATCAATGCGGCAACCCAGCAACCGGTTACCAGTGTAACGAGTAAATACCAGGGTAAATGAGTTGAGCAATCGTGTTTTTCGAGTGCCTCCCGTTGTGCTTCATTTAATAGCTGAGACTGGCGGAGTTCTTGTATTAAGCTTGCCTCATCGTTCTGTACCTGTTTCGTCGTTTGCGCCGATGGCAGCTTACGCCGCAAGAACAGCAGCAGTGCAAAACCGGCAATCAATAACAACACCATTAATACACCGCTAATAAACAGTGTGCCGATATCCCATACGGCAATGAAGCGTATAATTAATGCATCACCGACGGCTATCAGGCTTATCACGCCAAACGTTAACATACATAAGTCAGGGCGCCGGTAGCGATAGTAAAAATAACCTGTCACCAGGACGCCTCCCAGCAAGACAAACAGTATCAAGCCAGGAAGATAGTCTTCCCAAAGGGATCTAATAAACAGTGATGTCAGTGTCAGAAGCAGATAAGCGGCCATAACACGTGAACACCAGCGGCTCACCAACCAGCTGCCAGATGCATGTCTGGCGGCGTATTCAGCCAAAGCTTCGCGTATCAGCAAAAGGGCAATCTGAACAATCAGATAGCCATAGAGAATAGAATTCGGTAACCAGGATAAAAAAGAAGAAACGATAGCATCAAAAAAGAATGTGATCTGACTTAAATAATAAAGCTGGAAGGCCAGGTTAGCGATAACCCAAGTACAGAACCACAATGCATTTTGCCGTCCCAGCAGGGCTAAAGGAAACAGTACACAAGCCCAGGTAAAGAACAACTCCCAGCTGTCTGCTCCGGTTTGATAAACCTGGCCATACAACGCAAACAATCCGCCAAAGCTGAGGCCAGCCGCTAATAATGCCATACGTGCCACAGCATCATACCAGCGCCACCAGACCACTATTGCGAGTACGATAATAAACAATTGGGCTAATGCAAACTTGACCATCTTCGGCATAGCGGCCCAGTTCCAAGCGATGAAAAACACCGTTCCGGCCACTAACGCCATCAGGCCCAATAATGTGAGGAACACTGTCAGAAAACTACGCCATCCTGTTAGGTCGGGTCTTACGCCGCAATACCAGAGAATGTGTCGATAAGCAGGGACGGTGAGTCCGCTGTGTTGGTCTGGTGGTGAACTGACTAATGTGAAAAGACGATCACACAGACGCTTTGCAGCCCTGGAAGGCATTGCATCCTGCTGATGTGGCGACAAGTCCATACTGCCTCCATGCCGAGGTAACATTGAGTTTGTCTTTCGGGTATCCAGAAATTATAGCCCAATGTATTTATTTTGAATTCATTATATCCTTACACTTTTAATGGTCAAATAATGACAGATACAAACTCAAGGGGGGTTATGAAAAGTGATGACGTTAAGGAGGTATTTGATCCTTCTGACAAATCGACATTTATCAGACGTTTTTAATTGCAAACCAGTTATTTATTTTACGCATTTTCATGCAGTTAACTATTTAGGCTATTTCATTAGTTTTTGTCGGTGAATGCTGTTTATTTTGCCCTCAGATCAGTACACTTCGCAGGCCCTTTTTATCTATAGCCGGATTGTATGCAAACGCTCCTGACCTCCCTGCGTAAGACAGCAGACTCAACCTCCCTGGCCTTTCTGGCGATTGCATTTCTGGCGGGTATCGCCAGTGCCCTGCAAACGCCGACTCTCAGTCTGTTTTTAACCGATGAAGTCCAGGTTCGCCCTGTTATGGTGGGGTTCTTCTTTACCGGTAGTGCGATAATCGGCATTCTGGTCAGTCAATACCTGGCCCGGCATTCTGACAGTCGGGGCGATCGCAAATCATTGATTCTTTTCTGTTGTATTCTCGGCGCACTGGCCTGCCTGCTGTTCGCCTGGAACCGCAACTACTTTATTCTCTTGTTTGTGGGTGTTTTTCTGAGCAGCTTTGGCTCGACAGCTACACCACAAGTCTTTGCCCTGGCGCGTGAACATGCGGATAAAACTGGGCGTGAAGCCGTCATGTTTAGCTCTGTGTTACGTGCTCAAATCTCCCTGGCCTGGGTTATTGGTCCGCCACTTGCCTTTGCTCTGGCTCTTAATTTCGGCTTCGATGTCATGTACTTGGGGGCCGCTGTCACTTTTATTATCTGCGGCCTTATCGTCCGCTGGAAACTGCCTTCAATGCCGAAAGTCGCCGTCACTGTCAGCGGCGAAGCCCCTCTGGAAGCCCCGCGTCGCCACCGCCGCGATACGCTGTTACTGTTTGTTGCCTGTTCGATGATGTGGGGATGCCACAGCCTGTATCTGATTAATATGCCGCTGTATATTATTAATGAACTCAATCTTCCGGATAGGCTGGCCGGGATAATGATGGGTACCGCAGCGGGTCTGGAAATTCCCGTGATGCTGATTGCAGGTTACTACGCCAAACGATTTGGTAAAAAGAGACTGATGCAACTTGCGATTCTGGCAGGCGCACTGTTTTTCATCGGAATGCTCACCATAACGAGTGAAATACTGTTACTCATCCTGCAATTATGCAATGCGATATTTATTGGCATTCTGGCGGGTATCGGCATGATTTATTTTCAGGATCTGATGCCCGGACAAGCGGGTTCAGCAACGACGCTTTATACTAATACTGTTCGGGTAGGTTGGATAATGGCCGGCTCGCTGGCAGGAACCGTCGCTGAAATCTGGAGCTATCACAGCGTTTTTTATCTGGCATTAGGTATGGTCATAACGGCTGTGTATTGCCTGTTGCGCATCAAAGATGTTTAAGGGGCTGTTGCTGCTTCAAGATGGATAAGATAAGTCATTGCCTGATGACGGTTATCACCGCACATATCGTAAGCTGCCTGCAATCCGCCACAAACCGCCGGGCGTAAAGGCGAGCCAAAAATCAGGCAGCGATTTTGTTCAGAAAGCTGAATGCAACGGGTGTTAGCCGGTTTACCTTCAGGCATACCGGGGATCGGGGTCGAAATTGAGGGTGCCACACAGCAAGCGCCACAGTCCGGACGACAGTCCATCAACACATCTCCACTGCTTCAGGATAACTGCCCGCACTCTAACAACCCACTGACAATAAAGATATGCCCTTTTCTGCTTTATTCACACTCTTGGCGATGAAATCCGCTTGCCTCAATCGCCTCACGCGAGTAATTTTACGCAATATTTTAGCCCCTCCCTTTTTTGACAGGATATATCGATGGCCAGAGCGAACGAAATCAAACGCGGCATGGTACTCAATTATGATGGTAAGCTGCTAATAGTTAAAGATATTGATGTTCAGTCACCCAGTGCGCGTGGTGCTGCAACACTCTATAAAATGCGTTTCAATGATGTGCGTACCGGACAGAAAGTTGAAGAGCGTTTTAAAGGCGATGATATTGTTGAAACCATCACCCTGACCCGTCGCTTCGTCGATTTCTCTTATATTGACGGCAACGAATATGTATTTATGGATAAAGAAGATTACACTCCGTATATCTTCACCAAAGACCAAATAGAAGACGAGTTGCAGTTTATTCCTGAAGGTGGCATGCCTGATATGCAAGTGCTGACCTGGGATGGCCAACTGTTAGCGCTGGAACTGCCGCAGACTGTCGATTTAGAGATTATTGAAACTGCGCCAGGTATCAAAGGAGCCTCAGCCAGCTCTCGTACCAAACCCGCCACACTGTCTACGGGGCTGGTTATCCAGGTACCGGAATATATGGTGAGCGGAGAGCGTATTCGTATTCATATCGCTGAAAAGCGCTCTATGGGCCGCGCTGACTAATAGTTATTCTGATAAGTCACCTGTCAGTCAGCACTCTTCTGACAGGTGACAATCATTTTGTTCTGTCCGGCGATTCCCGCAGTTTGCCCCCTTCTCTTTTTGTTCTCTGCTATTGCGGACAGACACCATCAGACTGCACTTTCCCTCCTTAAGAAGACTTCGGAGTTCTCATGACCAAAACAAACCTGATTACCGGCTTTCTCGGAAGTGGAAAAACGACCACGATTCTTCATTTACTGGCGAATAAGCCAAAGGATGAGGTCTGGGCGGTGCTGGTTAATGAATTTGGTGAGGTGGGTATTGACGGTGCGTTGCTGGCAGACAGTGGCGCATTGCTTAAAGAAATTCCCGGTGGTTGCATGTGCTGTGTCAATGGTTTGCCAATGCAAGTCGGGCTGAATACCTTGCTACGCCAAGGCAAACCTGACCGTTTACTTATCGAACCTACCGGACTCGGTCATCCAAAACAGATCCTTGACCTGTTAACTGCGGATGTTTATCAGCCGTGGATTGATTTAAAGGCAACGCTCTGTTTACTCGATCCCCGCCAGTTATTAGATCCCAAAGTGTCCGGCAATCAAAATTTCCGCGATCAGTTAGCCGCCGCAGATATCATTATTGCCAACAAACAAGATAATGCAGATACAGAAAGCCTTGCCGCTCTGGACTCCTGGCTGGGGCAAGAGAAGGCAAATCGTCAGGTGTTTTTTACTGAACAGGGGGAGATATCTGGCACTCTTCTGGATGAACCACGCCAGAATCAACGTATATTGCCAGCCAGCCATGAGCACACCCATTCGCCGAAGCCCCAGCAAGGACTTGCCGCACTCAGTTTGCCGGAACATCAGCGCTGGCGACGAAATATTAACAGCGGGCAAGGCTATTTCGCCTGTGGCTGGATTTTCGATGCAGAGACCCAGTTTGATACCATTGGGCTGCTGGAATGGGCAAGGCTAGCCCCGGTCGGGCGTGTTAAAGGTGTCTTACGTATTCCTGAAGGGCTTGTCCGTATCAATCGTCAGGGAAGCGATTTCCATATCGAAACGCAATCCGTTCCGCCTCCTGATAGTCGCATAGAACTGATTAATGATGCACTCAGCGACTGGAATACCTTACAGTCTGCATTATTAAAACTGCGTTTACCTTAATCCTTCACGTTCCCGGGATGCCATCTGAAAACTGATTAAAAAAATACCGTTTTTTTGAACAATCCCGGAAAACGACCAAGAACCTTAGTCGTTGTATTGATTTACAAATCCTAACACTTGATGGCTGAAAAAAAGTATTCGCCGCTGGGAACTTATCCGATTTATGCCTTTTTTGACTATCGTCAAATTTTCTTACGCTTTTAGGAATAAAAACCTCGCATCGCATTAATTGATAAGGTAACCTCAGAAAAGTTTCAAATTATGCGCTTTTATACCTGCTATTAAAAAAATATGCGCGAGATCGCAATTTTCTAAAGAAAAAATTGTCTCGTCGCTAACAGGTATCTAGTCTCATACGGTCATCATTTTACTAACGATTTGTCGTTAAGGACAGCAAGGGAAAACACATAACATGGTCAAGTCTCAGCCTATTTTGAGATATATCCTGCGGGCGATTCCTGCAGTTGCGGTGGCAGCTTTACTTTCCGCATGTAGTACAACTAACACAGCGAATAATATGCATTCTGAGACGCATGCAGTTGACAGTAAAAACAGTTTTTTACTGCAAGCTTCTCAGGATGAATTTGAAGAGATGGTTCGTAACGTTGATGTGAAATCACGTCTTATGGATCAATATGCTAGCTGGAAAGGCGTGCGTTACCGTCTTGGTGGCAGTAGCCGTAATGGCATTGACTGCTCCGCCTTTGTGCAGCGTACTTTTCAAGAACAATTTGGTTTAACTTTGCCGCGCTCAACGTCTGAACAACAAAGTTCAGGAAAGTCGATTTCCCGTAATAAATTAGCAATGGGTGACTTAGTGTTATTCCGTTCAGGTTCTACGGGGCGTCATGTGGGTATTTATATCGGCAATAACCAGTTTGTCCACGCCTCTACCAGTAACGGCGTTATGATTTCAAATATGGATGAACCTTACTGGAATAAGCGCTACAACCAAGCTCGTCGGGTACTGAGTAGCAGCAGTTAATGATGCATGCACCGCTATCTGTTTTGACGATTATTCCCTTGGTCGTCATTCAAACAGTTAGCCAGAATAAAAAAACGCTGCCTTGCAGCGTTTTTTTATGCCTGCAATCTGCCGTATTCGCTATATTACTAAATGGCGGCTCGGGCCTCTTTGCCAGAAAGAAAATGAGAACAACAATGATTTTATGCGTTAAAGTCAGAGCATTGTCTGACAGGGCTCACTTACGTATGTGGGATTGATACTTTCATGCCTAGAACACTATTCTCTGACAATTATCTATCCACTAAGCAGATAACCAGTCTGGGCATCGTTATTGGGCTGATTGCCGCACTATTTTTCGGCGGGATTTTCAGTTTTATCCAATATAATAAACGTGATTCAGGCTATAATGTCCTCGCTCAAAATATGAGCAGCTATTTGCAGACTTTTTTTAGCCACCTGCAAAACACAACCTATGATCTTCAGCCTCTGTTTCATGCCAACTGTCGCAATGGTAACTGGGAATTAACCTCACGTGCAGCCTTCCAAATAAATATCCGTACCTTTATTTTGGTGCGCGACAGTATCGCGTTTTGTTCTTCTGCGACAGGCAATATGTTAATGCCGTTAAAGGAACTGGCTCCCGGCCTTAACGATAGCAAAGATGTCGATTTCGTTATCATGCCTGAAACGTTGAAGATGCATAACAACTCGATAATCGGGGCTTGGTTTCGCTCGCCCGGTGCTGAAAATAGCGGTATTTACGCCACAATCAGTATCAATCTTACGCCCTATTTACTGTTTAGTGCGAACCAACAAAATATCTCCTCTGTCGCTTTGGTCATAGGGGATAAAGCGCTGACATCGAATAATAATCATATTGTGAACACTGACCAGCTTCCTGACGATCCTGTTCGTATCGCACAGGTGCCTGGCTATCCAGTTAAGCTCTATATTTTTGGCTCCCTTCTGCCTGCGGAAGATCTCCAGCTATCCGCACTCGCCAGCGTCATTTTCGGCGTCCTGGTGGGGTCATTTGGCGCTTATATTTTGACAGTACACAGACGGCTGGAACATAAAATCCTGGTTGGAATTAAGCAGAATCAGTTTTATTTGGCCTATCAGCCGGCAATGAATTCAACCACATTAAATGCAGATGGTTTTGAGGTTCTGATGCGCTGGAAACACCCGACAGCAGGTCTTATTCCTCCGGATGTGTTTATCAATGCTGCCGAAGCTCAACAGCTGATTGTTCCGCTGACCCGTCACCTGTTCAGTCTGGTGGCACAAGATATCCACAAGCTAAAGACAATTTTGCCGGTCGGAACAAAGCTGGCTCTCAACTTATCTCCCAGCCATCTTTACTCTTCAAGCTTTAAAGCCGATATTCTGACGCTGGCCGCTGCATTGCCACAGAATCATTTTCAAATAGTTTTTGAAATTACAGAGCGCGGTATGCTTCAGGAAAAAGAAGCGACCGATATATTTAGCTGGTTACACCAGCAAGGATTTTTTATCTCTGTTGACGATTTTGGAACAGGCAATAGTGCATTAATCTATCTGGAACGTTTTACCATAGATTATTTAAAAATAGACAAGGGATTTATTAATTCTATCTGCGTCGCGACGGCGACTTCACCAGTACTGGATGCAATACTGACGATAGCCCATCGCCTTGATATAAAAACGGTTGCAGAAGGTGTAGAGACAACTGAACAGGCAAGATGGTTAATCGATCATGGGGTAAACTATCTTCAGGGGTATTATTTCTGCCACCCTCTCCCACTTGAGCAGTTTATTCAGTGGTATCAGGCACCTCGTCACTATAGCGATCTGCTGAATAAAGTTTAATCAACAGAGCCCCTTGTCGTTAAAACATCCGGAAAGCGTAAGGGATAGTGCGTGATTAATACAGCGATCGCGTGGTCATAAGCTCCGCGATAGCTACACCGCAGTTTTTAAGGCGACAGGTAGCGGCCAGTTCATCATTCTGGTTAACAAATAAACACAACTCGCCTTCATACTCAACTACCGAACTCACGACGTCGATATCACTGAGTGCCTGGCTCAGCGCTTCCATAATGATAACAATTTTCTCGCCTTCATAACCAAGCAACTTTAGCCCAATCAACTGATTTTCAAGGTTTTTATCATTAGCCACACTGGGTTCGACACAGGAACCCTTAAATCCCGTTCTCCAGCAATAACTTTGAGGTAAACGGTGAACAATGGACTGTTGTAATATATTCAAGCTCATTTCCCTGCCTGGCCCAATCAATAACACTTCTCTTGTAGTTTGCGTATAGGTTAACACAATGTTGCCAAATTGCGGCCTGATAAGTCAAAAACAATTAATATTATTAAAAAAAATTCAAAGCGATTGATTCATTTTTGTGTATCACTACGCATTTTTTGTCATTGGTATTCTGGATATGGCCTGTTATCACCCTGAAATGAATCAATTATCACCGGGAGTCAGGTTATTGAGGAAGGATTTGAAAAGGCATTCACGAAAGGAATACCTTGTATTGTTAATGAGCCTTACGGCTGGCATAGCGATAAAATAATAATGAACAGCTGGAACACAGGGCAATGGCACCAATCATCGGCCATGCCGTATTAAAACTGGCGATGGCAAGCAATGCGCCCGTCAAAGCGCCAATACCAAACCGAAAGGTTCCTGCAAGGGAAGACGCTGTACCTGCAATATGAGGAAACTCATCAAGAATAACCGCCATCGCATTAGACGAAATCATAGATACACAACCGACAAACACGGCAATGCCCAGTACCAAAGCCCAGAAGCCGAAATTGAACTGATAGCTAACCACCAACCATATCGACATAACAAACTGAATATAGAGGCCCAGTTTGAACATATTAATAGCGCCAAAGCGACGAACAAATCTGCTATTAATCATCGTCATAACAAAAAGAAAAACGATGTTTAGCGCGAAGTAGTAACCAAAATCCTGGGGTGATACATGGTTGAGTTCAATGTAAACAAAAGGCCCTGCGCTCAGGAACGAAAACATCCCCGCGAAACTAAAACCGCTGGCGAGCATATAGCTAAGTACGCGTTTATGGCGAAACAGTGTTGCGAAGTTACCCAGAGTGGTACGTAAACGAAAAGGTTGTCGGAACTCAGGCGACAAGGTTTCATGAATAAAGAAAAAAATCATCGCTGATGCAAGTAATGCCGCAGCGGCCAGGATCCAGAAAATAGAATGCCAGCTAAACCACACCATCACAGCACCACCAACGATAGGTGCAAGTAACGGAGCAATAGTGGTTATCAACATGACAAAAGACATCATGCGGGAAAATTCTTCTTTCGGATAAATATCACGCATCAGAGCATTAATAACAACACTCGCTGCTGCCGCTGCCAGACCATGTAAAAAACGCATGATGATCAGCTGGTCGATACTTTGCGCCAGTGCGCAAGCTATGGCTGCCAAGGCAAAGATGAGTGTTCCACCGAGCACGACAGGCTTACGTCCGAGACTATCGGCCATCGGACCATAAAATAATTGCCCTACCGCAAACCCTAAAATGTACATGCTCAATGTCATCTGAACACTACCTGCAGAGACATCAAACTGCTTCGCTATCATCGGTAATGCAGGCAAATACATATCAATAGATAACGGCATCAGCATGGCCAACAGGCCAAGAATAATGACAATACCTACAGACGAGTTTTGTTTACGACTCAAAAGTCACTCCAAAATATTAACGTGCACCAACACTGGCAATTTCTTGTTCGGTTAGCTGACGGTATTCACCCTCACCCAGTTCCGGATCAAGCTGAATTCCGCCAATGCGCTCCCGATGTAATCCAACAACATGGTTACCTACTGCGGCAAACATACGTTTAACCTGGTGATAGCGTCCTTCACTGATAGTCAAACGAACTTCGGTAGGCGTCACGACTTCAAGCTGTGCAGGTTTAGTTAAGTTATCTTCATTGTGCAGTTGGATCCCGACGGCAAAGCGTTCTGCCGTATCATCGGCAACCGGTGCATCCAGCGTCACATAGTAGGTTTTTTCACATTCATAACGCGGCGAGGTAATACGATGCGACCATTGGCCATCGTCTGTCATCAACACCAATCCGGTGGTATCGATATCCAGACGCCCTGCTGCATGTAATTTATGCGCTGATGGCTCATCAAGAAAATAGAGGACCGTCGGGTGATCGGGGTCTTCAGTTGAACAGACATATCCTTGTGGTTTATTCAGCATAAAATAACGCGGGCCATGGTGCTGAACCAGCGGATTACCGTCAAAAGTCACCTGATGCTCTGGCTGTAATTTAAAAGAGGCATCGCGTACTACCTCTTCATCTATTGTCACACGATTCGCACGAATGATTCGGCCAGAGATAGCCCGGCTGGTGCCAAGCTGTTGAGAAATAAATTTATCGAGTCGCATTGCGCTATTGCCTGTTTAAAAAAGACTGACTGACACTCGGAGGAGGAGACCGGATGTCAGATAAAAATTAGTTTGTCTGATAACGAGTTTGGGTCAGTATAACGACATCAAAAACTCTCTCAAGGTAAAAGCGCGATCCATGGCATAATCATGTCTGATATTTGTTATTTTCCGGGCCACAATGTCTTTTACTCTACGTCCTTACCAACAAGAAGCGGTAGATGCGACGCTCCGTTATTTTCGTAAACACCGTGATCCTGCTGTGATTGTCCTGCCCACTGGTGCGGGTAAAAGCCTGGTTATTGCCGAGCTGGCTCGCCTGGCTCGAGGCCGAGTGCTGGTTCTTGCTCATGTAAAAGAACTGGTTGCGCAGAATCATGCTAAATACATGGCGTTAGGGCTGGAAGCCGATATTTTTGCAGCGGGTCTGCATCGAAAAGAGTCACAGGGCAAAGTCGTCTTCGGTAGCGTGCAGTCCGTGGCACGTAACCTGGAATATTTTACCGGAACGTTTTCACTGCTGATTGTCGATGAATGCCACCGCATCGGTGATAAAGAAGAAAGTCAGTATCAGCAAATTCTGTCTCATCTTCGGGCCAGTAACCCTGAAATTCGCCTTCTTGGCCTTACCGCCACCCCTTACCGGTTGGGGAAAGGATGGATTTATCACTATCATTATCACGGTATGGTTCGCGGTGATGAGCAGGCCTTGTTTCGTGACTGCATCTATGAGTTACCGCTGCGTTACATGATTAAAAATGGCTACCTGACACCGCCTGAACGTCTCGATATGCCGGTGGTACAATACGATTTTAGTCGATTACAGGCACAAAACGACGGACTGTTTAGTGAAACGGATCTGAATCGGGAACTTGCCCAACAAAAACGTATCACACCTCATATTATCAGCCAAATCGTCAGTTTTGCCGAACAGCGACGTGGAGTGATGATTTTCGCGTCGACCGTGGAACATGCCAAAGAAATCACCAATCTGCTTCCGCTACATCAGGCAGCGTTAATTACAGCAGACACGCCAGGCCCCGAGCGAGATGCGCTGATCGCACGTTTTAAACAACAGGAATATCGCTACCTGGTGAATGTTTCCGTTCTCACGACCGGATTCGATGCCCCGCATGTTGATTTAATAGCGATTCTGCGTCCCACTGAGTCAGTCAGTCTGTATCAACAAATTGTCGGCCGCGGTTTACGTCTGGCTCCCGGGAAAAAAGATTGCCTGATTCTGGATTATGCTGGTAACCCTCACGACCTGTTTATGCCTGAAGTGGGAGGCGCAAAACAAAAAAGTGACAATCAGCCAGTACAGGTGTTTTGTCCCTCTTGCGGTTTCGCCAATCTCTTCTGGGGAAAAAAAACGTCCGATGGCACGATTCTGGAACACTTCGGTCGCCGCTGTCAGGGATGGTTTGAGGATGATGATGGTTTACGTGAACAATGCGACTACCGGTTCAGATTTAAAAGCTGCCCTAACTGTAATGCCGAAAATGACATCGCAGCGCGACGCTGCCATCAATGTGATCATGTGCTGGTTGATCCTGATGATATGCTGAAAGCAGCATTAAGGCTAAAAGATGCGCTGGTATTACGCTGTAGTGGAATGACTTTGCAACAAGGGCATGATGCCAAGGGTGAGTGGTTACGCGTCACTTATTATGATGAAGACGGCACGGATGTCAGCGAGCGATTCCGGCTACAAACCCCGGCTCAAAAGACGGCCTTTGAATTTCTCTTTGTTCGCCCACACCTGCTCGCGCCCGGTATTCCACTTAAATTCAGCTCGGCAGAGGATCTGGTCGCGCAGCAGGCCCTGTTCCGTCATCCGGATTTTGTTGTCGCGAGAAAAAATGGTCAGTTCTGGAATGTTCGCGAAAAAGTGTTCGATTACCAGGGGCGCTATCGCCGGGCGAATGAATTACGCGGTTAACTGTAGTTTTCATTGCCCGATGCGTCAGTTATGGCTATAATCTCGCCCGCTTTTGCATCCGCAAAGCAGAAAACTTACCTGTTGCTGGGTCGCCTGTAACAGGATTATTTAAAGAGAAACATTCAATGTTTACTATCAATGCTGAAGTACGTAAAGAGCAGGGCAAGGGTGCGAGCCGCCGCCTGCGTGTAGCTAACAAATTCCCTGCTATCGTTTATGGCGGAAATGAAGCTGCAATCTCCATCGAGCTGGATCACGACGCAGTAATGAACCAACAAGCTAAACCTGGTTTTTACGACGAAGTTCTGACCCTGTCTATCGACGGTAAAGAAGTTAAAGTTAAAGTTCAGGCTGTTCAGCGTCACCCGTTCAAGCCAAAACTGGCTCACATCGACTTCGTTCGCGCTTAATTTCGCGTTGAGTTGATAACCCATCACGCGGACTGAATTTTCAGGGCGCGTTACGGGTGAGTTAAACGGGCACAACTGTTTGATTTATTGTTTATCTCTAAATCTTATATTGTGCCCGTTGCTGTATCTGCCTTCCCGATGGTCAACTTCCGTATAGCCTGTCTTCGATGACTTTCTACCAGGGCTCTCTGAAATAAAAACAGCGCATTTTTTTAAACTTATCATTTAAGCGGAGCTTCCCCCGCTTCTGTCTACTTGCCCGACAGCCGACGTGAAAGCTGATCGCGCAAATTAGGTGGAGTGCCTTTAATGGTTAAGGTATCTGTCACCGGGTCCCAGAAAATTCGCTCATCCATCAGCATGGCATCAAAATTAATCGTCAAGCCACCACCGCTACCTGCAAATTTAGTAAGCTGACGCAAAGTACTGCGATCTGCCGGGAAACTATCTTCAAGCTCGTAACCTTTTTCTGCCGTAAATGCCTGGAAACTTTTATCGTCCACAGCCCAAGGCAAACTTTCAGACAGCGAAGCCAGCTCTATTTCTTCCCCGGCATCTAACTGCTCTTTACAGTAGTCATAGACCTGCTGACGGGCACTTTGACGGGTATTTTTATCAAGTTGTGCCTCATGGGTAAAATCATCCACCGCTTGCAGCAAACCTTTATTTTGTGCCTTAGCATTCAGCCCTTCGCTGGCTCCCAGGAAATCCATAAAGAAATCAGAAACCTTACGTCCAATCCGCCCTTTCAGGAAGGTTAAATAACGGCTGGATCCCGGATTCGTTTCCCATTCTGTCAAGTCAATGCGCGCCACAATATCAGCATGATTAATATCCAGATAATGGGTTGCGCTGATATCCAGCTCTTCATTCACACGCTGACTGCTCAAATTATTCAGCACTGCGACCAATAAATACTCGACCGCCAAATAGCGATAGTGACAGAACAGGACAATTCCGCCTTCGGCAAAGGGATACTTGGCTAACTCATCACGCAGACGACCTGTTGCTGCGCGAGTAAAAGCGAGAAAATCCTCATCCCCCTTACGTTGGTGGGATAATGCCTCGGCTAATTCACTTTCTTCATTAAACAGCCCGTAAGCTTTATTTTTGGCACTGTAGACACGATGCAGCTCAGCCATCATTTCTTCGACAGTGCTATTATTGACCAGCAATGAGTCGCGTAAAACGACATCAAGTGTCTGTTCATCGCGCTTAATCAATTGATGCAGGGCAATCTGGTTGATATCCAGACTCATGATAAACTCTCCTCTAAGACTGGGCGTTATTCAAACATTGCCAGTGTCGCTAAGCAAGTGTAGATAAAAAAGCAGTAAAAAAGTCCTTGCTACGGTAAGATATCCCCCCCATTTCTCGTATACGAATGATTTTAAATTTATGCCACAAACATCCCGTTATAATGACGAAGAAATCGAAGTCATGTTAGCTGAACTTGCAGCCGTGCTGGAAAAGCACAAAGCCCCTACCGATCTGTCACTGATGGTGCTGGGGAATATGATAACGCACTTACTGAACACCCGTGTCCCGTCAGCACAACGTGTATCATTAGCTCGCTCTTTTGCAGAAGCACTACAGGCCTCTGTGAGAGATGAAAAAGCACACTAAGAAAAGATATCAATAAGTTATGGTGACCAACCGTCAGCGCTACCGTGAAAAAGTTTCCCAGATGATAAGCTGGGGCCACTGGTTTGCCCTGTTTAATATCTTACTGGCCATCTTGCTCGGCAGCCGCTATTTATTCGTGGCTGACTGGCCGTCTACGCTTACCGGGCGTGTTTACTCTTATCTGAGCATTATTGGTCACTTTAGTTTTGTGGTCTTTGCGACCTATCTGTTGATTATCTTTCCTCTGACATTTGTCGTGATGTCACAACGACTGCTGCGGTTTATCTCTGCCGTCGTTGCTGCCGTAGGCATGACAGCACTGCTGATTGATAGTGAAGTTTTTACCCGTTTCCACCTCCACCTTAATCGTATTGTCTGGGACGTTGTAGTTAATCCCGATCACGGCGAGGTGGCGCGAGACTGGCAGCTGATGTTTATCAGTCTTCCCGTAATCTTGCTGCTGGAAATGCTTTTTGCGACCTGGAGCTGGCATAAATTACGTAGCCTGGGACGCCGTCGCAAGTATGCCCGACCGGTCGTCGCACTGTTTATTGTCTCTTTTTTCGCCAGTCATCTGATGTATATTTGGGCCGATGCAAATTTCTATCGACCTATTACTATGCAGAGGGCCAATCTTCCGCTCTCTTATCCGATGACCGCGCGTCGTTTTCTGGAAAAACATGGTCTGCTGGATGCTCAGGAGTATCAGCAGCGGCTGATAGAACAAGGCGATCCGACGGCACTTTCAGTGCAGTACCCATTAAGTCCGCTGCAGTTCCGTGATGAAGCAGCGACAAAAAACATTCTGTTGATAACCGTTGATGGGCTTAACGCGCAAAGTGCTCAGCAAGATATGCCTGCCCTGCGTGAATTTGCCACCAACAACATCAGTTTCCAGCAACATATGAGTTCAGGTAATCACACCGATGCTGGGATATTCGGTTTGTTCTATGGTATCTCACCGACTTATATGGACGGAGTGATAGCCGCTCGTGTTCCTGCTGCACTGATTACCGGACTGAACCAGAAAGGTTATCAATTAGGCCTTTTCGCCTCTGATGGTTTTAGCTCCCCAGTTTATCGCCAGGCATTGTTATCAGATTTTTCTCTGCCACCTGCGAAACATCAGTCAGATAGCCTGACGGTCACGCAGTGGAGTAACTGGTTAAATGGATCGACCAACAAAGAGAACCATTGGTTTTCATGGATTTCCTTTAATGGTCTGAATATTGATCAGAACACAGAAAAGCAGCAGTTTGTCTCGCATTATCATCAGGCCGCCGCCAGCGTAGATGAACAGATTAAGCGTGTTCTGGATACTCTGAAGGCCAGCGGAAAACTACAAAACACCGTCGTCATTATTACTGCCGGACACGGAATTCCTCTCACTGAGGCAGAAAACCGCTTCCCGTGGTCACGCGCAAATATTCAGGTACCATTAGTGATTCACTGGCCGGGTACACCAGCCCAGCGAATCAATAAACTGACTGAGCATCAGGATATTATGACAACTTTGATGCAACGTTTGTTAAATGTACGTACGCCAACCAACGAGTATTCGCAAGGTGAGGATTTGTTTGCTGCAACCCGCAAGAATAACTGGTTGATTGCAGCCAATAATAGCACCCTTGCCGTCACTACCGCGGAGATGACTCTGGTTCTGAATAATAATGGCAGCTACCGCATGTATGACCTGCAAGGTGAGCAAATGAAAGAGACCAAACCTTTGCTGGGACTACTGCTGCAAGTACTGATTGATGAAAAACGTTTTATCTCTAACTAATTGGTTATTTATGAATCAGTTAGTCAATTTGTGTCTTGCAATCAATAGTAAAAACGGTAGTATAAGTTTAAGTATCGGCGCGTAGCGCAGCCTGGTAGCGCATCGTCATGGGGTGGCGAGGGTCGAGAGTTCAAATCTCTCCGTGCCGACCAAATCGATATTCGGTATGTACCAGTTACCTACTGAATCCCACAAAAAAACCCGCAGACTCTTTGAGTTTGCGGGTTTTTTTGTGGAGTTTGCACCGCGGCAACCATATGGATATAATAAAACAACCAAATGGAGGTAAGTATGAAAACATTCAGCCTGTCAACAACGCCGAGCAGACAGCCTCGCTTATGGCAAGCAGCCGGTTTAAACACCTCAGATGGTATAGCGTTACTGGGACAAATTAACGAAGGCCTTGATGGCAAGGTGGCGAATCTTATTGTCGACTGGGCGCAAATAACACAAAGCGATTTGCGCAAAATGTCCGGCATTCCTTCAACCACTTTCAGCCGCAGCTTAAAATCCCGATTCAGTGCCGAGCAAAGTGAACGGCTGGTACGCATTATTCGCGTTATTGACAGGGCTGTAGAGCTGTTCGAAGGTAACAAGGAAGAAGCTCAGAAGTGGCTAAATGAAGCAAACCGCGCCTTAAGCTGGAAAGTTCCCGCAGAGCTGATGGCATCTGAAACCGGGGCTTACGAAGTCATGAAATTGATAACTCGCCTGGAGCATGGGGTGTACTCTTGATCCTCTACCGGCTGATAAAGACCAAGTATCTTTCTACGGCCTGGACGGGATACGGCGCAAAAGAGGCCGGGGGGCGCTGGAACAGTGTTGGAATCTCAATGGTTTACGCATCCGAAACCGCCTCACTGACGATGCTGGAAACATTGGTACACCTTCATTCGACACAAATCATGGAGTACTTTACGTTATTACGTATCGCCGTGCCCGATAACCAGATCCAGAGCGCTGATATGGACGAACTCCCCGATAACTGGGCTGATGAAGAGGCTCCGGTACAGTTAGCTGAATACGGCGATGCCTGGTCCTTTACCCGGGGAGCGATAGCATTACGCGTCCCCAGTGCCCTGTCCCCCGTGGAATATAACTACCTGTTAAACCCTGAACATCCGGATTTCTACGAGATATCCAGGAAAGCAGAGACTATTCCATTCCAATTTGATAGTCGGTTAAAACCGGGTCATAAATAACATGGTAATAATATTGTGAAGCCATAACTGCCTGACATCTTCTTACGCTATCACTTTTTCCCGCAGTTGCAGAAAATCCTGAATCAGAACACTCACAGTTCCTGTGCTGCGGTCTGGTGTGTTCGTTTAAACCGATACATGGTGGCTAACCAAAGCGTTATTCATAAAATGATGGGTCATTAACGATGCAGGATCATTGCCAGAAGAGACCGTTTTTGTCGCAAACCACAAAGCAGTAGCAGGACAAATTGATCCGCAGACACAGGCAGGGATATCACAAAAGATTCCCACTACGGGACGGTGTACATGTCCGGTCACTATCGCCGAGGTTTACAGGAGCAATATTGCAAAAATGCGTCTGATGAGAGTGCGGTTTATTCAGAAAGATCTTTATTTAACAGCGATGAAACAGCAATAAGTATCGGTTATTATTAATCTCTTTTTAAACTGATGTTCAGTGGTATTGATAGCATGAATCTTGAACGTTTTTGTTACTTGCTGTTGATACTCTCCGCTGCTGCAAGCCTGTCTCAACCTGAGCCACAGATGACTTGGTTATGTCTCGTGAATCTGCTGACGTTTGCCATTTATGGTGCCGATAAATACGCGGCCCGAAAGTCCTGGCGCAGAGTACCTGAATCTGTTTTGTTACTGTTTGGTTTTGTCGGTGGCTGGCCCGGTGCAGTTTTTGGTCAAAAACTGTTTCGGCATAAAACGCAGAAACAGCCTTTTAAAAAGTATTTTATGATAAGCGTAATATTGAATATATTGGCAGTTTCTGTGCTGTACTGGTGGTTCCGGTATGGCTGAAACCCGGAATAAATCAATGAAAAAACAGAGTGATAAGTGCCAGTAATGCCGGTAGTGCCTGTACATAAAATATCTTTTTACTCGCGGTTATCGCCCCATAGATTCCGGCAATAATGACACAGACCAAAAAGAATATCTTAAACTCAAGCCCACTTTCACCTGCCCAAATTCCATAAAGTAACCCTGCCGCCAAGAAGCCGTTATAAAGGCCCTGATTGCCCGCCAGCGTTTTTGTCGCACGAGAAAAATCAGCCGTCAGATTAAATGCTTTACGGCCAATGCGGGTATCCCAGAGAAACATTTCCAGTATCAGAATACAGACATGAATAGCGGCGACCAGAACAATGAGAACGGTTGATAGCATGTCAGGGCCTCTGCAAAGTAAAAAATATAGTGGAATTATTATGTATACAGTGAACTTTACTGCTTCAACTCGGTCTTACTTATATATACCCTCATTGGTTATGCCCTGATATCCTTTCTCCCGCCATTGTGCGGGATTTTTTTTGCAATAAATATCACACGGTGGCCCAAATCAGGCTGAAAGAACGGGCTCCCTGCCCGGCTACGGGCAGGAAAGAGGTTGATTTCAAAGCAGGAATACAGTGGCTAAACCAAGGAAGATAAAGAATCCGCCAGTATCAGTAATAGCCGTAATCATTACGCTTGAGCCAACTGCCGGATCTCGACCGAGTTTTGCCATCGTCATTGGAATAACGACCCCCATCAGCGCTGCAAGTAACAGGTTGAGAATCATGGCCAGAGTCATCACCGCGCCCATGGCGACATCGTCATACAACAGCCAGGTAACGCCCCCCATCACCCCACCCCAGACCAGACCGTTAATCACCGCCACGCCTAATTCACGCATCATCAAAAACGAGATATTGCCAGCCTGAATATGCTGTAACGCCAAAGCTCGCACAATCATAGTGATGGTCTGATTCCCTGTATTACCGCCAATTCCGGCGACAATCGGCATCAAGGATGCCAGGGCCACCAGCTCAGAAATAGTATGTTCAAACAGGTCGATAACCCTGGAAGCAATAAACGCGGTACACAGGTTAATAGCAAGCCAGGCCCAGCGGGTGCGTACCGCCTTACTGACCGGGGCAAAGACATCTTCTTCAGCACTCAGGCCCCCCATCCGACGCAGGTCGGTATCGGTTTCTTCGTACACTAAGTCAACTATCTCATCAACGGTCAGACGCCCCATCAGCTTGCCACCGCTATCGATGACTGCGGCACTGATGAGATCATCACGTTCAAAATCACGAGCAACCTGTTCGTCATTATCCTCAGGGGCAAAACATGCAGGGTTCTCGTCCATTACTTTTTGGACCAGAGTTTGCGGAGGATGAAGCAGGATAGTGGTCAGTTTCAACTCACCGATCAGCGTATTGTCCCGTTGCGTGACAAATAATTTATCCGTATTTTGTGGGACTTTTCCACGAATACGCAAATAGCGTTGGACCACTTCCAGGGTAATATCAGCCCGAACAGTGATAACCTCGAAATCCATGATAGCGCCGACGCTATGCTTATCATAGTGGAGGATTTTACGTACTTGCGCCCGGGCACTCTGAGGTAAGGTCGGTAAAAAACGCCCCATCAGATCACGAGGCAGATACTGCGCGAGGTAAATCTGGTCGTCAAAATCAAGTGGCCGCAAAGCATTAAGCAACGCTTTGTCGCTCATATCTTCAATCAAGTCAGACCATACGGTTTCTGATGCTTTGACCAGTACGCTACCGCGTCTTTCTTCACCGACCAGGCTCCAGAGTGCAAGACGTTCTTCAGTTGGTAATGCTTCCAGCACATCCGCTAAGTCAGGCGCTGACAAGCGGGTAACGAGCTTAATTACTTCGGCAATATCTTGCTCAACGCCGGGTTCTTCTGCAAATGGCTCTTTCGCCAGAATGGCCGTGGCAACCGTTTTATTCAGTAGCAAGATATGAAGAATACGTGCGCGATCCATATCGCGTTGTTTCGTACTGTATTTCCGTAAGACAGTCATAAATAAGCGATTCCCTGGCGCGAAGCTCTGGTTTATCGGATGGAGATTTAAATTAAATAATGAGCCTCTGTCTAGTATACACCCTAAATAATTGAAACGGCTGCCGTCACACCGACATCACGCGGGCAAAATATCCAGAATGCACTCATGCACCTGCTGACGCTATTTTGCCGAATATGCTCACCAGGTTATTGAAGCGACATAAGAATAACGTTTATCAGCAGTATAACACTACCGCTCTCATCAATAATTATGCAGTCTGTTTATGATGATAGTGCGTCGCAGACACGAATGCTACCGGGAGCCCGCTGGCATAATTCCCGGCACCGGCCAATCCTGATGAATCGTTGCATTTATCAGAAGGACTGGCTCAGCACCTTGAAATTAGTCGAGGTCATTCAGGATAATTTAGACATCAGTACGGGCAACGGCATCCCGGGAGGCTTGTTCCCGTTCGAGCCCCGTTAACTCACTAAGTTCTCCCTGACGCATTTCCAGTAAACGATCAGCATGGCTAAAATAATGGTCATCATGACTAATAGCAAAAATCGTTTTGCCACGTTGCTGCATTAACGGCAGCAGTATCTGATAAAATTCACGGCGGAAATGAGGATCTTGATCCGCTGCCCATTCATCCAGCAAAATAATTTCACGTTCTTCTGCCAGTGCCAGAAGTAAAGCAACGCGCTTACGCTGACCTTTTGAAAGTTTCAGATTGAGTATTTTACCGTTTTCCAGTTCCAGCTTATCGGTCATTTTTAGATAAGCTAACCAGTCAGCAACCCGTTCAGGAGAAGCTTCTTTACCCTGCGGCCCCAGTAGTTTATCGAATAACCAAACATCCGTGAAAACTGCTGAGAATAGCTTGCGATATTCCTGAATGTTTTCAGCCGATACTCGTTTACCATCAAGATATATATCTCCCGATACGGGTTGATACAGTCCGGTTAAGAGCATCGCAAGGGTCGACTTACCGCTACCGTTACCCCCGATTAAAAACAGCAGTTCACCGCGTTTAATCGTAAGATTTATCGGTCCAACGCTGAAATTATTATCTTCATACTGAAATACCAGATCTCGCAGCTCAAGGGTCTGCCACAATGCGGCTTCTGCTGGACGAGGGAATGCGGGATCGAAAGGTGCCAGTTTAAAGGTATTCAACTTATTAAAAGCAACCTGAGCGGTTAATAAGGTTGGTAAAGCGCCGACCGCCGAAAGTAACGGAGTACGTAGAAAAAGTAACGTCAGGGCAAACGTCGCCGCAACAGTGCTGTCTGACCAACCAAGACTGTTTGCCATCCAAAACACCAGGCCGATGGCACCCAGCATCATAATATTTGACCAATTCACCGCACTTAAATGGAAGGTGTCTGCACGAATAATATGGCGACGGTACTTTGCAGCATGGGGGGTATAAGTTTGATGATAAATCCATTCTGCACGTTCCTGGTTTAGCATCAGTTCTTTACGCCCTTCAATGACAGTTTGGTAGTCATTATAGAGTTTATCTTCAACTTCACGTAAAACAGCAAGGTGTTTATAGACGCGTGATACCAGTACGTAGCCGCCGAGAATAGTAATAATTACCCAAACTGCAGTGACAGAAAGCATTTTCGGTGACAATAAGCCCAGATAGATAACTGAGCCAATCGTTAAAATAATCCCCTGAACTAATTCAGGTAAACGTACGAAAGCAATGGTGATATTGCGAATATCACTGGTTAAACCGGCTAACAAAGTAGCGCTACCAAGACGTTCTACCCGTTCGACGTGGGTATCCATAATCCGTTTAATGAATTCACTGCGCAGGCGATAGACGAAATAGTGGCCAAGTGTCGTTAACGCCAGTTGAGAGGCAAGCGTCACGGCCATTAACAGCAACAGTAAACCGAGAAATTCAGGCAGTACGGATAACGAAAGATCCGGAGTTTCAATCAGGCGTTTGCTGATGAAAGCAATCAGACCGATGCCCAGTGCTGCACTAATAAGGCTAAGTAACAAGACTATCAAAAAAGGCCAGCGATACTGCCGGTATACCACACGTAAAAGTTCCATAGTTCAATCATCTAAAGTAACACAGCCTGCAGTTTAAACAGCCTGCTCCTCACTTCAAGAATAATTCTCATTTTTATTCGCTTTAGCGGGTTTAAGCAAGATGAGACCGTAATGTTGACGGTCTCGCATCATGATGTATTAATGCAAAAAAACAGAAATGTAATGTCTCAGTTATACTCATTCAGCAAAAAAGTTTTAAACTGCGGAGACATCCAGGTTTCAAAACCCTGACTTCCTTTGGTTATCAGATAAACTGCCAAGCCCTCTTTCTCCGCCACTTGTTTTGCTTTTTCTGTTCCCAGAACCATTAATCCCGTATCCCAGCCATCTGCTTCCATTGCGGTTGGAGCAATTACTGAAACAGAGACTAAATTATGCTCTATAGGTCTTCCCGTTTGTGGACTGATGATATGAGAGATCCGTTTACCATCCAGTTCATAGTAATTCAGATAGCTACCTGAAGTACTGATCGCGTGACCGTTAATATCCACCAATGCCTGCATTGCACTTTCTCTGTCGGTTGGTTTCTGAATCGCAACTCGCCAGGGTTTTCCTTCGCTGTTCATGCCTCTGGCAACCACTGTTCCTCCGACCGAAACCAGATAACGAGCGATACCATTTTGTTCTATTAAACGCGCAAGATGGTCTGCCGCGTAACCTTCGCCGATGGTTGAAAGATCAACCGACAAACCAGGTAAATCCTTCTGTAGCCATTGTTTATCTGAAGTATTAATAACTTGAAGATGCTCTAAGCCAGTTAATGCTTTTGCCGCCGCAATTTCTGCCTCATCAGGTGTTTTTTCAGGCGATTTCTGAGGACCAAATCCCCATAAATTGACCAGAGGCCCCACTGTAATATCCATGGCACCCTCTGTTTTTTCGCCAATACGCAATGCCATAGTAATAATATCACTCATCGCTTCGCTGACAGGGTAAGGCGCTGTGCTGTTAAACTGATTAAAACGAGATAGTGCGGAATCCTGTTTCCAGGTCGACATTAATCTGTCATCTGCATCCAGCTGGGACTGAATTTTCTCGCGCAAACCTTGCTCTTGCGAACTATCGACCCCCGCCAAACTCACTCGCCAATAAGTTCCCATAGTCTTCCCTTCAAGGACCAGCCCACGCGATACAGCCTTTCCTTGGTTATCACAACCCACCAAGAGAAAAAATAAGACCATAAGCCAGCTATGGCGAGAAAAAAACAAATTCATGGGGAAATATCTCATTATTAAGGAATATCAGGATATGATATAAGAAGAATACAAAACAGATTGATAACAGAAAGCAATAGCAACAAAAAATCTCAGTAAGAGATAGTACTAACCCGTGAGAGCAACGTGACTGACTGGCGGCAATAATGGTCACTTTGCCTTCAAAGTCTCCTTATCTGTAGGTATATCTTCTTATTTTAATTACAGAAATGCGCAAATTCCATTCTGTTCTGCAATACCACCGTTCACCAATGTACCATTACACTCCTTAATGATAGATTGCACTTACTTAGCTGGTGACTGCTCCCCGCCGCCATTAATTCTGTTATGCCCTTGGGCTGAATGTTGATCGTTGCGGGTGATTCTGGATTCGTTGCCGATAAGCTCCTGGTGAACCTTTGTCCGGACAGGCTTTAATTTTGGCAACTGGATAGCGTCAGTAATATCTTACCATTGGGATGGTAGCTGGATTGCTTGCCGCGTTTGCTTTTGAAAGAAGGGAATCTGGCTCGCTTCTGAAAGAAGATAAAAAGGCCACAACGTTACCGTTGCGGCCTTTTTGGGCTGACAAAGAGGAAAAATATCCTCTTCACTGCACGTTAAATTAGAACTGGTAAACCATACCTAAAGCAACAACGTTGTCGGTGTTGATACCGGCAGCTCTGGTGAATTCATTGCTGTCCAGCAGGTTAATTTTATAGTCAACGTAGGTAGACATGTTTTTGTTGAAGTAGTAAGTTGCGCCAACATCAATATATTTAACCAGGTCTTGATTGCCATAGTTCTGGCCACCATAGTTACTGTTGATGCTCTTACCTTTAGATTGCAGGTAAGCCAGGGATGGACGCAGACCGAAATCAAACTGGTACTGTGCAACTAACTCGATATTCTGCGCTTTGTTCGCGAAACCAGCGATGTTTGAATCGCTACCAAAACGGGTTGCGTTATAGGTCTGAGTGTACTGGGCAGCAAGATAGATGTCGTTCGCATCAAATTTCATACCACCAGTATAGGTAGTTGCATCTTTACCTCTGCCGTAGTCCAAATCGTTCTGGCTGCCAGTACGTTTAGAGCTAGAAATAGCAGAACCAATGCTGATACCGTCACCCAGTTCATAGGTCAAAGCACCGCCGAAACCGTCACCATTTGCGTTTAATGGGCTATTGCGGTTACCACCTTCTGAACCATCGCTGTTTTTGCCCTGGTACTGAAGCGCAAATGACAGGCCATCAACCAGACCAAAGAAGTCAGTGTTACGATAAGTTGCTACACCGCCCGCACGAGACTGCATGAAGTTGTCTGCGCCATAGGTGTCAGCACCGAACTCAGGCAGAACGTCAGTCCATGAAGTAACATCATAAACAACACCGTAGTTACGACCATAGTCGAAAGAACCCGCGTCGCCAAATTTCAGGCCAGCAAACGCCAGACGAGTAGAGTTTTTAGATGAATCTTCAGCGGTGTTGCCCTTAACTTCATATTCCCACTGACCATAACCAATCAGATCGTTTTGAATCTGAGTTTCACCTTTCAGGCCCATACGGACATAAGTTTTATCGCCGTCTTCTGCTTTATTTTTAGAGAAATAATGCAGGCCATCGACTTTGCCATACAGATCTAATTTGTTGCCATCTTTGTTGTAAATTTCAGCAGCCTGAGCTGCGCCAGCTACCAGTAATGCTGGAATCAGCAGGGATAGAGCTTTAAGTTTCATATTATGACCCTCTATTGTTATATGCCTTTTTATTTACCACTGCCAATGATCAACGTATTAACCATCAGGCACACACATTGTCCGAAACAAAAAGGAAATAATCCAATGGCTTTATGATACTAAAAATAAATATATGTTTCATTTATCAATATAGATGTAACAAAAAGTTAATGAGAGGGAACTTTTTAAATTCTTACTTAAGGAATAATATTAGCACTAATAATCAAAAAAACATAAAACCATTATTTATCAAAGAGATGAAAATAAAGTGAAATTTAGCACTGAATGACAATCATTTTGTCTTACTAACACCTAAAATTGATCCCGCTATCATCATTAATTTTATTTATTATCGTCATTCGAATCTGAATGTCATTTTACGTTTTTTAATGCCGGATGTTTACATCCGGTTTTTTTTTACCTTTCATTACATTTCTACATTACTGTTATGAACTTCACTTCTTCTCTGGTCATTAATCCATCGTTTTTTTATAGCTCATGCTATCCCCCTCTGTTATCTCCGATTATTTTGCAGGATTGAGAGAAAATATTTTTATATCTTCTGTTCATATCTACAGACTAAAAAAATTCTGTAAACGCTTATCCAGTATTTAACGCGAGATTAATCTTAAAATTATAACGAAAAATTTATTTATCAAACCGTTACATCGTTTTAACTTTTCACACTATCACCAGCTATACTCTTCATACTGATACCATGCCGTCTCAACATCGCATTAAATGTTGTCTCGATGCTGTAAAAGAAGGGTAAATGTAATGCTTATTGTTCGACGATCGGGGAGGATTTACGGTATTCTGTTACGTCGTCTGACATGGCTTAGTTCACTTTACATAGGCTTCTATGCCTGGTTGTGCATAAATAATGGATCAATCTGAGAACGCTTCTGTTAACAAGGCTTCGTTTTTGTCTGGTAAAACCACGCACTTTTTTTTGTTACTGATAGTTGTGCTACTAGTCACACTCGGCGCGATGCTACAAAGCGCAGTAAGTAACTGGATAGAGGCAAAAAGTGAACAGGTTGCCAGTATTGCTGATTCACTCAATAAACGGGTGGAGACATATCGTTATGCAACATGGCAGTTGTATAACAATATTACTGTTGACCCGACTCCGCCTGATGACAAAACTCAGGAGGTTCGCCTACGTCAGGACATCTATTATTTAGAAAAACCACGCGTAAAAACAGAAGCGCTGATCTTTGGCACTCACGACAACGCTACGCTTGGCATGACACAGCAGATTTCTCGTTATCTGGATACTCTCTGGGGAGGAGAGGACAATTCTTGGTCGATGTACTACTTAAATGGCCTTGATAATAGTTTAATTCTCGTCTCTACCCTACCGTTAAGGGACATTTCATCCGGATTCCGTGACTCCATTCTTGCGGCTATTATCGACTCACGCCGCACTGAGATGTTACACCAGGCGAATGTGCTGGATGAGCGTGAAAGCTTCTCCTCACTGCGTAAACTTAACTGGCAGAACATTCATTACTTTACTCTGAGAACAACATTTAACCAGCCAGGCCATTTGGCAACCGTGGTCGCTTTTGATTTACCTATTAATAATTTACTTCCACCAACGATGTCCCCTGATGATTTTCTGATTAGACCTGAGAATCCAGCAGGGCAACTAGCTCAAGCAGAAAAAGATATTCCGCGAGTGGTCAATACTCGTTTTAATCGTGCCTATCTTGAGATTAATGCGCCGATTATCTCCACACCACTGACGCTAACATGGCAAGTGTCCTATAGCTTGCTGGCACAGGACATTCTGAGAAATATTCTACTGCCTTTATTACTTAATCTCGGCTTACTGGGACTCGCTATTTTTGGGCTAATTACCTTCCGCCGCTCCAGGACTCCGGCTTCTGAACCGGTTAATAAAACGGATGAATTGCTCGCTTTACGTATCCTGAATGACGATATCATTACCCACCTTCCTTTGGGATTTGTGGCATGGGACCTGGAAGCAAATCGTACCCTTATAAGTAATAAACAGGCTGACCGACTGCTGCCCCATCTGAACTTACAGAAAGTGATGTCTATGTCTCAGCAGCACCAGGGAATTATTCAGGTCACTGTCAATAATGAACTCTATGAAATACTGCAATTCCGCAGTCATATGACACCGCAGACACAACTCTTTTTTATCCGCGATCAAGACCGCGAAATTCTGGTGAATAAAAAGCTAAAACAAGCACAAAACTTATATGAAAAAAACCAGCAAGCACGCGTTCTTTTCATGCAGCATATTGGAGAAGCTTTACAGCATCCTGCCCAGAATATTATGGAATTTTCAGCAGCAATGCCGGAAGACCATCGAGCCACGTTTATTAATGCAGTACAGGCGCTTATCCAAAGAGTTGATGAGATAAGACTACTTAATAGTCTGGAAAGCGATAGCTGGCAGCGCCATGACAGCATTTTCGTGTTAACTTCGCTAGTTGATGAAGTTGTCAAGATGATGTTACCTTTAATTAGACGTAAAGGGTTACATCTGGTAGTTGATAACACGCTGGCACCGAATACTGAACGTTATGGCGATCCACAAACTTTACGTCATATCTTGGTACTACTGTTACAGTACGCTGTGACCACCACACAAATTGGTAAGATAACGCTGGAAATAAGCGAGGATCAATCAGCAACAGGCCGTTTGTTGTTCCGTTTACTTGATACCGGCTCAGGCATCACAGGGGGAGAAGTTGACAATCTCGCCTTCCCCTTCCTGAATGAAACGCATCAAGACAGGTATGGCAAGGCAAATGGTTTAACATTTCATCTGTGTAATCGACTGGCAGCTAAGCTTGACGGTTCATTGCAGCTTAAAACCAGTCAGCAAATGGGGACACGTTACGACTTACGCGTGACGATGCCGATGGTTCCCGTACCCGATTCCCATGATGAAAAACTGCTGGATGATGTTGTCGCGATGCTGGATATCACCTCCAGCGACATACGAAAAATAGTCGTACGTTGGCTTGAAAACTTTGGTGCAAGTTGCATTATCACTGATGAAAGGACTTCTAGTGAGCATTTTGATATATTTCTCACCGATAATCTGTCTAACCTTACCGTTCCGGGCTTGCTTTTAAGCGATGATGAGGCTGAAATGCAAACAATAGCTCCAGGACAATTGAGAGTTAACTTTAATATCAGTAGTGCTATGCAAGATGCGGTACTACATCTCATAGAATCTCAACTAGCCGTTGAGCAAGGCTCGGCATTATCAACAGACAAGGAGTTATTACAGCTTTATACTAGCGGCTATTACACCCTGTTTGTCGAAACAGTACCTGAAGATATAACCAAATTACATGCTGAATTTTCAGCAAACAACATTGACGCACTGGCGCAGGTAGCCCACCGCCTGAAAGGAGTATTTGCTATGCTTAATCTCCTTTCTGGCAAGCAGTTATGTGAAACATTAGAGCATCATATCCGCGATAATAATGCTCCGGAAATACAAAAATATATCAACGACATTGACACTTATGTCAAATGTCTGCTTCAGCAAGGTAGCCTATTACATGACTAATATGAATGTTATTATTGCCGACGACCACCCGATAGTTCTGTTTGGTATTCGCAAATCTCTCGAACAGATCGAGTGGGTAAATATTGTTGGTGAGTTTGAAGACTCAACGGCACTGATCAATAATCTTCCGAAGCTTGATGCTAACGTGCTGATAACCGACCTTTCAATGCCCGGAGAGAAATACGGTGACGGGATTACGCTTATCAAATACATCAAGCGCCATTTTCCAGATTTGTCTATCATCGTATTAACCATGAACAATAATCCAGCAATTTTAAGTGCTGT
This sequence comes from uncultured Cedecea sp., assembly GCF_947498825.1. Classification (GTDB taxonomy): domain Bacteria; phylum Pseudomonadota; class Gammaproteobacteria; order Enterobacterales; family Enterobacteriaceae; genus JGM124. The sequence goes on along the minus strand of NZ_CANMLV010000006.1, from coordinate 13,337 downwards.
ATTAGACTTGGACATCGAAGGCATTGTGCTGAAACAAGGCGCGCCGACCGACTTACCGAAAGCGCTGGCAGCACTGCAAAAAGGCAAAACCTTTACGCCAGAAAGCGTCGCCCGTTTGTTAGAGAAAATTAACGCCGGCGGCTATGGTGATAAACGTCTGTCACCTAAAGAAAGTGAAGTTTTACGTCTGTTTGCGGAAGGTTTTCTGGTCACCGAGATTGCACGTAAACTTAATCGCAGTATCAAGACTATCAGTAGCCAAAAGAAATCCGCCATGATGAAACTCGGCGTCGAAAATGATATTGGCTTGCTGAATTATCTCTCATCCGTCAGCCTTACGCCGGAAGATAAAGAGTCATAACACCCAGCTGCCATATTCATGTTGAGCTATTCTCCTGTCTGTATTGTGGAAATAGCTCATCAAATCGACAAATCATCGCCAGCCTTATCTGACAGGCGTTCGGTTCTGACGCGGGTTGCATAAAGCGTCAGAGTCTGTTTAACCACTTCCAGTGTCACAGGTTTCGACAGACAGTTATCCATTCCCGATGCGATACAACGCTGCTTTTCTTCCGCCAATGCGTTAGCCGTTACGCCTATCACCGGTAATGTTAACCCTAGCTGCCGAATATTTTGTGTTAACGTATAGCCATCCATCTTCGGCATATTAACATCGCTGAGAACAATATCGATATGATGCTTTTTGATAACGCCCAAAGCATCAACACCATCGCAGGCTGTCTTACAGCGATAACCCAGTAAATTTAATTGGTCAGCCAGTAAGCGCCGGTTAATAGGATGATCGTCAACCACCAGGATCATCATATCGTCATTTTGTGCATTATCTTCCGGTAATGTGGGAAGTTCAGGAACATCATCCTGATGCGCGGCAGATGAGCTGTAAATACGCGCCAAAAAGGCCGGCAATTCATGCGGTGAGACCGTACTATAAACCCACTCACCGGGAGTTCGCTCAACAGGAAGACCAATATGGGTACGATTAAACAGAATTCTCGCCTTCCCGCCCCAGCGACCAGTAACCTCTTCATCTGTTATCAATACATCATTATCAGCCGGGGATTCTCCCGTCCAGTAACGTACATTGATGCCAGATTTAGTCAGCAATGATTCAATAAAACAACTCAATGTCTCATTACGTATATTTAGCCAGCAGCAATACTCTGATGCCTCATCAGCCACTGTAACGATATCAAACTGGGCACGATAAAGCGGTATACGCACAGTAAACTGACTACCCATTCCAGGTTCACTGTCAACTGAGATATCTCCATCCATCATATTGATGAGTTTTTCACAAATCGCCAGCCCAAGCCCTGTACCCTGGAAATTATGCTGAACACCACTTCCCACCTGAAAGAACGGGTCAAACAGGCTCATCACCTCTTTTGCCGGAATACCGATCCCGGTATCTCGCACCCGAAAACTCAAGTATTCATCATGAACAGAAACATGAATAACGATGCAGCCAAAATCGGTAAACTTGATGGCGTTGCTCAGTAGGTTTGAAATAACCTGTTGCAGTCGCATCGGATCACCTAACAACATGGCAGGAACATCAGGCTCAATGAAACAGTACAAACCAAGCTGTTTTCTGACAACCAAAGGCAAATAATTCGCGGTGATATGGCCAATAGCTTCGCGAGGTGAAAATTCACGCGGCTCTATTTTCAACTGTTCGGATTCTATCTTCGAGAAATCGAGAATATCACTGATAATTTTTAATAGCAGACTGGAGGAGTTGCTCATTGCAGCCACCAGTCTGTCTGCACCTTTTGGCAGTGTTTCACTGCGTAACAAATCAAGATTACCAATAATGCCATATAATGGCGTGCGCAATTCATGACTGACAGTGGCAAGGAACATCGATTTTGACTGACTCGCCTGCTCAGATGAGTGTGCCATTTCTTGCAACGACTCTTCCATTTTTACACGCGCACTGACATCTACCAGAACACATATCGCGACATTTTCATTACGGTAGCGTGAATGAACAAAACTCATTTGTAAGTTAGTTTGATTACTGGTCAGCACATCAACAAAATTAACCTGCTGTCCGGAGATAATCTCCGTTAACTTCTGTCTGTCTTCATGGGCCAGCATGCTCAGATAATTATGCGCTAATTCATTACTGAGAATATTGGTACCGTCCTGCGTACGTAAGATACAGATCCCAACCGGTGCTGATGCCACAATTTTATGGTTAAACTGTTCATTTTCCTCTAGTCTTTGCGCATCACTTTCTGCAGGAACAAAAACCCGGCGCTCATACATTCTGGTAAGCAATAGCAAGCCGATTCCCATCAACAGATTGAATACCGCGGCATTAATAATGAGTAGACGTATATGCTCAAGCACTAAATTGACCGGTATTGAATAAACAACGATCAATGAGGTAGGGTGTAGATCCTTTTTCAAAATAAGCGAATTAAAACCCGCGCTGTAACCAAACCACGTTCGGCTTTGTAGCCATTTACTTTCCAGTTCGATACGCGATTCGGAGGCGTTAAGAGAAAGCAGCATTTTCCCACTGTCATCGAAAATACTGACTCTGACAGGTAATGAACCGGGCACAAAAAAATTGTCCATCCGTACAGTTTGCTCGATGCCCAGTAACCCTTGTAGCCGATTGTCCTGATAGACAGGCGTTGCCGTATAGAAATAGCCGACTCCGGGACGAGAACCCTGCTCTGCCCAGTAAAGATTACCTGCTCGTTCATTTTTCGGTGTTCTGTAATATGTCAGCACCTTGTCCTGAAACATTTTGAACGTCCTTTCACGTTCAAATGGCGTATCTCTTAAACTGAAATCGGCAATACAGTGATCGTCACCACCAATCAAAAAAATTCGGTTCAAATCATGGGTAGTCGAAAAATTTTCACGCCAGTAACGAAGATATCCACCAATCGACAGCAGTGAGCTGTTCCAGCGTGCACTGGTTGCTGAACAGTCTGATGATGACTTCAATGAAATAAAATCAGGTATATCAGGTAAACGCCCTTCCCCCCCCATCGGCGAGATCATCGTACCGGAGGTGTCAAACCGGTTTTCGGTGACGTATTTAAGTTCTTTTATGACATCACTGGTACGCTGAATATAGCGCTGTGCCTGATCAAAATTAGTATTAAAATCGTGTCTTATTTCAGACTCGCGATTATGTAATGCATTGATAATATAGAATACAGACAGAATAACTATCAGCAACCAAAACAACAGCACTAAGGCCCGAAAAAGATATCGGGATATTTTCAGTGTATTACGGAAGGAGACAAGATAGTTCAAATTAGACCTGAAAGTAAGCGAGTAAAAGGGAGTCTGATATCGTTAAGTTAGTCGCAAAACAATGAAGCCGCAATGGCGAATCGTCTCATTGCCGCAACCTTAAGTGATATCCAGATTATCGTCGATAATTTTGTCAAAACAATAAAACTAAATCATTCAACTGTTTTTGACCACCTCTGCGCAAAAAAAAGAGGAAAAACAAGCGTTTTTCCTCTTATTGACTGCCTCTGCACCTGAAGAATCAGGGTAATTTAATACCCTGTTTTCAGATTATTCGTCAGTCACATCACCGTCATCATCATTCTCAGTTTCAGGAGCGATTTCATCATCCCCTTCTGCTAACGATCCGTCGATACTGTCCAGTTCTTCGTCGTCAACAGGCTCTGCGACACGCTGCAGGCCAACAACATTCTCATCTTCCGCCGTACGGATAAGAATCACACCTTGTGTATTACGGCCTACTACGCTAACTTCAGACACTCTGGTACGTACCAGGGTACCCGCATCTGTTATCATCATGATCTGATCGGTATCTTCAACCTGTACAGCACCCACGACATTGCCGTTACGTTCAGTCACTTTAATAGAGATAACACCCTGAGTAGCGCGCGATTTTGTCGGATACTCAGCAGCAGAAGTCCGTTTACCGTAGCCATTTTGTGTCACGGTAAGAATGGAGCCTTCACCACGAGGAATAATTAACGATACAACAGCATCGTTTTCCGCCAGCTTGATCCCACGAACACCCGTAGCATTACGTCCCATCGCACGCACAGCATCTTCTTTAAAGCGCACGACTTTACCGGCTGCCGAGAACAACATCACTTCGTCTTGTCCGTCGGTCAGGGAAACACCAATCAGTTCATCACCGTCATTCAGATTCACAGCGATAATACCGGCTGAACGTGGACGGCTGAACTCAGTCAGCATGGTTTTCTTCACGGTTCCGCTAGCGGTTGCCATAAAGACGTTAACCCCTTCAGCATATTCACGTACCGGTAAAATAGCGGTAATACGTTCATCTTGCTCAAGCGGTAACAGGTTTACAATTGGCCGACCACGTGCGCCCCGGCTTGCTTCTGGTAATTGATAAACCTTCATCCAGTAGAGGCGACCACGACTTGAGAAACACAAAATCGTATCGTGGGTATTCGCTACCAACAGACGGTCGATAAAGTCTTCTTCTTTAATTCGGGCGGCAGACTTACCTTTACCACCACGGCGCTGAGCTTCGTAATCAGTCAGAGGCTGATATTTCACATATCCCTGATGGGACAGCGTAACCACAACATCTTCCTGATTGATAAGGTCTTCAATATTGATATCAGCCGAGTTAGCTGTTATCTCAGTTCGACGCTCATCACCAAACTGGCTACGCATAGCCTCCAGTTCTTCGCGAATCACTTCCATCAGACGATCGGCACTACCCAGAATATGCAGTAACTCAGCAATAAATTCGAGTAACTCTTTATATTCATCAAGCAGCTTTTCATGCTCAAGACCCGTCAGTTTTTGCAGACGCAAATCAAGGATAGCTTGGGCTTGCTGTTCAGTGAGGTAATATTTTCCATCACGAATACCAAACTCAGGCTCCAGCCACTCAGGGCGAGCCGCATTATCACCAGCACGTTCCAGCATTGCTGCGACACTGCCTAATTCCCATGATTGGGCCGTCAGACTGACTTTCGCTTCAGCAGGGTTTGATGCGTTACGGATCAACTCAATAATCGGATCAATGTTGACCAACGCAATAGCAAGACCTTCGAGGATGTGAGCTCTGTCGCGTGCTTTACGCAGTTCAAAAATCGTCCTGCGCGTTACAACTTCACGACGGTGACGCACGAATGCCGAAAGGATCTCTTTCAACGTCATTATCTTCGGCTGACCCTGGTGTAATGCCACCATGTTAATGCCGAAAGAAACTTGAAGCTGAGTCAGAGAATAGAGGTTATTGAGAACGACTTCACCGACTGCGTCACGTTTAATCTCAATAACGATACGCATTCCGTCTTTGTCAGACTCGTCACGTAAGCCGCTGATTCCCTCGATACGCTTATCTTTAACCAGTTCAGCAATCTTCTCAATCAGGCGTGCTTTATTCACCTGATAAGGAATTTCATGAACAATAATGGTTTCACGGCCTGTTTTAGCGTCGGCTTCCACTTCCGCACGCGCACGAATATAAATTTTACCCCGTCCGGTACGATAGGCTTCTTCGATACCACGACGGCCATTAATAATTGCCGCAGTAGGGAAGTCCGGACCAGGAATGTGCTCCATCAATCCTTCAACACTGATGTTTTCATCTTCGATGAAAGCGAGACAACCATTAATCACTTCAGTAATGTTGTGAGGCGGAATGTTAGTCGCCATCCCCACAGCAATACCGGATGAGCCGTTAATCAGAAGATTCGGGATCTTGGTCGGCATCACTTCTGGAATTTTTTCGGTACCGTCGTAGTTATCGACGAAATCTACCGTGTCTTTTTCCAAATCTGCCATCAGTTCATGAGCAATTTTCGCCATACGGATTTCCGTATAACGCATCGCTGCGGCAGAGTCGCCATCAACTGAACCGAAATTTCCCTGACCATCAACCAGCATGTAACGTAAGGAGAATGGCTGTGCCATACGTACAATGGTGTCATAAACAGCACTATCACCATGAGGGTGATATTTACCAATTACGTCACCCACGACACGGGCTGATTTTTTGTAGGCCTTATTCCAGTCATTGCCCAATACATTCATCGCATAAAGTACACGACGATGTACTGGCTTGAGTCCATCTCGGACATCCGGAAGTGCACGGCCGACAATAACCGACATTGCATAATCCAGATAGGAGCTTTTTAGCTCTTCCTCAATATTGACCGGTGTAATTTGTTTAGCAAGGTCGCTCATGTAAACGCTATCCCTCTCACTGTATCCCGGATTCAAAGGTCGCAAATTATAACACATACGGCCCACAGTGGGGAAACCAGAACGCTTTTACTGACGCTTTATTCGCACGGTTAGCCTGATATACTGCTGTTATTCACTTCTACAAGGAGTTACCGCCGTTATGAATCCTGAAAACCAATCGGTTTCGCAGAATGTTGACCCACAAGAAATTGCCAAATTTGAAGCCGTTGCTTCACGCTGGTGGGATCTGGAGGGTGAATTTAAGCCACTGCATCGTATTAATCCGCTGCGTCTGGGCTATATCAACCAACGTTCAGGCGGCATATTTGGTCAAAAAATTCTCGATGTCGGCTGTGGTGGTGGCATTCTGGCTGAAAGTATGGCGCGTGAAGGCGCTGAGGTTACCGGCCTCGATATGGGGGCAGAGCCTCTTCAAGTGGCCCGACTGCATGCTCTCGAGCATGGCGTAAAGGTCAATTATATCCAGGAAACGGTAGAGCAGCATGCCAGTGAACATCCCGGTCAGTATGATATCGTCACGTGTATGGAAATGCTTGAACATGTTCCGAACCCACAATCTGTCGTAGTGGCTTGCGCACAGTTGGTTAAACCGGGTGGTCATGTGTTCTTTTCAACCATCAACCGCAATGCCAAAGCATGGTTAATGGCCGTTTTTGGCGCAGAGTACGTATTACAGATGGTGCCAAAAGGAACTCACGACGTTAAAAAATTCATTAAACCCGCTGAGTTATTACACTGGATTGATCAAACGCCTCTTCGTGAACGTCATATGACCGGGTTACATTTTAACCCACTGACCAATCGTTTTAGCCTCGGCCCTGGTGTCGATGTAAATTATATGTTGCACACTGAAGCTTAATCGTACGCAAATTTTAGAAATGTATATTTAAAAATGTGCAGTGCAATGCTGCGCATTTATTCATTGAGTTTAAGAAATCGGCAGCAAAAAAAATTTTTCATTTTTTTTGCATCCCATTGACAATGGTTCCAAGCCTTATGTGGCGTGGACTTACAGAAACTCATAGTTCACAACATGACTTTTTCGTCAAAATCAATACTTGTTCTAAACAGATTCCTTACTAAAATACTCACCATCTTGTGATTTATTTTTAATCAAACCCCTACATATAGTATTTATCCACAGAGTTAGTCACAGATTAACTGATGTGAATAAAACAGGGGTATCTTCTTCTCACGGACAGGTATAACGTACATGAATCAGAGTCTGCTGGTGACAAAACGTGATGGTCGCACTGAGCGTATCAATCTGGACAAAATCCACAGAGTAATCGACTGGGCTGCCGAAGGGCTGAACGATGTTTCCGTTTCTCAGGTCGAGCTCCGTTCACATATACAGTTCTATGACGGCATTAAAACGTCTGATATTCATGAAACGATCATCAAAGCCGCGGCTGATTTGATTTCCCGCGACGCGCCTGACTACCAGTATCTTGCTGCACGTCTGGCAATTTTCCATTTGCGTAAAAAAGCCTATGGTCAGTTTGAACCCCCTGCACTTTATGATCATGTAAAGAAAATGGTTGCTGCGGGTAAATACGATCAACATCTGCTGGAAGACTATACGGAAGAAGAGTTCAAGCAGATGGATGCATTAATTGATCACTGGCGTGATATGAACTTCTCCTATGCAGCGGTGAAACAGCTCGAAGGAAAATATCTGGTTCAAAACCGTGTGACCGGTGAAATCTACGAGAGCGCACAGTTCCTGTACATTATGGTCGCAGCCTGTCTGTTCTCTGGCTATCCGCGCGAAACACGTCTTGATTATGTGAAACGTTTTTATGATGCGGTTTCCACCTTCAAGATTTCTCTGCCGACACCTATCATGGCTGGCGTACGTACGCCTACCCGTCAGTTCAGTTCTTGTGTACTGATTGAGTGTGGCGATAGTCTGGACTCGATTAATGCCACCTCAAGTGCGATTGTAAAATATGTATCCCAGCGCGCTGGTATCGGTATCAATGCTGGGCGTATCCGTGCATTAGGCAGCCCAATCCGCGGCGGTGAGGCTTTCCATACCGGCTGTATTCCGTTCTATAAGCATTTCCAGACCGCAGTAAAATCCTGCTCACAAGGCGGCGTTCGTGGCGGAGCTGCCACGCTATTCTATCCAATGTGGCATCTGGAAGTTGAAAGCCTGCTGGTACTGAAAAATAACCGGGGTGTTGAAGGTAACCGCGTACGTCATATGGACTATGGGGTACAAATTAATAAATTAATGTATACCCGTTTGCTGAAAGGTGAAGATATCACCCTCTTCAGTCCTTCTGATGTTCCTGGGTTATACGATGCATTCTTCGCCGATCAAACCGAATTTGAACGCCTCTATACAAAATACGAACAAGACAGCAGCATTCGTAAACAACATATCAAAGCGGTTGAGTTGTTCTCGTTGATGATGCAGGAGCGTGCTTCTACTGGGCGTATCTACATCCAGAACGTTGATCACTGCAATACCCACAGCCCGTTTGACCCGGCCGTTGCTCCTGTACGTCAGTCAAACTTGTGTCTTGAGATTGCCCTGCCGACTAAACCATTATCTGATATTAAAGATGAAAACGGCGAAATAGCCCTTTGTACTCTGTCAGCCTTTAACCTGGGGGCTATTGACAGCCTGGATGAGTTAGAAGACCTGGCAACACTTGCTGTACGTGCGCTTGATGCCCTGCTCGACTACCAGGACTACCCAATTATTGCCGCCGAACGTGGTGCAATGGGTCGCCGTACTTTAGGTGTCGGTGTCATCAACTATGCCTATTACCTGGCTAAAAACGGTGTTCGTTATTCAGATGGCAGTGCGAACAACCTGACGCATAAAACATTCGAAGCAATTCAATACTATTTATTGAAAGCCTCTAATGAGCTGGCAAAAGAACAAGGTGCTTGCCTGTGGTTCAATGAAACGACTTATGCAAAAGGCATTTTGCCTATCGATACCTATAAAAAAGATCTTGATGCTATCAGTAATGAGCCACTGCATCTTGACTGGGAATCACTGCGTGAATCGATTAAAACTCACGGCCTGCGTAACTCAACGCTGTCAGCACTGATGCCTTCAGAGACATCATCGCAGATCTCGAATGCCACTAATGGCATCGAGCCACCACGTGGCCATATCAGCATTAAAGCATCTAAAGACGGTATTCTGCGCCAGGTAGTACCGGACTACGAGAAGCTGAAAGACAATTATGAATTGTTGTGGGATCTGCCAAATAATGATGGTTACTTGCAGTTAGTGGGGCTAATGCAGAAATTTATCGATCAGTCGATTTCTGCCAATACCAACTACGATCCAACGCGTTTTCCGTCAGGCAAAGTTCCGATGCAGCAATTGCTGAAAGATTTGCTCACCGCCTATAAATTTGGTGTGAAAACGCTTTACTACCAAAACACCCGTGACGGTGCAGAAGATACTCAGGATGACCTGCTACCTTCAGCTCAGGATGACGATTGCGAAAGCGGTGCATGTAAGATCTGACGCTTCCCGGGCCACATATACCCAAACCACTTAAGGGATGGCGGGTATAAATGAATGTGGCCCGTGACCTCTGTATAAGGAATATTTTTAATGGCTTACACTACATTTTCACAGAATAAAAATGATCAGCTCGCCGAACCCATGTTCTTTGGTCAGTCAGTTAACGTTGCGCGCTATGATCAGCAGAAATACGACATTTTTGAAAAACTCATTGAAAAGCAGCTGTCATTCTTCTGGCGTCCGGAAGAAGTCGACGTTTCCCGCGACAGGATCGACTTCCAGGCATTACCCGATCATGAAAAACATATTTTTTTGAGCAATCTTAAGTATCAAACTCTGCTCGATTCGATTCAGGGACGTAGCCCGAACGTTGCGTTGTTACCCTTAATTTCTATTCCTGAACTGGAAACTTGGGTTGAAACCTGGGCATTCAGCGAAACCATCCACTCCCGTTCTTACACCCATATCATTCGTAATATCGTGAATGATCCGGCGTTGGTATTTGATGATATCGTCACTAATGAAGAGATCCTCAAACGGGCAAAAGATATTTCGGGCTACTACGATACGCTGATTGAAATGACCAGTTACTGGCATTTACTGGGTGAAGGAACGCACAACGTTAACGGTAAGTCCGTGACAGTTAATATGCGTGCGCTGAAGAAACAGTTATATATCTGTCTGATGAGCGTTAATGCTCTGGAAGCCATCCGCTTCTATGTCAGTTTCGCCTGTTCATTTGCTTTCGCTGAACGCGAGCTGATGGAAGGCAATGCTAAAATCATTAAACTCATTGCCCGCGATGAAGCCCTGCATCTGACCGGCACTCAGCATATGCTGAATCTGTTACGTTCTGGCGAAGATGATCCTGAGATGGCTGAAATCGCTCTTGAATGTCGCCAGGAATGCTACGACCTGTTTGTTCAGGCTGCAGAACAAGAAAAAGAGTGGGCAGAATATCTGTTCCGTGATGGTTCCATGATAGGTATGAACAAAGATATTCTCTGCCAGTATGTCGAATATATCACTAATATCCGTATGCAGGCTGTCGGACTGGATTTGCCTTTCAAAACCCGTTCAAACCCGATTCCATGGATTAACGCCTGGCTGGTTTCCGACAATGTGCAGGTTGCACCGCAAGAAGTAGAAGTGAGTTCTTATCTGGTTGGTCAGATTGACTCAGAAGTCAATACTGACGATCTGAGCAACTTCCAACTTTAAGTTATGGCTCGCATTACGCTAAGTATTACTGGCGCACAGTTAATCACCCAGAAAGAGCATCATTCATTGTTGGTCGCACTGGAGTCACACAATATCTGTGTTGAGTACCAATGCCGCGAGGGATACTGTGGTTCATGCCGGGTTAAACTGGTCGCTGGGGAAGTTAACTGGCTGACTAAACCACTTGCCTTTATCCAGCCAGGGGAAATCCTCCCCTGCTGTTGCAGAGCAAAGGGCGATATTGAGATTGAGCTTTAGCCTGCCAGACGTAGATGCACAATGCGAACTGACAGGAATATGACGAATACGAAAACAAGTACAGTGCCTGATTCAATATGGCACTGTACTTGTTTTCGTCGCGACTTGACCTGACACTGAATCTTGAAAGGTTGTTTCATAAATCACCCGGTATTTTTCAGTAACTATCATCTCACTCCGCCGCAATGATTATGTGCAACAATGATATATAACACGACCCGACCCGACCAACTCTATTCTATTTATACCCAAAATAATTCGAATTGCTTGTCGGAATCCAGTTCAGCCCGTCGATGAGCATAGATAAACTCTGTGATTCTGCGGGCTGAACGCAGGCAACACCCAGGCAACTTAAAGTATGACGGGTATATTTAAGAACAGATAAAGCGTCAGTAGATTTCATTACCTGAAAGAATTAACATTAATTGATTTTACAGGAAACTTAATAACCAGAATTCGGTTATCTCCTTCCAGTCCTCCATCTAATTGACGTATACAGTAAAAACACGTTGAATAATTTATTCAGAGCAACACTTGAAATACACACTATCCACTTAAAGAATAAAACATTTATCCAACCTGTATCTAAAAAAACATCCAAAAGACACTCTGTTTTTTGGGGTAATTTACTTCAATAATATCCTATAAACAGGATTGAAATTACACAATAAATAAAATCATTGCTTTTCTCTAAATTAAGATTAATCTTAGTGTCTGGGATTGTTTCTTGATATTTGTCCGTATAGATACAAAAACACTGGAGGTAACCTGTCCCATTACAACGGGTAAATAACACAGTTATTTATTTTTTAAAAATGAGACACCATATAAAAAAGTTATGTATTTCTCCTGTTCTGGAAAATTTTAATCTCATAATGCATATCCTTGTTAACATGTAATAGCGTGAGGCTTGAGTCCTGACGCATTATTGGAGGTTGGCTACGCCAATATGATTATGGATAGATCATTTATATTCGGTGAGGCATATAACTTATCTCATTCACAAGTTGATGCTGACACTTTCTCAGGTTCCCAAAAAGTAAAATTTCATTATTCCCCCATTTATTCAGTTCTTGTGGTTATGTTGCTTGCATCCTCAGCCCCCACTATGGCCGCGACATGCCTTCAGGGGAACGAGATTGGAAGAAGCACAGCTTTAGGCGGGGGTAACGATCCGGTCACATGCGGAACATTTGGGATTGCGATTGGCGGAGGCAGCGGTGCCACTGCAGATGATTATGGTGTTGCCATCGGTGATGCAGCAACGGCCATCTACAGGAATTCGGTAGCACTGGGGCGTCGTTCTAGCGCTGATGCAGACCGCACCATCGCAGTAGGCGCGTACACAGGAACATTTGGCTATGCCTCAATAGCCATCGGAGAAAATGCTCAAGTAACAGATACAGATGCAATGCACGGCATTGCATTAGGGCATTATTCCCGAGTGGGGAAAGCTGACGGCATAGCCATCGGGTTCGAGTCAAACGCAGGCGGCCTCAACGCTATCGGTATCGGAGCGAAAAACAGTGTTACCGGTGATAATTCCGGAGCGATTGGCAGTCCCTCTTCGGTATCCGGCACGAATTCCTATTCACTGGGCAACAACAATACCGTTGCAGCGAATAATGCATTTTCAATAGGGAATAACATCAGTATCAACGCAGGTCTTAATGGTGCCATCGCACTCGGTGATGGTTCATCCGTTCAGGCGGCTGTGGCCACCGGAAGTACAGATATCAATGGCAATACCTATAATTTTGCAGGTGCAACGCCAACCGCAGGCTCCGTGCTGAGTATCGGCGCCGTTGGCGCAGAAAGACAAATTACCTACGTTGCCGCCGGCCGGCTCAATTCAAGTAGCACCGATGCGGTAAACGGCAGCCAGCTGTTTGCAACGAACAGCGCTGTTAATTCTCTCGGGACGAAGGTTAACCAGAACACTACCGATATTACCGACCTCAATGGCAGTATTACCAGCGTACAGAATCTCATCAATTCGGGAAATATTCCCATCAGATACTTCAGCACTGGCTCATCAGACAACGGCGTTAATGCAGTTGCCAGCGGCTCAAACAGCGTGGCCATTGGTCAGGCCTCGAGCGCAACGGAGGAAGACAGCGTGGCGTTCGGTAAT
>NZ_CANMLV010000005.1 GCF_947498825.1 uncultured Cedecea sp. | reverse complement strand
GTAGCGCCGATGGTAGTGTGGGGTCTCCCCATGCGAGAGTAGGGAACTGTCAGACATCAAATAAGCAGAAACCCCAGTCGAAAGGCTGGGGTTTTTTGCGTTCTGAGCATCAGGAAATACCTGGCGTCCGCCGGATTTTGCCCTGAGACAAGGCGGCAAAGGAGGGCAGCGAAGGAGCATACACCGGTATGTGACTGAGCTGAACGAGTGCAGCCAACGTGGTATCAGTGCAAAAGACACAGGACGGGCCGAACTCAGAAGTGAAACGCCATGCGCCGATGGTAGTGTGGGGTCTCCCCATGCGAGTCCAGGGAACTGCCAGGCATCAAATAAGCAAGAACCCCAGTCGAAAGACTGGGGTTTTTTGCGTTCCGGGCACCAGAAAATACCTGCCGTCCGCCGGATTTTGCCCTGAGACAAGGCGGCAAAGAAGGGCAGCGAAGGAGCATACACCGGTATGTGACCGAGCTGAACGAGTGCAGCCAGCGCGGTATCAGGGTAAAAGACAAAGGATGGGCGGCTTTAGCGTGGTGGTCCCACCGCCCCATGCCGAACTCAGAAGTGAAACGCCCCGGCCGAGGGTGGTGTGGGGTCTCCCCATGTGAGAAAGGGTGCAAACAAGGTATATTTCACGCCATAGTTGCATGTTTCAGGATAACACCCTGTAGACACCTAATATTTATATATTTGGAAAGATATTATTTAATGTCATCGGTGATTTTTAAACTGAGTTAATAGTTTTAAATGACTCGTTAATATTGAAATATATCCGTCATATTTCAAGTTACTTGGGTGTTGCGTGCGTGAAGTGCGCCTACAAATAACTCGAATTATTTTCAGTGTCGACGATATTATGCAAAGTGTTTCAGCTGTATGATTTCAGGATTATTAATTAGTACAGATTAAACCGATAATAAAGTAATAACATCAAGTCATCTTGAAACATCTCCTCTTATAACGAACGTAAATAATATTACTGATAGTACAGGAAAAAATATTACCGAGGATATTTATATTTCAGATAATGAGGCTGCTATTCCTGTGTAAACTAATCGGTGGATTAGTATCGGAATCGGCTTGCAAAGCAGTCAATGCAGATTGCAGATGGTAGTGCTACGGCATTCCCCACACTGAACTGACAGTATATAGACAAAAACTGTGTAAGATCATTGCGTTATTGTTGTGTTTTGTTGTTTATGCAGCAATGAGTATCTTGCTTTGTGGTTGAATACTTAACATTTTTTATCTTTCTGTGATTTTGTATCATTATTTTGTGATGAATGATATTTTAGTCGTTAAAGTTGTTGCTTTCTATTTAGTGGCATGATAAATACTTATGTTGTCGTCAGTTCCCTCGATGACTCTATTTGCAGATCTTACTTTACATAAATAAAATTCATTCAGGCTATATAGATAAAGTCGTTTTATCTTTTAGTTATTTCATAACTATAGATAATTTTTTATCATCATACTGTGTCGTTAAACATTTATCATCAATGCCTGATTGGTAATTAATATCATAATACATTGATTTATTGTGTGTTTCATTCTGTTGTTTTTCCCGTTGTTTATATCACTTTTTTAATAAAATAAGTGGCAGTTATTAGTGTTAATACTATTTTTTATTGTCAGAAATAGCATGTATTTAATCTGAATGTACCTATCAACCAATTATTTTATTTATATCAAGAGGTTTTTATGTCCAGAAAAATAAAAAACGTATTAAGTAATATTACTCCTCGGAAAGAAAACTTTTTTGAAGATATTCAACCTTTTCACGGCTATATTACGAAACCATTATCTCGTTCAGGCTTTTTAATATCAAAAGGAAAACTTTCGGCAGGTTGGCCAGCAAATGAAATGGAAGGTGGGAAGAACTTCCCGAACTATACTGGAGGACAGTTTGTCAGACAGGGGGATGAAGAGGCCTTTTATTCGGATGTAGAAAGTGCCACACCTCCCGAGGATGGATTGATTATAAGCGGTGGGCGAACGGATAATGGCCGTATCGCGGTAAATTATACCGATCAAGAGTTGCTAAGTTTAGCAGGTATACAGGGAGGATGGCCAAAATTGCCTGTTGCAAGTGGAAGTACTTTCTATGCAACATGGACTTACCATGCGGCCCATAAAACACGTGGCTATCGTTGGTATATTACCAAACAGAATTGGGATCCTACTCAGCGTCTGACACGAGCCTCTTTCGAGCTGGAACCGATTTACAGCGATTTTAATCCAAATGCACCCTTTTGGAGTTATAGCGATCAAGTTATGGCTCCATGGAGTGATCTTAGCGTTGTTTTACCCGACAGAACAGGGTATCAGGTACTCTTATGTGTATGGATTATTGCTGATACCGGGATGGGGTTCTATCAGGCTTTCGACTTGGATTTTGACGGTGAAGGTGGTGGTGAAGGCGGCAATGGCGGTGGTAATGGAGGCAATGGAGGCGGCAATGGAGGCGGCAATGGCGGTGGTAATGGAGGTGAAGGTGGTGGTCATAACCCTCCAGAAGTATGGTCGCCAAATAGTGTAAGGTACAATGTTGGTGATTATGTAATCTACCGTGATAATCTTTATGTCTGCACACAGGCGCATACCTCTAATAGTGGCTGGGCCCCTGGCATCGCTAATACGCTTTGGCGATTTGTTAGCTGATTAGGTATCCTCTCTTCCTTGTTCAGGGAGAGAGGAGCGTAATTGTATAGTTAATGTCTGTCAGCTGTTTGCCTGATTCACTGAAGAAACCCCTTCTCATTACCCAGACAACGATGCCCATCGTGATATCTTTTTTCTGATAAAAAATCATATTCTTTAAATGAAACATTTTCACCTTCAGGCGATAGACTCGACATCATAGTATAAACTCGATATTGTTAGGCATCTGGATGTCTAAACGTTTAAACGTATGCTTTGAGGATATAAGGTTATGCCGATTCGTGTGCAAGACGAGTTACCTGCCGTCAACTTTCTGCGCGAAGAGAATGTCTTTGTTATGACAACCTCACGTGCGAGCAATCAGGAAATCCGTCCACTGAAGGTACTGATACTGAATTTGATGCCGAAAAAAATTGAGACGGAGAATCAGTTTCTGCGTTTGCTTTCTAACTCGCCATTACAGGTTGATATTCAGCTATTACGTATCGATGCACGTGAGTCACGTAATACACCTGCTGAGCATCTCAATAACTTTTACTGTAACTTCGACGATATTAAAGACGATAACTTCGATGGCTTAATCGTGACCGGTGCCCCATTGGGATTAGTTGAATTTAACGACGTAGCCTACTGGCCGCAAATTCAACAGATACTGCTGTGGGCGAAGGACCATGTCACCTCAACGCTCTTTGTCTGTTGGGCTGTACAGGCGGCCCTCAATATTCTCTACGGTATTCCAAAACAAACGCGTAATGAAAAGCTCTCAGGGATTTATAAACATAATATTACCCACCCACACGCGCTCTTCACTCGCGGATTTGATGACTCGTTCCTTGCCCCGCATTCACGTTATGCAGACTTCCCGGCAGAGTTGATTCGTAATCATACCGATCTGGAGATATTTGCTGAGTCTGAGAGCGGTGACGCCTATCTGTTTGCCAGCAAAGACAAACGTATTGCCTTTGTCACTGGCCATCCGGAATATGATGCTTTGACGCTATCTGGTGAGTATTTCCGTGACCTGGAGGCCGGGCTTGAGCCAGAAATACCTTATAACTATTTCCCGGACAATGACCCAGCGAACACACCGCGTGGAACCTGGCGTAGTCACGGTAATTTACTATTTACTAACTGGTTGAATTATTACGTTTATCAGATCACACCATTCGATTTACGTCATATGAATCCTACGCTCGATTAAACCCTTCATACAGTGGCTGGCGGTGAGGTGAGTTCATCGCTTTTAGCCTGCTGCAATATATGACAGTATGATATGTAGGTCTTTTCATCTTCAGATAATCACTCCAGGGTACAGATATGAAAGTGAGATCTGTACCTTGCCAAGTTAACCCCAGGAGTCCCGAGTTGAGCAACAAAGTCGAACAATTAAAACGTCAGCTAAGCGAGCGCATCCTGGTGCTGGATGGTGGTATGGGTACCATGATCCAGAGCTATCGCTTGGATGAGAGTGACTTTCGGGGGGAGCGTTTTGCACAATGGCCCTGTGACCTGAAAGGGAATAATGACTTACTGGTACTCAGTAAGCCAGAAATGATAGCCGAAATTCATTCTGCTTACTTTGCAGCCGGAGCAGATATTGTCGAAACGAATACCTTTAACTCGACGACGATCGCGATGGCAGACTATCAAATGGAATCTCTGTCGGCAGAAATTAACTATGAAGCCGCCAGGCTGGCGCGTGCTTGTGCTGACGAATGGACGACCCGTACTCCTGAAAAACCCCGTTATGTTGCCGGCGTGCTTGGTCCGACCAACCGTACCGCGTCTATTTCGCCTGATGTTAACGATCCGGCATTCCGTAACGTCACTTTTGATCAACTGGTCGAAGCTTACCGTGAGTCAACGCGTGCGCTAGTTAAAGGCGGTGCTGACTTAATTATGATTGAAACTATTTTCGATACCCTGAATGCAAAAGCGGCTATCTTCGCTGTTAAAGCTGAATTTGATGCTTTAGGCATTGAGTTACCGATCATGATTTCCGGGACTATCACTGATGCTTCCGGACGTACGCTTTCAGGGCAAACAACAGAAGCCTTTTATAATTCCTTGCGCCATGCCGACGCCCTGACTTTTGGACTTAACTGCGCGCTGGGACCCGATGAGTTACGTCAGTACGTGGCTGAGTTATCGCGTATCTCTGAGACCTATGTTACCGCCCATCCAAATGCCGGGCTCCCTAATGCTTTTGGGGAATATGACTTGGATGCCGCGACGATGGCAGAGCAAGTCGGGGAGTGGGCTCATGCCGGTTTCCTGAATATTATCGGTGGTTGTTGCGGTACTACACCTGAGCATATTGCCGCCATGAGTCAGGCTGTTGAAGGTGTTGCCCCACGTCAGTTGCCGGACTTACCTGTTTCTTGCCGTCTTGCGGGGCTGGAACCACTGAATATTGGTGCCGATAGCCTGTTTGTGAACGTAGGAGAAAGAACCAACGTTACCGGTTCTGCCAAATTTAAACGTCTGATCAAAGAAGAAAAATATAACGAAGCGCTGGAAGTCGCACTACAACAGGTAGAAAGCGGTGCCCAAATCATCGATATCAATATGGACGAAGGGATGCTGGACGCCGAAGCCGCGATGGTTCGTTTCCTGAATCTGATTGCCGGTGAGCCAGATATTGCCCGTGTTCCGATTATGATTGACTCCTCGAAGTGGGAGGTTATCGAAAAAGGACTGAAATGCATCCAGGGTAAAGGCATCGTTAACTCTGTCTCGATGAAAGAAGGCGTTGAGGCATTTACGTATCACGCAAAACTGGTTCGTCGTTATGGTGCCGCCATGGTCGTGATGGCATTTGATGAAGTCGGGCAGGCCGATACTCGCGAGCGTAAAATTGAGATTTGCCGTCGTGCGTATAAAATTCTTACCGAAGAGGTTGGTTTCCCGCCAGAAGATATTATTTTTGACCCCAATATCTTTGCGGTTGCCACCGGTATTGAAGAGCACAATAACTACGCCCAGGATTTTATCGGCGCTTGTGAAGACATCAAGCGTGAACTTCCGCACGCCATGATCTCGGGAGGAGTCTCGAACGTCTCTTTCTCATTCCGTGGCAATGATCCGGTACGTGAAGCTATCCATGCAGTTTTCTTGTATTACGCTATTCGTAATGGCATGGATATGGGAATCGTTAACGCCGGACAGCTGGCAATTTATGACGATCTTCCAACCGAGTTACGGGACGCGGTGGAAGACGTGATTCTGAATCGCCGTGATGACGGAACAGAGCGTCTGCTGGATTTAGCTGAACGTTACCGTGGAAGCAAAAGCGATGACAGTGCGAATGCCCAGCAAGCAGAATGGCGCAGTTGGGAAGTAGAAAAGCGTCTGGAATATGCGTTGGTTAAAGGAATTACAGAATTTATTGAGTCCGACACGGAAGAAGCCCGTCAGCAGGCGAGCCGCCCGATAGAGGTAATTGAAGGCCCGCTGATGGCTGGTATGAACGTAGTGGGTGATTTATTTGGTGAAGGCAAAATGTTCCTGCCGCAAGTGGTTAAGTCAGCGCGAGTAATGAAACAAGCTGTCGCTTATCTTGAGCCCTATATTGAAGCGAGCAAAGAGAAAGGCAGTACCAACGGTAAAATGGTTATTGCCACCGTGAAGGGGGATGTACACGATATCGGTAAAAATATCGTTGGTGTGGTACTGCAATGTAATAACTATGAAATTATTGACCTCGGCGTGATGGTACCTGCGGAGAAAATCCTTAAAACAGCACGTGAAGTGAATGCTGATTTAATTGGTTTATCCGGTCTGATAACCCCGTCGCTGGATGAAATGGTTAACGTGGCGAAAGAGATGGAACGCCAGGGTTTTACTATTCCATTACTGATTGGGGGCGCAACAACCTCAAAAGCCCATACCGCAGTAAAAATTGAACAGAACTACAGTGGTCCAACGGTATATGTGCAGAATGCCTCACGTACTGTGGGTGTGGTTTCATCCTTACTGTCAGATACATTACGGGATGACTTTGTTGCCAGGATGCGTAAAGAGTACGAAACGGTGCGTATCCAGCATGCACGTAAAAAACCGCGTACACCTCCGGTTTCATTGGCGACCGCTCGTGCTAATGCCTCAGTCTTTGACTGGGAGACTTATACCCCACCGATAGCACAGCAACTGGGCGTACAAAAAGTCACCGTTGATATTGCAACACTTCGTCCGTATATCGACTGGACGCCCTTTTTTATGACCTGGTCTCTGGCAGGAAAATATCCACGAATTCTGGAAGATGAAGTGGTCGGTGAAGAGGCGAAGAGGCTCTTTCATGATGCTAATGAGATGCTTGATATGCTGCATGACACCAAAACTCTGGTCCCTCGTGGAGTGATGGGACTGTTTCCTGCAAATCGGGTTGCAGACGATGTCGAAATTTATCGGGATGAAACCCGCGAAGAAGTACTCATCGTCGGACACCATTTGCGCCAGCAGACCGAGAAAACGGATTTTGCTAACTACTGTCTGGCTGACTTTGTTGCGCCAAAAGAGAGTGGCAGAGCAGATTACATTGGTGCTTTTGCGGTCACAGGAGGCATGGAAGAGGATGCCCTGGCAGAGGCATATGACGCCCAGCATGATGACTACAATAAAATTATGATCAAAGCGATAGCCGATCGTCTGGCCGAAGCTTTTGCTGAATATCTTCATGAGCAGGTACGCAAGGTTTACTGGGGCTATGCTCCGGATGAAAATCTCAGTAATGAAGAATTGATCCGTGAGAATTATCAAGGCATTCGTCCGGCTCCTGGCTATCCGGCTTGTCCTGAACACACGGAAAAAGCGGCTATATGGAAATTACTGGATGTAGAGAAAGTGACTGGTATGCAGTTAACCGAGTCCTATGCCATGTGGCCTGGAGCCTCGGTCTCAGGCTGGTATTTCAGCCATCCAGAAAGTAAGTATTTTGCGGTGGCACAAATTCAGCGAGACCAGGTTGAAGACTATGCTCAACGTAAGGGAATGAGCATCAGTGAGGTTGAACGCTGGCTGGCGTCGAATCTGGGCTATGATGCAGATTAATCTATATTGAGTTGAGACTGTTAATCCAGATATAATGACCAAGGGGAAATGTCATTTCTCCTTGGTTTTTAACTGATGATGTTACCCCGTTTGTACCGTATCGAATCACGTTATCTTCTCAAAAATATCCTTTCTATCCCGTTGTCTCTTTCTTGCACTAAACCCTTTATATTGAGGGTGTAAAAAACAGTTTTATCAGGAATAACCAGAAATATAAGGAGAATTTGCATCCGTGCTAACGTTGTTACACCTACTTTCTGCCGTCGCTCTATTAGTATGGGGCACTCATATTGTTCGTACCGGAATTATGCGCGTATATGGGGCAAATCTGCGCAGTGTCTTAAGCCGTAGCGTAGAAAAGAAACCTGTCGCCTTTTGTGCAGGGATCGGTGTAACGGCACTGGTACAAAGTAGTAATGCCACCACCATGCTGGTGACTTCTTTTGTTGCCCAGGACTTGGTTGCCCTGACTCCTGCTCTGGTGATTGTTCTTGGCGCAGATGTGGGTACCGCACTGATGGCTCGCGTGCTGACATTCGATCTCTCCTGGCTTTCCCCTCTGCTTATTTTTATTGGCGTGGTTATCTTTCTGAGCCGTAAGCAGAGCCGTGCCGGGCAATTGGGACGGGTTGGTATTGGTTTGGGCCTGGTATTACTGGCACTTGAACTGATCGTCACTGCGGTAACGCCAATTACTCAAGCTTCGGGTATCAAAGTTATTTTTGCGTCACTGACAGGGGATATCATGCTTGATGCCCTGATCGGGGCAATATTTGCCATTATCACCTATTCCAGTCTGGCTGCGGTGCTACTGACGGCCACACTGACGGCAACCGGTATTATCTCCTTTGACGTGGCACTGTGTCTGGTGATTGGTGCGAACCTGGGTTCTGGTTTACTGGCAATGATTAATAACAGTGCGGCGAATGCAGCTGCTCGCCGGGTCGCACTGGGAAGCCTGTTATTTAAGCTAGTGGGCGGTGTGATAGTCCTGCCTTTTGTTCATGTGCTGGCAGCACAAATGCAGCGATTGCCCCTGGGGCAGGCTGATTTAGTGATTTATTTCCATGTGTTCTATAACATCATTCGTTGTCTTGCTATGGTGCCTTTTGCGGATCCGATGGCGCGTTTCTGTCGGCGGGTGATCCGTGA
This sequence comes from uncultured Cedecea sp., assembly GCF_947498825.1. GTDB lineage: Bacteria > Pseudomonadota > Gammaproteobacteria > Enterobacterales > Enterobacteriaceae > JGM124. The sequence continues at coordinate 230,331 of NZ_CANMLV010000005.1, read as the reverse complement.
AACTCCAGAAGTTGATGCGCGGATGAAACTTAAACATCTGGATCCCGCCGATCTTGAAATTCCGGCTCTGGGATTGGTTAATGCCACGCGCGAGACCCTGCGAATGGGTGATGTACTGGAGCAAATGCTGGATAGCTGGCGTAAGGTTGTTCAGGGTGAACTCCGTGAAGAAAAAGAGCTCCGTAAACAGGCGGACGATGTCAATATTCTCTATACCGGAATTAAACTCTACCTGGCCCAGATGCCGAGAGACGGTTTATCTGAAGAGGAATCACGCCGTTGGGCTGAGATCATTGAAATCTCGCTTAACCTTGAACAGGCATCAGATATTATTGAACGTATGGGAAGCGCTGTGGCGGATAAATCACTGACGGCACGTCGTGCTTTTTCTGCTGATGGATTGAAAGAACTCGATAGCCTGTATCAGCAGTTGCTCAGTAATTTACAGTTGAGTATGTCGGTCTTTTTCTCCCGAGATATTAACAGTGCCCGGCGTTTGCGACGGAATAAACACCGTTTTCGTATCATGAACCGTCGTTATTCTCATGCACATGTTGACCGTTTGCATCAGCAAAACGTCCAGAGTATTGAAACCAGCTCACTGCACTTAGGTTTACTGGGAGACATGAACAGACTGAACTCCCTGTTCTGTACGGTTGCCTACAGCGTGATGAATCAGCCTGATGAAGATGATGAGCGAGATAGCGATTCATAATGCTCAGAAGGAGTCTGACAGGCAGGCTCTTTTCTCTGAGCAACCATGATATTCAAACAATTTTTATCCGCCTTATTCGCAAGGTCCCGCGGGTAAGGTATAGTCCTGGTTTTGCGGAGGAACCATGCTGACTGACTCATCTATTCGTCTTAATAAATATATTAGCGAGAGCGGTATTTGCTCGCGTCGTGAAGCCGATCGTTTTATTGAGCAGGGGCTGGTTTTCATTAACGGTAAACGTGCCAAGATTGGCGATCAGGTGCTGGCTGGTGATAGCGTAAAAGTGAATGGTCAGCTCATTGAACCCCGTCAGGAAGAGGATCTCGTCCTGATTGCACTGAATAAGCCGGTGGGTATTGTCAGTACCACGGAAGACGGTGAACGCGATAACATTGTCGATTTTGTTAATCACAGTAAACGCGTCTTTCCGATTGGTCGTCTTGATAAAGATTCCCAGGGGTTGATTTTTCTGACTAACCACGGTGATCTGGTTAATAAGATCTTACGTGCCGGTAATGACCACGAAAAAGAGTACCTGGTGACAGTGAACAAACTGGTTACTGATGAATTCATTCTTGGTATGAGCCGCGGAGTACCAATCCTCGGAACGGTTACCAAGAAGTGCAAGGTTAAAAAAGAAGCCCCTTTTGTTTTCCGTATTACGCTGGTGCAAGGACTCAATCGCCAGATCCGTCGCATGTGCGAGCATTTTGGCTATGAAGTCACCAAACTTGAGCGTACACGTATTATGAACGTAGGTCTGTCCGGGCTTCCTCTGGGGGAATGGCGAGACCTGAGTGATGATGAATTAATTGAGCTGTTTAAGCTGATCGAAAACTCCAGCTCAGAGGACAAAGCAGCGAAACCTGCTAAGGCAAAAGCGAAAACCACCGCTTCAGTGGCAAAAAAACCGGCTGTTGGTGGCGCTAAAAATATGGCTAAGACCCCTGCCGAGTTAGCTTCACGCAAGCGTTTCACTTCACCTGGACGGAAAAAGAAAGGTCGCTAACAGGTTGAGAGGGGAGCCAATCACTCTTTCCCCTCTCAGATAAATCACCGCTTTCCACGTGTATGATTATTTGCTGACCATGAGTATGAGGCTGAAGTATCTGGTTTCAATGAATTTTTCTTCTTAAGCTGGCGGGCTTTTTTGGCTGCTAACTCACGTTCAGCCATTAGCTTATCGATATATTCTTTTTTTACCTGGTTTGTTTCTGAGTTGGTCAATGGGCGACCCTGAGCAATGCGTGCGCGATCCAGCAACGTTTTAAGTTCACGCTGCTCCCTTTCCGTCATATCTTTCTGTGTCAGTCTGACTGTGGACATCTGTACGACCTCTTAGAGAACGGTTCTTTGGCGTAAAACAACGCAGGTTCTGTCCACATCAACATAACACCAATCGTGAGTTCGTGCTGCTGCTGACGTGGAAAAATAAAAAGGCCGAACTGTTGTTCGGCCTTCTGTAAGGTTTTTCTGTTGTGACTTATTGCTCAAACAGATTACGGTGTAGCTCTTGCACGACTTTTTCTGCGTCATCTCCCGGAACCAGGAAGCACAGATTATAGCTGGATGCGCCGTAGCAGATCATACGGATATTGAAGGGTTCAAGTACACCGAACACCTCTTTTCCTACGCCACACGCTTTAGACAGTTTATTACCGATAATCGCGATTAGCGCCTGATTCTCTTCCACTTCAACGCGGCATAATGCAGACAGTTCGGTTAGCAGGGCAGAGGTCAGCAGGCTGTCACCTGTTGAGGTTGAGCCGGTGGTATCCAGTGTCAGGGCTACGCTCACTTCAGAAGTGGTAATTAAGTCCACAGAAATGTTATGACGAGCCAGAATGCTGAATACCTCAGCGAGGAAACCGCGTGAGTGCAGCATATTCAGGCTATGCAGCGTCAGCAGAGTCTGTTTACGACGCAGGGCAAGAGCACGGAAAAGCGGTGGGTTCTCGGTTTTATTGCAGACCAAAGTGCCACCTGCTGCTGGATCTTTACTTGAACCCACGAATACCGGGATATCACTGCGTACCGCAGGCATCAGCGTCGCAGGGTGTAAAACCTTGGCGCCAAAAGTGGCCATTTCAGCCGCTTCTTCAAAAGCAATTTTGTCGATACGTTTGGCAGCAGGAACAACGCGCGGATCGGTAGTATAGATCCCCGGAACATCGGTCCAGATATCGACTCGTGCAGCATGAAGTGCTTCACCCAGCAAGGCTGCAGTGTAGTCGCTACCGCCACGACCCAGTGTCGTGGTGCGCCCTTTTTCTTCGCTACCAATAAAGCCTTGGGTAATAACCAATGACGTGGATAAATGTGGCGCTAAATGTTGAGCAACCCGTTGTCCTACCGCGGCAACATCTGGTTCGGCGCGACCAAAGCGGTCACTTGTGCGCATGACTTTACGCACATCGAACCACTGCACATTGATATCACGCTGACGCATGATTTCAACGAACAGCAGGGTGGACATGAGCTCACCGTGGCTGACCAGTTCGTCGGTCAATGCGTTAGAGGTTGCCAGAGACGCAGCTTCTGCCAGTGTCGAAATATTTTCAAGCAGACGATCAATTTCTTCGCTGATCACTTCTGGCTGAACAAGGTGCTCAATGATGTTGTACTGAATTTTACGCAGCGTCTCGAGGTTTTCCTGACGTGCGGCAGGCTCAAGCCCTTCAGCCAGTGCAACCAGTAAATTTGTTACGCCTGCGGAAGCAGACAGCACGACAACGCGGACTTGGCTGTCAGAGAGAACAACATCGGCACTACGATTCATCGCCTCGAAATTGGCAACGCTGGTACCACCAAATTTGGCGACTACTATTTGAGACATAACTACCTCGTGTCAGGGTGCCAGATTTCTGGCAAAAATGATTCAGCCTTGGCACAAGGAAAGAGCGATATACGGGGTGGACGCAGACGACTACGGATTCACCCAGAAGTGCTCCACCTTGTTGACCGACTCAGAACGTGGACTCAGTAAGTCGGTTATAAAACGTTCGTTAACGAACATCCAGGGTGACAACCCAGAGGATTCAGCCCCTGTGGCCGATGATGAACGTTACCATGCGTTGCATCATCTCGGCGTTACTCCCCCTTATATATCATCACAGGATTGGCTCCTACGATATATTACCTGGGTAACGCGCCTCTTCTGGCCTGTGCAAGCACAGGTTAGGCCCTAATAAATAAAGGTTAATTGGGGGGATGTCAACGTCGGGATTATACGGATTATTTATCGGCAGCAGGGGTGCAGGAATTTAACTAATAACTCCTATACATTGACAGGTATATTTGAAATAGATAACGCATATGCCCGTCATACTTCAAGTTGCTTGGGGGTTGCGTGCGTGAGATGCGTCGAATCACATAGTTTATCTGTGCCCATCGCCGCGCCTCACTTCGCGCTTACAAGTCACTCGAATTATTTTGGGTATAAACTGAATATGAAAAGCGTCACAATTTTTGCCAGTAGACGTTACAATCAAAAGAGTTCCGATTCTTAAATCACATGAGTATTGCTATGAAAAATATTAACCCAACGCATACCAAAGCCTGGCAGTCACTTCAGGATCACTATGAAGAACTTAAAGATGTCACCCTTGCCGAACTATTCGCACAAGATAATGATCGCTTCGCAAAATTTTCTGCCACTTTCAATGATTCCATCCTGGTAGACTTCTCTAAAAACCGCATTACCAGCGAAACTCTTGAAAAACTCCAGGCTCTGGCGAAAGAAACCGACCTGCAAAGTGCTATCAAGTCTATGTTTGCGGGCGAAAAAATTAACCGTACCGAAGACCGTGCAGTACTCCATGTCGCACTGCGTAACCGCAGCAATACACCTATTCTGGTCGATGGCAAAGACGTGATGCCAGAAGTGAATGCGGTGCTGGAGAAGATGAAATCCTTCTCAGAAAATATCATTAGCGGCCACTGGAAGGGTTATACCGGTAAATCCATTACTGATGTGGTGAACATTGGTATTGGTGGTTCGGATCTCGGTCCATTTATGGTCACCGAAGCACTGCGTCCGTATAAAAATCACCTGAATATGCACTTTGTTTCCAACGTCGATGGTACGCAAATCGTTGAAGTTCTGAAAAACCTTAACCCGGAAACGACGCTGTTCCTGGTTGCTTCTAAGACCTTTACTACTCAGGAAACTATGACCAATGCGCACAGTGCGCGTGACTGGTTCCTGAAAGCGGCCGTTGATGAGCAACATGTCGCTAAACACTTTGCTGCGCTGTCGACCAACGGCCAGGCTGTGGGTGAGTTCGGCATTGATACCGCCAACATGTTTGAATTCTGGGACTGGGTGGGTGGACGTTACTCCCTGTGGTCAGCGATTGGTCTGTCGATTATTCTGTCCGTTGGTTATGACAACTTTGTTGAATTACTGAGCGGTGCACATGCCATGGATAAGCACTTTGCCGAAACGCCGGCAGAGCAAAATATCCCGGTTCTACTGGCTCTGATTGGTTTGTGGTATAACAATTTCTTCGGTGCTGAAACTGAAGCTATTCTGCCATACGATCAGTATATGCACCGTTTCCCGGCTTACTTCCAGCAGGGTAATATGGAGTCAAATGGTAAATATGTTGATCGTACTGGCGCGCCAGTTGATTACCAGACCGGACCTATCATTTGGGGTGAACCAGGTACCAATGGCCAGCATGCTTTCTACCAGCTGATCCATCAGGGAACCAAACTGATCCCTTGCGATTTTATCGCGCCAGCTATCAGCCATAACCCACTGTCAGATCATCATCCTAAGTTGCTGTCTAACTTCTTTGCTCAGACCGAAGCGCTGGCGTTTGGCAAGTCACGCGAAGTGGTTGAACAAGAATTTGTTGCTCAGGGTAAAGATCCTAAGACTCTGGAAAACGTGGTGCCGTTTAAAGTGTTTGAAGGCAACCGTCCGACCAACTCTATTTTACTGCGTGAAATCACACCATTTAGCCTGGGCGCACTGATCGCTATCTATGAGCATAAAATCTTCACCCAGGGTGCGATTCTGAATATCTTCACCTTTGACCAGTGGGGTGTGGAGCTTGGTAAGCAGCTTGCCAGCCGTATTCTGCCAGAACTGGATAACGATCAGCAGGTAACAGGTCATGATAGTTCGACCAATAGCCTGATTAACCGTTACAAAGCATGGCGTGCATAACCGATTTTCCATAAAAAAACCGCAATCTATAAAGATTGCGGTTTCTTAAAAAACCGGCCGACAAGTATTACGCAAATAGCCTCTTGTCTGCGTATTTTACCCATTTCACGTGGTTTGTGACTGGGGCAACAACAGCAATTTCTTACAGGTTAAAGGTACCGAAAGAAACGTTGATGTTGTTGAAGGAGTTAATGATTTTATTAATCAGTTTCATGATGGCATCCTAAACAAGTGAATTTATTTTTGTGACCTAATGCACAAAATATACACATTATTTTATCCAATATCAACTTTTTTGTGATGCTTGTCACATAAAATCTCAAGCCTTAAATCCCGGTCGCAATCCCAGCCCCTGCCTGCCTATGGCTTCCCCTGATGAAAATAAAAATTGCATATGGGTTAAAAAATTAGATGTGTATCACACTTTAAGCTTGTAATATCCCCTTAATACTTACAATAAAAGAGGCTTTATATGCCAGCTACGCCACGCGGTGAATGGGTATCGAAGGGATTACAGGCGGTACTTAATCTGGGATTGCTCATGCTTGCCGTGATTCTGATTATTTTCCTTGGAAAAGAGACCTTTCATATGGCGGAAGTCTTGTTCGCTCCAACGGAACAAGCCAGTAAATACATGTTTATTGAAGCGTTGTTGGTCTATTTCTTATATTTTGAATTTCTTGCCCTGATCGTCAAATATTTTCAGTCAGGCTACCATTTTCCACTGCGCTACTTTGTCTATATCGGGATTACTGCCATTGTTCGCCTGATCATCATCGATCATAAATCCCCATCGGATGTTCTGATTTATTCTGGCGCGATCCTTATCCTGGTTGTCACTCTGTGGTTGTGTAATAGCGGCAGACTAAAACGCGAATAACCCTGCCAGTGTCCCGCTACCTTATGAGCTATCCGTAGCTGATAGCTTTGTCTTTTTAAGTTGTTAATGCGTTTTTTCTGCTTGTCCGCCCTGTAAAGGCGATTCTGCGTTACAATACTGCCAGATATCGTAGCGGAGTATATTTTCATGACCGACGCGCTGTCGCCTTTGCGCGCCTTACATTTTTTCGACGTTCTTCCACAGGAGCTGAGTGCCGGCTGGCTTGACTGGTTATTGCTGGAAGACTCGATGACCAAGCGCTTCGAGCAGTATTGCTCCCGGGTCACCGTTCGTATTGTACGGGAAGGCTTTATCTCTCAGGACGACTCTCTGCCAGAAGCTGGCCTGCTGCCGCTTGATTCACGTTACTGGCTTCGTGAAATTATACTTTGTGGAGATGAAGAGCCTTGGCTGCTGGCCCGTACAGTGGTGCCAGAAAGTACTCTCGAGGGGCCTGAACTGGCGTTACAGCAATTGGGTAGTACCCCGCTGGGACGTTATCTGTTCAGCTCGTCTTCTTTAACACGTGATTATATTCAAGTTGGGCGTAGCGAAGCACTATGGGGGCGACGTTCTCGTTTGAGGTTGTCAGGTAAGCCATTATTACTTACCGAACTCTTCTTGCCGAACTCTCCGTTATATAAAGAGGAAAGATAGTTAATGGCGTGGAGTCTGAACCAGAAAAAATTACGGGCCTATCATCAGTTGATGCGTACCGATAAGCCTATTGGAACCTTATTGCTGTTATGGCCGACATTATGGGCATTGTGGCTGGCAACTCCAGGTGTTCCACCGCTGGCTATTCTGGCTATCTTTATGGCGGGTGTCTGGCTGATGCGTGCTGCCGGATGCGTTGTTAATGACTATGCCGATCGTAAATTTGACGGCCATGTGAAACGTACCGCCCAGCGACCGATGCCTAGCGGAGCTGTCAGCGAAAAAGAGGCAAAAATTCTTTTTGTGAGTCTGGTATTGCTCGCGTTTCTGCTGGTGCTTTTACTGAATACGATGACTATCCTGTTATCAATAGCGGCGCTCGCTCTGGCCTGGATGTATCCGTTTATGAAGCGATACACCCATTTGCCCCAAGTGGTATTAGGTGCTGCTTTTGGCTGGTCAATACCCATGGCTTTTTCTGCTGTTGGTGAGTCTGTTCCGTTGACTTGCTGGTTATTGTTTATTGCCAATATTTGCTGGACGGTGGCCTATGATACTCAATATGCCATGGTCGATCGTGATGATGACCTTAAAATTGGTATTAAATCCACCGCCATCTTGTTTGGTAAGCAAGACAAGTTAATCATCGGTATCTTGCAAATAGCCGTCATTGCTTTGATGGCGGTTGTTGGCGTACTGAATGGGCTAAATGGCGTATTTTACTGGTCTCTTTTACTGGCCGGTGCTTTGTTTATTCATCAGCAAAAATTGATTGCTCGCCGCGGGCGAAATGAATGCTTCCGGGCTTTTATGAATAACAACTATGTCGGATTAGTGTTGTTTATTGGCATTGCTGTAAATTTCCTGCATTTCTGATACTTCCGGCAAGCCGTCTTTATCACAGACGGCTTGTTGTCCCATCATTCTGCCTTATCCGCTGTTATCCCCCGGGTAAACCACCAAAAGAGTCCCGCCACCAGACTGACAGCTGCACCAAGCAGACAGACTCCCTCCCAGCCAGTATGCGCATACATAAAGGTGGTGCTAATTGCGCCCAGACCACTGCCTGCTGCATAAAACAGCATATAGAGCCCCACCATACGGCTGTGTGCCCCTGAGGTCGTGCGAAAGATTAAGCTCTGATTGGTGACATGCAGCGCCTGTCCGCCAAGGTCGAGTAAAATAATACCAATGACCAATGCCCAGAGTGACTGTTCCATTAAGGATAATGGCCACCATGCCAGTAGCAATAACGCTAGTGCCGCTGCGCTGGTCCGTTGACTATAACCCCTGTCAGCCCATCGCCCGGCCCGGGCTGCCGCGAGAGCACCCACCACACCGACCAGACCAAAAGCGCCAATCAGGGTATGGGAAAAATCATAAGGAGGGGCGCTGAGCGGGAGCACCAGTGCGCTCCAGAATATATTAAAGGCGGCAAACATCAGTAATGCCAGAATGCCACGTACCTGGAGTACTGGTTGCTGGCGCAGTAACGTCAGCATTGAAGCCAACAGGCGCGGATAGCTTAAATTATGTGTGGCAGGTGCCAGAACAGGTAACTGGCGCCATAAAGGCAAAGCAAGCCCGATCATTAATACCGCAGCGGTAAAATAGACGCCTCGCCAGCCTGCAATATCACTTACGCCGCCGGCAAAGACTCTGGCCAGCAACAGGCCAATAAAAACACCCCCCTGGGCTGTACCGACCACGTGGCCTTGCTCTTCAGGAGAAGCTGCACTTGCTGCATAGGCAATCAGACCTTGTGCCATCGCGGTTCCCAGAAGACCCACGGCAAACATACCGACCAGTAATATCAGCGTTGATTGTGCCATCGCGACGGTGACGAGTGCGATCGCCAGAGCAAAGAGCTGGCACGTCATCAGATGGCGTCTGTCCAGGCGATCGCCCAGTGGAACCAGCAATAGCAAAGCTGCGGCACAGCCTGCCTGCGTAGCACTTATCACTCCACCAATAGCGGCCCGGCTGATAGTAAAATCTTCTGCCAGAATATCCAGCAAAGGCTGGGCATAGTAGACGCTGGCAACGCTTAAACCGCTGGCGACGGCAAACAGCCATAGCAGACTTGCTGGTAACGGCCCGGGACGAGACGTACTTTTCATTATTTGATTTCCACTCAACAAGTTTCGAAATGAAACTGGTTGAATGCTAGGATAAGTGGTTTTAAAATGCAACCTGTTATTCAGCCTTCGGGAGTTACTATGTCTACACCACAATCTTTGCCTTATGAGCCTTGCCCTGTGGCGCGGTCTGCAAGTCTGGTGGGCGATCGCTGGTCACTACTGATCGTACGTGATGCCTTTGACGGTATCCGTCGTTTCGGAGACTTTCAGCGGAATCTGGGTATGGCGCGTAATATTTTATCGGATCGGCTGCAGAAACTGGTTATTGCTGGAGTATTGGAAATGCAGGCCGCTTCAGATGGTACGGCCTATCAGGAGTATGTGCTCACTGCCAAGGGGGAGAGTCTGTTTCCTGTTATTGTGGCGATGCGCCAGTGGGGAGAGCTGCATTTATTCTTACCTGATGAGCGCCATTCAGAGCTTATTGATAAACAAACTGGTAATCCGGTGAGCTACATGACGCCAGTAACCGAGACTGGTGGTGTACTGACCGCGGGTATGACTCAGGTACAAAAAATATAGGCTGTAATGTTATCGCGAATAAAAGAAAAAAGCGGGTTTCCCCGCTTTTTCCTCTGTTCAATAACTAGACTGTGGCAGCGAGGGTCGGAGCCGCATCCTGCGTGGTTACGCTTTCAATCGTCAACCGGACTTCAGCTGTCACTAAATCTGCCAGCATCTGATACACCTTGATCGTCTCAACGGGCTCTGCGTCACCGGTATCACTGATATAACCTTCGTCACGCAGGGTTAATACCAGAGAAGTAAACACCGCTTTGTCAAAGAACTCCGGGGCATTGATCCCGTGGAGTACAGATAAGCGCTGTGCCAGTGTACGGCTTTCACGTTCCAGCGTACCGCGATTAATCGACGGGTTGGTACTGAGTAACCAGAAAGTAATCGCATAGCGTTGTAAGGTTTCACGTGCGCCTGCAGCCAGAAGTTCCAGCACCAGAGCCTGCGAGGGATTCGCCTCTATTTGGTCGCCATCGACAATGACCAGCTGCTGGCGAACCAGTTCAGCCAGTAAAGCTTCAACCTCTGTTTCCAGCTGTTGTTCATTCCAGCGCAGGAATAGCTCTGCTTTCAGCATCGGATAGATAACGGTTATCTGCGCCATTAATTCCTGACGCGCAAGCTGGCTATGTTGGGTAATAATCGCGGCAATAAGCGACGGTAATACCAGCATATGCATGATATTGTTACGGTAATAGGTCATCAGTACCGCCTGCTCGCGCGGCAGAATGATGATGTCACCGATGGTATCTTTCTCCAGCTCGAACTTATTCATCTGCAGAGCGTGATCAATAAGCGCATCCGCTTTCATCGTCGGTGCTGTAGCATCTGGTGAGTAAGGGACGTTATGTAGCAAGTCAAGATAACAATCCAGCTGAGCGGTTAACTGCTCGCGCGTCAGTGAGCGCTGACGTGAGGCCAGTAACGCGGTGCAACATAAATTCATTGCATTGGCTGCGCCAGCGTTATTAATTCTCACCATCAAATCGGCAGCAATATGATTGACCGTGGGTGTCAGCCATGCCGGGCGAATAGATTCGATAGGGTCAATTGATTCACGCCATTCCGGAACGTGCTGGTTGAGATAAGTCATCAGGGGCAGTGGTTCACCAAAGTTAACGTAGCCCTGGCCCAGGTTACGCAGCTTGCTTAACCCCCGGACCATCTGCAGGAAGCTTTCTTTCTCTTTGGTTGCTCCCCGCAATTCGTTGGCATAGGTACCCACTTCCATTACATGCTCATAGCCGATATAAATCGGTACCAGAGTAATAGGGCGATTTCCTCCCCGTAACATCGCCTGGATAGTCATCGATAACGTTCCGGTTTTCGGATCCAGCAAACGACCGGTACGAGAGCGACCCCCTTCAACAAAGTACTCAACCGAGTAACCGCGGCTGAACAGCTCACCCAGATATTCACGGAATACGGTGGAGTAGAGCTTGTTACCTTTAAAGGTTCGACGAATAAAGAAGGCACCCAGACGGCGGAAAATCGGGCCTGCTGGCCAGAAATTCAGATTGATACCGGCCGCAATATGCGGTGGCACCAAGCCTTGGTGATAGAGCACATAAGACAACAACAAATAGTCCATATGACTACGATGACAGGGAACATAGACAATCTCATGCCCATCGTGTGCCAGCTGACGTACGCGTTCTGCGTTATGGACATTGATCCCTTTATATAAGCGGTTCCATGTCAGCCCGAGAATTCTGTCCGTCAGACGCACGGCTTCATAGGAGAAGTTGGCGGCTATCTCTTCCATCAACGCAATCGCATTCTGCTGCGCTTTTTCATGAGAGATTTTCTTACTGCGGGCTTCATCTTCAACGGCGCGCGCTATTGCTTTAGAGGCCAGGAGTTTATTAAACAAAGCCTGACGAGCGGGCAGACGCGGACCGACGGCGGCTAAACGCTGACGAGCAAAATGGGTACGCGCGACACGGGCCAGTTTCTGTGCAATTGACTTATCCGTGCCGTGTTCATCTGCCATACGGCGCAGTGACACAGGAGGGGAAAAACGAACAAAGCTATCGCGGCCCAGCCAGGAAACGGCAAAAAACTTTTGCAGGCCGTTTAATGTCCGTAAGGGGGGATTAACTTCCCCTTTTTCGCGTCCAGGCGAGCGGCCAAACATCACCGAAACCGGAACCATCTGGACATCCAGCCCAGGGTTACGATTATGCAGATCCAAGTAGTCGTGGAAGAGCTTAATTGACTCCTCTTTTGGCGTGTAATATCTGAAAACACGCGGCCCACCGTGAATAAAGACGTAACGGGGTAAAGAGACGCCATCCATTTCCAGAGGGATCAAAGGGTCCGGAAGGTCATGGGCCAGACATTGCGCGCGTAGCGTCAGTAAGTCGGCCTTAGAGTTATAAGGCAAGACATACATTATTGGGCGTGCGGTATCCAACCCCAGCTCGCAGACAGGATCTGCAGGGATAGACTTGCTTTTTACCAATATACGTAATGGTAAATTCAGTAATTTATAGTAAATTCGTGACCAGCCTGACATAGACGATGTACAGCCTCAGGTTAATAATACAAAAACAGCGCAAGGATATCAGAAACGCCAGAGAATTTCTGGCCGGATCGTTGAGTACCTGCTCTGCACCTACAAGTAATTCGAATTATTTTTGTTGTCAACTTAGCGGCTATCCCATCAGGCTTTATTTGCCATTTTGGCCCGGGGTTTGCTAAAAACCTTTACGAGCTGCGTATTGATTGCGGATTTTCCGCGCAGTCCGGGCTAACAGTAATAGTATACGCCTGATGGGACAGGCTCTTAACCTACGAGCATTGACGCTCAAAATTTAAAAAGGTTCTCTTTTCATGGCGAGTAAGACCACTGGCATCACACGTATCATTAAGGCAGCAGGTTATTCATGGCAAGGATTAAAAGCCGCCTGGCGCAATGAAGCGGCGTTCCGGCAAGAAGGCGTGATGACGGTTATTGCTATCGTACTGGCCTGTTGGCTGGATGTCTCTCCTGTTACCCGTATTCTGTTAATAGGGTCCGTGGTGCTGGTGATGATCGTTGAGATCCTAAACAGTGCTATCGAAGCCTTGGTTGACCGGGTTGGCACTGATTATCATGAGCTTTCCGGGCGTGCTAAAGACATGGGATCTGCTGCTGTATTGATAGCGCTTATTTTGGCCGCTGTCACCTGGGCAACATTATTGTGGTCTCATTTCCGATAGTGGTCCCAAAACTGCCTGAGTCACTTGTTTTCGCCTGTTTCCGCTTAATTTTGGGTTTCATATTCGCCATTAGCTGTATATACTCACAGCATAACTGTATAAACACCCAGGGGGCGGAATGAAAGCATTAACTACCAGGCAGCAAGAGGTATTTGATCTTATTCGGGATCATATTACCCAGACTGGCATGCCACCAACGCGTGCCGAAATTGCCCAGCGTCTTGGGTTTCGTTCTCCCAACGCGGCTGAAGAACACCTTAAAGCATTGGCGCGTAAAGGGGTTATCGAAATTGTTTCTGGCGCCTCTCGTGGTATTCGCCTGTTGGTCGAAGAAGAACAAGGTTTGCCTCTGATTGGGCGCGTTGCGGCCGGGGAACCCCTGTTAGCTCAGCAACATATCGAAGGGCATTATCAGGTTGATCCTGGCTTATTCAAACCTGGTGCTGACTTCCTGCTGCGGGTAAGCGGTATGTCAATGAAAGACATCGGTATTCTGGACGGTGATTTACTGGCCGTGCATAAAACACAGGATGTGCGTAACGGACAGGTTGTCGTTGCCCGTATTGATGACGAAGTCACCGTAAAACGCCTGAAGAAGCAGGGCAATATTGTTCAGTTATTGTCAGAAAACAGCGAGTTTCAGCCTATCGTGGTTGACTTGCGTCAGCAAAGTTTCACCATTGAAGGTCTGGCCGTTGGCGTGATTCGTAATGGTGAATGGCTGTAGTATTAATTAATAGTATCAATGAGTCGTATCAGTTAAAGTGATGCAGTTACCGTAACTTGCATCACTTTAATGCAATCCCTACCTGATTCAACTTAGGCTCAGCTATGCGATTCTTCTCCTCTGCGGACAGTGCTCTATGGCGGCTGGCGCTGCCGATGATTTTCTCTAATATCTCTGTTCCTTTGCTTGGGTTAGTGAGCATTGCCGTTATTGGTCATCTTGAAAGTCCTGTGTACCTGGGTGGCGTCGCTGTCGGGACGATGGCGACCAGTTTTTTGTTTATGTTGCTGTTATTTTTACGCATGAGCACCACCGGCATGACGGCACAGGCGTTTGGCGCTAAAGATACCGAACGTCTCGCCCGGGCGTTAGTCCAGCCACTGTTGCTGGCCCTGATTGCGGGTATCGCGATAGTTATCTTCCGGACTCCTTTGATTGATCTGGCATTACGTATTGTCGGTGGTAACGAAGAGGTATTAGCCCAGGCCCGCGCATTCCTGGAAATTCGTTGGTTAAGCGCACCGGCTTCACTGGCTAATCTGGTGCTACTTGGCTGGTTGCTGGGGGTTCAGTATGCCCGTGCGCCGGTGATACTGCTGGTGGTGGGTAATCTGTTAAATATTGCTCTCGATCTCTGGCTGATTATCGGTTTGCAGATGAAGGTCGAGGGGGCGGCTTTAGCAACTGTTGCTTCGGAGTATGCCACTTTTATCATCGGCTTACTGATGGTGAAAAAAGTCATGACGCTGCGCGGTATAACCCTGCGCATGTTTAAAAATAGCTGGCGCGGCGATATCCGTCGTCTGCTGGCGCTTAACCGCGATATCATGCTGCGCTCGCTGCTGCTGCAACTCTGTTTTGCGGGTATCACCATTTTTGGTGCGCGTCTGGGGGGCGAAATTGTCGCCGTTAACGCGGTACTGATGACGCTGCTGACCTTTACTGCCTACGCGCTGGACGGTTTTGCGTATTCTGTTGAAGCTTACTCCGGGCAAGCCTACGGTGCACGAGACACTCGCCATTTACGTGAAGTCTGGTATGCCTCTTGCCGACAAGCCGGGCTCGTTGCTCTGGCGTTTGCGGTTATTTATGCGCTGACGGGGCAATATATTATTGCTTTGCTGACCTCATTACCCGAAATCAGGCAACTGGCAGACCACTATTTGCCGTGGCAAGTCATCTTGCCGTTGGTTGGAGTATGGTGTTATTTGCTGGACGGTATGTTTATTGGGGCAACGCGTGGCGCCGATATGCGTAACAGTATGGCTATTGCGGCGGCAGGGTTTGGTCTGACGCTGTTCACCTTGCCCTGGCTGGGTAATCATGGCTTATGGCTGGCACTGGCGGTATTTTTATCTCTGCGTGGACTTTCTCTGGCCTTTATCTGGCGACGGCACTGGAAAAACGATACCTGGTTTGATGGCGTGAACCCACACTGATCTTCGGTCTGGTACATCAGTTTTCCTCAGCGTCACGTATTTGAGGCAAACTGATGTACCTTTATTTTGAGCTTAACGCTTCTTTTTCACCTGAATACTGTGGTCATGCCCGCACTCTTCCCGATGGTGGCAGGCTTCCACTTCAGCGCAGTCGGCGCATAAACCATGGGCTTCCATAACCGAATGGTGCAGGGCAAAACCAATGCGCGAGGCCAGTTTATGCATAATATCCTCAACGCCCTGGGCTGCCTGCTCTTTCACGGCGCCACATCTGTCGCAAATAAACATCGCTGAAGAGTGCGTCGGGTGGTCTATCAGATGACACAGCACATAGCTATTGGTGGACTCTACGCGGTGAATAAAGCCCTGCTCCAGCAAGAAATCCAGCGCCCGATAAACGGTTGGCGGCTTTGCCTGTGGCTCGCTGACACGCAGTAAATCCAGCAGATCGTAAGCACTAATGGCTCCGCTTTGCTCTGCCAGCAAACGCAGTACTTCCATACGTTGCGGGGTCAGGCGTACATGACGTTGCAAACACAGCTTTTCAGCCTGCGCCAATATATTTTGAGCAGTAGTCGTATCCATCAGTCTCTCCCGATATTTGACTCAATATAGTACCATAAGGGAAAGGAAATGAAGAATTAAGCGGCATATTGGTGAACGCACAGGGTAAATCTTTAAGCCCCTGTTTGCCTCCTGCTTAATGCCCTTCTTTATGCCCCGTACGGACCGGTGTATGATGAGGATATAAACACCACAAAGAATAGGGATATTTTCTGAATGGATATAAAAGCGCAGGTGATGAAAAATTCCGCCGCAGCTCGCCAGGCGGCCTCAACCCCCTCAGGCTGCAAAGCCTGTCAGTGAACCGGGATCCCCATACTGCCACTGAGAGTTGCCGCCGTGCCGGAATGCATGGTGAGAACTGACTGGCATCCAACTGTGCCGGCACAAACCGTGCCGTTGTCCGGTAAGGCATTCAAATACGCCTTGCGTACGTTGCGTATAGGCTACCTGTATGTGTTGCTCGATAAATCTGTCTGGCAGGCCTATGAGGTGACCGCTGCTGGCTGTATGCGCCAGTTTCATCCCTATGATATGCCGGAAGGTGACAGCGTACCGCCGCTCTCAGAGTCCTGCCGGACAGCAGGACACGATGTTATCACCAGTTTTATCAATCTTGATGACCAGCGCTACAGCGAGGCATGGCTGGCATTTAGCTCCGATCCATGGACAAAAACCGTGCTGGACGGTTATAAAAATGCCCTGCGCCCGCACAACCGTTTCACCAAAATTTCCATCGCCGACCTGAAAAACAGTCCGCGCAGTGTCCCGGAAGCAATGGTACTGACACCGGATCTGGACTCTTTAAACGCGAATGTGGCTGAGTTTGAGACCACATTCTTCCAGGATACTTCCCGCACAGGGAAAAAGGTGGAGGGCAGTATTCACGGTTTTTATCCGCGCATGGACAGTGATAAGCAGCGACAGATGGGGATGCATATTATTGCCATGAGCGAGCAGTACCGCTGCCAGATCTCGGCGCTGGTGCTGAATGACAGCGTCGGAGTGGTGCAGGAGCTAAACAACGCCCGTATGCAGATAGCCGAGGCGACTCAGGCTTATCTTGAACAGCCGGGTATCTTTCACCGGCACCTGATTTCACTGGCTATCACCTCGTATATGGATTCGCTGAAAGCGGGCATTAACGCGAACGCGCAACCGGAATTTGACCTTAAGCCGTCAGAGTATGTGCTGGCCGGACCCTCATTTGGCAAATCGCCGATCATGATTTCGAAAGAGGATGTGGCGAAAAACACCTTCGCTGCGCTGCAGGTTCGGCTGGCAAAAAGCTATGACGAGCAGGCCAGGGCGGCATTCGAGCGGGAGTTTGAGCAGCGTTTCAGTCAGCCACAGGCACTACTGACGGCGGTTGATAACGACCTTGCCGGCTGGTATCAGTCTGATGAATGGCTAACGGTGATTCAGCATGACTATTCTCCGGACACGCGAGTGCACAGCTGGGTGGCACAGAACGGCACGCTGGCGGTCTGTCTGCAGGGTGGGGCAATGGGGGCGGCGACGGACAAAGTGTGGCTGAACTGGCTTGAAACGGGTACTTCACCAGCCTATACGGGCTTTACCGGAATGGACCCGTCATAATTGAATAACGTGTTCAATTTCGGTAACTACAAAACCGTGCTGACTTCGGATGAATTTAACGCAGCCCTGCAGAGTAAACGGGTCCAGCAGGGGCTGGGCGCGAGGATGCTGGCAGTATCCGGCTCAGCCGGACGGCTGGTCAAAGAACTATCGCCCTCAACGCGGAAAAGCTTGGCGTGGATGATACAGGCGGCGATGCAGAGTGCCGGTGAACCCGCCTTCATCGTGAATTATACCAGTACACTGCGCCAGCTGCAGCAGCGGTTCAATAGCGGCGGAGACAGTGCCGCGAAGGGCGGTACCGCCGCTGCGGCTACCGGTGCCGTGGTCGTTCTGAATGCTCAGGCGATGGATATGCCGGTAAAAATGAGCGTGGCGGTACCCGGGACGGTGGAGAGTCTGCCGCAACGCGTCATTTCCGCGGCACAGCCGGCGGCCAGTCTGCCATTGTATGACATATCGGTTTCTGAATTGTCGCTGAGCGGGCGGCAAAACGCCGGGGTCGTGATGCAAGCCACGGAGGCAGAGCTGGCCAAGTTTAACGAGCTGGGTAAACGAGTGATCAGCGGTGACGGTGTCGGACTCATAATGGGGGCCGGGCTGATGGCTATCCAGATGTATGGCTGGCACGATCTACAGGATCGGTTGCGCCGGGAAACCGGAAACGAAGTGGATGTGACCGCCGATGTGACCATCAGCACGCTGTTGATGATGGAAGGATTTACCGAGATGCTGGGATTTGCGACCAAGCTGGCGGTTAAGGAAAACTGGCTGGTGCTGAGTAAGTCGGCACAGGTGCCTTTTGGGGTGCGGTTTGGTGGGGTACTGGGGGGAATTGCCGGGATCGTTGAGGGGATTAGGGAGTGGCATCATGGCTCTGAAGCACTTGATGATGGAGACATCAAGGCTGGAAGATATTATCAAGCCTCTGCTGCTGCTTCAGTTGTTGGGGGAGGAGTAGCTTTATTTTCTGGAGGTCTTGGTGTCTTTTCCCTAACCGCTACAACAGCATCTGGTATTTTAGTGTTAGGACCGATTGGCTGGGCTGCATTACTTTTACTGGCAGGAGCTGTCTGGGCCACTAAGGCAAAAGCTTTACGGAGTACACCATTTGAAATCTGGCTACGACGCACCTGCTTTGGCATCCCCAACGAGGCGATTAATGCTTTGCCGGTGTGGAAAGCGGAGAGCCAGACTGACCTGACTGCCGCCCTGGCTAATTACCTGGCTATCCGTAGCGGGATGGTGGCTAATGTTGCTTTCGGTGGTACCACCCCAATTCAGTCCGTGGCGTATAACCGGATTGAGTTCCGGGTGGCCCTGCCGGGCTGGAATGCTGCCAGAGGGGGCTGGTCGGTAAGGGTAACCAGTAACAGCGATAACCGGGTGTTGTTCTCTCAGTCACAAAATGCGCCTGGTATTGCCGATCATCAGCAGCGTGTTCGGGCTTCTGACAGCTATCCTGGAATGCTACAGATAAGTCCTGACGGCACGGCGCTGGTGATAGAGGGCAATGTCTGGGCAGCACAGAGCCGGACGCCGGGCGTAACGATGGTAGCTGATTACTGGCTGGATAACGCCGACCCTGATACCCGGATGGGGCTGACGGTCATGGCCGTACCCTCTTGGGTGAACAGTGACACAATCGAACAATGGAGTGTGAAATGACAGATAACGAAAAATCCCGCCTGATTAAGCCGGTTCGATACTGGAGTGAAGACCTGCCGGATCCGGAAGAAGAGCAGATGGTTTTCCCGAGGCTTATCCGGGTCAATGAAATCAACGATGTGTGGATGGAAATTCCCCGTTACGTTAATCATGGATGGGGCGTTCTATGGTTTGGGGGAATACTTGTTTTATCATGTTTTATATATTTTATCCTTTCTCCATATGTAGTTATGGACATGCTTTCTGATTCTTCGTCGTTTATTTTTTACTTCACGATATTTTTTCCATTAATGTCCATGATGGTTTGGTGTTTTAGAACAGTTCTATTTGCCGCCAGAGGAGCACCAGTGCGCTTTAACCGCAAACAACAAAAAGTGTATGTCTATGAGCAGCAGTGCAGTGTCTGGCCGTGGTGGCGCTGGCCGGTGGAAATCAAAGTATTTGACTGGGCGGATATTCAGGGAGAAAGGGTGCAGAGGGTCGGGCACGCTGACTGGGGTCACCGGATATACTGTGCAGTCTGCGAGCCGGGGACATATCTGGTCAAAGACCGGTTTATCCTGACCTGGACGGAAGGCAATATTTATGAGGTTTACGGCTTGTGGAGCGCCTGCTGTCAGTATATGCAGGGCAAGGCCGTGTCTGATAAACCCCTACGAACGCATATACCCCCCAGCTGGACGCCGTTTAAAACCGTAAAGTGGCCGAAAGAGATGGATGAAGCCTCCAAAGCGGTGCCGGAGTGGGCATAATTTTCTGGAAGTCCTTTTATCCCCAAAAATGAAAAAAACATCCCGGGTAAACAGTGATGTAACTGAACAATGGAGTGTGAAGTAATGAATAACGAAAAATCCCGCCTGATTAAACCGGTCCGATACTGGAGTGAAGACCTGCCGGATCCGGAAGAAGAGCAGATGGTTTTTCCGAGGCTTATCCGGGTCAATGAAATTAACGATGTGTGGATGGAAATTCCCCGCGACAGATATATTGTGTGGGGGGCGATCTGGATCGGTAGTTTTCTATTATTAGGATGCTTTGTTTTTTTGCTGTGGATTGATGTACAAATTTATTTCCTGCCAAATCCAATATGGGGGCTACTCGACTTTACGCTTTTTTCATTCGTTATTTGGGGCTTCAGAACCGCACTCTTTGCTGTTCGTGGAGCACCAATTCGTTTTAACCGTAAACAGCAAAAAGTCTATGTTTACGAACAGAAGAACACACTCTGGCCCTGGTGGAAATGGCCGGTGGAAATCAAGGTATTTGACTGGGCGGATATTCAGGGCGAAAGGGTGCAGATGGCCGGGCACGCTGACTGGGGCCACCGGATATACTGTGCAGTCTGCGAGCCGGGGACATATCTGGTCAAAGACCGGTTTATCCTGACCTGGACGGAAGGCAATATTTATGAGGTTTACGGCTTGTGGAGCGCCTGCTGTCAGTATATGCAGGGCAAGACCGTGTCTGATAAACCCCTGCGAACGCATATACCCCCCAGCTGGACGCCGTTCAAAACCGTAAAGTGGCCGAAAGAGATGGATGAAGCCTCCAAAGCGGTGCCGGAGTGGGCATAATTTTCTTTTCCAAAGACCCTTATCGAGTACACGAGAAAGGAAATAAAGCAGTCAGTGACATATCAGGCATAGCGACCACAACAAGAAATTCTGGTTAGATATCTTGCTTTCACTTTCTTCTTTTTATTTGCTTCCAATTCGGAAGGAAGACTGTTGCACAGTGTGGAACACATGTTATGCCGTTCCATATTGAGGAACACGTATAGTGTCATGATTAAAAGTTTTAGGCATAAAGGATTGAAAAACTTTTTTCTCAAAGATGATAGTAGTGGTATTGAGCAAAAATTGATTGCTCGCATAAGAACACGGTTTACCGTAATTGATGCAGCTGACGGCATAGACGGGATCGACATGCCTGGATATAACCTGCATCAGCTTAAAGAGGAGCGCAAAAACATCTGGTCAATTAATGTTTCTGGTAACTGGCGTAGTACTTTCAAGTTCATTGATGGTGATGCAGAGATCGTCAACCTGGAGGATTATCACTAATGAAAATGGCTAACCCTGCCCATCCAGGCGAAATTATTGCAGAGACACTGGAAGATATGCATGTGAGCCTCCGGCAGTTTGCGAAGGCAATGAATATTGCGCCATCAACAGCCAGCAGATTACTATCAGGTCAAACCGCAGTTACGCCAGAAATGGCCTTGAGACTGTCTGCTGTTATTGGCAGTACTCCTGAAACTTGGTTAAAAATACAGATAAATTGCAGTCTATATCAGGCCAGGCAAAAGACCGACCTTAGCCATTTGCACAAACTGGCCCTTGCCTGATACTCCACCCCTTGGCATGTTATTGCTTTTTTGCCACCATCTACTTCTTATATACCGCCAGCAAGCGAGCATCTCACTATGCTATAGTAAGTGCCAAATCCTGTATTCTGGTACACCATACCGATGGTGTACTGGGCAAGCAAAAATACGATATAAAGACAAACATGCCCGAAAATAAAGAATCACCCAACCTGCAGCAAAACAGCATTGATACAGCGAAAAAATATAGTCCTTCACGATTTAGCATTGCCCCCATGCTCGACTGGACTGACCGTCACTGCCGTTATTTTTTACGTCAGCTGTCACGTCATACCCTGCTGTATACCGAAATGGTGACCACAGGCGCGATTATTCACGGAAAAGGGGATTATCTTGCCTACAGTGAAGAAGAGCATCCGGTTGCTTTACAGCTAGGCGGGAGCGATCCACAGGCGCTGGCGGAGTGTGCAAAGCTTGCGGAGGCCCGGGGTTATGATGAAATTAATCTCAACGTTGGCTGCCCGTCTGACCGTGTCCAGAATGGTCGGTTTGGAGCCTGCCTGATGGGAGATGCCCAGCTGGTCGCTGATTGTATCAAAGCGATGCGTGATGTGGTCTCTATTCCGGTAACGGTGAAAACCCGTATTGGTATTGATGACCAGGACAGCTATGCCTTTCTGTGCGATTTTATTGAAACCGTATCCGGCAAAGGGGAATGTAATGAGTTTATCATTCATGCCCGAAAAGCCTGGTTATCCGGACTCAGCCCAAAAGAAAACCGTGAAATTCCGCCGCTGGACTATCCGCGCGTCTATCAGTTAAAGCGCGATTTTCCGCAACTGACGTTATCGATTAATGGTGGCATTAAAACGCTTGAAGAGGCTAAGACACATCTGCAGCATCTTGATGGCGTGATGGTTGGCCGTGAAGCGTATCAGAACCCGGGTTTACTGGCGAAAGTGGATCGTGAAATATTCGGTTCAACTGAACCTGAGCCTTGTCCGTTTGCCGTGGTGCGTACCATGTATCCTTATATTGAACATGAGCTAACCAAAGGCACTTACTTGGGTCATGTGACGCGTCATATGCTGGGTCTGTTCCAGGGGATCCCAGGGGCGCGTCAGTGGCGTCGTTATTTAAGTGAAAATGCGCATAAGCCCGGAGCCGGGGTCAGCGTTGTCGAACAAGCGCTGTCATTAGTTGAAAACAGACGATAATTTTTGAGTAAAAATAGTCAGAATGCGCGCGGGATTGAGGGGCCGATCACAAGCTGGTATTTATTCCTAATCAGCGCATTTTAATTAGATTCAAAATCTGAGAGTATCCTTAGCGCTTTACTCATTTATCGCGCTGTACCCTACATACAGTACGAAATAAAAAAAGAAAGGGCTTCCTACGGGAAGCCCTAATTCTTTGTATTTACAGGCTGATTTATGGGATCAGCAGGCTGGAACCCTGCGTGGAACGGCTTTCCAGAGTCTGGTGAGCCAGAACCACATCATCTAACGCAAACATCTGATTTTCGGGAACATCGACATTAATTTTACCGCTGATAATCAACGAAAATAGTTCACTACTCGCTTCGCTAAGTTCTTCCCGGGTGGTGACATATCCGTTCAGGGAAGGACGTGTGACATACAGTGAACCCTTCTGATTCAATATTCCTAAATTAACCCCAGAAACCGGACCGGATGAGTTACCAAAACTGACCATTAATCCGCGCGGCTGTATGCAATCCAGCGAGGCTTCCCAGGTATCTTTACCCACCGAGTCGTAAACCACGGCAACTTTATTGCCGTTATTTAGCACCTGAAGACGCTCGGCGATATTCTCGTCACGGTAATTAATGGTCTGCCAGGCTCCAGCCTGTTTTGCACGCTCCGCTTTTTCAGCAGAGCCGACGGTACCAATCAGTTTCGCGTCCAGTGCTTTTGCCCACTGGCAGGCTATCAGCCCTACGCCACCTGCTGCGGCGTGAAACAGAAAGGTTTCCCCCGCCTTTATGGGATAGGTTTTGCGTAGCAAATAGTAAACGGTTAATCCTTTCAGGAAAGACGCCGCAGCCTGTTCGAAAGAGATGGCGTCCGGTAGTTTTGCGGCTTTCGCTGCGGGCACGTTATGTACCGTACTGTAAGCCCCTAAACCTGACTGAGCATAGACCACACGATCGCCGACGGCTAAATGGGTGACATTGCGACCGATTTTGCTAACGATACCCGCCGCCTCAGTACCCAGGCCGCTCGGCAGCGACGGGGGGGGATACAAACCGCTGCGAATATAAGTATCAATGTAATTGATCCCAATCGCTTTATTTTCTACCTGAACTTCATTATCAGCAGGGGGATTAGGCGTAAAATCAACAGTCTGTAGTACCTCTGGCCCGCCATGCTGAGTAAACTGAATACGCTTTGCCATAGAAACTCCTAGTGTCTTCGGGGGTAAAGACTGGTTATACTTCAACTCTTCTACTATGAACCTGGTAACTCCTTCATTATGGCAGTAAAAAAACCCTTCAACCAACCTTCTGCCCCTCGCGACCGCCAGGTCGAAGGCCTGAAGATGCCGCCACACTCGCTTGAGGCAGAGCAATCGGTGTTGGGTGGCTTAATGCTGGATAACGAACGCTGGGATAATGTCTCTGAGCGTGTTGTCAGCAACGATTTCTTTAGTCGACCGCACCGCACCATCTTCACTGAAATGCAGCGCCTGCTGGAAATGAGCAAGCCCATCGACCTGATCACCCTGTCTGAGTCACTTGAACTTCAGGGGCATCTTGAAAGTGTCGGCGGCTTTGCCTATCTTGCAGAACTCTCAAAAAATACACCCAGTGCGGCGAATATTGGTGCCTACGCCGATATCGTACGTGAACGCGCGGTAGTGCGTGAAATGATCGCGGTAGCGAATGAAATCGCGGATGCCGGATACGATCCTCAGGGACGTACCAGTGAAGATCTGCTGGACTTGGCTGAGTCGCGCGTTTTCCAGATAGCAGAAAATCGTGCTAATAAAGATGAAGGCCCGAAAAGCATTGATCAGATCCTTGAAGCGACCGTATCACGTATCGAATCTCTTTATCAGACACCCCATGACGGGGTGACAGGGGTTGATACCGGTTATAACGATCTGAATAAGAAAACCGCAGGTCTGCAACGTTCTGACTTAATTATCGTTGCCGCTCGTCCTTCAATGGGTAAAACCACCTTCGCGATGAACCTGTGTGAAAACGCGGCAATGTTGCAGGAAAAACCTGTCCTGATTTTCAGTCTTGAAATGCCCGGTGAGCAGTTGATGATGCGTATGCTGGCCTCGTTATCCCGAGTCGATCAGACACGTATCCGTACCGGCCAGCTAGATGATGAAGACTGGGCGCGGATCTCCAGTACCATGGGTATCTTGCTTGAAAAGCGCAATATGTATATTGATGACTCTTCAGGCCTGACGCCGACGGAAGTGCGTTCGCGCGCGCGTCGTATCTATCGTGAACATGAGGGGCTCAGCCTTATCATGATCGACTACTTGCAGTTAATGCGTGTTCCGGCGCTGTCTGACAACCGTACCTTAGAAATTGCTGAGATTTCTCGCTCTCTGAAAGCGCTGGCTAAAGAGCTACAGGTTCCTGTTGTGGCGCTTTCCCAGCTTAACCGTTCTCTGGAACAACGTGCAGATAAACGCCCGGTCAACTCAGATTTGCGTGAATCAGGCTCGATTGAGCAGGATGCTGACCTTATCATGTTTATTTATCGTGATGAGGTGTATCACGAAAACAGTGACCTGAAAGGGATTGCGGAAATTATTATTGGTAAGCAGCGTAACGGTCCGATCGGTTCGGTACGTCTGACCTTTAACGGTCAGTGGTCACGATTTGATAACTACGCCGGGCCACAATACGACGAAGAATAGCTCTCTGACCCTTTGCTCGGGTTATTGCCTGACCAGTGCAAGGGAAATGTTTAACCTGTTTTAAGCAAGGAAGAGATATGAAAGCGGCCACTGTTGTGGTTAATCGCCGTGCTTTGCGACACAATTTACAGCGTTTGCGTGAACTGGCACCAAAGAGTGAAATCGTTGCCGTCGTTAAAGCGAATGCCTATGGGCATGGTTTACTGGAAAGTGCTCTGACGCTTACCGATGCTGATGCTTTCGGCGTGGCACGCTTTGAAGAGGCGCTGCGCCTGCGAGCCGGGGGAGTAACTAAACCTATCCTGTTGCTGGAAGGTTTTTTTAAATCTGCAGATTTACCGACTATTGCGGCACAAAACTTTCACACTGCGGTTCACAGCATTCAACAACTCGAAGCGTTAGAACAGGCAACTTTGGAACAACCTGTCAGAGTCTGGATGAAGCTCGATACAGGTATGCATCGCCTGGGGGTCAGGCCAGAAGAGGCTGAGGCTTTTTATCAGCGTTTGAGCCAGTGTAAAAATGTCTGCCAGCCGGTAAATATCATGAGCCACTTTGCCCGGGCCGATGAGCTGGAATCTGACGCGACCTCAAGCCAAATGTCTGTTTTTAAAAACTTCACAGCAAATAAACCCGCGCAGCTGTCGATTGCGGCTTCCAATGGCATTCTTTTCTGGCCTGAATCTCATTTCGACTGGATACGACCCGGGATTATTCTCTATGGGATTTCACCGCTGGAAAATAAACCCTGGGCGGATGAGCTAGGATTCCAGCCTGTAATGACATTACGCTCTAATCTGATTGCTGTCCGTGAGCATAAAAAAGGTGAGCCCGTGGGTTACGGTGGCACTTGGACTGCTGAACGTGATACCTGTCTGGGCGTGGTCGCGATGGGATACGGGGACGGATATCCGCGATGTGCTCCTTCGGGTACTCCTGTGCTGGTGAACGGTCGCGAAGTGCCAATCGTCGGGCGTGTATCAATGGATATGATCTCTGTTGATTTAGGACCCGGAGCACAGGATAAACCCGGCGATAGCGTGGTGATGTGGGGAGATGGCTTACCCGTTGAGCGTATTGCTGAAATCACAAAGGTGAGTGCTTACGAACTTGTCACCAGACTGACATCACGCGCAGTGATGGAGTATCTGGACTGATTGTCCCTGCCTGGTTTACAGTGGTGAGGCACACGACTGTAAACCAGGAGAACCCCAAAGTGTTTCAAAAAGTTGACGCCTATGCAGGCGACCCCATCCTGTCGTTGATGGAACGTTTCAAATCAGACCCGCGTTCGGATAAGGTAAACCTGAGCATTGGCCTCTATTACGACGCAGAGGGGACGATTCCTCAGCTTCAGGCAGTTGCTGCCGCAGAAGAAAAACTCAATGCCGCACCACACGGGGCTTCTCTTTATCTGCCAATGGAAGGTTTAAGTGGCTATCGTTCCGCCATTGCGCCGTTATTATTCGGCAGCGATAACCGGGCGTTACGTGAAGGCCGTATCGCTACCATTCAGACTCTGGGTGGTTCGGGGGCCTTGAAAGTGGGTGCTGACTTCCTGAAAACCTATTTTCCTGACTCACAGGTTTGGGTCAGCAACCCGACCTGGGAAAACCATATTGCCATTTTCTCCGGGGCCGGTTTTACAGTAAATACCTACCCTTGGTTTGATGACGAGAGCAAAGGGGTTCGTTTCGATGCGCTGCTGGAAACGCTGAACGGTTTACCTGAGCAAAGCATTGTCTTGCTGCATCCTTGCTGCCATAACCCGACCGGGGCTGACTTGACTAATAGTCAGTGGGATGCGGTTATCGAAGTATTGAAGGCCCGTAATGTGATCCCTTTCCTTGATATTGCTTATCAGGGCTTTGGTGCAGGTATGGAGCAGGATGCCTATGCTATTCGGGCGATTGCTGATGCGGGTTTACCGGCACTGGTCAGCAACTCATTTTCTAAGATCTTCTCTCTGTATGGTGAGCGTGTTGGCGGTTTATCTGTCGTCTGTGAAGATTCGGACGCAGCCGAGCGTGTGCTGGGACAGCTGAAAGCGGCAGTGCGTCGTAATTACTCCAGCCCACCGAATTTTGGTGCTCAAGTTGTCGCGACAGTATTGAATGACGAGCAACTGACAGCCAGCTGGCTGGCCGAAGTTGAGCAGATGCGTGTCCGTATTCTGGAAATGCGTCAGGTGTTGGTGGATGTACTGAAAGCAGAAATCCCCGATCGTAACTTCGATTATCTGCTACAACAGCGCGGTATGTTTAGCTACACCGGATTGAGTGCTGCGCAAGTAGACAGATTACGGGAAGAGTTTGGTATCTATCTGATCGCCAGCGGTCGTATGTGCGTCGCGGGTCTTAATCACAATAACGTACAGCGCGTAGCGCAGGCTTTTGCCGCTGTAATGTAAGTTGCGACGGATAAGCTCTTATTACTGCGGTAACAAGGGCTTATTATCTCTGACTTATTCTCTGCCATTATTTACCGCTATTCATCAGTAGGCATTAGTGTTAATGATGTTGTTCTGGCATTGTTAATGATTATTAATAACTGATTCCCTTATTTAATCATCGTGTTATATCCTCGTTATTCATTTTAAAAATTTTATAAAACTAATGTCTTTTTGTCGGTTTTTTTTGTCTTATTTTCAAAAAGATACAAAACAAAGACCTGCTCAAAAGAACATCTTATCTAAGAGAACGATATGAAAAAAATTGCCATTATCGGGAGCAGTGGAGGGAATCTTTATAATCTCGGTGGATCTTTTCCTGAAAAATTACTGGCAGAGATTTATGTTCAGTGTGATGCCGCAGGCCTTGAAGTTGCAGCGGTACAGTTTATCGCAGCCGAAGCATCAATGGATGGCGTCAAACTGACGACACCTGCCAGCCTCTATAGTCTGCCTGACGGCAATGGAACATCACCAAAACGTACGTTTGCAGGGGCGTTGTCGGCCGTCAATGATGCCGCTAAAGAGATGGATGCCCGCATTGCCCGGGAAATTCGCAACGGCAATATTGATGGCATAATCGTGATGAGTGCTGACCCGACCAGCGCTAATCAGCAAGTCTTTCAGGCAGCCGCTGAAATCCAGCTACCAGTGGTTGGAACCGGAGGGACATCAATGGCATTAATCGCCGCAACGGGCGCAAAAGTCATTGCAACCTCAGGAACAACAGGAACCACTAACCGAACCCGCGCGGTTTCCTTTGTTGCTTCTCTGGCGAAACACTGGGGCATTAAATATCGTCCTAATCTGTCCGGAGATATGTCGGGTAGCCAGCGCTCAAATAAGAGTCTGATGCAGCGCTGCAATATCCGCGGCATTATGATCCCCGCTTTGCCAGGATTTATTGCCATGGCGATAGTACTGGCGGCCAGTCATATTCCTGGATTTGAAAAACTCAAAGATGTCTTTGAAATTATGCTTAAAGCACTGCCTGTGCTGGTTGCCGTTCTGGCTGCCAAGCAGGTTTCTGAGTTAGATGAAGTCTCGATTGTTTCCGGGATTATTGCCGGGGTTCTTTCGGTCGAAGGGGGGGTAATTGGCGGGATTGTCGGTGGTTTACTGGCGGGTATCTTTGTTCGTTATCTGTTTGAACTCTGTCTGAGCTGGCGCTTTCCGACCACCACCGTCAATATTGTTGCCGGGGGGATATCGGGGCTGGCTGCGGGTTTAATTATGTTTTATCTGCTCAGCCCGCTGGCGTTGGTCGTGGGCGATTACATTAAAGACGCCCTGGCTGCTACCCTGGCTTACAGTCCAATTCTTGCCGGTCTGCTGGCAGGTCTGGTTATCTGGCCTGCTATTCTGGCGGGCGTTTATCATGCCGTTATCCTGCCACTGGTTCTGCTGGAGATGGAAAAAACCGGTGTTAGCTTCCTCGGTGCCGTGGATATGGTTGGACTGGTGATGGTTGCTGCAGGTATTAATTTGGCGAATGTGATTGCTCCCCGTGATAAAAGCGAAGCAGCCGTTGCCACACCTGGGCTGTTGATTAACCTTGGATTCGGGACCTTCGTTGAGTCGGCTTATCCATTTATGTTTGCCAATAAAGTGGTGTTTATCGCCGCCATTCTGTTCTCAGGACTGGGGGGCATGATGCTGGGCTATTTCAATGTTATGGGTATTGCCTATGTCCCGGCTTTTGTCTCACCCTTTATGTCCAACGATACGGTGAATATGGCCATTATTATGACAGTCGTGATGGTGCTGACCTGTGTTACTACACTGGTAGCAAACCGGTTTAAAGCGGTCGTAAAGCAAGAACAATCTGCGGCAGTAGCTGAATAGGTTAAGTCTGCCATACTTAATCCGCCTGGTTGTCGCCTACGTTAAGACCTCGCGGATTATTTAGAGTATGTGTTATTAAAATGTGAAGATGATTATTGTCAGTTTCGCTATGTTTTTGAATCTGCGGTAATATTATTCTGGTTATATACCCGTCATACTTCAAGTTGCTTGGGTGTTACCTGCGTCCAGCCCGCCGAATCACATAGTTTATCTATGCTCATCGACGGGCTGAACTGGGTGCCTACAAGCAACTCGAATTATTTTGGGTATAAATAATGATCTCAATATTTGAAATTTATTTACAGTCATAGAATTTGTACGGTTATTTAACTCTCTTAGTGGGGATATTTCCCCTGATTGGAAATCAATACCATGAAATTATTAGCTATCGATATGGACGGAACATTGCTCAATTCTGCCGGGCAAATTAGTGAAGAGAATCGCCAATCACTGGCTGATTTTATTGACCATACGGGTGGTGAGGTTATCGTGTGTTCGGCGCGTCCACTGGTAACCTTGCTAAAACTCCTGGAAGAGCAGCAAGTCCTCTCTCTGGTGCGTTATGTAGCAGGTTTTAATGGCAGTCAGGTATTTGATACGAAAGAAGATGTAATATTATTTGAAGGGCTTATGAATAGCATGGATATGCGTGATATTAATAGCGCTGTCGGCCTGTATAAATATCCTCATCACTTTTTTACTGCCACTGAGCTTATCTATCCTGCACATAAACCACTGTCTTCCTTTACGGAATATGAAGCTAAAGTGTTTGGTTTACCTTTGCAGCAATCGACTCAGGCGGAAATTTATCAGGCTTCTGATATTTGTAAAATCACGGTCTGTGGCGATAAAGAGAGCATCCTGAAATATCAGCAGACGTTAGCGGAAGATATGCCAGCAGGTTTTAGCAGCATGGCTACGGGTGAGAACTATATTGATATTCAGCCGACAGGAATTGATAAAGGGCATGCCGTGGCATTTATTAAACAACGCCTTAATCTTGTCGAACAGGATATTATTGCGATTGGCGACCAGCATAATGATTTGCCGATGTTTAATATTGCAGGCATTAAAATCGCCATGGGCAATGCAGTTGAGCGCTTGAAAAAAGCCGCGACCTTTGTGACAAGTGATAACAATCAGCACGGAGTTGCAGTGGCGGTTAACTGGGCTATTTCGCGAGCATAGAAAAGGCGTGAATTGCCCCTTACTGCAAGACATGACAGTAAGGGGCAGGCTAATCAGGCAAGTAAAGGTTTGAGGAACCGTGCGGTATGTGAAGCTTCACATTCTGCAACCGTTTCTGGTGTGCCAGAGACGAGAATTTCACCGCCACCGCTTCCGCCTTCTGGACCGAGATCAACAATCCAGTCTGCGGTTTTAATCACATCCAGATTATGCTCAATTACCACGATGGTATTACCTTGGTCACGCAGCTGATGCAGCACTTCCAGTAATTGCTGAATATCAGCAAAATGCAGCCCTGTTGTGGGCTCATCGAGAATATAGAGCGTCTGTCCGGTACCACGTTTAGAGAGCTCACGCGCCAGTTTTACGCGTTGGGCTTCACCACCGGACAGCGTAGTGGCTGATTGTCCCAGGCGAATATAAGACAGACCGACATCAATCAGTGTCTGTAGCTTACGCGCCAGCGCTGGAACCGCATCAAAAAATGCTCTCGCATCTTCAATGGTCATATCCAGCACTTCGTGAATGCTCTTGCCTTTATATTTAATTTCCAGCGTTTCACGGTTATAGCGCTTACCTTTACACTGGTCACAAGGGACATAGATATCCGGCAGGAAGTGCATTTCGACTTTGATTACGCCATCACCCTGACAGGCTTCACAGCGCCCGCCACGTACGTTAAAGCTAAACCGACCTGGTGTATAACCACGCGCACGTGATTCCGGAACACCTGCAAACAGTTCGCGTACCGGAGTAAAGACGCCGGTATAGGTTGCAGGGTTAGAGCGAGGCGTGCGGCCAATCGGGCTCTGGTCAATATCAATGACTTTATCGAAATGTTCCAGCCCCTGGATATCACGGTAAGGAGCGGGCTCAATGATAGTGGCCCCGTTTAACTGACGCTGGGCAAGCGGGAATAATGTGTCATTAATCAGCGTCGATTTCCCCGAACCCGAAACCCCCGTCACACAGGTAAGCAGCCCTACGGGTAACGTTAAGGTAACATCTTTAAGGTTATTACCTTTGGCACCAATCAGTTTCAGGACTTTCTGTGGGTCAGCGCTGACGCGTTGTGCTGGTACAGCAATCTGGCGCTTACCGCTCAAATACTGCCCGGTCAGAGACTCAGATACGGCCATGATATCGTTCATGGTACCTTCAGCAACCACCTGGCCGCCGTGCACTCCTGCCCCCGGGCCGATATCAATAATATGGTCTGCAGCACGAATGGCATCTTCATCATGCTCAACCACAATCACCGTGTTTCCCAGATTACGCAGGTGAATCAGTGTTTCCAGCAAGCGTTCATTATCACGCTGATGCAGGCCGATAGAAGGTTCATCCAGAACATACATCACACCGACTAAACCGGCACCAATCTGGCTTGCCAGACGAATACGTTGAGCCTCTCCTCCGGACAGGGTTTCTGCTGAACGAGAAAGCGACAGATAATTCAGACCAACATTGACTAAGAACCGCAGGCGGTCGCCGATCTCTTTCAGCACTTTTTCAGCAATCTGTGCACGCTGACCGCTGAGTTTCATGTTCTGGAAGAATTCCATCGCATGACCGATGCTCATATCGGAAATCGTCGGTAGCGCGGTATTTTCGATAAACACATGGCGAGCTTCGCGACGCAGACGCGTTCCCCCACAACTGTTACAAGGGCGGCTGCTAACGTATTTTGCCAGCTCTTCACGTACCGCTGAAGATTCTGTCTCTTTATAGCGACGTTCCATATTATTTAGAACGCCTTCGAATGGATGACGACGTACGGAAGTATCCCCCCGATCGTTCATATAGTTAAATTCGATGGTCTCTTTACCTGAACCATGTAGCACTACTTGCTTTACAGCACTGCTCAGTTCATTCCACGGGGTCTCAACATCAAATTTATAGTGGTCTGCCAGGGAGCGTAACATCGTGAAATAGTAGAAGTTACGGCGATCCCAACCCCGAATAGCGCCACCGGCCAGCGAAAGATCGGTATTCTGTACGACTCTGTCAGGATCGAAATACTGTTGTACGCCCAGACCGTCACAGGTTGGGCAGGCTCCAGCCGGGTTATTAAAGGAAAACAGACGCGGTTCTAACTCACGCATACTGTAGCCGCAGACAGGGCAGGCAAAATTGGCAGAAAACAGCATTTCTTCTGCTTGTGGATCATCCATATCAGCCACAACAGCAGAACCGCCAGACAGTTCCAGAGCCGTTTCAAATGACTCGGCCAGACGCTGACTAATATCTTCCCGGACTTTAAAACGATCAACCACCACTTCTATAGTGTGTTTCTTCTGTAACTCTAGTTTTGGTGGATCGGACAGATCGCAGACTTCGCCATCAATACGCGCCCGGATATACCCCTGGCCTGCCAGATTTTCCAGCGTTTTGGAGTGTTCACCTTTCCTGTCTTTAATGATAGGTGCCAGCAACATCAAGCGACGGCCTTCAGGCTGCGCCAGCACGTTATCCACCATCTGACTGACGGTCTGCGCTGCTAACGGAATATCGTGATCAGGACAGCGTGGTTCACCGACACGGGCATACAGTAAGCGCAGATAATCATGCACTTCAGTGATGGTTCCCACAGTTGAACGTGGGTTGTGAGAGGTCGATTTCTGTTCAATGGAAATTGCCGGTGACAGACCTTCAATATGGTCGACATCAGGTTTTTCCATCAGCGACAGGAACTGGCGCGCATAAGCAGAAAGTGACTCAACGTAACGTCGCTGGCCTTCAGCATACAGTGTATCGAATGCCAGTGATGATTTACCCGACCCCGAAAGTCCGGTGACAACGATAAGTTTGTCACGCGGGATGACGAGGTTGATATTTTTGAGATTATGGGTGCGGGCGCCCCGTACTTCTATCTTATCCATTCACCTTTCCCGAACGATAATGATGTGTGGCTGGTGCCGATTGCACCACCGAAGGCCTTAGTGATTTATTATGGCATAATAAAAGCTGAATGAATATCCAGTGGTTTGATGAAATAATGTATCATCATGACAACTGTTGGAATGTTGCTCCCAGCTATAAACATCGGCGGTAGCATGATAGAATTGATCGTTTAGACTATTTATTACATATCCCAGGAGAGACGAATATGGCCAGCAGAGGCGTAAACAAAGTGATTCTCGTCGGGAATCTTGGTCAGGATCCAGAAGTACGCTATATGCCAAACGGTGGTGCTGTTGCTAACATCACTCTGGCCACTTCAGAGTCCTGGCGTGACAAGCAAACCGGCGAAACCAAAGAAAAAACGGAATGGCACCGTGTCGTGCTGTTCGGCAAACTTGCCGAAGTCGCGGGTGAATATCTGCGTAAAGGTTCCCAGGTCTATATAGAAGGTGCTTTGCAAACCCGTAAATGGACCGACCAGGCTGGTGTTGAAAAATATACAACCGAAGTTGTGGTTAACGTTGGCGGCACCATGCAAATGCTGGGTGGTCGTCAGGGCGGTGGAGCACCTGCTGGTGGTAATGCAGGCCAGCAACAAGGTGGTTGGGGCCAGCCACAGCAGCCACAGGCAAGCAATCAGTTCAGCGGCGGCGCGCAATCTCGCCCGCAACAACAGAATGCAGCACCTGCACCGTCTAATGAACCACCAATGGACTTTGACGACGACATTCCGTTCTGATTTTTTAGTTATAAATCAGTTGGTTAATTTTTTAGTTAATCATAGATTGTTGGCGTTTTCTTGAAAGTTTGGCTCATTCCTACCCTATAGTGGGGTTGAGCCTTGAAAGACTTCTCGGGGTAGTATGTCAGGGCAAGGCTGGTTAGGTGGAAAGAATCAGCCTTTTAGCCAGTCATGGTAAGCCCCACAGGATTTCTTGATTGGTTGAATAATTGTGTATCGTGGATTTCGCGGTATTCTTCGTACTTGCTCGGTGAGTGTGGTCATTGAATCTAAGCTGATTAAGAAATTAACGCATATAGCAAAGAAGAACCGATAGTATTGAGTCTGGCTCTGTAGTGGACTCGATATTGACTAGCTGACTCATTCAATTTCAAGCCTTCATGATTGCTATACTGATTTAGCGAAGAGGCTTCTATACCCATTCTGTTTTCAGACATCTAATAGATGTCCCATTCTGCTGTTGCCTCAGAGATTCTCTTGGTGATACTGACGTTACTAAATCGCCAGAGCAATACCTTGATCTCCGGTTTCCCCTAACTTGTGACACTGCGTAAAGTTCTTCCGGAAAAATGAGACGCTCTAGTCTGTTGGTTTATGGGAGGACTGGTTAAGCATGGCTGGTGCTCAGTCCCGAAAAAAACGGAGCGATATCACCCGTTGTCAGAATTTATAGCCGTTCCGGTGATTTACTATAGCAACTGTTGACTGTACCCCGAATTGATACTGTTACTGCCATATCTCCTGCTTTGTTAGTGGTAAATAATCTGCGTCACGGTGTTGTACGTCCTCTGATCCCTTATCACTACAACGACAGACCACTATAGCCGTATGTTGATTGCAAAAAGCAGCGGGTATTAAAAATTGTCGATTCTCTCTACCGAATCATCTCATTGGACAGTGTAACAGTGGATTTCATATTGTCTTCTTAACTATGTTTCTTGGATCCATGCCAGGTAAACAAGGAAACTATTGATTATTGCTATCATATGGCATGTTGTCGTGCCATCAAACCAGGATGCTTCGTTATCGTCACCAGTAAGAAAAATACTTATATATAGTAGTGAATTCCCGCGGATAATCGACATCTGTATCTGAAAACATATTTGTAGATAGGTAATTGGGCTACAGATAAATCCTATAACATCCAGTAAAACGTTGTAATAATAAAATTTATTGATCTAGGCCAAGAAAATGGCGATATTATTTAACTACACTGCAAAGGTCGAATGGTGTGACTTGGATCACGTATTTGGGTTGATAAACTAATGAAGTTTTCGTCAATTGGTTCTAAATTCTGGTTCAATGTTTTTAAGTGATGTTTTGTAATGCTGTTGCACTTAAACATGAATAGTTAACTTAACTGTAAGACCTTACAGATAGCGAGTGAACTAAGCTGTTCACAAATAGAATCAAGATATGAAATTGTTAATGCTGGAAGGAAACATTACTTCCATCGAGTTTTTGACTGCTTCTGATTTTGAAGCGAACGGTAAAAACATCTTTGGTAAGTGATGGTTATTATGGCAAGAGAGAATAATCTTAATCACATTAAGTGATTGATTTTTATTTATTTTTTTTATTTTTATTTGGGCTTGGTTATTTTTACGCAAAAAATGAGTAACATTTTTTGACAGTTTGAAATTATGTGCTAAATTTATTTTTAGCAACGTAAGTTAAAGAGGCTAAAATGAAAATGATATTTCAGGGTTGATTTAAATGTATTTTTTAACTATTTATCAGTAATGAAAGCATCATCTTTTATTACATTGTTATTGTTAAATTGACGTTTGATACTTATTTTTTATAGGTGTTTAAAGTGAATCTAACCTTACTAAAAATTTGTTTAAATCAAGGCGCAATCTTGTAATTGTTTATACGTTTTTACCGACTCGATATTTTGCATATCCTAAAACACAGGGCTTGTTTTATTGTGTTGGTATTCTGGCTGCTTGCAATAGTTGGCATCTGTCAATTATTAACAAGTGCTAGCTGCTGGTAGCTTTACTGTTTTATATGAAACGCTGTGCTGTTCGTTGTCTATATGCCCATGGTGTAATTTATTTAATACAAAATCATTTTGTATAATTTATTTCTATTGATGAAATATAACATATTGTAGAGGAATATTATGAAGAAGATTATTTTGGCTGCTCTGGTGTCTGGCGTGATGGCTACTTCTGCATTTGCTGCAGATAATCAAGGTAGTGGTAAAGTTACCTTTACCGGTGAAATCATTAGTGCACCTTGCTCAATTTCTCCGGAATCAATTGATCAGACAGTTCCTCTAGGCCAGATTGCTAACTCAGCTTTGGTCGGTGGTGGTACTTCCCCTGCTCAGCCATTTACTATTGAGTTAGAAGATTGCGTATTATCAAGCGCAACGCAGACTGTATCAGTTGCCTTTACTGGTACCTCATCTGCATTTGACGATGGCCTGTTGGGTATTACTGGTCTGGCAATCAATGCTCCTGCCGAGAATAATGTTGCGATTCAGATCAATGATTCTAACGGTGAGCGTATCGATATCAATGATGTTGCTTCACAGCAGGCTGTGAATACTCTACAGAATGGAAATAATACACTGTTATATAGTGCATTTGTTCGTGGAG
This sequence comes from uncultured Cedecea sp., assembly GCF_947498825.1. Taxonomy (GTDB): domain Bacteria; phylum Pseudomonadota; class Gammaproteobacteria; order Enterobacterales; family Enterobacteriaceae; genus JGM124. The sequence continues at coordinate 193,085 of NZ_CANMLV010000005.1, read as the reverse complement.
ACACAGGAGCAACAGTTGAGAACATTCCATTAGGTAGATTCAGTGGTGTAACTAACTTCACTCTGACTTATAACTAATGATAAGAGTGAAAATTAGCTAAGCTATTTTCCACTGTTTTTTTGAAAAGATGAGGGACGACGTGAAAGCTGAGAAAAAATATTTGCAGTTGTTATTATCAGTGTCTGTCATGTTGCTCTCATCATTTTCTGTTATGTCAGCAGCACCTGATGGACATGGTACTGTTAATTTATCTGGAGAAATTATAGATAGTGCTTGTTCAATTGGAACAGATTCACTTGATCAAACCATTGATATGGGAATGGTCCCTGTCAGTCTATTAAGGCAATCGGGAAGGGCACCACCAAAAAGTTTTAATATCGAACTTTATGATTGCACGGTTGTTCATCAAAGTTCGAGGGATCTACTTTCCCCTCGCTCATTTCAAATGATTTTTGAAGGGCCGCAAAATGGTGATTATTTCACTGTTGAAGGTGAAGCCAGAGGTGTGCAACTTGCACTCTTCAATAGCCAAGGCACTCTTATAAAACCAGGAGAGCCTATGGCAGAAGATAAAATGTTTTCTACTCCTAATCGTAGTGCGGTATTAAATTATGAGTTGCAGTTAGTTGCTGATAACAAACCGTTTAAGATAGGTACATATCATACGTTAATCGGCTTCAAGCTTGAATATTATTAGACTATAGCGTAGGTCGTTAATTAACTATTTAGGGAAACTATCATGTTACATCGCGCTTATAAATTATCTCCATTATGCATGATCGTGATGAGCGCGTTGGCTTCTTACTCTACTTATGCAGCTAATGTTGTAGAATTTAATACCGACCTGTTAGATATTAATGATAAACAGAATATTAATCTCGAACAGTTTTCTCGGGCTGGGTATATCATGCCTGGCACTTATGCTTTTAAAATCCAAGTTAACACTGATGCATTACCTGAACAACGGGTAACATTTATACCTACAGCTGATAGCGAAGCAGGGTCTGTCCCTTGTATTACTCCAAATATTACCAACCAGCTAGGCTTGAAAGAGGAGATGTTCGCCCAATTAAAATGGTTGAATGATGGTGAATGTCTCGATTTATCTAGTCTGCCGGGGGTGACAGCCAGAGGCGATCTGTCTGCTTTAGCATTATACCTTAATGTTCCACAAGCTTACCTCGAATACCGTACAGCGACATGGGACCCTCCGTCATTATGGGATAACGGTATACCGGGTGTTTTTCTTGACTATAATATGAATGGTCGAGCAAACCACTCTCAAAAGAATAGCACTAATATTTATACTGTGACGGGGAATGGTGTTGCTGGTGCAAATATGGGTGCATGGCGCATGCGTGCTGATTGGCAAGCTCGTTTTAATCATTCTACGAATTCAAGTAATTCCAATAATCATGAACTAAAGTGGACTCGCTATTATGTATATCGTGCTATCGTTAAATTACGTGCTAGCTTGACCCTTGGTGATGACTATTTGAGTTCCGATTTATTCGATAGTTTCAGATTCACTGGTGGTAGTTTGCGTTCTGATGTGAAAATGCTGCCCCCTAATTTACGTGGCTACGCGCCGGAAGTGACGGGTGTTGCAGCAACCAATGCTACGGTTATTATCAGCCAGCAAGGACGAGTGATCTATCAAACCCAAGTAGCTGCCGGGCCTTTCAGGATCCAGAATCTGGATGATACCGTAAACGGAAAACTGAATGTTCGCGTCGAAGAGCAAAATGGTACGGTACAGAATTTTGATGTCGATACTGCGAGTATTCCATACCTGACCAGACCAGGCTCTGTCAGATATAAAGTTGCTGTGGGACGCCCTACGTCGATAGACCATCGTAGCCAAGGTGATGTTTTTGCGGCCGGTGAAGCATCGTGGGGGGTATCTAATGGTTGGTCATTATTCGGCGGTAGCCTCAATAGCCAGAACTATAACTCTTTTGCTATTGGCGTGGGTCGCGACTTACTGGCTTTTGGTGCTATTTCCTTTGATATTACTCATGCTTTGGCAAATTTGAATAGTCATATGGATTCCACTAATAAGGGAAATATTAGCGGGAGTTCGTACCGTATAAACTACTCTAAACGCTTTGATGAATACGATAGTGCAGTTCAATTTGCGGGATATCGTTTCTCTGAGCGTAATTATATGAGTATGTCTGACTACCTTGAATATAGAAATAGTGGTCGTCAATATTATGGTGGGAAGGAGATGTATGTAATCTCTTTCAATAAAGCTTTTCGTGATTTAGGTATATCAGTTAATTTAAATTATAACCATCAAACATATTGGGATCGTCCAAATAACGATCGCTATAATTTAATGGTTACTAAAACAGCTGATATTGGTAATTTTAAGAATATTAATATGTCTCTTTCTGCGTATCGTAATATATACCAAGGTACAACAGATGATGGCATGTATTTATCTCTGTCTATGCCTTGGGGAAATAGTGCAAATATAGGTTATTCACTTGCAGCTAACAGAGACAATGTAACAAATAATGTCACTTATTATGATAGAATTAATAGTACTACCTCTTATCAAATTGGTGGCGGTTCAACTAGCCAAGGCGCAGCAGGTAATGCTTTTATCACCCATAACGGCACTAATGCTCGTGTAATCGCCAATGCGAACTTTTTGAGCAATGGCTATAATGCATTTGGTATAGGCGCCCAAGGGGGCATAACCTTAACGCCTAATGGTGGAGGGTTGCATCGTGTCTCTAATATGGGAGGCACGCGCTTATTGGTAGATACGGATGGAATCTCGAATGTGCCAGTCAAAGGCACTGGGGCGCCAGTATATACCAATATATTTGGTAAGGCGGTTATCCCGGATGTAAATAGCTATTACCGAAACAAAACAAAAATTGATGTTAACCAGCTTCCTCCTGATGTAGAAGCAACGGATTCTGTGGTGCAGACCACCTTGACTGAAGGTGCAATTGGTTACCGTAAGTTTGATGTTGTTGCCGGACGTAAACAGATGGTATCTATCCGTTTCGAAAATGGCGAATATCCACCATTTGGTGCCATGATCCGAAACAGTAAAGGAAAAAATACTGGTGTTATGGATGATAATGGACAGGCGTATATAAGTGGAATCAAGCCAAATGAGGTAATGACTATTAGTTGGTCCTCAACGGAAAGTTGTGAGATTCATTTCCCTGCCGTACTGGATGATGTGAGTAATAATTTTTTGATGCCTTGCAAAATAGCTACTATGAAGTAATAGTTATTATAAATATAGAGTGCTTGTGACTTTAAGAGGGAATGTGATGAAAGTAAATAAGAAGAAACTCTTCTCAACATTATCTGTATTGCTGAGCGTGGTTTTTTCAAGCCAAGTTTTTTCAGCGGTATCGTTGGATCGTACCAGAATAATCTTTAATGGCGATCGTAAAAACGTCGCGTTGACAATAACAAATAAAAATGTACAGCTCCCATTTTTAGCTCAGGGTTGGATGGAAGATAGTGAAGGTAAGAAAATTACTAATCCTTTTATTGTGTTACCACCTGTGCAACGTTTGGAACCGGGAAAAACAAGTCAAGTACGTATCGAATCTTTACCTGATGTAGACAAGTTACCGCAAGATAGAGAGAGTGTTTTTTATTTCAATCTGCGTGAGATACCACCGAAAAGTGACAAACCTAATGTCTTACAATTGGCATTACAGAGTAAGATTAAGCTGTTTTATCGCCCAACAGGTATCTTAATGTCTGATACGGAGATGAACGCTAATCCTTGGCAGAATAAACTGATTCTGATCAAGAAAGGAAATCAGTATGTAGCTAAGAATCCAACGGCATTTAATACGACATTAGTTGCGGCGGCGAGTTCAGAGACTGCTCAACCCTTTAATGATTTTAGTGCAACAATGGTTCCTCCATTCGGTGAAATGGCATTAAATTTACCAGTTTCAAAACTCGGTAATGCTCCAGTACTTACTTATATTAATGATTACGGCGGTCGTTTAAAACTCCCTTTTAAATGCCAGAGTGATCAATGTGTTGTTGTTCCTAGTAAAAAATCATAAATGAGGAGAAGAGAGATGGCTTATAACCTATTTTATCATCAACGGCATCGCCATGCTCTCTGGCCTACGGCTATTTTAATCTCTGGTGTGCTTTTTCCCATGGCATCTACAGCTGCTTATAATGATGCGTACATGATATCAAATGAATACAGAGATGAAGTTGTTAATGACCACGGGCAATTATATGTCCATGGTTCACTGACTGAAAGCCCCTGCCAGCTAACCATGGAGTCGATGTCTCAGTTAGTTGATGTTGGAAATCTGGAAACTGCAGATTTTAAAAAAATCGGATCTCAAGGAAAACCTGTTCCTTTTAAACTTGAACTTATTGATTGTATTGATGCACCTACAGCTCTTATAAATAGACGTACTAATACTGTTTCTTGGAGTACAGATCAAACAGGAGTGAAAGTGCGTTTTGTATCTCCTGCTGTTCCTTTTTATCCTGAGTTGATAAAACTGAATGGTATTGAAGGAATAGGTTTACAGCTAAGTGATGATAAGGGTAACGTTTTGCCTTTAGGGCAAAATAGTGCCCCTCAAGTTGTCGGACCGGGACAAGGAACGTTAAGTTATTATTTAACCCCTATTCGTGTTAGTGATTCTCTACGCCCGGGTGCTTATAACGCTTTAGTTTCATTCGAGCTGGTTTATGATTGATCTGAACATGATAGAGGAAGGTCAAACGTGAAAATAATATCTCACTACTTTCATCCAGTTGTTAGAAGTATATTTTTTTGCTTTCTGACCTTGGGTATGACAGTGCCAGCGTATAGCTCCGGTGATCTCAAGATAACCGGTAATCTGATTGATGACCCATGTACTTTAGTGACAGATGACGAAAATGTTATTGTTCCATTTGACGTCATAGTTGATAAGTACTTATATCTTAATACAAATACTAAACCGGTATCGTTCCAAATTCGATTGGAAGATTGTGATGTCATTTTGGGTTCTAGTGTCAGTGTCAGCTTTAATGGTACAGAAAACGCCAATATTCCAGGATTCTTGGCGCTAGACTCCGGAAGTGTTGCAACTAATGTGGCTATAGGTATTCAGAATAGTAATGGTGAATTGATTCCAATTAATTCTACAACACCGGTTTTCCCTATAGATGGTCCGACGGTGACCTTGGATTTTCAAGGCATAGTTCAAGGTGAACCCCAAGCAATTCGAGATAAAAGCATTGGCCTTGGTACTTTCGTCGCGACAACATCTTTTGTCTTGAACTATGATTAACAGATTGACTTTGTAGTTTATTATTGTGGGGCTCATTCATCATGCTAAGAAATATTATTTTTATCTTCCTTTTATTTTCCGGCTCTACACATGCCTATCTTTGTATGAACACACTTACAGGTGAGACCTTCAAAAGCGGAAACCAAGATTTGGTCGTTTTTCTTGATTCTGATATTCAAGCGGGAGAAAATATTTTCGCTAACGTAGGTGATTATATTTCCTGTAAAAATGAAATTCCTGACCAGTATACAGACTTTCTCGATCTGCAAACACCAAATGCTATTATTCCAGGAAGCGCTGTCCAAGGTTTAGGCCTTGATGGTGGTGTTTATATTAACGGTCAACGTTTTCGGGCTGGTCAAACGAATGGCCCATTTAACGTATTTACATTGACTGATGGTGATTATCATCCAGTCGATATTGACGTTTATTTTGAAGTTACTCAAGCAGTTGGCCCCTATGTTGAGATAAATCCTGGCGACGAGTTAATGGTGCTTAGACTCAATTTCCACAGTCTTCCTGTGGAATCAGATTTTGATTATAGCTGGCGTATTATTGCAGGTAACAGAGCAATTCTTGCAACCGGTACCTGCGAAATTGATAATGGCGCACCGATCGAAGTCAACTTTGGTGATGTCGGTAAAAAGAAAATATCAACGGGTGCAAACAGTGCCTTAAGTACTGTACGTGTTGATAAAACAATAAGTTTTGATTGCGATAATCCAGGTATCGATATGAATATTGATATCCACTTGAGCGCTACTCCTTTAAGTTTTTCTAATGATGGATTTGCAACTTCAACAAGTGGTTTAGGCGTTGTGATGTATCATGATGGTAATATAGTACCACCTTTTGGTAAATTTCCTTCAAGACTGACAGGCGGATTAGGAAGCGAAGATCTTTCCTTCTCTTTAATCAAAACAGCGAATCCAGGACCTGGTGATTTGGCAGAAGGGCCTTTTACTGCTCAAGGTTCATTGATTATAAGCGTTCAGTAATTTTTGCTGAAAGGTTCAAGTAAAATGCCGTATTTTTTATGCGGCATTTTTTAAACATGAGTTAGTGAATTAAAGTATAATTTTTTTTCTTCTTACTTGAACTGTCACTTATTTATTCGTATCCCAATCTTGGGATTCACGATACTCCGCCTTAAGTTTTCTTATCCGTGTTTCGCTAATTCAAGTTATATTCACAGTTCTATCATATAAAATCATCATTGCTCTGCCCATTCGCTTTGATTTACGCAAGTAAGGGGCAGGAGGGATCTAAGGTATCCTGATTGATTACTAATATTGGCGGGTAGTGGCGAATTGTCCCGACTCTCTCTATGATGGCTTTTTTCCCGTATTATGTTCGGGAGTGAGTCAATAAGTCAGGAAAAAGCATCCGATGGTAATCTTAAATGACCTGGATTTACGGCAACTGGAAGCCTTTTCGGCGGTCATTTCTGCCGGGAGTGTTACTGCAGCAGCAAAAGCGTTGAGTCGTTCACAACCCGTAGTTTCGCGACAGATTCAGGAGCTTGAACAGTCGCTGGGTTATCCGCTATTTATTCGTAATGGCCCACGTATCCACCCATCGGAAAAAGCCTTACAGCTTTATCAGTATGTGCAGAAAGCGCTGCTGTCATTACAGCAAGTTCGCCTGCGAGCAACAGAGATTTCTCACCAGCAACACCCTCCGTTAAATATTGCTGCGACCCCGGCACTGGCTGCAGGGTTGCTCCCCCAGGCGTTAGCGGCGCTGAATTTACAGAATAAAGTACAAATCCTGAGTGATTCCGCTGAACAAACAGCGCATGCGGTTATTACGGGCAGTGCGGATTTGGGGCTGTGTAGTTTGCCTTTAGAACATCATGCTCTGGAGCTGCATTGGATAGGGCAGTCGAGTTGTGTGGTGGCCTTACCTGAAAACGATCCGCTGGTAGCAGAACCCGAGTTACAATTGAGTCAACTGGCTGGGCGGCGTTTTATTGTGCCCTGGAGTCCGCAGCGGCTACGTGGGCGTTATGAAAAGGCGTTAAAAAAGATCAAAGCGCCGCTATCTGAGACGATTGAAACCAACTCTTCAGCGAATATTCTTGGTTGCGTAAGGGCGGGGCTGGGAGTGGCTATTCTTGAGCCGGTAACGGGCTGGGGTGTTCCTGTGCCGGGAGTCGTTATTCGTCCCTTAGTCGAAAAAATTCCGTATTTCTTTGGTGTCACCACACCACAAGGACGACAAATTTCAGCGCCGGTACAAGCACTTATTGAAGCGCTGGCGACGGCTGCGACACGTCTGCTACCTGAGTTTGAATGTCTGCCAGCGGGTGAACATCAGCGCATCATGCGGTTAATTAATCAGGATTAAGGTCTTGAGTCTCCGGGTTCCTCCGGCACCTTATATCTTTTATTGCATAAGATATAATAAATCGATTGGTTAAAATATGAGCCTCCTCCTTGACTCTATTTCGGGTCAAGAGGAATATGCGAAACCTTAGTTCTTATTATGCGTTTTTAAAATTATTAATGGTGGATTATGCGTTATGCATATAGTGAAAATGCATAGTCAATAATGTGATTTAGCCATTTTCGCAAGCCTACGCTGCCGTTTACTCCAGGGAATACTGATATGACACATACTGCCGATGGTCTGGTCGCGCTGGAAGCTCAGCTGAGACAAGATCTGGAATACCTTGAACTTCCAGCTAAATCCTGGGTGCCTGAACATCAATACAAGGGTGTTCCAGTACGTGATGTGGTCGTGATTGGTGCAGGAATGTGCGGCCTGGCGGCGGTAGCAAAATTACAGCTATCCGGTGTGAGCAATGTGGTGGCTTATGACGCGGCACCTGCTGGTTTAGAAGGTCCGTGGGTGACTTTTGCTCGTATGGAAACCTTACGCTCGCCAAAAAGCCTGCATGGTCCGGCTTTGGGGCTGCCTCAGCTGACTTTCCGGGCATGGTTCACTGCACAGTGGGGCTCTGATGCCTGGCAGGCGCTGGATAAAATAGCTAAAGATCAGTGGATGGACTACCTGGTCTGGTATCGCAAGGTTTTGAATCTGCCGGTACAGAACAATGTGCGTGTGACCCGAGTTACTCCTGTTGATGGCTTGCTAGCGCTGGAACTCAGTGGAGCGCAAAGCGGAGTGGTCTATGCCCGTCGTCTGGTTCTGGCTACTGGCCGTTCAGGACTGGGCGGCTTTGCAGTGCCTGATTTCCTCTCTGGTATCGACCGTAAATTCTGGGCTCACTCCGCCGATGAAATTGATTTTGATGCTTTGCAAGGCAAGCGGATCGCTATTTTGGGTGCGGGTGCTTCGGCGATGGATAATGCGGCCACTGCCCTGGAAAATGGCGCAGCGGCAGTCGATTTGATCATTCGTCGCAAAGCCATGCCACGCATAAATAAAATGACCGGTATCGGCAGCCAGGGTGTGGTTCACGGTATGCATCTGCTGGCGGATGACTGGAAATGGAAATTTGTCGATTACACCGCATCTACTCAGACACCACCGCCGCGCTCTTCTACGCTACGCGTATCAAGGCATGAAAATGCGCGTTTTTTCCTTGATTGTGGCGTTAACAGTGTTAAACAGCAGGAAAATGGGCTGCAATTAAACACCACTCAGGGCGCGTTGTATTACGACTATTTGATAGCGGCAACGGGCTTCACCAATAACTTTCACGGGCGTCCGGAGTTTGCCGCTATTGCTCCTTATATCCGTAGCTGGGCTGATGGACGTTATAACAGTGAAATGGGCAATGCGCGTCAGAGCATGCTGGAAGCCCCGGACCTGGGGCCTTCATTTGAATTCCGCGAGCGGACGCCCGGTGAGTGTCCGCTCCTTGCACATATCTATTGTTTCAATGATGCCGCCATGCTGACCCACGGCAAGGTTTCAGGCGATATTCCTGCGGTCAGTGCCGGGGCCGATCGTCTGGCTCGCGGCATTATCGCCTCACTATTTGCCGAAGATGTTGAACAACATTATGCCAGTTTACAGGCGTTCGATATTCCTGAACTGCAGGGCGATGAATGGGTGGACTCAACCCCCTTACTTAAACAGGAGAATGCGTTGTGAGTGACGCGATTGATAGAGCAGCCGGGCTGTTACCGGAAGATACGTTAGCGCTTACTCGCCGCCAACGCCCTGAATTTGTTAACGGTGCAGAGCAATGTCTGCAATCCGTGCTGGCTCCGCATGATGACCAAGGGCTGGGGGTTGATCTACGTCTGGCCTTGGCGCTGCGTATTGCAACGCTGAATAACGACTATGCATTACAGCAGGATTACCAGACTCAGCTGGCGCAGTATCAGCCATCAGAATCACTGCAAGCCCTGGGTCGTGGCGAACATACTCTTGCTGAGCCGCTGGCAACCCTGGCCCGTCATTCTGACATGGTCACGCAGTCTCCAGCCCAGGCAACAGAGGAAAATATTCGTTTACTGGAGCAGGCTGGTTTTAGTCATGCACAGATAGTGGCGCTTTCTGAACTGATTGCGTTTGTTAATTTCCAGACTCGTGTGATTGCGGGTTTACGTCTGCTGAGGTCATCATGATCCCCTCTGTCACGCTGAAGCCTTTACACTGGCACCCTTATATTACGCCTGTTGAAGTGGCACAAGCGACGCCTGTTCAGCTGGAAGCCATGGCGGTAACGCCTTCTAATAAGAAGGTTTCCGAGTATGTACGTACCCTGGTTCATGATCCGGAAAGCTATGTGGCACGTACCGTATTATTTAACGCCATTATGTATGTCGAGGGTGGATTAGATCGCGCTGACAGAGAACTGGGGGCTTTGGGTGCTTCTATTGTTAATGGCTGTAAATATTGCGCTGTGGTTCATGCCCGCCGCCATGTCCAGTTATCAGAAGATGACGCTGTAGTCAGTGCGATTTACTTTGAACGTGATGACCTGCTCAATGCACGGAACCTGGCTATTTATCGTTTTGCACAACGTCTGTCAGTGACACCTGCACAAGCGAGCCAGGAAGATATTGCCGCACTGCGAGCAGCAGGGATGGATGATGGTGAAATTATTGATCTTATCCACGCGATTGCCATTTTTGGTTGGGCCAACCGTTTGATGCATGTGCTTGGCCATGCTGATATGAATAAATAGAGGCAGAACAGAATGTTAGAACTGAAAAATATCACCCTGTCCTACGGCGAGACACCTATTCTGCGGGGCGTTAACTTGGCGGTTAATAAAGGCGATGTGGTTTCGATAATTGGCCCAAGTGGTACCGGCAAAACGACTTTACTGCGTTGTATTAATTATCTGGCTAAGCCGTCATCCGGCACTATCGTGCTCGATCAGCACCAGATGGACTACCAGTCACCCAATAAAGCGACCATCCAGGCGATTCGTTTACGTACTGCGATGGTTTTCCAGCAATTTAATGTTTTTAAAAACATGACAGTGCTGGAAAACGTGATGGATCCGCTGGTGGTTATCCAGAAAAAAACCAAGCAACAAGCGCGTGATATTGCCGCGCAGGAGCTGGAACGCGTAGGCCTTGGAGCAAAGCTTGACCATTATCCTTCTCAGCTTTCAGGTGGTCAGTTACAGCGAACTGGTATCGCCAGAGCTTTAGCAGTAAAGCCTGATGTGATTCTATTTGATGAACCGACCTCTTCCCTTGACCCGGAGTTAGTGGGTGAGGTGTTAAAAGTGATTAAAGATGTGACCTCGTCCGGTATTACTTCACTGTTAGTGACACATGAAATGCAATTCGCCAAAAGTGTCTCGAACCGTATCGTATTTATGGATCAGGGTGTGGTAGCAGCAGAAGGTAGTCCGACAGAGATTTTCGATAATCCCGCTTCGCCGCGTCTGGCGCAGTTTCTTAATACTGAACATGCATTCTAATAATTTTAAAGGGAGTAAAACAAATGCCTGCAATTAAAAAAACGTTATCCCGCTTCGCCATGCCCGGCATCATTGCTCTGGCACTTTTCAGTGCTAATAGTTTTGCTGATGAAGTCCGCACGATAAAAATCGCTACTGCCGCAGAGTCTAAACCTCTGTCATGGGGAGCTATCGGCTATGAGCCACAAGGTTATGAGCCAGATGTTCTGAAAGCTATCAATGCGAAGCTGCCACAGTATAAATTTGTGATGGAAGGTGCTGCTGATATTGCTCAGGAAACGGGGCTGGTCACTGGTAAGTACGATATGGCGACCGGTGGTTACTATAAAGCGCCAAGTCGCAGCAAACAGTTCCTGATACCAGATGCGCCAATCGGCGCCAGTTTGATGAAGATCTACAGTCGTAGTGACAGTGACATCAAAGAAATGAAAGACCTGGTCGGTAAGAAAATCGTTCCTGTGACCGCAGGCGGCGGGGTCTATAAATTTGTCACCCAGTGGCAGCAAGATCATCCAAATGAAAAAGTGACTATCACGGCCTCTAGCGCAGGTATCCCTTATCCGGACCGCCTGAAAGAAGTACAGAATGGTAAATATGATGCGCTGATCCTGCCTTCAAACCTCGGCCAGCAAACCGTTATTGATAACCAGAAACTGTCTATTAAAGCCAGTGAACCTGTGGTGATTAATCAGACCTATATTCTGATTAACCGCTCAGCTAAAAACCAGGCACTGAACGACGACATCACTCAAGCTCTGAAAGAATTGAAAGCGGATGGCACACTCGACCAGCTTTCTCAGAAGTGGTTTGGTGAAGACGTTTCACAGTATATGAAGTAGAAGATTTACCTGAAGCCCTGTGAACACAGGGCTTCAGCAGTCATTGATAGCAGGAGTGTTGCACCGTGGATCTCTCTACCATGCTCCCTGAGCTGTTAACGGCAATGCCATTAACGCTGGGTATATTATTCGCTGCGATCATTGTCGGGTTTTTTCTGGCTCTGATCGTCACCTTTTTTCGGGTACGTCGTATCCCGGTTTTGAGTCAACTGACCGATGTCTACGTGTCCTATGCACGTAGTGTACCGGTCGTGCTGCAATTATTCGTCGCCTTTTATGGTATGCCGTTACTCGCAGGTCTGGTGGGCGTTGAAGACTTTTTTTCGTCCAACATTGCGGCAATGATTGGCTTGAGTCTCTACCACGGCGGTTACTTGTCTGAAGTGATGCGTCCGGCATTTCTGGCAGTAGAGAAAGGCCAGCATGATGCTGCAGACAGCCTGGGCTATAGTTTCTTGCAAAAAATGAAACGTGTCATCGGGCCACAAGCGGTGCACTTTGCTTTGCCTGGTTACGGTAACGCGATTATTTATTTAATTCATAACGTGGCGCTGGTGATGTATATCGGAGCAGCTGACTTGATGGCGACAGCCCATGTGATTATGGAACATGACTATAACCAGTATCAATTTGCGACTTATATGGTACTGGCTGTTATCTACTCGCTCATGTGTCTGGTTGCCTGGCTGGTTATCCGCTTCTTTGAAAGGCGTCACGCGAAATACAGCTCGAAGTCAGCGACTCGCGTCAAGCTTACCCCAAGCGTTTGAATGAAGGAGAAAACTTGATGTTTGATTTTGAGGTATTGGTTTTTGACTTCTGGAGCATCCTGAGTGTGGTTCCCTCCACACTGCTGATGGCGGTAGTGATATTTTTGTTATCGACACTGCTTGGCGGATTGTTTGCGTTTATTGAGTTTCGCCGTGTTCCGGTACTGCGTCAGTTAGTGTTTGCTTACAAAGTGGCCTTTAAAGGTATGCCGATGGTGGTGGTGATTTTTCTCGCTTACTATGGCCTTCCTGCAGCGCTGGATTTTATTGCCACTCAATTTTCGATAGAAGTAAATGCCCACTCACTTCCTAACTGGGTGATTGTTATTGTGGCCCTGACAGCCTGTGTTTCAGCGTTTCAGGCTGAAGTCTGGAAAGGCGCTGTTAATGCCTTTGATAGCGGGCAGTCAGATGCAGCTGCTTCGCTGGGTTACAGTAGCGGACAGTTATTTCGGCGTGTGATGTTCCCGCAGATAATCGTCACCGCTATTCCTGATTTTGCCAACTCTTTTATGGTGGTGATGAAGGCGTTATCCCTGGCGTTTGCTATCGGCGTTGTCGAGATATTTGCTCAGGCTCAGCTGGCTGCCGCGCTGAACTTCTACTATCTGGAAGCCTTCCTGGTGGCAGTCGGGTTCTATATGTTTATTGCTTATGTGGTGACCAAGGTTGCCGATAAGATAGAGGCGAAGCTACGCGTTCGTACCTGATGGAGATGTGATTATTGTTATCAGCCGAAAATCAATGAATTGATTTTCCTGCTTATTTTCGTAAATAAGCGCTGATAATCAGATATCACTTTAGCTTTGTCATCAGTCTCACGGCTCGCGAATGCGGGCCGTTTTTTTAGCGTTTATATGATAGTTAATCGTAAAAAAGCCGCTCAAGGTTTCCCGTGAACGGCCTTGTTTACAGCTTTTGCTATTAGCCAGCAATCAGCGGCGCAGCAGTAACGTCAACCAGCTCCAGCAGACGCTTAATATCTTCCAGTGTCACCACAGGATTTAATAAGGTCATTTTAAGACAGGTTATACCGTTATGCTCAGTCACACCCAGGTTAGCGCGGCCGGAAGCGAGCAAGGCATCACCTATTTTCTGGTTCAGCAGCGCAATACTTGCGTCATCTGCTTGTGCCAGTGAAGCCGGACGGTAGCGGAACAGAACGCTCGCCAGCTGAGGCTGCATAACCAGCTCCAGTGATGGCTGTTCTTCGATGTACTGTGCAACCTGTTGAGCCAGAGTCACACCGCTATCGATAATAGCGGCATACTGTTTCTGTCCCAGTGCTTCCAGTCCCATCCACAGTTTCAGAGCATCAAAACGACGCGTTGTCTGCAGTGATTTGGAAACCAGATTCGGTACACCTTGTTCTTCATCAAACTCGGAGTTCAGATAAGCCGCCTGATAACGCATCAGTTCATAGTGACGCTCATCTTTCAGCAAGAATGCGCCACAGCTGATGGTCTGGAAGAACTGTTTATGGAAATCCAGCGTAACAGAATCAACCAACTCAAGACCATCAAGGTAATGACGATACTTCTCAGACAGCAGCAGAGCGCCCCCCCAGGCCGCATCAACATGCACCCAGATATTGTGTTGCGCACCCAGGCGGGCAATGTCAGCGAGCGGATCGATAGCACCGGCATCGGTGGTACCTGCGGTCGCGACAATCGCCATGATCTGGTCGTCATTCGCTTCAGCCTGGGCAATTTTCTCGGCTAAATCATCGAGATCCATGCGGGCAAAGCTATCTGTCTTGATAAGTGTCACACACTGATAACCAAAGCCCAGTAAAGCCATATTCTTTTGCACAGAGAAGTGTGCATTTTCAGAACAGAAGACTTTAATTTTCTTCAGATTACCGATTAAACCGTCCTGCTGTACCGAATGCCCCTGGCGCGCAAAAAAGGCATCACGCGCCAGCATCAGACCCATCAGATTGCTTTGTGTGCCGCCGCTGGTGAACACACCTGCGTCGCCAGCGGTATAACCCACCTGGGCACGTAGCCATTCAATCAGCTTCATCTCGATAATGGTGGCTGACGGGCTTTGATCCCAAGAGTCCATACTCTGGTTGGTTGCATTGATCAGTACTTCAGCAGCCTGGCTTATCACCAGGCTTGGGCAATGTAAATGCGCCACGCATTGTGGGTGGTGCACTGACAAACTGTCTTTCAGAAAGTACTCAATTGCACGTTCAATAGCAGCCTGGTTACCCAGGCCCTGAGGATTAAAATCCAGTGCAATACGTTCGCGTAATTCAGCAACGGTTTTGCCCTGATACATTTCTGGCTGCTGTAACCACTGCATGACTGCCTGGGTACTTTGCGTAATCGCCTGCTGATAAGCTTCAATGCTTTGTGCTGACGAGGCCAGAATTGGATTTATTTGTGACATTTGGTACGACTCCACTCAGACCAGTCCACTCAGACTGGTTTAACACCAGCAGCTAACAGAGCCTGTTCAAATTTGCTCAGGAAGATTTCCAGCTCATCATCGGTGATAAGCAGGGATGGCAGCAGGCGTAAAACACAACCCCCGCGACCACCACGCTCCAGAATTAAACCATGTTCAAAGCATTTTTTCTGAATTAGCGCAGAGACAGCACCATCTGCCGGGTAGCAACCCATATGATCCTGTGCTTCTCCTGGCTTAACTATTTCCAGACCGAGCATTAAGCCCAGACCACGGACATGTCCGATAGCCGGATAGCGTTTTTGTAGCTGTTTCAGTTTATCTTTTAACCACTCGCCTTGCTGCGCAACTTTATTGGCAACTTTTTTATCTTTCAGATACTTAAGCGTGGTCAGGCCGGTCGCCATGGCTAACTGATTGCCACGGAAGGTGCCAGTGTGGTGGCCAGGTTCCCAGGCATCAAACTCTCTTTTCAGGCCAAGCACGGCTAATGGCAAGCCACCACCGACGGCTTTTGACATAACAATAATGTCGGGTTCAATGCCTGCGTGTTCGAAGGCAAACATCTTACCGGTACGGGAGAATCCAGCCTGAACTTCATCGATAATCAATAAAATGCCGTGTTCTTGGGTCACTTTACGGATACGTTGCAGCCATGCAGCAGGAGCAGGGTTAACGCCACCCTCGCCTTGAACGGCTTCAAGGATCACCGCGGCAGGCTTACGCACGCCACTTTCAACATCATTGATTAAGTTGTCAAAGTAGTAGCTCAGAGCGGCAACGCCCGCTTCACCACCAACACCTAACGGGCAACGGTACTCGTGAGGATAAGGCAGGAACTGAACTTCAGGCATTAAACCGTGAATAGCTTCTTTTGGTGACAGGTTGCCGGTCACTGACAGTGCACCGTGAGTCATACCATGGTAACCACCAGAGAAGCTAATAATGCCGCTGCGGCCGGTATGTTTTTTCGCCACTTTAATTGCCGCTTCTACGGCGTCCGCGCCAGACGGGCCACAGAACTGAAGGCAATACTCTTTACCCTGACCTGGCAGTAAAGAGAGCAGATAAGCAGAAAACTCATCTTTTAATGGGGTAGTAAGATCAAGAGTATGCAACGGCAAGCCGCTGGTAATGACATCTTGGATACTCTGCAGAACGTCAGGATGATTATGGCCAAGTGCTAATGTTCCGGCACCAGCCAGACAGTCAAGATAATGATTGTTTTCAACGTCGGTAATCCATGCACCCTGAGCTTTAGCTATCGCAAAAGGTAATTTGCGTGGGTAGCTTCTGACATTAGATTCAAATTCAGCTTGTCTTGCTAAATAAGTTTCGTTGGTGGTTTTTGCAGATTGTGCATCTAAAGTGTCAATACGGACTTTATCCGTCATCATATCTCTCCTACAACCGGAGGCTAAAGCTCACCGGTTGAATTAATTTAAAAGGGAACTACGGCATATAAAAACGACGACAATATATGGCTTTTTACCCCGTTGCTCAATCATTAATTTTCATCAATAAAAACATATGCTTATTGTTGTTTTTTGTAATAACCATGTAGTTTGTGTGCATATGGTCAGCGGGGAAAATAAAAAATGAGTGTCAGGTATCTAATAATCATCGTTTTTAATATCTGGCCTGACCAGAAAGAGAAGATGGCAAACATACCTGATAAGGTATCCCGTTATATTGCTAAGTCGGCTGTTATTAAGAGAATAGAGCGCCAATCAAACAGATAATGTGGTGGAAAATATAAATCTGTCTTCTGTAACGTAGATGCAATATTAATTATTTATGACTGAATCCAGAAAGCGGGCGGCATCGCTTGGTTGTTCGTCAGAGGCAGGTTATTCACACAGCAGGATATCGATAAACGAAAAATCCCGCCAGATGGCAGGATTTAAACAAAGTCTGTGTTGCTAAGGTAGTGGCCAGGTTGGGGGCGTTTGGCTCATCACTTCAATCACCGTATCTTTAACCGCCATCCAGCTGGTGGCCATCTCTGCGCTGGTCAAACCAAGCAGGCTGGTCGCAAACCAGCATGAAGCACTGACACCCATCATTGTGCTAATAATAGCAAGAGCAGGGTAGTGTGACCGGCGTAGCTTTATGTTGAGTGTACTTGCCATAAACATCAGCGTCGCACTGATTAGCGGCCAGCGCATTAATACGACACCAGCAGTGATTGTCCCCATAAAATGGTTCCTCTAAAGCAGATTCATCAATACAGGCCGTAAGGATGATCGACCGTCAATGAACAAGCATTAAAATATAAAAGTGATTACTTGGCTTTGATATGTGAAGTCTATCACACTTTTTTATTGTGACAATCGATTACAAGGTCGATCTGAGTCGCGCTAATTATGGACCGTCGAAGACAGGGAAGGGTATGAGGGGCCGGGACAGAATTCTGGAGATTAAACGAATGGGTCGTCACCCATAGCCGACCGCCGAACAAGAGTACGAATGTCTGTCGGCGGTTCCGGAAAGACTAACACTGATGGCGATAGTCGCTGGGAGTGCGATCAAATGCGCGACGGAAGACGCGGGAAAAGGTTTGTTGCGATACATACCCATAGTCCATCGCAATATCGAAAATAGGTCTCTTTGTGGCACGGAGTTCTTCTGCGGCCATTTGCAGACGACGCTGGCGGATATAATCACCCAGGGTTTGACGCATCACGGTGCGAAACATTCGCTGTAGATACCATTTTGAATATCCTGATTTTTTTGCCACGACATCGATATTAAGTGGCTGGTCAATATGGGAGTCAATCCACTCAGTTAACGTATGAATAATATCCTGATGCGCCATAAATTATCCTCTATTACAGATTAGCCGATTACTTTTTTGTGGAGTATAATTCCTCAAGTTAACTTGAGGTAAAGCGTATTTTGGAAAAGAAAAAAAAGAGAATTAAGGCGCTACTCACCCCTGGCGAGGTTGCGAAACGGAGTGGTGTTGCGGTCTCAACCTTGCATTTCTATGAAAGTAAGGGGCTTATAAGTAGTACCAGAAATGCAGGTAATCAGCGGCGATACCGGCGTGATGTGCTACGAACGGTCGGTATCATCAAAGTGGCACAACGTATTGGTTTGCCATTAAGTACGGTGAGTGATGCTTTTAGCGCATTTACTGATGGCCATGTGATTAATAAAAATGACTGGAAGAATCTCTCTTCAACATGGCGTGAAGAGCTGGATAGCCGTATCCGTATGTTGATTGCTCTGCGCGATCAGTTAGATGGCTGTATTGGCTGCGGGTGTCTGTCGGGAGTGGATTGTCCGCTACGAAATCCGGGCGATAAACTGGGTGATGAAGGAACCGGAGCGCGGCTGCTTCTGGACGAATAGCCTCTTCCTGATGTTATTCATTTCTTGCGATGCCTGAGCCTGAGATAAAACGGCAGATGTGATTTTTTTGTTATCCCGTTACGCATAAACGATAACGTTTGCGCATGTTGTGGCGATAAAATGACCGTATTGTCGTTTTATTAACGAAAACCAGCAAACTCAGGTTGAAAATCCCTGTAATAACGCTAGATAATCGTTTGCTTTCACTTTATGCCGTCATATTTCACGTTGCCCGGGTGTTGTCTTCGTTTATCAAGTTGAATCACATAGTCTGTTTATGTTCATCGACTCGATAACTTTACACTTGAACGCAATCCGAATTATTCAGGGCAAATACACGCATTGTCTGTGTGCAGGTAAACGTTTGCTTTTTTTGACCCGTGATTTGTCAGAAGAGCAGAACAACGAATAACGTCAGTTTTTCCTCGCACAGATAAGTCGAATCCTAAAAATCTCAGGGGATGTTTCGTATGTCTACTCCTTCTCCACGTGCCGGCGGTTCTCTCGACGCCTGGTTTAAAATTTCTGCGCGTGGTAGTACCGTTCGCCAGGAACTGATTGCTGGTCTGACGACATTTCTTGCCATGGTTTATTCGGTCATTGTTGTGCCGAGTATGCTGGGCAAAGCGGGCTTTCCACCAACAGCCGTTTTTGTCGCTACCTGTCTGGTTGCTGGTCTAGGTTCCATTCTGATGGGGCTGTGGGCTAACCTGCCGTTAGCGATTGGGTGTGCTATTTCCTTGACCGCATTTACGGCATTTAGCCTGGTGCTGGGACAAAGTATCAGTGTGCCTGTTGCGCTGGGCGCTGTGTTTCTGATGGGCGTACTGTTTACCATTATCTCTGTCACCGGGATCCGTAGCTGGATTTTGCGTAACTTACCGATGGGGGTTGCGCATGGTGCGGGCATCGGTATTGGTTTATTTCTGTTATTGATAGCCGCTAACGGCGTCGGCCTGGTGGTCAAAAACCCACTGGATGGTCTTCCTGTTGCTCTGGGAGATTTTGCCAGCTTCCCGGTCATTATGTCTCTGGCAGGCCTGGCCGCTATCATTGGTCTGGAAAAATTACGTGTCCCTGGCGGTATTCTGCTGACAATCATTGTTATCTCGATTCTGGGGATGATTTTTGATCCATCGGTACATTTCACCGGTATCTTCGCAATGCCTTCTTTGCAAGATGAATCCGGGCACTCGCTAGTTGGTAGCCTTGATATCCTTGGTGCGCTGGATCCGATTGTACTGCCAAGTGTTTTTGCGCTGGTCATGACAGCGGTCTTTGATGCTACCGGAACTATCCGTGCCGTTGCAGGCCAGGCAAATTTGCTGGATAAAGACGGCCAGATTATCAATGGCGGTAAAGCCCTGACCACTGACTCGGTCAGTAGCGTATTTTCAGGTTTTGTCGGTGCTGCTCCGGCCGCGGTATATATTGAGTCTGCCGCGGGTACTGCTGCAGGAGGTAAAACAGGACTGACAGCGCTGACTGTGGGCGTGCTATTCCTGTTTATCCTGTTCTTGTCACCACTGTCTTACCTGGTTCCTGCTTACGCAACGGCACCTGCTCTGATGTATGTCGGTTTACTGATGTTAAGCAATGTCTCGAAACTTGATTTTGCTGACTTTGTTGATGCGATGACCGGATTGATTACGGCAGTCTTTATTGTACTGACCTGTAACATTGTTACCGGAATTATGATTGGTTTTGCTTCTCTGGTTATTGGCCGTGTTGTGGCGGGTGAATGGCGTAAATTGAATATCGGTACTGTGGTGATAGCCATTGCACTGGTTGTATTTTACGCGGGTGGCTGGGCCATCTAGCTTTTCTCCAGACGAGTTACCTTTGGTAACTCGTCCCCCAGGTTTTCGTTCTCTCTTTTAAATTTTATTCTTAAATTCTGGCAGAAGAGCCCTTCATCGGCGACATTTGCTTCTGAATCAGAAAGAGAAAGCCCTCTTAGTAGGGTAAGTTCAGGGGGCGAGGGCTTTTAGTCTCATTGCTGAGATGCAGGCATGGGTTGAGGGGCCAGAGGTAATTCTTTCACTTCCAGTTTATTTCGTAGCGTTTTCCTTTTTCCAGAGCGGGGAGATTTTTGACAGCATTGTTCAGGGTTTCATTCGGGGAATCAGGTTGCTGCAATATTAAATATAACGGCGGAACAGGTGATGGGCCCATCAAACCAGGGCGCTCATTATTATGGCATATTGGTCTGCCTTTATCAGCGGGTGCTGCGAATGCACTGGCAGTGCAGATAATAAGAGTGGTCGCAAGCAAGGTACTTTTGAACTTATTCATTCATTAATCTCCGTATTATCACGATATACCCGTCATATCTCAGGTTGCCTGGGCGTTGCCAGCGTTCATGTCGCGAATCACATGGTTTATCTGTGCTCATCGAAGGCATGCACTTGGCGCCTACAAGCAACTCGAATTATTTAGGATGTAACTAGTTTTTTTTTAGAAGGTTATCGTGAAAATGAGAGGGGAATAAGGATGCAAATTGAGTTTACGATGAAGTTAAAAACAGACTCAGCATCTTGCTTTCAGGAGCGTATTTTAGCGAAAGACATCAGTAAAAATGACCATGTTATCTATTCTCTATATTGTTTTTGACCACAAACAGGTCGCTTTTGAAAAGGTAGTGGTATATATCCGCCATATTTCAAGTTGCCTGCCTTCATTCCGGCGAACCGCAGCGCCTGTTTATGCTCATTGACGGGCGGGCCTGGATACTTACAAACAACGCGAATTATTTTAGCTACAGAGTTGTGTGCAGGAGGCTGGCCGATGCAATATAGAATGATATGTCCGGACTCTACTCTCATCTCTGTTAAAGACAGGAAATGACGCTCATCTAAATTTAGCTTTAAGATAATTTTTTACCGATATTGGAACTAAGGAAAGCATGGAAATTTTCTTTACTATTCTCATTATGACCCTTGTGGTATCACTCTCAGGCGTGATAACAAAAATATTACCTTTTCAGGTCCCTCTCCCCCTGATGCAAATTGGCATCGGCGCACTGCTTGCCTGGCCTCATTTTGGCCTGCATGTGGAATTTGATCCCGAACTTTTTTTACTGCTGTTTATCCCACCGCTGCTATTTGCAGATGGCTGGAAAACGCCGGTGAATGAGTTTTTGGGACAGGGACGGGAAATCATTGGTCTGGCTTTAGTTTTGGTCATAGTCACTGTCGTTGGGATAGGCCTCCTGATTTACTTTATGGTGCCGGGGATACCATTAGTACCTGCATTTGCTCTGGCTGCGGTACTGTCACCGACGGATGCTGTAGCCTTGTCTGGTATCGTGGGTGAAGGACGAATACCGAAGCGGATTATGGGAATTCTGCAGGGTGAAGCGTTAATGAACGACGCTTCTGGTCTGGTTTCCCTTAAACTGGCTGTTGCTGTGGCGATAGGAAGCATGGCTTTCACCGTCGGAGGGGCCTCATTAGAATTCTTTAAAGTTGCCATCGGTGGTTTATTGGCGGGAATTGCTATCAGCTGGCTGTACGGTAAATCAATGCGTCTGATGAGCCGTTATAATGGCGACGAACCTGCGACGCAAATTTTGCTGTTACTGTTACTGCCTTTCGCATCTTACCTGATAGCTGAGCATATTGGTGTCTCTGGTATCCTGGCAGCAGTGGCGGCAGGGATGACTATCACCCGTGCCGGTGTGCTACGTAATGCGCCTCTGGCGATGCGTTTACGTGCCAACAGTGTCTGGGCGATGCTGGAGTTTGTGTTTAACGGTATGGTCTTCTTGCTATTAGGCTTGCAGCTTCCGGGCATCCTTGAAACCTCAATCAGTGCGGCGAATGCTGATCCGAATGTTGAGTTATGGATGCTCTTCCTGGATGTGGTCATTATCTATTTTGCCTTGATTGCACTGCGTTTTCTGTGGTTATGGGCGATGAAACAGATCAGCCATCAATTTATGAAAAAACGCCCGCTGGCCTTTGGTTCGTTTACGACTCGTGAGTTGTTTATTGCATCATTTGCGGGGGTTCGTGGTGCTATCACGCTGGCGGGTGTCCTTTCCATCCCGTTATTTCTGTTAGATGGTACGCCATTCCCGGCACGTTATGAGCTGATATTTATTGCTGCAGGCGTTATTTTGTTCTCGTTATTTGCCGGGGTCATTATGCTGCCTATCCTGCTCAGGCATGTTGATATGGGTGATCCACTGTTGATGCGTAAAGAAGAGCGTCTGGCTCGGGCGGCAACTGGAGAAGTCGCCATCGTAACTATTCAAAAAATGGAAGAGCGTTTATCGGCGGATGCTAAGGAGAATATCGATAACCAGTTACTCAAAGAAGTCAGTTCCCGGGTTATTGGTAACCTGCGTCGTCGTATTGATGGCAGTAAAAATGCGGATAACAGCGAGTTGGAAGAGAACCTGGAACGACGCTTCCGTCTGGCGGCATTACGTTCTGAGCGTGGTGAGCTCTATCATCTCCGCGCGACCAAACAAATCAGCAACGAGACGCTGAAGAAATTACTTCATGACCTTGATTTGCTTGAGACATTATTAATCGAACAAGAATAATGAACTGTAATGTACCGGGAGCTCTTTGCTCCCGGTATCGTTTAATCTGCCTCGTTAGTGTGAACGCCCTTCCTCAATGCCTATTCCGGTTTGCGAACGAATAAACTGAGCACGGAATTTTTCGCGTTCTAGTTTACCCTGTTCCGTATTGTCAGTGGCCGAGAATACCCAAATACCGACAAAGGCTATCAGAATAGAAAACAGCGCCGGGTACTCATAAGGGAATATTGCCTTCTCGTGACCAAGGATTTGCACCCAAACAGTCGGGCCGAGGATCATTAACCCAACTGCGGTTATGAGTCCAAGCCAGCCACCTATCATTGCTCCTCGGGTGGTCAGTTTTGACCAGTACATGGACAGCAAGATAATAGGGAAGTTACAGCTGGCGGCAATAGAGAAGGCCAGACCGACCATAAAGGCGATATTCTGATTTTCAAATAAAATACCTAGCAGAATTGCCACTATTCCAAGTACCAGTACAGTAATTTTTGATACTTTCAGTTCATCACGTTCGCTGGCTCCTTTGCGGAACACGTTAGCATACAGGTCGTGAGATACCGCAGAAGCACCCGCAAGCGTCAGTCCGGCAACCACCGCGAGGATTGTGGCGAAGGCCACCGCAGAGATAAAACCAAGGAACAGGCTTCCACCTACAGCATCAGCCAGGTGAACGGCGGCCATATTGTTACCGCCAATCAGCGCGCCAGCGGCATCTTTGAAGGCCGGATTTGCGCTGACCAGAACAATAGCGCCAAAGCCGATAATAAAGGTCAGGATATAGAAGTAACCCATAAAACCCGTAGCATAAAACACACTCTTACGTGCTTCACGCGCGTCTTTGACGGTAAAGAAACGCATCAGAATATGCGGTAAACCAGCAGTACCAAACATCAGGCCGAGTCCAAGCGAGAGTGCTGAGATAGGATCTTTGACCAGTCCACCGGGACTCATAATAGCAATCCCTTTAGGATGTACAGCGATGGCTTCGCTAAACAGATTATTGAAACTAAAACCGACATGCTTCATAACCATAAAAGCCATAAAACTGGCGCCGAATAACAGCAGAATGGCTTTAATTATCTGTACCCAGGTGGTTGCCAGCATGCCGCCAAACAGAACATAAAGCACCATCAGTACGCCAACTAACACCACAGCAATATGGTAATTGAGGCCAAATAACAGCTGAATAAGCTTACCGGCACCGACCATCTGGGCTATCAAATATAAAGCCACGACCACCAGAGAACCACAGGCAGACAAAATTCGAATCGGTTTTTGTTTCAGGCGATAAGATGCTACATCTGCAAAGGTGTAACGTCCCAGATTACGCAGACGTTCGGCAATTAAGAACAGGATAATAGGCCAGCCCACCAGAAAACCGAGTGAATAGATTAAACCATCAAAACCCGAAGTGTAGACCAGCGCCGAAATACCCAGAAACGAAGCGGCTGACATAAAGTCACCGGCAATCGCCAGACCATTCTGGAAACCAGTAATATTACCGCCAGCGGTATAGTAGTCGCTACGTGAACGGGTACGTCGGGATGCCCAGTAGGTAATATAGAGTGTCAGCAGTACGAAGATAAGAAACATCACAATCGCTTGCCAGTTAGTGGGCTGTCGTTCGACATCGCCAGTAAGTGCATCGGCAGCGAAACCACTGACAGGTAAACTAAGAAGCAGGGAGGTGAATATCGTCAAAATATATTTCATGAAACTTTTACCTCATCCAGAATTTCACGATTTAAACGATCAAATTCACCATTAGCTCGCCAGACATAAATTCCGGTGAGAATAAAAGAAAAAACAATTACGCCGATTCCGATGGGGATACCGCGTGTTACAGTCGTTCCGGAATGCAGTGGCGTGCCAAGCCAGGCGGGGGCGAAGGCGATAAGTAAGATGAAGCCAACATAAACAAATAACATGAGTAATGAGAGCATGACGGCGAAACGTTGTCTTTTGGTGACGAGTTCTTTGAAATGCGCATTACTTTCTATCCGTTGATAAATATCGTCATTCATCGCAGAACCTCCAGGGTTCTTATATGGGGAATGATACCCTCTCCCAAAAGGAAGAGGGTGGCGCAGGTGTTATGATGTTATGGTGTTATCAGGAAGTGGTTAAGGTCTGCTTTTCTTCCAGCAGTTTCTCGACAACGCCCGGATCGGCGAGCGTTGAAGTATCACCGAGGTTGCTGGTATCCCCACTGGCAATTTTACGGAGAATACGGCGCATTATTTTTCCTGAGCGGGTTTTTGGCAGAGAATCCGTCCAGTGCAAAATATCCGGTGTGGCTAGCGGGCCTATTTCTTTACGTACCCAGTTACGAACTTCGGTATAAAGCTCGGGTGACGGCTCTTCCCCATGATTTAGGGTGACGTAGGCATAAATCGCCTGACCTTTAATATTATGAGGAATACCTACTACCGCGGCTTCAGCGATTTTTGGATGAGAAACTAAAGCAGACTCTATTTCAGCCGTACCCAGACGGTGACCAGAAACGTTCAGAACATCGTCCACTCGACCGGTTATCCAGTAATAACCGTCTTCATCACGACGTGCTCCGTCACCACTGAAATACATATTCTTAAAGGTGGAGAAATAGGTTTGTTCAAAGCGTTCGTGATCGCCAAACAGCGTACGTGCCTGGCCTGGCCATGAGTCGATAATCGCTAAATTACCCTCAGTTGCACCGGACAGAGGATTACCTTCGTTATCCACTATTGCAGGTTGTACACCAAAGAATGGGTGTGTGGCTGAACCCGGCTTAAGTTCGGTCGCACCTGGCAGGGGCGCTATCATAAAACCGCCGGTTTCGGTTTGCCACCAGGTGTCAACAATCGGACACTGGCCATTCCCGATATGCTTGGAGTACCATTCCCAGGCTTCCGGGTTAATAGGTTCCCCGACCGACCCTAACAGGCGTAATGAAGTACGGCTGGTGCCTTCAGTGGCCTTATCGCCTTCAGCCATTAAGGCCCGAATTGCAGTTGGCGCAGTGTAGAGAATATTGACCTGATGCTTATCCACAACTTGAGCCATGCGATTCGGTTTCGGCCAGTTAGGAACACCTTCAAACATCAACGTCGTCGCACCACATGCCAGTGGGCCATAAAGCAGATAGCTATGACCCGTGACCCAGCCAACATCGGCGGTACACCAATAAATATCGCCCGGATGATAATCAAAGACATATTTAAAGCTTGTTGCAGCATAGACCAGATATCCACCTGTGGTATGCAGCACACCTTTCGGTTTTCCGGTTGAACCCGATGTATAGAGAATAAACAGGGGGTCTTCGGCATTCATTGCAACGGGCGTATGCTGATCGCTCACTTGATCAATCGTTTCATGCCACCAGATATCACGGTCCTGATGCCAGTCGATATTTCCACCGGTACGTTTAAGCACAATTACGCGATCAACACTGGTAACCTGTGGGTTTTTCAGGGCTTCATCGACATTTTTTTTCAGCGGGATAGCTCGTCCGGCGCGGACGCCTTCATCTGCGGTGATGACCAGACGAGTATGGGAATCAATAATACGCCCGGCAACCGCTTCCGGTGAAAAACCGCCAAAAATAACTGAGTGAATCGCACCTATACGGGCGCAAGCGAGCATCGCGATAGCGGCTTCTGGTACCATTGGCATATAGATGGCAACGACATCGCCTTTTTTTATGCCCTGAGCAAGTAACACATTGGCAAAACGGCATACATCGCGGTGTAATTCCCGATAAGAGATATGTTTGCTTTGAGTCGCATCATCGCCTTCCCAGATAATGGCTGTGGCATCACCCTGAGTGTCTAAATGGCGATCAAGACAGTTGGCGGCAAGATTAAGCGTGCCATCTTCATACCATTTGATTGAGATATTTCCTGGCGCGAAAGAAGTGTTTTTTACTTTCTGATAAGGCGTTATCCAATCGAGGATCTTTCCTTGCTCACCCCAGAAGGTATCCGGGTCCTGAACTGACTGTTGATACATGGCTTGATACTGTTCTGGATTTACCAGACAACGTTCGGCAATCGCAGCAGGGATAGCATGTTTTTTCAATTGGCTCATGGCTTTTGGCTCTCCTTTAGTGTGTTAATAATATGTCAAATAAACGTTAATCATAGAGGGGGTGAGAGCTTTGTTTACTTTTTGAGGGGGAGATCACGCATTAAAAACATGGCTAAAAATGCTGGATTAATAATCATCTGGAAAATGGTCCGACGCTGAAAATCATGTTAAAAAATAATGATTAAAGTCTTTCCATAACAATAGGTTATGATTTATTTTTTGATGAAAATCCTGTTTTATATAGAAAACTAAGTGAATATGGCTGCTTTTTAATCACCAGGGGGCATAGCATTGGGGTGGGATAGCCTGATAGCTTGATAAATGCCCTGATAATTTATATCCGTTATTATT
Source organism: uncultured Cedecea sp. (assembly GCF_947498825.1). Classification (GTDB taxonomy): domain Bacteria; phylum Pseudomonadota; class Gammaproteobacteria; order Enterobacterales; family Enterobacteriaceae; genus JGM124. The sequence continues at coordinate 165,579 of NZ_CANMLV010000005.1, read as the reverse complement.
TTATTACCAATATATAAGCTTAAATTAAAACCGGCTGAAGAATCGGCGGTGAAATCATAGTCTGTGGGCATATAGCCAGCCAGAGACTTGCGTACTACCATTAGGTTGATGAGCAGATGATGAATATTCCTGTTAATTTCCTTTCTCAGTAAGGAAGCAAAATGAAAAAAGTAAAACCACAAGATTTACCAGCCTATCGGTTAATTACCGGTCCGGATGATGCGACTTTTTGTCATCGAGTCTCTGAGGCTCTGGAGTTAGGCTATGAACTCTATGGTAGTCCTTCAGTCACTTATAATTCAGATAAAAATGAAGTGATTGCAGCCCAGGCGGTCATCTGGAGTGATGAGCAGGATTTGTGTTAATTTATCTCGTTACTATTGGTTGTTTCGCATGACAAAGAAAGAAAAAACCCGGTTTTTCCTTTCTTTGTCGGTAATCAGAGGTGGCAGTTTCTGCCACCTTAAACCGATTATTTAAAGTTAAAACTGTCCGGATGATTATCCAGGCTGCCTGTCAGTGCAGCAAAGAGGACTGTTTTACCATCAATAGATAAATCATCACTGATATTTAACCAGGTCAGTTTCTGAACGACGGCTTGTTCGTCGAGCTGCGAAAATACGCCAGCCAGAGTTTTTGATTCCGGAGAATACAGCACAGCGATGCTCTCAGCGGCACAGTCATGAGGCTTGCAGCTGTTCAGCACAGTATATTTTTTTCCATCGATAACGACATCCTGATTTTGGCTCGTCGTTCCACCCTGAGTGACCCATTGCGGCAGGTCTTGACTGCCCACCATCGTTTTGAATGCTGCTGCCGTCGCTTTATCTGTTGCCAGGCTACTGATGGTGAGAGGTTCAGCTGCGTGAACAGAAAGGGCAGAGCAAGAAAGGGCCAGTGCGATGAATATTCTTTTCATTAATAAAACTCCTTTGAATGCGAATAATTTCGCTATAGGGAACCAGATGTTGTTGGCTTTAGTGTTCTATTCTAGTCTATAAGTATGAGGAAGGTCTGTGCTTACGACTGGTGTGTCGTTTACAGGGTTAAGCTTAGCTTAGAGCTTATCCTGTCAGGCCATTTTATTTGCCATTTTGGCCCAGTACAGTGCTCAAAACCCCTATGTACTGCATGTACGCTCCGTGCGCCGTTCCTGCCTAAACGGCTGCAACCATGTACGCCTGGTGGGGCTGGCTCTTGGTGTCTTATTTTGGGAGTATTTTAAGTAACGCCACTATCGGTAAAGTATTGTTGACTGAAATATTTATACTTGTTTTAGATTTCGAACTATACCCTAAATAATTCAAGTTGCTTGTAGGCGCAGAGTCAATCCTGGCGATGAGCATAGATAAACTATGTGATTCGGCAGGATTGACGAAGGTAACGCCCAAGCAACTTGAAGTATGACGGATATAAACCAAAAATACCTATTTCTTACTATAACCGTATATATACGAAAATCAGGAGCTGATATGTCAGGAACTTTTGCCTCTCTTGCTGAAAAACGCAGAACTTCTTATACCTTGGGAAAAACACTTCCGGTGAGTGACGATGCTATCGTTGAGATCATCAAAGAGGCCATTAGACAGGCTCCTTCTGCCTTTAACTCCCAGAGTTCACGCGCCCTGATCTTGCTGGACAAAGAGCACGAAAAATTCTGGGAACTGACTCGTGAACAATTAAGAAAACGAGTTCCGGCGGATAAATTCCAGCCTACTTCAGATAAGATTGACGGTTTTGCAGCCGCTGCGGGCTCTGTTCTGTTTTTTGAAGATCAGGACGTGGTGAAAGGGCTGCAAGAGTCATTCCCTGCTTATGCTGACAACTTCCCTGTATGGTCAGAACACAGTTCTGCTATTGCTCAGTATGCAGTATGGCTGGCACTGGCTGAAAAAGGTCTTGGTGTTAACTTACAGCACTATAATCCACTGGTTGATGCCGATGTTCAGGCTGAATGGAATGTACCTGCAAGCTGGAAACTGCGTGCGCAGCTGAACTTCGGTTCTATTACTGGCGCTGCACCTGCGACTAAAACCTTTATTGAAAATGACGCACGTTTCATTATCGCCAAGTAAGCAATGCTTTATGAGTAATCAGGTGGTGTGTTGATGGTTGGGAAACTGAATTTATTTTATATTTCAGTTTCCCAATTCTTATTTTAAAAACTAATTTATTTTTTAGGTCTTGTAATAACCCTCATTTAAATCGGCCATTTATATACCCGTCATACTTCAAGTTGCTTGGGTGTTGTCTGCGTCCAGCCCGTGAATCACAGAGTTTATCTATGCTCATCGACGGGCTGAACTGGGTGCCTACAAGTAACTCGAATTATTTTGGGTATAAGCAGATAAACTCACAGTACTTATTTGGCCAGGAATCAAATATGAGATAAAAATGCCGCCAAGAAAATAGCTCTCGGTTATTAGTCTGTTTTATATCTATGAATATTAGACAGGCAGGTACAACGGGGGACTATCGACAATAAGTGTGCCGGACAGGCACACAGGTTAAATAATACTTTACGACTACGGTACTCACCTCTGTTTGCTTAAGGACATTTGTAAGCATCACCGGTAAGTTCTATCACTGTACCTATATTGAGTGGTGAGGGTAAGAAGGCTTCATTTTTAACTAAAAACGCATTCCCACCCAGTACATCTGTACGATTCATCGCAATATTTTTGACATCATTGTCTGAATTTTTATCCAGTGGGTTATCATTCTTTACGATAAAAGACTGCACAAAGGTACAAGATTTAGCTTCGTTTGCATCGATCTCTTTGACAGCATTGCTAGTGCCCACTAATGGTGTAGCAGAGCACCCCGCCAGAAGTAAAAATGTTAAGACAGATGGCAGTCTTATATTCATATTTTAAGCTTCACATTTGAATGTCAGACGGGCAACACCATGCAGACCAACGCCTTCAGTGGTCAAGTTAACAATCTGCATTTTTTTGCCTTCTGTAACACAGAAATTTGTCGCATCAGTTTTTACTATCTCTTCCGCGCCAGATATTCTGCCACGTGCCAAGGACGCTTCAGCTTCGGTATAGTATTGATTATCAAGTTTGCGCTGGATATTACTTTTATAAGCCAGGCCAAACTTACCCACACTGGTCTCATCGGTGTGTACTGCACAACCTGAAACCAGAAACGCACCGAGCATTGTTACGATAGCAATCTTTTTCATCATTCATTTATCTCTATTCAAACTCAGTTGTATATTGTAGCCTAGTAACAGAGTCTGTACATTATTTATAGAAAAATAATATAAATCAATCTGGTATAGAGCTATTTGATTATTCGACGATATCATTCGTAGGCAAGTGGTTTAGTGAAACGCAGGTGTGTTGCCTGATAACCTTCCCGAATATAAAATCGATGAGCATTCACTCTTTTGGTACTCGTTGAGAGTTCCAAAAGTTCTGCATGACGATAACGCGCTTGTTGTTCAGCCCAGGCGAGTAATGCTTTACCGACACCAAAACTACGGGCTTGTGGCATTACCACCAGTTCCTGAATTTCGGCTATCCAGCGTGCATGATGAAGATGAAACTGAAATTGCAGGCTAATAAACCCCACCACTTTATTGTCCAGCCACGCGAACTGATATGCAATATTCGGATCGTTAAGATTAGCTATCAGGCCTTCCTTAATCAGCCGACTATCCAGTTTTTTATCCTGGCGTAATTCACAAATCAGAGCATAAACAATATCGCTTTGCTCGGGAGTAATTCCAGTAAACGTCATCAGGTCAGACATAGCAGATCCCAGTAATAAAATAACAACAAACTATTGAGGTAACAGACAGGTATCAAAGATACGATTTTGCGTCAAAATAAAATAGAAGCACAGACCTAAATGGCAGGAGTTATATCATGCATAAGAGTGGGATTATTATTTAAAACAAAAAGGTTAAACGTAGGAAAAAGTCAATGATAATAGAAGGTTGTGATATATGACCATTGTACGGTGAAAATTTCTTTTCACCGTACACTTGGCAGATTAATTTTTCTTTACAAACTCAGACTTGAGCTTCATCGGGCCAAAGCCATCAATCTTACAGTCAATATTGTGGTCGCCTTCAACCAGACGAATACCTTTAACTTTTGTACCTATTTTGAGCATAGAAGAGCTGCCCTTAACTTTAAGGTCTTTAACGATGGTGATGTTATCGCCGTCAGCCAACAGGTTACCATTGGCATCTTTGACAACTAACACGTCGTCGGACTCTCCCGTTGCAGCATCATTCCATTCGTAGGCACACTCAGGGCAGATGTAGACTCCGTTATCTTCATAGGTGTACTCAGAATTGCATTTTGGGCAATGAGGTAATGGCATTGTCAGGTCCTCAAGGTAGGATAATGATATAAAAAAGAGCAGTCAGCGACTGCAAAAATAACGCAGGATTATACACTAAAACCACATGGTTATTAGGTATTAATGTGAAGAACATGCACGATCAGCCATAACTTGAAAATATTCTGCATGGAATAGTGGCTAAAATATCAATTTCATTTAAAGTCAGGTAGTTCTTCCTGTCAGTTCTCTGAGCATGTTCCGGCTGGTACCAGAAAATTGTTGTTTATGCTGAGCGGCAAGCGGCATACTTCAAACTGCTTGAGCATTGTCGTAATGAGGACAGGCGAATCACATAGTTTATCTATGTTCATCGCTTGCCTGAACTCTTGGCATCTGGAAGCAACTCGAATTATTCAGGGTATATATTGAATTTCCTGAACAGTTTGTTCCGAACGTGCAGTATTGGCTCCCCACCTTATTACTATAATATCGCCAGAAAATAGGCAGAGTAGCCTAAAAAAAGGATTACTGTGTGGGGCAACATCAAGTAAAAATTTGACAAGTTATTTAATCACAGCAAACCATTTTTAATTATAAAAATAAAAGCCCGGCATTAAAGAACTCGATAAATTTGAGTTAAGGGAAGATTTTATGCGTACGCAAACAATTTTCGAATTAAGTCAAGAAGCAGAGCGATTATTACAACTCACGTTACACAATCTGAATAAGTTAAAAATCGCGCCACTGGCATTACAGAATGATAAGGATATTTCGTCACAATCTTATGATTCTTCAATTCAGCCATTAACATTTAGTGCTGCTGGCATAGATATACAGATGGATATGCTGAAAAACGAACTGCGCAAAGTCACTCAGCATGAAATGGTTCTGGCCATTGTCGGTACCATGAAGGCGGGTAAATCAACGACGATCAATGCCATTATTGGTACTGAAGTACTGCCTAACCGTAATCGTCCGATGACTGCGCTGCCAACGTTGATTCGTCACACTCAAGGGCAACATGAGCCTATCCTCCACTTTCCTCATGTATTGCCAATTGAAACTTTAATGAGTGAGTTACAAGAAAAACTGTCAGGAGCAGACAGGCAGAGCCTGGCACAGAAGCTGGAAGTTGATCGGGATATGGACGCATTGCTCGACAGAATTATTGAAGGCACTCGTTTTGAGAGTCAATACTTGGGTGCCAGACCTATCTTTCACTGCCTGAAAAGTTTAAATGATTTAGTACGACTGGCTGCTGCGCTGGAAGTGCCATTTCCCTTTAAATCCTATGCTGTAATTGAGCATATCCCCTTTATTGAAGTAGAGTTTGTGCATCTTGCCGGCCTGAATGATGGTCAGGGGCAGTTAACATTACTTGATACTCCAGGACCCAATGAAGCAGGGCAACCCCATTTGCAAGAAATGCTGAATGAGCAGCTTGCTCAGGCTTCGGCTATTCTGGCTATTATGGATTATACCCAGTTAAAATCGGTATCTGATGAAGAAGTCAGACTGGCTATTCAGCGTGTTTCAAAGTCTACCCCACTCACTATCTTAGTGAATAAGTTCGATCAAAAAGATCGTAATAGTGATGATGAGTTTCAGGTTAAAGCCATGGTAGCTGCAACGCTGATGAAAGGTACTATCAGTGCAGACCGAGTATTTCCCGTGTCCAGTATGTGGGGATACCTTGCGAATCGTACTCGCTATGAGCTGGACAAACGAGGATCTCTGCCGCCAGTGGATACGCACAGTTGGGTACAAGATTTTGCCGAAGAAGCACTGGGGCGACGCTGGCGCAATGAGGATCTGGCTGATGAAAATATTGTTCGTCACGCCGCTAATCTTTTATGGGAAGACTCTCTGCTTGGTCCAGCAATTGAAAATATCTTACACACAGCCCACGCCAATGCTGCGCAATATGCCCTGTTTTCTGCCTGCCATAAATTAATTGATTTTACTCAAGATGCAGGGCGATATTTACAGTTTCGCTCTCAGGGCTTGCAAGTCACCAACGATAGCTTGCAGCATAAAATTACTCGCCTCGAGCAAGATGCTCTGTGGCTGAAGAATACGCGTCAGGATCTTGATTTAACTATCCAGCAAAAAACCACCGCAACACTAACGGTGATTAATAACAACATTAATCATATTGAATCCCGGCTGCATGATGCGATGAATGACTATTTTCGCGAGGGATTAATCGTAGGCGACAGGTTTGATATTTCATCATCGGCTGTCTCAGAACAACGGAGAGATTTTGCGCCCGGAAGTGAAAATATCACCCTTGATAATGAAACTCAGGCACGTACTTTACTGCTTAAAATTCGGGTATCCGGAGAAAGGCTATTGTTCACCGCATTGGAAACAATTACCGCAGATCTGAAGTCTTCATTGAGTCACCTGGAGGTTATGCTAACAAATAGTTTACATGAAGCATTAAAGCCGATTGAGAAACGTGTCAGTGATGAACTGGCAGACGTTGGGCTCCGTGCTCAGGTTAAGTTGCCACCCCTGGAAACCAATCAACTGCACTCCAATACCCACCATATCTTTACTAATGTTATTGAATACCAGCAAGTTCCATCTCCCCAAGGCGGTATGCGGGATATGTTAGCGCGCTGGTTGAACAACAGTGAAGGGCATACTGAAAGCAAACAGCCCGTGCAGACGCTTTATTGCATTGACTTAAAATCGCTGAATCAGAAATTACATCAATATATTACTGATTACCTGGTGCATGTTCGTCATGTTATTAGCTCACAACTTAATGCATCGGTGGCTGAGAGTGTGTCGCTATTGATGGCTGATTTCTCCCATTCTCTGGATGCTATTCGTAGCAACCTGGCGCAAAGCCTGATTGCCAGGCAACAGAGTGAAACCGTACAGCTCTCATTACAAAATCAGCTTAAACATTTCATCAGAACAGTACATCATATTCATGAAGATACTCGCTTACTGCATAAGGATCTGCGGATGCTTTCTTCAGCGGAGAAACCATGAAGCATTTTGTACCGGCCGGCTCCGGCCGAACGTTAGCTTGTATTAACGAAAAATTTATTGTTGATTTTGCTCTGGGTATTGGGATGGTGCGTCAGCCCCGACATACTCAGCAAAGTAAGTCATTTTACGAAAACCTGCGCAGCCAGCTGATAGCGCAATACCAGGATGTACAGCGCGGTTTGGAAAGTGTGTTTACGCCTCACTCCAGAACAACAATATCCTGGCTAACGGAGTTTATGACGCGTCTGGAACCAGGTTATTTAGCAACCAGATTGGTCAGAGAAAAGCTGCTCCAGTTGGAACAAACGGCAACCTTTACCAGTGCGGGAGCCTTTGACGGACATTTATTGCCAGATAAGTTACAAACTCAACTGGCTTTCAAACTGGAACAAATTGAAAGTCAGCTGCAAAGCATTAACCTGGTGGAGCGTGGGCGAAAACACTATGAACAGGTACTCACGCATTGGGAGCATGGGAATTACTATCCATTTTCTCCCGCCGGACGCTGTTATGTTGCACTTCAGGAGCTTTACTGGGGAGAATTTGGGGAGGCGATAATACTCGCTGATGATGTACAGAAAACACGTTTGATTGAAGAAGTCAGAGAACGTGTTATCGGTAAGTTGGCTGATGAGACCAGGGCTTCGTCTCACACGCGTCATTATTACCATGAATGGCTGACAACACCGACTTCAGCGGGTGCCCTGGAATATAAAGAGGCACTCGCCTGGCTGGGAGATACCTGCCATATTGAACAGCATCCGGTCAGCTACTCAGTCACTCAGACTTGGCGCAGTATCTCTTTGGGTATGCCGCGTATCTGTTCTGCGATGCGCTTGGGTGGTGCTATGGTGGATGAATTATTAGTTCACCAGTCCGCGCATTTCAAACTGGCGTAACTGGCGCGTCAGCTCTTTCTGAGTGATGGGATGCACCACGCTGCAACTGGCAAAAGCCGCGGTATTTCTTGCTTCTGATGAGCCTGTTTTTATCGTCGGAACTCATTTACTGCTGGATGGCGGCGTCGGCAAGTTGTAGCGAATGACAGGATGATAACTACCGGCAAGAGAACAGGCACTCTTGCCGGTAGTTATCAGGATAGACGGGTACGGTTTTCCAGTCGACGTTGCCGGACAGAAGACCAGATAAAGGCAAAAATAAACACCACAGAGAGACATACCACTATCGTTGGCGCAGGTGCACTGTCGATAAAAAAGGATAAGTAAACGCCAATAAACGAAAATGAAATGGCGATGAGCAGTGCCACGACCATCATTGAAAAGAAGGTCCGTGTTAATAACGAAGCTATCGCTCCGGGCGCAATCAGCAGTGAAATGGAAAGAATGATCCCTACGGCTTTTAAGGCGGCAACAATGGTCAGGGAGACCAGGCACAGCAAACCATAGTTCAGCAGTTTAACGTTTAAACCAGAAACCTGGGCCTGAACAGGATCAAAGGCATGCAGTAACAAGTCACGCCATTTCACCAGGACAATCACCGCAGTAATCACGACAATGACCGCAGTTTGCCAGATATCGTTCCAGCTGACGCCAAGCATATCACCGAACAGAATATGGTCGAGATGGACCTCTGGTTTGAGGTAAACGTACAGTACCAGACCGGCTCCAAACATTCCGGAAAAGACAATTCCCATCACGGTATCACGCTTAATACGGCTATTTTCCTGTAAATAACCGGTAGCGAGCGCACAAAAGAGACCGGCAACAAAGGCACCGACTCCCAGTGGCAGACCGACCATCCAGGCCAACACAATTCCCGGAAATACTGCATGGCTCATTGCATCACCCATCAGTGCCCAACCTTTTAGTACCAGGAAGCATGAGAGCAAAGCGCAAGGAATAGCCACCAGGGTTGTCATCACCAGAGCATTGATCATAAAACTAAACTGGAAGGGCGAAAGCAAGGTTTCTACTACGCTCATCATGCAGACTCCCTGTTCAGATGTGCCCGACGACGACTGGCTAACAAACCGTGTTTTGGTGCAAATAAGAAAGCGCTAAGAAATATCAGCGTTTGCAAAATAACAATAATTCCCCCGGTTGCCCCATCAAGAAAATAGCTAATCCAGGTGCCCACCGCACTGGTCAGTGTACCCAGCGTCACGGATATCATCAGCAGTTTTGGGAATCTGTCAGTGAGCAAATAAGCGGTGGCTCCCGGGGTCACAACCATACAAATCACCAGAAATGCACCTACGGTTTGTAAAGCTGCAACGGTAGTGACAGAAAGCAGAGTAAAGAAGAGTCCTTTTAACCAGACGGGATTAAGTCCGATGGAACGCGCATGATTTTCATCGAAAAATGTCACCATCAAATCTTTCCACTTCAGTAGCAAAATTGCCAGTGAAACGAAACCAATAATCGCGAGCTGGATAATATCTGAATGGTCTATCGCCAGAATATTACCCAGCACAATGGTTTGAATATTCACTGAGGTTGGGTTGAGTGAGACCATAAAAAGCCCAAGCCCAAAGAAGGAAGAAAAGATCAGACCAATTATTGTATCTTCCCGCAGCTTCGTGCGCTGGTTTAAAAATAACATGGTCGCGGCAGCCAACCCGCCAGAAAAAAATGCCCCAATGGAAAAAGGCAGCCCCAGCATATAAGCACCCGCAACACCCGGTACGATAGAATGGGAGAGGGCGTCACCAATCAACGACCAGCCTTTTAGCATTAAATAACAAGAGAGAAATGCACAGACTCCGCCCACCAGGGCAGAGACCCAGATGGCATTGAACATATAGTCGTAGCTAAAAGGCTCAAGCAGCAAGGATATCAACTTACTCCTCCTTCGACGGAATGCGGATAAACGGGCGTTCATCATCGGTGAGTACGCTGGTTTCCGAACCGGTTAATCTGACATGACGGAGTACACCGCTAAATGCCTTTTCAAGATTTTCCTGGGTAAAGGTTTCTTGAGTCGGGCCATAGGCCAGGATGGTCCCTTTTACCAGTACGGTGTAATCACAATAATCGGTAACGGCGCCCAGATTATGGGTAGAAACCAGCATGGTACGGCCTTCATTACGCAGCTCACGCAACAGTTGAATGATTTGCTCTTCAGTTTTGACATCAACCCCGGTAAATGGCTCGTCCAGTAAAATAACCTGACCATCCTGAGCGATAGAACGAGCAAGGAAGACGCGTTTTTTTTGCCCGCCAGAAAGTTCACCAATTTGTCGGTGACGGTACTCAATCATACCTACACGTTCCAGGGCGTAATCCACAGCCTGCTTGTCCGCTTTGCTGGCGATACGCAGCATACCCATATGACCGAACCGGCCCATCATCACCACATCTTCAACCAACACAGGGAAGGTCCAGTCGACATCCTCTGACTGGGGCACATAAGATACCTGATTACGGCGCAGGGCCTGGCGTGTCGGCTGACCGAGGATAGAAATGCTCCCCTGGGCCAGACGAACAAAACCCATAATCGCTTTAAACAGGGTCGATTTACCGGAGCCATTCACGCCAACCAGTGCGGCAATGGTGCCTGTAGGGATCTCAAAGCTTGCATCCCTCAGCGCGGTATGGCCGTTACGATAAGTGACACTTGCATTTTTCACCACAATGCCTGGCGCGTGACTCATTTTTGCATCCCTTTATTAATCCCGTCGGTGATAGTGCTGGTGGTGACCTGTAACAGATCCAGATAAGTCGGTACCGGACCATCAGCCGTACTTAAGGAGTCGACATACAGTACGCCGCCATAATGTGCTTTTGACTCACGTGCTGCCTGGCGAGCGGGTTTATCTGAAATGGTACTTTCACTAAATATAGTCGGTATATTGTGCTGACGAATGGTATCAATGACTTTACGTACCTGCTGCGGTGTACCCTGTTGATCGGCATTAATTGGCCACAGATATAGTTCCTTCATATCAAGGTCGCGCGCCAGATAAGAAAAGGCACCTTCACTGCTCACCAACCAGCGTTTATCCGCAGGAATTTTTGCCAGCTCAAGACGTAACGGTTCGATAGTTTGGCTGATTTTCTGCTTATAGACTTCGGCATTTTTCTTATAGGTTTCTGCATTGTCGGGATCATATTTCACGAATGCGTCGCGAATATTATCAACATAAATCAGCGCATTTTTAGGTGACATCCAGGCGTGTGGATTCGGCTTACCGTTATAAGGCCCTTCCGTTATTCCTGTTGGCTCAATACCGGTTGTGACGATAACTTCCGGTACGCCATTAAGGTGCTGATAAAATTTCTCAAACCAGAGTTCAAGATTCATGCCGTTGGCGAGGATCAGATTAGCGCCTTGCGCCCGGCGAATATCACCTGGCGTTGGCTGATATTCATGGATCTCTGCCCCTGGTTTAGTTATTGACTCAACGTCTGCAGCATCGCCAGCCACGTTTTTAGCCATATCCGCGATAATAGTAAACGTTGTGACAGCTTTGAATTTTTCTTGGGCATGAGCGGGGAATTGCAGCAGAGCCAGAGCGATACCGGCGAGAGTGATTATCTGTTTTATCCTGAGTTTTCTGGGCATCATATGACTCTCTGAGGGATGATTTATTCATCATTTATAGCACGTGCTATAAAACATAGCCTCTGCTATTTTTAAATGCAAATAATTATCACTGGGAGATAAAAAAGATGAGAGACGATGAGCAGAAATACAGTGTGGCAGATAACAGAATACGGCTATCTGCCAGAGGATATTTACAGAGCGAGTCCGTCAAAATCTGAGGCTGAATGACGTTCGGCTAACTGCACCTCACCCCATGCACGGTTAACAATACGGCCCCGTTTTACCGCCGGACGGCTGGCAATTTCTTCTGCCCAGCGCTGAACGTGGCGATAAGAGGTGATATCAAGGAAGTCAGCAGCCTCATAGAGTTCGCCGCGAGCTAAATTACCGTACCACGGCCAGATAGCGATATCGGCAATGGTGTAGTCTTCTCCGGCAATGAAGCGGTTTTTAGCTAACTGTTTGTCCAGGACATCCAGTTGACGCTTAGCTTCCATGGTGAAGCGGTTGATGGCGTACTCTATTTTTTCTGGTGCATAGTGATAAAAATGTCCAAAACCGCCACCCAGGTAAGGTGCTGCGCCCTGTAGCCAGAATAACCAGTTCAGTGTTTCGGTACGGGCATGAATATCTTTTGGCAGGAAGTGACCAAATTTTTCTGCCAGGTAGAGCAGAATTGCACCGGACTCAAATACGCGGATCGGCGGATTAATGGAATTATCCAGTAATGCGGGTATTTTTGAGTTGGGGTTGACGCCGACAAAACCACTGGAGAATTGATCACCAGCACCAATGCTGATTAACCAGGCATCGTATTCAGCGGTACTGACACCTGCCGCCAGCAGTTCTTCAAGCAGAATAGTGACTTTCTGTCCGTTGGGGGTTCCCATTGAATAGAGTTGCAATGGATGCTGACCAACAGGCAAGGTTTTTTCATGTGTCGGGCCAGAAACAGGGCGATTAATGTTAGAAAATTTTCCTGCTTCAGTGGTATTCCAAACCCAGGTTTTCGGGGGATGATAGTGATGTTCAGACATAAGATAATTTGCCTTCTTTGCTAAGGGGAACTATTAATCATTACCCTGATATCGGCTACCAGGGAAGTGGATATCGACCGTATCGCCAGAAATGCTAAATTTTTTCGTTGCTTATGCAGGTTTCAGATTAGGTTCAACAATGCTGTAGATTTGGCCATTCAGCGCCGGGCTCTTGGCGAGTTTAACCACTTCTGCGGCCACATCCGCACGCATCACCAGGCCATGCACGTCATCTGCTTGAGAAAGTTGCGCCTTACCTGTCGGCTCGCCATGGAGCAGACCTCCGGGACGGAGAATTGCAAAATCCAGGGTGCTAGTTTGTAACCAGCTTTCAGCAAGCGATTTTTCCCGAACGGCCTGACCAAATCCGGCTTTATAACGAGGGGAAAGATAAGCCCAGCTATCCCCGCAGCCAAGAGACGTGACTAACAGCATACGTGAGATCCCGGCTTGCTCGGCCGCGTTAATCACAGTGCGGTGAGCCAGGTAGTCCTGGGATCCCCCCATGGTTGAGATAACGGTTGCTTCTGTCCCTGCCAACTGACAGGCCTCGGCCACCAGGTCTTCATCACAGGCATCACCTACCAAAACCGTTGCACCTTGCTCACGCAGATAGCGGGCGGCCTCTTCCTTTCTGACAACGGCGATAACCGGTTGAGATGCCTTTAGCGCCTGTAAAGTCGTTAGCAGGCCCACACCTTTACCACCGGCACCAAAAATTAACCAAGGCGTCATGCACTTCTCCTCATCACCGTTGTTAATGACAGCATCGCGTAACTGAGGAAGTCGTGCAACATATAATGTTTTTTCTGACCACAGCTCGGATGGCGTTGACAGCAGAACTTAGCGCGGTAAGAGATTAATGGGGACCTGTGGATAAAAGCGGGGCTGCTGAATAGCTGAGAAAATATCCAGATGCTGTTGATACAGGCCATGGAGAGGAGACGTTTGTTCCAGGCTCATAAATCGTACGCGGTCAACGTTAACCTTAATATTTTCTATCGTACTCCATGTGAGTGTATATTCAGCCATCATCGATATTTGTTAATGAAATGCGTCATCTAAATTAAGAAAATTATGAAGCTGTTTTTTTCGATGGCCAGTTTTTGCTGATAAATATTCTGCTCTAACCCTGTGGTGGCGAGTATTGAGTCAGAACAAGCCCAGTAAAGAGCAGAGATACACTCTGTGATCTGCCATAGTAAATGACGGTCGCTTCCTATCATGTACTGATATATCTCAAGGTGGATATACCCGTCATACCTCAAATTACTCAGGGGTTGCAATGCTGGAGTATGGCGTATTGCCGTTGCCTGAGAGTTCAGTTCTACCCATCGAATTACATAGCGTATCTATGTTTATCGTAGGTTTCCCTTAATACCTGCAGGCAACGTGAATTACTCCAGCTACAGGCTTATTGCTTATTTGAGTTTTCTATTTTGTCATCAATACGTTGCAGCATATACGAATAGAATGGGTTTGATGAAATACGCATCAAGGAGTCCATGCCCACGCTCAATACTGAACGTTCGCCACGGGCGGTAATGGTTCCCAGGCTGGCACCGTACTGATCGGGCTTTTCGGGATAGCGACCATAGAGTGAATCACTCATCGGGAAGGGTAAGGCTACATGGGATAAAGAGAAAATATCTGGTGGATAGGCTAATCCTGTTGGGGTAACGGTTTCGTTGACCTGACCTGCCAGCGTCGTTAACGCCACAGTTTCACCACTTTCTGGTGAAACGTTGGTAACGATAGTCACACTGTAATTTCGCGGCGGTGGCGGTAATAAACGGGTTAACGCGGTATAAGAAGAGGTCCTCAGTAAAAGACCGATATTAGCGGCATGATTTAAATCGAATAATACAACTTCACTGTTATTTTTCGGTAAGTGGTTATACAGGGCAGTAACGACCGCCCGAGTACTCACGGTTGAGTCCATTAATGACTGGAAGGTTAAAATAGGGGGCAGCTCATCAAGTCGGTTATTTCTGGAATCTCGGGAAATTTGTTGCTGTAACGCGGCGGTCAAAAGATAAGACTGCCGTCCGCCATTCACCGGGAATGAATTATATTTAAAGGGATTAAATTCGGGTACGATGCCAAGCCAGGCTGATTTAGCAAAAGCGGGAAAGACAGCAGGCCAGCCTGCAACACCAGCAAAACGTGCAAAGCTTGTGACACCAATCATGGGTGATATCAGAATCACGCGATCGGGTTTCGCCAGCCTCGGGTTTTCCAGCGAGTCCAGAGTATACTTCATCGCCAGCGCACCGCCATTTGAGAAACCCACAATATGCAGCGGTAAACTACTACCTGCAAGGATCCTTGCTTGACGAACAGCAAGACGTGTCGCAGCTAACCAATCCTGCCATTTCACATCCGTTAATGCTCCGGGAACGGTGCCGTGTGCAGGTAAGCGAATACCAATCGCGATATAACCATGCTCTCTATAATTCTGTGCGATATGACGCAAGCTATAAGGGGTATCCGTCAGTCCATGAAGTAAGACAACAGCACCTTTTGGTGCTCCCTTGGGATGAAGAATATAAGAACGATTCCAGTCGGTACTAAAATGAGGGGGATAAATATCGCTACCTGAATAATAACGGTTCGATGGGATCCGGGCTTCAGGATTTAGCTTGTCGGTGACATTGGTTTTGACTTCATCGAAAAGTTTTTTTTCCGCTTTCAGATAATCGGTCCAATCGGATTTATCGATTTCAGCTGCGTCCATATCATCTGGAACAAAGGTATGCCAGAGCTCGAGTTTTGGTCCTCGCTGTGTATCATAGATTCTTATTACCAGCAGAGTAAGCAGCATGACAACGATCAGTAATACAATTCGTATAGTCCAACGTCTAATGACTCGAATCGACATATAATACCTCCGTGTATATATGGTTATACCCGTCATACTTCAAGTTGCTGATACCTGTTTATCTGTGCTCATCGACTGCCTGAACTTAGCGCTTACAAGCAATTTGAATTATTCAAGGTATATATAGAGTGTTTTCAGTTTTTTGGATGTTCTACGTTTTCTCTCTAATAAACTGGGAGCCTTCAGAAATCATGATAATTAAATTCTGATTGCTGTTAGTTTTACCATGAGGCGTATTGAAAAAGTAAGAGGGAATGTAAAAATAAATTCTTGGATTATTAAAACATGCGTCTTAATGGCGCCAGTAATATTTTATTATTGCTGGATGTATGTTTAATAAATATCAAATATACATATGACCGCTTACCATAAAATTAAAATCCGCCTGCCATTTTTGTTCGTTTTATGGCCACATGGCCGCTCCCATAATCGCTAAGTCACCGTTATTTTTACGTAAGTCGGGAAGGCGGGCTGGGGTGATTTTGCCATCAAAAGCGATAGGTAAGTTGGCGGGGATCTGGGCGATTTTATCCAGAGCAGTGACATCAAATTCCCCACCACCTGCAGGAGCGCTTAAAATAAGAACCCCGTCTATACTAGAAAATAAATGTTTATAATCATGCGGTTGATTGTTTAAACCAAAAGCGAGATAGGCTTTAGATCCACTATTTTGTATCGCCTGAATCAGTGCCTCAGGATGATGACAAGACTCAGGATGAAACGCGACCCAGCGAGCACCTAAAGCAGCGAATTTTTCCGCCCACACTTCCGGATTGTTCACCATAAGATGGACATCAATAGGCTTGCTGGTAAATGTTTTTAAACGAGAAAATAATGAAATATTGAGTCCGTAGGCCTGAGTAAAATGACCATCCATAACATCAAAATGCAGTGAATCTATGGTTGATATTACGGTTTGAATATCGCGCTCAATATTCAGCGGATCTGCTGCATAAACACTGGCTGAAATATTCATACTGTTGCCTCCTCATTTTCCCAGGCGGCCTTACGTAAATCAGCTGGAGTAAGATTGTGTGCAGGAATAACACTGCCATCACATTCGCCATTGCGAAAGACCGTTATGTTATCAGCGACATCTAATAATTCTTCTTCTTCGCTGGAAACCATTACTACACAACAACCACTTTCAGCTAGCTGATAAATTATTTTATAGATATCGGCTTTGGCTCCGATATCGACTCCTTTGGTCGGTTCATCGAGTAGCACCAAAGTCGCATTTTGAGCGATGACCCTGGCCAGCAATACCTTTTGTTGGTTACCGCCCGAAAGTGAACGAATCGGTCCGTGTAAGTTTCCTAAAGTATTCATTTTTGCTAACAGGGCTGAAGCAGAGTTCTCGGCTGCATCATGATTTACCCAGCCAAAGTGACGAAAACGCTTTAAAATCGGCAAGGTGGCATTGGCAAAGCTAGACATTAAAGGAATAAAACCATCTTTTTTGCGCTCTTCAGTCAGATAGGCAATACCTGACTGTATTGCTTTAGCAGGGGAGCTGGGATGATAACTCTTATGAGAAAGCTGAATATTGCCACTCACCACGGTTTCAAGGCCAAACAGGGTACGACATAAACGGGTTCTGCCCGCTCCGACTAACCCATAGACACCTAAAATTTCGCCGCGGAAAGCCTGTAAGTTAATATTTTTCAGGCGGTCAGTTTTTAGATTTTCAATTGCCAGCCACGGGCGTGTCTGGGCACCACGAATAATCTCACGCCGATTAGCTGACTGTTCATAAACGGCAGCATTACCGACAATGGCCTCAACGATTGCCGCTTTACTGAGCGTGAGTTTATCTGCGCTATAAATGACTTTCCCCCCACACATTACCGTTGCTTTATCACAGACACGGAGCACTTCATCCAGTTTATGAGAGACTAAAACGATGCCAATATTTTTTGCTTTCGCAATGCGCTGAACGGCATTTAATAAGTCTTCAGCCTGAGCGCCTTCCAGAGCCGTGGTGGGTTCATCCAGAAAAAGAAAACGGGCATCGCGATCAAGGTTAGTGACGACTTCCAGCATCTGTTTATCGGGATGAGAAAGCTCTTTCACCAGAGTGGTCGGGAGAAAATTAAGCTGATATTCCGTCAGAACGGCTTCTGTATGGGCTATCATGCCTTTTTCATCTAAAAATCCCCCTGCTTTTCTTAACTCTCGTCCAAGAAAGAGATTTTGCCAGACACTCATGCCCGGGATCAGTCTGAGCTCTTGATAAACACAGGCAATACGCTGATTTAATGCATCCCTGGGAGAGGAAAGATGAACAGGTACATCACCGATTAAAAGCTCCCCGCTGTCTGGTGTATTAACCCCCGCGAGAATTTTTAATAATGTCGATTTTCCCGCACCATTATGGCCAAACAAACCATGGATAGTGCCAGGTTCGACACAGAAATCAACACCATGTAAAACCTGTACACCAGAAAATCCGATTTTTATTTGTTGAGCAATATAATTCATCTTTCAATCTTCTCAGGTGAATTGCAGCCAATATCCTGAATAATCCAAGCTGCCATATAGCAACTTGAATTATTAGGAATAGATATTAATAAGCAGAGCCAATAACGGCAGCGGCGTTATCTTTATTAACCAATAACGGCGGGTTATTGATCATTTGAGGGACTTTTTCACCGTTCAGGCTCTTCTTAACGCTTTCCACGAGTATCTCTGCCAGTTTCACTGGCTCTTGAATCGCGCCCGCTTTCAGCACGCTATTTTCCTGAATCGCTTTAACGCCTTCTTTATCAACAAAGCTATAGAGTTTGACGCGATCTTTTGCACCCAGTTGATTAATTGCGGCTAATGCGCCGATCGCTGCCGGTTCGGTATCAGAGAATACGACAGTAATATCTGGGTTACCTTGCAGCATTTCGGTAGTCACTTTCAGCGAGGTGGTCTCTTCAACTTTACCGTTTACCAGAGCAACAAATTTAACGTTTTTATTCGCAGCCAGAGCCTCTTTAAAACCATCATCACGAGCATTGGCTGAAACGGAGGTTGGCTCACCGACAATACCGATAACGGCCGAGCCATCAGGGCCGATTTCTTTCAGTAACGCTTCACCGATTAAACGACCACCTTCACGCTGATCTGTTTGTACACCTTGTACGACAGTGACGTTCTGTATTTTCATACTTTCACTATCAGGTAATAAGTTGATAGTAAAAGCAGGGATATTGGCTTTATTAAGCTGATTGATACCTGCCACACAAGGGCCGGAAGAAACGCAGTTTACGGCGACAGCATCAACCTTCTGCTGAATAAAACTTTCAACCTGAGAAAGCTGTTTAGCATCGTCATTATCTGCAATAGAGATCTTCACATTGATGCCCTGAGCGGCTGCGCTATCCTCAAAACTTTTTTTCATCGCCACGTAATAAGGATTAGTTAAGTTAGGCAAAGTGACTCCCAGCGTTTTTTGGGCGGGTTCATTTACGGCCTGCTTATCTTCCTCGCGGTTGCAACCGGACAGCGCAGTGATGGCGGCAAGAATTAAAATGCCGACTGATAACTTCTTACTATTTTGCATGTGAATCCCCTTCTTGTAAGGTACTTTGGTTTTCATTTTTTATGGGTGCAGCGTGAAGCGTTTTCCTCGATTTCAACCAGGGTAGTGTCAGTTTTCTAGAGGAACGAAGCGTATCGAAAGTGACACCGAACAGGATGATGAGACCGATAACCAGGGGCTGCCAGTAGGCACTGACATTCATAACATTCATTAAATTTGAGATGGCGGCGATGAGCATGGCACCAATCATTGCGCCGATAATGCTCCCGGTTCCGCCAAACAGACTGACGCCACCGACCACCGCACCAGCAATAGAGAAGAAGAGTTCATCGCCACGACCTGCGGTCGGGTAGCCGGTCATCAGTCTTGAACCGTAAATTAAACCACCACAAGCAGCACACAGACCTGAAATGGAATACACCAGCAGTGTAATGCGTGGAATACTGATCCCGGAAAGTCGCGCTGCATCAGCATTACCGCCCACCGCATAGATGTGCGTACCTGTAACGGTGCGGCGTAAGAAAATAACTGCAATCACAACGGCAATCAGCAAGGCAATAACCGGGAAGGGGATACCTAATGGTTTTGACTGACCAATTAAGCTGTAACCAATCTGGGTCACACGAATGGACTCAGCACCGGTAATAATTTGTGGAATGGAGGCCGCAACGCCCATCATGGCAAAGGTCACGATAAACGGCGGAACACCGGTTCGCTCAATAATTAAGCCATTAACAAAACCGGTCAGCGCCCCTACCGCGAGTACAATCGGGATAGTTAATTGCCAGGAGATACCAAATTTTTCCATTAGTAGTGCAGCGACAACGCAGGTCATGGCGACAATAGAGCCGCAGGAAAGATCGATTCCTCCAGTCAGTAATACGAACGACTGCCCGAGACAGAGAAAAGCGATCACTGCGCCATTAAGAAGCAGGATCATAATATTCGAGACGGTTAAAAAATTGGGTGAAGCAATAAACCCGCCAATCATTACCAGGATAAAGACGACAGCGATCCCTGTTTCAGCAGGCACCCTGAAAGGTTTCGTCCGGGGTTTAGTATTGTCCTGAGTGCTCATTAATATTCTCCCAAACTGGTGTTGACGCATAACTGGTAATGTTCAAGGACATGTCGGCTATCATGCTGTGGCTCTGCGACCACCTCCAGCGGACAGCTCCAGCGTTCAGCCATCTCGGCATTACTACATTTTAATACCGCGGCGGCGGCCTGCACTGCGGCACCGGCGGCGGCTGTTTCGCCAATAGAGGAGATATAGACCGTTTTACCTGTGAGGTCGGCCAGTATCTGACAATAGGCTTTTGACTTTGCGCCGCCCCCGGTAATGACCAAACGACCGTCGCTGATAAAGTGATGTTCCGCGAGTTTTTTACCGCCAGAGAGCAGCCCGCAGAGCACTCCTTCAATGGCGGCGCGGGCAATATCGTTTGCTGTGGTAGTGGTCAGAAGGCCATGCATTTGCCCGGTCTGATGCGGCAAATTTGGCGTACGTTCGCCATCCAGCCAGGGAAGTAGCGTCAGTCCATGGGAACCGGGTGTGGCTGTCAGTGCCATTTCATCAAATTCAGCGGTTGTGACGCGTAAAATACGGCGGAAGGTATCGGTGACTTTGGCTGCATTTAACGTCGTTATCATCGGCATAAACTGACCCGTTGCATCAGCGTAGCCATTGATAGTACCGGTGGTATCGATAATACCTTCCGGACTAATGCCATAGAGCGTGCCGCTGGTGCCAATAGAGATAGCCATATCCCCTGGCAACAAATTCATTCCCAACGCCGCGGACATGTTGTCCCCGGTACCGACACCGACAATCGCCCCGGTTAATTGCTCAAATCCTGCTGCTGCAATCACTTTTCCGGCCGGCTGGCTGGAGGGAATAATGGTCGGCCAGCGCGCAAGCCAGTCAATATCCGGATTAATCAGTTCAGCCAGTTGCGGCTGCCAGCTGTTATCAAAAGGATTGAAATAACCGGTTCCTGATGCGCCGCCACGTTCAGTAACAAAACTTCCACTGAGCTTGTACACCAGATAGTCAAAAGGCAGCATAATACGCTGGCTGGCTGCGAGTAATCCCGGACAGTGCTCTTCCGTCCATGCGAGTTTGGCAATAGTCATCGCCGGGCCCGGTACCGAGCCGGTTAGTGTTGCCCACTGCTCAGTGGATAATAGACAGCATAATTCCCGAGCCTGGGGGGCTGACTCGGTATCATTCCAGAGTTTTGCGGGACGTAGCGGATTATCATCTTTATCGAGGATCACTAATCCATGCCCCTGGCCGCCAACGGAAAGTCCGGCAATTCGAGGCCACCAGTCACGTAGTTCATGCAAGGCAGTCGTCAATGCTTCCCACCAGACTTCCGGGTTTTGTTCACTGCAAGGTGGCGTGGAAGGTGGATGGGGCGCCCTTGCCTGTGCAACGACAGCACCTGTTTTCAGATCACGCAGCATCACTGTGCATGATTGGGTCGATGAGTCTATTCCCGCAACAATATCCCGCATCATGGTCATTACCCCTGCGTTGAGTTATGCAGTTGTTTTAAACTATTTTCTGCATGCTTACCGACAGCGCCTGCTGGATGAGTATAGAAGAATGACTCCCACTCATAACCCCGCATTTGACGGGTGATTTCCACCAATACATCAGTCAGTGCAGAGAAGGAAAGGGTACAGCCCGTGGCGACAACACCGCCTAAATCGCAATTTTTCGCCAGAGGAATGGTCAGCACATAGTCGGCCAGTTGTGCAAACTCAGAGTGTGGGTTGGCGGTAACGACTATGAGTGATTTACATAATTTCTTGCTCAGGCGACAAAAATCATTCAGCTCTTGTGAACTGCCGCCCTTTGAGAAAGCGAGGATAAGATCCTCCGAGGTCAAGGCGCCCATACCACCGTGTAGCCCGTCGCTTGGCGGAAGATAGAATGAGGGTGTGCCACAGACGGAAAAAAGGTGTGCGGAACGATGAGCAACAGCCCCGCTGGTGCCACTTCCGGTAACCAACACCTTGCCTTTGCAACGGGCAATCGCTGTCGCAACATCATGGAAAACCGGTTGCTCAAACAGGGAGCGGATAGCATTTACTGCCTGGAGATCATTCTCTATAACGCTTTGCGCTATTTCTGCGACATCAAGTTGCTTACTCATTTGATTTCACTCTTTGCTCATTTGATTATCCCTAACATACATTGGTGATATCAGGCGTCAAGTGTGCACATGGTCTTATCAAATGAGCGCATCATTTTTCATGCAACAATAAGTTATCGTTGCATGAATACAGTGATGAGATTATCAAATCGGATTGAAAAGGAGGTTTAAAGGGGGCTGGGTTCTAGATGGTTAACAGATAACGGGCGACTCCGGCGTCGGTAACAAGGGTGGTGACCCACTGGCCTTTTAGCGTCGCAGCAATGGCTTCACGTTTTTCCAAACCACCAGCAATCGCCACCACTTGCCGCACTTTACGGACTTGTTCTGCCACCATAGACAGACCCACTTTATCTAACGGAGAAGGAATGGCGACACCCTGATGGTCAATTATCGTGGTGCAGATATCTGCACAGACGCCTGCCTGTAAGACCTCTTTTTTCCACTCAGCAGGGAAGGTATGGAACATGCAGGACTCCGCGGGCGACCAGGAGCCTATTCCCGTCAGTAATACATCCAGCGAGTCATACATTTTATGTACTGCAGCGATACTCGGTTCCAGTAATAAATTTTGTGCAGTTTCCGGATTATCGACCCACATCGGAACATAGATTGGGTAGGCTTTTCCGCCACCGATAGCCGCAATACGATGGACTAATTCAATCGAATTATGTGTGAACTCCATCCCCGGTTGTGCACCTGCGGCTTGTACCACATCAAGCATCGGTAGCACACTCAAGGCATCTGCCACGGCGGAAAGTACCCGGCCAGATGCGATGCCAACACTCATTCCGGGTTTAAGAATTTCTTCAACAACCGATGCCCCGAGCTTACCCAGTTGTTCAGTTAGCGCTCCTGACGGAAGATCTGGCCCTGCCAGCACGACGGCCTCATCGAGATTAAATTTTTTCTTAATTTGCTGCGACAGTTCAACATCAATAACTTGCTGGTCCTGGATAACGAACTTAACCAATCCGCGTTCGATGGCGTCATCTATCAAACGAGCAACCCGAAAGCGTGAGATAGCCATCTCTTCGGCAATCTGACTTTTGGTTTTACGTTCAATAAAATAGGCCTTTGCTACAGTGATAGCTTGAATGGTGGAAAGAGGCAGGTTAGTCACAATGTTTTACTCCCAGGCTATCATGTAATATGAGTACGATGCTCTATCAAATGAGCAAATCTTACAAGTAATCTCAGAGTATGGGAACGACTTATGTTGCGTTAAGGCTGCTGGAGCAACATTAACGCCGTACTCTCATCAGTGACCAATACCGTGGCATTTCCGCCTGATAACAGGGCATGAAGGGCGGCGACTTTATCTTTGCCGCCGGCAATACAAATACGCTCGGGTATCTGGGTTAATTTTTCAAGGGTAATCCCTATCATTTTATTATCCAGCTCACCCAGAACTGCCTGACCTGACGCATCAAAAAATCGCCCTGCTGCCATGCCGATCGCCCCATTATGCAGATAAGGCTGAGCATCTTCTCTTTCTAAATAGCCACTCGCAAAAGCCATACTCTGTGAGCCTAAATCAGCCATTCCGAAAACAATTTTCGAGCAGGAGTGCAGCAGGGAGAACTTCTCTTTAATGCTTTTCTCTGCCATTAATGCTTCTTTTAATGCATAACTGGAAACAATGCCGGGGGCATGAAGATTGACACTACGAGCATGTAATCTGACGGCTATATTAGCAGTACAGCGTTCAGTGGATGATTCATAGGCACCCATCGCACTACCCGCAGCCTGGACGATAGTCAGGTTGGGGAGGGTCATTTCCGGCACCGTTTCAGACATGGCAAGAACCGTTTTGCCCCAGCAAACACCAAGAATATCTTCCGGTTTGATAACCGAGGCGAGATAGCGACCCGCAGCGCGGCCGATGCGTTCATAATCCTGACCGACTCCGCCATCATCGGGCACGACGATGACGGTTTCTAACTGATAACGTGCTTTGAGCTCACGAGCGCCGCGAACGGCACCAAGATGTTGTGGGGCAACACTGATTGAGACGATTCCCTCGTCTCGCGCAGCCTGGAGCATTTTCACTACCGAGGTTCGTGATACATGCAACAGGTCAGCAATGGCCTGCTGGGTCATACCTTCTTCATAGTAAAGCCAGGCGGCCCAAATTAATGGATTACCATCGAATTCAACGGGAACGTCGGCAACCTTATCGTGAACCTGCTGATTAATCGGGTATTCCATCATTGTCATCCGTTTATTTTTTAAGACTGACTTAATTGTGCCTGCTTCACGCTATCCACGTCACCTTAAACTGAGCAGAAAGAGACAAATGTCACATTAATGTGGTCATATGTCACTTGTTGTTTGACAAAGGTTTTTTTGAAATATCATATGTCACTCACGCGAGCGAGACCGTAAAAATTTTTATTACCGGAGCACACAGTATGACGACTGACGTAATTAAACATCTTGATATACGTGAATCTATGGTCCGTACCTGTCTGAAAATGAATGAAGTCGGTATTAATCAGGGAACATCAGGGAATCTCTCGGTACGTACAGAAAGTGGATTTCTGATAACACCGAGCTCAATGCCCTATGAGCGAATGCAGCCGGAAGATATTGTTGAAATGGGATTTGATGGAAGCTGGGAAGGTCTGCATATTCCCTCATCAGAATGGCGTTTTCACCGTGATATTCTGGCGGCTCGTCCAGAACGTAATGTGGTACTTCATACGCACTCGATGTATGCCACAACGCTCGCTATACACCATAAAGAGATCCCGGCTTTTCACTATATGATTGCTGTGGCCGGGGGAAGCTCTATCCGCTGTTCACCTTATGCCACCTTTGGCTCTCAGGAGTTATCTGACGTTGCGGTTAAAGCGTTAGAAGGCCGCGATGCATGCCTGCTAGGACAGCATGGACAGATAGCGATTGGCGCGACCCAGGAAAAAGCATTATGGCTGGCTATCGAAGTCGAAACGATTTCCAGAATGTATGTACAGGCGCTGTCTCTGGGCGAGCCACCGATTCTTGCTGACGAAGAGATCCAGAGAGTGATTGAAAAGATTAAAACCAGCGGTTATGGACTTGCAGAAAAGCGCAGTGCAATAAAGTGAGCTTTATTGACCGTATTGCTGGCAGGTTAAAGTGAGCGTTATGGCATAAAATTAAAGCTTTTCTGCACAACTTTACTCGGGCATCTTCGGTAGGCTAAAGATCTTGTTTACCTCGTGGAACCGAAGATGAAAAATATAATTACAGTATCGGCTGCTGCTTTGTTGGGGTTCAGCGTTAGCAGCTTTGCAGCGAACAATTTTAGTATCACCAGTACCGATATGAGCAGTGATAAACCGTTATCGCAGCAGCAAGTATTTAACGATTTTGGGTGTTCAGGGCAGAATATCTCACCACAACTGGCATGGGCTAATGCGCCTGAAGGAACCAAAAGTTTTGCCGTCACCGCCTACGATCCCGATGCGCCAACCGGTAGCGGCTGGTGGCACTGGACCGTGGTGAATCTTCCTGTAAATACAACCAGTCTGCCAGCAGGTGCCGGAGCCAGGGAAAAACCACAGTTACCGGCTGGGGCAGTGCAAGGGCGTAATGATTACGGTTATGCCGGATTTGGTGGGGCTTGTCCTCCACCGGGAGCAAAACCACACCGTTATCAGTTTACTGTCTGGGCGTTGAATACCGAGAGTTTACCATTAGATAACCAATCGAGCGGTGCTATGGTAGGGTATATGCTAAATAATGCAGCCTTGGCGAAAGCTGAAATGACGGTAAAATTTGGACGATAAATTGCAAACTAATGCGGTGTCAAAGGTGCAGGTGCGCTTTAATCGTCTGACGTCTACGGAAGTTCATTCCAGCCGTCTGCATCATTTGCACCGCGTAAAACTGTTCTCCGCTGCACTTTGCCATGTCACGCAGGGAAGCAAGGTGATTGTGCAGGATGAGAATCGTTTAGTCGCGACATCTCGATCACTGATTATTCTTCCAGCCAATACCGCGCTGGAAATTATTAATCAGCCCGAAAACGGTTCTTTTAATTCCGATTTGCTGTTGTTGTCCCCTGAGCTGCTCAGCCGTTTTAAGCAGCAATATCTGAGCAGTGTGACTCCCGGTCAACTGACATCGCTTTGTGCGCCTTTTAGCTCCGACCTGTCTTATCTCTGGTCTGCGGTACTGAATGCGGTACGCAACGATTTATCCGCGAGTGTACAGGAACATTTGGTGATGGGTTTATTGCTGGTGCTACATCAAGAGGGGCTGGCGGGGCCATTATTAATTGAACCGCGCTTTAATCTCACCGAGCAAGTCAGACAGCTGATTCTGTTTGCACCCGCTACGCAGTGGAGCGTTGATGACGTGGCCAGCCAGCTATCTCTGGGGGCTTCGACTCTACGGCGTCGGCTGCAAAATGAAGGTCAAAATTTTCGGCAGATTGTTGAAGAGGTACGCATGACCTGTGCTTTGTCGCTGCTGCAATCGACTCGTTTACCGGTCGCTGAGATAGCACTCAAATGCGGTTATCTTTCCGGTTCGCGCTTTACCGCTCGTTTCCATAATCATTACGGATGTTTACCAAAAAACATCCGTTGAAAGCTCAGTATGACAGGGGACTCTGAGCAACTTGTCTGACGCACTTATTTAAACGATTTTACCGCGCGAATAAATCTGTCCAGGCCATCGGCCAGTTTTATACGTGAACAGCCAACATTAAAGCGAATAAATCCCCGACCTTCCTCTCCGTAAGTCTCGCCCGGCATAATGGCGACTTTTTCCTGATGAATTAAACGTTGCTGTAGTTCCTTATCATCAATATTCAGTGGGGCGATATCGATCCACGCCAGATAGGTTGATTCAGGAACCTGCCAGTGTAATTCCGGAAGCTCGGCATTCAGCCTCTGATGAAGATAATTTAAGTTGGCAAGCAGATACTCGCGTAACGATACAAACCAATCATCCGTTTCGGTGTAAGCCACAATATGTGCAATAACTGCAAAAATAGCCGGGGAGGATAAACCATCACACACTTTTAATTGATTAAAATAGGCCTCGCGAGACGCATTATCATTAATAATGCCATAAGCACCTGTTAATGCAGGAATATTAAAGGATTTTGAGGCTGAGGTAAAAAGGGCACAGGGTTCTGTGCTTATCGCGGACCAGGGAATATGTTTTGCTTCACCCCAACAAAGATCCATATGAATCTCATCGCTAATCACCCGTACATTATGGCGTTTGCAGAGCTCTGCCATGACCGACAGTTCTTCTGCTGACCATACTTTTCCGGTGGGGTTGTGTGGGCTACAGAGTAATAATATCCGAGTGTGGGGTTCTGATAATATTTTCTCCAGTTGCCCCATATCACACACCCATTGGCCTCTCTGACGGGTTAATGGGCAAGGGCGAACTTTGCGTTGATTACCTTCGATAGTCTTAAAAAAGGCATCATAGGCGGGGGTGTGGATCACTACGCCGTCACCGACATTGCTCCACTGACAAATTAACTGACTCACCATATAGATAACCGACGGGCCATATACGACCTGGTCGGTGTGAATATCATGATGAAAGGATTTTTTAAACCAACACTGAATGGCGGAAAGGAAATCACGATGCTGCCAGCGGCTATAACCAAACACGCCATGTTGGGTGCGTTTTACCATTGCTTCAATAATTTGTGGTGCCGTTGCGAAATCCATATCAGAGATAGTAAACGGCAGTAAATCAGCCTCGCCAAATCGGTCTTGAACAAAATCCCACTGAGTACAGTAGGTATTATGGCGATCAACGGGTTGTGAGAAAGGACTATCGTTATTCATTGATGTTATCCATTATCCTAATCAATACGGCACTGATAAGTATCAGTGCCGTAAGGGGTTAATTTTCGGTTGTCTGCATTAGTCGCTCTAATTCGTCTTTGACTGACTGGACCTGCGGACCAATAACCACTTGCAGGTTATTATCATTCAGGCGAATAACACCAATGGCTCTTAATGACTTTAATTCTGCATCATCAACTTTGCTCATATCTTTAATCGACATACGCAGACGCGTAATACAGTTATCCAGCGTAATAATATTTTCTTTACCGCCTAATGCTTGCAACATAGCGGCTGAGTCATAGCCTGATTTGCTGGTGACAGGTGCTGTGGTTTTGCCATTACTCGAAGTTTTTTCATCCGTATCGCGGCCCGGTGTTTTGATATTAAACCGGGTGATGGTAAAGCGGAAAATCGCGTAATAAGAAACAAACCAGATAAAGGCGACGATTGGCACCATATACCATTTTGTTTCCAGGCCGTGCAGAATACCGAAAACGACAAAGTCAATCAGGTTACCGTCGGTATTACCGATGGTTACGCCAGTAACCGCCATGACGGTAAAGCCTAAACCAGTCAATACTGCGTGGATCAGATACAGGAAAGGCGCGACAAATAAGAACAGAAACTCAATCGGTTCTGTGGTTCCACCAATAACACAGGCAACAACACCAGAGATGAGTAATCCTTTAATTTTATGACGATTTCCTGGATGAGCACAGTGATAGATAGCCAGTGCTGCCCCGGGTAACCCGCCTAAAAATGCCGGCATTTTACCTTGTGACAGGAACTGTGTCGCACTTTCAGAAAAGCCGTGAGTGGTCGGACAGGATAATTGTGCCTGGAAAATGGTTAATGCGCCGCTGACTTGCTGGCCACAGACTTCCATGGTGCCGCCTGCTTCGGTAAAGCGAATCAGAGCAACTAAAATATGCTGGAGTCCGAAAGGTAATAACAGACGTTCACCGGTACCAAAAATCATCGGGCCGAAGGCTCCGGCACTGCTAATCAGGTTACCTAATCCAGAAATACCCATCGCAAACCATGGCCAGACGAGCGGAACCGCGAGCCCGACTAAGCCCAATACCAGAGTAGTAACAATAGGTACAAATCGGGTTCCGCCGAAGAAGGCTAAAGCATCGGGTAAGCGAATGGTATTAAAGCGTTCATGCAGAAAATAAACGATAATACCGACAATCACCGCGCCCAAAATACCTGAGTCAATAGATTGAATTCCTACGATATTTTGAATGTTATGGGCTTTTAAGATAGCCGGGTCGGTGGTCGGTAAAATACCTTTTACTGTAAGGTAAAAATTGGTCGCCAGGTTAAATACGGCGAAGCCAACGAAACCGGCAAATGCCGCAACTCCCTTATTTTCGCGGGCTAAACCGAGAGGGATAGCAATAGCAAACATTACTGGTAAGAAGCTAAAGGCAAACGAGCCGATTTTACTCATCCAGATAAAGGTTAACTGGAAGGCCTGGTGCTCAAGAAAAGGCAGCAGTGTGATGACATCACGGCTACTGAGTGAACTGCCGATACCCAACATGATCCCGCAGAACGAAAGTAGGGCGACAGGCAACATAAATGTCTTGCCCAAACTCTGAAAAAACTCCCAGAGTGTGATTTTTTGCTTTTGTGGTTTGCTCATACAGTGTCCTACAGACAGATGAAATCCAGAGGTTAAATAGGGTAAAACGTTTAATCACCTTAAGTTGCCTGTTTGATCACAAAAATATCTATTATTTTGTGATCTTCGTCTCTAAACAGATAAAACGTTTTATCTTTGATGATGTAAAATAGGCCTCTATTTTCAGGGGTGCGGGTACTTATGACTGTCAGGAAAGTGACCATCACTGACGTAGCACAAGAGGCGGGGGTATCTGTCGCTACCGTATCGCTGGTACTGAGTGGCAAGGGGCGTATTTCTCAAAAAACCGCGGATAAAGTGAATGCTACAATCGAAGCATTGGGCTATGTGCGTAACCAACAGGCGGCCTTTTTAAGAGATAACGTTTCGAATGTTATCGGCTTAATCATTCCTGATTTAACCAGCCCATTTTACTCTGAAGTTGCTTCAGGTATCAGTCGGTATCTTGAAACGCACAATAAAATTGTCTTCTTAACCCAGAGCGGCAACAGTCGTGAGAGTTTTAACCTCTGCCTGGATAGCTTAATCAGCTATGGCGTCGATGGTATTATTGTTGGCGGCGGATCCTATCTTAATCAAGATATTCAGCAGCGCCTGGCCCGTCATCATATTCCTGTGGTCTGTGCCGCGCGGGCTAGTGAGTGCTCAGGTATTGATATTATTCGCCCGGATAATACTCTGGCGGCAAAGATAGCGACTGAGCATTTAATTAATAACGGACATCATCAGATTGCCTATTTTGGTGGTGAAGGCCATTCTTTAACCCGTGCTGAGAGAATCGGCGGTTACTGCTCAACCTTGATTCAATATGGTCTGCCCTTTAAAACCGAATGGATTATTGATGTTGATAATAAGCAACAGCATATTATTGAGAAGATGACCGACTTTTTACATCAGTATCCTAAAGTGAGTGCTGTTATTTGTCATAACACGGCTACGGCGCTGGGTGCTTATTTGGGGGCCTTAAAAATAGGGAATACGATCAGTTCTGCTGATAACTACAGTTATTTTAATCAGGAAATAACCCTGTTAGGTTTTGATGATATTGGTAGTGAAGCTTTATACGATATTCCGGTTTCCTTTATTACTCAGCCAGCCAGAGAAATTGGCATTAATGCCGCCAGCAGAATCATTCAGCGCATGAACGACAGTGATAGCGCCCCGCAAAGTGTTTTGTTAGCACCGGGCTTCTCTCAACTTAAAAGCTAACGACTCAACTCTCTCCTGCGAAATACATCCACACTTCGCTGTCAGCCGAAGTATCCCCTGGTGAAAACAGGCACTCTGTTTCTGCTCATTCACAGAGGATACTAATATGATTGCAGTTATTTTTGAGGCAGATGTTGTGCCCACTCAGCAGACGCGTTATCTGGAACTGGCTGCAGAGCTCAAACCTCTGTTAGCCGATATTGAAGGTTTTATTTCAATCGAGCGTTTTCAGAGTCTGACGACGGAAGGTAAGATGTTGTCGCTCTCCTGGTGGCGGGATGAAGAGTCGGTGTTATTGTGGCGAAAGAATCTGCTGCATAAAGCGGCCCAGGCGGAAGGCAAGGCGACTAT
Organism: uncultured Cedecea sp.; assembly: GCF_947498825.1. Lineage (GTDB taxonomy): Bacteria > Pseudomonadota > Gammaproteobacteria > Enterobacterales > Enterobacteriaceae > JGM124. Next base: position 134,133 of record NZ_CANMLV010000005.1, on the reverse strand, counting down.
TTTCTCGTTTTACCGTATTCGTGTGGCTCAGACTCTCAGAGATTACACTTCAGCAGCGCAAGGGGCACGCCATGTATGATATCCACGTTATATTAAACAATGAGCCCGGTGGGCTGGCAGCGCTGGGTGGTCTCCTGGGACGTCTTGGTATTGGTCTGGAAGGTGGCGGAGTTTTCACCGTGGCGCATCAGGCGCATGCCCACTTCCTGGTCGAGGAGGGGGAGAGAGCCAGAACGGTGCTGGAAAGTGCCGGTTTTCATGTTGAACGGGTTTGCCAGCCGTTAATCCGTAAACTTAAACAAGAGCGCCCTGGTGAATTAGGCGAAATAGCCGCTATGCTGGCGGATAATGGCGTCAATATTCTGACCCAATATAGCGACCATAGTAATCAGCTGATCCTCGTTACTGACAATGATATTGTTGCCGCCAGGGTCACTCAACGCTGGGCAGTCATTGTGGAGTAATATGTTAAAACAAGCCGATATTCTCGATGACAGTCAGGCTCTGGAGCATGCCATGGTGACCGTCGCCGCAGCCATGGCGGACGCCTCGCGGGTAAAAATACTCTGTGCGTTGATGGACGGTCGTGCCTGGACCGCAACGGAGCTTAGCGTGGTGGCAGAGGTGAGTTCCTCCACTACCAGCGCACATCTCGCTCGTCTGGTAAGTGGTCATCTTCTTACCTGCCTGAGCCAGGGGCGTCATCGCTATTATCGCTTGTCGAGCAGAGAAGTGGCTGAGTTACTTGAGAAAGTGATGGGAATATCATGGCAGTCGGGCACGAGTGCGAAAATTACCACCCCTTCTTCGCTGCGTCTGGCGCGGACTTGCTATGATCATCTGGCAGGCGAAGTCGCCGTAAATATTTATGATGCGATGCTCAAGCAGGCTTGGCTGAGTGCAGATGGCAGTGCCCTTACGGTCAAAGGGCAACAACAGTTTGCGTTACTGGGGATAACACTCAATCCACAGGTACGACGTAAAAAATGTAGCGCCTGCCTGGACTGGAGCGAACGTCGCTTTCATCTGGGTGGGGAAGCAGGCGCTGCTTTTTTTGCCTGGTGTGAGCAGCAGCAGTGGATAACCCGCACGCCCGGTTACCGTGAAGTGAGCATCACTCTGGCAGGTAAACGGGCGCTTAAAAACCTATTCGGTATTCTGGTTAACGCATCTTAAGCGGTGCTGTGCGACTCCTTATCAGTGACTACAAATTACCCATGACTCAGGGTGTAGATTAGTCTTTTAAAGATCCACCTTTAGTGGCAATCACTTCTTTGTACCAGTGGAAGCTTTTCTTGCGACTACGCGCCAGCGTTCCGTTACCTTGGTCATCACGGTCGACATAAATGAAACCATAACGTTTGGATAGCTCGGCTTTTGAGGCACTGACCAAGTCGATGGGCCCCCAGCTGGTATAACCCATCACCTCAACACCATCATCGATAGCTTCACGCACCTGCACCAGATGATCGTTGAGATAGCTGATACGGTAGTCATCCTGAACCACGCCATCAGCATCGGGTTTATCTTTGGCACCCAGACCATTTTCAACGATAAACAGTGGTTTTTGATAGCGATCCCACAGCACGTTTAACAGGGTACGCAGACCAATAGGGTCTATCTGCCAGCCCCACTCAGAACTGGCAAGATGCGGGTTAGGTACCATATTGAGAATATTGGCACGAGCCTGATGGTTCAGCTCTTCATCAGTGGTGACGCAGCCGGTCATATAGTAACTAAACGAGATAAAATCGATGGTAGCTTTGAGCGCAGTGCGGTCAGCATCGGTGATATTGAGCTGAATACCGTTATCGCGGAAGAAGCGCAGCATATAGCCCGGATATTCTCCCCGGCACTGTACATCACCAAAGAACTGCCAGGTGCGGTTTTCCTGCAAGGTTTCGAAAATGTCTTCAGGTTTGCAGGTCAGCGGATACACCAGACCTCCGAGGATCATATTGCCGATTTTAGCATCAGGAATAATCTCTCGGCAGGCTTTGACCGCCAGTGCACTTGCCACCAGTTGATGATGGATTGCCTGGAACACTTCAGCCTTACTACTGGTTTCTGGCAGCCCAACGCCCGTCATTGGCGCATGGAGGGACATGTTTATTTCGTTGAACGTCAGCCACAATTTAACCTGGTCTTTATAGCGCGCAAATACGGTGCGGGCATAGCGTTCAAAGAAGGTGATTACGTCACGACTACCCCAGCCGCCGTACTGTTTTACCAGTCCCCACGGCATTTCATAGTGGGAAAGGGTGACCAGTGGGGTGATATCATGCGCTGCTAACTCAGCAAACAGGCGGTCGTAAAATGCCAGTCCTGCTTCATTAGGTTGTTGCTCATCGCCGTTCGGGAAAATACGCGTCCAGGCAATAGAAACACGCAGGCAGCTAAAACCCATTTCAGCAAACAGCTTAATGTCTTCGGGATAACGGTGATAAAAATCAATCGCCACATCTTTAATACCGCTATCGCCAGCGACACGTTCTACGACGGAGCCAAAAACACCCTGCGGCTGAACGTCAGAAGTAGATAACCCTTTCCCGTCTTCCAGGTAAGCGCCTTCAACCTGATTTGCGGCAACCGCGCCACCCCATAAAAATGCATCTGGAAAAGTTTTCATCATGTGCTCCTGTTATTGATGACTAACACTGAGTAACGGTGAACCGGCCTGGACCGTGCTTGACGCCAGGGTCATAACTTCGTGGTACTCGTCACTGTTACTGATAATAATAGGTGTTGCCAGGTCATATCCGGCATCGATAATGGCTTGGCGATCGAACTCCAGCAGCAAGTCACCGGCCTGTACTTTGTCCCCGACTTTGACGTGTGCCGTAAAGGGTTTTCCATCGAGTTTTACCGTATCGATACCCACATGGATGAGTACTTCAATACCGTTATCGCTGAGCAGGCCAATAGCATGCTTGGTTTGGAACAGAGAGGCCACTTCTCCGGCGAAGGGAGCAGTAACTTTGTTGTCAGAAGGAATAATTGCCACCCCCTTACCTAACAGGCCGCTGGCAAAGGTGGCGTCTGGTACTTGATCCAGAGCCAGTACAGTACCTGTCATCGGTGACAAAATATCGTTTTCAGTCACCACCACAGTCGCGACTGAGGCCGGTTTAGTTTCCGTGGACTGTGGTTGTTTTGGCATGCCGGCGACTAAAGTCATCACACAGCTCATGGCTAATGCCACAAGCGTACCGATAATTCCGCCCCATAATGTCGCGTCTACCCCACCTGGTGGGATCATCTGCGCGAAGGTAAAGATATTAGCAAAACCGAAGGAGTAAACGTGGGTATCGCTCAAGCCGACAATTGCTCCCCCTACAGCACCTGCGACACAGCCGAAGATAAAAGGACGACGTAGTGGTAAATTTACGCCGTAGACTGCAGGTTCGGTGATACCAAAAATACCTGCAGTAACGGAAGAACCTGCCAGCACTTTCATGCGCTTATCTTGCGTACGTAAGAACACCGCCAGTACCGCACCAACTTGACCAGCTACAGCCGGGAGTAACATCGGGAGCATCGAGTCACTGCCCAGCGCTGACAAGTTATTGATCATCAGCGGCACCAGTCCCCAGTGCAGGCCGAAAATCACACAGACCTGCCATAATGCTCCCATTGCCGCGCCGGCTAACCATGGTGCCATATCGTAAATCCACTGATAGCCGTTTGCCAGCATCTGACTCAGGCCTGTGGCGACAGGACCTATCGCGAGGAAAGTTAAAGGTACGGTAATACCGATACAAATCAGTGGAGCGAAGAAGTTTTTCATTGATGATGGCAATAACTTCATGCTCTTTTTTTCTATCCAGCAGCTAAGCCAGGAAGCAAGAATTATCGGAATGACCGATGAACCGTAGTTAAACCAAGTGACAGGAATACCGAGAAACAGTTCGGTTGCCGCATCTGCCTGTTGACTGGCATTGAAGGCTTCTATCATCATCGGATGAACTAACGAGCCACCAATAATCATGGTGATAAACGGGCTACCACCAAATTTTTTCCCGGCGGTATAGCCCAGAACCAGAGGCAAGAAGAAGAACAGAGCATCACTGGCGGCAAACCAAATTTTATAGGTACCGCTATCGGTGGTCATCCAGCCACAGACGATAGCCAGGGCCAGCAAGCCTTTCAGAATACCGGAGGCCGCCAGGATGCCGATAAAGGGGGTGAAAATACTGGAGACAATGTCAATAAATCGGCTGAACAGGCTCGCCTTTTCACTCGTTTCATCGGTTTCAACAGGGGTGTCATCCGTTAATCCCGCCTCACGACGAACTGCCAGCCAGACAGCGTTGACGTGATTACCAATGACGACCTGAAATTGACCGCCACTTTCGACAACCATAATAAGGTCGGGGTTTTTTTTCAGTCCTTCGGCATCGGCTTTTTTATTATCTTTAAGTTTGAAGCGAAGCCGGGTTGCACAATGAACCAGACTGACAATGTTCTCTTTGCCCCCAACGTGGCTGAGAATATCTTTTGCTAAAGCTTGATATTCCATCTTAATTTCCTTACCTCTGATGCTTAAAGCACCTGTTGACTGAGTCATATCCGTCATACTTCAAGTTGCCTGAGCCTTGCTTTCGTTCGGCCCACCGAATCACATAGTTCATCGTTGTGCCTCACTCAGGGCCTACAGGCAACCCGAATTATTTGGGCTATAAAAATAAAAAAACCCGAGAATATCTCCCTTTGTCAGGAAGATACGCTCAGGTTTTGCCTGCGTAATGCAGTAGCAATCCGTTTTTTTAGGCTTTACGCCCTTCTTTTCTCACCCGTTCAATATGAATGGTGATAAACATCACTTCTTCTGTTGTCAGCTCACGCTGATAACTTTTTTCCAGATGTTGCGCAATTTTCTCGGCGCATTTCCATGATTTTGCGTAGTTTTCTTTCACCGCAACATGCAGGGAGACATCATCATCTGCCACAACTGTTCGGGTCAGCATCCGCTGTGCAAAGAACTTTAAGTGTGTCAGGAATCTCTGGTAACTTAATGATTCTTCGTCATATTCTATCTTTAGCTGATACTTCACCAGATGCAGTATTTCCTGCATTACCCGGGTGATATGCATCACCTCTGGCATTTCGTTTTTCAGTTGTGCGGTAACCAAATGCAGGGCGATAAAACCTGCTTCATCCTCAACCAGTTCGACCTTTAACCGTTCAGCAATAATCGCTCTTGCTTCCTGTCCCAGGGCAAACTCCTTTGGGTAGAGGTGTTTAATCTCCCACAACTGCACGTTTTTAATCGCCAGCCCTTTCTTTTGCCGCTCGATGGCGAAATGGCAGTGATCGGTTAACGTGATATACAAACTGTCCTGTAATTTTCCCAGCCGTTGTGCGGCAAGTCTGATAATACAATCACAGGTAGTCATTACTTCCAGGGGGATCTGATTAAGCAGTTCCCCCAGGCGATGAATCATTTCATCACTTTGTAGAGCAAAAACTTTTTCGATTTTATCGTTATCCAGAGTGTCGCCTGTACGTTTCTGGAAGGCCAGTCCACGACCCATTACGACCTGTTCGCATCCTCGTTCATCCTGAACCACCACCACATTATTATTAAGAACTTTGGCGATTTTCATCGGAACTCCAGAAACAAAAAAACCTGACCTCCGACAGATGTCAGATGATCAGGTTTTGCCTGCCTTACGCAGTAACAATCCAGTTCGCGCATCTTATCAGTTTCTTCCTCAGTCTCAATGAGGCATAAGAAGAAACGTGATGAAGATCGATATTAAGATCCTGACATCAGAGAGTCGCCACAGGCTAATGCGATAACCAGCCAGGCACAATTCTTGCTTTATCTCTGTTTTATCCCAGATATCAGGTTGCTCCATGACTCTCTCAGCCCTCAGCTTTGTGCTGGCATCGAAAAAAAGTGAAATTGCCTGTCTTGAGCAACTGTTAAAGATGGGGGAACTGGTTGGTGCTGTGAGCCAGCTTATTCATGTGCTACAGCGTGAACGGGGAACGGCAAATATTTTTTTGTGTTCTCAAGGAAAGACCTGGGCCGGGCAGCGAAGTGAGCGGGCATTACAAGTTCAAATGGCTGAGCAGGTGGTCAATCAGCATATTCTGGCGTTGGACTTAACCGGTCAGCATACGGGGAATGCACCAAGATTATTGAGTCGTATCGCGGCTGTATTACATAGTCTCAGTACCTTATCGCTGCTACGTCAGCAGATTCAGGCACTGGACATCAGTCAGCCTGATGCCATGCGTCAATATACAGAGGTGATACGCACTCATTTAGCCCTGGTATTTGAAGCGGCAGATATTTCGGGCGACCCGGCAATCTCCCGGGTATTGTTGGCTATGTTCAGCTTTATGCAAGGGAAAGAACTGGCTGCTCAGGAGCGTGCCACTGGTGCGGCAGGTTTTACTGCTGGTTGTTTTGATGAGCGTGCTCACCAGCAATTACTGGATTTGATTGAAGGTCAGGAACGCTGTTTCCAGACGTTTACTGAATTTGCTGATGCTCGTTGCCTGACTCTCTGGCAGCAACAGTTGAGCGTTGATAGCAGCGAATTTGAGCGTTTTCGGCGTATTGCCTGCACAGGGGGGACGCCTGAAGGTGAAGCCGGACAAGTGGCATTACAGTGGTTTGCTGTCACCACGGCACGTATTGATGGCATGAAGATTGTTGAAGATTTGCTGGAAGACATTCTGATGGAATGCTGCCGTCAGCGAATTTCTGAAGCACAAATTGCGCTGCAACTTCAGCAGCAAGATATCGAACAAATCCCGCAGCAGGAACATCATTATTCCTCGCTGATCCCACTGCAACTTAGCCGTTCGGTACTGGAACTGGTAGAGCAGCAATCGCGTCAGTTACAGGCCCGTGAAGCGGAGCTGGCGGAACTTCGCGCGACGCTGGCGGAACGAAAATTAGTTGAGCGAGCAAAAAATTTACTCATTCAATATCAGGGATTGACTGAACCACAGGCCCATAAAATGCTGCGTGATATGGCGATGAATCAGAACAAAAAGCTTGGCGAAATTGCTGAAGCCATGCTGGCGGTATCATCGGTATGGGTGACAAAAGAACGATGATTTAAGGATTGCTGCTGCACCAAAGTGATGTGCATAACGTTCTGTTGCGGTGCAAGCCGGATGTGATAGCGGTGGTGATGACGCTGTACTGGCGCATTTTGTAAGTTGGCACACAAACTGCATTATTTTTACAACATAAATTCCGGGCCAATGGCGGTCTGGTAAGAATCAAGGATAAAGACGTCCATTAGTACTCAGGAAACTGGGTACTAACTGGACGTTTTTTTTTGGTTGTTTTTCAAGCTTACAGGAAGCCGCAATGACGCAAAATGACAAAAAAACTTTCGGAGAATTATCCCGTCGACGCTTCATTGCAGGTAGCGTTGCGCTGGGGGGCAGCATGATGATGCCGGGGTTTATCAACAGTGTCTGGGCCGCCGGGTCGGATGCGCCAGAAAAAAAAGAGCTACGGGTGGGCTTTATTCCACTGACTGACTGCTCTTCTGTGGTGATGGCCGCGGTGAAAAAATTTGATGAGAAATATGGCATCAAAATTATACCCGTCAAAGAGTCAAGCTGGGCATCAGTACGCGACAAACTGGTCTCTGGTGAACTGGATGCCGCGCATGTGCTGTATGGCCTGGTATATGGATTACAGCTTGGTGTTTCCGGGCCGCAGCATGATATGGCGATGCTGATGACCCTTAACAATAACGGCCAGGCAATTACCTTATCGAACCAGCTTAAACAGGCCGGGGTTACCGATGCCGAGTCGCTGAAAAAGTTAGTTGATGCCAGCGATAAAGGTACTTACACCTTTGCCCAGACGCTCCCGACGGGAACACACGCGATGTGGCTGTATTACTGGCTGGGCAATGCCGGGATCCATCCTTTTGATGATGTGAGAAATGTCGTGGTCCCTCCGCCACAAATGGTGGTGAATATGAAAATCGGCAATATGAGCGGTTTTTGTGTTGGTGAACCCTGGAATCAACGGGCGATTCAGGATGACATTGGCTATACCGCCATAACTTCACAGGAGATCTGGCCCGATCATCCGGAAAAAATTCTTGGTACGACCTCTGCCTGGGTCGCTGCTAATCCAAATTCTGCACGTGCATTGACTGCTGCAGTGCTGGATGCCTCACGCTGGATTGATACTTCCGACGCTAACCGAATCGAAACCGCACAGACCGTCGCGGCACGCGCTTATATCAATACCCCAGTCGCCACTATTCAGGGTCGGATGCTCGGAAATTATGACAACGGACTGGGAAAACAATGGCAGGACGCTCACAGCATGCGCTTTTTTAATGATGGCGCGGTCAATTATCCCTATCTCTCCGACGGAATGTGGTTCCTGACCCAACACAAGCGCTGGGGCCTGATCGACAGTGATCCTGACTATCTGGCGATTGCCCGAAAGATCAATCGTACCGACGTTTATAAACAGGCCGCGACCGCAGTCGGTGGAGTCAATCTGCCAGCCGACGATATGCGTACCAGTACGCTTATGGACGGAAAAGTCTGGAACGGCAGTAATCCCGCTGAATATGCCAACAGTTTTGCGATGAAACGCTAAGTGAGATATCCGATGTCAACAACATCTAAAACGCCTGCTGGGTTGCAGGTTCGAATAGCGCTACAACAGGTTATCCAGCAAGCCATACCGGCTTTGCTCGGTATTCTTATTCTGATCGTTGTCTGGCAGATTGCTGCTCTCAATAGCAAAGGTTTTCCGACGCCACTGAAAACCTGGGAAGCGGCAAAAGTGATCTTTGCCGCCCCGTTCTATATCGACGGACCGAATGACGTCGGGATTGGCTGGAATGTATTAGCGTCCTTACAGCGTGTGGTGACGGGTTTCGGTCTGGCGGCACTCGTTGGTATTCCGGTGGGATTTCTGATTGGTCGCTTTAGTTTTATCGCCAGCATGCTGAATCCCATTATCTCTCTGTTACGTCCGGTGAGTCCGCTGGCCTGGTTACCTATTGGTTTGTTGTTGTTCCAACGCGCAGAACCGGCCTCTGCCTGGACCATTTTTATCTGTTCCATCTGGCCGATGATCCTCAATACCGCAGAAGGGGTCAGCCGTATTCCGCAAGATTATCTGAATGTTTCACGTGTGCTGAAACTCAGTGAATTTACCGTCATGCGCAAAATCCTCTTTCCTGCGGTGCTGCCCTACATTCTGACCGGCGTTCGTTTATCGATTGGCATTGCGTGGCTTGTGATCGTCGCGGCTGAGATGCTGACCGGTGGCGTGGGTATTGGTTTCTGGATCTGGAATGAATGGAACAACCTCAATGTGGAAAACATCATTATTGCCATTTTGCTGATTGGCGTGGTGGGGATGTTGCTGGATCAAGGGTTGGTGGCGATTGCTCGCCGTTTTAGCTACGACAAGCGTTAGGAGTCTGCGATGAAAAATGACCAAGCTATTATCCGGGTACAAAACGTCAGTCAGAGTTTTAAGACCGCAAAAGGCCCTTTTCTGGCACTCGACAATGTCAGTTTTGATATTGCACGCGGCGAGACGGTCAGCCTGATAGGCCATTCTGGTTGTGGAAAATCCACGCTACTGAATCTGATTGCCGGGCTAAGTCGTCCTACACAAGGCGTCTTATTATGCGATAACCAGGAACTGACCGAACCCGGCCCGGAACGTGCGGTGGTGTTTCAAAACCATTCCCTGCTGCCGTGGCTGACCACCTTTGAAAACGTCGCTCTGGCGGTACGCCAGGTATTCCAGGGCAAGATGAGCAGAGGCGAGATGCAGGAATGGATCATGCATAACCTCGAGCTGGTTCACATGGAACATGCCGCTGATAAACGCCCGGGCGAGATTTCCGGAGGAATGAAGCAGCGGGTTGGCATTGCCCGAGCCCTGGCGATGAAACCGAAAGTCCTGTTGATGGATGAACCCTTTGGCGCACTTGATGCGTTAACCCGCGCACATCTTCAGGATGCGGTAATGGAAATACAGGTGCGTCTGAAAACAACCATCCTGTTGATTACTCATGATGTTGACGAAGCGGTGTTGCTATCGGACCGCGTGATGATGATGACCAACGGCCCTGCGGCGAAAGTGGGTGAGGTATTACATGTCGAGCTGGAACGTCCGCGCTCCAGGGTGGCACTGGCGAATGCCCCTCTGTTCCATCAGTACCGCCAGCAGGTACTGCAATTCCTGTATGAAAAACATCAGGCTGTAGTCTGATTCAGGGCGGGGTGAGCGTAATGGATAAACCAACGCTGATCATTATCGGCAACGGTATGGCGGGCATACGGCTGGCAGAGCGCTTATGTGAACAAGCACCAGAACGTTTTCAGCTGATAATCATAGGGGATGAAAATCAGACCGCATATAACCGCATTTTACTGACCCCTGTGCTGTCAGGTGAAAAGAGCCTCGACGATATTGTGACTCACCATGCTCAATGGTATCAGCAGCACAATATTACTTTGATGTCTGGTGTTGCTGTGAGTGAAATAGACCGACTCGCACGTACGGTACGGGTGGGGGAACAGACTCTGCATTATGACCATCTGGTCATTGCCACCGGTTCACGGCCCTTTATGCCGTTATTACCTGGCTCTGAATTATCAGGGATCCACGGCTTTCGTACACACCAGGATGTTACCGATATTCTGCAAGGATATTACAGCGGGCAACCGGTGGCGGTCATTGGTGGTGGTGTACTCGGAGTGGAAGCAGCAGCAGCGCTGGCTCTGCGCGGTATGCGTGTGACGCTGTTGCACCGAGGCCCGCACTTGATGGATCAGCAACTTGATGCTCATGCGGCAGGATTGTTGTATGACGATTTGTCTGGTCGCGGTATTGATACTCTGCTGCGGGCAAAAACCCTGTCTTATACTGGCAACGCCTCCGGTGCCGTTCAGGCGGTGAAGCTTGATTGCGGACGAGAGATCCCGGCGCAACGGGTCGTCGTGGCCGCTGGCGTGCAGCCAGATATTGCCCTGGCACAAACTGCAGGCCTGCTGTGCGATCGCGGCATCATCGTTGATCGACAACTTCAAACTTCTGACCCCCATATTTCAGCAATAGGCGAGTGTTGTCAGCTAGGAGAGATGACTTTCGGTCTGGTCGCCCCATGCTGGCAGCAAGCTGAAGCGCTTGCTGCCCGGCTGAAGGGGACAAAGATGCCGCCTCTGCTGACACAAAACATTCCGCTGCGCTTAAAAGTCACTGGCATCAATTTGTTTTGCGGCGGTGAGTTACACCCCACAGAACAGACACAAATCCATACCGTTTTCGATCCGCTTGAAGGCCACTATCGCCGCTTACTGTTACGTAATAACCAACTGCAAGGCGTATTGCTCTGGGGAGATATCAGCGACGGCGCTGGCTATTTATCTCGCCTGGGGGCGCCTGCCACTCAACAGGGAGCGCCGAGTGTTTTTAACCCCGATGAATCGCCTGTGATGACCATAAAACCATTCAATGAGCCGTTACCCTTGGAGGTAGCGAGGAGCAATGTGATGTCTAAACCCGTATTAGTGATGGCCGGACACGGCATGGTTGGCCACTATTTCTTGCAGCAACTGGTTGAGCGTGAACTGCATCTGCAGTATCAAATTATTGTTTTTGCCGAAGAGAAGTCACCGGCCTATGACCGGGTTCATCTCTCGGAATTTTTTGCCGGGCGCAGTGCCGAGTCACTGTCGATGGTCGAGGGTGACTTTTTTGAGTCTACTGGCATTGAGCTACGCCTTGCCCATACTATCGAACATATTGATAGCAAACACCGTTTTGTCGTTGACCGACAAGGGCGACAGACGGCCTATGATTTACTGGTTCTTGCAACCGGATCCTATCCCTTTGTACCGCCGATTCCGGGTAACGATGCGCCAGGATGTCTGGTCTATCGTACGCTGGATGATTTGGTCTCGATTCAGGAATATGCGGCACAAGGTAAAGTCGGTGTCGTGGTCGGTGGTGGGCTTTTGGGGCTGGAAGCGGCAAATGCGCTGAAATATCTCGGACTTCAAACCCATGTTGTTGAGTTTGCGCCAAGGCTGATGGGTGTCCAGCTTGATGAAGGTGGCGCGGCCATGTTACGCCGTAAAATTGAGGCGCTGGACGTACAGGTACACACCGGCAAAGAAACCCGTGCCATTGTTGCGGGTGAGGATAGCCGATATCGGATGGAGTTTGCTGATGGCAGCCATCTGGAAACCGATCTGGTGCTGTTCTCGGCAGGTATTCGCCCACGCGATCAGCTGGCTAAAGACGGTGGGCTGGAGGTAGGCCCGCGTGGGGGGATTGTCATCAACGATCAATGCCAGACCTCGGATCCCGCTATTTTTGCCATTGGTGAGTGCGCCTTGTGGAACGGCCAGATTTTTGGCTTGGTGGCGCCGGGTTATCAGATGGCGCGTACTTTGGCAGATACTCTGTGTGGCAGTGAGGTGGCGTTTAAAGGTGCAGATATGAGCACCAAACTCAAGTTACTTGGGGTTGAAGTCGCTTCTGTCGGCGATGCCCATGGCCGGACGCCAGACAGTCAGAGCTACAACTGGGTCGACGGCCCGGCTGAAATCTATAAAAAAATTGTTGTTTCGGGCGACGGTAAACGCCTGCTGGGGGCTGTGCTGGTAGGGGACAGCAGTGAATACAGCACGCTATTACAGATGATGCTTAACGATATGCCTCTGCCGGCGCATCCTGAAGGATTGATCTTGCCTGCTGGTGCGGGTACAACGCCGAAGAGTCTCGGCGTTGCGGCGCTGCCAGACAGTGCGCAAATTTGTTCCTGCTATAACGTCAGCAAAGCGGATATCTTTGATGCGGTGAAGGGGGGCTGCGGTGATATGGCGGCGATCAAATCCTGTACTAAGGCTGCTACTGGCTGTGGTGGATGTGCTGCACTGACCAAACAGGTAATGGAGTGTGCGCTGGCAGAAATGGGCGTGGAAGTGAAAAAAGATATCTGCGAGCACTTCGCCTATTCTCGTCAGGAAATCTATCACTTAGTCCGTGTCGGCCAGATCCGTAGCTTTGAGGATCTTATTCATCAACATGGGCAGGGTAGTGGCTGTGAGATCTGTAAACCGCTGGTAGGTTCAATTCTGGCGTCATGCTGGAATGATTACTTACTCAAGCCACAGCATTTACCACTACAAGATACCAACGATCGCTATTTTGCCAATATTCAGAAAGACGGTACTTACTCTGTTGTACCGCGTATCCCGGCAGGAGAAATTACCCCGGACGGGCTGATTACCATTGGTCAGGTCGCTAAACGTTACAACCTCTACACCAAAATCACCGGCGGCCAGCGTGTGGATCTCTTTGGGGCTCGTCTTGAACAGTTGCCTGAAATCTGGCAGCAACTGGTCGATGCCGGGTTTGAAACCGGTCATGCCTATGGTAAATCGCTGCGTACCGTTAAATCTTGCGTCGGATCTAACTGGTGTCGTTATGGCGTTCAGGACTCTACTTTGCTGGCTCTCCAACTGGAAAGTCGTTACAAGGGACTACGCTCGCCGCATAAAATTAAGATGGCAGTGTCTGGCTGTACCCGCGAGTGTGCCGAAGCGCAGAGTAAAGATGTCGGCGTGATCGCCACGGAAAAGGGCTGGAATCTGTTTGTCTGCGGTAATGGTGGCATGAAACCGCGTCATGCCAGTTTACTGGCTCAGGATCTGGATACCGATACCCTGATCCGTACTGTCGATCGTTTTCTGATGTTTTATATCCGTACTGCCGATCGTCTACAACGTACCAGTACCTGGATGGATAATCTTGAAGGCGGAATAGACTACCTGCGGCAGGTGGTGCTGGAAGACAGCCTACAGATTGCTGGCGAGCTGGAAAGTGAAATGGAATCGGTGGTCGCGACCTATCAGTGCGAATGGCAAACCACTCTCGCCAGTCCGGAGAGTCTTGCGTTATTCAAGCCATTTATCAACAGCCCGGAACCTGATGAAGCGGTGGTGATGGTGACTGAACGCCAGCAAATTCGCCCGGCGACATCTCAGGAACGATTGATGATACCGATCGTGACCGTTAATCATCCTCGTACTGCGGTGCAGGGATGGGTCGAGTTGTGCGACCTGGAGGCTATCCCGGCGAATGCTGGCATGGCAGCAAGACTCTCGAATCGACAGATAGCGCTATTCCACTTGCCCGGTCACCCACAAAAAGTTTTTGCGCTGAGTAATCATGAGCCTGACAGCAATGCGAATGTGCTGGCCAGAGGCATACTGGGGGATGTGAAAGGTGAGCCTGTCGTGATTTCACCGCTCTATAAGCAGCGTTTTCGTTTACGGGACGGACGTAGCATCGACGATGCGGATAAGGTACTGAATGTCTGGCCAGTGAAAATAGAGCAGGGTCGTGTCTGGGTACAAGAATCCCCTCAGCCTGCAGACTTGAAAGTGGCTGAAATTATTGCGATGGCGGGCGTATGAATAAAGTCCCTGTGTCAGAGTCCAGGCTGACAACCTGTGCCTATTGTGGTGTGGGTTGTGGCGTTCATATGCAACCTAAGGCAGGAGGATTTGCTGCCAGCGGTGACCTGAATCATCCGGCAAATTATGGTCGTCTGTGCGTAAAAGGCAGCGCCCTGGGCGAAACGCTGGGCTTACAGGGACGTTTACTCTATCCAGAAATTAATCGCCAGCAGGTGAGCTGGAACGAAGCGCTGGATGCAGTTGCTACGGGATTACAGTCAATAATTCAAGAGCATGGACCACAGGCCGTGGCTTTTTACGGCTCGGGCCAGTTACTGACCGAGGACTACTATGTTGCCAATAAACTGATGAAAGGATTTATTGGCACGGGGAATATGGATACTAACTCGCGTCTCTGTATGGCTTCGGCGGTCGTGGGCTATAAACGCGCATTGGGTAGCGATGCTGTACCGTGCAGCTATCAGGATCTGGAACAGACCGATTGCGCTATCCTGATAGGATCGAATACCGCCTGGGCACATCCGGTTATCTATCAGCGTCTGGTGCAGGCGAAAAAAGACAGGCCGCATATGCGGATCATTGTTATCGATCCGCGCCAGACAGCTACCTGTGATCTTGCCGATCTGCATCTTGCCTTACGACCAGGAAGCGATGCTGGATTATTTTGTGGAGCATTAAATGCGATGGCGCTTAGCGGTAAACTCGATGATGATTTTTTACAGCATCATACCGAGGGCGCGGCAGAAACTCTGCAGGCGGTAAAAGAGTGGACGCTGAATAAAACCGCTGCCTTTTGCGGCCTGAGCGTTGCACAACTAGAGGCCTTCTATCAGATTGTTGGAAACAGTGAACGACTGGTCACGCTCTATTCCATGGGCATTAATCAGTCCAGCTCTGGGGTCGATAAGTGTAACGCTATTATTAACTTACATCTGGCAATGGGTAAAATTGGCCGTATTGGATGTGGGCCATTTTCAATAACCGGCCAGCCCAATGCCATGGGAGGGCGCGAGGTTGGCGGACTGGCAAACCAGCTGGCATCACATATGGGATTCACTGCCGCTGATATCGACAGGGTGGGGCGTTTCTGGAACAGTAACCGCGTCGCACAATCGGCCGGGCTCAATGCCGTTCCCCTGTTTCAGGCGATAGCAGAAGGGCAGATTAAAGCTGTATGGATAATGGGGACTAACCCGCTGGTATCTTTACCAGATGCCGACAGGGTACGTGCCGGGCTGGCACGTTGTCCGCTGGTGATTGTCTCCGATATTATGCGCGATACCGATACCACCTCGACCGCAGATATCTGCCTGCCGGCACTGGGCTGGGGGGAGAAAAACGGTACCGTGACCAACTCAGAACGCCGTATTTCACGTCAGCGTAGTTTTTTACCTGCACCAGGAGAAGCAAAACCGGACTGGTGGATCCTGAGTCAGGTTGCACAGAGACTGGGGTTTACCGAGGCCTTTAACTGGACACATCCGGCAGAGATTTTTCGTGAACATGCCGCGCTGTCTGGTTTTGAAAATAACGGTACTCGGGCCTTTGATATCAGCGGACTGGCACAACTTTCCAATCAGCAATGGGATCAGTTACAGCCGATTCAGTGGCCAGTCAATGCTGAAAATCCCCAGGGGACTTCGCAACTCTTTGCCGATAAACGTTTCTTCCATCCCAACGGTCGAGCTCAACTCATTGCTGTCACGCCTCGTTTGCCGATAAGTCAGCCCACGGCGACTTATCCGTTGGTGATGAATACCGGCCGGATACGCGATCAGTGGCATACCATGACACGAACCGGAAAGTCCCCCCGGCTTATGCAGCACATCAGCGAACCCTTCTGTCAGTTTCATCCTGATGATGCGCCTCATATAGAACGAGGTGACTTAGTCCGGGTGTCTTCCTCTCACGGCTGGCTGTTACTGCGAGCACAGCCGGATAGCCTGCAGCGCCGGGGTAGTGTCTTTGTCCCTATGCACTGGAATTCGCAATTCAGTCAGCAAGCGCGGGTAGATGCATTGATTGCAGCATATACCGACCCTCTTTCGGGGCAGCC
The DNA here is from genome assembly GCF_947498825.1 of uncultured Cedecea sp. Classification (GTDB taxonomy): domain Bacteria; phylum Pseudomonadota; class Gammaproteobacteria; order Enterobacterales; family Enterobacteriaceae; genus JGM124. The sequence continues at coordinate 117,620 of NZ_CANMLV010000005.1, read as the reverse complement.
AGAAAGTAAGCATATGCCCGTTAACTTACGACACTGGAAAGCCGCCTGGCAGGCTGAATTATTTATTCGCGGTGAGGATATATCTCCCCCCTCGATTGCCTACTGGAGTCGCATCACCCAGACAGGTATTACTCATTATTTGCTGGCGGACTCTTCGCGACCGGAAGACTGGCGTGTCTGGTTAGATGAACAAATGGGGTGTGGGCGCTGGATATGCCAGATAGCTGATTTGGGTGATAAGGGTTTTAACTTGCTGGCCTGGGGGGACGGGCAGCTACAGCTGGCGTTTTATGCTGGTGAAAGCCAGCCCGCTCCAGACAGAGCTGCAGTGGTTGCTGCTTTTAGCCTGCCGCCAAATAGTGCGCAGGGACGCCTCGCCTTACTGGCGGGGTGCTCTGATAGTAATAAAACCCCAACTGGCGCGATTATCTGTAGCTGTTTCTCGGTCGGTGAAATCCCGATTACCAATGCTGTACGCAGCGGCTGTCACAACGTACAGCAGCTTGGCTGTACGCTGAAATGCGGTACGCAATGCGGCTCATGTATTCCGGAACTGAAGCGGATTATTGCGGATCAGCTGGCGCTGTTGGTTGAAGGAAATTGAATCTTGAAGATCATATGTCAGCGTCGGAGTATTCGCTTTAGAGTCGGCAGCAAGCGACTTGTATTAGGCATAATCTGAAAATGGTTTTATTTTTGAAACTTTTTCATCTACTTACAATTTTATCAATATCTGCACGCAGAACCCTTTTAATAAAAGGGTTCTGTTAAATTAATATTATAATTTTCATATAATTATTTTAATTTATATTTATATGGCTTTTGCCCTTCCTCTTATTGTTCAGCGGGAAATTCATTTGCTTTTTTACTACTCACTTCTAGTTATTAGGGTTTAACAGGGAATGTTTATATCCATCTGATTTTAATCATGTTAATTGATTTTTTTTATGTTTTTTTTCGTGCGTATATTCTGCTATTTCTCGCCGCTGTTATACCTGAAGTGAAAAGATGACAGATTAAAGCTCGCCATATATTGTTCAGGTGAAAACGTTTTCTGCTCATTAGTTAGCTTAAAATTTCAACTTAACTCCAAATGCAGCCAAAAAAACGTGTTTCATACAGGTATGTATCTTGACCAGAAGGATAGTGGTGCTGGTGCCATACCATGGAAACATTTTTATATCAGCGAATAGCGATAGTTTTCTTGGTGTAAGCGACCAGACAGCAGATAAGCAGAAAAGAAATCGTTGTCATAAGGAAACAACATGCTAAATAAAATAACGGGCGTGATCTTACTCGTCATAGGATTGATTCTACTGTATATGGCCGGGCAGCTTGCTCTTGTGGGAGGCAGTCCGTTCTATATCGTTATGGCAATAGGCATAATGATTACCGCAGTACTTCTCTTGTGTCGCAAACCTGCCGCACTTTCTCTGTACGCCTTGTTGATGTGGATAACACTGGCCTGGATTATCTGGGAAGTGGGAATGGACAAGTGGCAGTGGATCCCGCGTGGCGATCTGTTGGGCGTAATCGGTTTCTGGCTGGCAATGCCCTGGATTGTTAAGCCCCTCTACAAAGGAAAACGCCGTTTTCATCCTTTCCTCGGGAGCACTGTCATTATTATGATTGCAGTGGTGATTGGACTCTGTTTTTACGATCCATTGCCCCAGGCAGGAAAAGTCACTAATTTCCGCGAGCAAATGTCTGACACCAAACCGGACACTGATTGGGTTGCCTATGGTGGCAGTAACGCAGGACAGCGTTTTTCAAATCTTAATCAGATCAATAATAAGAATGTTGGAGAGTTAGAAGTCGCCTGGACCTACCATACGGGTGACGTACGTCAGGATAAAGATGCCTCTGAGTACACTTTTGAAGCCACGCCACTGAAGGCGAATAACATGCTTTATTTGTGTACACCACACAGTGAAATCCATGCGCTGGATCCTCAAACGGGTGAAGTGAAGTGGAAATTTGCTCCTGAGAAAAACCCTTCTTACTTACAACAACATCAGACCTGCCGGGGCGTCAGCTATTATGAAGATGCGCCAGTTGAGTCAGCAAACCCAGTCGTAGAAAATGCGGAACCAGCGATGTGTCGTAAGCGCGTGTTCAATGCTTCTCCTGATGCGAAGCTTATTGCACTCGATGCGGACACAGGTAAGCTCTGCAGCGATTTTGGTAATAATGGCATTGTTGATCTGCATAATAATATGGGAGAAGTTCGTCCCCATGCCCTGATGCAGACCGCAGCCCCTCTGGTTGCCGGAGACAAAGTGATTGTTGGCGGATCGGTGATGGATAATGGCTATAATAGCGGAAATCCTTCTGGCGTAATCCGTGCTTATGATGTGCATGACGGACATTTAGTCTGGAACTTTGACCCTGCCAATCCTGAAAATACCACACCTATTGCCGCTGACGGGCAGTATCCCCAGGATACACCTGTCGCCTGGGGAACACTCAGTGCTGATATGAAAAATGGTATCGTTTATGTGCCATTTGGTAATGCATCCCCTGATGAAGTCGGCATTGGGCGTAACGCTGATAGCTTTACAGAGAAATTCCGCGATACGCTTGTGGCTTTAGATCTGAATACCGGCGCGTTTAAATGGCGTTACCAGACTTCCCATCACGATCTCTGGGATCGCGATAATCCCTCTCAGCCTTCTTTGCTGGATATCGACTACGGTAATAAAAAGCAACCTGTTGTTATTTTACCGACTAAAACAGGTAATCTTTTTGTACTTAATCGTTTAACGGGTGAGCCTGTTTATCCAGTACAGGAAGTCAGTGTCTCGACTGAAGGTGGCGTTCCGGGAGAGAAATTCTCATCGACTCAACCGGTTTCTAGCCTGAACTTTATTCCTGAGCCATTGACTGAGAAGTCAATGTGGGGAATCTCACCTTTTGATCAAATGAGCTGTCGTATTGATTTTAAATCACTGCGTTATGACGGTAACCCTTGGACGCCTGCTACTGAAAAAGGCTCGCTGATTTTCCCGGGTAACATTGGTGTATTTAACTGGGGATCTGTTGCAGTGGATCCAGAACGTCAGATCCTGATCGCAGCACCTGTACGTCTGGCTTATAAGTATCATCTGATCAAAAGAACACCAGAAACTGAAAACGATCGCCTGTTTACTAAAGATGGGCAGCCATACTGGAATGAAAACTTCCAGGGCGACTACGCCATTCAGATCCAGCAGCTGGCCTCTAACCTTGGTATTCCTTGTATTGCACCGCCTTGGGGACGTATGGTTGGTGTTGACTTAAAAACCGGTAAAACTGAATGGCTGCGACGTATTGGTACCACTGAGAACCTGAAAACAAGTTTCCTCCCGGGCGGTTTCCCCATTGGCTTCCCCATGGGAATGGTTGCTCACGGAGGACCCTTGATCACCGGCGGAGATTTAGTATTCCAGGGTGCAACTGCTGATAACTTTATCCGCGCTTATGACAGCTCAACAGGAGAGATCCTGTGGGAAAAAGAGCTTCCGGCGGGTGGTCAGGCAACACCTTCAACCTATATGGGGAATGATGGCCAGCAGTATGTGGTTATTGCCGCAGGTGGCCATGGATCTTTAGGTACTAAACAGGGTGATAGCGTTGTGGCTTACAAATTAAAGTCAGCGCATTGAGTAATGAAAAAATGGTATCTGTAAACCTCCGATAATATTGGTGTTTTATCTGATAATCATTCGGGCCTGAATTTGGTACTTTGCCGAATTCAGGCTCTTTTATGTTTGGAAAGGCACTTTATTACTTTTTCCAGATATATTGCTGGATACCTAAAGCTCCAGAGACCGTTTCCACATCATAAAATCAAATTGTTCAAGCGCATCCGCCTTGGTTCGCCAGGCTCCGCTGGCGGTGGCAATGACCTTCTCAAACAACCCATCAGCGATTTCTGAGAGCGGTGTTCCTCCGATAATCGGTCCACAGTCATAATCGATAATATCCGGCATCTTTTTTGCCAGTTCGGAGTTGGTAGAAACCTTGATAACCGGAACAATAGGGTTACCTGTCGGGGTGCCGAGTCCGGTGGAGAAAATAACGATATTGCATCCTGCGGCGACCAGCCCCGTCACGGCATCTACATCATTGCCCGGCGTACAGACGAGTGAAAGGCCGCTATTAGCCATTGGCTCGGCATAGTCGCATACTGCGCTAACGGGGGCCCTTCCCCCTTTTTTCGCCGCTCCGGCAGATTTGATAGCATCAGTAATCAGTCCATCGGCGATATTTCCCGGACTGGGGTTATCGGCGATGGTGGTACCGAAAAAGTTGGCGATATTTTCATAGTTCTTCATCAATGACAGAAACTTTTCTTTTAGTTCGCGACTTGTGCAACGCTGCACGATATCTCCTTCTGCACCGCACAGTTCCGGGAATTCTGCCAGTCCGGAAGCCCCTCCCAGCGCGATAAGACGGTCAGAAACCTCACCCATTGCCGGGTTAGCACTGATCCCTGAAAAACCATCCGAAGCGCCACATTTCACACCGATTTTTAGCTGAGAAAGCGGAACCTGCTGGCGTTTATCGACGGGAGCTTCACGAATCGCGTTATAGGTTTGGGTTAATGCATCTTGCATCATTTTTTCTTCGCTATTCCAGTCCTGCTGTCTGAAGTAGATAACCGGCTTGTTGAAGTCCGGATTTAGCTTCGCAAGTGCTGCTTTGAAATCGACAATTCGTGCTTTTTCACAACCCAGAGCAAAGACGGTGACGCCGAGAACATTAGGATGATTGGAATAGGCTGCAAGGACATCGCACAGGGTCATACTGTCTGAGGTCGCACCGCCGCAGCCTGAATTAACGGTAATACAGCGGATACCGTCAAGGTGAGGGAAGGGAAGGTGCCGTGTATCGTTTAAGTCCCCCGCCGAAGTTATCTGGCGAGCAAAATTTTTCAGACTGTTATTGGCATAGCCGAGGGCGTCGTTCAGCGCATCAGTGACGCGCTGAACGTTGCGGTTTTCACAGAACACCAATGGAATAACTAGCCAGTAGTTTGCCGTAGCAACTCGACCATCTTCACGGACGATCCCCTGGAAGGTACGTGATTGCCAGGCTGAGACATCCGGCTGCTGCCAGCTATAGGGAGCGGTATCATCAAGCGAAACCGGAGCCGCGTAGTGTTTGATATTCTCGGTAGTGATCGCCTCACCGCGGGCAATGGGCTGCGTTGCTTTACCAACCGGAACGCCGTACAGAGAAACGATATCACCGGGATTAACATCATGAGTAGCAAACTTATGTTTGGCTTTGACATTGCTACGCAGAACGTACTGTTCGTCATTCCAGTGCACCTGCTGACCTTTGTGTAAGTTTTGTAGCGCAACGATTAAGTTATCATCAGGGTCAATTTTTAAGATGGTCTGCATTTTATTTATCCTTTGTGATAGGCACATCAGCTCGTTAGTGATGCAGGATTTCGACGTTGATTGTCTCTTTCTTTCTGGCGAGTGCAGCAATAAGCGCCGCGCAGCAGAGAGTGATGAGAGATAGTGCGACCAGACCAGCCGAGTCGTTACTGAAGAAGGTGTCGACCTCTACACGAATCATTGGTGCCAGGAAGCTACAAAATGCGCCCATAGTGGTGCAAAAACCGATACTGGCGGCCAGTGCTGTACCTGACACAATTTGTGCCGGAAAGGTCCAGAAAATAGGTTGTACAGAAAGAAATCCGATCGCTGACAGTGACAGGGCGGCAATCGCCAGCACCGGACCCGACCAGGCAGAAACAAACAGACCTAATGCCGCTGCCAGCATGCAGATAACTGAAATGAGAACTCGATGGGCCGGCATTTTATCTGCCAGACGCGGAATGTAATAGACTCCGAAAGCAGAGCAGGCCCAGGGAATGGCGGCAACTAATGATTCTTTAAAGCCAAGCGTTGACCCCATCAATGATGCAACCTGCGAAGGCAAAAAGAACATGAGGCCATAAACGCTGATCTGGATGGTGCCGTAGATGAGTGCCAGGTGCCAGACTTTCAGGCTTTTCAGAGCAGTACTGACGCTGCTGGTCTCTGTCTGTTGCTGCTCATTTTGAAGCTGTGTAATGAGCGCCGTTTTTTCTTCCGAGGTCAGAAAGCGCGCTTTGGCTGGGGTGTCATCAAGCCAGAACCAGGCAAAGATCCCCATGATGACAGCCGGGATCCCTTCGATAAAGAACATCCAGAACCAACCCGGCTGGCCGAGGAATCCGTGCATTTCCAGAAGAGCACCGGAGATAGGTGAACCTAAGGTTAGCGCCAGGGGGACACCGAGTACGAAGATACCTATCACGGATGCCCGAACTTTATTGGGAAAGTAGATAGAAGCCAGCAACAGAATGCCGGGATAAAAACCTGCCTCACCTAATCCCAGTAAAAAACGCAGGACAATAAACTGGGTTTCTGTCTGAACCAAGCCGGTGAGGGCAGAAAGTACCCCCCACAGGGCGGTGGTAATACTTAACCATTTCTGCGCTCCAATCTTATTCAGAATCAGGTTGGCGGGAATACCAAATAGCGCATAGGCGGCGAAAAATATCCCCGCCCCGAGAGCGAAGGCGGAATTAGATAGTCCAATATCCACCTGCATCGCTTCTTTGGCAAACCCCACGTTTACCCTGTCGATAAAGGCGATGAAGTATAAAATAAACATCAGCGGAACCAGACGCTTCCATGATTTACTGATGGCGGAATTTAAGATTGGATTATCGTAAGCCGTAATTTTTTTCATAATACCTCCGTGTTAGGATCAGGCATTAATTTCAATACCAGCACGGGAAAGTATCTGCTGAATATTTTCGCTCTGGCAGGTTGATAGTGTGCTAAACGGTTGTGTGCAGCGGTCGGACTGAATAATACCGCGCAATTGTAATGCTTTTTTGAAAGTAGGAATAAACGGGTCGTTAACGCTATAAATATCCATTAATGCATCTACTTTTTGTTGATACAGATAAACCTTACTGAGGTCGTTATCGTTAAATGCCTGTATCCAGTCACGGAATATCTCAGGACAAATATTGGATAGCCCACCGATACAGCCATTTCCCCCGGATAAGATATTGTGCGCAAAGTTATTGTCATAACCGGCATACACTTCAAATTGCGGTAGTTCAGATTTGACTAAACGAATAATTTGCGAAGTATGGTTGGTATCCGGAATAGTATCTTTCAGGCCGATAATATTCGGAAACTCTCTGGCAAGCCTCAAACAGACTTCTGGTGAAACGGAATAACCGGTACGGTCCGGGAAATTATAGATAAAAATTTTAGCGGCAGTACGGCGAGCTATCTGACTGTAAAATGTATAAATACTTTCATCAGTCAGGCGGAAGTACCATGGACTGATAATCATGACGCCATCAAGGCCACACTCATGAGCATAGTTTGCCAGTTCCACGCACTCATTAATATCCATACGGCTGGTTCCCGCATAGGCTTTTATTCCATCTCGTGGAAATTCAGATGCCATATGAATAATTTGGCGAGATGTTTTCATATCCAGAGAGAAAAACTCGCCGGTACTGCCCATAACGACAAATCCCGATACGCTTTTTTGAATGAAGTCGTACAGACGGAAATTCCCTTCCGGATCTAATCTGCCATGTTCGTCAAAAACGGTTACAGCAGGGGTAATATAACGACTTTGCATACCTCACCTCTTTGTTCGCATATGCGAACGTTGTTTGTATTTATGATCAAGTACAAATAAACACGCCACCGATTTGAAGTCAAATGGCGGAAAGGTGGCCGGATAATTAATTAACTTAATGAATTGATGGAGAAATAGACGGAATGGTCAGATGCCACAGTGAATAATTAAATATTGTAATTGTGTGGGTAATCACAATTCCTGCGGCATAGTTTACGGATCAATCAGTAGTTTTTTATATCGGGTAATTTGTTCAGTACGTTTTCGATACGCTCTTTTGCTCCTTTTAATGAACCGATAACTTGCTGTATTTTTTCATCAGTGGCGCGGAAAGAGGGCAGCGAGACGCTGATGGCTGCCAGTATGATATCTTTTTGTTGCAAAGGGACGGCGAAGCAGATGGTATCGTCGTTAATTTCCCGGTTATCCATAGCATAACCGTTGGCGTTAACTTGTTCTAACTGCTGACGAAGCTGGGCAATATTGGTTACGCTGCGCGCAGTAATGGAGGGAAAGCCTTGTGGATAAAGTTCCAGAATATCTTCATCACTGTGTTTATGCAGTAGTGATTTCCCCAGTGCGGAACAGATTGCAGGCAGGCGAGTGCCTATCTTAGAAACCAACTGTACGGTTTGATCCCCCTGTACTTTATCGACATAGAGTACCCAGGCATCATCCAGAATTCCGAGCTGGCAAACCTCATTGCATTCATTGACTACCGTATGCATCTCGCTATTGATCATTTTAATCCAGAACTCTTTTTCGACGGTAGAGCTGGCAAGGACTGCACATGAGATACCAAGGGTATAAATACCGTTACTGCTATCGTAACTGATGTATTTTCGTTGCTGTAATGATTTGAGGATGGGGAAAATAGTGCCCTTTGAAATATCCGTTTTGAGCGACAGCTCCGAGAGCGTCATTCCATCTACGTTGGCCAGTGTTTCCAGAATAACTAAAACGCGCTCGGTAGGTTTATGAAGTACCTTCATATTTTTCCTTATAACAGCCCACAGGAAAGTGCTCTTTAACTCACCCTATTTAACTACATATCCCTGATTATCTGTAGCCCGACCAGAATCTATTTTTCCGCGTTGCTATTCCGTTGACACTCTTTTCACTGTTTGATTATTGAGATTATCAGGCTGCCTTCTGCTTCCAGGCAGCCTGATAAGGGATTAGAAATCGATTGTGGCGGAGAGTTTCAGAGTACGAGGTTCGCTCTGAGTAATATATGTGCCGCTGTCATCAACCGAAGCCCAGTATTTTTCGTCAGTAACGTTTTCGATATTAGCGCGCAGGGTGACGGTCTGGGTGTTAACAGGCAACGTATAACGTACCCCCATATCTAGTCGCGTCCAGCCATTGAGTTTGAGACTGTTGGTTGCATTCGCATATTGTGAACCTGTACGGGTCAAGGTCCCAGTGGCGGTTAGGTTACGCACCCAAGGCAGATCCCATTCTCCGCCCACAGACCACGAATAACGCGGTACACCTACAGCATCGTTGCCGTTATTCGATTTATCAACGGCTTTCGTCAGAGTGGGGTCAATCCAAAGCGCACTGCCCAGTAAGCGTACACCATAGACCGGCTCACCAAAGACATTCAGCTCAGCACCCCGGCTACGTTGCTCACCATACAGACCATAAAGGCCATTGGCATCAATAAGACCGACCGGTTTTTTAATTTCGAACAAGGCTAAGCTACCGCCGACGCGGTCGAAGTCCATTTTCACGCCAATTTCGTTCTGTTTGGACTGGACGACACCAATAACATTGCCAGCGTTAAGTGCGCGTGTTGGTGCAGTCGGGCCCGGTTGTAGCGCTTCAATATGGTTCGCATAGAGAGAGACGGGTTCCCAGGGCTTGAAAACAAGGCCGTAGACTGGCGTGAACTTAAAGGCATCAAAGCGCGTTTTGGGATCCTCTACGCCAGCGTAGCTGTAATTACGTATCCGAATTTCCTGGCGTCTGGCGCCTACGGTTAAATGCACTTTGTCGTCCAGTGCGGATAATGTATCTGACAACGAGATCCCGTTGTTGATGGTCCGGCTACGAATGGTCGGGTCGCCTAAATCACTCGCGGATAAGCTGGTTTCAGGGTAAGGCACCGGCCACGGATGGTAAATATTGTTACCTTCCGGTGTTTTTGACGCGGACATCGTATAGGCCGCACGCGTTTTACGATACACGCCAGAATAACCCAGGTTGACATTGTGGCTGATAGCCCCGGTGTCAAATTTACCGCGCACCCCAGTCATACCGGAATAGGAGTCAGCAATATAGCGGGTGGTTAGTCGAGTTTGATTGGTATCGCCCTGATTATTGATGAGTTTAGGTGTACTGTAATTCCCTTTCTCGTCATTTTCACTGGTTCCAAAACCGCCATAAAGCGTCCAGTCACTGGTCATATCATACTCACTGCGCAGGGCCGCAAAGCGTGTCTGCATATCGGTATAGACCCAAGGCTGACTGTAGTTAGTGCGATTATCAGGAACGGCAGGAATTTCTGTGGCAGTCCCCAATCCGACACCAATTCTTCCGTGATGAACGGTCTGTTTTTGGTAGCCTGCATCCAGAGAGCTGCGTAATTTGTCACCCTTATAATCTAAGCCAACGCTTGCCAGAGAAGTGCGGTTTTTCTGATCGTGGATTTGGCTTTCCCCCTCGCGATGCAGCGCATTGACGCGAACTCCCCAGCGGTCATCCTCACCAAAACGGCGGCCTGCATCAACATGCCCGCCCACTTGTGAAGCCCCAGTATAATCGACACCAAGCTGTAAATCAGGCACTGAGTCCGCACGCTTGGGTTCAACGTTGATAGCCCCGCCAACGCCAGATCCACCAGGAGGTACGCCATTAAGAAATGCGGTGGAACCTTTAATCACTTCAATACGCTCAGCCAGTGCAGTACTGGTTACCTGGCGAGGCAGCACGCCGTACAAGCCACCATAAGAAATATCATCACCATCAAGTAAAAAGCCACGTACGCGATAAGACTCGCCGAAATTGCCATAGCCACGTACCGGTTGAATAGTGACATCATTACGAATGATATCGCTCAGGCTATTCGCCTGCTTATCGGCAATCATTTTCGAGGTATAGCCAATCACATTAAACGGGACATTACGTGCATCCTGCTGACCAAGAATTCCTAACCGTCCGCCATTTGCGACCTGACCATCTAAGTAAGCAGGTACCAACTCATCACCGCCTGAACGGAACGTATCGGCTGGCTTGGCGACTACGGTGATATTGTCTTCGGTCTGGGCCGTATTAGCTGAAGGTGTGGTCTCTGCTGAGGCTGCTGTTAAGTAACCAAGACTGCCGGATATCAGCACAAACAAAGGTGCAAAGGGAAAGGCTCTGGTTGTATTGGTCGAGCGGGGCATAGCAATGTCCTGTTAATGGTAATGATAGTGATTCACTTTAAGATTGTCGTTATCATATACCAAAAGGTAGAGATATTACGCTCAGTTTTTACGTAGCAGCCAGACAAAATAAGGCCCACCACAAAGCGTGGCGAGTAAACCCGCTGGAATTTGAAAAGGGAAAAGCAACGTTCGGCCCAGCCAGTCCGCTATCAGCATCAGCCCCATACCCAGTAATACTGCTGTAAATAACTGCGGCATTGTTCGTCTGAAACCGAGCATTCGTGCCATATGAGGGGCCATCAGACCAATAAAGCTGAGTGGACCTACGCAGAGTGTGGCAGCAGCAACCAGCACTGCCGCTATCATCAGGATTATCAGCCTTGAGCGGGTAAGGTTCACACCTTGTGAACGCGCCGCTTCCTCACCTAAAGGCAGTAATGTCAGCCAGCGACGCACTAACGGGATAGCGCTAATCACCACCAGTGCCATGACTCCGCTCAGTAACGCTTGTTCAGCTGTAACTTTCCATGTTGAGCCGGATATCCAGGTTAATATTTTACCGACCTGAGGGTCTCCGCTGGCGAGATAGAGTGTCAGGAACGTGGCAAATACGGTACTCAGCGCCACGCCAGTCAGCAGCAATCGGGTCGGGGAAAGTCCACTCCGGGTCAAGAGCACCATTAATAACAGCGTAAGTGCTGCGCCGGAAAAACCGGCAGGCAGTTGCCAGGCTATGCTACTGCCTGGTGCGACTAAGGCTAAAATAACGATAGCGCAGGCTGCTCCACTGCTGACCCCCAGTACTTCAGGACTGGCCATCGGGTTACCGGTCATACGCTGAACCAACATCCCTGCCGCGGCGAGCATCGCTCCGGCAGCCAGAGCCGCAAGTACGCGTGGCCAGCGCCATTGCCACATCTCTTGTAAGCTAAAGAACCAGCCTTCACTTTCACGCCCCAGACCCAGAGCAAGCAAGACAGTAACACAGAGTAATATGAGCGAAATGGCGACCAGATTGATACTCAGACGATGCTCAACTGCCGGAGCAGGAACCGCTTCAGTGCTGAGTCGGCGGTGTTTTAATTTCGGTAACAGGGCAAGCATCAGTGGGGCGCCAATAAAGGCGGTAATCGCCCCGGTGGGTAAGGTTAGCCATACACGGCTCATCCAAATCACTAGCTGATCGCTGATAAGTAGCAGTAGCGCACCAGCCAACATAGAAGCGAATAGGCGCGGTAGAAAGCGACGTACCCCCAGCAGCCCTGCAATGGTGGGTGCAAAAAGACCAATAAAGCCAATGATACCGATGCGGCTGACCAGCAGTGCACTGATAACGATAGCAAAAAGTAAACCGACCACCCGGACTAAGGTCAGTTTTAACCCGAGACCTCGTAACACACTGTCATCCAGAGAAAGCAGGCTCAGAGGGCGGATCAGTAGCAGAATACAGAGCGTAATAATCAGCAGGCGCGGCCATAAAAAGGTCACTGCTGACCAGTCATACTGGTTCAGCATCCCACTGCTCCAGATAAAGACATTTTGTAGTCTTTCATGGTTAAACAGCGTCAGTACACTTTTCACGGCGCCACAATACAGCCCCATAATCAGACCGGCGAGTATCAGCGTGACAGGGGACATTCGTTTACCCCAGGCCGTCGCTAAAACGATCCCGCCTACTAATACCGCACCCGCCAAAGCAGCCAGCTGACGTTCAGTTTCTGTGGATTGCACCCATAATAGTGTCGCCAGCGTAAGGCCAAGCTGAGCACCCGAGGCAACACCGAGCGTAGCAGGCTCTGCGAGTGGATTACGCAAAATATGCTGGAACAGGCATCCGGCAAGGCCAAGACCGGCACCCGCAATTAAGGCTAAGACTGTCCTCGGTAGCAGACTGTAATGGAAAAGCATTTGTTGGACTTGTGTCACTTCAGGAGCTGAAACTGCTTGCCACCATTGAGCAGCCGGGAGAAGTTGTACAAAGTTAACGCCGGTTAAAAAAAGCGCGAATGCACACACTAACGCACTGACTAGACGCACAGAGCCTCCGGCAATAAATCACAAAACCGCATAGCCGAATAACTGCCACCATAGAACCAGACCGCAGGCAGCAAATGCAATTGTTTGTCGCGAACGAAGGGCATCACTTGCCACAGTGCAGAGCCCGCGAGAGAGTAAACCGGATCGTCATCTCCATGGGTTAAACACAGACCGATAGCGCCTTCAAGATTGACTAATGTTTCAATACCGACAATCGCACTTCCCCAACGATTAGTTTTACCGTCCCATGCATTGTGCAGTCCAAGACGACTTAACAGATCGTTAAACAAACTCTGCTGACCAAAAATCATTACCCGCTGACTATCAAGGAAGGAAAAAATAACCAATGGTTTGTTCACTGGAGGAAGCATGGCTTTGGTTTTATCAATATGGTGATGAAAATGCTCAAGATGATTTTTCGCCTCAGATTCGGCCCCCAGAACTGTTCCTAAGCGCAAAATCTCGGTTTCAAGCAGCGTTAAAGGATGTCCGTGTTCATCATAAAATGAGGTTTCCCAGCAAGGGGCAATAGTAGCAAGTTCTTTTGCTCCGAGCCCAAAACCTGAAGAAATCACGAAAAGGGAGGGCTGCATACGAGACATCAATTCATAGTTAGGTTCATTACGTAACCCGACGTCAATCACTGACTCAGGCAGTGCTGGTTCAGAAACCCAGCGGTGGTAGTTTTGTTTATCGGCCACTCCCATAGGCATCACACCGCAGGCGATAAGCATCTCAATGGGTCGCCATTCAAGCGCAATAATCCTGGTGGTGTCCGGCTGAGCGGCATAAGACATTTCAGGTAACATTGCAGCCAGAGAAGCGCTGGCAGAAAGCAGTAAAAAATGTCGGCGACTGAGTGAAATATTCATAGAAATGGCAATAATTATTATTCAACATTTCTATTATGCTGTGTCAGACCACAGACTGCCAAGTAAAACGAAAAGAGGATGATATGGCCTATAGCAATCCATATCATCCTCAGCCCTGTTAAAGGGAGTGAATCTCACCTGTCGCCGTATTGAGAGAGAAATTTTTCGACGGTGCGCCGTGCAGGTATTTATCAATCACTGAAAAAAGACTCGCAAAACGTAAGCGGAAGACGGTCTCAAAACTGTCATGGGCGGAGAGTTTCTCAGGGTTTGCTGGTAAGCTCTGAGCTAACTGACGCGTCAGTAATTGGTATTGCCGTAAACGCTGGGGTGAAATATCTGCCAGCGCCAGTTCATCAGCATTACGCAGTCGATAAACATCTGTTGCCAGCGCATAGCCATCCCAGTCACTGAAATCCGCTAACTGCATTCCTGCATCATGTGCCAGTTTTTCTGCTCTTTCTTGGGCGGTCAGCCATTTCTGGTTATCTTTTTGCAGGTAATGTTGTGCGACATTGACTCGCTCAGGCGTTTCTCCTTTATCACAGACCTTATTTTCCGCTGGCAGCGGTGTTTTCATGATCTCTTGATAAGGCGTGTGGTTATCAAGCTGACTCAGAATTAACATATCCGCCCCATTCAGACTGAATAGTTGCTGACGGATGGCACAAGGCCATTCATCGGGAATAAAACGCAGACGCGCCAGTTCGCGAATATGCCAGTTGGTAAAATCATAGTAATTACTGGCCTGCAAAATATCTTTATTCCACAATTTCGGCGAATGTGTTGCCTGTAAGTGATCCCACTCAGTCTGATAGTGTTCGAACAGTTCATTAAACTGCGGCACTTTATCCAGTACCACGGTTTTTACTGTCATGGTAACTGGACTTTGGGTGCTGACTATCTTATAGGCGGGAACATAAGCTGCCATAGAAGGAGCCTGAATATTAAACAGTATCGAGCCATCATCATATTTGCGCACCCCTGTATCATTGAAATGCATATGACCGCCAATATGAATACCAATGCCGGTTTTCGCCAGCGCATGGGAAGTGTCTTCCTGTGGGGCGCGTTTTAGCTGAAACTTTCCTTTGCCGAAGATAGCTGCAAGCTCAGGGGCAGCACCGTTATCAAATTCCACCATCGGGAAATGGCTGAAGGTTAACAGGGTCTTGTTCTGCTCTTTCGCACGCTTGGCGACCGAAGCCATCCAGGCGATGGTTTGCTGTTTATGCGTCAGCATTTTGTTATACCCGGCATCACCGGAACCGGAGAAACTTACCGCACTGGCATGTGACGGGTCTGCATCCGTTTTAGGCAGATAGACGTTTGCATCCACCGCCATCAGCCATAAGCCGGGAACAGGCTCGACCAGATAGCTGCTATCGGTCACGTTAAAACAGGGACCGTAATCTGCCTGGCGATAACTCCCGCCGGTTCCCTGAGCACAAATTTCATATTGGCGTTCGGCAAACAGGCTGGCTTTTTGGGCTTTGGCATAGCTGTATTCGTTGTACTTATAGTTGCTGTAGGGCGTTTCCCAGTAGATATCCTGTTCACGTGGGTCCAGACCAAAATCTGCCATAGTACCGAGAATGTATTCATAGCCGCGGTGAGCGACTTCTTCACTACAAATTACCGGTAGCTCTTCACCCGTATCCAGTACGGCACTTTCCCCGCTATAGGTTTTACAGGCTTTCATTCCCCGGCTATAAATGGCCTGATTTCTCCCCCCTTCACCCAGATAATCACTTTTACCACCCGGCATATCAAAAGGGCGATTAGGATCGTGATTGCCTGGCGTAGCGAAAAAGCGCATGCCATATTTTTGCTCATATTCATGCAGTACTTTTACCAGACCACGCAGATGGACCGACTGCCCGTCGTCACTGAAGTCACCAGGCAGTGCAATAATTTTTACACCTTTACGACCGGCATCATCCAGCGCTGCACGCAGGGCAAAGTAGTTTTCATTGAACAACCGTGTTGATGTGAGCTGGGCATACATGGTACGGATAGTCGCCTGTTTGCCACTTTGGCTATTCTCCAGACCATGAAAACTGCCATCTTTAAATTCACCATACACATCATGAAAGTGAATATCAGGCATAAATGCCACCTGATGTGGTGTGGTGGATTGCGCCAGTCCGGTGGTACTACCGGTTATTAGCAGAAGCGCACCTGATAAAAAATGATATTTCATTGCTGGCAGCTCCTATTTAGCAAATGCCGGGTCGGTTTTATCTTGAACAGCAGCCCGTTCTGCTATCACTTCTTGTTCAAAGTATTCGCGCAGTACGCTGACTGACAGACCAATAATAATCTGCAGATTATGGCCTTTACGCACGACACCCAATGCTCCTGCCTGCTTTAACGTTGCATCATCCGCCACCAGAGCAGGATCATTAATCACCAGACGCAATCGGGTCTGACAGTTACTGATAGTATCAACGTTATTGCTGCCACCCACGCAGCGCAGAATCGCGATAGCCTTTTCCTGATCGGATGACTTCCCACGGGACACCGCAGGGACAGCTGCCTGCTTATCACGGTAATCCTGTTTCGAATAAAGACGAACTTCTTGACCTTCTTCACCGCGTCCCGGTGTCATGATATTGAATCGCAGAATGACATAACGGAAAACGGCAAAGTTTATTGCAGCAAAGCCAAAGCCGATAGCCAGATGGATCCAGATCAAATGGGCGTGATTTTGTGAATAGAAGATCCAGTTAAACAGGATCATATCGTTCATTCCGCCGCCCATAAAACCGACAACACCGGCAAGATAAAGCACCATACAGAGCACAGCCCCGATCAAGGCATTCAGTAAATAAAGCAGAGGTGAAATAAACAGATAGGTAAATTCGATAGGTTCTGTGATCCCGACACTCATCGCGGTAATGATCGCTGGGATCACCAGGGCTGCGACCACTTTTTTCTGACTCTTATTTGCGGTGGCATAAATCGCTAATCCGGCACCCAGTGAACAGAAGACACTGATATTACCGTAGAGTGAATATCCCCCCTGCGGGAACTGCTCGCGTAATGGTACGGTTGATGCCGCATAAGTTGAGACGTTTTCAATCCAGTGTGTGTACAAACCGCCATCCACGACCGCAGGGCCAAAGAAGAACGGGAAGTAAACAAAGCGGTGTAATCCGGTTGGTACCAGAATACGTTCCACAAAAGCGAACAGTCCGATACCGAAAACATCCGCTTCAATATAGAAAGTTTGCATGGCATTGATACCTAACTGCACTTTAGGCCAGATAAGGCAGGTCAGGTAAGCCAGCGGGATCATGGTAAAGAAGGCAATAATAAACACCAACGCCATACCCTGAAAAATGGCGAGGTAGTCGTGCAATTTTTTGTCAAAAAAGCGGTTATGGATCCAGGTGACGATTCCACCCACCAGCAGTGAAAAGACAATACTGGTATCCAGTGTTTTGATTCCGCCTACCAGGGCGAGTCCACTTTGACCGCCCACTTCCTGGTTAAAATCAACACCAAAATCAGCACCCCAAAACGTGAGCATACCGTTGGTGAAATAGTTGAATGCCATATAGGAGAATAAGGCAACCAGGGCGGCACGCGCCTGAGCTGATTTTGCCAGGCCAATAGGTAGCGCCATACAGAATAACAGTGGGAAATTACGGAAAATTGTCCAGCCACCGGACTTCAGCAGAGTCATCACTTTATAAAAATTGGAATCCGGACTGGCAAGTTCCCCCATGATACTCGGCATCGTAAGAATATTGGTGACGGCCAGCAGCAAGCCGGTAAAGGGCAGAAAGGCTATCGGGACGGCCATTGCGCCACCAAAAATCTGAAAGGCACCCATGATATTGCGTTTTTTCATTTATTATTATCTCCAGGCTATCAGTCTTAGAAGATGAGGTCACAGAGGTTTTATATCGCTCAGCCAGTTGCCTTGTTCTGTCTCCAGTAGTAGCAACATGGTTAAGGCCTGAGCATAGGGAACAGGGGCCATGGCAATATCGCAGTAATACTGAATATCCCAGCCCAGCATGGTGCCGCGCGATGCTTCGAGAACAATGCCTTTTTCATCAATGCGCGCCATCACGGCGTTAAATGCACGTAGCGCATAAACGCTTACTGCTTTATCCAGAATACCCATACGTACACCGCGCAATATGCCGTAGGCGATGGCTGCTGTGGCGGATGATTCCTGTGGTGACATGGGGTCATCGAGCACGGTGTGCCACATGCCATTTTTAGCTTGTAGCGCACACAGGGTATCGACCTGCCGGACGACGACCTGTGTCAGGAAATGGCGTATAGATGGAGAAAGATTTTCTCCCAGCAGAGCAATAAATTCGGGAATAACCATGGTTATCCAGGCGTTACCGCGGCCCCAGAAAACACCGGCAAAATGGTGTTTGTCGACGAAGGTCCAGCCGTGATACCAGAGTCCGCTTGCCGGATCGCTAAGGTAGCGGGTATGAAGCAGAAACTGATATTCCGCTTCATCAATTAAATCACGACGTTTTAGTACCACGCCAGCAACGCCCAGAAACAAGCCAGTCATAAAGAGCGTATCATCCCAGAGTTGGCCTGTATTGGCCTGCTCTTTGACAACATGTTGCAGGCCACCTTCTTCCGTTCTTGGCAAATCACGCAGCAGGGCGTCAGCCCAGGCGTTGACTCTTTGCAGCAGGTCTGGGCGCTGATATTCTCCGGCCAGCAAGGCCAGGACTATCATTGGTGAGGTGGTATTAATTTGAATCTCTGGTAGTCCTTTGGCTATCTGCTTTTCATACCAGTTGAGTACTGCTTGTTTTAGCCCGGTATCTTTTTTAAATTCAGCATAATGCCAGAAGCCATACAGCCCGATACCCACTTCCCACTCCCACTCCTCAAAGTGAATAGTGAAGCCATCATTCTGGCCTATGTCATGCAGGTTTTTCAGGCGACAGAACCCTTGTACTACGCTCCCCAGGGTGTTCATCAGTTGCTCTCTGTTCATGCCTGAACCCCATTGATGAGAATCAGTGGCCCACTGCCGTCAAGTTGTGGGAAACAAGGCGCGTTATCCGCCAGCGAAAAATGCGTATCAAGTACAAGTGTCATTGCATATGAAGCGAAGGTGGCGAAAGCCTGATCGTCGCCATAGCCGACCTCGATATACCAGCGAGGTTGCCGTCCCATCGCCCGGCACTCTCTTCCCGCGGTTAATCCTTTTTCGATGCTGTGCAGGGGAACAGAGCAGAGAATAAGGGCAAAAGCGTTACCTGCCCGAACCAGACGTGTACAGTCGGTATTAATCACTTGGTCAAAGGCGTGGACGGGAAGATGAATATGGGTCCAAGGCAGGGCATCTTTATCGTCAATATTCCATTGTGCTAACAGACGATTTTCTCGTTGCTCAACTTTGGGCATCGTGCCATTGCCAGCCCAGAATGAAGGACGCTTTTCGCCTCCCGGTTCATCTTCTCCCGGATGGTTAATCCAGATTCGGGCTTCCGCACATGAAGCGAACTGCAGATCGATCAGATGTTGCTGATGGCCAGGCAAATCCGTGAGATGGTCGACACATGAAGATAAGATAACCTCAGGGGCTTTCCACACCACGATGTTACCGCCACCACAGCGGTACCATGCAGTGAGTTCTCCTGTATCCATATCGGCATACTGTTGGGTTACGGCCGAAGGGACATAATCGCTGGCACAGAACATTGGCAACGAAGCGCATTTGCGATTATAGCTACCCTTGCCCCAGGCGACGGCGCCATAGGCTGACAGTTCTGTCAGACTTCCTGCCAGTAACTCTTTTTCATACACCCGCCCCATAGTGCCTGCTGCAATACCCTGTTGATAATGTAAGGCACTCAGTAACATCAATCGGTCTATACACTGACCTGCTCGTGTGCGTAGGATTTCACTCTCGGCCATTTGCCAGAGCGCGAACAGCCCAATGTAGTCCACTGGATAATAGGGAGCAGAGTTCCACTCGACGAAGCCATGTTCTTCCACAGCATCAAACCACTGCAACAGTCGAGTTTCGGCAATCGCTTGTTGTTGTCGGCCATAACGACCGGAGGCAATAAAACGCTCATCGGGGAAGCATTGTCCTGCCAGATATTGCGCGGTATGAAAACACAGGGCGTGATTCTCACTCCAGAACCACATTACGTCACAGCCTAATTCGTCCAGCCAGTAACGGTATCCCAGTACCGTAGATTTTACCCGACGCCACAGTGGTGCAGGAAAATGTTCCCCCTGGTGATAACGCCAAATCCACAGTAATGGTACCAACGAGAAATCAGAGCAGTCTTCGCGGGCGCTGATCCGTTGCAGTGTACTGTTCAGTAAGCTTTCACACTGTGGACCGTATTCATGAAGGTGCATCATCGCCAGTAAGCGACAGGTTCTATCCATGCCGTGGGCAGCGGTATAGCGCAGAGATTCCAGCTTGCGTCCGGCCAGTGTCTCTGCCGTCGTTACCGTCGGGATTTCTGGCATGATATTGATGCCAATGCTGCGGGTCAGTAATTCTGCGCCGCGTTGCAGCGTCAGGCGTAACTGATAGTGTGCCTCTCCGATCGTCTGTGGTAGCTGGAGGGTTAATTCTCGCTCCCCGGGATTGAGCTTACCGAAATCAATGAATTGCGCCTGAAAGTTGTCGTTGCCCATACCCCGGATCTCTCCACGTAGGGTCGTATCATCCAGAGTTGGAACATTACAGTGAATGCGTACAGCGTGGTTAAAAACAGACAGTTCCGGGCGTAAGCCACTGACAAACTGAATTAATGCGTCAGCAGATTGCCCCTCAATACCGGGCAACCCGACACCCAGTGTCAGTGCGTCCAGGTAAACCATGCTCAGGGAAAATATTGTGTCTCGTTCAAACAGTTCATCAAGGTGTATCAGTAGACTGTTTTTGCCCGCGTTCAGTGGAAGTGCCATCTCGCAGTACTGCATGGTATTTCGGGTAAAGGGGGTAAAACAGGCTATTTGGTTTTGCGTATGCCAAATTCGCACCCCACCACAGGTACCCAGACGAAAACGAAATTCGCCGTCGGCAGGGGCAAACAAATCGACTTTCAGCCAGCGTTGGGCGTGAAACGCCAGATGAGAGAAATCAGAAAAGGAAACAGAATGATTGGGGCCGGGAAGCGTCATTTCCTCGCAGGCTGGAGCCTGGGTCGGTTCGATAATACGCAGGGCATGTGTTTGTCGAAACACACGACGACAGAAAGACTCATTCTGTGGGCCCGCCCCGTTACGAAAGTGATAATCTATAGCAGGATCGGTGATTTCACCGGTATAAAACTCAGCAAAACGCTGCATTGTGGCCGCTGAGAAGAGAAAACGCGTCAGCGCCTCGCCCTGTGCTAATTGCCAGTCACCTTGTGACATATTTTCTTTATCTCCTGCAGGACAGATTTATTCAGCGCGTATCATCAATCGCTTTGTTATATCCGTCGAGCAGTGGATTAAAGGTATTCGTGAGATATGGATGGCATCTCACAAAGCAGGAGGGAGGGGGACTTGTAACGTGATTTCCATCAAACTTTTGGCGTGCAGCAAAAATATCATTGCGAAGCGCATCACAAAAAATTTCAGGCTAAGAAATTTGGTGTGATTTATATCACACCAAAATCGCGTTCTGCTGGTTATGCGTGAAACGGCTATTCTTTCAATCCCCGGAGCTCTTCACTGAAACTATCCGCCAGAGCCATCACCCGCGAGACATCGAACAGAACATGTAAGCCTGGGGAAGCATCCGCATGTCGGGAACAGTAATCGTCCATTTCAGCAGCGCAGCGGTACAGCTCCTGAATATTAATCAGACTGATTTCACGCATACTCCAGCTATTCTCAACCTCTCGGGCAAAATGCAGCGTAAAAAATGCCTTCTGAGCATGCAGAAATAGTTGGCAGTAGAGCGCAAATCCCTGCCACTCTTCCAGCCAGCGCTGCTTTAAAGCCCAGGGAAACTGCGCTGTTTCTGCAAAAAACAGAGCCTGTTTATGCAAGATAGCGATACTGTTGCGAGTCTCATCTTTTTCAGTCGCAATAAGCGCGAGGCAAGAGGCTGAACGCTCAACGTCTTTAGCGCTAAAAGTGATATCGCGCCCGGAACCTGGTAACCAGTGATTACGGTTTAGCTGTCCGTAGAGACTCCATACTGCCTGACCATAACTTTCCGGCACTTGACTGTGACGATGGAAGACATGGTCACGTACATAGATAGCCTGGTATAACACTTGCCCGGCTTGTTCCATCAGCGTACTAAACTCAGCAAATGTTCCGGGTTCAGGACGCCAGCCATAGCTTTCATCAAGCCAGAGCATAAGTAACTGAGACTGTGTGAGTGCGGGATGATTACCGCGTAACATACGGCTGCAAGCAAACAGATTACATTCACTCAATGTTCCCATTACCCAGTGGTTATCAACGCCTTCCCAACTGGTTTTACAAACTGCACCACGTATTGCAGGATTACTACGACACCACAACAGGCGTCCCTGCAACTCGTTAATCCGTAGATAAGGAAAAATACCCCAACCCACTTCTTCACCCACCAAATCTAAATCCACCCAAACTTCCCGGTCATTCACAGCCAGCAACGCCGGGTTATTAGGAAAAGAGGGCCAGAAACGTTCTGGTGTCACTTTTATTGAGACGCCCACGTTCTCAGGGAGTGGACGAATAGCGTCGAGCACATTATCGAGGTCATGATTTCCGGCAGGGAAAACCCGAAGAACCAGATGTTTGCTTTCATTCTCCAGCGCTTTTGCAAGAGCGGCGAAACAGCGGCTATAGAGCGACAGGCTTCGGGCATCGCTGACTTTATCGTAATTGTCCCCGGATAACTCCCAGTTGGGGCGCGATACAGGAAGCAGACCATCAGTATTGGAAATAGCGACCAGAAGGCCACTCAAAGAAGGAATTTGCTGGCAAATAAGCGAGACTTTATCTGCAAGATAACGACACCAAAAGTCTGCATCGAACCGCACCCCTCTTTCGGCATCGAAGAGATAGGGATGAGCGCACAGCAAATCTGTAGGAAAACTTAATTCCTTCGCTTGCAGATAAAAACGTAGCCCTTTGCTCTGACAGCGCTTAGCAAGTCGATTCAGGTAAACGCAACGTGCACGCTGCTGACTGGAAATATAATCATTGTAATTATGAGGAGTATAACCCTTGGGAGAGACCAGTTTGTTGAACAAGTCCGCCTGTCCGACAATAATGGTGTTGAACTCATAGGAAACGGCATATTCTATTAGTTTACAAGCTTTATCCCAGTTCCAGTACGCTTGATTGTTTAGTTCCAGTGCGCGCGTCTGCCACATTTATTAAACCCTGTTATCATTTATTTTATCTTTTGGTAGTGATACCACAAAATGTAAAAAATAAGTGTGCGGAAGCTGACGATGTTGCAACCCGCTATCAATGCTGGCATTGAATCGTCAGAATGAGGGGCTGCGATAGAGGTAAAGATTTGAAATCATGCTGAAGCCAGTAGCTCAGCAGAGTGTGATATCCGTACGTCCACTGTATGAAGTGTTAACGGTGTTTATGCCGTCGAATCACACTGTTTATACCCAAAATAATTCGAGTTGCTCCTGGGCTTTCAGTTCAGCCCGTCGATGAGCATAGATAAACTCTGTGATTCGGCGGGCTGGACGCAGGTAACATCGACGCAACTTGAAGTATGACGGGTATATCTATTTGATTCGACGTATATATTAGAGACCGAGATAGGATTTTCCCTGGTCCAGAACCACATTACAGGCTTTGGTTTTTAACTGTTTACCCAGGTCGGTCTCCCCGAGTGCATTGAGATCCAGTTTTTGGTTACTGCCTGTATTCAATAACCCGGCAACTCCCTGTAGGTAGTTCGTGTCTTTAGACTGACTGGCATTATTGTTCAGGCCTAGCTTGGACTGTAGGCTGTCAGTTAAGTTGTTTACATTGTTAACAATTTTATTTTTGGCGCAGTATTCCAGCACACCTGTTGCGTTAGTCATAGTGCCAGAGGCAACGGCATTATTACCACCACCAAGTAGTTGGGTGATGGTACCAAGAGAAAGCCCCCCATCGGTCGTACTGGTGGTATTACTGCCTGAAGCATTGCCTAACAGATCGGTAGCGGCACCACTGAGTTTATCTTGCCAGCCTGCAGCCTGGGCTGTACCGCTTAACAGGTAGATAGCCCAGCCGATGGAACATAAAGATTTGGTCATTTTTTGCATTGTGCTGCCTCTGTACTTAACTCTGTCTGTATTCTGTATTAGCAACTTAGTACCGGATTCAGGAAGATAGTTCATAAGTGAATGTAAACAGCAGAAAAATCAGATTTCTCTGCCTGTTACTGAGAATGCCCCCTCCTCATGAAGATTGTAAATAGAGTTGAGAGGCGGGAGCGGAAAAACAAGCCATGTCAAAGTCAGTTCTGTTTGCCCTGTTTCCTGACTGCAAATTCAATACTTGCTATTGGAATATATAAACTTATTTTCGATATCCTTCATGCTATAAACAAGTCATATTATTTAGGGGGTATATTTCATGACGTTTATCTTATTAAATAAGGGTGCTAATTTTCTGTGGCAGGGATTTGATATCAATAAAATATAAAATATCTTATGGTGGATATATTATTTCTCTATGCTTATGATTTGTGTGAGAGCAGGTTTTGTTATTGTTTTTTAGTTGAAAATTTTATTTATACAAATTGATTGTTTTAATTGTTTATAAATTTGATTTTTTTAATATCCTTGTTCTATTATGATTTTCGAAAGCTGAAGTACGGAAAATATATACAGCGATAAAATAAAGGATTATGACATGGCTGACAGTTTCCAGAACGAAGTGCCAAAATCACGTATCAATCTAAAGCTTGATTTACATACGGGTGGGGCAAGTAAAAAAACAGAACTTCCACTGAAATTGCTTATTGCCGGTGATTTTAGTCATGGTCAGGAATCGGCATTATTATCAGAGCGTAAAAAAATTAATGTGAATAAAAATAACTTTGATGCCGTTCTTTCCGAATATTCTCCAAAAGTAAATCTGGCCGTTAAAAATACCCTTGCAGATGATAATAGTGAAAACAATGTCAGTCTGACATTCCAGAGTATGAGCGATTTTTCTCCTGAACAGGTTTCCCGGCAAATACCACAGCTGAGAGCCATGCTTTCCATGCGTAATTTGCTGCGTGATTTAAAGGCGAACCTGTTGGACAACCAGGAATTCCGTAAAGAACTGGAAAAAATTCTACTCGACCCGGCGTTAAGCGCAGAACTCAGATCCGAGCTGTCTGCTCTGGCCCAAAGCAGCCATAACAATCGCGATGATTTAACGGATGAATAAGGAAACTACTGATGTCTGTAAAAACTGAGAACACAGCGGGTGGCGAGAGTGTGGTGCTGGAGCAAGCGGGTAGCGTCTATGCCTCTTTGTTTGAAAAAATTAACCTGAACCCGGTATCCGAGCTGAGCGCGCTGGATATCTGGCAGGATGCACAGGCGATGTCGGATGCGACAGCAGATGAGCGCCTGACCGCAGGGATGCAGGTGTTTCTCGAATGCCTGAAAAAATCGGGTTCAAAAGTTGAAAAACTGGACAAGACACTTATCGACCACCATATTGCTGAGCTGGATTTCCAGATTAGCCGCCAGCTGGATGCTGTTATGCATCACGACGCTTTCCAGGCGATAGAAAGCTTATGGCGTGGCGTGAAGTCCCTGGTCGATAAAACGGATTTTCGCCAGAACGTCAAAATTGAGCTGCTGGATCTGTCGAAAGACGACCTGCTTCAGGACTTTGAAGACAGCCCGGAAACCACCCAGAGCGGGTTGTATAAACACACTTATATTGATGAATATGATACACCGGGAGGGGAACCGATCGCAGCCCTGATTTCCGCTTACGAGTTTGATGCCTCAGCTCAAGACGTGGCGCTGTTGCGGAATATTTCTAAAGTGTCTGCTGCGGCTCATATGCCGTTTATCGGCTCTGCGGGACCGAAATTCTTCCTGAAAGACTCCATGGAAGAGGTCGCGGCAATTAAAGATATTGGCAACTATTTTGACCGGGCGGAATACCTGAAATGGAAATCCTTTCGTGAAACAGATGATGCCCGCTATATCGGCCTGGTGATGCCGCGTGTGTTAGGCCGTCTGCCCTATGGCCCGGATACCGTGCCGGTACGCAGCTTCAACTATGTTGAGGAGGTAAGAGGCTCGGAACACAATAAATACCTGTGGACGAATGCGTCGTTCTCCTTTGCGGCTAACATGGTGCGCAGTTTTATCAATAACGGTTGGTGTGTACAAATTCGTGGTCCGCAGGCGGGTGGCGCAGTGCAAGACTTGCCTATCCATCTCTATGACCTGGGCACCGGTAATCAGGTGAAAATTCCGTCAGAAGTGATGATCCCAGAAACGCGTGAATTTGAATTTTCCAGCCTCGGTTTTATCCCGCTGTCTTACTATAAAAACCGTGACTATGCGTGCTTTTTCTCGGCGAACTCCGTCCAGAAACCGGCCCTGTATGACACCGCCGATGCCACGGCGAACAGCCGGATCAACGCCCGTCTGCCGTATATCTTCCTGCTGTCCCGTATCGCGCATTATCTGAAACTTATCCAGCGTGAAAATATCGGGACCACCAAAGACCGTCGCCTGCTGGAACTGGAGCTGAACACCTGGATCCGCAGTCTGGTCACCGAAATGACCGATCCGGGCGACGAGCTGCAGGCTTCCCATCCCCTGCGTGATGCGAAAGTGACCGTGGAAGATATCGAAGATAACCCGGGCTTCTTCCGCGTGAAGCTGTACGCGGTACCGCATTTCCAGGTCGAAGGCATGGACGTCAACCTGTCACTGGTTTCCCAGATGCCAAAGGCGAAAGCATAATCTAAAGGCAGGAAGCCGATGAAAACGGAACAACCGCTATGGGGCAGAGGCATTATGGTCTCTCCCCAGCACTTCCAGCAACAGGCCGCATACACGGCCTGGTCTGCGGAATGTATCGCCCGACTGGGCCTCAGTCATCCCTGGGGGGTGATTGAGGCCTCCTTCGAACCTGACGCTTTGAAACTGGGCCGTTTGCAGGCCCGCCATCTGCATATCCGTTTTCAGGACGGGACGCTGATTGACACTGACAATGCTGACGACCTGCCCCCGGTGCTGTCACTGGAAAGTGCTGAATCAAATGGTGTGGTCGTGATGCTGGCTCTGCCACTGCTGCGGTCGAACGGCGGTAACTGCCTGAAACCAGATGAAACCGCCGATCGTCCGGTGCGTTATCGCCAGTGCTGGCGGGATGTTCGCAATACTTTCGGAGAGGACACCCGTCAGATTGCGGTGATCCAGCCGGAGCTGACGCTGCGCTTTGCTCACCAGAACAACGGTGATTACCTGACCTGTCCGGTTGCCCGCGTGCAACAGGATCTACAGGGCATATGGCAACTTGACGAGACCTTTCTTCCTCCGCTTCTGACCCTCCAGGGAAGTCGCTGGCTGTCGCTCCAACTGGAACAGCTGATGACCCAGCTGCGCACCCGCCTGACCCGACTGATGTCGATGCGCCGTGAGAGCAATGAACGCATGGCGGATTTCGCCGTGGCCGATGTGTCCCTGTTCTGGTTACTCAACGCCCTGAACAGCGCGGAGCCTGTCCTCGGCCAGTTTCAGCGTAATCCACAAAGCCCGCCGGAGCGTTTGTATCCGGAGCTTGTCCGCCTGATGGGAAGCCTGCTGACATTTTCTCTGGAACATCAGGTGAGCGCCATTCCTGTCTGGCAGCATGAGCATCTTAACAGGGTATTTCCGCCGCTATTTGATTTGCTCGGCGACCTGCTCGAAGCCAGCCTGCCGTCACGCGTGGTCGCCCTGGAACTCGACTATGATCCACGTCTGCACTTTTGGCAGACCCGCCTGCACGATCCTCGCCTGCGTGAAGGTGCCGATTATTACCTGTCGGTACGCTCCCCGATGCCTGCGGCACAGCTGCAGGAACAGTTTCCACGCCAGTGCAAAGTGGGGAGCCCTGATCATGTGCGGGGGATAGTGAACTCTTCCCGCGTGGGTGTCCCTCTGGTGCCCCTGCGTCATGTTCCGGCCGCTATTCCGCTACGTCTGGAAAACCAGTATTTCAGCCTTGATATCTCCCATCCTTTGGCAGCCGAAATGCTTCAGGGCGGAACCTGCATGTTTTATGTTCCCGGGATGCTCGGTGAGCCCGAACTTGAACTCTTTGCGGTACTGAGAACATGAGTGAAGGTAAACGCGGTGCTGCCGCGTCCATTGATATTGATGCATTGCTGCAGGATACCTGGCTGCAGGTCATCAGCCTGCGTCACGGCCCGCAGTTTCAGGACGGAGAAGGTCAGGTTCTGTGGGAGCGCTGCATTGCCGATGTAGAGCGCGTGCAGCGTGAACTGAAAGCCAGTGGGCTGAACGAAGCCAGTTGCCGGCATATTATGACCGCCCAGTGTGCCCTGCTCGATGAGACGGTAAAAGGCCGTGGAGTGGACGATGATGCCTGTGTGCAGTGGTATAACATTCCGCTGCAGGGGCATTTTCTTGGCACCATGGATGCCGGTGATACCCTGTGCGATCGGATACGTGATGTGCTGTGTGAGCCGGCCCCGGACAGTGCGGTGTTAACGTGTTTTCAGCGCGTGATGATGCTCGGGTTTCTGGGAAACTTCCGTTCCCTGGACGATCCGGAACGTCTGAAGTTCGTCTCAGCCCTGAGCGAACGGGTGACGCCGTTCAGTTACCCACATAACCACCCGATCCTGGTAGAAAATCGAGGCAGATGGCAGGTGGGGAGGTGGATAGCCTCCTGGCCGGTACGGATAAGTCTGAGTGTCATTGTTCTGGTGATACTTTCGTGGGGACTGAATCACTGGCTTACCCAAATACTGCTGACCCTGCTGCCAGGAGCCGTGAAATGAGTCTCGCGCAGCAGTATGGGTTGGTGTTGTGGGCTGCACTACTGAGCGGCATGGTCTGCCTGGGCTTTCTGCCGGTCACGAAACTGGTCGCGGAGATCGTCTGGGTAACCATTATGGGACTGATTGCGGTGTACTGGTATGTGGTGAGCCGTCGCACGGAATACGAGACTACCCTGCAATTGGATGCCCTGCCTGAATCCATTTATCGTCAACCAGTGGTGCTGGTTTGCGGTGATATTTCCCAAGCCTGGGCTAAGGGCTCCTCAGTACTCACCGTCACCCAGGGATGCTGGATCCGGGTGGAGGATTATCAGGATCTGGAGCATGTTGCCCGCCATGTACTGTGGATGCGCCCGCACTGGGGGCACCAGCTGTCCGTGATGGTCAGCATTTGTCCGCAGCAGCATGCCGACACGGAACGGCTGGCCAGTCGTCTGCTGACGCTGCGCTGGCAAATCAGTCGGCTGCGCAAGGAGACCGGGTATAGCATACCGCTGGTGCTCTGTGGTCAGACGGGTAGCAGCATGATAAATGATGTGCTCTGGCAGACCGCTATCCAAGGAGAGGGGGTTCGCGTATGGCGTGAGTCTGCTTCCCCCAGTTCAATTGATGCATGGGTTACCACTGGCGGGGCGATAGCCATGCAACAACAGGTGCTGATGAACAGCCTGATGAGGTGGTTCTGTACGCATGTCAAAGCGGTATTTATGGATGAAAACCCGGATATCCCGGCGATTACGCCCAGGGCCGTACTCTGGGGAATGGGGCCGGTTCTTGCCGGAAGCCTGGACTCTTCTGTCTGGACTGCATGGCTGGCCCGCCATACCGCCATGCAGCAGGTAGCCGGCTGGCAGCCCGCAGGTACGGGCAGCGCCGGATCGTCACTGTTTCCGGATTTCGTACTGCCGCTGTTGCCGGAAGGGCGGGGGATCACTCCACGCGCCAGGGCCTGGTGCTGTGCATTAGGCATGTTCACCCTGGCTGCGGTGGTTGCCTTGTTAAGCAGCGGCTGGAATAACCACCAGTTGTTGCACCAAGTCAGTTTCGATATTGCTTGTTACGAACGTATCGCAATGGATGACTACGATTCGAAAGCCGATGCTGTTGCCGTCCTGCGTGATGATGCGGCGAAATTGGATGAGTGGACGCGCAATGGTGTGCCCGCTGGAATGAGCCTCGGCCTGTATCAGGGAGAACGTCTGCATATGCCTGTTCTGGATGCGATCCGCTCTTATATTCCGCCGCCGCCATCACCACCCTCTGAACCCACACTACCGGCCCCGAAAATTATCCGTCTGGACAGCATATCGCTGTTTGACTCCGGTCAGTCTGCGCTCAACACGGATTCAACTAAAGTCCTGATCAATTCACTGGTCGGGATTAAGGCCAAGCCGGGCTGGCTGATTGTCGTGGCCGGGCACACTGATAACACCGGCGGTTCACAATTGAACCAGACGCTTTCTCAGAAACGTGCCGAAGCGGTGCGCGACTGGATGCGTGATATCGGCAATATACCGGAAAGTTGTTTTGCGGTTCAGGGCCATGGAGAAAGCCGACCGGTAGCAAGCAATGACACAGCGGAGGGGCGTACGCTCAACCGTCGTGTCGAAATCAGTCTGGTACCCCAGGCCAATGCCTGTCAGATACCAGAATATACCGAAGCGTCATTACAGGATGGTGGCGCATTACAACACAATAGGGAGTAATTCTATGGCAATTCCTGTTTATCTCTGGTTGAAAGATGACGGTGGCGCGGATATCAAAGGATCTGTTGATGTTCAGGATCGTGAAGGCAGCATCGAAGTGGTGGCGCAGGAGCATAGCCTGTACATCCCGACCGATAACAACACCGGTAAACTGACCGGTACCCGAGTCCACGAGCCTTTCCAGTTCACCAAGGAAATCGACTCCTCCAGCATATATCTCTATAAAGCTGTCACCACCGGACAAACCCTGAAGTCTGCGGAATTCAAGTGGTATCGCATCAATGACGCGGGGCAGGAAGTGGAGTTCTTCAACACCACGCTGAAAAACGTCAAAGTGGTGAAAGTCAGTCCGGTTATGTATGACATCAAGGATCCTTCTAAAGAGAAGCACAACCACCTGGAGCGGCTTGAGCTGCGCTACGAAAAAATCATCTGGACCTACAATGACGGCAACATCATTCATTCCGATTCCTGGAACGAACGCACGACGGCGTAAGTCACCCGCGGGCAGGTTTATCTGTCCGCTTTTTTCATTTTTGCTGAGCGTCTGCCGCAAGCGGACATTCAGCAAAAATACACTCTGCCAGCCTGACCGTATGCGCTTTGGTTCCCTTTACGGGAAACAGCGAAGGGCGGTAGCGTGCCCTGGAACAGCATAAAGAGAGAAAGTTATGGAAAACCCAGCCAGCCTGTTCAGATATCTGAACCCTTACTGTGCACGTGTGATGGAAGAGGCCGCCTTGCTCTGCCAGACCCGCGCCCACGCGGAAATTTTACCGGAACACTGGTTGCTGAAATAGTCGGAGCGATGAAAAGGGGATCGAAATGGAGTGTGACAAACAACAAGGAATGAGCTTATGAGTACCCACTTTTCGTTAATATTCAGCCATCGTCATCATTTACTGGCGGTGAAAGGCTGTGACGCCGATATGGATGTGCTGGCGTTTGAGGGAACAGAAGCCCTGAGCACCCCGTTCAGCTACCGCATTGAGTTCACCAGCACAAACCATGCTATCAGCAAAGAGATGATGCTGATGAAGAACGGCTCCCTGACGCTACGGGCACTGATTAACCAGGGGGTTGGTATCAAAATCCAGCAACCGGTGCGCGTGATTCAGGGAGTGGTAAGCGGCTTTGAGCGTCTTGGCACCTCAAAGGATGAAACCCTTTATGCCCTGACGCTTGAGCCACGCCTGGCGCTGCTGGATCGCTCACACCAGAACGCCATCTATCAGGATATGTCGGTGCCGCAAATCGTGGAAAAAATCCTGCGAGAGCGCCATAACCTGCGCGGGCAGGATTTTCTGTTTTCACTGACAAAAGAGTACCCGCGCCGCGAACAGGTAATGCAGTACGGCGAGGATGATTTGCACTTTATCACCCGCCTGCTGGGGGAGGTAGGGATCTGGTTCCGCTTCACCACTGACACGCGCCTGAATATCGACGTGGTGGAGTTTTACGACAGCCAGCAGGGCTACGAAAAAGTCATGAGTCTGCCGTCCGTACCGCCATCGGGCCAGCATGCTGAAGGGGCGGATTCTGTCTGGGGGATGACAAGCAGCCATAACGTGGTGCAAAAACAGGTCAGCACCCGGGATTACAACTACCGCCAGGCCACGCAGGATATGGATATCGCGGTGGATGCCAGCCGCGGAGAGACCATCACCTACGGGGAAGCCTATCACTACGCCGATAACTTCCTGACGCAAGGCAGTACTTATGACCTTCACCCGGCCCCGGAGTCCGGTGCCTTTTATGCCCGTATTCGCCACGAACGTTACCTGAACGGCCAGACCCGGGCCGGGGGCATTACCAGCAGCCCGACCCTGTGTCTGGGGCAGGTGCTGGAAGTGACCGGGGGTTATGAAGTTGAAGAGGTCTTCAACCGCGGGCTGGTGATCACCGCCATGCGCACCCATGCCCGCCGGGATGAAGACTTCGGGGTTCATTTTGACGGTATCCCGGACAGCAGCGATTTCTGTTTCCGCCCGAACCCCGACAAGCGCCCGGTGATGGCGGGTACTTTGCCTGCCCGGGTGACCAGCACCACCGAAAATGACACCTACGGGCATATTGATAAAGCCGGGCGCTATCGCGTCAATATGCTGTTTGACCGTGACAGCTGGGAAACCGGATTTGAAAGCCTGTGGGTACGCCAGTCCCGCCCCTACGCCGGGGACACCTACGGCCTGCACCTGCCATTACTGGCCGGTAGCGAAGTGGCGATTGGTTTTGAAGACGGCAACCCGGACAGGCCCTATATCCAGGGCGTGATGCATGACTCGGCCCACGGCGACCACGTCACTATCCATAACTACAAACGCAACGTCCTGCGCACCCCGTCGAACAACAAAATCCGCCTCGACGACGAACGCGGCAAAGAACATATCAAAATCAGCACCGAATACGGCGGCAAAAGCCAGCTCAACCTCGGCCATTTAGTGGATGCAGAAAAGCAGCAGCGTGGTGAAGGTTTTGAACTGAGAACCGACGCTTGGGGAGCAATACGGGCAGAAAAAGGGATATTTATTACCGCGGACAGGCAAACTAAGGGACAAGGGCAGGTATTGGATATGGAACCAGCAATAGCCCGTATTTCAGCTGCGGTGGCAGAAATGGAATCCCTCTCAGCCTGCGCACAACAGGCTCAGGCGCTGGCAGCTGATGTCGGACGTCAGCAGGAATTGCTCAACAAAAAGCTGGAAAAGCTGCAGCAGGAAGTCCTGCTGGCCAGTGCTTCGCAGGGAATTGCACTGGCAAGTGGAGAAGATATGCTGCTGTCTGCCAGTGATAATCTGACACTGACAGCAGGCAAGCAGCTGGATGTAGGCGCACAAAGAGACTTCACACTGGCCGTGGGTAAGCAACTCAGTTTGTACAGCCGTGAAGGTGCAAAATTGTACAGTTCACAAAATGATATTGATATTCAGGCTCAAGGCGGGAATATCACTACGTGGTCTACTCAGGATACGTATATTTCGAGCGGTAAGAAATTGGTGGTTACGGCACAGGATGAACTCACGCTGATCTGCGGCGGAGGGTATATAAAAATTAATGATGGAAATGTTGAGATAGGTGGGCCGGGAAAGCTACGAATCAAGAATGGCGGCATTAAAAAATCAGGTTCTGGCAGTATGCAGAGTGTGATGAAATCATTTGAGCCCTCAACATTTGATGAGAAATTTGTTGTTACTCATCCTGTTTCAGATAAACCGCTGGTAAATCAGCATTATGATATTCATCTACAGGACGGGAGTGTGCTATCTGGTGTCACCGATGAGCAAGGTCATTCATCACCTATTACGTCAAAATCTGTCGATGCATTGAAGATAGCTTTGAAGAAATCAATACAAAAAGCAAATGGCGGTGAGTCTGATTAGCAAAATATGATATCTCCTATATCCAGGTAACACCCAGGCAACTTGAAGTATGACGGATATAATCTGCCGAGAGAGTGGCTGATGAACAATGATAAAATATCTCCGACACGTAAAATCGATGTTCTATTAACAGATAACGGCTCGCCCTTTTCTTATTCAATAACTTCACATAAAAATATTCAGGTTCATGCTGAAATGCAGCCGCCACTACATTTACCGGGGTTAATTATATTTGTCCACGGCGTGAATTCTGAAGGCGAGTGGTATGAGGCTGCTGAAAAATCATTATGCGAGGGTTTAAATAAGCGACTGGGGCTGTATGGTAGGCATATTCTTGTAGCAAATGAATATACAGAGGGAGGCTGCGATAGTAATGGGGGAGATAAAAAGGGAGTTTCTTCCTCGCGAAAAATAATAAAAGAGGGGCGTTCTCCCGTTATTCGTTTTTATTGGGGCTACCGCGCAGCAGATAATGAAACTGATAAATATGCGATTCCATTAAAAAATAAACAAGGCGATGATTATTACGATCTGACACCAGAACAGCGAAAAAAGAAAGGTCCCTTTTACTGGGGTGGGGGACCTTTTCAAAATGGTTGTAACCAGTTGGTTAGCCTGTGGAGTGATAAAGGATTTGATAACAGCCCTTCGGCACTGGGTATTTCATTACCCCTGAATACGCAATTACTGAATGGCGAATGCGATCAACTTTTGACTACCGGACCTCCACGTCATTATTGTGCGCATGCGGCTGGTCGCCTGGTAAAATTAATTAAAACGATCCGCGATAAACATCCTGAAGATACGGTGACGATACTGTCACATGGTCAAGGGACAATGATTGCCTTGGCCGCCGCTGCAATAGAAACCCCAGATGCATTATTTATGATGAATTCACCCTATGCGCTGGATAATGAACCTATGACCTATATCTCTTATCCGATGGACGAAATCATCAGCAAAGAGGCCAGGGAAGCAACGTTTGCGGATATTGTGAAGAAGGTGGCTGAAAATAGAGAACGTCTGCAGCGACAGGGTTACGAACGATTGCTGGCAGGGGTATGCAGTGAGGGAGAAAGTTGGACACCAACGGGGAAAACCTACGCCGATATACCGGAACGCGATAATCATGGAACAACCTGGATTTACTACAATCCACATGACACAGCGGTGGACTTAACGTCTTTGCGCAGGATCGGCTGGCTTAGGTTATCTAATACCCGAATCACGCAGTTCACCGCATCACATCCTTTATTTAAACGCGCAGGCGATACGCTGTACGTACGTATGCTCGGACCCGATGCCCCCTGTGGTGCTGAACCTAATATGCAAGCCCATTCCAGCGCTTCTGAGGAGAAGAAAGGTCTGGCAGGCAAGACCAAAACGCTGTTGCAGAATGCGGCCTGCCCTGAGTCATTAAAGGGGCCTGAATCGGGAATTAACGCTCCCGCGGTACCAGAACCCTTGTCTGCTGAAGAGCTGAAAAATTGTGACCAGGGTTACAGATACGGACAGATTGACCCTGGTGTTAATGCGTCTTTTATGAATGGCTACCGTTATTACATCTCACTTTATGGTTCTTTTGAAGAGAACATGGCTCTCAAAAAGCTCGACGGTGACTGTCAGTCGGAACCCGATTCAAAAGAAGATCGTAGCCGATATGAAAGACACTCCAGGGAGGAAATATTGAAAGAGATCCGTACTTACATTCAGCGGGCAACTGATCCTGGTACGCTGCCACGAGATAAACGCTTTATGAGTCGAGTCATTGCCTATGATTTACCGATAGGTTACTGCTGGCATTCATGGGACAGAGAAAGTTTAGCTGAGTTACGTTACCAGGCTGACTGGTTAGAAAGTGATGACTATTACCGGCATGGACAATTAGCTCTTCCTGCTATTCCTGTTCTTATCAGGAAAGATAGCGGTATTAATACGCTGATGCTTATGTTGATAAAAGGGATGTTGAAGAAACTGGGATGCTAATAACAGGTATATTTTTAGTTTTAAATTGTCAGCTGATAATCATTAATTGGAGCTAATCATCGTTTCTGTCAATCACTGATATCCCCGTCAAACTTCAAGTCGCTTGGGTGTTGCCTGCGTCCAGCCTGCCGAATCACAGAGTTTACCTATGATCATCGACGGGCTGAACTGGGTGCCTACAAGCAACTCGAATTATTTTGGGTATATATCCTGGCAGTTTTTTATTTTATGAATAAGTGAAGTTAATAATATTAAAATCACCGGGTGGCTGTGGGTATTGAAGGACATTGACGAACGATTTTTTATTACTTCAATGCTATATTAAGAATGGAATAAGGTATATAACGTGGGAAAGTTTATAGTCGTCTTGGGAGA
Source organism: uncultured Cedecea sp. (assembly GCF_947498825.1). Taxonomy (GTDB): domain Bacteria; phylum Pseudomonadota; class Gammaproteobacteria; order Enterobacterales; family Enterobacteriaceae; genus JGM124. The sequence goes on along the minus strand of NZ_CANMLV010000005.1, from coordinate 81,302 downwards.
TATTACCACGCATGGTGGTAAAGTATTATATGCTTCATCCAGTCTTGAAATATCAGGTAAGCCTGCAGCACTTTTTAATGATATTACCACTTGTCCTCTACATGGCATAAATAGCATTATTCAGTGCGATGTTTCTGTTTATGAGGAGAATGGGCGCGGAATAGTCTTGCATGGTTGTATTACGCAATGTGGTGCCACTGTGATTGCAGGTGTGCGGGATATGGAGGTCAGCTGATGGGATGGTCTCTGTTAAAGGTGCCTGAAAAAGAGCAGGCATCTGCCTGGTCGCCGTGGGTTTGCCTGTTAATTATTATCTCAGGTCTTTTTATCGGGTTAATTATTGCTGTATTGAAATCACCAACCGCAGAATTGTCCTTGCTGAACAGTGGATACGGATTATCCTTGATGACTTGGATATTCGCAGGCATTTCGGTCTCCATCGCGTTATACAGTCTGTGCTGGGAAATCGTGGCAACTTGTGTCTGGAACTGGAATACGTGGTGCCGGCATACACATCTGATATGCCGCAGGCGTACACATCAACATCTCATTATTCTCAACCATATCTTCCTCTCATCTGATACGAAGCTGTTATCACGTATTACCCATATACCGGAAGATGATGACCTAGACACACCGCCTTTAATGCTATTACCGGAAGAGGTGATGACGCAGGGGATCCCACGTTTCGAGCAACTGCTCCGCCACCTTATCTCTCGGATACTGCCTTTGCTTCTACGACGATATCCCTCAGGTCCACTACGGGTTATTGTGCAGACCAGTGGTAGCAATAAAGAGCGAGAATCGCAGTCACTCCAGCACATCTGGACTGAAGAGCATTTACCCTGGGAAACAGAGATTGAGCTTCAGAATACAGATTCATCCCTGAAGGTATGGAATCAGTTTATGGGGGCAGCAAAATGTCCAATACTGGTTTTAGCGATGCACTATCGTCAGTCTGAGGATGCTATACCGGAATTTGCCAGCGTATTATTTTTAATGCCCCCCTCTATGCTCCATCCGGACGAACAAAAAAATGTACTACGGTTATTCAGGGCGATGCCCCTCAATACCCGTTTGCTGGCAGCTGAGCTCGGCGAATTGCGCGATACGGTTTTTATTCCTGCGGATAAGAAGTCTTTGGTTTGGCACAGTGGTCTTTCAGACGCAGCGGCTCAGTCAGTCAACAGGATACTGCACGAACTGTCAGTTCCACTCTATGACGACATTGGCATGGGGGGCGTTATTGATTATGACAGAGAGTGCGCCCGATATGGTGCTCTTGCTGGCTGGGCAATGATTGGTGCTGCTGCAGATATGGCAGTTTATGGCCCCTCCTGTCAGTGGCTTCTCCAGGAAAATGAAGATGATGCCTGGGCTGTGGTGCTTGGAAATGTCTCCTCCGCTATTGGACATGAGGATTTGATCGTTCCGCCTCCCTTTCCCGGTGGCTCTATTCAGATAGCATCACTGTTGAGTGGCGGGCTATACAGCCTGATTATTTTCTATTTCCCTTCAATAGCATTCTCTTGGCTGGGTATGGCCATTTTGCTGTTGTCATTAGTGCTAATGTTGCCTGGAATGGCATTTGTATTGCGACACGTGATAGCCCGTTTTCAATATCCCTTATTTATCAGGGCTGTAAAACAGTCAGAAAAGGAATGACGGGTATGAAAAAAAACTCGAACGCCTTGGGTACAGGGTTCCTTATTCTGTTTGTCCCTCTTCTGATATTTTTTCTTGCACAGACGGCGCTATTATCCTCTGGATATGATGACAATGTTTTCTGGTATACGGTGGCAGGTTGTATAGCTTTGAGCGCGTTATTATGCACTCTTATTTTTTTTATGTTATCAGGTAAAAAAAATCCCCCGCCTGTCGTGTTCAATGAAGGGAATACCGATCATGAAGAGAAAATGTCGGATTGGTATGAATTTTTAGCCCTCACCCGGCATTTCAGAAGACGTTACTCTCTATTCTGGCGCTATAAAGTCCGTTTGCTGCTGGTCACTGGCGACGATGCTGCCATCGAGAAATTAGTTCCTGGTCTGCAAAAGCAGCAGTGGCTGGAAGGTCGCCGTACTGTTCTTATTTATGGCGGCAGCCTGACATCGGAAGTCGACCGCGAAAAATATACTGCGTTATGCAAACTGTGCTGGGGACGACCGCTGGATGGCATTATTCGGGTGATACCCGAATCGCTTAATCTGACACCACAAATAAGCAATAACGACCTGCGCGGGCTGGAAAGAATAAGTGAGCTTCTCGGTTATTCCGCTCCGGTCTGGCTATGGCAGCTATGCGATAGCGACTGGCCACAAGCCGAGCGCGCAGAGCAGGTGGTAGGGGCTCATTTCCCGGCGCGTGCGAAAGTCGAGGATATCACCCGTCAACTTGAACTTATGCTGCCGCTCCTACAGACGCAGGGCATGCTCCAGATTACGGAGAACAATAGCCATGATTTTTTGCTGCGTCTGAACCAATACCTGAAAGCCGAGGGCATCACGCGATGGACTGAGCAATTAATACCCTGGCTGGCTGGCTCTCAGCAGCATGTTCCTTTGCGTGGTCTGATATTCAGCTTGCCGGATAAGAACTCCGCTAACCCATTTGACGAAGACCTGATATCCACAGAAACAGGGCACGATGTCCCGCAGTCACGGCGCAATATCATAGCTCTGCCTGTGACCTGGCAGAGTATCGTCGACGACTGTTCCCGTATACACGGACGTCGCGTCGGTCTGGCATGGGAGCGAACGCTTTCCTGGAGCATCATGACCATCGTCGGTAGCTGGGGGGCAGGTATGCTGCTCTCTTTTGCGCTGAACTATAGCCAGATATCGTCGGTGGCAGCAAAAGTTCATCATCTGATAAAAAACGCGACCGTTTCTGATGAGCAGTTAACGGCTTTACATGATTTGCGTAACGCTGCTGGTCTCCTGCTGCACCATGTCCGGGAAGGTGCTCCCTGGTATCTGCGTTTTGGTCTTGACCATAATCGGCAACTGCTTGATTCCTTGCTGCCCTGGTATGGAGTTGTGAATAATCGCCTGATCCGCGATCCGGCCAGTAGTGCGTTGTCACAAAAACTCACAGCCTTGGTCAATTCAGAACCTAATAGCGACCAGCGCATAGCACTCGCGAAATCCGGTTATGACCAATTAAAAGCCTGGCTGATGATGTCGCGCCATGACAAAGTGGATGGTGAGTTTTACGCCCGGACAATGAAGGAGGTTCAGCCTTCAAGAACCGGTATTTCAACCGGGTTGTGGCAGAGTCTTTCCCCAGATTTGTGGGAGTTCTATATCAATGAATTACCACAACAACCTCAGTGGAACATCACCCCAGACGCGCAGCTGGTCAATCATATCCGTCAGCTGTTGTTACGGCAGATAGGCCATCATAATGCTGAAAGTACGTTGTATGAAAATATGCTCAAACTTGTGAGTCGTAATTTTGCCGACGTGTCTCTGGAAGAGATTATCAATGGTACCGACGCGCAGGGTTTGTTTACCACCGATGCAGTGCTTCCTGGTATGTTCACTCGCCAGGCATGGGAAGGTGGTATTCAGCAGGAGATTGAGAAAGCGGCCGGTTCACGACGGGACGAAATCGACTGGGTACTGAGCGAGTCCCTTCATACCGTTTCGGCTGAACTCTCACCGGAGGCATTGAAAGCACGCCTGACCCAGCGTTACTTCATCGATTTTGCCGACAGTTGGCTGACTTTCCTCAACAGTCTGCGACTTAATCCGGTGAACAATATTGCTGATGTCACTGACCAATTGGCCCTGATGAGTGATGTGCGTCAGTCCCCCTTGATTGCCCTGATGAATACCCTTGCATGGCAGGGGCTGGCCGGTCAGCAAAACGAAGACCTGTCGGATGTTATCACCAAATCTGCCAAAGACCTTATTGATGGAAAAGACAAGCCTGCAATTGGCCTGCCTGTGTTAGCTCCACAGGGCCCGTTGGATGACACCTTTGGTCCTCTGTTAACGCTTATGGGGAAAAATAAAGCCAGTAATTTGATATCAGCGGATAACTCGCTCAGTTTGCAGTCCTATTTAACTCGCATCACGCGTGTGCGTCTGCGTCTGCAACAAGTGGAGAACGCTGCTGATCCACGGCAGATGATGCAGACCCTGGCCCAGACCGTATTTCAGGGAAAAAGCGTGGATCTGACCGACACCCAGCAATATGGCAGTCTTGTGGCGGCAAGCCTTGGACAAGAGTGGAGTGGCTTTGGTAATACGCTGTTTGTGCAGCCATTGCTTCAGGCTTGGGAAACTGTTTTGCAGCCTTCTGCCGCAAGTCTCAATGATAAATGGAATCGTTCGGTCGTGGGCAACTGGAATACTGCGTTTGAAGGTCGCTTTCCGTTTGCTGCAAGCAAAAGTGAAGCCTCTCTGCCGATGCTGGCTGAATTTATCCGTAAAGACAGCGGTCGTATTGAGCGATTTCTGACCACAGAACTGCAAGGGGTGCTGCATAAAGAAGGTAGTCAGTGGGTTCCGGACAATGCCCATAGCCGGGGGCTCATGTTTAATCCTGCTTTTCTTAAAGCGGTTAATCAACTCAGTCTGTTATCGGACATTCTCTTTACTGATGGTAGCCAAGGGATCTGCTTTGAATTGCAGGCTCGCCCGATACCACAAATAGTAGAGACTCAGCTGACCATTGACGGGAAAAAGTTGCACTACTTTAACCAAATGACTGACTGGCAGAGTTTCCGCTGGCCGGGAGAAACCTTTAACAGGGGAGCTATGCTGACCTGGAACAGCATTAAGGCTGGCACACGTCTGTTTGGTGATTACAACGGTACTTGGGGGTTCATTCGCTGGCTGGAGAAGGGGAAATGCCAGCGGATCGATCGTAGCCGATGGATGCTGAGCTTTACGACACCGGACGGCCATATATTGAAGTGGGTCCTGCGTACGCAATTGGGTAATGGTCCGCTGGGGCTGCTTGATCTGCGCGGATTCACATTGCCGAATAAGATCTTTCTGGTCGATAGCGTCGCTAAACCTCAGGAATGGATGATCGTTGAAGAAAATAATTACATGGACGGAATAGAGTAATGGACTCACTACAAAAGCTTGTTGCTGCCTGCGGGGCAGATGAAAAACAGCTACGGCAGCTAACTCATGCCCGAACCGAAAACTGGTGTCAGTGGCTTGTTCCCATCAGTGATATGTCTCCGGCAGGTGAAGACCCTGGGTATGACGATCTTTTTCAGCGCATTCGTGAAGAAGTTGACAAACTTTCTGGCGTAGATACTGGCCTGATTTGCGAGCTGGCGGAAAAGCTACTGGTTGGGAACTGTAAAGATCTGCGCGTGATCACCTTCTACATCTGGGCACGGTTACACCAGGAAGGTGAGTCCGGGTTTGCGCAGGGAATCGAGCTACTGGCGGCAATGCTTGAACAGTTCGGCTCCCAGCTGCATCCACGCCGCGACAGGAGCCGTAAAATTGCCCTGGAGTGGCTGGGGAGCAACCGAATAGTAGACAGTCTCTTGTTATATCCTGAAGTCGATATCTCTGTCATGCAACGCATCACAGGCGGCCTGCTTCTGATCGAGCAGGCATTTAATATGTTTGATAACGATGACCGCCCGGAGCTTGGAAAATTGTATCAGACTCTGGAAAACCGCCTGATACAGAGCGGTGGTGCCAAGAGCCTGGTACCACAAAATAGTCGGGAAGAGAATGGACCCAGTGTGTCAGCCTCCTCTTCGCCAAGGGAGAATACGGTTACGTCCGGGCGTGATTTACTCGACCAGGCCAAAATACTGGCAAAATATCTGCGCTCTCAACCGCAAGGCTGGCTGGCAGGGCATCATCTGCTTAAGAGTGTTCGTTGGGATACGCTGACAGAACTCCCGCCTCTGGATGCATCCGGACGTACCCGTCTGCTTCCCCCTAAACCTGATAACAAAGCGAATCTCAAACGACTTTACTTGCAAAATAACTGGTCTGAGCTACTGGAGCATACGGATACCTTACTGGTGCAGGGGGTAAACCATTTGTGGCTGGATATGCAGTGGTATGCCTGGCAGGCACTACTCAAGCTGGATACTAACAGTGTACGCGCGGATATCCTCTGCCGGGATCTGCAAGGTTTACTGACCCGTCTTCCAGGGCTTGAGACGATGACTTTTAATGACGGAATGCCCTTTGCCGATGACACCACTACGCGCTGGATCAACGAAAATATTCTGGATGATATTTCAGGCTGGAAAAATGAGCCTGTTATACCGACGTTAACAAGTGATGATGTACTAAGGCTGGAGCCTGAAGCCCTGGCTAAGGCTGACAGTGAGGGGATTGAAGCAGCACTTAGCTGGCTACAAGTTCAACCAGGCTACCATTCCTTCCGGGATCAATGGTTAATTCGTCTGCTGATGGCCAGAGTTAGCGAACAGTACGGCAAAAATGAAATGGCACTGCATCTGCTGTGGGAACTCAACAATAGCGCTCAGTCGCTGACGTTCGAACAAGGGGTACCAGAACTGATGTTCGAAGTTAAAGCCCGCAGACTCAAGTTACTACGTGGAAAAGCTGGGCGCAGCGAGGCGGATAAAATCCGTCTGCAATCTGAAATGGACGTATTGCTCTCAGGGCTCATCTCTCTTGATCCTGCCCGTGCTGCCGTGCTGTGTAACTAATAAAAAGATCATAAAGCTATGGATGACTTAACTCTGCGCTATTACGATGCGGAAATGCGTTACCTGCTGGAAGCTGGCGAGGAATTTGCCCGCGCGCATCCGGAACAGGCGGCAATGCTCAATCTTGATAAAGCGGGCGCGCGCGACCCCTACGTGGAACGCCTGTTCGAGGGCTTTGCCTTTCTGATGGGAAGGCTGCGCGAAAAACTGGACGATGACCTGCCGGAACTGACCGAAGGGCTGGTCAGCCTGTTGTGGCCGCACTATCTGCGCACCATTCCGTCGATGTCGGTGGTGGAATTCACCCCGGACTGGCCGGAAATGAAAGAACCGATGCGTATCACCAAAGGTTTTGAAGTCCTTTCCCGGCCGATGGGGGAGAAAGGTACGCGCTGCCGCTACACCACCACCAAAGAGATTGGCCTTCAGCCGCTGGCGCTTGAACGTGCCAGTTTATCCACCGATCCTGATGGTCGATCGGTGATTACATTGCGTTTTAACTGCAGCAGTCTTGCGGACTGGACCCGTATCGATCTCAGCCATATTCCTTTTTATTTGAATGCCGACGCGCCGCTGGCCTGCGCGATGCATGAAGCCTTTACCATGAACACCTCGCACCTGCGACTGCGGCTGCCGGGGGAGGTGGACAACAGGCCACTGGACGGGTATTTCACCGCGCTGGGATTTGGCGATAACGATGACCTGTGGCCGAAAGGAAGCAGCAGTTTCAGTGGCTACCAGCTGTTGCTGGAGTATTTCACTTTCCGTGAAAAATTTATGTTTACCGGCCTGCGCGGCCTGGAAACGGTGGACTTTCCGGCCGAGCTTCCCTGGTTTGAAATTGACGTGATACTGGCTGAACGCTGGGAATATGACTTCAGCTTTACCGAAAAGCATTTGCGCCTGAACTGCGTGCCGGTGATCAACCTGTTCCCGCTGGAGTCCGATCCGCTGACGCTGAACTCACTCCAGACCGAGTATTTGCTGCGTCCGATGCGTGTCCAGGACGGACATACCGAGATCTATTCCGTCGATTCGGTGATGTCATCCAGTCAGCACATTTACGTGCCTTTTTCGAGTTTCCGCCACAAAGGCGGGATGATGCGCCATCAGGCCCCGGAATATTACTACCATACCCGCGTACGGCGTGGCCCGTCAGGGCTGTATAACACCTGGCTTATCCTTGGCGGCGAAGCCTTTGATAACCACACCGTACCGGAAGATGAAAGCCTCTCCATGACGCTGACCGGGACTAACGGTCAGTTGCCGCGGCGGACGCTGCAAAGCACAGTGCTTGATACCGTGGTGAAAACGACCTCAACCAGTATTGCTGTACGTAACCTGTGTATGCCAACGCTCCCCTGTTATCCGCCGGCCCAGGACCGTTTTCACTGGCGTGTACTGAGCCATCTCGGCAGCAGTTTTCTGTCGATGATGGATAACGCCGATGTGCTGCGCGGCACGCTGGCGCTGTATGAATGGACCGACAGCGAAATGAACCGTCGCCGTCTGGAAGCGATTATTGACGTAAAGCACAGCGAAACCGAACGTTTTGAGCAGGGGTATCTGGTTCGCGGAGTCCAGATTGAAATTACTCTCGACAGTCATGGTTTTGCCGGAAGAGGCGATATCTGTCTGTTCGGTGAAATGCTGAGCCGCTTCTTTGCGCTCTACACCGATATTTATCTGTTTAATCGCCTGATTATTATTCTGCAACCGACAGGGGAGCGTCTGGAATGGGAAGAGAAGCACAACCGCCGTATTCCCGGCTGACTCCGCGGCTGGAAGCCGACCTCCAGCGCATTAACTTTTACCGTTTATGTCAGCTGCTGGAAAAACGCAACCCGGATAAACCACTGATAGGCGCGACCAGCCATCCTGCTGACGATCCGGTGCGCTTTGCGCCGCATCCGGGAATGGGGTTTCCGGCCAGTGAACTGAAAGGCGTTGAATACGACGAAAACGATAACAGCAAACCACCGGTTATCCGCACCACGTTTATGGGGCTGTACGGCGTTGATTCCCCGTTACCCACCGCCTATCTCGATGATATCTCCCAGCGGCGGGAAGGGCACGAGGCGTTACAAGGGTTTCTGGATATTTTCAGCCACCGTATTCTGACGCAGTTTTACCGTATCTGGCGTAAATACTCCTTCCCGGCCACCTTTGACGCCGGGGGGAACGACGAGATTTCCCAGTCACTGCTGGGGCTGGTGGGGCTGGGTATTCCCGGGATAGCTAACCATATCGATACGCCGGTGTCGCGCTTCCTGGCACTGCTGGGTGTACTGCACCTGCCGGGCAAAACCCAGGAAGGCATGCAGGCGCTGGTCACGCTGCTGGCACCGGAGACCACGGTCAGGGTGAGTCCGTACTGCCTGCGCCCGGTGACTGTCAGTCATCCACTGGGTTTTTATGGTGATGAGGATTTTTTACTGGACGGCAATACCCCCCTGGGCGATGAAGCGATGGATGCCAACAGCCAGTTGCTGATAGCCCTGACAACGGATAACCCGCAGGAAGCACAGGGCTGGAAGCCAAATGGCCTGTTGTATCAGGACTTTCTGGTGATGCTGCGGGTGTACCTGGGCTGGCGATTTAAGGCCAGGATAACCCTGACGACCGCTACCCGGTTGCTGGTGGCACCGCCCCTGGGGGAGGGAACCTTCTGGCTGGGGATGAATGGGGTACTGGGAGGGGAGGGCGATGACCTTCCGGATGATATTCCTCAGACTTTTACCTCAGAACTGGGTGACTACAGCGGGCTTGCGCCTGCGAAACCACAACAAGGAAACCGACGTGTTACGTACAAGTTTAACTAAAACTGCGCGCTGGATCTTACCATTGCTGGCATTCAGCCTGGCGGGCTGCGGGGTGACGCAGAAAGTCAGCGAAGGAACCAAATCAGCCTTCAATGCTGTGTTTTACAAGAATATTAAGGTACTGCATCTGGATTTTACCGCACGTGAAGCGCTGAATACCGACTCTCGCGAAAATCACACCTTTTCTGAGCCGGTGGTGATCCGGGTGTATCAGCTAAAAGATAGTAAAGCGTTCGACGAAGCAGTCTATCAGCAGCTGCTTCTGGAGGGGGAGATCACCCTGAAAGCCGACCTGCTTTCTTTCTGTGATGTGATAGTGAAACCGGGGGAAGATAGCAACCTTGATATGCCGATGCATGAAGAGACGACGTTTGTGGCGGTGGCGGGATTGTTCCGGCATCCCGACCTGGTCAGTAATACCTGGAAGCTGGTGATTAAGCGTGAAGAACTTGATCCGGATAAACCGCGCATCATTGAAGCAGGCAATAACCGGCTGATGCTGCAGCCGCTCAAGGAGACATAATGCCCCAGGAACATAGCACCCCTTCGTTATATGAAATGCTCACCGGTAATTTTAGTGGTGGCCTTGGTCTTGAGCAAATCAGTGAAGAAAACCAGGTTATTTTGTCGGTACTCGATAATATGCAGCGTATTCTTAACTGCCGTGCGGGTACGCTGGCGCACCTTCCTGACTATGGTCTGCCGGATATGACAAAAATTCTGCAGGGTATGCCAGGATCATCCCATGAATTGATGAGTACATTGTCTGCGATACTGCTCAAATATGAACCCCGACTGAAAAAAATAACCGTTGTCTTGTTAAAGCAGAATGTTCCCGGTGAGTTGCGCTATGCCATTGATGCAGAACTCAAAGATATTGGTCTGGTGCGCTATGGCACGGAATTTATGCCCGAAGGGCGGGTTCTGCTTCGCCACCTTAAAAATCAACAATACCTCAACACGATAACCGACCTCTAAAACCCGCTCAGTAACATTGCAGCTTCTCAACAAACGACAGGCAAGAGCTCTGTGTTTACTACAGGTTAGCGCTCTACTCACATGACATGGAGACAGGGTCATGAATGACATTACCCCATATAAAATTAAAACGGGTAGTAACCCTGGTAGATTGCCGGATTATGCTGCTCTACGCGATGAACTGAGCAAGATGACACATCCCGCATGTCCGGATATAGACTGGCATTATGCCGAAAAACTCTGCCTTTTATTATTTGAACAAAATGGTGTCGAGTTACAAACAGTCGCCTGGTATACGTTGGCCCGTGCGCAGCTTGGCGGGGTATTCGGTATGAATGAAGGACTGGCGATAGTGGGAAAGTTAATCAGTCATCAATGGGGAGAATTCTGGCCCAAGTCCGTCCATTCCCGTATGGATATTCTCAGTAATCTGAGCAAGTGTCTGAAGCAGCAGATGCGTGTGATCCCGTTGAGCCACAGTGATATCAGCCAGCTATATCGGGCCGAAAAGCTGCTTACTTGTCTGGTCACTGAATGTCGGCATCTGGATTTTAAAAATCTTAGTCAGCTTGAAACACTGCGTGAAATGATACGTAACGATGCTGTCCGACTGGAAAACAGTTCTGTCGCTCGCGATAGCAGTACTGCTATTCAATCTGAGATGATGCAACCTGAAATTGAGGTATCGGATGCAGCCTGGATTAACAGACGGAACGCAGCGGACAGTACAGAGAAGAAGAGGCTTGCCAGACAGCAGAAAGTCGATTCACAAGTGTCGGCAAGGCTACCCACTCCGGCAAAACCATGGCATTTCTTCGTTGCCGGGATGTGTTTCATGCTGTTGATGAGTATCGTCATAATATGGAGCTGGCAGTATTTCCGCTGACCTGATCCCGCTACAGTGAGATAGCAATATTGACGACTTCCCTCTCTAATTGAAAAGGGAACACTGCTGGCCATCTAAGAAATTGTTGAGCCAGAAAGCAAAAAACCAGCCCGCAGGCTGGTTTTTCTGAATAAGTGGTGCCCGGACTCGGAATCGAACCAAGGACACGGGGATTTTCAATCCCCTGCTCTACCGACTGAGCTATCCGGGCAACGGGGCGCATTAAACCCTAATTGGCGTAAGGCGTCAATGATATTTAAGTAAAAAATAACTGTTTGCTCAACTTTACGACAAGTTTTACTGTGTTGCAGTAATTTTCGACATTTTTTATACGTTTAACACACACTGGAACCCTTTTCAGAAAAAAGAGAGAAGGGTCAGAGTCAGATGATGCCCCCCTGCTGTTGCAAAGACAGGCATGAGCCAGTGAGACAAAATATCCTCACCGTCGCCTTGCTGCAATTCGCTCTCTTGTCTTATTTTCTTACTCCGCTATATCACTTCTTCTTACCGGACAACGCTCTCTGTTCCCCATCCTGTCCAGACACTTGTCTACAGCCTTCTTGACCGCGCAATTCTCCTGCATCGCAGAAGCAAATTTACTTCCCGCTATTCACCTCTTCCCGATATATAGTCGCCTTCTTTTTTGCGAATTTTTTCAGTATAACCCCATTCTTCTGACCCTGAGATAATGCTGCATACCCGCCATACTTTAAGTTGCTTGGGTGCTGCGTGCGTGAGGCGTACCTACAAGCAACTCGAATTATTTTGGGTATAAATAGTCAATATAAACCTGTTCGTTTAATTTCTATTAACCTCATTATTTTTCCCAGTAATAAAAGTTTATAGCCAGATGCTGTATTAAATTCTCAAAATAAATTTAGCTTGTTCTATTTAAATATCCTCTTTTATACCCGAATAATCAATGCACATATGGGGTATGTAAAAATGTACTTTACGTGTTCTTGCTCTGAGTGGATGGCGGTGTCATGTGGAAATGATGTCGTTTATCTCTTCTTTTAAAGTGTTAGTTTTACTTGAGAGAAAGGAGAAAGTGTGATCGTTGAGCAATAAAGACACTTAAAATCGCCTTAAGAGCGAAATAAGATATATTTTATATTGGTTTCTGAAATACACCTATAGCTTCCTGTTAAGTCGTAATAAATAATAGCAATGATATAGGTGATAAAAATGACATATATTAATGGTTCAACTTCAGTGGTGGCACAAGAACTTAAACTGGTTACTAAAACACCCCGACTTCATGTTTCTCCTTCACTGTCAAATATAGAAAAAGTAATAAATAGTCAGGTGGATTTTTCTCAGCGGAATGATCCCCTGCGAAATCAGAATGTATCGACAGATAAATCAGGCCTCGGTCAAGCCGGCGTCATCGAGAAATTTAATCAGGCCATAAAGAATCCTCAACCTAATCCGAAAAGTGTCACGGGGAAAGAAAATACTGTCAGTGAAGGAACGGATAGACTGGCTGAAAATAATAATTTCAGACTCGCAAAAGAGATTGATAAGTTATACCCACACCAGAAGGTCTCTCTGAATAATATTGACCGGCTGGTCGTATTCGGTGACAGCCTTTCTGATTCAGATGGTCGGATGTTTGAAAAATCATTTCATATACTTCCTTCCTATAGTCAGTATTATGAAGGCAGGTTCACTAATGGTTTTGTTTGGGGTGAATTTTTATCATCACCTGCTTTTTTAAATAAGAAGATGGTTAATTTTGCCGAAGGTGGGAGCACTGCAGCAAGTTACTCTCCTTTAACCCTGCGCAGTAATTTTTTGTCAAATCTTGATAGTCAGATGAAAAATTATCGACCATCTGACAAGGATCTGACTTTTTTTCTTTTCGGTGCGAATGATTATTCAACACTCCATAAAAATGACATATTGAAAGTTGTAGAAAGCCAGATAGATGGCGTTGAAAAATTACTGACGAAAGGCGTTAAAAATGTTCTGGTAATGGGAATACCCGATCTATCCATGAAACCAGACTCTAAGAATTCCGATCGTAAAAGACAGTATAAAGATATCGCTATCGCGCATAATCATTTATTGCAGAAAAATATTGATGCATTAAAAGAAAAGTATCCGGAGGCAAAGATATTTTTCTTTGATATCGCCGGTGCGTTGAATAATATCATTACTGTTGCCCGTAAAATTGGCTACGATACAACGCATTCTTATACTAACCACGGTTATATCCATATTCCTGGCACAAAAGATCCGGAACTTAATATTTCACCTGAATATATTTTTAACGATAAGGTGCATCCGACCCAGGAAGTCCATCATACCTTTGCTACTATATTAAACCACTTTATAGCGAATAATTATGCAGATAAAGCTGCTGCTTAATTTACGTATTGGTACGGTATAAGAACATCACTATGCTTGCCATACTTCAAGTTGCTTGTCGAAGCTTTACGTCGACAAGCAACTTGAAGTATCAGGGGTATATATCGGCTCTGTGAATCAGGTTAACGCGCCACCTTTACGGCACAGAGCAAAGCGCAAGATATCTTCAGCCAGACGGCGGGCGGTATCGATATCGGCTTGGTTATGTTTGACCAGCAACTTAGAGAGGCAGCCTTCCAGCACGAGCTCCATCTGATCGGCCACCATTGCCGGATCGTCCACCTCAAGTTGGGTCAGTAAAGTGTGGGTATAGTTCCAGGCGGCTTGTTTCTGCCGATCGGCTAGCTGATGAACAGGGTGGGTAGGGTCAGGATAAAAAGTGCAGGCAGCAATAAACAGGCAGCCTGGATAGCGCTGTTTATTCAGGCATTCGGTAAGGGCCTGATAACGTAGCAGCAGTTTCTGTTGAGCGGAAAGTTCCTCGTTCAGCATGAGCTGGCGCTGCCAGACTTCGACTTTACTGCTTAAATAACGTAGCGCGTCATACAGCATCGCTTCTTCGTCAGGCCAGAATTGCCGAATTTCTGCCACCGGGTGGCAGACTTCCTTCGCCACGATATCCAGCGTAATGCAAGCAATGCCTTCGCGTTCAAGGACATGCAAGGTATGCTCTAAAACGTCTTCACGTTGCACGGTGTTCTCCTCTGATTAACTCAAACAGTCAACACTCTCTAGGGTATCAGATGGTGCAAATGGGTACTAAACTCGTCAGCATCCATAAAGCCGGTCACTCTTAAGTTCGGCTGTTCATGACCTTGTGAGTCAAAGAACAAGATAGTCGGAAGCCCAAGCACATTAAGATGTTTCAGTAAGGCTTTGTCTGCTTCATTGTTGGCCGTGACGTTGGCTTGCAGTAACACCATACCAGATAATGCTTGCTGTACCTGTGGGGCGCTAAAAGTATATTTTTCAAAAGCCTTACAGGCGGTACACCAGTCAGCGTACAAATCAAGCATGACCGGTTTCCCCTGCGCTTTTTCCAGCGCCTGATTTAGCTGTTCAATATTTTCAATCGAAACAAAGTGTAGCTGAGACTGCTCGCTATGGCTTGATGCTGTGCCAAATGCCCAGTCTTGCAAAGGGCGAACGCTCACTATTGCGGCGACCAGAAAAAGGATTTGCAGCACTCTGCCCCAGGATTTATGCACACTCAGGCTGGTAATAAAGGCCCAGCAGAAGAAGGCCGCCCCCAGTAAGCTCCAGAGCCGTAAGCCCCAGAGGTCTCCAATAACACGTTCAAGTAAAAAGACGGGCAGCGCAAGAATAACAAAACCGAAGGCGATTTTGACACTTTCCATCCACGGCCCGCTTTTGGGAAGCAGTTTATTGCCGAAGACGGTTATCAGTACCAGCGGTAAGCCCATCCCTAATGCATAGAGATAAAGCGTGCCTCCCCCGAGCCAGAGATTTCCGCTTTGGGCGATATACAGCAGGATTGCACTTAACGGAGCGGTGGTACAAGGTGAGCAGATTAACCCTGCTAATGCGCCCATAGCAAAGACGCCGTATACGGAGCCACCTTGCTGACGCTGGCTGATTAACGTTAACCGGGTCTGCAAAGAGGAGGGGAGTTGCAGAGTAAATAAACCAAACATTGAGGCCGCTAACAGGACAAACATCGCTGACAACCCGATCAGCACGTAGGGGTGCTGTAATGCGGCCTGAAACGGTAAGCCGACTGCGGCGACAATCAAACCTAAAGCAGTGTAGGTCAGCGCCATTCCCTGGATATAAATAAAGGCCAGCATCAGCGCCCTGGATGTGGAAAGACGTGTTTTTCCACCCAGCACGATACCGGAAATCAGCGGATACATCGGCAATACGCAAGGAGTAAAGGCGATACCGACACCAATCAAAAAGGCCCACAACGCTGAAAAAGGTAGGGCATTATTCGGTGTTGCAGATGAGGTATCTGCCACGGGCGAATTCGCTGACTGAGATGCCGGTACTGTCTCGACAGCACTAAGTGGAACCGTCAGAGTTTCAGGGGGATAACACAGACCAGCCTCAGCACATCCCTGGTAAGTGACACTGAGAAAAGCCCCTTTTTCAGCACTGTTAAGTGTTAAGGGCAGGCTAAAATGGTCGGTGAAAATCTCTGTTTTGCCATAAAACTCATCTTCATGCCAGGTGCCTTGTGGGACTTCAAACGGCGCAAGTCGGGCATCTGTCGGAATCACTTTTATCTGCTGGCGATAGAGGTAGTAGCCAGGTTTAATCTGCCAGTTCAGGGTCACCTGGTGTTCGGTTTGTTGAAAATCGAACGCAAAGGCTTGCTCGACAGGCACAAACTGGGATCTGTTGGTGTTATCAAATAATCCAGCAAAGGCTTGTGAACTACAAAACAACAGGATGAATGTAAGAATGCGCAATGCCATAAAATCTTCACTGTTTGATCTGTCACTGGCAAAACCAGCGATACCGGGAATAGGAGAAAAATAGCGTAAAGGCGACAGGCTGTCTGGTATGGGTCCGTTACAGGAGAATACGCGGTGACGCAGACTGAACGCTTATGACGTAGAGGTGATACGTCATCGCTGTCTAAATTAACAGCGATGAACTATATCATGTAGGAGCGGGCAGCAGGCGGCTAAACTCCCTGTGTTTAACCTTATTTACAGAATAATACCGCCGAGAATAAACCCGAACACCACGCAAAGTGTAATAGCGATGACGCCTGGGATCATAAACGGATGGTTAAACACATATTTTCCGATGCGTGTTGAGCCTGTGTCATCCATTTCAACGGCAGCCAGTAATGTCGGATAGGTCGGCAATACAAACAGGGCAGAGACCGCGGCAAAAGAAGCGACAGCCGTTAATGGGCTGACGCCAAGCATTAATGCAGCAGGTAACAGTGCTTTGGCTGTTGCTGCCTGAGAGTAGAGTAGCATTGATGCAAAAAACAGCACTACAGCAAGTAACCAGGGGAAGTCGTTTAGCAAGTCACCGGCAAAGGTTTTAATATCACCGATATGGGCCTGAACAAAGGTATCGCCTAACCAGGCTACACCCAGAACGCAGACACAGGCACTCATACCAGACTTAAAGGTACTGGCATTCAGCACTTCACCGGTATCGATTTTACAGCTGAAGCTTATCAGCGCAGCAATAGTCAGCATAAATACCACAATGGCTTCATTGCGTGGCAATACAGGATCTTTAATCAGACCGACGGTTTCGCTGATGGCGGTGGCATAAAACATCACCGCAAGGATACCAATCAAAAATAATAAGACAGCACGTTTAGCATGTGGTTTCAGTGTTAATTCCTGAGAACCGCGCAGCTGAACTTCACCTTTCGCCAGACGCTCCTGGTAAACCGGATCGTCTTTCAGTTCACAGCCGAGGAAGTTACAGACCACAGCAGTCAGTAAAACAGCAATCAGCGTTGAAGGAATACAAATGGCCAGCAGCGTCAGATAGCTGATACCTAACGGCTCCAGTACACCGGAGAAAAAGACCACAGCAGCTGAAATAGGAGAGGCAGTAATAGCAATTTGTGAAGCAATAACGGCGATAGATAAAGGACGGGAAGGACGTATACCCTGCTCTTTAGCCACTTCCGTAATGACCGGAAGTGTCGAGAAGGCAGTATGTCCGGTTCCGGCAAGAACGGTCATCGACCAAGTCACGACAGGGGCCAGCAAGGTAATATACTTGGGATGGCGGCGTAACATACGTTCAGCCAGATTCACCAGATAATCCATCCCTCCTGCGACTTGCATTGCAGCAATGGCTGCAATGACCGCCATGATGATTTCAATCACGTCAAAGGGAATTGAACCGGGGTTTATCTGGAAAACCAGTGTCAGGATCAGAACACCCAAGCCCCCGGCGAAACCAATACCTATGCCGCCAAGTCTGGCTCCAAGGTATATCGCCAGCAGGACGATAACGAGCTCTGCTGCAAACATAATGACTTCCTCACTATTTAATCAATTGAAAATAAATTGTTATGTTTTAGTTATGACTAAAAACGAAAAAGGCACGTCTGTCGACGTGCCTTCTTGGCGTTATTTGGTTGAACTACTTATCGTTTTCATCTGTATACCGTTTGGCTTTATATGCCGGATGCATCAGGTTATGAACGGAGAAGATATCATCCAGTTCATCCTCTGTGAGCAAACCACGTTCCAGCACAACATCACGTACGCTCTTGCCTGTCTCAGCGCAAATCCGGCCCACAATATCACCGTTATGGTGACCAATGTATGGGTTCAGATAGGTGACGATACCAATGGAGTTATAGACGTAACCTTCACACACTTCTTTGTTTGCAGTAATGCCATTAATGCATTTCTCCAGCAGATTATAGCAGGCATTTGTCATAATATGTATAGACTCAAACATCGCCTGGCCAATAACGGGTTCCATTACATTTAACTGTAACTGACCCGCTTCAGAGGCCATGGTCACGGTCATGTCATTACCAATCACTTTGAAGCAAACCTGATTCACCACTTCAGGTACGACAGGGTTCACTTTGGCAGGCATAATTGAAGAGCCGGCCTGAAGTTCTGGCAGATTGATTTCGTTTAGTCCGGCGCGGGGGCCTGAAGAGAGCAGACGTAAGTCATTGCAGATTTTTGACATTTTCACAGCAAGACGTTTCAGCGCACTGTGAACCATGACATAAGCCCCGCAGTCAGAGGTTGCTTCGATTAAATCCTCTGCCGGTACGCAAGGCAGGCCGCTAACTTCAGCCAGTTTTTGTACGGCAAGTTGCTGATAGCCATCCGGCGTATTAAGGCGTGTACCAATAGCGGTTGCGCCAAGGTTAACCTCCAGCAGAAGTTCTGCAGTACGCAGCAGGTTTTTCTTCTCTTCGCTTAACAGAACGTTGAAAGCGTGGAATTCCTGCCCCAGACTCATAGGCACTGCATCTTGTAATTGCGTACGACCCATTTTCAGGATGGATTCGAATTCGACAGCTTTACGCTGGAAACCTTCGCTGAGCTGGTGGATGGCTTCTATTAGCTTAATAATGGAGGAGTAGACCGCGATACGGAAGCCAGTAGGATAGGCATCGTTGGTTGATTGACACTTGTTCACGTGGTCATTCGGGTTGAGATATTCATACTCACCCTTCTGATGCCCCATCAGTTCCAGTCCAATATTGGCCAGAACTTCGTTGGTGTTCATATTGACTGACGTTCCCGCGCCACCCTGATAAACATCGACCGGGAACTGATCTAAAAACTTACCCTGTTCTAAGATTTCATCGCAGGCCTGGATAATGGTATTAGCAATGGATCTGGGGATCGTTTGTAGTTCTTTGTTCGCCATAGCAGCGGCTTTTTTGACCATCACCATACCGCGAACAAATTCAGGTATATCGCTGATTTTATTGTGGCTAATGTAGAAGTTCTCAATCGCTCGCAGAGTATGGATGCCGTAGTAGGCCTCCGCTGGCACTTCCCTGGTTCCCAGTAAATCTTCTTCGATACGAATGTTGTTTAGCATGTAAACCTTCTTATTTAAACTATCACAATGTACACACAGGATATCTGGCACTGACAGGTATAGACCGATGATTATGCCCAATATTTGCTTATTCGCCTTGATGATATGCTGATAATAGCGAAATGCATTAACTTGGATCACTTATTATGGCCAATGGGGGACAACAATTATCGATTTGTGACAGAGGTCAACAGTTAACAGGAGTGAAAAAACACGTTCTTCCTCCCCTTGAATTTTGGCTACAGTGTCGCCATCTTTTATCAGGTAAATATGACAACCCCATTTTTTGTGAGCGCCTGGTTAAGGGGCTTGCCTGATGACAGGAGCATTCAGTGCGCTGGATCCCATTTATTGCCTTTTTTCTCTATGTTTATATTGAGATTTCTCTCTTTATACAGGTCGCGCATATCCTGGGCGTTTTTCTGACGTTGATTCTTGTGATACTGACTTCAGTGCTGGGTGTATCGCTGGTAAAAAATCAGGGTCTGAAGAACTTTATGCTGATGCAGCAAAAAATAGCTGCGGGCGAGAGTCCGGCCGCAGAGATGGTCAAAAGCGTCTCTTTGATCATCGCC
The DNA here is from genome assembly GCF_947498825.1 of uncultured Cedecea sp. GTDB lineage: Bacteria > Pseudomonadota > Gammaproteobacteria > Enterobacterales > Enterobacteriaceae > JGM124. The sequence goes on along the minus strand of NZ_CANMLV010000005.1, from coordinate 61,469 downwards.
GGTATTTTGCTTATCTTGCCAGGTTTCTTTACCGACTTCCTCGGTTTGCTGCTATTACTGCCACCAATACAGAAACATTTAACGGTTAAACTGATGCCTCATCTGCGTTTTTCCGGGATGCCAGGCGGTGGGTTTGGTGGTGGAAACTCCCATCAAGGCAATACATTTGATGGCGAGTATCAGCGTAAAGACGAGACGACAGAGCGCCTTGAAGAAAAAGATCGCCAGGATCGTTAAATTTTCGATTTTTTTTTTAACTCCCCCTTGAAGGGAGCGTTAATCATCCCCATTAATCTGGTCAGCAGCCGAATCCTACTTGGGCGGCGTAACCTAAATAACTGATACTGACTTTCTCGAAGGAGAGCTATCAATGAGCATTCGTCCATTACACGATCGTGTTATCGTCAAACGTAAAGAAGTTGAATCTAAGTCTGCAGGCGGCATTGTTCTGACCGGCTCAGCAGCAGGTAAATCAACTCGTGGCGAAATTATCGCTGTCGGTAAAGGCCGCATCCTGGAAAATGGCAGCGTACAGGCGCTGGACGTTAAAGTAGGCGATATCGTTATTTTTAACGACGGCTACGGCGTGAAGTCTGAGAAAATTGACAACGAAGAAGTGCTGATCATGTCCGAAAGCGACATCCTGGCTATCGTTGAGTAATCCCTGCGAACGAACACCTGAACGAATTTGAGGAATATAAGAAATGGCAGCTAAAGACGTAAAATTCGGTAATGACGCTCGTGTTAAAATGCTTCGCGGCGTAAATGTACTGGCAGATGCAGTGAAAGTTACCCTCGGCCCTAAAGGTCGTAACGTGGTTCTGGATAAATCTTTCGGTGCACCGACCATCACCAAAGATGGTGTTTCTGTAGCACGTGAAATCGAGCTGGAAGACAAGTTCGAAAACATGGGCGCTCAGATGGTGAAAGAAGTCGCTTCTAAAGCCAACGATGCAGCAGGTGACGGTACGACTACTGCAACTGTACTGGCTCAGGCGATTGTGAACGAAGGCCTGAAAGCAGTTGCTGCTGGCATGAACCCAATGGATCTGAAGCGTGGTATTGATAAAGCAGTTATCGCTGCGGTTGAAGAACTGAAAGCGTTGTCTGTACCTTGCTCTGATTCTAAAGCTATCGCTCAGGTTGGTACTATCTCTGCTAACTCCGATGAGACTGTAGGTAAACTGATCGCTGAAGCGATGGATAAAGTCGGTAAAGAAGGCGTTATCACCGTTGAAGATGGTACAGGCCTGGAAGATGAGCTGGACGTCGTTGAAGGTATGCAGTTTGATCGTGGATACCTGTCTCCTTACTTCGTCAACAAACCTGAAACAGGTGCGGTAGAACTGGAAAGCCCATTCATTCTGCTGGCTGATAAAAAAATCTCTAACATCCGTGAAATGCTGCCAGTTCTGGAAGCCGTTGCTAAAGCCGGTAAACCACTGCTGATCATCGCTGAAGATGTTGAAGGTGAAGCACTGGCGACTCTGGTGGTTAACACCATGCGCGGTATTGTTAAAGTGGCTGCTGTTAAAGCACCTGGCTTCGGCGATCGTCGTAAAGCCATGCTGCAAGATATCGCAACTCTGACTCGCGGTACCGTAATCTCTGAAGAGATTGGTATGGAGCTGGAAAAAGCGACTCTGGAAGACTTGGGCCAGGCAAAACGCGTACTGATCAACAAAGACACCACCACCATCATTGACGGTGTGGGTGAAGAAGCTGCGATTCAGGGCCGTGTAGCTCAGATCCGTAAGCAAATCGAAGAAGCGACTTCTGATTACGACCGTGAAAAACTGCAGGAGCGCGTAGCGAAACTGGCAGGCGGTGTTGCTGTAATTAAAGTGGGTGCTGCGACTGAAGTTGAAATGAAAGAGAAAAAAGCACGCGTTGACGATGCTCTGCACGCAACCCGTGCAGCAGTTGAAGAAGGTGTTGTTGCTGGTGGTGGCGTGGCATTAGTTCGTGTTGCAGCTAAACTGGCTACTCTGACTGCACAGAACGAAGACCAGAATGTGGGTATCAAAGTTGCGCTGCGCGCAATGGAAGCACCGCTGCGTCAGATAGTTTCTAACGCCGGTGAAGAACCATCAGTTATTGCCAACAATGTTAAAGCGGGCGAAGGTAACTTCGGTTATAACGCTGCAACTGAAGAATACGGCAACATGATCGACTTCGGTATCCTGGACCCGACTAAAGTAACGCGTTCTGCTCTGCAGTATGCTGCTTCTATCGCTGGTCTGATGATCACCACCGAATGTATGATTACTGACTTGCCAAAAAGCGATGCTCCTGATTTAGGTGGCGCTGGTGGTATGGGCGGAATGGGTGGAATGGGCGGCATGATGTAATCATGTAGTTCAAACATTACTGCTTGTGAAGAAAGCCTGTAAGCTTATAGCTTACAGGCTTTTTTTTTTTTTTGGTGCGCCGGGCATGGCGCGTAGCGTCTTGAACGGCGCTGTCCGTTGACCGTGGTGGTTAACAGATGACTTGGAGGTGAAAGTCCTCTACACACCCGGCAAGGGGAAGTGTTAGCTGAACGGCAAGGGTGTCCACCGCGAGGTGAAATCTGAAGGAAGCTGAAAGCAAAATGCGGGTCTGACGAACAGGAAGCGGTTCAGGCGGCACAGCAGGGTAAGGTGGCTAATATCGTCAACGCCCAATACTTACACGGAACGCTGTGACGTAAAACCGACAGACATATGCAGGAAGGTCACGCGAATTACCTCGGGAGATCTGCCATTCTGCCACTGTGCTACCGATATCGGGAGGTATCGGGATGGAATGACAGAAGTCAGCCGACGCCGTAGTAGTACTGACTCCCCGGCAGTATGAAGGGCTGAACATGTTAACCGCAATCAGGACACGGATACTCGATGTCGATTAATGATGCACAAGGGCAAGCGATTGCCGCCACCAGTCAAGGTAGCGAACAGAATTCGCGAGAGCAGCTTAGTGGTGCTGAAATCGACACGGCGGTCAGTGGGCGAACGAAAGCGGAAGTGCCGTTGACAATCGAAACGGTGACAGAGAGAGCCAATATGATGCTGGCCTTCCAGCGGGTGGTGGAAAACAAAGGCGCCGCAGGGGTGGATAACCTCAGCGTGTCGGCGTTAAAACCCTGGCTGAAAGAACACTGGGCAAGTATCAAGAGTGCATTGATGGCAGGAGATTATCTGCCCCGGGCGATACGCAAAATGGATATCCCAAAGCCAGATGGCGGCGTGAGAACATTAGGTATCCCGACGGTGGCAGACAGACTTATCCAGCAAGCGATAGCGCAGAAACTGAGCGCTGTCGTCGACCCGACCTTCTCAAACTCCAGTTATGGCTTCCGCCCGGGGCGTAACGCATGGCAGGCTGTGCGTCAGGCACAGGTCTACATGCACAGTGGTAAACGCTGGGTGGTCGATATGGATCTGGAAAAGTTCTTCGACAGAGTGGATCACGACATATTAATGTCGCGGATAGCCCGACGCATCAAGGATATACGGTTGCTGAAGTTAATTCGCCGTTACCTTGAGGCAGAAAGTGTCGACAGCAATAAAGAGAGAGTCAAACGTGTAAGAGGGATGCCGCAAGGCGGCCCTTTATCGCCATTGCTGTCGAATATCTTGCTGGATGAGCTGGACAAAGAGCTGGAACGACGCGGACACGCGTTCTGCCGGTATGCAGACGACTGCAATATCTATGTCAGCAGTCGAAAAGCGGGTGAACATCTTCTTGAAGATATCAGTGCGTATTTGACAAAGACGTTAAGACTGACGATAAACGAAAAGAAGAGTGCGGTGGCAAGACCTTGGGAGCGTAAGTTCCTGGGGTTCAGCGTCACAAGGCATAAATATGTTCGGCTGAAAGTGGCAGACAGCAGTGTGGCAAGGCTGAAGGAGAAGCTCCGCAGCCTGACCACAGGGCACAGGTCAGCGTCAGTAAAAGCAGTCATCAATAAATTCAGCCCGGTCCTCAGAGGATGGATAAGTTACTTCCGTTACACCGAAGTAAAAGGCGTACTGAAAGAACTGGATAGCTGGATAAACAGGAAGTTACGCTGTCTTCTCTGGAGGCAATGGAAGCGCACAGGAACGCGAGCAAGAAAGTTAATGCGAGCGGGGTTAACGGAAGAAAGGGCGTGGCGTTCAGCGTGCAATCAGAGAGGATCGTGGTGGAACTCGGGAGCGAGCCATATGAATCAGGTGATAAAAGTATCGTCACTGAGGAAGGCTGGCTTACTGTCATTGCTCGAACAACACAGGCAGTTCCAGGGTTAACATGAACCGCCGTATACGGAACCGTACGTACGGTGGTGTGAGAGGACGGCGGGAGTGATCCCGCCTCCTACTCGATGTCGAGAGAATGGCGTTTAGCTTTTTATCCAGTTTGAAATTGCCGGATAATTATTCTATTTTCGCTGCAGAAAAATAGCGCTGAGCATTATTAAAACTGATATCACGAACCAGCTGTCCCAGCATTTTTTCATCTGCCGGAATTTCCCCTTTTACCGCCAGCGAACCTAGCATATTACAGAGAATGCGACGGAAGTATTCATGGCGGGTGTAGGACAGGAAGCTGCGAGAATCTGTCAGCATACCGACAAACTGGCTTAATAATCCCAGCTGCGAGAGTTGTTCGAGCTGGCGAAGCATGCCATCTTTCTGGTCGTTGAACCACCAGCCAGAACCAAACTGAATTTTCCCGCCGATACCCCCACCCTGGAAGTTACCTGTCATGGTTGCCAGCACTTCGTTATCACGTGGGTTCAGGCAGTAGAGGATCGTGCGTGGTAGCTCATTGGTTTTGTCCATTTCATCGAGCAGTCGTGAAAGTGGATACGCAATTGGCGCATCGCCAATCGAATCAAAACCGCTATCTGCACCGAGCAGGTTAAACATACGCGTATTGTTGTTTCGTAATGCCCCGATATGCAGCTGCATCACCCAGCCACGCTTTGCATACTGCTTGCCGAGCCAGACCAACACTGCAGTTGAAAACTGTGCCGTTGCTGTTTCATCCGGGATTTCACCCGCGAGACGTTTTTGCAGGATAGCATCAAGCACTGACTCATCCGGTATCGGTGCATAGCGGAGAACGTCAATACCATGGTCAGAAGCAATGCAGCCATGGCGTGCAAAATGGGCGAGGCGGCGTTCCAGAGCTGTAAGCAGGGAGCTGAAACAACAGATCTCTACATCGGCACTTCGCCCTAACTTCTCGATATAATCTGCAAATCCGCTCTGTTCAATTTTAAAGGCACGATCGGGGCGCCAGCTGGGACGGACTTCAATATCGAAGCTGTCATCCTGGGCAATTTGCTGGTGGTATTCCAGAGAATCGGCAGGATCATCCGTTGTACCGACCATACGCACATTCATCTGCTGCATAATGCCACGTGCTGAAAATTCATCCAGGTTAAGTTTTTCATTGGCTTCATCCCAGATACCCTGTGCCGTTTCCGGTCCGAATATTTTCCCTGTGATACCGAACGGACGACGGAGTTCCAGGTGTGTCCAGTGATAGAGCGGGTTACCGAGCGTCATCGGTACTGTTCTGGCCCATGCCTGGTATTTTTCATAATCACTGCTTGAGCCCGTTATCAGATGCTCCGGGATACCGGCAGAGCGCATTCCACGCCATTTGTAGTGATCCCCTTCCAGCCAAATCTGACTGAGATTATCAAAGCGGCGGTTCTGTGAGATTTCCTTTGGATTCAGGTGACAGTGATAGTCATAGACAGGCATATCTGCTGCATAGTCGTGATAGAGGCGACGGGCAATATCACTGTGCAGTAAAAAGTCTTCACAAAGAAATGATTTCATGGCCCTTCCTAATCATAAAATGCGCGATGAATGCCCATTTCCAGGCCGCGAATCTCAGCCAGGCCTTTCAGGCGTCCTATTGCTGAATATCCTGGATTGGTTTTCTTGTTCAAATCATCCAGCATCTGATGGCCATGGTCAGGGCGCATTGGGATCAGGAATTCTTTTCCGCTTTCACGGCGACGGTGCTCTTCGGCGGCTACCGCGCAGATAACCCGATACATATCTACATCACCTGCCAGATGTGCAGCTTCGTGGAATGTATTCGGATTTTCTTCACGCAAGGTTGAGCGTAAATGCAGGAAGTAAATCCGCGGGCCGAAGGTTTCAATCATCTTAACCAGATCATTGTCAGCACGTACCCCATAAGAACCGGTGCACATGGTGTAACCATTGGCGTCACTGTTTACGGTATCCGCCATCCATTGCATATCTTCAATTGTCGATACAATGCGTGGCAGGCCGAGAATAGGGCGCGGAGGATCATCAGGATGTACAGCCATTTTCAGGCCAGACTCTTCAGCCACGGGAATAATTTTTTTCAGGAAATAAGCAAAATGTTCACGCAATTTTGCTTTATCAATTCCGGCGTAACGTTGCAGATGTTGATTGAATTGCTCGAGGGTATAACCTTCTTCTGCGCCAGGCAGGCCTGCAATGATGTTATTGATTAATTTTTGTTTTTCATCATCTTGCATGGTTTCAAAGCGGACTCTGGCCTGTACGAGTTCTTCCGCCGTGTAGTCCTGTTCAGCCCCTTCACGTTTTAGCAGGTAAATCTCAAATACCGCAAATGCAATCTGATCAAAACGCAGGGCTCTGGAGCCATCGGGTAACTCGTACTGAAGGTCAGTACGTGTCCAGTCGAGGACCGGCATAAAGTTATAACAAACCGTATGAATGCCGCAGGCTGCCAGGTTACGCAGGGATTGCTGGTAGTGAGCAATCCATTTTTCATAGTCACCGGTTTGTGTCTTGATATCTTCATGAATTGGAATACTTTCTACCACCGTCCATTCGAGACTATTGGCTTCAATCAATGCTTTACGCTGCTGAATTTCATCAATAGTCCAGATCTCGCCATTCGGAATATGGTGTAGTGCTGTCACTATTCCGGTAGCGCCTGCCTGACGAATATCAGATAACGTCACTGGATCTGCAGGCCCGAACCAACGCCAGGTTTGTTTCATCGGTCACTCCTTGAAAGCTGATTGAGACTTTTTTGGTTATCCAAAAATAATAGCGCTGTGTTTTATTGCTCACATTGCGTTTGTTTTGAGCATTCTCTTACTTGAGCAATTGAGATGTCAATCAAATCATCCCATCTGGTCAACCAAAATTTGTTTTTTTGAAGAATTGATTGGCCAAATTTCAAAAACCAGACTTGAGTCACCCTATTGGATTGATTTTTTATACAGAATGGCGCTGTCTGTAGTTTCAGGGTGTGAGAATTTCAGAATTATAAATTTGGTTTACCAATAAAATTTTAATACCACAGATGATATTGATAAACATATCAGGTCGCCGATACCATTTTCCAACCAATATGTGGTTGGTTTATTGATGTTATTGGTTTAAAACTCGATTCCTGATTTGTGCAATAGTTTGGGCATTAACCCGTATGTTCCATGCAGGAGCAACGAATTATATTCAATTAGTCGTACTACGATTTTTTATGGGGAGCTCTGAAGCTGCGGCCACCCCGGCAAACGCCAAAACACCCGGCGAATGGTTCCCGAAAAAAGAGCGTCCAATTGCTGCCGGATGGGCGGGTGTTGGCTTCTCCCTTGGGGCAATGATAGCCCCCGCCATTATTTATTTTTCACATTCATTATTTGGCTGGCGGGGAGCATTTATTGTTACGGGTGGCTTAGCATTAGCATGGGTTCATTTATGGTGGTTGTTTTATCATTCACCAAAAAAACACCCTAACTTAAGTGAAAAAAAATTATCTTTTATTCAGCAAGATAATGAGCCTCCTGCAGTTAAATTACCTTTCTTTGCTGCGTTAAAAAGAGTTGCTAAAAATAAACGTTTTTACGGTATTGCTATTCCTGCATTTATGGCTGAACCCGCATGGGCGGTAATGAGTTTTTGGATGCCATTATATCTGGCCCAAGAAGCTGATGGGATTTATCCCATTCCAGAAGTATATTTTGCCCGTGCAGAACATTATGGTAGCCAAGGGGTTGTATTTCAGCGTTCTGCGATTGGAGGGCGCACTGTTCAGGTGAAGGGGGCCTTTGATTGTACTGTTTCCGCCCCGGCAGCGATAGCATTTGGAAGAGTTAATATTACGGGTGCTTCTAATAATCAATTATTAGCAACCCAGAAAAAAGGCATTGATATTAATTGCACGTCTGATGACCCACTGCGCGTGGTTGAACAAATGAAAATTTCATTTTCTGGTGAAATCGCATCCGGATCATGGTCACAATTGCCTGTTAAAAATAGTAACGGCCAGGTAATGGGTAATATTAGAGGCCGTTATTTAGATGCGGGGGGATTATGTGCCGCGGATAGCGCAAATCAAGTGGGCTTTAATGGTTCGAGTGGCACAAAAACAATTAATAATGTCGGGGTTGGCTTAACGAATATTCCAATTACGTGGTCGTTATGCGGCAATAACTCTGGTTTACTCGGTGACGGTAGTGCTACAGCAACGGTTAAAATAGACTGGGATTAAGTGAAGAATAATTATCAATACATCATAAGAACACCCGATAAGACAATATGAAGAAGCATTCTATTTATTTATTTTTGCTGGGCGCTATTAATCTCAATGCACAGGCGACTGGGGCAGATACAGTGCCCGCTTCTGAGCGTTTTGCTTCCTGTTTTATTGATGATTCATCGGAGTCATTATGCTGGCAACAGATGCTGAACGAAGCCAACCCTGCCGTTCGCTATGATTTCGGGGTCCATTACGCCAATGGTGATGGGGTGAGGCAAAACTTCGTCAAAGGCCGTTACTGGATACACCAGGCAGCCTTAAAAGGGTTCCCGCTGGCACAATATAATCTGGGTGTGATGTTTTTTGATGGTATTGGGGGAGCACAAAGTAAAGAGTGCGCCGTGCATTGGCTCAATAAATCAGCATCAGAAGGCGGTGAGACCCGCCAAATGGCGCAGCAGGCCCTGGCGGCATTATATGAACTCACTGCGTCGACAGGGGGGGCAAAAGTTTATCGAATGCTTACGGTGACGGAGTGTGAACAGTTACCCGAAGTGGTATTTCCAGGAGAAGAGATAGCGCCTCCTCAGTCTGAGAAGAACCCTGACAGTGCCGCTGACATTGATGAGACTGATGAGATTGAGCAAGTGCAGGATATACCTGTCACGTTGAGTTCGGGAGTGGATGGGTCTTCTGCAAATGTACTTGCAGAGCCTGAACAGACGGTGCTTATTGAACCTGAAGTCAGACCTGCTCCGCTCACCTCTTTCCAGGAAAAGATGGTGCGACACTTTATTCAACCTGGACATCCGTTACTGGGAAAAGACACCGGTTCCAAACAGGAGAGAGTACCGCATCATATGAATGATAAATTCAGCGTGAATTCACTTGGTCCGATGGTGCACTCTGAGGAAGATACTCTTACAGAAATGGTCAGTGTCGAGCCTGATCCCGTGGCGCCTTTATTTGTCGGACATATTCTGGATCACCAGGAGAAAACGGCGGATGACCCATTGAATGAAATGGCAATAACGCCTGACGAGGATGAAGTGGAGGCCCTGCTTGATGTATCGCCAGCTGAAGTTATAGAGCCGACAATTACGCTGTCAGAGGCCGGGGGAGCAGAAGTTACCCTTTCTCCGTCTGCGGACGAAACGGGGAAATTAACTTCATCAGAAAAAGAAGAACCCCGCCTTCCTGCTAACGAAGAGGTTGTGGAGTGGGTACCGGTTGATGCCTTGCCTGCGGTTGTTTCACCTCAAGTTTCTGAATCCGCTGAAGCTGTTGCTCCGCGAGTTCCGGATGTTGTATCTCAAAGGGAAAAAAAGGCTGCACCGAGAGCATTAAATTTAGGTGGCGCGTTACACAATGCACCCAAAGGGCATTATACCTTGCAACTGAGCAGTGCCAGTCAAGCCGAGCCGCTGCAGGTATTAGCCAAAAAACACAAACTCTCAAACTACCTGGTGTATGAAACCCAGCGTCACGGTCGCCTCTGGTATGTATTGGTGTATGGGGAATATGCCGGAATGGCGCAGGCGAAAAAGGCTTTACAGCAATTACCGGACACCTTGAAAAGAAATACCCCCTGGATACGCAGCCTGGCTCAGGTTCACGCTGAACTTTAAGACAGACCAATAGATATCAGAGAAAGAATAACAGGAAAGAGATAAATTATCATTGTGGTTATTGTATTTCCTGTTGTTCTCCAGTTCTGAAAGTTTATTAAATAATTCAGTCAGTTTTATATGTGAAATGATTTTCGTCAATTTAATAAGATTGTCAGTTATTGTTCATGCAGTATGCAGTAAATGGTGCTCAATGTTTTTTAAAGATGTTTAAGGTTATACCATGTCTGGGGTTTGTTTTTTTCTGATGATGTTTATTTAATGATGGGAATGCAAGAGGCTTGCAGGGGGCATATTATAGAGTGTGCATGTATTACCTCTGTTGACCAAATGCATGTCATTGATGAGAAGTTAAGTTCATCCAGTAACAAAGATGTGTTCATTTTTTCTTTTGAAAAAAAGAATCTTATGGATTATATTTTAAAAATAGATGAGCAAAGAATATATAAGTTTATAGTGATTATCAATACACCAATGAACATTTCAGAAGTAAGGGTTGGCAATTGGCTGATTGTATCCAAGTATAATAGTTTGATTGAAATTGAACGAACAGTCGCTAAACATGTCACTTATCATCCCTCTCCCCGACGCTTTCGTTTTACTGCACATGAGGAATATATATGGTCTTTACTGAAGAGTGGTAAAACTGTCTATGAAATTGCTCACTCTCTGGAATTGTCTCCTGAAACCCTCTGCGCTGAGAGACGAGCAATAGTTAAAAAATTCTGTTTACAGATGCAAAATGAATTTCTTTATCTTAAATTTGGTCCGTATATATATAATGATTAAACGTTCTGTTTAGGTACTTTATTACCGTTGTCATTAATACTTAAGCTCAATAAAGGAAGGTTAATTTATTCATCATTGAAAATACATTGCCGGTGTTATTAACTGCATCTTGCCTGCTGCCTATTGCTGCTTGCAAACCGCTCCCTTTATCGCTGACTTTAGTATAAGATTTCCATGGGTGATAAAAGCTCAACACAATCATGATGGGGAACAAGATGCGCATAAAACTTGCAGTGGGAATGATTGGAGCAGCATTACTGCTGGCTGGTTGTAGTAGCTCAAGCAATGATCTTACGGCGGGTGGTCAGAATGTTCGCTTTGTAGAAGACAAACCAGGTAGTGAATGTCGTCTGCTTGGGACGGCAACCGGTGAGCAGAGTAACTGGCTGTCGGGTCAAAATGGCGATGAAGGTGGTTCAATGCGTGGCGCTGCTAATGCTTTGCGTAATAACGCAGCGACGATGGGGGGTAACGTACTGTATGGCGTAAGTAGCCCAAGCCAGACATTACTGTCCAGCTTTGTTCCAACCGACAGTAAAATGACCGGGCAGGTATATAAGTGCCCTGAATGACAAGGGTTGCCTGATTCACCGCTTACCTGGGGTATTGTATGAATAACAGAGGTAAGCGGTGATATTTGCATTTATCAGTCCAGGACTTTGCTTCAGTTCGCTTCTGAGCCAGATTGCTGACGAAGCTGTAAATCCAGCATTGTTTTGCTGGGTTCCCCGCCAATCTCACGGGTCAGTTTAGGTACCATATAGCCTGATACCAGCGTTAACAGCTCACGCACGATCGCCCGCGCTTCTTCATCCTCCACCATAAAATGTGCCGCACCCTGAACTTTGTCGAGAACATGCAGATAATAGGGGAGTACACCCGCATCAAACAAAGCCCGGCTTAAGTCAGCCAGGGTATGGGCATTATCATTGACTCCACGTAGTAATACGCTCTGATTCAACAACGTGACGCCAGCCTGGCGCAGTTTTAGCATCGCATTGCGGAAGTCATCGCCAATTTCTTGCGCGTGGTTGATATGGTTGACCAGTAGCACCTGTAAGCGTGAGCGAGAGAGTCTTGAAATTAAGGTCTCGGTGATACGGCCAGGGATCACAATCGGGAGTCGGCTATGGATGCGCAGCCGCTTAATGTGCCCGATAGCTTCCAGTTCAGTTATCAGCCAGTCCAGTTCGTGGTCTTTCGCCATCAGTGGGTCGCCGCCGGAAAAGATAATCTCATCAAGCTCTGGATGTTCGCTGATATAGGAGAGTGCCGCCTGCCAGTTACGCTTATTGCCTTGGTTGTCAGCGTAAGGGAAGTGGCGGCGAAAACAGTAGCGACAGTTAACAGCACAGCCGCCTTTGACTAAGAGCAGGGCACGGTTGCTGTATTTATGCAGTAACCCGGGTACTACGCTATGCTGTTCTTCAAGTGGATCAGTGCTGTATCCCGGGGCGATAATAAATTCTTGTTTTGCTGTTAACACTTGGCGTAACAGAGGGCAGTCAGGATTGCCTTTCTCCATTCGGTCAACAAAAGCCCGAGGAACGCGTAGGGCAAAAAGGCGTCGGGCTTCACGCCCCAGGAGCAACTCAGGACTATCTGACAGATTTAAAATCTGAAGGAGTTCATCAGGATCGGTTATAACATCGGCAAGTTGCGTTAACCAATCTTCTCTGTTGGGGGTATTTAGGGTTACAATGCTTGCCATTTTTTGGCTAATCTACCAGTTAATTAATTCAGAGGGCCTTATGGCAACTTATTCTAGCAACGATTTCCGCGCCGGTCTTAAAATCATTATGGATGGCGAACCTTATGCTGTTGAAGCCAGTGAATTCGTAAAACCGGGCAAAGGTCAGGCTTTTGCTCGTGTTAAATTACGTCGTCTGTTGACCGGCACTCGTGTTGAGAAAACTTTTAAATCGACTGACAGTGCAGAAGGCGCAGATGTTATCGATATGAACCTGACTTACCTGTATAACGACGGTGAGTTCTGGCATTTTATGAACAACGAAACCTTCGAGCAGCTGGCAGCGGATGAGAAAGCTGTTGGTGATAACGCCAAATGGCTGTTGGATCAAGCTGAATGTATCGTGACTCTGTGGAACGGTCAGCCTATCAGCGTGACGCCACCGAACTTTGTTGAGCTCGAAATCACTGATACCGATCCTGGCCTGAAAGGTGATACTGCCGGTACCGGTGGTAAGCCCGCAACATTGAGCACTGGTGCTGTGGTTAAAGTTCCTTTGTTCGTACAGATTGGTGAAGTGATTAAAGTTGACACCCGTTCAGGTGAATACGTTTCTCGCGTGAAGTAATTCTGGCGGGTCGGGAGTGAGAGCTTTGTCATCTCATTCCCGATACACTCCTACTGCCTGACAGCCTGTCGCTTTCACCTGTTGGATTAAGACATATTCATAAATAGTGAGAGCCGATTTCCTGCCCCTAGTTTGACTCTGATATTTCGTTTGTAGGTATAAACTGTTTTAATGCTGATCCCCATGAGCCTGGCAATATAGGCATTATGCGCTTCATCTTTCCAAAGCTTTAAAATACGTTCTTCTCGTAATGTGAGCAGTGGCATTAACGCACTTTTTTTAGTTTTCTCTTTATCTTGCTGGGCAATGGTTTTCTTAATAATAATTTCTAACTCGTTAAGGTCTATGGATTTATCCAGAATATATATATTGCCACGATTTTTACTGACATCACCGATATGTGTGTGATGATTACTCTGTAATAGTATAATACTGGTGTTTGTAGTCTGTGTTTCATGAATGAGCGATAGTCGGCGTATATTTTTTAGCGTGGTGATAAAACTGGTAAAATCGGCAATGATGAGATTAGGTTTCCATGTCACCATCATCTCACGGGCGAGTTGCAGGTTGTCTGCCTCGGTAATAATAACGCCTTTCTCTCTGAAGGCTTCCTGATTGAACCAGGTTTTTAAACCAAATCGACTGAAACAACATTTATCCACTACCAGTATTTTATACATATTCATAGTTCACGTAAGTGATAACAGCTTCCTTTACAGGGCGGCACAAAACATGTTCTATGATATGAATAAAAAAAATAAATGAAGCGACAAACTGCGTTCTAATTCTCTATCAATTCCAGGCTTAACGGCATATCCATAGACTGATTTTCGGCATATAACCGCTCTACGAATAGGGATACTTGCTGTTAACCCCAGTCACTGGGGTATATTCAGCATGGGTTATATCAATGCCAGGTCGCTAATTTATTGCAGGGCACTCAAAATGGTATAGGCGGCGTTGATACGATCGCCATAAGGATAATTTTTGTTGGCTAAGAGTACGATACCGATTTTTTTTTCTGGAATAAAAGCGACATACGCCCCAAAGCCACACGTTGAGCCAGTTTTATGTACCCATGACGCCTTGACCAGGGAAACCGAAGGCGTAATCGCGATGGCAGGCTGTGGCTCTAAGGCGACCTTAGGGTTGCAACAATAAATCAGGACCTCAGGTTCTGCCGGCCAGTTAAAGATATCCCAGCCAAGTCCCTGATACATGCTGCCTATACCCGTCATACTTCAAGTTGCTTGGGTGTTGCCTGCGTCCAGCCCGCCGAATCACATAGTGTATCTATGCTCATCGACGGGCTGAACTGGGCGCCTACAAGCAACTCGAATTATTTTGGGTATATATCAGAATGGCAAATTATTCTATTTTCTTAAAAGCAACATTCAGTATTATATTTTTAATATAAAATATTAATCTGTTTAATTTAAAGCCCACGAATATAATGTGGGCTTTAAGGTTGGCGATGACTAAAAACTTATCACACCAACAAAGGTGATAATACTAAGAATGGCTGCCAGGCCATAAAATATCCATTTTCCGGAAGGAATATGAACTTGTAAGTCATGCATGCCGTGATGGATACGATGTAGCCCGCACCATAATGGCAGAACAATCATCAGAAAAATGAATAATCGTCCTATCCAACTACTCACGAAAGCATGGACACGTGCAAAATCCAATGCTTCTGCGGGGAAAAGGCCAAGTGGCAGTAAAATACCGACCAGTAAGACAATAACGGGTGCGAAGATGGCTCCCCACATACCGCCTGCACCAAAAAGTCCCCAGAATACTGGTTCATCAGAGCGTTGAGGTTTTTGATTAATCATGGTTTTCTCCCTACCAGAATAATGCCACAAACAGCACCACGCAGGTTGCCAGCACGGTAACCACCCAGAGTCCTTTAATTACGGGCTCTGGCTCCATTTTTTTTTCTTTAATAATGACAATGGCTGCTTTAGGCGCGAGTTCAAACCAGGTTTTGGTATGTAACAATGCTGCAGCGAGCGTAATGATATTAAGAATAAGAACAACGGGATTCTGTAAAAAACTGACGAATCCGGCCCATTCTTCAGGACCATGTTTCAGAGAAAACAGCCCGTAAATCAGTAATAAACTAAACCATACAGTAGGAATAGATGTTCCTTCACGCAGCATATAAAAACGATAAAAACCGAGTTTTTTCCACCATGTTGAAGTCATCGGGGGAACATAGGGTTTACGTTTCGTGGTCATGGTGCACTCCTTAGCGTGGTTTCAGGGTGGCAATCAAAAAGTCTTTAGAACTTTCGACCTTGCCCTGCTGAATAGCGGCGGCTGGATCAACATGTTTAGGGCAGACGACAGAACAGAAGCCAACAAAGGTACAGGTCCAGACGCCATTCTTGCCATTTAGCTGCGGCATACGCGCGGCTTTACCGTGATCGCGGTTATCCAGATTATAACGATGGGCCAGTGTTATCGCCGCCGGTCCAATAAATTCCGGATTCAGACCAAACTGCGGGCAGGCTGCATAACACAGACCACAGTTAATACATCCGGAAAATTGGTGATATTTAGCCATTTGAGCCGGAGTCTGTGTATTAGGGCCTTCTGCCAGTGGGCGGTCATTGCCGATGATATAAGGCTTAATCGCTTCAAGACTTTCAATAAAGTGTGTCATATCGACGACTAAATCGCGCTCGACAGGGAAGTTTGCCAGCGCAGAGATCTGTACGCCTTGTGGATATTCACGCAGAAAGGTTTTACAGGCCAGTTTCGGAATGTTATTCACCATCATGCCGCAGGAACCGCAAATTGCCATACGACAGGACCAGCGATAGCTCAGGTCAGGGGCGAGGTTATCTTTGATATAACCCAGTGCATCCAATACCGATGTTTGCTCATCGAACGGGACGTCATAAGTGACATTATGCGGCTCGCTATCCGTTTCCGGGTTATAACGCATGATGGAAACTTTATGTGTTTGCATCTCAGCCATTGACCTTCTCCTTCTTATCCGCGGCATCAGCTTCTGCACCGTAGACACGTTTTGCGGGCGGCAGGGTGGTAATTTTGACGTTGCCATAATCAAGACGCGTAGTGCCGTCGGCCTCTCGGAAGGCCAAGGTATGTTTTAAAAAGTTAACGTCATCGCGCTCGGTACAGCCATCATCAAGCCGCTGGTGGGCGCCACGAGACTCTTTACGTGCCATGGCGGAGTGTGCCATGCATTCAGCAACATCCAGACCATGGCCGAGCTCAATGGTGTAGAGTAAGTCGGTATTAAAGACGCTGGAGGTATCGGTAATTCTGACGCGGCGGAAACGCTCTTGCAGTTCAGCCAGTTTATCTATGGTTTTCTGCATCAGTTCCGGAGTACGGTAGATCCCACATCCGTCTTCCATCGACAGGCCCATTTCGTCGCGAATAGTCGACCAGTTTTCTGTTCCTTCCTGATTCACCAGGTGCTTCAGTTTATTTTCCACGTCAGTAGCCTGGGCATTGAGAGCTGAATCATTTGCCTGATGTGCCTGACGGGCATGTTCAGCCGCCTTCTCACCGGCAAGACGGCCAAACACCACTAACTCAGCCAGCGAGTTAGATCCGAGGCGGTTTGCTCCGTGTAATCCTACTGAAGAGCATTCTCCGACGGCAAACAGGCCTTTAATGCGCGTTTCACACTGGTTATCAGTTTCGATGCCGCCCATGGTGTAATGCGCAGTTGGGCGCACTGGAATCGGTTCTTTTACCGGATCGATACCCATATAGGCTTTGGCAAGCTCGCAGATAAACGGCAGCCGTTCCAGAATTTTTTTCTCTCCCAGATGGCGCAGGTCGAGATAGACCACATCTCCACGCGGTGTTGGGGTGGTGTTGCCCTTACGCGCTTCATGCCAGAAAGCCTGGGAAACCCGGTCGCGCGGACCCAGTTCCATATATTTGTTTTTGGGTTCTCCGAGCGGCGTTTCGGGCCCCATCCCGTAGTCTTGCAAATAACGGTAGCCGTTTTTATTGACC
Organism: uncultured Cedecea sp.; assembly: GCF_947498825.1. Taxonomy (GTDB): domain Bacteria; phylum Pseudomonadota; class Gammaproteobacteria; order Enterobacterales; family Enterobacteriaceae; genus JGM124. Next base: position 44,236 of record NZ_CANMLV010000005.1, on the reverse strand, counting down.
AGAATACCGCCTTCACCACGGCAGCCTTCCGTCATCAGAATACCTGAGCCAGGCAGACCGGTCGGATGATACTGCACAAACTCCATATCACGTAACGGTACGCCATGGCTCAGCGCTATGCCCATACCATCGCCTGTAACGATACCGCCATTGGTGTTATAGCGATAAACACGGCCTGCACCACCGGTGGCCATAACCACTGAGTTAGCACGAATTTGTGTTAGTTCGCCTTCCATCATGTTCATGGCGACCAGGCCGCGGGCTTGGCCGTCATCGACCAGAATATCGAGGACAAAGTATTCATCAAAACGCTGGATCTGTGGAAACTGTAATGACGTCTGGAACAACGTATGGAGCATATGAAAACCGGTCTTATCAGCCGCAAACCAGGTTCTTTCAATCTTCATACCACCGAAACGACGTACATTAACGCTGCCGTCCGGACGGCGACTCCACGGGCAACCCCAGTGTTCCAGTTGAGTCATTTCTTGCGGACAATGGCGTACAAAGTAGTCCACGACATCTTGCTCACAAAGCCAGTCGCCGCCGGCTACAGTGTCATGAAAGTGATAGTCAAAACTGTCGCTATCTTGTGTCACAGCAGCAGATCCACCTTCTGCTGCAACGGTATGGCTACGCATGGGATAAACTTTTGAGATCAGAGCAATTTTGGCTTGTGGGTTAGCCTGAGCAGCGGCGATAGCTGTCCGTAGCCCAGCCCCCCCGGCCCCTATAATGGCAATATCGGCTTGAAAGGTTTTCACAACATTCCTCCTGATTTTTATTATTTCGCAAAGCGATATGCACTAAAGATAGTTCACCGCAGAGAGTGCTGCTGTTGCGAAAAGATTCCTGACCTTATTTGGGAGGCAGTATAGACGCGTAAATAGTATGGAATTTTGATGTATTCGATTTTTTTGTCGTTCTGTGGCGTGACGCATATCTGATCTTAACAACAGAAGATTAAAAAGGTGTTTTTCCATAATATGCAGGCCTGACTGATAAAAATAATACGCATAATTTGTCTCTGTTCTGGGATACAGGTAGACTTTTCGGCCTTGTTGATTGACGGAGATTTACCCATGAGCGAAACGGCCTCCTGGCAGCCAAGTGCATCCATTCCTAACTTATTAAAACGCGCAGCGATTCTGGCTGAAATTCGACGTTTTTTTGCCGATCGTTGCGTGTTGGAAGTGGAGACGCCTTGCATGAGTCAGGCGACGGTAACCGATATTCATCTGGTACCGTTTGAAACGCGTTTCGTCGGACCTGGGCATTCCGGGGGATTAAATCTCTATTTGATGACCAGCCCTGAATACCATATGAAACGTTTGCTGGCCGCAGGTTGTGGTCCTGTGTTTCAGCTCTGCCGTAGTTTCCGTAATGAAGAAATGGGGCGCCATCATAATCCTGAGTTCACCATGCTGGAGTGGTACCGACCACACTACGATATGTATCGTCTGATCAATGAAGTGGATGATTTGCTGCAGCAGGTTCTTGATTGTGAGCCGGCCGAAAATCTTTCCTACCAGCAAGCTTTTCAGCGTCACCTGGAAATAGATCCTCTGTCCGCTGATAAAGCGACATTACGCGCAGCTGCAGCGAAACTCGACTTGAGCAATATGGCTGATGAAGAAGAGGACAGAGATACCTTATTACAGATGTTGTTCACCTTTGGTGTGGAGCCGATGATCGGTAAAGATAAGCCGGTTGTTATTTATCATTTCCCGGCGACTCAGGCTTCATTGGCGCAAATTAGCTGCGAAGATCATCGTGTTGCTGAACGCTTTGAGGTTTATTTTAAAGGTATTGAGCTGGCCAATGGTTTCCATGAGCTGACCGATGCCGGTGAACAGCGCCAGCGTTTTGAGCAGGATAATCGTAAGCGTGTTGCTCGTGGGCTATCGGAACAACCGATCGATAACCTATTGTTGGATGCGCTAGAGGCTGGTCTGCCAGACTGCTCTGGCGTTGCCTTGGGTGTTGACCGCTTGGTGATGCTGGCGCTGGGCGCTGATAGTTTGGCTGATGTACTGGCGTTTACCGTGGATCGTGCTTAAGTCCATTATTGCCAAGTCTGGAAAAATCACTGCTAATGTTGAACGTTATACCGCTTAATGATGAAAAATCTGCGCTTTTCGCGCAGGTAGATAGATTATATGAAGACGCTTTTCCTTTACACGAAAAGCGAAGCCATAGGTTGCCAGAAAAACCATTATCTGCATTCTCATCCTACGTATCATGAAGATATTGCCGACCATTAGCTGATTGTTCTGAGTTATCCTCACCCGATAAACTCATAGCAGTATCCGCTTTTTTTTGAATAACTTACGTCATGAAGTAATGGCTGATAGTAATAATACTTAATCGGGTTACCGGAGTTGTACCCGTGCTGTTTTTAAAGGAACACTTATGGATATCAGTACTCTTTTTCTTTACATTGTTGCAGTTAGCGCAGTGATGGTAACGCCAGGACCTTCAATGTTATTGGCATTGAATAATGGTGCAACCTACGGAATGCGCATTGCCGGTTACGGATTTATGGGGGCTGTGCTGGCAGACCTACTGTTGATTGCTGCCGTGGGATGCGGGTTAGGGGCATTACTTCAGGCTTCCGAGCAACTTTTTAGCCTGGTGAAATGGGGCGGTGCCCTGTATCTGATTTATCTGGCCTGCATTTTATGGCGAGCACCGGCTCAGGCATTACATGTCAGTAATAATGCGGCTTTCACTACCGGTAGAACGGCATTTTTACGTTCTCTGATGGTTGGGCTATCTAATCCGAAAGGTTTGTTATTTTTCTCAGCTTTTTTACCGCAATTTATTCGTCCACAAGAACCCATTCTGAGCCAGTATCTGATTCTGGCCGCTGTTAGCGCAATGATTGATTGTCTGATGATGACGATTTATGCCTATGGTGGCCGTCATGCTATGCGTCGCTTTTCAGCCCAAGTGATGCGTGGGGTGAATCGTAGTTGCGCCGGTATGCTGGCTATCCTGGCCGTAGGCGTGGCGCTTTATCGCCGGAGTAATGTGACGTAAGTGAAGAGAACAGAAAGACTCAACAGTATGCGATTAAGTCTTTCTGTTGTTGACAGAAATCAGTCCTGGCTTTCCGCCAGTTCACGCAGATAAGAGAAAATCTGACGATATGACTTAGGCGGTTTATTGGCCGCTTTTTCTTTCTGTGCGTTGCGAATCAGCACACGCAGTTGTTGGCGGTCAGCCTCAGGATAAAGTCTCAATACTTCACTGATCGCTTCATCCCCTTCTTCAACCAAGCGGTCGCGCAGGGCTTCGAGTTTATGGAACAGAGAAACTTGCTGATTATGGCGATTCTTCAATTTATCGAGAGCCTGACGAATAGGCTCAACGTCACGGGAACGCATCATTTTACCGATCAGCTGTAGCTGACGGCGGCGTCCTTCTTTTTTAATTCTCTGGGCAAGTTCAATGGCGGCACGGAGATCATCATCCAGCGGCATTTTATCCAGTGCGTTTTTACCAAGTTCAACTAATTCGGCACCCAGGCGTTTAAGCTCTTCGGCATCGCGTTTAATTTCACTTTTGCTGACCCAGATAATCTCATCATCATCTTCGTCTTCGTTATCGGGCACGTCATCGAGCCAGTCTTCGGGCTGTTTGGTCATATCAGGCTCCTTAAAAAGTTGACGCGAATATTACCAGTAAAGGCTCCAGACTGCGAAATTGTTCTGATCCTGTTAGACTGGAAGTATTCACCTTACACGATGGCAATCGCGATGAAAGTAAACACGCAAGTAGCACAACAACGTCAAACCTTAGAGCAGGCGGTTTCTTTAGCACTGGAGTTAGCAGCAAAGCATTCAGACGGTGCAGAAGTTGCGGTCAGTAAAACCACAGGAATAGGGGTCAGCACCCGCTACGGTGAAGTAGAGAATGTTGAATTCAATAGCGATGGTGCACTAGGCATCACTGTTTACCATGAAAATCGTAAAGGTAGCGCCTCTTCTACCGATCTGAGCCATGATGCTATTGCGCGTACGGTACAGGCCGCGCTGGATATTGCGCGTTATACCTCACAAGACCCTTGTGCAGGCGTGGCGGATAAAGAGTTACTGGCCTTTGATGCGCCGGATTTAGACCTGTTCCATCCCACAGAAATTGATGCTGAGCGTGCTATTGAATTAGCTTCCCGGGCTGAAAATGCCTCTTTGAATGTGGATAAACGTATCACTAACACCGAAGGTGGTAGTTTTAATAGTCACTATGGCGTTAAGGTTTTCGGTAACAGCCACGGAATGCTGCAAAGCTATTGTTCTACCCGCCACTCGCTTTCTAGCTGTGTAATCGCAGAAGCAAATGGAGATATGGAACGTGATTACGCTTATACCATTGGCCGCGCCATAGAGGATCTGAAAAGTCCTGAATGGGTAGGTGAAGAATGTGCGCGTCGTACGCTTTCTCGCCTTGCTCCACGTAAGCTCGCTACCATGAAAGCCCCGGTTATATTTGCCTCTGAAGTGGCAACCGGTTTATTTGGTCATCTGGTCGGTGCGATTGCCGGAGGCTCTGTTTATCGTAAATCCACTTTCTTACTGGACGCATTAGGCCAACAAATATTCCCGGACTGGCTGACTATTGAAGAGCACCCGCATTTACTGAAAGGTCTTGCCTCAACGCCTTTCGACAGTGAAGGTGTACGGACTGAACGCCGTGACATCATCAAAGAGGGGATTCTTCAGCAATGGCTGTTAACCAGTTATTCTGCCCGTAAACTGGGTCTGAAAAGCACCGGCCATGCAGGCGGTATCCATAACTGGCGTATCGCGGGTCGTGGCCTCGACTTTGATGGTATGCTCAAGCAAATGGGCACAGGACTGGTGGTTACGGAGCTAATGGGACAGGGCGTCAGTGGTATGACGGGTGACTATTCACGTGGCGCTGCAGGCTTCTGGGTTGAAAATGGTGAAATTCAGTATCCGGTCAGTGAAATCACCATTGCCGGCAACCTTAAGGATATGTGGCGTGAAATTGTAACGGTTGGTAACGATATTGAAACACGTAGCAATATACAGTGTGGTTCTGTTCTGTTGCCTGAAATGAAAATTGCCGGGCAGTAGAAATTTGTGTGGCGTGAGAGATTGCGCCAGTTTTTGAATAAAAAAATAATAGGTGAGCAAATTGCGTAAACACTTGATTGCAATGTTAACAATGTCAACCCTCCTCCTGAGCAGTGTTTCAGCCCTGGCAAATGATGTCGCTGAAGACATGGATGTTCTGGCTCAAAACTACGGTACAGTACTCAAAGCTACAGATGCAGCCCCTCTGAAAAAAGCGTTAACCAATATGCGTGAAGCGGCAATGGATGCCAAAAAAGGCGTACCACCTAAGCTTGAAAAAGAGTCTGCAGACAGCGAAGCGATGAAAGATTATCAGCATGGATTTGATATTCTTATCGCGCAGATTGATGAGGCGATGAAACTGGCTGACGCAGGTAAAGTCGACGAGGCGAAAGCTGTGGCGGAAGAGTTTAAAGCAACACGTAACGAATACCACAAAAAGTATCGTTAATCCGCTGGCTGACGTAACAGGCAGTGGTGATTCTGCCTGTTACGCCTTCGTTCTTGTTGTGTGCGTTATTTTATAAAAGTAAATGCCGTGGTGACGTGCTTCACACCACTGACCCGACTGGCAGTCTCTGCCGCCGCTTTTCCTTCCCGCTCAGTAACCAGACCCAGTAAGAAAACTTCACCATTTTCGGTCGTGACTTTGACACTTGTGGATTTAACTTGATCGCTTGCCAGCAATTGTGAACGGATCTTAGTGGTTATCCAAGTATCACTGGACGCTGTACCTAAGCCAATTTTTGGCCCGTTACGAACTTCGTTGTAGACTTCAGTTGCGCCATCAACACCCATAGCAATTTGTTTGGCGCGAGCAGACACTTCAGAATTAGGGGCCTGACCTGTCAGCAGCACTTTCCCCTGATAGGCCGTTACGTTGATACGTGCCTCTTTTTTGATTTGCTCATCTTTATTGAGCGCATTGCTCACACGTAGTTCTAATGTTCCATCGTCAACCTGGGTACCTACAGTACGCGGGTCGGTTGCTGTTTTGGTTGCTACAGCGGTAGTACCGACGAGCACTGCACCAACACAGCCCTGAAGTAACAATGCAGAGACAAGCACTGCGATGGGCGTAATAACCTTCATATTGATTCCTTCTTTTGAAAGAGGTGTCATCTCTCAGGTCCGTCAGACAACATCGCAGGTCATTTTTCATCACCTTCAGGATAAAATTATCCGTCCTGATGAGGAAACAGCGTGTTATCGATAAGATCACATAAGCAGTTTACAGTCAGCATGTGCATTTCCTGAATACGCGTGCTGTGGTGGGAAGGAATGCGGATTTCTACATCCTGCGGCCCCAGCAAGCCGGCGAGTTCACCGCCATCGTAGCCTGTTAAGGCAATGATGGTCATATCCCGTGTGACAGCTGCTTCCACTGCTTTGACAATATCACGGCTGTTGCCGCGGGTAGAGATGGCTAACAGAATATCACCAGCCTGGCCAAGCGCACGAACCTGCTTGGCATACACTTCCTGATGCAGGCGATCGTTAGCAATCGCTGTTAAGACCACTGTATCCGCATTAAGTGCAATAGCAGGTAAACCGGGACGCTCTGTTTCAAAGCGATTAATCATACTGGCCGCAAAATGCTGAGCATTCGCGGCAGATGTACCATTGCCGCAGCACAGGATCTTATTACCGTTCAGCAAAGACTGAACCAGAGTGATAGCTGCCCGAGAGATAGCATCTGGTAAGGCTTCTGCTGCTGCTATCTGAGTTTGAATGCTTTCCGTGAAGCAGGCTTTGATTCTTTCAAGCACGTTGATTTACCTGGTTTTTTAGATTTCAGTGGCAAACGCGTTGGTTAGCCACTCTATTTCATTGCCGGTGAACGCTACCACATCAAAACGGCAATCTACAGTCTCAAAGCTTTCACCTGCTCCATTCAGCCATACACTGGCAGTATGAAGCAGGCGTTTTTGCTTTCGGCTCGTGACACTCGCAGCAGCACTGCCGAAAGCATCATTACGGCGAAAACGGACTTCGACAAACACGATAACTTGGTGATGTCGCATAATAAGGTCTATTTCACCGCCACGAACATACACATTCGCGGCGATAAACTGCAACCCACGTGACTCAAGGTAGCGACGCGCTTTTATTTCATAGCCTGCGCCGCGCTCTTGAGTATTCACGGTACCGGAACAACCTGACCTTGGCTGAATTGTAGCCAGTTCAGCTTTCTGTTAACGACACAATCTGTCGTAGTACTTAATTGGCCGGTATTACCGTTGAGTGCAAAACCAGGATTCTGACGCAATTCAGCAAAATGGTTGGCGAGAGACCAGGCATCAACGCCCATAGCATACAAGCGCGCCAGGGAATAATCGTTATTCACGCTATTCAACGCTTGCTGCATCAGCTGTGGGTTACCGCCAGAGAGAAGCGGAATTTCACTGTACTGCAGGCCTTCCATTTCAAAGCGGTAATCCGGGCCGCTGATACCTTGTGCGCTACGGGAGCTTGCATATAACTGAGTGCTACTGCGGCTTCCGGTGCGCATCGTGATCAGTGGTTTAATCAGCGCCATTTCATCTGATGAAGCGACAATATAAACCGCATCTACATTTCCACCGCTGCTGGCTATCTGAGGTTCAACAGGTACTGTTGGGATAGTCAGGTAGCCAATAGTGACTGATTCAGGAGGATTATTCGCAGTGATAACGGGAGTACCGGTTAAAGCAATGCCGGAACCACCATTAATACTACGTTTTAAATCACTTACAGAACCTAAACGTTGTTGCAGTACGGTGCCACCGCCCAGACTTTGCCATTCACTGGTAAAGGCTTTAGCGACTCGCTCACCCAATGGGTTAGAGGGAACCAGTAATAATGGGCTACGCTGATTTTGCTGCCAGATATGATGGGCAGCGTCGCGGGCTTCATCTTCAGGAGAAAGAGCAAAATAACAAATGTTTGGATGATTCTGCGCGGTTTCTGGCTCATTGAGCGCCAGAATATTCAGTGAGCTGTTCACACCAGGCAAGGCATCGACATCATTTTTTAGCAATGGACCGACGACAACCGTTGCACCATCAATCTGGGCCTGAGCCAGTATCTGGTCGACAGGCTGGCTACTGGTATCGTAGATCTTAATTTCTGCATTTGGGTTAGCTGGCGCAGAGGAAAGCGCCGATGGCTGAGGTTGTTCAACCATCGAAGGAATGATGTCGGCAAGATAAGATAAATCAGCGGTTGCCTGGCTGTCGCTGGTTTGCGGAACGTTCACGGGCTGTGAACCTTGGGTTCTCGCTGCCTCAAAGCCTTGCTGAATACTGCGACCGAATACCCCTGCCTGACCATTCAGTGGGAGTAGTAAGGCAATTTTTCCGACTGAAGCGTTACCGACATTCATATTCTGAAGGTTGATCAGCTGGGTTGGTAAAAGTTTTGCTCCTGGATTATTCGGATAACGTATCTGCCACTCTTGAATACCGGTTTTTAGTTTATCCAAATCTGTGCGATTGTTGGTCCAGATTTGCTGAAGTTCCAGCCAGCCTTGCAAAGTATTCTCGTCAGCGTTAATCACCAGACTATTCATTTGCTCAGGGGTCATGGATGATACCGCTTGCCAGGTAGCGTCAATATTTTCCTGCTTGTTGTCATTGCTTAATAGCTGTTCTTGGGCAATATAAGCACGCAGCAGGGCCAGCGATGGCTGTCCTGCGCTGGCTGCAATCACCGCGCTATAGTAAGCCTGCTGCTGGTTGGTATCCAGACGAGTGGCATCAATATTATTGAGTAGTGCAATTGCAGCGGCATAATCCTGCTGGGCAGTTTTAATTTGCGCCATCAGTAATGACTGCTCCAGTTGCTGAGCATTATTAAGCTTTTCCGGGAGCTGGTTATAAATATTGATAGCCTGCTCAGTTTGCCCTTCTTGTAACAGTGCACGAATGGCGAGTAATTGCCATTGGGTCTTGTTATCATCTGAGCTCTGCTCTATCTGTTGCAGATACCAGGCTGAATTAGCAGTACCATTGGCTGGCGGCAGCTCTTGGGGTGGAACGGATGTCTGTAAAGTACACCCGGCAAAAAACAGCGCAGCGAGTAAAACAGGTAAACTGCGTCCGGCTTTTGATAGTTTTAAGGTTGAGAGTCGCATTCAATATCCAGTGGTTTTTTAATCTCAGTGTTCAATATTAAAACGGCAATACGGATGAAACAATGAAACAACACGAAACGGCTGCGATTTTAGCGAAAACGCTCTATATCGTCCCGACACCGATTGGCAATCTCGGCGACATCACACAGCGGGCCCTCTCGGTGTTACAGAGTGTTGATCTGATTGCCGCAGAGGATACGCGTCATACTGGCCTTTTATTACAGCATTTTGCAATAAATGCGCGCTTATTCGCGCTTCATGACCATAATGAGCAACAAAAAGCCGAAACTTTACTGGCAAAGCTACAGGAAGGGCAAAGTATTGCTCTGGTATCGGATGCCGGAACGCCGTTAATTAACGATCCGGGTTATCATCTGGTTCGTACCTGCCGTGAAGCTGGCATTCGCGTTGTGCCTCTGCCTGGTCCTTGTGCTGCGATTGCTGCATTGAGTGCAGCAGGGCTTCCATCAGACCGTTTCTGCTATGAAGGTTTTTTACCAGCCAAAACCAAAGGTCGCTGTGACGCACTCAAAGCGATTGAACAAGAAACCCGTACCCTGATTTTTTACGAATCTACTCACCGTTTACTGGATAGTCTTGAAGATATTTGCAGCGTGCTGGGTGAATCGCGCTATGTGGTACTGGCGCGTGAACTGACCAAAACCTGGGAGTCGATTCATGGTGCACCGGTCGGGGAACTTCTGGCCTGGGTGAAAGAAGATGAAAACCGTCGCAAAGGGGAAATGGTCCTGATTGTTGAAGGTTTCAAAGTGCAAAGTGATGATGCACTTCCGGCCGATGCTCTTCGCACGCTGGCATTATTGCAAACGGAGTTACCGCTGAAAAAAGCGGCGGCACTAACGGCAGAAATTCATGGCGTGAAGAAGAACGCGTTATATAAATACGCTTTGGATCAGGCAGACAAGTAAGTATCACGTTTTTTCGCCCTGTTTTGTTCAGGGAGTAAACAACAGAGACAGGGAAATGGGTGTGCTGCGTGACACTGGAGGGGAAACCCACTATACTTCGCCGCGAAGCTGACCAGGCAGTCGCCGCTTCGTCGTCGTCCTCCTTCGGGGGGAGACAGGCGGAGGGGAGGAAAGTCCGGGCTCCATAGGGCAGGGTGCCAGGTAACGCCTGGGGGGCGCAAGCCTACGACCAGTGCAACAGAGAGCAAACCGCCGATGGCCCGCGCAAGCGGGATCAGGTAAGGGTGAAAGGGTGCGGTAAGAGCGCACCGCGCGTCTGGCAACAGTTCGCGGCACGGTAAACTCCACCCGGAGCAAGGCCAAATAGGGGTTCATAAGGTACGGCCCGTACTGAACCCGGGTAGGCTGCTTGAGCCAGTGAGCGATTGCTGGCCTAGATGAATGACTGTCCACGACAGAACCCGGCTTAACGGTCAGCTTCAACTCATTCAAAAACAATACGTTGGTGTGTCCCGGTGCTTTGAAGGCTAACTGTGACACAGACTGTGATACAAACGAGACGCACCAACGGCTGTTCCATTCCGCATATACTCAAACGTGGCAACCGTTACAGCCTCCATTTCAGATTACAATATATTTCTTACGCTGGCGCTTGTATCAGTAAGAGTTATGTTCCGTTCTTTGAGCAGGATCGCAATACACGTTGATATCCTCATGTAGATTTTCTCTCTTTTTTGCCGAGGAAACTTTAATCATGAGTAAGATAAGAGCTAAATCCGTCTGTCTTTTTCGCCATAATGGGCGAATTCTGCTGGCAGAAGGATACGATCCGGTCAAAAAAATACACTTCTTGTTGCCTGTTGGTGGTGGCGTTGATTTTGGTGAGACTTCAGTTGCTGCGGCAATTCGCGAGGTGGAAGAAGAGATTGGCGCTGAAGCTGTAGAATTAAAATTGTTAGGCGTATCCGAGAATATTTTCGATTTCAACGGCAAGCCAGGGCACGAAATCGTCTTTGTCTATGAAGGCCGTTTTGCTGATGAGTCGTTTTATCAGAAAGAGATTGTGCACGGTGTTGAGTCCAATGGCGTACCGATTGTGATGCGCTGGATTGAACAAGCCACGGTACTTAGTGATGTGCTACCGGTGTTCCCTGATGGTATTAAAGATATGCTGTAGTCGTGTTATCGATCTAGATAATATCAATCGGCTTACGCTGCGCTTGATCTTACAGGAATATTATCGGTGAAAACGATAGCCTCTGTTGCTCTTTTAAGTGCATGCTCATCAGTGAGTCAGACGTCAGTAAAGGCGACATTTTCCGAAATTTTTCTCGAGGCCCCTGGGCCAAAAGGCCCTTTGAAAGGCACGTTACTCACTCCAGATTTAACACCCGACGGAGTTGTTCTTATTATTCCTGGCTCCGGGCCTACCGACAGGGATGGAAATAATCCGTTGGGTGTGAAGGCATCCGCGTACCGCCTTCTTGCTAAAGGCCTGGCTGCAAAAGGCTTTGCAACGCTTCGTATCGATAAACGTGGAATGTTTGCCAGTGCAATGGCGGTCCAGGATGCTAATGCAGTGACGATTGCAGACTATGTTGACGACATCCGGGCCTGGATAAAGGTGCTCAGGCGTGAGATGCCAGCCTCCTGTATTTGGCTTGCAGGGCACAGTGAGGGCGGTGTTGTCGCCCTTGCTTCGGCTCCAGAAGAGGAGGTGTGCGGAGTTGTTCTTATCGCAACGCCAGGAAGGCCAATGGGAGAGGTTTTGAGGGAACAATTTAAAGCTAACCCGGCAAACGCTGCGTTATTAAAAGAAGCATTACCGATAATTGATGCTCTGGAGCATCGGCGACGAATCGATACAACAAATATACATCCGGCCCTACAGAGTCTCTTTCATTCTTCCGTTCAGGGATTTTTGATTGATGCATTTTCATACGATCCTCGCCAGCTTATTTCGACCCTTTCTAAACCCGTGCTGGTGCTACAAGGGCAACGCGATCTTCAGGTGACAGAAGACGATGCGAGACAGCTTAAAGCCGCCAATCCTCAAGCATCCCTGATGGTATTTCCTGATATGAACCATGTGATGAAAGAGGTGACTTCGGACCTCCAGGACAATATCGCATCATATGCGGAACCTGCGCTTCCCCTGGCTCCAGGTTTAATTGACTCGATTGCGCATTTTCTTATCCGGAACTCACCCTTTTGCGCAAAATAACCGTTTTTTGGTTTTCAGTACATTTCCTGGCTGTTAGCCGTAAGGCGAGGCTTTAGTTTTTTCCCTGCCTGATTAACTGCTCAGAAGTGAGAACCACAATCCCTTCTGCGGTGGTGACATTTTTCACCAATGCGCGGGCAACGGCTTGAGGTTTGACGGGTTTGTAGGCTCCGGGAAGAACAGGGGAGAGCAGTTTAGCCAGAGGGATCGAAATCATTTCTACCAAGCGAATGGGTTGCCCAAGCCCACGGCGATAATCAAGTAGCAGAGAAGGCTGTGCAATGACCAGGGTCGTGAGGGGGAGTTCTTTGAGCGCCTCTTCCAGTTCCCCTTTAACCCGGGGATAAAGCAGGGATGATTTTATATTTGCCCCGCCAGCGCTGACCAGGCCTATACGACTGACTCCTGCTGATATTGCCGCCTGTGCAACGGCTAAACTGGCCTTAAAATCCACGGCACGGAACGCCTCTTTACTGCCTGCGACTTTTATTGTCGTACCCAGCGCAAGGTAGAGATCATCAGCAGGGGGAAGTGGTGGTAATGATGTAAAATCGACCAGGTGGACTTGAAGTTTCTGGTGGCTGACTCCGAGTGGCCTGCGGCTCAGGGCATGAATACAGGTCACTTCCGGATCATTGAGCAGGAGCTGTAATATCTGTCCGCCTACGAGGCCTGTGGCGCCTGCAATCAGTACAACGCGATTCTGTTCGGGGGGCGTCATGATGGCCTCCTTTAATCAGGTGATGGCTAGTAAAAACACTCTAATCGCTACGGTCCTCATTTGTCGCTATTTAGTCTGGATCCCATGCTGAAAATAGCTTGATTGGGTAAAAGCAAGTGAGTAGCATCTGCTCTTTCGGATCAAGAAAATGTCTATTACCGATTCACTTCTCGCTTTTTCCTTCGCAGCACTCTTACTGACTCTTACGCCTGGCCTTGATACCGCACTTATTCTGCGAACGAGCTGTGCTGAAGGCGGTAAAAAGGCTTTTCAGGCGGCACTTGGAATTGATACTGGCTGTTTTATATGGGGAACGTTTGTCGCGTTCGGGCTGGGGGCTCTGCTGGCCGTTTCAGAGCTTGCTTATACGATACTTAAAATCTGTGGTGCGGCGTATCTGTGCTGGCTGGGTATACAGTTGCTGATGCGACCCAGATCCTCTTTCAGTTATAACGATAGCACAACCTCTTCACACGAGAACTGGTTTGTCAGAGGAATGCTTGGAAATGTATTGAATCCTAAAATGGGGATTTTCTATGTCTCTTTTTTACCTCAGTTTATACCTGTCGGGCACTCTCCCTTTGTATGGACATTTATACTGGTCAGTATTCATGTCACGATCGGTACGATATGGTCAGCCACGCTTATTTTAGTCACGCATTTTGCCTCCGTGATATTAAAAAAAGGCAGCGTAATCCGCTTTATGGACAGAGCAACAGGGGGGCTATTTTTATGCTTTGCGGCTAAACTGGCTTTTAGCACGAAATAGCCTTACGGCCACAGACTTTTAACAGTGCGTCTTGTTTCCTTGTGATTAAACGAGACGCACCCACCTTTTATTATCAGCAGTAGAGTTTGTGCGTCCCTCATCCATATCAGACTTTATTTTTAGCCTGTTCTTTTTCCAGTGCGTTCTTCATAAACAGTAACTGATATTTTATGGCATTATCCCAGTAATCCCATGTATGTCCTCCAGGACCTTCCTGGTAAGTGTGCTTTATTCTTAAATCTAGTAAACGTTGATGGAGCTTTCTGTTCGGTTCAATAAAGAAGTCGTCCACTCCACATTCAATGAAAATGGGTATATTCAGATTAATAAACTGATGGGCATTATTGATAATGGCTTTTTCATTCCAGAATTTTGCGTTGCTTACAGGATCGCCAAAAACTTTTTCCAGTCCCCAGTTTTTAGGGTAGTCTCGGGGATCAACGCCGCCACTTATACTTCCTGCCGCACCAAAAGTACCTGGGTAATTTAAGACGATATTGAGCGCGCCAAATCCCCCCATGCTCAAGCCAGTAATGGCGCGACCATCTTTAGCCGCAATGGTTCTGAAGTTCTTATCAATGTAGGAAGGGACGTCGCTACCAATATATTTTTCATAGTTACTTTTGGCGAGCACCGGACTGTCTATATACCATTTATCATAGTCACCATCCGGCATGACGAGAATCAGCTGGTAGTCATCGGCAAGGCTGGCGACTTGCGTTTTTTCAGTCCAGTTCTGGTCATTGCCGCTCCAGCCATGAAGCAAATATACCGTCGAGTAATTCTTATCTTCTTTACTGTAACTGTCAGGTAAAACGACAGTCGCATGTAATTTTTTATCAATATTATCACTGGCGATTTCTACACGCTTAATATCATACGAGTAAGAATAGAACGATACACAGAATAAACATGCCAGAGCGATATTTTGTTTTTTTATCATTAAATTAGCCTCCTTACTCAATATCAGTCCTAAGATATAGCTGATAATATCGATTCAGTCATTTCTCCTCTTGAGTTATGTGATAAATATGGCAATAAAGAACGGGCCTACTCAAAGGATGATGATAGCCGTTCTGTTTTTCTGATACTGAATCAGTGAGTGATAGCGTTTTATTTGGCCTCGACCCGATAGCGTGGTGCTGCATGTTCCTGAGCGAATTTTTCCAGCATTGCCTGACGTGACTGTCCATGGTGCGTCCACAAGGTCTCGTCATGCAGAGGAGGGATGGTGACAGGTTCCCGACTGTCAAAACCGCTCAGTGCAGCATCAACCAGTTCTCCGGCATCCATCACACCCTTCATTGTATTAATGTCTTTACCCGATCGTTCCCAGATTTCTGTTCGTGTAATGGCAGGAAGTACGGCCTGGACATAAACACCCTGCGGACCAAGTTCAAGGTTTAATCCTTGTGATAAAAAAAGAACAAACGCCTTGGTTGCTCCGTACAGTGCCATGCCCAGCTCGGGGGCCAGACCAACGACAGAGCTAATATTGATAATCGAACCAGTACCCGCTTTCGCCAGTCGCGGAGCGATAGCCCGAGCGAGACGTACCACCGCACGTAGATTAACCGTTATCAGCCGGTCAATATCAGCAGGTGTTTGCGTGGTAAATGTACCAGGCAAACTCATACCAGCATTATTGACCAGTATGCTAATACGAGGATCGGTTTCAAGGCGTTGCGCAACGGTATCGAGACAGGCTTCTTGCGTAAGATCTGCAGGTAATACGTCGATTTCAACGTGGTACTGGGTTCGCAACCGTGCTGCCAGGGCCTCCATTCGCGCGGCATCCCGGGCAACCAGGACCAGATTATGCCCGCGTTGAGCAAAGCGATCGGCATAGATGGCTCCCAGTCCGGTTGAAGCGCCTGTTATCAGTACTGAAGATGTGGTCTCAGTCATTTTTAGCTCTCTTTAGTAAAAAATAGTCTTGTCGGTCTTTTTAAATGATGGGTGACATGTATAATAAATGTCAATCGTCATTTAAAAATAAACTGAGAGAGAAAAACCATGCGATATACAACATTTGGTCGTAACACCGGTTTACGGGTATCTGAGCTGGCACTAGGGACAGGTAATTTTGGTACTCGCTGGGGGTATGGTTCCGAAAAAGAGGAAGCCCGAACCGTATTTGACGGATACGTCAATGCCGGGGGGAATTTTATTGATACCGCAGATTCATATCAGTTTGGTCAGTCCGAAGAAATGCTTGGGGATTTTATTGCCGCCGATCGCGAACACTTTGTCATTGCGACCAAATATACCCTGAGCGCGTCCCCGAATGCCGGGGCTGCTGTTACCGGAAATAGCCGCAGGAATATGATAGCGTCGGTTGAAAAGAGTCTGAAGCGTTTGAAAACCGATCGTATTGAACTGCTGTGGGCGCATTTTGATGATCAGATGACGCCGCTGGAAGAGGTCGTTCGGGCTTTTGATGATCTTATTCGGGCAGGTAAGGTGCAATATGCTGGTCTTTCTAACTTCCCAGCCTGGAAAATAGCTCGTGCCGAAACGCTGGCTGAATTACGTGGCTGGTCTCGTATTGCGGGGATACAAGTCGAATACAGTCTGGCCGATCGTAGCGCTGAAAGAGAACTTTTGCCGATGGCAGATGCTCTTGGTCTGGCTGCGACTATCTGGTCACCGCTAGGGGGAGGAATGCTGACCGGGAAATACCGAACCAGTCAGGAGGGGCGTCTGAAAGGTTTTGCGGGGCGGTTGGTACATACTGAGCAAGATCCGACACTGCTTGATGAGATTATTTGCGTAGCCGAAGAACTCAATATCATGCCTGTACAGGTGGCGATGGCCTGGCTTCGTTACCAATCAGCGCAACTACAGACGTCGCTGATTCCGATTATTGGTTCGCGTACCATAGAGCAGTTAGCTGAAACACTGCTCTCACTGGATGTAAAACTCAGTGAGGCACAGGCAGCCCGACTGAATGAAGCCAGCGCTATTTCAGCAGGAACGCCTCACAAGCAGATCGCGGGTACGCTATTGCGTGCACAGGGTTTAGATGCTGAATATACTAAGCTCACACCACCACGAGCCTGAGTAGGCGATATATTTTCAGGAGCTGACTGACAGTCCTGTATGGAAAGAACGGAGTAATCATGGCCAGAACTGGGCGCGTTTCCAGGGAACAAAGCGAGCTTAACCGTAACAGTATTATCGCGACTTCATCTCAGTTGTTCAGAGAGCGGGGACTCGACGGCGTCAGTGTTAAAGATATTATGGCTGCAGCAGGGTTGACACATGGTGGATTTTACGGACATTTCAACTCTAAAGATGAGCTGGAAGCTCTCGCCTGTGAACAAGCTCTTAAGGGAAGCTACATGGCAATAGCCGAAAATCAGGTGTCTGATTTTCCACAACTTGTTGAACGTTATCTTTCTCTCAGACATCGGGATTGTCCTGCCAGCGGCTGTGCTATTGCAGCCCTTGCCACCGATGTTCAACGTAAGGGGCAGGACAAACCGATACATGAGCCGTATATCGCAGGTGTTAAAAATATGACTGAGTTTATTAAAAATATGCAAAGCGACGGTTCCGACTCTACCATCGGGGATAAGCATTTGACGCAGTTTGCACTAATGGCAGGGGCTTTAATGCTTGCCAGAGCCACCCGTGGTGATGATATCTCCGGGCGTTTTCTTGCCGCAGCGAAAACAGCGTTACTTGAGATGGCAGAGACTAAAAAATAGAGGTCACTGGTGAAACCGAGCCGCATTTTTGGCGCTATGCTCTGTTTCTTTTATCCAGCGAATCTCTTTGGACGAAAGAATATTTAACTCTTTTCGTGGTTTTTATGCGGCTCAAATATGTCATCTTTCATAATGAGCTTGATGCAGTAACCAGGCAGAATAGCAAACAGACCACCAATCAGTGTGCCTGTCACTCTGGCGCCGAGTACGTGAGGTGCGAGTTCATCTATTCATTGACGCGCCGTACTTCGCGCCTGCAAGCAACCAGGCTTAGACAGAGCCCTCTTTCTCAATTACCAGCACTCTTGCGACACCAACGGGATGAGCAATATGTTCTGTCCCTACGCTTGCATAAAAAATATCGCCAGTCGCTAACAGGACCGTTTTAATTTCGCCTGCTTCTTTGTAATGCATTTCAACTTCACCATCCATCACGGCAAAGACTTCCTGACCATCGTTGATATGCCACTTATAGGGTTTATCGGTCCAGTGTAGTCTGACGGTGGTGCCGTCAAAATTAGCAATATCAGTGGCTCCCCAGGCTCTTTCGGCAGTGAAATTTTTACTGATATAGGTTTGCATGATATTCCTTGGCTGATGGATGAGTAAAAAAATCAGCTACAAGATATATCAGATGTGCAGACTGTCGGACAGGGTTGCAGAGAGATTTTATCGTATTTTCCACCATTTTCTGGTGTCGTACCGAAAGCCCTTTCATCGCACGGCTACAGCCTGATTTTTCCAGCAGAAATGGTGCCAATTCGATAGCCGCATTTCCCCTCAGGCAGAAATAAGTTTTAGCGTCCTACGAGCACACTCTTATCAGTCGCAGGAGACAGCGAAGGAAAACTTCCAGTAAGGTATTGCCCCCAAACCCTCAACTGTGAAAGACAGGACGCCTCCGGCAACCGTGTAGGCATCACCAGCATGGCATTTGCTCCTGGGGCCAGTGCCTGGCCTAAACACGCAATAGCGAAATAAAACCAGGCGGCGATTTCCATATTAGCTCTTTTTTGATGATGATAGAGGTAATAGGTCATCGACAAAATGTTCTGGCCGGGCATAAAACAGCGTTATCCAGACATCACGAAAACAACAGAAACAGTGATGCTTTAAGCAGGCAAATCAATTAACAACGCTCTTAATGGCGTACTTGCCTGTAGCGTCACCTTTTGTTCATCACAGATAAAAGCGCCATCACCGCAGGTTAAATCGATATCTTTTTCAGCAGCGCTTGCTGTGACCGTACCATGGATGGATTGAAAATAAGCGTGTGCTCCTTGTAATGGAATACTTTGCTGCTGACCCGCTTCCAGGTTCAGGTGATGGACTCTGATGTTCTGGCGTAGCTGTAACATCGATTTCCCGCCATCAACAGCAGCGATCAATTGCTGAGATTGATTATTCAGCGTAATTTTTTGGATTAAAGGATTATCACTCTCCGGACAGGCTTCCAGCCAAAGCTGTATACGCGTCAGTGGATTTTTTTTGCTGATATTATGTTCGCTGTAGCTGACCCCTGGCTGGGCTGCTAACAACACCGCTTCACCTGTTTTTACTTGGACATGGTTTCCCTTGGTATCCCGATACTCGGCTTCCCCCTCCAGCACCAGGTTGAGGACATCGACTTTAGGATAGCTTCTGGGCTGTAACGATGTACCGGGCGCCAGAACTTCTTGGTTAAGTACACGCAGAGATGCATAACCCAGCAATTCAGGGTCAAAATAGTGTCCAAAGGAAAAGGTGTAGCGGGCCTTTAACCAACCGTAATCGGCTTCGCCACATTGTTTAGCTGCTCTTATTGTGATCATTATTGGTTACCTCTTTTTAAGCTATAATTATGGTAGAGGTATAGACGTAGTATTGTTAGCTAGTTAATCTGCACGCAATCGTCAAATTTACTGAATGAGACTCAAATGGCAAAAGAGAGAGCATTAACGCTGGAAGCGCTGAGAGTAATGGACGCCATTGACAGGCGGGGCAGTTTTGCTGCTGCGGCTGATGAGTTGGGAAGAGTCCCTTCGGCACTCAGTTATACCATGCAAAAATTGGAAGAGGAGCTGGATGTTGTGCTCTTTGACCGTTCAGGACATAGAACCAAATTTACTAATGTTGGTCGGATGTTGCTGGAAAGAGGGCGTATTCTACTGGAAGCGGCCGATAAGTTAACCACTGATGCAGAAGCCCTTGCTCGTGGCTGGGAAACGCATCTGACGATTGTCACTGAAGCACTAATCCCGGCTGAGAGGCTCTTTCCTCTTGTTGAAAAGCTGGCAGAAAAATCCAAAACTCAGCTGTCTATTGTTTCTGAAGTTCTGGCGGGAGCCTGGGAGCGTCTGGAACAAGGGCGAGCAGATATTGTGATTGCGCCTGATATGCATTTTCGTTCATCGTCGGAAATTAATAGTCGTAAACTGTATAAGTTAATGAACGTGCAAGTGGCAGCCCCGGATCATCCGATCCATCTTGAACCTGAACCACTTGCAGAAGCCACACGAATAAAATATCGCGGCATTGCGATAGCGGATACCGCTCGTGAAAGACCCGTACTGACGGTAGAACTGTTGGACAAGCAACCACGCTTAACCATCAGTTCGATGGAAAATAAGCGCCGGGCACTGCTTGCTGGGCTGGGCGTTGCAACCATGCCATATGTTCTGGTGGAACGCGATATTGCTGAAGGCCGTTTACGGGTGGTCAGTCCTGAAACGACCCACGAAATTGATATTATTATGGCATGGCGACGTGACAGTATGGGGGAAGCGAAGGCGTGGTGCCTGCGAGAAATCCCTAAAATATTAAAATAGTATTGATTTTATTCTTGAGAAAATAAATCCCCGTCAGGGAGACTTAAGAAGGGTAACAAACCTTACTTTTTTCTGATAAAACTCAGACCGCCTAATAAAAAATAAGAAAATTAGGCTATCTATTTTCGGCTATTAGCGCAAAGGAGGAAAACTTCACTTTTCCCTTCTTTTTCGCGGTCTGAGCTTTTATTCAAGAGCCTTGAAAGCCATCATGTATTAAATTAAAAGTTGTATTTCACGCCGACCAGACCTCCTGTGTCGCGGTAACTTTTGTCGCCTATTTGCTGTGTAACACTGGCCCATAGATTCAGATCCTGCGTGATATTACCTTCAATACCTGCTTTAAATTCAGCAATATTACGGCTTCCCTGTACTGCTGAGGTGATCTCGTCCATACGGACACCATACTGTTGGGTATTGTGTATCCAGTTTGCTTCAGCAAAAGGTTCAAAGCTACGTATGTTTTTTTTATCCAGATGCTCTTTCCCTTTCAGGAACATCCTGGCCCCCAGGCGAGTCTGGAGATTGTTATTCCCCACTCTGTGAACCAGAGTGCCGTTACTTTCACGATGATCTTTGGCTTTCACGCCCATCCAGATGACCTGGGCTTTTGGCTGCAGGTAGAATGCGTTGAACAACCCATTTCCGGAGTCATTAGCGCTGATATTAAAGGTATAACCACTTTCCAGAGAGGCGGTTATACCGCGGTTCTTATCGCTCTCTTCACTGATATCGTTGCCTTTAATGGTGCTATTGAACCAGCTATATTGTAACCAGCTATCCACGAACAGACCGTCCTTGCCTTTATCGTTCTGAAAGTAAGTTCCATACAGCCCGGTGCTGTATCCAGTGATGCGGCTTTGGGTCGTATTCCCGGTACTCTTGTTAACGGTATTGCCATGCTGGGTGGCATAACCTGCCATCAGTCCCAAATGATAACGGTCGTTACCACTCAGACTCCATCGGGCAATATCGCCTCCTATCTGTAATACATAACGATTGGCAGTGGTTTTGTTCTGACTGTCATTCATGGAGAATTGCTGATGCCCTCCGACGTTACGTATCCACATATGGGGAGCCTGTTGTGGGTGCATCAGGGGATTGGCGGACCGCGTTTCTCCCGGGCGGTCATTAAGTGAGAGGTTAAATAGTGTGTTAGCGGCCATTATGTTCGCGGTATACGCTGCACCTTCTGGTCGATAATTTTTCTTTACAGACTTCGGTTCTGTTGCTCTTATGCTATTGCTCAGATACCAGCTTTGGTCATCCTGACCGGCAGCATTGCCTTGTACAAGACGATAATCATATGCACCAGCGACAATACGACCAAACTGTACAAATGCATTACTGGTTGAGGTCCCCCCAATATTAATGAGTTTAATACCATTGAGGGTTGCTTCACCCGTTCCACCGATATTATTGACCTTGACCGAGGTCGTTCCTGATGCGTTGCCAGTAATATTTAGCCTGTCTGCTTTGCTGTTATCGTCACTGGCGATGAAACTCATGATGATATGGCTGAGACCGTTACCTACCCAGTTACCATCCTGAGTATAAGTATGACCCACCGCGCTATGCTCGTCGTTGATAAGCAGTATACCGCTGTTAAACATATTCCCTGCGACGGTCACTGATACTGGTAACGACTCAGCGCTTAACGACATATCGACGTCAGAAGCCGCATCCTCAATGAGAATGATACCTTTATTATTTAAGTTATTTAGTTTTTGGTCTGTTCCGGCCAGATTTAAAATGCCGTTGCTGGCTACTGTTACATCGCTGCTCTGTGCTATCGCATTATCGACAGCGGTGGTGAGCATCCCGCCTGCGATCAGCGTTTTGCCAGTATAGGTACTGGTGCCAGACAAGATAAGGTTCCCTTCGCCTGCTTTGGTCAGGCTGGTGCCATCCCAGCCATTTTTATTCTGGTTTGTCACCGCCAGGTTATCTGTCAGTGACAAATTTAAATCAAGAACGGCACCCTGCTTAAGATCAAAAGTCCCATAGGCCTCATTCCCTTCACTGAACCATTTAAGGGAATACGTCAGGTTTTTATCGGTAATATTAATATCCGCGTAGTCAGTAGCCCCTTCAGTCAAGAGTAGGTTAGAAGGCGCTGCCGTAAAATATCCTGTAATACCGTTCTTCGTGGTAAGCAGATTAATTTCTTGCTGTTGCCATTTGGTAATGCTGGTTGTCAGTTGCGTCTCTTTATCCGCATTTTTACTAAATTCAATGTGACTGGCGTCAATTGCGCCGCCATCTTTTAAAGCCAGCATCGTATCTTCATTGAAATGAACACCGCCACTGAATGTTATTTCATCGTTCGCCAGCGTCACCGCAGTTCCTGTACCGACATTCATGTTGCCGACAATATCGTATTGCTGACCGAGAGTTGTTAGCGCATTCTTTTTAATAAGCAGAGTATTGTCATCTTTTTTGTCTGTAACCTGATCGAGGATAATATCCCCAGTTATCGTACTATTCGTATTCAGAATAAGCGTATTGGAACCGCCTGTTGCCCTGATGGCATTCCCTTGAGTGCCGATTGTATTACCAGAACCTGCTGTACCGGCAATGATTTTACCATTATTGATTATCATAAAATTGCTGCCACTGACGGCATCACCGCCATTACCGCTATGACTTTTATTGCTGCCATTAGAAAGCGATCTTTCACCATTACCGCCGCGTATGCTGCCGTTATTGTGCAATTCAAAACGCTGACCGCTCACAGCATTTCCTCCATTACCACCGGAGCCATCGAAGTTAGGGTTTCTGGAGCCATTTATGGCCAGAGCACCATAGCCACCGTTTATGGCACCGTGGTTGATGAAAATAAAGTCTGTCCCGCTTATACCATTTCCTCCGTTCCCCCCATTTCCACTACGCTCATCATCGAAACCGTAATAGGTATGTTCTCCACCGTTACCACCTTTTATCGTCCCAAAATTAGTCAGGGTAAATTTGCCACCAATAATGGCATCACCACCGTTCCCCCCATTTATTCCGTCGTAACCGAACTCATTCTCAGATCTTCCACCATCTCCCCCGAAAATAGAGGTGGCGGATTCTATTTTAGTAATATTATTAAACTGATTGCTTCCGGCAATGGCTTCTAACTTATAAGCGTATCCACCATCATTACTGACATTTCCATTAATCTGGAAATTCCCATGGCGGCCCACTCTGGACTCTAATATATAAGTAATGCCATCGCCATTCAGGATAATATCTTTCCCCTCTGAATGGACAGTTCCGGATAAGAATAATAATGATGAATAAGTAATGAACTTTTTCTTTCTGAATGAAAGTGATTGTAGTTTCATGAGTTATTCCTTGATGGATTTTAATGTGTATGCAGCTGTGTTGTTTATCGTTTGAATATATTAATTAATATAAAACTCTTTAATCTAATAAACTCATAATATAACGTCTACACTCTGAATAATGTGAGTGTATGTAGACGGTGAAACAGCTCCGACAATAAATACAGGTATACTGTATGATTAGGCAGGGCTGATGAGGAGAGTATCTAAACTATTTGAAATATATCTAGCATATATGTTTTTTAACTTTCAATATCTGTCATGAATTATCAATAGTGTTTACTTGATGGGGTAGTGTAACTGATTGAATTAAGTGGCTAAATTCTACTTCTTTGTGGCAAATATAATCTTCTGTTAATGATATGCGTTCGCCATTTTATTTTTATTATAACGATAAATTTAATGGAGAGAGTGATCGCGATCTATTATTTTCACAATAAGCTAATAAATCAATTATTCTTCTTTTTCTCAAGCTCTTCAAGGCAATAAATATGGTGTGTTTTCTTATAGTTAATCAGTCAGTCTCCCCGACGTAGCTGGATATGAATATGCGCCTTAGCAGCGACCTTAGAACTTTTTTCAGATAGCATTCTGCAGCATTTTCTTGTTCAGACTTTGATCCTCCTCAGAAGCATGAGGCACTGTTTCTCTTCATCAAACTCTCTGAATCAACGTAATCCTGTGGTTCGTATCCTCTAAAATTCTTCTTCCGTTACAGGGAGGGACTCACCTCCCTGAAGCAAAACGGGCAATGGCCGAAAATAATAATCAGAAAATACAGATAGTATTAACTTATATTTTTAAAACATATAAGCGTATTAAAAACATGTCGCCTAATGAAAAATGGCTCGTACGTTCGAGCCATTTATTTCCACTATTGTTTAGAGACTGGGAGTCTGGCCGCTTTGACCAACAGCTTTTAATGCCTGGGTGCGCATGTTTTCCATACGCATTTGCATTGGAGGGAATGGCATTTCAATATTATGTTCACGGAATCCTTGAAGAATAAGCTCATGGATTTCATGGCGTAGCGGCATACGATGCCCCATTTCTGCAGCAAAAATACGTAAATCGAAAATCTGGATACCTTGCTGTAGATTAACCAGGAAGGCCTCTGGTGGCGGGTTATCAAGCACCAGTGAGCAGCGTTCTGCGGCTCCCAGTAAGATCTTCACCACGTCTTCGGTATTGGCATCCGATGGTGCCGGGATGGTCAGTACCACACGTGTCACTGAGTCAGAAAGCGACCAGTTGATAAACTGTTCGGTGATAAAGGCCTGGTTTGGGACAATAATTTCTTTGCGGTCCCAGTCACTGATTGTCGTTGCGCGGGTATTAATGCGCGCAACGGTTCCGGTTAAATCGCGAATCGTCACGGTATCGCCGATACGAATGGGTTTTTCAAACAGAATGATCAGGCCGGAAACAAAGTTGGCAAAAATTTGCTGTAAGCCAAAGCCTAACCCAACGCTCAGTGCCGCAACCAGCCATTGTAGTTTCGACCACTCAATGCCCACCAGAGAGAAGCCGACCAGGCTGCCAATCAGCATCAGCAAATATTTAGTAATAGTGGTAATGGCATAACCCGTGCCAGGGGTGAGATCCAGATGCTGGAGGATCGCGAGCTCAAGCAGTGCAGGGAGGTTACGTACCAGTTGTACTGTGATTATCAGAACTAAAATCGCAATTAATACTGAACTGAGGGTAATGGGTTCAATACTTTCCACTCCCTGGGCGCTGGAGGTTACGTCCCATAAGGTAATATTACCGAGGAAACCGAAAGCTGAGTGAATTTCTGACCACAGAACAATGACGGACAGTAGGGCAATTAAAGTCAGAATAGAGCGAACCAGTTTTAAAGACTGAACACTGATAGCGTCAAGATCGACTTCTGTTTCATCCACATTGTCTATAGTGCCTTCTGTACTGTGTGAATGCGTCGCATCTTCTTCACCCCGCGCACGCTGAGCAAGGATCTCTGCGCGTCTCTGTCTTGCACGATCAAAGGCCAGTCGACGTCGTTGAATCAGCATCCAGCGGCGTATGATATGGTAGATGACTAACAGGACAAACCAAATAGCGACAGAGGTTTCCATACGCGCCAGCAGGGCTTGCGCGGTTGCCAGATAACCCACCAGTGAAGCCAGAATAGCGGCCAGCGGAGCGCTAATCATCAAATTCCACAGCAGGGTATTGATAAGGTTCTCACCACTACCTTGCTTATCGAGATAGAGCGGAAGTCCGGCTCGTTTCAGGCTCAGAGTGACTACCGCTAATGCACCGCAGATCAGAATAAAACATAGCCTGCCTAGTGTAGGCGCAAATTCCTGGTCATTAAGGTTATTGAACATGATTAGCGCCATGATCAGCGGTACAATAAAACCGATGCTCATGATGTAGTAGCGCATTGCGCGGGCAACACTTTCACGACGCCAGCCGAAATGGACAATAAATAACCCGTTCGGGCGGGCGAAAATAGCGCAAATCATCACTCCCCATAGCAGCGGGACTGTTGCAGTGACGCCATCACCAATCGCTACCGCAGTAGGATAGGGCCAGGCCTCTTGTAAACCATGTCCCAGTGTTGCCCAGAGTATTGGCAAGGGTAAGGCGACCAGAATAGACCAGAAAACGTTACGTAGCGTCAGGCTAAAGTGATCCTGAGTCACCTTGCCGACTCTGGCGCTGGAACGTTCGAGAAATTTATTAAAGTGACGACGTGAACTGATACTGAAACCCACCAGAATAAGAGCGCCAAACAGAGGGACGATAGTCTCTTGACTGGTTATCATCATGATAAAGGCTTTACCCAGCTGACTGAAGGTATCCAGTGAAACCAAACTGCGTAAAGCATGCAGAATATCCAGTGGCCAGTCCAGGCCAACGGGCCTGACATCCGATGTCCAGAACAGATAACGGTGAGTGGCTTCGTTGACCTCTTTAAGCGCATCTTCAAGCTGACTATTGGCGACTTTTAACTTGGTCAGTTCAAGTATCAGTGTATCACTCCCCTTTAGTAAGGAGTCGAGTAGTCCACGCTGAGTTCGTAGCTGTGCATTAAGAATTCGGCTTTGTTCGGCAGTCAGAGGGTCGCCGCCTGGTTGACGTATTTGACGTAACTCTGTCTGTTTATTCAGGAGATCTTCATAGTACAGACGTTGAACCCGGAGTTGAGCAAGTTCGGTATCTAACTGCTGAGGTTTAGGCATCTCTGGCAGACGAGCCACCTGGGCACGCAAAGCCTCACCCAATACATTCGACATTCCTAACCATTGGGCTTGTTCACGTAAAGTATTCAGAGCCTGACGAACCTGAACCGTTTGTGTATAGGCTTGACGTTGCTGAGAAGCAACCAATTCCATACGTTGGGCTTGTTGATTCAGCGACTGGGAGAGTTCACGATTGGTTTTAAATTGTTCAGTAATGGTTGGCGGTAGATTTTCACTGGCTTCTGCCAGTAGCTCGGTACTTTCCAGCGCTTTTTCTGCTTCACGCTGGCGCTGGGTATTGAGTTGATTACGCAGAGACTGAAGATAGCTATCCAGCAGCGTACTTTGCTTGCTTGCCAGTTCAGCACGCATTCGCGCGAGTTCCTGACGATTATTGGCAGAGAGTTGTGCCAGTTCCAGCTCATCGACCAGCGCTTTCAGACGAGCGGCTTCGGCCAGCAGTGCTGTGTGCTGAGCCTGAATCAATGCTGAGCCGCCGGCAGCTTGTGTGCCGATGCGACGTTCAATTTCGTTAAGCTGTCGACGAATATCCGTTTGTTGTTGGGGAAGCTGGCCTAATGAGTCTGTGATATCGCGGACGCGTTCTTGTTCTTGCTGTGCCAGACGGCTCTTATCCAGCAGTTGGCTACTGACTTGCAGTATTTCTTGGTTCAGGGCATCAGTGGACAGGTTGCCTGGCGCTTTTTGAGGCTCATCCTGAATAGCGGCAATCTGTTTACGCAGGGCTTGCGATAGTTTCGAAAAGTTATCAATCGCTTGTTGATACTGTTCCGCGCGTTCGAGTGAACCTTTGCGTTCATCAAGCGCGTTTTGAGCAGACTGTAATGCCTCGACGACTTCCGCCTGGTTGGGCGTATTGTTCGCGGCTTTAGCCTGCTCAAGGTCTTGAGAAACTTGTTTTGAATCGGGGACGACAGCAGCGTGCGCCGACCCCATACTGAGGCACAAAGCCATCAGGAAAACGATAATCGAGCGCACGTAAGTCTGCCTGTACAATTATTTTTCGTTGCTGTCGCCGACCAAAGAACTGGTTTCGGAAGCAGGGTCTAGGGGCTCGTCTGTTGGAACCGCTGGCTCGCTAATCGTATCCGTCGAGATTGCCAGGGGCTGACCAATCAGGGTAGTGGAAAGACTTTCTAAAGACTCCACCAGATTAACTTTTCCGGGCGCAAACAGGTTAATAACGGTTGATCCTAGCTTAAAGCGGCCCATTTCCTGGCCTTTCAGTAGCGCGACACAACCTTCACTTTCACCGGCAGGCCAGGTTTTACGTTTAATTACGCCTTCGCGAGGTGGGGTAACGGTTCCAGACCAAACGGTTTCAATACTGCCTACAATAGTGGCACCCACCAGAATTTGTGCCATTGGGCCAAATTCGGTATCAAACAAGCAAATAACACGCTCATTACGGGCAAACAGGTTAGGAACGTTTTGTGCGGTTAAATGGTTGACTGAAAAAAGATCTCCTGGGACATAAATCATTTCACGCAGGATGCCATTACAAGGCATATGAACACGGTGGTAATCGCGTGGTGACAAATAGGTGGTAACGAAGCTGCCGTTACGGAACAAGTCAGCCATTTGATAGTTCCCTGCCAGCAACGCTTCCAGACTATAGTCGTGTCCTTTAGCCTGTAAAATCTTGTCATCGTCAATACGCCCTAACTGGCTGATAACACCATCTGCTGGCATCACAAGAATATTCGGGTCGGTATTCAGGGGACGAACATCGTCACGCAGTGGACGAACAAAAAAGTCGTTAAAAGTACGATAGCTTGCGGTATCGGGCTTTTGCGCTTCTTTCATATCAACTTTATAGAACCGAACGAACAAGTCTATGACCAGTTTTGTGAGCCATCCTGCTCGTTTGCTTGCACCCCAGCCTGCCAGGCGAGTCAGCCACAGTTTTGGCAAAATATATTGGAGCGAAAGTTTAATTTTATTTAACAAAATAGCCTCCGGGCTAAATGTCTTAAATGAAAAGTTGAGCGAGTGTATGCCCGTTATAGCCAAATCGCCTGCGTGCTTTGCTTTCGCAAACCTGGAAGCGACTTAAATTATCCAGAGAATTTCAGTCCTTACTATCAGAAAGGCCTTTACGTGTTTTTACTTCAGCCATGCTTTCCAGAATTCGGTGATAATTTACAAAGCGTGTTTCAGCAATATCACCGCGTTCAACCGCCTCACGTAACGCGCAACCAGGATCATTGTCATGAGTACAATCACGAAATTTGCAATGACCTAAATAGTCTCGAAATTCGACAAAACCTTGGGTGATTTGTTCCGGGGCAAGATGCCATAAACCGAATTCACGTACGCCAGGGGAGTCAATAACATCACCACCGCCTGGAAAATGATAGAGTCTTGATGCGGTAGTCGTATGTTGCCCGAGGCCTGAGTTATCAGAAACATCGTTGACCAGAATCTGATTTTCTAGACCCAGCAGAGTATTCAGTAAGCTGGATTTACCAACCCCAGACTGGCCTGCGAAAATACTGATGCGCCCAATTAACTCCTGTTCCAGTGCTTTTAAGCCTTCCGCCCGATAGCTGGAAACCATTAATACGCGGTAGCCGATTTTGCGATAGATATCCATCTGTTCATCGACCCATGCTCGCCCCTCATCATCCAGCAGATCGGTCTTATTCAGGACCAATAGCGGTTCAACGTCAAGGGTTTCACAGGCAACCAAATAGCGATCGATAATATTTAAAGACAGTTCCGGCAAAATAGCCGATACGATGATGATTTGGTCAATGTTGGCTGCAATAGGTTTCACACCGTCGTAGAAATCTGGACGGGTGAGTACTGAAGTCCGGGTATGGACGGCTTCAACAATGCCTTTCTTTGAACGTTGCTCCACACTTTCTTTCGCAGGACGCCAGACCACTTTATCGCCCGTCACCAGAGAACGGATGGTACGTCGAATATTACAGCGATGAACCGAACCATCTGCAGATTCAACATCGGCATGCTGTCCAAAACGACTGATTACCGTTCCTTCACGCCCTTCATCAAACTGGGCATCATCAGTATCGTGTTTCTCCACGGTTTTGACTAAACGGCGTTCATGGTTTGCATTTACCCGCCGTTGCTGGCCTTTGGAGAGTTTATTTTTGCTCAAGCGTACTCACTCCTGGTCGCCCATTATGGGCAAAAGCACTATGATACACACAATCTCACTTGAATTAACCCACCGTCATCTCAGGGTGGCCCACTGAAAGAAGGAAAATAGCATGAGTGGCAATGAAAACAATCTGATTTGGATTGATTTAGAAATGACCGGTCTTAATCCTGAACATGATCGTATTATTGAGATAGCCACCCTGGTAACGGATGCCAATCTGAATATTCTGGCTGAAGGCCCGGTCATTGCCGTACATCAGTCTGATGCGCAGCTCGGGCTGATGGATGAGTGGAATGTGCGTACTCACACCAATAGCGGTTTAGTCGCCCGTGTAAAGGCCAGTACACTTGATGATAGGGCTGCCGAGCAAGAAACTCTGGCATTTCTCAAAAAGTGGGTACCCGCTAACACTTCGCCAATTTGCGGTAACAGTATCGGCCAGGATCGCCGTTTCCTGTTCAAGTATATGCCTGAGCTGGAAGCCTATTTCCACTATCGCTACCTGGATGTCAGCACATTAAAAGAACTGGCTCGTCGCTGGAAACCAGAAATACTGCCAGGTTTCAAAAAACAGGGAACCCACCAGGCGATGGATGATATTCGGGAGTCAGTAGCCGAACTGGCTTACTACCGTGAGCATTTCATCAAGTAAGTTACAATAGCAGATTAAAAGTACGTGGGGCGACGAGGTAGCGGCGATTAAACGATCGATTTGTCGGTTAAATCATCAATTTGAAAAAATTATCGAAAAAAGTCGTTCAAGGGCTTGCGGCAAAAACGAATTCTCGTATAATGCGCCTCCCGTACCGATACAGAATTTGATAACCAAAATCTGTAAAGATACCAGAGCGGGAATAGCTCAGTTGGTAGAGCACGACCTTGCCAAGGTCGGGGTCGCGAGTTCGAGTCTCGTTTCCCGCTCCAAAATTTGATTAGCGTTTGATACCATGCACCACCCTAAGCGGGAATAGCTCAGTTGGTAGAGCACGACCTTGCCAAGGTCGGGGTCGCGAGTTCGAGTCTCGTTTCCCGCTCCAAAATTTGATTGGCGCTTGACGCCATGCACCACCCTAAGCGGGAATAGCTCAGTTGGTAGAGCACGACCTTGCCAAGGTCGGGGTCGCGAGTTCGAGTCTCGTTTCCCGCTCCAAAATTTTTCCAATAAATGATAACCATCTTCAGTAATGGCTTACCAAACAGGTAACGCTAACTGATTGGATATTGTTCGTTATTTTTTCTGCACACAGATTTATCCACAGGGAGTTACCGTTCTGTAACTTTCACAACAAAACCCATAACATTTGCAGATCAAGTGTAACTCATTGATTTAATTTATTTTAATTGAAAATTAAATTATTCGATAAGTATTTACGGATTTTGTATGTCAGTTGATTAACTGGAACTTTTAAATGTTATTCACATGCTGTGGACATGTCAGGCATCGCGCGGTAATCCTTTCTCAATCACTCTTACCAGACGCTGTTTCTGCGGCAACTGTACTTCGATATTTTGTTCTTTACGTCGCTGTAACTGCTGCTCAATGGCCCATTCAATATGTTCGTCAAGCATTGGGTGCTCACCCTGGCGCTGCCTGAGTGCGTTCAAATTCGCTTCATTCCAGGGGGCGTTACCGAGTGCAACAGCAATATTTCTTAACCAGCGTAAATGCCCTATCCGGCGAATAGCTGAACCTTCTGTGATGCGCAAGAAGTGCGCTTCGCTCCAGGCAAACAGCTCTGTTAGCGGCGGAGAGTGTAAAGCTTGCCGGGGACTAAAATCATCTTCCTCACTCAGTTGTGAAAAACGATTCCACGGACAGATTAACTGGCAATCGTCACAGCCATAGATGCGATTACCAATCAGAGGACGAAACTCTTCCGGAATAGCGCCTTCAAGCTCAATGGTTAAATAAGAGATACAGCGCCTGGCATCTACGGTATAAGGCTCAACGATAGCACCGGTGGGGCAGATTTTTATACAGGCGACACAGCGGCCACACTCTTCTTTCACCGGGCTGTCAACTGGGAGTGGAATATCAACTAACAACTCCCCCAGAAAAAAGAATGAACCTGCCTCACGGTTTAAAATCAGTGAGTGTTTACCTGTCCAGCCGAGTCCGGCTTTTTCAGCCAGTGGACGTTCTAATATCGGCGCGGAATCAACAAAAGGTCTAAAATTCAGCGTGGTGCATTGTTCCTGGATTTTTTCACCGAGTTTTTTCAGTCGTTGACGCAACACTTTATGATAGTCACGCCCCAGAGCATAACGACTGACGTAACCTAACTGAGGATTTTTAAGCGTTGAGGCAAATGCAGCGTGAGTGGGCAGATAGTTCATACGCACACTGATAACTCTGAGCGTGCCGGGTTGCAATTCGTGTGGGCGGGCGCGCATCATACCATGGCGTGCCATCCAGTCCATTTCACCATGGTATTGTTTATCCAGCCAGGCCTGTAATTTAGGTTCACTGGCAGAAAGGTCGGTATCGGTAATACCCACCTGCTGGAAGCCCAGCTCGATGCCCCATTGTTTAATTAATTGAGCTAACTGATTGTAATTGAGGGGGTGTGACATGGCAGGCCATCATTTTAAAAAGTACGCGAAAAGTATACCACATTTAGTTTGGCCGGCATCGGCGTTACGAGACACGGAAAAGCAGGCCGCGGATAGCGTAGGGGTAACGTTATATGAACTGATGCAACGTGCCGGGCAGGCTGCATTTGACGTCAGTTGCCATCATTATCCGGATGCCCGTCATTGGCTGATTCTCTGCGGAGCGGGAAACAATGGCGGTGACGGCTATGTCGTCGCCCGTCTGTGCCATGCGGCCGGGATTCGGGTAACACTTCTGGCGCAAGAAAGCAGTAAACCACTCCCAGAGGAAGCGAATCTGGCTCGTCAGGCTTGGTTTGATGTGGGAGGGATTTCCCTGCCTTGGCAGGCTCCCTGGCCGGAGTCGATTGATTTAGTTATTGATGGTTTGTCGGGGATTGGTCTGACGGATGCCCCGCGTGACGATATGGCGAGTTTGATTGCGCTGATTAACGCGCATCCGGCCCCCGTTATTGCGCTGGATATCCCCTCAGGATTATTAGCGGAAACAGGGGCGACACCAGGGGCGGTAGTTGAAGCCACGCATTGTGTAACCTTTATCGCGCTGAAACCCGGCTTGTTGACCGGAAAAGCACGTGATGTGGTGGGGCAGCTACATTATGCCGGATTAGGTCTGAGTTCTTGGTTACAGCAACATCCTCCCTCAATAATGCGTTTTGATAGCCAGAATCTTACTGACTGGCTAAAGCCGAGACGGCCTACGTCACATAAAGGGGATAATGGGCGACTGGTGATTATTGGTGGTGATAGTGGCACTGCAGGCGCTATTCGTTTAACCGGGGAAGCTTCGGTCCGAAGTGGGGCTGGACTGGTTCGTGTGCTGACTCGCGCCGAAAATATCACACCTTTACTGACTGCCAGGCCGGAGTTGATGGTCCATGAATTAACTCCTGAGTCACTGGAGGATGCGTTAGCCTGGGCAGATGTTATTGCGATAGGCCCCGGACTTGGCCAGCAGCAATGGGGAAGGGATGCATTAGAAAGGGTTAAAGAAAGTGATAAACCGATGTTATGGGATGCTGATGCGCTTAACCTTCTGGCAATCAGTCCTGATAAGCGTCAAAATCGTATTATCACTCCCCATCCGGGTGAAGCGGCCAGGCTCCTTCAGTGTAGCGTTTCGCAAATTGAGCGTGACCGTCTGCTGTCAGCGCGTGAGTTAGTTAAACAATATGGCGGCGTTGTTGTATTAAAAGGGGCCGGAACCATTGTGGCCAGCGAGCATGATTTAGCGATTATTGATGTAGGCAATGCTGGCATGGGAAGTGGGGGAATGGGCGATGTTTTGTCTGGCGTCATTGCAGCCTTACTGGCCCAGCAATTGACGCTATTTGATGCAGCCAGTGCGGGCTGCGTTGCCCATGGCAGTGCCGCAGATGTTATTGCTGAGCAAACCGGAATGCGTGGTATGTTAGCCAGTGACCTTTTTTCGAAACTTTATCTATTTATTAACCCAGACTTGAATACCTGAAGCCATGATAAATCACAGTTTTGAATTACCTGACGAAGCGTCAACATTAGCGCTGGGTGCACGCCTGGCTACCGCCTGCGAAGGCACAACAGTTATCTATCTTTATGGTGATTTGGGAGCCGGAAAAACCACCTTTAGTCGGGGTTTTTTACAGGCATTGGGCCACAAAGGGAATGTTAAAAGCCCGACCTATACGCTGGTTGAACCTTATCAGCTGGATAACGTACAGGTATACCATTTTGACCTCTATCGTCTGGCTGACCCTGAAGAATTAGAATTTATGGGTATCCGCGACTATTTTTCCAATGAAGCTATCTGTTTGGTGGAGTGGCCGCAACAAGGTGCCGGAGTACTGCCTGAGCCGGATATAGAACTGCATCTCAGTTATCAGGATCAAGGACGTGAAGCATCGATTAACGCCGTTTCTGCATTGGGTAAGCAGTTACTCGCCAGGCTAGCTGAATAGCAAGGAGAAAGGGATGATCTCTCGTGTTAAAAACGGATTAATCGCCGTTCTTTTATTGATATGTGCCTTACCGGGGCTGGCGGCAACCTTGTCTGATATTCAGGTTTCCAATGGTGATAACCAGGCGCGAATTACTTTCAGTTTTCTCGGTGAACCAGAATATACCTTTACACAAGAAGGTAAGAAAAGAGTGATACTGGATATTAAACAAACCGGTATCATTCAAGGGCTACCTCTGACATTCAGCGGTGCTAACCTGGTAAACAGTATTCGCTCCGGGCAAGCTAAAGACGATCAGACGATACGTTTGATTGTAGATTTAACCAAAGCCGGTAAAGCGCGTGCGGTGAAACAGAAGCAGGGTGCGAGTGATCTGGTGATTTTCACTATTGATGCGGATGTTGTCCCTCCTCCTGTCGTGACGCCTGCGGCACCAGTAACCGCTTCGCGTAGCAGTGAACCTGCACGTAATCCGTTTCACCCTCAGAAGGTGACCGGGGCGACAAGTACGCAAATCCCAACTCCAGCACCAGAACCGCCACGCAATAGAACGCCTAATACTGTCGTTATCGCGATTGATGCCGGACACGGTGGCCAGGATCCTGGGGCGATTGGTCCGGGCGGAAGTCATGAAAAAAATATCACACTCTCGATTGCGCATAAATTAAAGGCGCTCTTGAATGCCGACCCGATGTTTGAGGGAGTGATGACCCGTAACGGAGACTATTTTATTTCCGTGATGGGGCGTTCTGATGTTGCCCGTAAGCAAAATGCTAACTTATTGGTTTCCATCCATGCAGATGCGGCACCGAACCGAGAAGCCAGAGGGGCATCGGTTTGGGTATTGTCCAACCGTCGGGCGAACAGTGAAATGGCGGGCTGGCTGGAACAGCATGAAAAACAGTCCGAATTATTAGGCGGTGCGGGTGATGTACTCGCCAATAATCAGGCGGACCCCTATCTTAGTCAGGCTGTCCTTGACCTGCAGTTCGGTCATTCACAGCGTGTGGGCTATGATGTTGCGGTAAAAGTGCTTTCGAAAATGCAGCAAGTCGGTACCTTGCATAAACGTCGTCCTGAACATGCAAGTCTTGGTGTATTACGCTCGCCGGATATTCCTTCACTATTGATTGAGACGGGGTTTATTAGTAATACCGCGGAAGAGAAACGTCTGAACAGTGACAGTTATCAGCAACAAATCGCTCAGGCTATTTATGAAGGGCTGCGTGCCTACTTTATTGATAATCCTTTGCAAGCGGCTCCTGGCGGACAAACCCGCGCGGTTTCAAGACAATAAAGCGCGTCATAACGATAAACTAAAGGAGAGGTTATGCCAATTCAGGTATTACCACCGCAACTGGCGAACCAGATAGCAGCGGGCGAAGTAGTTGAACGCCCGGCGTCGGTCGTGAAAGAGTTAGTGGAAAACAGTATTGATGCCGGTGCGACACGTATCGATATTGATATTGAGCGCGGCGGCGCGAAGCTAATTCGTATTCGTGATAATGGTTGCGGTATTAAACAGGAAGAGTTGGCATTAGCCTTGGCCAGACATGCGACCAGTAAAATCGCATCTCTGGATGATTTGGAAGCTATCATCAGCCTTGGATTTCGTGGTGAAGCTTTAGCCAGTATCAGTTCCGTATCACGTTTGATTTTGACATCCCGTACCGCAGAGCAAAACGAAGCCTGGCAAGCCTATGCTGAAGGCCGCGACCAGGATGTGACGGTGAAACCTGCCGCTCACCCTGTTGGTACTACGCTTGAAGTATTAGATCTGTTTTATAACACTCCGGCGCGTCGCAAATTTATGCGCACGGAAAAAACGGAATTTAACCATATTGATGAGATTGTCAGGCGTATTGCCCTTGCTCGCTTTGATGTCACCATTAATCTCAGTCATAACGGCAAAACGGTGCGCCAGTATCGTGCTGTTCAGGAAGGAGCAGGACGTGAGCGTCGGCTCGCTGCGATTTGCGGTAATCCCTTTCTGGAGCATGCACTCGAGATTGAGTGGCAGCATGGCGATTTAGCCATGCGAGGCTGGGTGGTTGAACCTGCGGCATCGACCAGTGCATTAGCCGAAATTCAGTATTGCTATGTGAATGGCCGAATGATGCGCGATCGTTTGATTAATCATGCTATTCGCCAGGCTTATGAGGAGCAACTGGGCGTTGACCAGCAACCGGCTTTTGTCCTTTATCTGGAAGTCGATCCGCATCAAGTTGATGTCAACGTACACCCGGCGAAGCATGAAGTGCGTTTTCATCAGTCGCGTTTAGTGCATGATTTTATCTATCAGGGGGTACTGAGCGTACTGCAACAGCAAAAAGAGTCTGCACAACTCTCTGTAGAAGGCATCACACCTGCCAGCACCGCCCGTCCGCCAGAGAATCGCCAGGCAGCAGGACGTAATCAATTTGCTACTCCGCCGGTAACCCGAAGCGTTCCGGAGCCTGCGCCGCGTGGTGTATCGTCTGCCGGACGCAGTGGCACAGCACCGCTGTGGCCCCACGCAACACCGGGTTATCAGAAACAGCAAGGCGCGTTATATCAGCAGTTACTTTCGACGCCTGATACGACACCTGTCCCCCCTGCGCGGGCTGAAGAGCCTGCGGCGCTTGACGGACATTTGCATAGTTTTGGTCGCGTACTGACAGTTCTGCCACCCGATATGGCATTGTTGGAACGTAATGGTAAGCTGGCTTTATTATCATTGGGCGTTGCCGAACGCTGGCTTAAACAAGCTCAGTTATTGCCTGCGGGAGAAAACTTACGTGCTCAGCCATTACTGATACCACTGCGGATAAAAGTGGTGCAGGAAGAACATGATATTTTGGTTAAATATCAGTCGATTTTACTGAGTATGGGCATCGAACTGGATATCGAAGCTCAGCAGATAACCATTCGTGCCGTACCTTTACCTTTGCGTAAACAAAATTTACAAATCTTGATTCATGAACTGACAAGATACTTAACACAACAGTCAGCGGTGACGCCTGACCACCTTGCGACCTATATTGCACGCCATCTGGCCTGTGAATATGAGCAATGGAGTCAGTCTCAGGCAATTACCTTACTGGCGGAGGTTGAACGACTTTGCCCGCAATTGGTGAAGTCTCCTCCCGGCGGTTTATTGCAACCGGTTGACTTACAATTGGCGATGAACGCCCTGAAACATGACTGAACTGAATAAAAATCTACCACAGGCTATTTTTTTGATGGGGCCGACGGCCTCAGGTAAAACGGCACTGGCAATTAATTTGCGTAAAACATTGCCTGTAGAGTTGATCAGCGTTGATTCCGCCCTCATTTATCGAGGAATGGATATCGGGACCGCCAAACCGACAGCAGAAGAGCAGGCACTGGCTCCTCATCGGTTATTGGATATTTTGGACCCGGCGGAATCCTATTCTGCTGCTGATTTTCGACGTGATGCCCTGGCGGAAATGGCAGAGATTACCGCGGCAGGAAGGATCCCACTGCTGGTAGGCGGGACAATGCTTTATTTTAAGGCGTTATTGGAAGGGTTATCACCTTTGCCATCAGCGTCCCCTGAGGTAAGAGCTGAAATAGAGCGACAAGCAGCAGAGCATGGATGGGAGTCATTACATGAGCGGCTTAAGTCCATTGATCCGGTAGCGGCGGCCAGGATTCATCCAAATGATCCGCAAAGACTTTCCCGGGCACTGGAAGTTTTTTTCATTTCAGGTAAAACTTTAACAGAGCTGACGCAAACGTCGGGAGAGGCTTTGCCGTACCAAGTGCATCAGTTTGCTATCGCACCGGCTAAGCGTGAATTGCTCCATCAACGGATTGAACAGCGTTTTCATCAGATGTTGGCTTCAGATTTTGAAGCAGAAGTACGGGCTCTTTTTGCCCGCGGGGATTTACATCCTGATATGCCTTCGATTCGTTGTGTCGGCTATCGGCAGATGTGGTCTTATTTGAACGGTGAAATTTCGCACGACGATATGGTCTATAAAGGGATTTGTGCAACGCGGCAACTGGCAAAGCGCCAGTTAACTTGGCTGCGTGGATGGGAAGAGGTACATGAGCTGGACAGCGATCTCCCTGAACAGGCCTACCAAAACGTATTACAGGTTGTTAGTGCTAAGCATGAATGACAGTGTACAATTGATATGTCGACGTGCGCGAGTTTTACGCAGTTTTTCTGAGCAAATTGCTCTTGAGTGACAAACAACAAACATATAAGGAAAAGATAGAATGGCAAAGGGGCAATCTTTACAAGATCCGTTCTTGAACGCGCTGCGTCGGGAACGTGTTCCAGTTTCTATTTATTTGGTGAATGGTATCAAGCTGCAAGGACAAATTGAGTCTTTTGATCAATTCGTGATCCTGTTGAAAAACACAGTCAGTCAGATGGTCTATAAGCACGCTATTTCTACCGTGGTACCGTCTCGTCCGGTTTCACACCACAGTAATAATGCGGGAACAGGAACACCTGGTAGTTACCATCAAGGTGCAGGTTCGCAGTCAGGTTCTGCAACGCAACAAGATAGCGACGACGCTGAATAATATTGCGTGTT
Source organism: uncultured Cedecea sp. (assembly GCF_947498825.1). Lineage (GTDB taxonomy): Bacteria > Pseudomonadota > Gammaproteobacteria > Enterobacterales > Enterobacteriaceae > JGM124. The sequence goes on along the minus strand of NZ_CANMLV010000005.1, from coordinate 5,071 downwards.
GTTTCCAGACTGGGGAACCAGTTTTACTGCGTTCCCCACTGGTATTTTTGAGAGGTTATACGTTTGTTTGACCGTTACGATGCTGGTGAACAGGCTGTACTGGTACACATCTATTTTACGCAAGACAAAGACATGGAAGACCTGGTTGAGTTTGAATCCTTGGTCTCTTCTGCCGGCGTTGAAGCGCTCCAGGTTGTGACGGGTACTCGCAAAGCTCCACACCCCAAGTATTTTGTTGGTGAAGGTAAGGCAATTGAGATTGCCGAAGCAGTGAAAGCCACAGGAGCATCAGTGGTGCTGTTTGATCATGCGTTGTCTCCCGCTCAGGAGCGCAACCTTGAAGCACTCTGCGAATGTCGGGTCATCGATCGTACAGGATTAATTTTAGATATTTTTGCCCAACGTGCACGTACCCATGAAGGCAAATTGCAGGTTGAACTGGCCCAGTTACGCCATTTGGCAACGCGTTTAGTTCGAGGCTGGACTCACCTTGAACGCCAGAAAGGTGGTATTGGTTTGCGTGGCCCGGGTGAAACCCAACTTGAGACTGACCGTCGGTTACTGCGTAACCGTATTACGCTGATTCTCTCGCGCTTAGAACGAGTTGAAAAACAACGCGAGCAGGGAAGGCGTTCCCGCGCAAAAGCTGATGTGCCAACAGTCTCTCTGGTAGGTTATACCAATGCCGGTAAATCTACCCTCTTTAACCGAATTACCGCGGCTGAGGTATATGCTGCGGATCAGTTATTTGCCACTCTTGACCCTACACTGCGTCGCATTGACGTTGCAGATGTAGGCGAAACCGTGCTGGCAGATACTGTCGGTTTTATTCGCCATCTACCGCATGATTTGGTAGCAGCGTTTAAGGCCACCTTGCAGGAGACACGTCAGGCAACGTTGTTGTTACACGTGATCGATGCGGCCGATTTTCGGCTTCAGGAAAACATTGCAGCAGTTGATACCGTACTGGAAGAAATTGAAGCGAATGAGATCCCAACGCTGTTGGTCATGAATAAAATTGATGCATTGGACGATTTTGCGCCGCGCATCGATCGTAATGATGAGAATTTGCCTATTCGGGTCTGGCTTTCAGCTCAGACCGGGGTTGGTGTCCCACTGCTTTTTCAGGCTTTGACAGAACGTCTGTCTGGTGAAATTGCGCAGCATGAGCTGCGTTTACCTCCTAAGGCCGGGCGACTTCGGAGTCGTTTATATCAGCTTCAGGCAATAGAAAAAGAGTGGACAGAAGAGGATGGTTTCGTTGGGCTGGATATTCGCCTGCCTGTCGTAGACTGGAATCGTCTCTGTAAACAAGAACCGACATTAACAGACTATATCGTTAATTAGTCACGCTGTCGGGTCACCCTTATCCTGAAGACTATTTCCCCATTGAGGGGATATCACCGCACAACAATTATGGAGCATAAACATGGCGTGGAATCAGCCCGGTAATAACGGACAGGACCGCGACCCGTGGGGAAGCAGCAAGCCTGGCGGCGACTCTGGGGGAAACAAAGGAGGTCGTGATAAAGGACCACCTGATTTGGATGATATCTTCCGCAAACTGAGTAGTAAGCTCAATGGGCTTGGTAAAGGTGGAAAAAGCGGTGGGACCGGTGGCGGCTCATCACAAGAACCTAATAAGCCGGTGAGTGGACGTCTGCTCGGGATAGCTGTTGTAGCTATTGTTATTCTGTGGGCCGCAACCGGTTTTTATACTATCAAAGAAGCCGAACGTGGTGTCGTGACTCGTTTTGGTAAATTCAGCCATTTGGTTGGACCCGGTTTGAACTGGAAACCGACCTTTATTGATAGCGTAAGACCTGTCAACGTCGAAGCGGTACGTGAACTGGCGGCGTCGGGTGTCATGCTGACCTCTGACGAAAACGTGGTGCGTGTCGAAATGAACGTACAGTATCGTATTACCGACCCTGAGCATTATTTGTATAGTGTGACCAGTGCCGATGATAGCTTACGTCAGGCAACAGATAGCGCATTACGCGGCGTTATCGGTAAATACACCATGGACAAGATCCTGACTGAGGGACGTACGATCATTCGTAACGATACTCAGCGTGAAATTGAAGAGACTGTGCGTCCATATAACATGGGTATTACCTTACTGGACGTGAACTTCCAGGCTGCTCGTCCGCCTGAAGAAGTTAAAGCTGCATTCGATGATGCGATTGCCGCTCGTGAAAACGAACAGCAGTATATCCGTGAAGCAGAAGCTTATACCAACGAAGTTCAGCCACGTGCTAACGGTAAAGCTCAGCGTATTCTGGAAGAAGCCCGTGCCTATAAAGCACAGACGGTTCTGGAAGCACAGGGTGAAGTTGCTCGATTCGCAAAACTGTTGCCAGAGTATAAAGCTGCTCCGGCGATTACCCGTGAGCGTCTGTATATCGAAGCCATGGAAAAAGTGCTGAGCAATACCCGTAAAGTACTGGTTAACGATAAAGGCAACAGCCTGATGGTTCTGCCACTTGACCAAATGTTGAAAGGAGGAGGCACTCAGACTCCTGCTGCGAACACCGGAAGCAGCACGGCAGAGAGTTTACTGCGTCTGCCGCCAGCATCGACATCAAATACCAGCACTCGTGCCAGCACGACTTCACAAACCCGGAGTAGCGACATTATGGATCAGCGTCGCGCCAATGCACAGCGCGTAGGGAGTGAATAACGATGCGTAAGTCTATAATTGCACTGATTGTCGTCGTGCTATTTGTACTCTTTACTTCGGTATTCGTGGTACATGAAGGTGAACGCGGTATTACTTTACGTTTTGGTAAAGTGGTCCGTGATGACGAAAATAAACCTCTGGTATACGCCCCGGGTCTGCACTTTAAGATCCCATTCATCGAGTCAGTTAAAACGCTTGATGCCCGTATCCAGACTATGGACAACCAGGCCGATCGCTTTGTCACCAAAGAGAAAAAAGACCTGATTGTCGACTCTTACATCAAATGGCGTATCAGCGACTTTAGCCGTTACTACCTTGCTACCGGTGGTGGCGATGTTTCTCAGGCAGAAGTGCTGCTGAAACGTAAGTTCAGTGACCGTCTGCGTTCTGAAATTGGTCGCCTGGATGTTAAAGACATCGTGACTGACTCCCGTGGTCGTCTGACCCTCGACGTTCGTGATGCGCTGAACTCAGGTTCTGCTGGTACTGACGACGAAGTAGCAACACCTGCTGCCGACGATGCCATTGCCTCTGCCGCCGCTCGTGTGATGAAAGAAACTAACGGAAAAATTCCGGTAGTTAATCCGAACAGTATGGCTGCGCTGGGAATTGAAGTTGTCGATGTGCGTATTAAGCAAATCAACCTGCCGACTGAAGTGTCCGAGGCTATCTACAACCGTATGCGCGCTGAGCGTGAAGCGGTAGCCCGTCGCCACCGTTCACAAGGTCAGGAAGAGGCTGAAAAGCTGCGCGCAGCGGCTGACTATGAAGTGACGCGTACGCTGGCAGAAGCCGAGCGTGAAGGTCGTATCACGCGCGGTGAAGGTGATGCCGAAGTGGCTAAGCTCTTTGCTGAAACCTTCAGTCAGGATCCGGACTTCTATTCTTTAGTCCGTAGTCTGCGTGCTTACGAAAATAGCTTCAAGTCGAATCAAGACGTGATGGTTATGAGCCCGGACGATGACTTCTTCCGTCATATGAAGTCACCGGAAAAAAGTGCCAGTCACTGATTCGCAATAACATCAATACCAAGGGCCGGGAAACCGGCCCTGAGAGTAATGACAAACCTTAAGCCATCTCTGAATAAACAGAGATCGCCGAATAAAAAACAAGGAAAATCAATTTATTGATTTTCGCCTGCTAACCACAAAGAAGGAAAAACCACGTTTTTTCCTTCTTTGTCAGCAGTCTGAGGGCCGGGAAACCGGCTCTTTTTTTTGCCTGTCAGAAAGCGGTCAGATCCTGTTTTGGTCATCAGTTAACTTAGCGATATAATAAAAAATCACTATGTATTATATAGTGTGCGAATAATATAAATCATTCTTCCACCAGTGTATTTTACGCTCATCAATAGTCCGGATAATAATAAAAATTAAAGTCGTAAAATATAATAAATAAACGTGATCTTAGGTAAAATATTATTATCTGAGGATCCTGTTATTGTCGTGCAAGATTTCAGGTGAAAATTAAATATTCAGATGATTATATAAAATGGAATTTAGCCACTTAAGGATAAAAAATGGAAAATAGATTTCCAGGTAGTTTCACGCGGGTGAATAGTGAGATGGCTTTAACTTGCATGCCCAATTTTGATGGCCCGGAGCCTGGGTTTTGTTTAATGCATTATGTGGATAAAATAACACCGGATGTGAGTGTTATGCAGCATGTATCTGATGCGCAAAACAGAAGGATGGAGAACCCGAGGCCACCTCAAGGCATACAGATCTCTCAAAAAGAGTTTAACAAGGGGAGAATTACATTAAATAAAAATGCAGAACGTTTAAAAATATTCACTCCATCTGTTTCTGATAATAAAAATGATCTAAAAAAACGCCTGGCCCAGGCGCAAGAATTATTAAATAAGGCACTGGCGGAACAATGTGCGGCGAAGAAAGATACAGCACAAAAAATTTCTATAGCCAGTGAAAAAGAAAAATATTTTATTAAAAAATATGCTTATAACGCAATCAAGCAGCAGTGCCCTACCGTTAAAGCGCAAATTGCAGATGGCGATATCGTTTATAAGACTATCGCCCAAAGTCATTATCAGTGGCAGGAGTGGGTTGATTTTAGAACGAAATTAATCCAGAAAGAAAATGCAATAAAGCATTTGGATGACATTAATTTGAAAGTTAATGATCTCCGAAAACATATTGATAAAATCTCTCTCGAAATTAAAAAGATCGATGCTAAATCATCCGCATCAGTCCCAAAGCCTACTGTAATCGCTGCGGCTCCGGCGGTAAAGCCTGCCGCTAACGCACAGGCACCCGCGGCCAAACCTGCAGCAAAGCCTGCGGCGAAAGCCTCTGCTCCGGCGGTAAAGCCTGCCGCTAACGCACAGGCACCCGCGGCCAAACCTGCAGCAAAGCCTGCGGCGAAAGCCTC
>NZ_CANMLV010000004.1 GCF_947498825.1 uncultured Cedecea sp. | reverse complement strand
TGGGCGATCTGCTGTTTCAGGCTGGCGATTTCAGTATTCAGGGCCTTGGCGGCTTCATCCTGCTTTTTCTGTGCGGCGCTGGCGGCAGCGGCAGCAGCCGTCAGATCGGCATTTTTCTTGTTCAGGGCAGCAAGGGTTTCTTTCTCTCCGGCCTGCAGCTGGGCGTTCTGCTGCTTCAGGCTGGCGATTTCAGCATTCAGGGCCTTGGCGGCTTCATCCTGCTTTTTCTGTGTAGCAGCAGCGGTTGCTGTCAGCTCGGTGTTCTTTTTATTGAGAGCAGAGACTTGCTCTGAAAGTTCACGGGCATTTTTATCCTGCGTTTTTTGCATTGCTGAACTCAGCTCGGCATTTTGCTGTTTCAGAGTAGCAATTGCTCGGGTTGTTTCATCCCGCGCTTTTTGTGCAGCTGCCAGAGAGGCTGTCAGTTCAGCATTCTTTTGACTCAGTACACCGGTCTCTTGACTGCCACTTTGTTGCTGTAGAGTCGCTATTTGGGCAGTAAGAGTACGAACAGTGTCATCAAGTTTTTTCTGTGCCGCCGCCGCCGCCGCTGTTAGTTCAGCATTCTGTTTTCTCAGGGCGTTGGCGGTATTTTTTTCTTGAAGTTGTTGCTGTTTTAGCGTGGCGATTTGAGCTGAAAGTCTACGTGTAGTTTCTTCCAGTTTCTTCTGTGCGGCAGCTGCCGCAAGCTCGGATTTGCTCTGATATGTCGTCGTTCCATTTCCCGGCTGAAGCGGGTGCTGTTTCACTTCCAGTTTTGATATGTCGTCAAGGAAGCCCTCGTTATTAGCAGTGGCTACATTCGGAACGATCAGGGAACAAAAAAAAAGTGCCTTGACACTTCCTTTTAAAGCGAAATGGCGAAATGGAATCCCAACAGGTTTCATCATGAATTACCGTTTAATGTTGCAGTTTGTTTAATTTTATACTTAAACGCATCAATCAAGAGTTGAGATATATCATTACATTTATTATTAATTTCATATTCGAAAAGTGGTGCGATAGTTGATCTTACATTTTCGGAAGTTTCGCTAGATAACGACGCGTAGAGTTTTGCATCATTAATTAAAACATACAGGGCGTCGTAATTTTTTTGATATTTTTTGTTTAATTTAATTAACGTGCTTGCATCACTAAGGCATTTTTGTAACGAAGCTAGCTGCGTTGTTTGAGCGGGTCTTATTATTTGAGCTGGCTCAAAGGCAGGCTCAGCCGGAGCAGGCTGAACGGGTTGAATATTTTGAACAGGCTTATTTTTTATTGCGGAATCATCCGTTTTTTTAACATTAGCGCAACCCTGAACTAAAAAAATAGAAGCGCAAATTAAGGCTAATGTAGCGTTTTTTTTCATTTTTCCATGTACCTGAATGATTTTAAAAGTAAACCGTAACTATAGTTGAAAAGCACCTAAAAAAAAATAATTTTAGGGAAAAATGGCTTAAAAGTCACGAATGTGTTCACGTTCCGCAGGACAGTTTCATGCACATTAGAAGTGCAAGACGGTTTTTTTAACATTGCCGCCCAAATTACAATATATAATTCAATGAGATAGCTATTGAAAATGTACAGAGATAAAAATGGCATTCTCGGGGCGATCCAGTGTGACGAATATCAAATTTTTCGGCTGGTAGACAGTGCCGTTTAGTTTGTCTGGTGGCCTGTTTTATCTTTTCTATTTTATTATTATCATTTTCTCTGGTTCGTTTGTTATTTAAGCGACAAAAAAATAAAGAATTTTCTTACAAGGACGAGGGAAAATTCTTATGAAAAAGCAGATGCTCTGAAACATAAAAAATATTCCGTTCGTGATATTGCTGATGTGTACAAGACTTTGAATTGGGTAATGTAAACTCACCTCATGTTTAAGTTTATGATATGCTTAATTAATTGGTTTTAGAATGTCGCTGTACAATTTGGCTAAAATACCGTTATCGACAAATTCTCTACGTATCCACTGAGTTACGAGACCTGTTGCTGAATGCTGAGTTGCTAATAGTAGATGAGAATCTTGTCTTGGGTTTTGAATTTTTTTTATCACCAATAAGCCATTTTTTATATGATCTTTGATTAAATAATCAGGCAGGAAGCCAATACCTTCTCCGAGTATTTGGCACTGACATTTTGTGTTGAAATCAGGCACTTGAATTGCCTCTTGACCATGCAGTAACCAGCCGATACGTTTATTAATAGTATGAGCAGTATCTTCTACCATAATATTGGGATAGAGCCGTAGCTGACTTTCTGCAATAGGTTCAGGCATTAATACCAACGGATGCGTTGCGGCGATAGCAAATTCCCAGTGGATAGCGCCAATTTCTGTATAGTCGATACCTCCGCCATCCATCAACGTGCCGGGTGCACCGATGGCAATATCAGACATATTATTGATAATCGCGTCCCACACTCCATTATATACTTCAGTGGTTACTGTAATCTGGCAGGTGGGAAATTGTGTTTTGAGTATTTGTAGTAATCTCGCAGTATGATAGGGAGTATATAATAGTTGGTTAATGCAGATACGTACCCGAGCTTCAATACCTTGCTCAATAGAATAAATTCCTTTTTTAATCAGATGGAAATTATTCAATAAATCAGTTGCTTTACGGTAAAAGTAATAGCCTGCTTCTGTAAGTTCGATATTACGTGTGTCACGTATAAAAAGTGCGACATCAAGATACGTTTCGATGCGCTTTATCGTATAGCTCACTGCTGATGTGGTAATACCCAATTCCTCTGCTGCCTTACTAAAACTGGCTAATTTAGCAGCAGTGGTGTAAGTCAGTAAGTTTTCTTCGGTAAAAATAGAGTTCATGGATATTCTTCCAGTTGAGTAGTACAAGAATCAGCAACTTAAATGATTCTGGGGACCTGTGAAAAATTATTCAAGAGACCGCAGGTGAAATTCAGCAATATCTTAGTCCAGTCATCAGATAGCAATATATGTGAATATAATTCAACAGCATGAAGTTTTGTATGATTTTTGCGCTATTGTTGTAAGTTAACAGAAATGTTAATCTGTATGAAATGATTAATCTTTCATTTTCTTTTATGTAACATATGCGCAGCGCAGTAACAAATTAATTTTATCATAAGTAATTGATATGGTTTGTTTACTCAGGTTTTTTTTTGTTAAAAAAAGGGAAGCCCCTGCCTGTTATGAATAAATTACTTACAATATTAACATTCTTTGAACAGTGAATTTGATCTCTGTCACAGTTCTGCTCGAATCATTGATAACTTTCCGATCTGATAAAAATATATTTATAATTTAGATTAAAAAACAACCAAAAATCATCACGACTGGTCAAAAAAAGATGCTTTTACGCACACAATTGGCCGATTGTTGAATTTAATTCAATAGTTTGGCGACTTATTGATGAATTAAATTTAAATGGATTCTTTTTATTAGTTTCAATTGCTATGCTTCGGGTATATTAAATATTGTTAGATTTTTATTTATTAATGTTGGCTATCAGAGGAGAGCGTTATGACTTCCAGTACACTGGCCCAGGATTTTTTAACCGCAGCAGAGCAAGGCCAATTAGAGACATTAAAAAAATGCCTTGATAACGGTGTTGATATTAACGTAACAAATCGTCAAGGGCGTACTGCGATAATAAATGCCAGCTTAAACAAACATTATGAGTGCGTTTCATTCCTCATTAATGCTGGCGCAGACATCGATAAACAAGATCAAACCTGTTTCAATCCCTTCCTTCTGAGCTGTCTGAACAACGATTTAACCTTGTTACGCCTGGTGTTACCTGCAAATCCTAATTTAGATTTGTTAAGCCGTTTTGGCGGTGTGGGTATTACTCCGGCCAGTGAGAAAGGCCATGTAGAAATCGTTCGTGAACTCCTCGAAAAAACAGACATCAATGTTAACCACACGAATTTTGTTGGTTGGACCCCCTTACTGGAAGCCATCGTACTTAATGATGGTGGGGATAAGCAGCAGCAAATTGTTAAGTTATTACTAGACAATGGTGCGAATCCACATATGACAGATAAGTATGGTAAGAAACCATTAGAGCTGGCAAAAGAGAAAGGCTATACCGAAATTGCAGCACTGCTTGTTGCGGCGGGTGCGTAAACGCTGAGATAAACTGCTGATAAGGGAAATTGTGAAGAATACGACCTCTCATCGGCAGATATTATACGGGCTAACGGCTGACACGCATTTTTTTAATCTGCTTAACCAGCCGCAGCTCTCAGGAAAAATTGATCAAGTTTTTAATAAAGCCATTAACATTGTCATTGATAATCAGATTTTTACTTTATTAAGTTCTCAGCTAGACAATGCACCAAACAGTTGCCGGTTATTGAATAAGAACTTATCGACTTTAGGCATTGAAAGTAGTGACGATTGCCAGATTCTAAATGGGAAAATGAGTATTGGTTCTAATTACTGGTTATCATTCTCATTATGTGAGGTATGGCAACAGCCTGTTATTTATTTTACTCATGATAAGAACAGTAAAGCATGTTATCAGTCATTTTTATTAAAACAGATAAACCGACTAGATAGTATTTTGGCTGAGGGGACAAGTTCTCTTTTTAATTATCAGGGTGACAATTTATTTTACTTGGCTGCGGCAGAAAAATTAAATCAACTGCGCAGATGCTTAGTCGTTTTGCTACAGGAAAAACAATATCAAAATTTGGCTGATGTTATTAGGCAGTTTGTCGGATTAGGTATAGGGCTAACTCCTTCAGGAGATGATTATCTTGTTGGTTTTATGGCCTTTATGCTCTTGAAACATCATCCTGTTGATATGGTTTATCCTCATTTTTATCAAGGAGTCATGCAGGGAATTGAAAATACGACTCCTGTTAGTGCTATTACTCTGGAAAAAGCTTTGGCGCATGAGTATCGCGAAAATATGTGTCAACTGATCCAGGCATTAGTTGATGCGGATGAAAGTAAAATTAATTTGCAGTTTTTGAATATTTTAAATATCGGGTCCAGTTCAGGCAGCGACATGCTATTTGGCATTCGGGATGCTTTGTATCTTACCCATTATTTCGGAGAAAGATATGTCGACTAGAGTTGTCATAAAAAAGAATACCTATTTCGATTCTGTGTCACTGATGTCCATTTCTACTAAGGCGAATCAACTCGATAACGTTGAACAAGCATTTGTAGCAATGGCAACAGAGATGAATAAGGGTGTATTAAGAAATTTAGGTTTATTAACTCCTGAACTGGAAGAGGCTAAAAATGGCGATTTGATGATTGTCATTAAAGGCCCAAGCGATGAAGCCAACGAAGAAATACTCGCCGGTATTGAAGATTTATTTAATAAAAAAAATCAAGGCGGTGGCTCTCATGAAGCGAAGTACGCCACGATAAATTCTGCCAAAACGCATATTCCGGACAGCAATCTTGCGATTATTTCTGTTAACGGCCAGTTTGCGGCGCGTGAAGCCCGTCTGGCATTAGAAAATGATCTTAACGTCATGCTGTTCTCGGATAACGTATCTATTGATGATGAGTTAGCGCTGAAAAAACTGGCCAGCAGCAAAGGTCTCTTAATGATGGGACCTGACTGTGGAACGGCGATTATCAACGGCACTGCATTATGTTTTGGTAACAGTGTTCGTCGTGGAAGCATTGGTATTATTGGTGCTTCAGGCACCGGTAGCCAAGAGCTGAGCGTCCGAATCCATGATTTTGGCGCAGGGGTCTCACAATTAATTGGTACCGGCGGTCGCGATCTGAGTGAAAAAATCGGCGGCATTATGATGATTGATGCCCTGAAAATGCTTGATGCCGATGAAGAAACAAAAGTCATTGTGCTTGTCTCTAAACCACCCGCTCCGGCTGTTGCTAAAAAGGTTCTTGAGCAGGCAGAAAAATGCCAGAAGCCCGTTGTTGTCTGCTTCCTCGGCAGCCAGCCATTGCCTGAAGATAAACCTGGTTTAACCTTTGCAAAAGGTACCAAAGAAGCTGCATTGCAAGCCGTATTGCTGACAGGTGTTAAAAAAGAAGATTTAAATCTGCACTCGCTTAACTGGCCACTAATCGAAGAAGTTCGTGCTCAGTTAGCGCCAGAGCAAAAGTATATCCGTGGCTTGTTCTGTGGTGGAACGTTATGTGACGAAGCGATGTTTGCTGCCCTTGAGAAATATGATGATGTTTACAGCAATATTCAGCCTAACCCTGAATATCGTTTAAAAGATATCAATACCAGTATTGCTCATACTTTCCTTGATTTTGGTGATGATGATTTTACCAATGGTAAACCTCACCCAATGATCGATCCAACTAACCGTATTGAACGTTTGTTGCAAGAAGCTCGCGATCCTGAAGTTGGCGTCATTATGATGGACTTCGTATTAGGTTTTGGTTCTCACGAAGATCCTGTTGGCGTGATGATTGATGCCATTAAAACCGCTAAAAATATCGCTAAGCAAGATGGTCGTGAACTGATCATTTTAGGTTATGTATTAGGTACCGACCAAGATACGCCGGCAATCGATGCGCAGGTCAAAATGCTTACTGATGCTGATGTTATTTGGGCAAGTAGCAGTACCAATACCGGTTTATTAGGGCGCGAGTTTGTCTGGAAAGGAGAAAAAGCATAATGACTTCATTATTTAAACAACCCTTAAATGTCATTAACGTTGGCATCGAAATGTTCAGCGATGACCTGAAAAAACAACATGTTCCAGTCACCCACTTGAGCTGGACACCTCCGGGCCAGGGCAATATAGCGGTTATTCGCGCGTTAGATAAAATTGAAAGCAACGGCTCATTACAAGAAAAAATTAACGCCGCAAATACTCAGGCACTTGAACGTATTATTCAGTCTCAGCCGGTACTGATTGGCTACGATCAGGCGATTAACGTCGTTCCGGGCATGACAAAAAATACGATCCTGCATGCGGGACCTCCTGTTGCCTGGGAAGATATGTGCGGTGCGATGAAAGGTGCCGTCACCGGTGCACTGGTATTTGAAGGTTTAGCCAAAGATCTCGCCGATGCAGAGCGTGTCGCTGCATCAGGTGAAATTATCTTCTCTCCTTGTCACGAACATGACTGCGTGGGTTCGATGGCTGGCGTGACATCGGCTTCAATGTTTATGCACATTGTTGAAAACAAGACTTACGGTAACCGTGCATTTACGAACCTCAGTGAGCAGATGGCAAAAATTCTGCGCATGGGTGCGAATGATCAAAGCGTTATCGATCGCTTAAATTGGATGCGCGATGTATTAGGTCCGATGCTGCGCGATGCCATGAAGTTTATTGGTGAGATTGACCTGCGTCTGATGCTGGCTCAAGCCCTGCATATGGGTGATGAATGCCATAACCGTAACAATGCCGGCACCACATTACTGATTCAGGCTCTGACACCAGGCATTATTCAAACCGATTTTTCGGTTGCGCAACAAAAAGAAGTTTTTGATTTCGTTGCAAGCAGTGACTACTTCTCAGGTCCGACTTGGATGGCAATGTGTAAAGCTTCTATGGATGCCGCTCATGGTATCGAATACAGCACCGTTGTCACGACAATGGCGCGTAATGGTTATGAGTTTGGCCTGCGTATTAGCGGGTTACCTGGCCATTGGTTTGTGGGGCCGTCTCAGCAAGTTATTGGTCCGATGTTTGCCGGCTATAAGCCCGAAGATTCAGGTTTAGATATTGGTGACTCTGCTATCACTGAAACTTACGGTATTGGTGGATTTGCGATGGCAACGGCACCTGCTATTGTTGCTCTTGTTGGTGGTACTGTCGATGAAGCAATTGATTTCTCAAGACAAATGTGTGAAATAACGTTGGGCGAAAACCCGAACGTTACCATCCCATTACTTGGTTTTATGGGCATTCCAACCGCCATCGATATCACTAAAGTTGCTGCCAGTGGCATCCTGCCTGTCATCAATACCGCTATTGCTCATAAAGATGCGGGTATTGGTATGATCGGAGCGGGTATTGTACACCCGCCATTTGAGTGCTTTGAAAAAGCCATGCTGTCTTACGCGGAAAAATATGCCTGATTTCCAGTAATTACAAAATAACGCCCAGTTTCGGCTGGGCAATAAAAATACAGCAACAGATATGCTGACCCATTATCGCCATCAATGAATACTGTAACTTTAAATATCGCCGGGCATATCCTGCAAAGTGGGACAGACACGAATAATTTAAGGCGCAGCTCAAAGTATGACCGGTATGAGTATCAGGCATATTGAGGGGATACATTATTATGAGTCTATTAAGTATCAAATGGAAACGTGGGGACTTGGCCGCCTACTTTGGGTTAATGACCAACAACCTTACTAACCTACTCACCATGATGGGGCTACTGGTCTTTGTGGTGGGTATCCCAACTGAAATTGTGTATGGGCGTATTGCACCTGCGTTCGGTTTCTCTGTGTTACTTGCCAGTATTTGTTATGCCTATTTTGGTCAGCAAATGATAAAACAGACTGGCCGCAGTGATGTAACCGCTTTGCCATCAGGCCCTAGCGCACCCTCTATTTTTACTGTGACCTTTCTGGTCATCATGCCTGTATATCAAACGACACAGAATGCTGAGTTTGCTATTCAGATAGCCTTAGTATGGTGTTTTGTTGAAGCGATGATTTTAGTCGGTGGTTCATTCCTGGGTGATACTATCCGTCGAATGATACCGCGTACGGTGTTGTTGTCTTGTTTATCCGGGCTGGGTTTGCTATTGCTGGCAATGAACCCAATGCTACAGGCATTTGAAGCGCCGACAGTATCATTTATCGTCTTGCTGTTAATCTTTATTAACTGGTTTGGTAAAAAGCCTATTTTTGCGCGTATTCCTACCGGTTTGTTGCTTCTTATTGCGGGTACCGCTCTGGCATGGATATCGGGTTTACAAAGTCCGGAAGCGATTAAAGCCTCAATGGCTGGTTTTGGCTTCAACCCACCGAGCATTCATGTTGATAGCTTTTTGCAAGGGATCCCACATGCGCTCCCTTACTTAGCCTCTGCCGTACCACTCGGATTGGCGAACTATATTTTTGACCTTGAAAATATAGAAAGTGCTCATGCGGCTGGTGATGAATACAATACCCGCAAAGTTATGTTGGCTAACGGCTTATCATCAACCGTTGGTTGCTTTATGGGTAACCCATTCCCGGTAACCGTTTATGTGGGGCACGCAGGCTGGAAAGCGATGGGTGCAAGCATTGGTTATACCCTTGCATCGGGAATCACCATGTTTGTCGTGCCGTTGTTTGGATTAGGTGCGTTTATGTTATCCATTATTCCGATGACAGCCATCGTACCTATCCTGGTCTTCATTGGTATCGTGACGGCCAACCAGGTCGTGAGGGAAACGCCAAAAATAGAGGTCCCGGTTATCTTTGTCTGTATGTTCCCATGGATTGCTAACTGGGCTTTGACCATCGTTAATAATGTTATCAGTGCAGCAGGGACGACGGCAGGTGGAATTGGTATTGAAACGATGTTGCACAAGGGTGTTTATTATCAGGGTCTGGTTCATTTAGGCAGCGGCGCGCCATTAGCCAGTATGCTGTGGGGCTGTATTGCTATCTTCGCCATTCTGAATAAACCGCTACGTGGTGCTATTGCTGCAGCATTTGGGGCATTACTTGTCTTCTTTGGGGTTATTCACTCACCTGCTGTTGGTATTGCAACCGGTACTGCTCTGATGTTTGTTTATGCTTATCTGATGATGGCTGCTTTGTTTGTTGTGAAGCACTTTATGGATAGTCGTGAACCTGCTGTAGAGACAGAAGCCGAAAAAGTCAGTAAATCCGCATAACTAAGCCAATCTCTGATAGTCGGTGCTTTAAACCACCGACTATCACGAACACAATTTCAGGACGATAACATGAAAGAACTCGTGGTTGTTGCCATCGGGGGCAACAGTATTATTAAAGATAACAGCAGCCAATCGATTGAAGCGCAAGAAAAAGCAGTACAGGAAGTCGCTCATCAGATAAGCAATATGCTTGAGGGTAATTACAATATTGTCCTGACCCATGGTAATGGTCCCCAAGTCGGGCTGGATTTACGCCGGGCAGAAATCGCGCATACAGTGGAAGGATTACCATTAACTCCGTTAACCAACTGCGTGGCAGACACGCAAGGCGGGATTGGCTATTTAGTTCAGCAAGCACTGAGTAATGCGCTGACAAAAAGTAAGCGCCAGGCGATAACGGTGATAACGCAAGTTGAAGTCGATAAAAACGATCCTAACTTTACGGCTCCGACGAAACCTATTGGTGCTTTTTTTACCCAGGAACAGGCAGAAGAGTTTAAACGTACTAACCCGGACTGGCATTTTATTGAAGACTCTGGTCGTGGTTATCGTCGTGTCGTTGCCTCTCCGGAACCAAAACATGTGGTTGAGTCGAGTGCGATTCGGACGCTGATTAGAAATGACTTTATTGTCGTGGCGGCAGGCGGAGGTGGCATTCCTGTTGTGAGCAACGGTAAGGGCGGCTATCAAAGTATTGATGCTGTCATTGATAAAGATCTTTCTACCACATTATTGGCCAAAGAGCTGCGCGCAGACATTTTAATTATCACCACTGGCGTAGAGAAGGTCTGTGTGAATTTTGGTAAACCCGAACAAAAAGCGCTGGGTGAAACCAGCACGACCGACATGCAGCGTTATATGGCTGAAGGCCATTTCCCTGCCGGCAGTATGTTGCCAAAAATTGAGGCGAGCCTGTCATTTATTGCTAACGGCGGTAAGCGGGTCATTATTACTACACCAGAAAAACTCACTGAAGCATTACGAGGTGAAACCGGGACGCATATTATTCAGGGATAATAATTTCCACGTTTTACATGCATTATATTTATCGTGTTTAAAGTGGCGTAAGTATTATTTTTATTAACTGAGAAAATAATAGAGAGACTCTCTATTGGTTCGTTATTGCTCGTAAGCAATATGAATTTTTTTTACTCTCTCACAAGAGGTTTCTATGAAAGCAGAACAACCCTCTGATAGAAGAGCATTTCTATCAACTAGCGCAAAAATAGCCGCCGCTTGTACCTTGTTGGGTTCAATGTCAGGAATTGCTGCCACGCAGACGGATAAACCGTTACAAAATAACGGCGTTTCAAGAATTACAGATAAGCATTATTACCTTGATGATGCTTTGCTTGAAACAGGTTTTGATTATCGTGACTCAACGATTACGCATACTAAAACGGCACTTCATACGCTCGAAATCAAAGATGGTAAAATCGCTGCGGTATTAGCGAATAAACAGCATCCTGATAATCAGCTTAATGCCTATAGCGCCCAAGGTAAGCTTATTTTACCTGCATTTCGTGATATGCATATTCACCTGGATAAGACTTTTTACGGTGGCCCATGGCAGGCGCCTGAGTCCCGGGAAGGTAAAACGATTATGGATATGATTGCGCTGGAACATACCATGTTGCCAGCGCTACAACCCTATACTAAACAACGTGCTAATGCGCTTATCGATTTGATCCAATCTAAGGGATCAACCATTGCACGTAGCCATTGTAATATTGAGCCGGTCTCCGGATTAAAGAATTTAGAAGCTTTACAACAAGTCTTAGCAGACCGTCAGCAAGATTTAACCTGTGAAATTGTTGCTTTCCCACAACATGGTTTATTGCTGTCAAAATCAGAGCCTTTAATGCGTGAAGCGATGCAGGCGGGAGCCCATTACGTCGGCGGACTGGACCCAACTAATGTTGATGGTGCAATGGAAAAATCGCTCGATACCATGTTCCAGATAGCGCTGGATTATAATAAAGGAGTGGACATTCATCTCCATGAAACCAGTCCTGCCGGACGCGCAGCCATTGAGTATATGATTAAAACCGTGGACGAAAACCGCAGTTTGCGAGGTAAGGTCACAATAAGTCATGCCTTTGCTCTGGCCACGCTGAATCCTGAAGATGCCGATAAAATGGCGAAACAACTGGCTGAACAACAAATCACTATTGCTTCGACAGTGCCTATTGGTACGTTGCATATGCCGTTAAAAACACTTAATCAGAACGGTGTTTTTGTGATGACGGGAACAGATAGTGCGGTGGACCACTGGTCACCTTTTGGTTTAGGTGACATGTTAGAAAAAGCCAATCTTTATGCTCAGTTGTATACGCGCCCGGACGAGTTATCCCTGTCACGCTCTCTGGCCATTGCCACGGGTAACGTATTACCGCTCGATGATAAAGGTAAGCAGGTTTGGCCGGTGAGTGGAGATGATGCGAGTTTTGTTTTGGTTGATGCGTCTTGTTCTGCAGAGGCAGTAGCACGTATTTCACCAAGGCAAGCCAGTTTCCATAAAGGTAATCTGGCATCTGGCTCGGTTCAAAAACAAGTCAGTTAAACCCATAGCTTAATGTTCTAAAACATGAGGTCAGTTGATGGCCTCATGTTTAAACGGCATAGCTCATCGTTCTTTGTTTTACTGGCACTCGGTCGCATGGAATCAATTTGGGGTCAGAAGACGAGATTTAAAAAGTAGAGAGGTCAGTTGCAGGTCAGGATTGCTTGTCAATCAAACGACTAATATGAATACTTAGCCAAGTCAGCTCATCTTTTGGTAATGCCAGTTGATATTTATCTTGTACATAATCACGAATTCCAAAGGCGATATTCATGGCATCCGGGCGATAGCGCATAAGTTCCTGATAAAAATCCTCTTCTTCGCTCATGATGATTTTTCCCGCCAGTACGCGTTCAGAAAAATAACGCAGATGATTGATAAATCGCATGTAATTAACGGACTCGGTATCAGTATTCTTACCCAGCTTGTAGTGAACAATCGCGGCGAGACGGTTAACTAATTCAACCTGTTGATGAGCAGATCTGTCCGTATCCTGGCCACCTGCATTGATCAGATGAAAGGCGATATTCACCGATTCATCTTCGGGCAATTCAACCTTAAATCTGTCATTCACTTTGGTACGTGCCTGTACGCCAATACTGTATTCCCGCGGATAATAACGTTTCACTTCCCAGCTTAGCTTATTCAGAACGATCTGACCTTTACGACAGCGCTCGACGGCAAAATGCAGATGTTCGGCGAGCGTAAGCAGTAATACTGAATTGAGTTTATCCCCGCAAATACTGCGGGCAAAAAGCAGTATTTCATGGCTGATATCGAAAAATTCCGAAGGAATAGTATCCGTGAGCGATAAAAAGTGACGGCCTTTGATATCACTGAGTGGCAGAAAAATTCTCTCTACCTGAGCTAAATCAATCTTCATCCCGGGCTTGGCATTGAACCCAATCCCTTTACCAAAAAGAATCATCTCTTGCTGGTCGCTGTCGACTAACAACATACTGTTGTTGAGTGATTTTTTTATCGTTATCACGTTTATTCCTTCGGATGAGCCAGCTAGCTCATGTCTGTGCCATTATTGCTGATGACTTTCTGATACCACCAGAAGGAGTCTTTTTTCAGACGTTTTAATGTTCCGTTCCCTTCGTCATCCTGGTCAACATAGATAAAGCCGTAGCGTTTCGACATTTGGGATGTACCGGCGCTGATGAGGTCAATACATCCCCAGGTGGTAAAGCCCATGACCTCAACACCCTCATTAATTGCTGCCAGCGTTTGTTCAAAGTGGCTACGGAAATAGTCGATACGATAACTGTCGTGGATCTTACCGTTTTCTACAACATCTTTTGCACCCAGGCCATTCTCAACAATAAATAAGGGCTTCTGGTAACGATCATAGAGCTCAAGTAACGAGATTTTTAACCCAATCGGGTCAATTTGCCAGCCCCATTCCGATGCCGGTAACCAAGGATTTCTGACACCGAGCACGGTATTACCTGGAATGCGTTCAACATCTGGCTGGGTCGATTCTGTTAGCGACATATAGTAACTAAAGGAGACAAAATCGACCGTATAATCTTTTAATATCTGCTTATCTTCGCTTGCCATAGTGATATGAATATCCCGACTTGCCAGGTCACGCAAAATAAGCGGAGGATATTCGCCGAATACTTGCACATCGGCATAGAAATAGTTTTCTAAGTTTTTCTTCAGTGTGGCTTCGATATCTTCCGGACGGCAGCTATGCGGATAGGTGGTGAGTTTAGTCAGCATACAGCCCACCTGGCTACCTGGGATCTTGGCGTGGCAATCACGCGTCACTAAGGCTGAGGCGACAAACTGATGATGCAACCCTTGGTAAATATCCTGTGTTGCTTTGCCGGGTTCACTTTTCTCTTCCCGAATGCCTGCGGTGGTAAACGGATGGCGATGAATACTGTCTATCTCATTGAATGTCAGCCAGTAACGGACTAAGTCTTTATATCGGTCAAAGCAGACATTGCTAAAGCGTACAAAAGCATCCACCACATTGCGATGTACCCAACCATTGTATTTTTCACTTAGTGCCAGCGGCATTTCATAGTGTGAAAGTGTCACCAGCGGTTCAATATTATGGCGGCGCAACTCGTGGAACATATTTTCATAAAATTGCAGACCGGCCTCGTTCGGCGTTGCATCTTCTCCGGTTGGAAAGATACGTGACCAGGCTATCGAAATTCTGAGCACTTTAAAGCCCATTTCAGCGAATAAAGCGATATCATCTTTATAGTGATGGTAAAAATCGATACCACGACGCTTCGGATACAACTTATCATTTTTACCAGCAAAAGCATCCTGGATGTTTTCATCGGTGAGAGCCATATGGCCGTCGTAATCTTTCAGCGATAAATTGGGTTTCCAGGTGATGGCATCGGCAACTGAAGGTCCTTTACCGTCGACATTCCATGCACCTTCAGCCTGATTTGCGGCAATCGCACCGCCCCACAAAAAACCTTGTGGAAATGAAGATTGTTTTGCCATTAGATGGACTCCTTAAGTGTCATGATGATATGAGGATCAGAATTCTTTTCGCTCTTATTTGCAGGGATAAGGGTGAAACGTTCGCCGTTAGTGACAACCATAACAACCACGGGGTCGAGGCCCGCTGCGGTAATGGTATCGATTGAAAATTCAATTAATGTATCGCCACATTTTACCTGCTGTCCCTCTGTTACCTTCGGGCTGAAACCTTCACCTTGCAGTTTGATGGTGTCTATCCCGATATGGAAAATCAATTCAACGCCGCTGTCTGTCAATAAACCCAGCGCATGCCCACTATCAAAGACACTGACCACGGTGCCATCTGCCGGAGCACGCAAGATGCCCTGAGAAGGAATAATTGCGATACCGTCCCCCATAATTTTGCGGGAAAATACATCGTCGTTAACGTTTTCAAGAGGGATTATCTGTCCTTCAATCGGACGGGTGAACTGGAGTTCAGCGGTTTTTTCGCTCGCTTTGTCACGCCAGAGTATTAACGCACAGATAAACGAGACTAAGAAGGATAGTCCTGCTCCGGCAAATGCCCAGAGTATATTTAGCGGATTATCTGGTGAGACGAACATCGAGATACTGGCAAGGCCAGGGCCGACCAACGCAAAGGCTTGAAGACCAATCCAGCCAATAAATGCCCCGCCAATCACACCGCCAATAATCACGCTATACAGGGCTTTTTTATGAAGTAGCGTGACCCCGTATAAAGCGGGCTCGGTAATACCAAAAAGGGCAGAAATTCCGGCAGAAAAAGCAGTGGACTTCATGACTTTATCTTTGCTTTTAAGCGCGATCGCCATGCAAGTACCTGACTCGGCAATATTGTGTGCGAGTGAGGCGGGCAGATAGAGCATTTCTCGGCCAAATTGACTCATGGACGCTACCGCATAAGGGAGCATCGGTTTATGCATTCCGGCGGCGACCATAAAGGGTAAAACCGCGGCCAATAGCCCGGTCGCAACAAAGCCCAGCTTACCGTATAACCACAAAATAACCGTTGCCAGCCCGCTCCCTAATTCAGAGCCCAGTGGTCCTAAGACCAGCAAAGTAGCGGGTACCGTTACCATCAGAGAAAGCATCGGCGAAAGGAAAATGCGTAATGCCCCAGGCGAATAACGATTAAATAACTTCTCCGTCTGGGCATATAACAGCACGCACAGAATAGCGGGAAAGACCTGGGAGGCGTAGGCAACATTAATCAGATCAAAAGAGATAAATGTTGCCCCTTCGGCCAGTTGTTTCGTCATTGCGGGTAAGATCATGACCGAGGCGGCTGAAACGGCGACCAGAATATTCACTTTCAGTTTCGTCGCAGTGGTAATCGCCACCAGAATCGGCAGGAAGTAGAGGGGAGCAGTACCGATACTATCCAGTACTTTATACGTCGAGCTATCACGGCTCATCCAACCGATAGCATCCATTAACAGCAGAAGTGACTTTAGTACCCCGCCACCCGCTATGGCAGGGACTAATGGTTGAAAGACGCTGATAACAAAATCAACAACTCGTGCACCACGACTTTCTTTGACTGCACTTTTTTTCTCACCGGGCTGCTGTGGGCCTACCAGCGACTGTACTGCTTCAAAAACTTGCACCACTTCATGGCCAATAATCACTTGGCACTGCACGTTAAGACGCACGCCAAGTACGCCATCGGTATTCGACAGTGCGGCTTCATTGACTTTGCTGTTGTCATATAAACTCAGTCTTAAGCGGGTAGAACAGTGTCCAATATGCTCGATATTCTCAGCACCACCGACCTGCTTGATGATCTCTAACGCTGTTTTCAAGTGATTCATATTCGATTTTCCTGCTTTCAGAGCAAAAAAAAACCTGAAGCTCCCCTCAGGTTTGATTTCTGCGGAGAAAGCTTCAGGTCTTGCCTACGATGAGTAGTTACACGCCTTTTTTTTAATATCGCCTGACAAAGAATTAAAAGTCAAACAGTCAATTTTTCGAAGTATTGAAATGTGAGCGTAGTAACTTTTTTTATTATGAAGCAGTTTTTAAATAATATTTCTGTCGTATTCGTCACTTTTTGTATATGTATTCAATAAATGGGACTACAGAGACCGAATTAACCTGATTTTTAGCTGGCTGGTTATTAAATATAATGAAAACCCACTTTATTCAGGGGGTTAAATACCTGTTTTGTGCCGGGTGATATAAAATACCTGACAGATTTTGACGGACGTTTTATTTTAGTTAACAAACAATCAGGCCTAAATAGTCGCCGCGTTGATTACAGAGCGACTGCAACAGACTTTCTGTTTATCAGCTTTGTTAGCAGCATTGATTCAAGTTTTTGCTGATCTTGCGCGAATAAACATATTCCTTCGGCCAGCTTATCGACCGCCATAGGATCTTGATTATGCTGCCAGTAAAACTCTGCTTCGCTTATGGGGGAAGGGCGATTTTCAGGCGTACTGTTTGCCTGAAGCTTTTGCTCTACTGTGCCATCGCTCACTGCCAGTTCGTCCAGTAAAGAGGGCGAAATAGTCAGACAGTCACAGCCTGCAAGTGCCAGAATTTGCTCTTTTCGACGGAAACTGGCTCCCATTACGATGGTTTGATATTGATGTGTTTTATAGTAGTGATAGATATTACGCACGGATATCACCCCGGGATCGCAATCTGCGAGGTAGTTATCCTGAGGCCGGTGCTGTTGATACCAGTCATAGATGCGTCCGACAAAAGGTGAGATAAGGTAGACTCCTGCTTCTGCACAGGCTCGACCCTGAGCAAATGAAAACAGTAGCGTTAAATTGCAGTTGATACCTTCTCTTTCAAGTTCTTCTGCAGCTCTTATCCCCTGCCAGGTTGCGGCAAGTTTAATAAGAATGCGGGATTTATCGACTCCCCGTTGTTGATACAAACGAATAAGCTTACGTGCTTTAGCAACGCATAAGCCTCGGTCGTAAGAGAGCCGGGCATCTACTTCTGTCGATACCCGACCAGGAATTTCTTTGAGTAATTCAAGTCCGATATTTACCGCTAACTTATCGCCTGCATTAATCAGCTGCGTCTCTCGACTGCCACCTTGTTGAATCGCAAAGTTAACCGCTTCATCAATCAGTGGCTGATACTGCGGCAAGGCTGCCGCCTTGAGAATAAGCGATGGATTGGTTGTTGCATTTTGAGGTTTAAAGCGGCGAATAGCTTCTATATCACCACTATCAGCGACTACAGTGGTGATATGTTTTAGTGTCTCTAACTGGCTCATGAATGCTCCCTTCTTAAAACCCTAATGAGTCCTTATTGTTAAACAGGTTTTCCCAGTTTTTCGTAGTAGTCTATTTTCTCTACTTTGGGTGCTGAGCCGCCCCCTTCATATTCCGAATCGAGCCAGACATTGACGATATTTTTGGCCAGTTCCGGTCCAATAACACGAGCGCCAAGTGTCAGCACTTGCGCATTGTTGCTTTTCCGCGAGCGCTCGGCAGAAAACGTGTCATGACATTGAGCCGCACGTACACCCGGAACTTTATTCGCCACGATTGCCATACCGATACCTGTGCCACAAAGCAAAATGCCACGCGGGTAGGCGCCCTCACTGATAGCAGAAGCCAGGTTATAAGCAATATCGGGATACATCAGAGCGTTCTCACCAATATCGTGGCTGAAGTCGACAACCTCTATCCCCTTAGACTGCAGGTGAGACTTCATCAGGTTTTTCAGGTCGGTTGCAGCATCATCGGCACCAATTGCGATTGTTAACATTATGTTCTCCTGAGCGGATAAAGATGTCATTTTGTTGTTCATGTGAACGGTGTCTGCTCATATGAATGGTGTCTGGCGGTATAAAAAGTATCTTTTAATAAACATAAGTTCAACATCTTTTCATATGAACAGGAAAAAAAGCGACTGATATCTTATTTATAGCTATTCAATAGGGTTTATGGCACGAAAATGACAATTTGAGGGCGATCACAAATTCATTTCATGATCATATGAACCAATCTTATGAGCTGCTAATGTTCATTTGTCATGTAGCAAAAATGTGAATAGTTAATACCTGCAGCTGTACACATGTAGCCACTGAACGTCGCGGTTTATACAACAACATTCAACCTTTGATCTCACCGGTAACCTGATTACCTGGAAGGAGAGACACTGTGACCTACGCTAATAACAACGTAACAACTGATGTAGAAAAATCAGCGATTCGAAAAATATCAATTCGTCTCGTTCCCTTTGTGGCTTTGATGTTCTTTATTAACTTTCTTGACAGAACGGCGATCTCTTTTGCAGGTCCCAACGGCATGGTGCAGGATCTCAACTTGCAAATGGCACAGTTTGGTCTTGCCTCCGGTATTTTCTTTATCGGTTATATCCTTTTAGAAGTACCAAGTAATCTGGCTCTGCATCGCTATGGCGCGCGGCGCTGGCTGTCACGTATCATGGTGTCTTGGGGGATCGTTTCTCTGCTATTCACTTGGGTGAGTAGTATTGAGGGGCTTTATGTCCTACGTGTCCTGCTCGGCATTGCTGAGGCTGGCTTCTTCCCTGGCGCTATTTTCTTCTTAAGCGCATGGGCTCCCGCACGTCACCGCAGTAAAATTCTGGCGCTGTTCTATCTGGCACAACCTCTTACCGTAGTCGGTGGTGCACCATTAGCTGCATGGTTTATTGGTCATGATGGCCTGTTTGGCCTGGCTGGATGGCGTGTGATGTTCCTCGGCGTATCTGTCCCCGCGATTGTGGTTGGTATCATTGCCTGGTTCTATCTGATTGATAAACCAGATGATGCTAAATGGCTTACCCGCCAGGAAAAAGAGTGGCTGAATACCGAAATCGCCCGCGAAAATGCGCAAAAATCGAGTGCTGCGAACCACAGTTTCCGTTCTGTGATGCTGAATGGTCGTGTCTGGGTGTTGTGCCTGATTTATTTCGGCTTTATCTATGGTCTCTACGCTTTAGCATTTTTCCTGCCAACCATTATTGGTGGTTTTCAGACGCAGTTTGGCGCGACGTTCTCTGTGATGCAAAAGGGCTTAATCACCGGTGCACCTTATCTCTTGGCGGTGGTTGTCATGTACTTCTGGTCGCGAGATGCTTCCAATCGTGGTTGCAAAACTTGGCATATCGCTATTCCTGCTTTAGTGGGCGCTGTTACCGTACCAACGGCTCTTTATATGGAAACGCCGCTCAGCACCATGCTGATTATCTCTCTGACGGCGAGCGCTATCTTTGCAGCATTGCCTAATTTCTGGACATTACCGACTCAGTTTTTATCCGGAGCATCGGCCGCTGCGGCTGTGGCATTGATTAACACTATTGGAAATATTGCAGGCTTCTCGGCAGGCTTTATTACGGGGGCATTGCATGATGCGACGGGCAGCTATCTTCCTCCTATGATGGTAGTGGGTGGCTTTATGTTGTTATCAGCCATTCTGATGCTTGCTCTCAGTCGTGTTCCTCATGATAACACCGCCGCGGATCTCAAGATGAAACAAGCGGGAGAGCACTAATATGACATGGCTTTTTAATAATCCTTCTGAGTTTGCCAAAGAAATGATCGCGGGTTTTGTTAGCGCCAATGCCGACGTGGTCAGGCAGGTTTCAGGTGGGGTTATTCGCAATACCGAGAGCACACCTGGCACTGTTGCAATTGTCATTGGCGGCGGTTCAGGCCACTACCCTGCTTTTGCAGGGTTAGTGGGACAAGGAATGGCTCACGGTGCCGCAATGGGGAATCTGTTTGCTTCCCCTTCGGCGCAGCAAATTTGTGCTGTCGCACGAGCGGCAAATCAGGGAGCGGGCGTTCTGCTGGCGTTTGGCAACTATGCGGGAGATGTACTGCATTTTGGTTTAGCACGCGAACGCCTAATTGCGGAAGGTATTCCCTGCGAACTGATTGCAGTGACTGATGATATTACCAGCGCTGCTGTGGGTGAAATTGAAAAGCGTCGCGGTGTGGCAGGAGACTTAGTTGTGTTTAAAGTCGCTGCCGCCGCGGCAGAACAAGGCGCGTCTTTGCAAGAAGTTCTGGAGGTGGCGCAAGCGGCGAATAGCCGCACCCGCACCCTGGGCATCGCCTTTTCAGGTTGTACTTTGCCTGGTGCTGAATCCCCATTATTTACTGTTCCGGAAGGAATGATGGGATTTGGTATGGGGATCCATGGAGAACCGGGCATCAGTGAAGTTCCGGTTCCCAGCGCTGATAGCCTTGCCGATATGATGGTAGAACGCCTGTTGGAAGATCTGCCGTCAGAGGTCGTGGTGAAGGGCGCGCGAGTTGGCGTGGTTCTTAACGGTTTAGGTTCGGTTAAATATGAGGAACTGTTTGTTCTCTGGCACTGTGTTCAACTTCGCTTACAGGCTAAAGGCATTATCCTGGCTGATATCCAGGTAGGAGAGTTTGTCACAAGTTTTGATATGGCTGGTTTATCGCTGACCTTAACCTGGTTTACCGAGAAACTGGAGGCATTATGGCTGCTTCCTGCTTATTCCCCGGCCTTTAAAAGAGGCTCGGTTATCGCTGCCAAGCCTTTAGCGGCTAATCACAGCGATGAACAGCAACAAGAATGTATTCCTGAGTCCTCTTCCGAGTCACGAGAAAGTGCGATCACCGTGGTTGCAATGGTGGATGCCCTCGCCAGTGTTGTGATTGAAAATGTTGAAGAACTGGGACGCATTGATGCTATCGCTGGAGACGGTGACCACGGTATAGGCATGGAGCGAGGTGTCCGTGCAGCGCGAGAGAGTGCCCACCTAAGCCTTTCTGCTGGTGCGGGAGCTGGAACGGTACTGCAACAAGCAGCTGACGCCTGGGCTGATAAGGCGGGTGGAACCTCTGGCGCTATCTGGGGAGTGATATTAAATACTATTGGAACAGGTATTGGTAACCATAAGCAGCCAGATGCCATCACGGTTGCCCGGGCTATCAATGATGCCGCCCATGGTGTTATGCATTTTGGTAAAGCAAAACTCGGGGATAAAACTCTGGTTGATGTGCTGTTGCCCTTCAGTGAAATGCTGCTCAACGAAGTCAATCAGCAGACCTCTCTGGCCGAGGCCTGGGTTAAATCCGCTCTGTATGCTGAGCAATGTGCCGATCGTACCGCTGAACTACTACCCAAAATGGGGCGAGCGCGTCCTCTGGCGGAGCGTAGTTTTGGTACCCCTGATGCCGGAGCAATCTCTATGGCGTTGATAGTCAATGCAGTAGGACATTGTTTTAGCAGGGCAGATGTCTGTCATAGTGAGGAGGCGAGATGTCGGTGAAACTGACTCTGGGTGTCAGCCTCAAGATGTATTTTGGCTATCAGCAAACTCTTGACTGGAGTGCAGATATTGCCCGGTTGATAAAACAACATCCTTTATTTAGCCTTACTCCGGACGCGACGCTGTTTACTTTTCCTTCAACACCTGCACTCGAAGGTACTCTGCGTGCTTTTGCCGGAACAGCGATGCAGGTGGGAGTACAGAATATTGCACCGGCTCAGAATGGCCCCTGGACGGGAGAAACCAGCGCGGCCATGGTCAGTGAAATGGGCGGCAGGTACGTAGAAATCGGCCATGCAGAGCGGCGTCGCCATTTTCATGAAGATGAGACTGTTATTTTACGCAAGATCCAGCTCGCCCTGGAGAATGGCTTAACGCCGGTTATCTGTATTGGTGAGCCAGAGAAAATGACCGAGGCGCAGGCAAGCCACTTTGCTGTTGATGAGGCGACCCGCGTGATGGATTTTCTGTCGAGTTGCGCGTTAAGCGGCGACTTAATTTTTGCCTGGGAGCCTCAGTGGGCTATTGGAGCTGCTAAACCCGCCTCCACTGAATACATTCAGACGGTTTGCCAGAGCCTGAAAGACTACTTGGCACAGCAACCTGGCGATCACCGGGTGATTTATGGCGGTAGCGCCGGACCCGGGCTACTTTGCAAACTTTGGCCGCATGTTGACGGCCTGTTTTTAGGGCGATTTGCCCACCAACCTCAGGCCTATCTCGATATTCTTGATGAAGCATTCCACATGCTAGCGTCAAAGGAGAAACCATGAAACTTGGACTAAGTACTTATGCTTATTTCTGGCAACTGTCAGAGCAGGTGACTAAACCTATCACGCTCTTTGATGCCATTGATGACAGCGTGCGGCTGGGGGCTTCAGTATTTCAGATTTGTGATTACCCGCAAATCTTAACCTGGTCTTCATCACAGATAGCCCGGCTGGCACAACATGCAGCTCAGGCTGGAATTACGCTGGAGCTTGGTACCAAAGGGGTGATGCCTGAGCATCTGAAACGTTACCTGAACCTGGCGGGTGAACTGGATTGCCGTTTATTACGTACCATGATCAACAGCCCTGATAGCCGCCCCACTTTAGACGAAGCTCGAGGCAGTCTGGAAAGTGTTCTGTCTGCCTTTGAGGCTCAGTCGGTTGCGATTTGTTTAGAGACCTATGAGCAGGTATCGACGGAAGATAATGTTGCCTTGGTGAAGGCGATTAACTCTCCTCTCGTCGGAATTTGTCTTGATCCGGCGAACTGTGTTGCCCGCTTAGAATTACCCCAGGATGTGGTAGCGCAAACAGCGCCTTATGTTTTGAACTGGCATGTAAAAGATTTTGCTTTTTCACGTCGCGATGGCTGGGTTGGTTTTACTCTGGCAGGTGCAAAGCTGGGTGAAGGCTTGCTGCGCTATGATGAAATTAAACAGACTCTTCAACCCGAACAACGGGGTATTAATCAAATTATTGAGCACTGGTTACCCTGGCAGGGTGACAGCGAAAGCACCTGTCGCGCCGAGATAGCCTGGACCCAGCACAATATGGAATATCTTCGTAATAAGCACCTCTCACCAAACACTTTCTCTACTATTTCCAAGGAGTCATAATATGTCTACTGAATTAAAAATCGTTACCGTGATTGGTGCGGGTGGTAAAATGGGTATGCGTATTTCTGCCAATTTACAAACCAGCGATTTTCAGGTCTTTTACTGCGAAAATTCACCGGCTGCACAGCAGCAAGTGACCAACCAAGGACGCGAACTCTCTGATGCACAATCCGTGGTGCCACTGAGTGATGTTGTCATTTTAGCTGTGCCAGATATTGTACTGGGTAAAGTCTCTGAAGTCGTCGTTCCGCAGATGAAATCAGGTGCCGTACTACTGACGCTTGATCCTGCTGCGGCATATGCCAATCTTATTGCTTATCGCGAAGGTATTGAATACGCGGTTGCTCATCCTTGCCATCCGTCGGTATTCCTCCATCGCTATACTAAAGAAGAACATGAAGATGCTTTCGGCGGCGTCGCGGCTATTCAGCACGTTGCAGCCTCATATGAAACGGGTAATGACGAACAAAAAGCACAGTTAAGTAAAGTGGTGAGTTGTATGTATGGTCCGGTTGCCGAAGTGCACTGGGTGACCGTAAAACAATTAGCCTATCTTGAGCCAACGCTGGTTGAAACCGTTGCCTGTATGGTGGGCGCTTTTATGAAAGAAGCGCTGGATGAAACAGTTAAACACAGTGGCGTACCGGAAGAAGCGGCAAAAGCCATGCTATATGGCCATATTCAGATTGCTCTGGCCGTCGCTTTCCGCGCGACTAACCCATTCTCTGATGCCTGCATGATTGCCATGGAATACGGTCGCGAAAAAATTATTAAGCCAGACTGGAAAGTGATTTTTGAAGAGCAAGAGCTGGATAAAGTGATTGCCCGTATGTTGAAAATCGACAGTATTAAGCGTTAATTTAACGACAGCGCCCTCTGGCTGGTGCCAGAGGGCATGTATATACCCAAAATAATTCGAGTTGCTTGTAGGCGTGAAGTGAGGCGCGTCAATGAGCATAGATAAACTCTGTGATTCGGCGCGTGTCATGTACGCAACACCCGGGCAACTTGAAGTATGACGGGTATAGTGTTAGACAGGGTGTTATCTCTGATATAATTTTGTTAAATACACGTCTTCTCATGGAGAATGGCTACGCATGGAAAAGTCCAGTCAGAGCCAGGATTTTGAACTACTCACCGAAATAGCCATTGCCTACTACCGTGATGAAGTGACTCAAGAAGAGATTGCTAATCGATTTGGTATTTCGCGTATTAAAGTCGGTCGACTGCTAAAGCGGGCGAAAGAAGAGGGTATCGTTGAAATAAGTGTACGTTACCATCCGGTATTCAGCACCCAGCTGGAAAAACAACTTATTGAGCGTTTCCCAATCAGCCGGGCTTTAATTGCCTTGGATAGCATTGATGAAGACGAACAGCGTCGTCAGGTGGCTGCTTTAGTCTCCAGCTATCTCGCTAATAATCTACGTGACAATATCGTTGTCACTGTGGGTCAGGGGCGTAATGTTGCTGCGGTGGCAGAACATACCAGCCAGATACAGTCCAAAGACTGCCGATTCATCTGTGGAATCGGCGGTACTCACCGCCCTGGTGATGTGATTAATGCCGATCATATTAGCCGCCTGTTAGCGAAAAAGTTTGGTGGTAGCAGTGAGTCACTTTATGCCCCAGCCTATGTTGAAAGTTCCGAGTTGAAAGCGGCGCTGATGCGTAATGGCACCATTAAAGAGACCTTAGACCGTGCACGCAAAGCGGATATTGCCCTGGTGGGTATCGGTGATATGAATGAAAATAGCTATATGGTTAAACTTGGCTGGTTTACCCCTCAAGAGATCAATGATGCCAGTCTGAATCAAGGTGTTACCGGAGATATAGCGGGCTACGATTTTTTCAACTCGCAAGGTAAGCATGTTAATACCGTGATGGATGACAGGGTTATTGGTCTCAGCGTAGAGGAACTTAAGCAGATCCCTTGTGTTATCGCTATTGCTTCGGAAAGTACTAAAGCTGTTTCGATTATGGGGGCTTTACGTACCGGTGCCATTGATATTATCGCGACCAGCGCACGTAATATCAGGACGATTTTGAGTATGACCAAGTAGTCTTTGTCTGTGTTTTAAGACAGAGATACCCGTCATACTTCAAGTTGCCTGCGCCCAGCCCGCTGAATTACATAGTTTATCTATACTCATCGACGGGTCTCACTTCGCGTCTACAAGCGACTTAAGTTGTTTTTGTTATATATTTTATGAGGATGCGGTGTTCTGCCGCTGACTCACTTTTGCCTCACTATTTTTTCCCCGCTCCAGATAACGCATCCTGAAATACATATTCTGTTCAACATGTTAAATTAAAAAATGAGTTAATCTTATTCAGGATACGGAACGGATAAACTCCCTTTGCTTTCTTGCTGAGTTTATTCAATATAAGGTATCAATAGCTCATTCACTCAACAATACAGGGCGAAATATGAAAAACTCATTAGGTTGGGGGATTCTGGCGACTGGCGGAATTGCTGAAACATTCACGCGAGATTTGCAGATAGCGGGACTTAATGTTGTTGCGGTAGGGTCCAGAACGAAAGCGAAAGCCAGCGCTTTCGCTGAGCAATTCGGCCTGTCTCGGGCCTATGGAAGTTATCAGGAACTGGTTAATGATCCTGATGTGGACATTATCTATATTGCCACGCCTCATCCACAGCATATCGATACTGCTTTGCTTGCACTGAAAGCGGGAAAACATGTTCTTGTTGAAAAGCCTTTTACGCTTAATGCAGATGAGTCCAGAACCCTGGTCAGATATGCAGATGAACATAACCTGGTGATACTCGAAGCGATGTGGACACGTTTTCTGCCGCATATGAGAAGGATCCATGAGATCATTCACTCAGGTGCGCTTGGTATTCTAAGATCCGTCAGTGCAGAACATCGGCAGTTTCTACCCACCGATCCTAAACATCGTCTCAATGCTCTGGAGCTGGGGGGCGGAGCTTTGCTTGATTTGGGTATCTATCCGATATCTTTTGCCGTTGATATTCTGGGGGCACCTGTTGCAATTGAAGCTATAGCGCGTTTCAAAGATACCGGGGTTGACGCAGAGACAGCGACCATTATGCACCACGAAAATGATGCTATTTCTACCACAGTGTCCGCACTTGACTGCACCGGGATTAATCAGGCGGTGATCAATGGTTCTGAAGCACGTATCGTTATCGATTCGGTCTGGTATACGGCGACTTCATTTCGGCTTGAAGACTATGCCGGGAATATTATTGAAGAGTTTAATCAGACGGTTGATGGCCGGGGTATGCAGTTTCAGGCATTTGAAATGGAACGCCTGGTAAATACTGGGGGAAAATCAACGATTATGTCTCCTGATGAAAGTATCGTAATTATGGAAACCTTAGATACTGTCAGAAAGCATATTGGGTTAGTTTATCCTGTTGAAGAGTAAAGATTTTTATATTGCTTGCCTGTTTTCTTATTTAAATAAATATATAAAAACAGGCGGCTACACAATTTACATTACTGTAGTTGATTCTTGTCCTTGCACACATAGATAATCCATTTTTCAGATAAATGATTCAGTTTTTTCTATAAATGCTCTGCGGTTATCAACACCGGTAAGTTCAGCGGTACTTGCCATATGCTGTCGGTAATACGATAACCAGCCACGCTGGATAATACTCTTTTCGTGAGGGAAAGCAGTTTTCCCTCACGGAACGGAGAAACGCTTACCATCCGCAGACATTGGTTTCTTCATCCATATCATAGCCGCGGATGATATTAATCAGATCTTTGACTATTTGCGCTGCATTTTCCTGGTCGGCCAACGCCGCGACGGAATCCACTTCTTTATCCACTGAAACACCATTATTGCTATTGGTCATGGTGACCATCAGTGGCGCATCATTAATCTTTTCTTTACCGTCTAATTCACTGACCAGCAGTGCAATTTCTTCTGCTGCAATCTCAGAAATATATAATTTTTTCGGATTAAGAAAGCGCTTTTCCGCTGTCAGATGATTACGTTTATTGCTCAGTATTAATAAAAAGCCTTTGTTTTCGTCGTTCATGGTTGCGTTACTCCTCGGTCAGAATCTCTGGGGCGACATAAAAATCGACATTAAACACAGTATCGTCAGTAGCAGCTTCTATCCGGTGCCAGGTTTCCGGCGGAAATACACCGAACTGTCCGGCTTCAATCACCAAGGTATCGGTCGGCTCAGGGCTGGTTTCATCCGCATAGGAATAGTAAATAATCGTGCCCTGCATAACAGAGAGTTTAGGGTAAACACCCTGGCGTGTTCCTTTATCGAGGTGTCTTTGCCAGATAGACTTCGGTGCAGTTTCTTTGGTCCAGAGCGGGGTGCTCCGGACATGGATGTAGTTTGTAGGGATAATGATGCGATCCACCTGTGTCCTCCTGAAACCAAACAAATGATTAAGATATAATATTAAAATATTTTTTAAATTTTAAAAGGTATTTTGAATGCAACTTTGATAAAAAGCACAAATTACCCGCTGGCAACAAGAAAATCCGGCAGAGATGTCATACCTGCTAATTACATATATTTATTATATGGTTATTAATGTACTTACATTCAGGCCAGGAGTTTAGTGGCATGAAGGCTCATATCGCCGTTGATGTGGCTATCGGACTGACAGAAAAAATGGTAACAACATCCCCTAAGGACGCTTTGCTTTACGTCGTTTATTCAGACGTAAAGCATTCACTTTCAGAAGGCGGTAGTTTCAAAAGTGGCGCAACCCTCTAATGCATGAACAGCATAAACCTGCGGTATTGTGGCAGTATGTTGTTCATCTGCTTCTGGGATCTCCATCGACAGACTCTTGTATTAGCGTATACAAATCCTGCCGCTAAACTCTCACCGAGGTCTGCGGCGATTGTTTCCATCAGGCAATAACCGCGAGAGTAAGTGTCAGATGTTTAGCCGTTAAATCCCAACTCTGCAGAGATAGCTCTGGCGGTTGCGACAACCGGAGCCATCAGTTTTTTCACGCCAATCTGCTGTAACTTGGCCGTCGGTAGCGAGACGGAAACGGCAAAAGGAACACGCTGTTGAATATCAAAAACGGGTGCTGCGATACAGGATACCCCCAGCTCGTTTTCTTCCCGGTCCATTGCGGTTTGTAGTTTACGGATAGTCTTCAGTTCCTCCAGCATTTCCGGCAGTGTGGTGATGGTATTTTTGGTAAGTTGCTGGATAGTTTGCTGGTGTGTTTCCCAGTAATGAGCCGGGTAATCTTCACTGCCCCATGCCATAAAGATTTTACCCATTGCCGAGCAGTAGAGCGGCATGTGCTGGCCGATATAGGCGCGAGTGCGCATCATGCCGGTGGTTGGCTCCAGCTTATAGATAAGGATCACATGGTCATCTTCCCGGCTGGAGAAATTCACCGTTTCACCCACTTCCAGATTCAATTTCTCGAGATGTGCTGCCGCAACGTGGATAATATTCAGCGACGACAGTGCTTTCTGCCCGACGGAAATGAATTTGGTAGTCAGCCGATAGCTTCCGGGTGAAGGGGCTTGGGTAACGTATCCGCTACTGTGTAGCCCCTGCAGCAGTCGGTGTACGGTACTTTTATTCATCCCGGATAATTCGGCAAGATTGGCTAACGGGCAGCCATTAGGGTAATTACTTAAAATTTCAATAAGCTGAAGGCCGCGAAACAGACTTTGGGTGCCGGCTGGTTGGTCTTTTTTATCGTCCTTTACAGTATCCGCTTTTACGCTCATTCACGCTTCCTCTTGGTTTCCCGCATACCTCTTACGGCATTTTATCTGATGGTAACTCATGCCCGTTAGCCTGTGAATATGGAACGAAGTTTCAGTATGGCAATCACCTCGATTCCGTGGGAAAAAATCACGTTAATGAAGTGAGCTATTCATCACACTTCTATAACATCAAAATTAACCTACTGTTTTTAAACAATAAATAAAATAACATCTTCTTTGCTTTCTGTCAGCAGTAAGAATACTATTTTTGAAACTTGATTTCGCATGTTGGAATTAGCGGTGTATTTAGTATGCAGTAGCCGCTGTTGTTACTTATCTGTTGTTGCAGGAGTCTGTTATGCAGAATACACCCGGAGCAGCGGTTTTGACTCTGAGCCATATCACCAAACGCTTTGGTGGAAACCTTGCTGTAAATGATGTCAGCCTTGAGGTGCATCCTGGTGAGGTACTGGCGCTGCTGGGCGAAAACGGTGCCGGCAAATCCACACTGATCAAAGTCCTTGCCGGGGTTTACCCACGTGACGGCGGCGATATTCAGTTCCATGACAGTAGTATTACTTCTGCTGCTGCTTTAAAAACCGCCCAGCGTCAGCCGATTGCCTTTATCCATCAGGATCTTGGACTGATTGAGTGGATGACCGTCGCAGAGAATATGGCTCTGGTGATGGGCTTTAGCCGTCGGATGGGGCTGATTAACTGGCGGGCAGTCAGAGAACGTTCCCGCCTGGCGCTGGAGGAGGTTGGCATTATGCTGGATCCTGATGCGCGAGTCTTTGAGTTGTCGCGTACCGAAAAATCCCTGTTAGCGATTGCCCGTGCAGTGGCGGTTAATGCCGAAGTCCTGGTACTTGATGAACCGACCGCATCCCTGCCCGCCAATGATGTTCGCCATCTGTTTACCGTGATTAATCGCCTGAAGAGTAAGAAAGTGGGGATGATTTACGTCACCCACCGACTGGATGAGGTGATTGAAATTGCTGAGCGGGTTTGTGTGATGCGCGATGGCAAGCATGTCGCGAGTGGCTACACCCGTGATTACAGCCTGCGTGACTTGGTGGAGACCATTGTCGGTGAGTCGGTTGCCGATAATCAACGTGAACCCCTCCCTGAAAAAGCGGCTCCAGTGCTGAATTTCGACCAAGTCTCTATTGATGACGTCGGTCCGGTTTCGTTCAGCATTCAGCCCGGAGAGATGCTTGCGCTTGCCGGGTTACGCGGTGCCGGTCAGGAAGAGATTGGGCGTCTGTTATTTGGCCTGCGCCAGCGTACGGGGGGCTGTATTACTTTCCGTGACCAAGTTTATCAGGCTCGTTCCCCCCAGCAGGCGATGGCGGCGGGCGTTTCGCTGGTTGCCGGAGACCGTACCGGAGAGAGTCTGGTGATGTCGATGAGCGTACGTGAAAATATGTTCCTCAATCCCTGTGCCAGCGGCCATCGGTTGTTATCACACTACGCTCGTCGTGCAGAACTGGGTGCCTGCTGGTGGAAAATGCAGT
This sequence comes from uncultured Cedecea sp., assembly GCF_947498825.1. Lineage (GTDB taxonomy): Bacteria > Pseudomonadota > Gammaproteobacteria > Enterobacterales > Enterobacteriaceae > JGM124. The sequence goes on along the minus strand of NZ_CANMLV010000004.1, from coordinate 226,680 downwards.
TATTTGACGTGCGTCCGAAAGACGTAAGCCTGGATATTAGTGCGCTCTCTGGTGGTAATCAGCAAAAAGTAGTGATGGCCCGCTGGATGCATCTTAATGCCCCGTTGCTCATCCTTGAAGATCCTACCGCGGGCGTTGACGTCGGTGCACGTGAAGAAATTTATCATTTATTAAATAAAGCCTTAGCCGAAGGTGTCGCCGTGCTGGTCATTTCCAGTGATTTTGAAGAAATTGCGCATATTTGTAATCGCGCGCTGGTCTTTAATCGCGGGCAAATCGTCGGTGAGTTGAAAAATGAACGTGTCAGCTTCGCCAACTTACTTGAACTCGCCTCTGGCAGTAGCGAAGCCACTGTCGCCGCCGTCTGAAATTGTAACGCCACCCCACAGGCGGTGGCTGGAGAAGATTATGTCCAAAACATCTGTAAAATCGACCGCGCTGGAACAGCGGGTCAGCCTTAGCCAGAATGGGGTTGGTCCCTGGTCGATGCAAATCCTGACCCGCTATGGTTTGCTCTTGCTGTGTGTGCTTCTTGTCTTGATGTTTTCCGCATTATCGCCGTCGTTCGCCAGCATGCTGACGCTTCAGGCGATTCTTTCCAGTAAGGCTAAAATCGCTCTGCTGGCGCTGGCTGCAACCATTCCAATGATTGTCGGTAAGATTGACCTTAACGTCGGTTTCGGCATCGTGCTGTGGCACATTCTGGCGATTACCTTTCAGGTGCAGTACGGCATGTCCTGGCAGATGGCAGTACTTGCGGTACTGGCTATTTCGGCGCTGTACGGTCTGTTGAACGGTATTTTAGTGGCGCTGGCAGATATCGACAGCTTTGTGGCCACACTGGGCTCCGGTACCGTGCTGTATGCCGTTGCTCTGTGGTATTCCGGTGGACGGCAAATTGTTGGCGATCTGCCTGAAGGCTTTAGTGCTCTGCACTACACCGAAATTTTCGGTATCCCTGTTGGTGCATTCTACGTGCTGGCCGTGGCAGTCATTCTTTGGCTTATTACCGAACATACTCCACTGGGGCGCTGCATGTATGCGGTAGGCGGTAATCCGGCTGCTGCCCGACTGAACGGTATTGCTGTTAATAAATTCACTATTGGCGCATTTATCGCCTCCAGCGTACTGACCGGTTTCAGCGGCGTCCTGATTGCCGCTGAACAGGGTGTGGGCCAGGCGAGCGTAGGCATGGATTATCTCTTACCTGCCCTGGTGGGGGCATTCCTCGGCAGTACGACTATTCGTCCGGGACGGGTGAATGTCTGGGGAACCGTGGTGGGGATTGCCATTCTGGCAATAGGTATTGCCGGTATTCAGCAGTTCGGTGGTGAATTCTGGGTAGAACCGTTATTTAACGGCGCAACCCTGCTGCTTTCTATTACCCTTGCCGGCTACGCCCAGCGTCGCCGGATGTTAAACCAGAAAGCCGTTGTACGCAGCCAGAGTGCTCCGGCCCAGTCTCCTGACAATAACCAAAAAACGACCACGGAGAGTTCAATATGAAGATCAACGTTCTTGCTTTAGCCCTCAGCACTCTGATTGCTGCCGCATTACCCGTACATGCTGATGCTTATCTTGACGAGGCGACGGCGGCGGTAAATAAGGCAACGGCTAGCGTTACCCAGTGGGACGGCCCGACGAGCGGTCCTAAATTACAGCCAAATAAAAAGGTGATTTTTATCGCCTCAGATATGAAAAATGGCGGCGTACAGGGCGTGCAACAGGGGCTGAGTGAAGCGGCTGCGGCTGCAGGCTGGAAGCTGGATACGTTGGACGGTGGTGGCTCGGTTAAAGATCAGCTAGCGGCGATGAACCAGGCGATTGCTCAGCGCCCTGATGGCATTGTTATCGGTGGCTGGAACCCAAACGTAGCAAAAATGCTGCTGAAGAAAGCAGCACAGCAAAATATCGTACTGATGGCCTGGCATGCCGTCCCGGAGCCAGGACCGATTCCGCAGTACGGCATTGCCGCCAATATTACCTCTGATTCTGATGAAGTGGCGAAGCTGACAGCCCAGTACGCGGTTGTGCATTCTGGCGGTAAAGCGAAAGTGATTATCTTCACCGATTCGCTCTACCAAATCGCGCTTGATAAGGCTAACGCCATGAAGCAGGAGATTGAGAAGTGTAGCGGCTGTGAAGTGGTTGAGTTTATTGATACACCGCTGGCCGATACCTCTAACCGCATGCCATCAATGACTTTCAGCCTGTTACAAAAACATGGCGACAAGTTTGAATATGGACTGGCAATCAACGACTTGTACTTTGATTTTATGGCTCCGGCGCTCAAAACTGCCGGAAAGGGCGGGGCAAACGCACCTTATAACCTTTCAGCTGGTGATGGTTCCATTTCTGCCTTCCAGCGTATTCGTAGCGGCGACAGCCAGATCGGTACGGTTGCTGAACCCTTGAAACTTCACGGCTGGCAGTTGCTGGATGAATTTAACCGCGCCTTTGCCGGACAGCCTCCTTCGGGCTATGTCACGCCAGCGCACCTGATAACCAAAGACAATATCGGTAATGACGGCGGTGCGCAGAACCATTACGACCCACAGAACGATTACCAGGGTCACTACAAAGCCATCTGGGGTGTGAAATAAGGAGTCCATTATGTCGCTGACTGACTCTCTGGTTATTGAGAAACTGTGCTCTCCGGCAATTTGGGCGGAAGGCCCGGTCTGGCTACCCCAGCAAGATGCTGTGGTATTCAGTGATGTTAAAGGCAATCGCATGTTTCGCTGGCAGCGTAGCGGCGAACTTCAGGTATGGCGTGCGCCTTCTCATTATGCCAACGGCAATGCACGGGATAGTGAAGGACGGGTGATCAGCTGTGAGCATGGACGGCGCGGCATCAGCCGTACTGAACATGACGGTAGCGTAACGATGCTGGTAGAGAAGGTTGACGGCAAGCGTTTTAACTCGCCTAACGATGTGGTGGTTCGTTCTGATGGCACTATCTGGTTTACCGATCCGCCCTACGGTATTACCAGCGATGATGAAGGCTATCATGCTCATAGCCAGGTGATTGGCTGCTACCTCTACTGTTTTGATCCGCCGAGCGGCAAACTGACCATCGCGGCCAGTGATTTACAGCGCCCGAACGGACTGGCCTTTTCACCGGATGAAAGTCTGATGTATGTGGCGGATATGTCGATTATTGACTTTCCAACGCTGGGCCGCCGCGAGCTGCGGGTTTACAGCGTTGATGGCCATCAGCTGTCTGACGGGAAACGGTTTGCTGAGGTTGCGCCAGGTATTCCGGATGGATTCTGCGTTGACCGCCAGGGGAATATCTGGTGCAGCTGTGCCGATGGCGTTATCGCTTTTGATAGCCGTGGTGCCACGGTGGGTAAAATCTTGTTACCGGAATGCGTCTCCAACTGTACGTTAGGCGGTCCGAACGGGGACGAGTTGTATATTACGGCGACAAGCTCCCTTTATCGGGTGCGAATAAGTCAGTAGCTAAAAATATACCCAAATAATTTGAGTTGAGTGCACGCAACATTCAAACAACTTGAAGCATAACGGGTATATACAGCCGGTGGTCAGGATGTCCTTTCTGCCGGCTTCCCCACGCCTGTATTTCGCCCGATGTGTGGCCGATCACATAAACCAAAGTGATTTTTATGTGGTTGTTTTATAACAATAAATTAACCCACCCTTTCTTTGACTTCCCCCGATTAACGCCATAGACTTTATTTGAAATGCAATTCCACATATTGAAATATACCCACTTATCGGGGAGACCGTCGGCAATGAGAATCAGCTATCAACAGTTAAAACAGGAATTTTTGCGCGTGCTCCTCGCGCGGGGCGTCGAGGTCGAAAAAGCGGAAGCCTGCGCCACCCTGTTTGCCGATACCAGCGAGAGTGGCGTCTATTCCCACGGCGTTAACCGCTTCCCGCGTTTTATTCAGCAACTCGATGCCGGGCATATCATCCCCGAAGCTATACCGGAAAAAATACTCTCTCTGGGAGCTATCGAGCAGTGGGATGCACATCGTTCAATAGGCAACCTGACGGCCACAGCGATGATGGATCGCGCTATTACGCTTGCTGACGCTCACGGCATTGGCCTGGTGGCGCTGCGTAATGCCAATCACTGGATGCGTGGGGGGAGTTATGGCTGGCAGGCAGCAGAGAAAGGTTATGTCGGGATTTGCTGGACTAACTCGATTGCCGTTATGCCACCCTGGGGGGCGAAAAACTGTGCTATTGGTACTAACCCGCTGATCGTTGCGGTACCTGGCGAGCCTGTCACCATGGTGGATATGTCGATGTCGATGTTCTCCTACGGCATGCTGGAGCTTAACCGTCTGGCGGGTAAAACCTTACCGGTAGACGGCGGTTTTGATAACGACGGCAACTATACCCGCGATCCTGCCACTATCGAAGAGAATCGCCGCATCCTGCCGATGGGTTACTGGAAGGGCTCCGCGCTCTCGGTGGTGCTGGATATGCTTGCCACCCTGCTCTCAAACGGCGCTTCTGTTACCGAAATCACTGAAGACAACGGCGATGAATTCGGTATCTCACAAGTTTTTATTGCTATTGACGTTGACCGGCTGATTGACGGCCCGACGCGTGACAGCAAGCTGGCGCGTATTCGTGAGTCGGTGAGTGGCGCAGAGCGTGCCGACAGTGAACAGGCTATTCGCCTTCCTGGTCACAAATTCCCCGGTATTCGCGCTGAAAATCAGCGTCTTGGTATTCCGGTTGATGAGCGCGTCTGGGCCCGTATCCAGGCACTGTGACAGGAATAACCTCATGATCTTTGGACATATTAATAATACTGCAGACTATCACTATCCTGCCGCCGTAGCCCAGGCAATTCGCTATTTGAAAGGTCAGGATCTGCAGAATATGCCTGCCGGGCGCTATCAGGACAGCGAGACCGGCTGGCTGGTGCAGGTGCTGGACTTACAGACCGGCTTCGAGAGCGAAAACTACCCGGAAGCACACCGCAAGTTTATCGATGTGCAGTACCTGATTTCTGGCGAGGAGTATATCGGTGTTGCGACGGACAGCACTCTAGTTGAGATACACCAACCCTATGACGCAACCCGGGACATCATTTTTTATCGCCACGCGCCAAATGAAACGTTGCTGCTGATGAAGCCGGGTAATTTTGCCGTGTTTTTTCCGCAGGATCTCCATCGACCCAATTGCGCGGTTAACGAACCAGGGCCTACCCGCAAAGTGGTCGTCAAAATTCCTGTGGCTGATTGCCTCTGACTGGAGAGAACACTATGAGCTATTGGTTAGGACTTGACTGCGGCGGTACCTTTATTAAGGCCGGTTTGTACGATATTGCGGGTAATGAACGCGCGGTTGCCCGACAGAATTTACCGGTGCTGGTGCCAGAGCCTGGACGGGCTGAACGTGATATGCACCAGTTGTGGCACACGGCAGCGACAGTCATTCGTCAGGTACTGATATCCAGTGAGACACCTGCCGCCGAGGTATTGGGCATGGGGATCTCCGCTCAGGGTAAGGGGCTGTTTCTGTTAGATAAACAGGGGCAGCCGCTGGGTAATGGCATACTCTCCTCTGACCGCCGGGCATTGGCACTGGTCCAGCAGTGGCAGCAGGAAGGTTTACCGCAGGCACTGTATCCAGTAACCCGACAGACGTTGTGGACCGGGCATCCGGTGTCCCTGTTATGCTGGATAAAACAGCATCAGCCTGCTCGCTATGCAGAGATTGGTAGCGTGTTGATGGCTCATGACTATCTGCGCTACTGCCTGACTGGCGCCCTGGCCTGTGAAGAAACCAATATCTCTGAATCAAATCTGTATGACATGCACCAGCAAGACTGGTCGCCTGCCCTTGTGGAGCAGTTCGGTCTTTCCGAGATTTTACCTGCACTTCCCCCCATTGTCAGGCCGACGGATATTGCTGGGACTATCGGCGAGGAGGCGGCAGCACAGTGTGGATTACTCGCGGGTACACCTGTTGTTGGCGGTCTGTTTGATGTGGTCTCCACTGCCCTTTGCGCCGGGCTCTATGACGATACCCGGATAAATGCGGTTATGGGCACCTGGTCTGTCACCAGCGGGATCACCGACAGTTTACTCGACGAGATCGACTACCCGTTTGTTTATGGCCGCTATGCTATTGATAATCAATATATTATTCACGAAGCCAGCCCCACATCAGCCGCTAACCTTGAGTGGTTCTGCCAGCAGTGGGAAATCGACGATTATCATCAACTGAACCAGTGGGTGGCCGAACTGCCGCCTGCCGCGAGTTCATTGCTGTTTGTCCCTTTCCTTTACGGTAATAACGCTGGCGCAGATCTACAGGCCAGTTTCTACGGTATGCAGGCGGGTCATCAGCGTAGTCATTTGGTACAGGCTATTTATGAGGGTGTGGTGTTCTCACATCTGACGCACCTTAACCGCATTCTCAAACGTTTTCCCCATGTCACTGCGCTGCGTCTGAGCGGTGGGCCGACACGTTCTGCGGTGTGGATGCAGATGTTTGCTGATATTAGCGGGCTACCGGTAGAGATCCCACAGATTGAAGAGAGTGGCTGTCTGGGGGCTGCTCTGGTCGCCATGACCGGCACGGGGGCAATATCGTCACTACAGCAGGCACAGCAGATGCTGGATCCGGAAATTATCCGCTATCAACCCAATATGCAAAACCACGCCTCATATCAGAAAAAATACCAACGCTATCAAAATCTTGTAACCGTACTGCTCGCCGTCAATCAGGGAGTCACACCATGAGTAATCACTCTGTTCCTCAGTTACAACTGGCGCTGGATCATACCCGGCTTGATGCTGCGCTGGATGCGGCTGAACGGCTACACGAATACGTCGATATCGTTGAAGCCGGAACCATTCTTTGTTTTAGCGCGGGTGTTGAGGCTGTACGTCAGCTCCGCCAACTTTTGCCTGAGAAAACACTGGTTGCTGATTTTAAGGTGGCCGATGCCGGATCCACACTGGCCGAACTGGCCTTTGGTGCTGGCGCTAGCTGGATGACGGTTATCTGTGCGGCCCCGCTGGCAACCTTCGCCAGCGCGCATGAGGTAGCTCAGCGCTACCAGGGGGAAATTCAAATTGAACTATTTGGTAACTGGAGCATGGAGGATGCGCGTAACTGGCGTGGCCTTGGGCTGAAACAGGCTATCTATCATCGCGGGCGTGATGCTCAGGCACAGGGGCAGAGCTGGAGCCAGCAGGATCTGGATGCCATGAAAGCCCTGTCCGACCTCGGCTTTGGTTTATCGGTGACGGGGGGGATTACTCCGCAAGAATTACCACAGTTTAAAGAGATTGATGTTCGTGCATTTATCGTTGGCCGCGCACTGACTGACAGCGCTAACGGCGTTGCTACCGCAGCTGAATTCCATCAGGCGATTAACCATATTTGGGGGAAATAATTTATGCGTCAGCACCCACTGGGAATTTATGAAAAGGCGCTGCCTGCGCATTTGAGCTGGCCTGAACGTCTGGCGTTAGCCAAAGCCTGTGGATTCGACTTTGTCGAGATGTCGGTGGATGAAACTGACCATCGTCTGGCACGTCTTGACTGGACAAAAGCTGAGCGTCTGTCTCTGGTCGGGGCAATGATTGAAACCGGGGTGACGATTCCATCGATGTGCCTTTCCGGTCACCGCCGCTTTCCGTTTGGCAGCCATGATCCGGTTATCCGTCAACAGGCTTACGACCTGATGGAGAACGCTATTCAACTGGCGAAAGACATCGGCATTCGCACGATTCAGTTAGCGGGTTACGACGTTTATTACGAATCACGCGATGAAGGTACAGTCACCCGCTTTGCCGAGGGTATGGCATGGGCGGTTGAGCGTGCGGCGGCGGCACAGGTGATGCTGGCGGTGGAAATTATGGATACTGAGTTTATGAACTCCATCAGCAAGTGGAAGGACTGGGATCGCCAGTTAGCCTCGCCTTGGTTCACTGTTTACCCGGATGTGGGCAACTTGAGTGCCTGGGGTAACGATGTCAGCGCGGAGCTGGAACTGGGCATTGACCGTATCGCGGCGATTCACCTGAAAGATACGCAGCCCGTGACTGACAGTTCAAAAGGGCAGTTTCGTGATGTGCCTTTTGGCAGTGGCTGTGTGGATTTTGTCAGCGTGTTCCGCAAACTCAAGCAGATCAATTATCGCGGCGCGTTCCTGATTGAAATGTGGACTGAAAAAGCCGAAGAACCGGTAGCCGAGATTGTACAGGCGCGGCGCTGGATTGAACAAAAAATGCAGGAAGGAGGATTAATATGAGTTTAACGTCGCTGAAACAACAGGTTCTGGAAGCTAACCTCACTCTGCCGCAGCACAATCTGGTGACCTTTACTTGGGGCAATGTCAGCGCCATCGACAGAGCCCGTGGTCTGGTCGCGATTAAGCCTTCTGGCGTGGACTATGATGTCATGACGCTGGACGATATTGTGGTGGTCGAACTGGCAAGTGGCCGAGTGGTAGAGGGCGCTAAAAAACCCTCTTCCGATACCGCAACGCATCTGGCACTTTACCGCGCTTTCGACACCATTGGCGGTATTGTTCATACCCATTCACGCCATGCCACTATCTGGGCCCAGTCCGGGTTAGATCTCCCGGCCTGGGGGACCACCCATGCGGACTACTTCTATGGCAATATTCCTTGCACACGCCTGATGACTGCGCAGGAAATTGCCGAGGACTATGAGCATAATACCGGGGAAGTGATTATTGAAACTTTCCGTACACGCAATCTAAGTCCGGCGGCTATCCCTGCTGTGCTGATTAATGCCCACGGCCCCTTTGCCTGGGGGAGCAGTGCGGAAAACGCGGTGCATAACGCGGTGGTGCTGGAAGAGGTTGCCTATATGGGCATTTTCTCCCGTCAACTGACGCCTGGTATCAGGGATATGCAGCAGGTACTGCTGGATAAACACTATCTTCGTAAACACGGGGCAAATGCGTATTACGGGCAGTGATGGATGTGAATACCTTTTTTAATAACCTCTGTCATGCCTTTGGCGGAGGTTATTGCCTGAAATCGCAGCGTTAACGGCGTCTGGAGAGTTCCGCCAGTTTTTCCTGTAAAATAGCCTGACGACCCCGCCAAATCGACTCAGCCTTCTCCACTGAAACCGCTTCAAACTGTATGCTGTCGCCGGGTTTTAGCTGACCCAGACGGGCCAAATCGGCACGGATAACGGTGGCAATTTTTGGGTAACCTCCGGTTGTTTGCCTGTCATTCATGGCGATAATGGGCAAACCGTCTCCAGGTATCTGTATGCTGCCATGGCTTATGGCATCAGAAATGATATTGAAGCCACGAAGATGTTCAAGAGGTTCACCCTGCAGGCGATACCCCATACGGTCACACTGGGGTGACAGATGATAGCACTGTGACTGAAACTGATGGCGGGCTGCGTCATCAAAGTAGGTGTCCTGAGGCCCCCACACGACTCTGAAAGGGCGCTTTTCCCGCTGGGGAAACAGGCAGTCCGCGCGTATCCCGGCAACACCGTCACACTGAATATTGCACAGTGGTAGCCTGTCGTTTTTTTGCATGATACGGCCATGAAATCCGCCTAATCTGGCACGCGTCAGAGTGGAAACACTGCCAAGCTGAGGCTGAACATCGAATCCCCCCGCGACGGCGAAATAGCCGCGAGCCCCCGATCGAAGTCGTTTGATGGTCAGAAGATCTCCTGGCTGCATGAGGTGGGATTGGTAGACGGGTAAAGGTGTGGCATTGAGCATGACCTCCGCATCTCCTGTTACAGCAATACAGCGGGTTTGGTCGCCGCCCAGCCTCAGTGTAGGGCCGGTTAACGTAAATTCAATTACGCCAGTGCCAGGCGTATTGGCGACTAACGCATTGGCAAGAGAAAAACTCAGCGTATCCATCACGCCTGAAGGCGGTACGCCGCGATCTTCATAACCTAATCGCCCCGCATCCTGAAGCGTGGACATCAGACCGGGAGAAATCACATCAAAAAATGTCATGCGTCATGGCTCCACTGGGGCATATAGTCCGGATCGGCATTCAGGGCCTGATATTCTTCCACACCAATCGGCAGGAAACGAACGCGCTCTCCAGCGCTGAATAAAAAAGGCTGTTCCCGCCGCAGGTTGAAACTTTTCGCCGGTGTTTTACCCAGCAAATGCCAGCCACTGGGGGCCGCAACCGAGCCGATGGCTGACTGCATTCCGCCGATGCTGATGCTACCAGCAGGGACTTCCTGACGCGGGGATGTGCGCCGTGCCAGATGTAATCGTTCATCTAACCCGCCTAAATAGGCGAATCCTGGCACAAAACCAATCATATAGATGCGATAAGTTGGGGCAGAGTGAAGCCGCACCAATTCATCACAAGTCAGTCCGAGCGCCGTTGCTGATGTTTCAAGGTCGATACCCTGTTCTCCACCGTAACATACCGGGACAATCCAGCACCGACCAGGCGTTGCAGTCCACCGCGTATTGCTGAGCAAGGCATCAATCAGATGAATAAGATGAGACTGGCGGATCCGCAGTGAATCATAGGATACCTGCAAGGAGCGATAGGTCGGCAGATAACCTGTGACGCCGGGGATCTGCTGCTGCTTGAGTACATCCATAAACGCGGTGACACGCTGATTGATAGCTTCATTAATACAGTCACCAAACTCAACGTTAACAGCCTGATCGGCAATCGCCTGAATCACCCAAGTTGACGGTTTTTTCTCGTCATCCACACTCATTTCCTGGCATAGGTTTAAGTTATTTGTCGATGGAATACATTTGGCACACCATCAAAATGTTGTCAAATTATGCTCAGTTATTGGGTAAAACCTTTATCTATACCCAAATTTGTATATCTGTCAGTACCATGCGTATAAATTAAATCAGTGTCTAAAAAAGCACGATACATATGTTTTCTGGATTCAGGCAGATGGTGTTGGACGGTTACGGATGAACCATTCTCTATCTTATTTGAATTTAAAGGGTTTTTAGACGTTCTCGGACGAGAGGGGAGGAAAATTGGCGGAAGATCACAGGAGTCTCTATTTGTTCATAACCTATTGATACTTGGTTTTTTTTATTCGATTTAAAAAATTTCATATACACATTGTTATACACATTAGTGATGGCCGGTTGATTTCCAGCCACCCTTTAAATCATCTACTCATTATTATCATCTTCAAAATGACTAATGACCGAGGCCTCCCCTTCTCTGCGTGCCTCATCAATTTCATCTTCGGTATAAAGGTTATAGAATTCAGCAATAGTGAATGTTGTGGTAGTAGTATATGACTCACCTAAACCGCAAGCATTAAGCCTTGAATGCCCACTTATTTTAAGACCACAGCCCACACATTCGAAGGATATCGGCATCATAGATTGTTTTTGAATTACTAAATCAAGATCTTGGTCAGTTGCTGTCTTTATCGATGAGGATGGAGAGCCTTGCACAAGAGCCTGTGAGTCACAAACAGGGCAAATTACCCTATGGCCATTTTGTCGAGTGGCCCAAATAGAAGCCTGGTCATGGCATTTGTTTTTTTCTTCATCACTTTTGTCACCCCAAACTTTTTTATATGCCGCAATGTCTTGCTTCACTGACTTCCCGGCTTCATCGCTTAGAGACTTAATTGAGTCGAGAGCAACATTAGGCATTTCAAAAAGATCTTCTATTTTTTTGTCCATTATATGTAGAAGCGATTCGCAAGATTTATAAAAGCGAGAAAGCCAAATTGAATTTTTTAATTCTGAAAAGGCCATTTCACCTGTATGTAACTCAGCGTTTCTTCTTTCAATGTGTTGAGAACAGTATCCTAATATCTCACTATTAAAGTTTGGAGTGATTTCATTTAATCGACTAAAAACATCTTTTATTCCAATTGATTTTGGGGAAAACCCCTTCATTGTTACCTCATGACCTAATGCGAAATGTATATTCCTCCAGCTATGTGCATCTGCTAGAAGTGTGGGAGATATATATGATAATGCCGATCTTGCGAGAAACTCTAAACTTAGTGAGGACCATAACCCATAGTCTGGATCATCAAGCTGGGTTGACTCCATTTTGCCAACATAAATTAAGGCTTTTGCAAAAAGAGTATCGCTAGACCAAGGATGGTTTTTCAACTTCGACGTCATTTCCATATCTCCGATAAATATATTCTCTCAACAATTCTTGAGCGGTCTTTTTCAGGTACTAGGCTTCTGGAATGTAAGTTCATCCAATTGTTAATGATAAGAGTATCACCTAATGTGGATAATGAATAAGAATCCTCTAAACCATTCCATTTAATTTCTGACATCCAATTTTGAAAGTTTTCAGCGTTTTTATTTGCTGGTAAAAGGAAGACTGAATCCCATCTTATAAACTCATCGTCAAATATCAGAGGTAATGGAAGTAAAGTTCTTGTGATTAACTTGTCTCTTGGTTTGAATATACATTTTTTTAATTTTGTATAATTATAATTATCAAATATTTTTTGACTTTTTAGAACGTTTGTTTTAACACTTTCAGCTCCTTTTACACAGCGAAGTAATAAATATTTTGGGGGGAGTGACGAATGAGCTAAGTCTGTATGATAAGGGAATTCTCCTAACCCAAATATCGAACTGTAAGTGTTTTTATTGGAAGTTATTGCGTTTTTTGGGGTAAGTGTCTCAAATTTTTCTGCTTTGAGACCACTTTTTAACGTGAGTGGAGCAACAACTTTACCTACAGTTTTGCCGCAGCTAACTATGTCAATGTTAGGAAGAAATTCTGCAATGAATATATGCCCATCTGTTTCCAAAACATGTTTTTGTTGAGTAGTAAGCATTATGCGTGCTCGATTTTTATACGATTAATGCAGTTTATAACGTTACCTCATTTCGATGCAAAGCAATTAATGATTTTGCAGATAACCCATCACACTCTACACGTAAAGTATTTATTTTTATTAAACAATGGATTATATGGTGATCGATGAATGAAGGGTTACGAATATTCTTCACTGATGGTGAAGGATGGGCGTAAAAAACCGGCTTTCGCCGGTTCGATTGGTCATTACGCCGTTCGTTCGCCGCATTTCGGCAGCCAGTCAGCGTTGCTTTCCTCCCTGAGGGTCAGATTGGTCTGCATGCCCTGATTTGTCCGTCGTTTTTCGTAATTCAGTCCGTACTCTTTCAGCATTAACGGCAATCCAAGTCCAAACATTTTCAGACTGAGCACATTTTTGTAACCCTGCGATTCCATATAGACCAGATAAGCGTGATAGAGATAATTTCGGGGCTGGCGCGGGATGATATTGGCATTGCCCATCAGCATACCGTTGGTCTGAGGCAGCATTTCCAGATAGCCGCAAAAATCAAAGGCCGGGTCAGCATCACGTTTAATACTGAGGGCTTCATCGGAGTTCTGCTGTGACTGGAGCAGTGTCCGGGCATCCATCGGGTTACTGAATTTCTGCATAAGTTGGCGCACAATCACCGCCAATTCTTGAGCAATTTTATCCCTGAGCTGAGAGTCTCGATCTTCCGGGGCAATCTGCTCCGGGAAGTGCAGGATAACCCGGCGACGGGATACACCGCCGCTACGGTCGGTAAAACGCATCGGATTATTGTTCACCGCCAGAATCACCGCCGGTATATGGGCTGAATAGGCATCACGATATTTCGGATCAACCGATACAGCATCACCGCCCGTAATCGCTTTAAGTCCTGCGCCGTCACCGCTCCATTTCTCCTGGTCAGGCAACCTGATAAGTGAGAAACCTATCAGGGCAGCGCGTTCGCGTGGCGATTCGAGCATTTCAATAGTGGCTGAGGTGGCGTTATCCTCTCCGGCCAGCATGGTGGCAATTTCAGCCAGAATACTCTTCCCGCTTCCACCTGGTCCCGTCACTTCAAGAAAGAGCTGCCAGTCATAGCGGTTCGCCAGCACCATAAACAGGGCAGCGAGAATGATATTGCGTTTTTCTTGCTGATAACTGGCGGCACGATCAAGCCAGCGCCAGAAATTGGGCGCATGTGTTTCCAGCGATTCACCGTCTACTGGCGGGGTAAAATCGACTTCACATAATGTACGCAACCAGTACGCTTTGTTGTGCGGGTTAAATATCCCTGAACGGGTATCAAGCACGCCATTACGAAAACCTATCAGACGTCGCGCCGGGGTTTCCTGACGGTGAACAATCAGTTTCAATGTCTCCACCACGGAGGCGATTTTTCCGGATGAAAACGGGGCGTTCAGCCGCTGAAAAAGAGCAGCCACATCACGTAAAATATCAGTAGTAGACGTAACTTTCCATGCGCCGGATTCGTAGCGGGACAGGATCTGACCATTTGCATCCACGGCCAGTGCTTCACCATAATGCTCATACACCCGCTTTGCCTTATCACTGGTACTCATGGCGGTAAACTCAGCTTCGCTCATGGTATCGAACGGACTGGCAACCGGTGGTTTCAGTGCATCTGTCAGCGCTTTGAGGGTGACGGCTTCACCCTGCTGGATATGGGCATCATTCCAGTCACCAAATACCGGCGGCAGAGCGACCAGCCCCTCACAGGCTTTCGCGGCGGCGGCGGCTTTGGTCTGGCCGTCACCGTTTAAGTCACGATCAGCCGCCAGCACTATCTGGCAGGCCGGATATTTTTGCCGGGCAAGGCTCGCCAGAGAAAGAAGGTTGACGGACGACAAGGCCACCATCACCGTTTCGCCGGTGAGCAGATGCACACTCAACGCCGTGGCATAACCTTCGGCAATCCACAGTCGTTTTCCGACCTGTTTCTGCCCTTCAATGAGATGACTCGTTCCTTTGACCTGACCGCCTTTCAGGGTGCGTTTAAGGCCGTCAGCGTTAATCAACTGGAGGTTAACCAGTACGCCGGAATCATCATGCAGCGGCATTACCACATCCCCGGCACAGTAGCTCACTCCGCCGGTTTTATGGCTGGTCGTCAGCATCAGGCATTCCCGGTCAGGAAAGCCCTTGCGGGTCAGATAGGCGTTCCCGGTGGCTGTACGGGTTTTCTCCATTAGTTTGGCGGCCAGTTCAGCCGCCGCTTTGCGGCTGGCGTCAGTATCGGCTTCTACTGCGGTGAGTATCTCCGGGGCAACCGGCGACAGATTGCCGGTGACGGCGTTAACCTGTTGAGCCGCATCCCAGGCGCTCAGTCCTAGAGCCTTTTCAATCAACCTCAGGCCGTCACCTGAGCCACACTTGTTGCAGTACCACGTCCCGCGCCCCTCTAGGTCATCAAAGCGAAAACGGTCGCTACGGGCATCACCGCCACAAATCGGGCAAGCCTGATGGCGGTTTTTAATCACTTTGACACCCAGCGCCGGGAGGATCTGCGGCCAGTGGCCGCAAGCCTGTTTCACTGTTTCAGTTACGTTGATTTTCATAATGATTTTTCCCTTAGTGCAGCACTGGCGCTTTAATGTGGCGGGTACAAAGTTCATCCATCACGGCCAGACCGAGAAAGGACAGTGATGGCATGGCTTTAAGCGGTGTGGTTTCCATTAAATCTTCCAGCAACGCACAGGCAATCTGACGGCCTTTTTCCTCGCCATGCTGGCGCAGATAAAATCCTTCCAGTTCTCGGGCGATAGCCATTTCTAGTGCTTCAAGGGTGAGATGTGGAAAACGTTGCTGGCGCTCGCACACTGTCAGCCAAGCACAGGCCACAGCGCGGCGATACAGGGCAATACGAAGGAAAGGGGTTGAAGGCTTGCTCATGCGTTTACCTCCAGAGTCAGCCATTGCTGGTTGCAGCGTTCTACCACGCCATTGAGCTGGCTGGTCATCATTGACAGCAAAGAGGTCAGTTGTGCTTGCTGTACCGGTGGCCGAGTCATCACCGTACATTCCTGATGTTCCAGCAACTCACCGACGAACTGGCCAATATTTAATAAATGTTCAAGGCAGCGTAGGTCATCCTGCGAAATAGTGACGTTAATTTCTGCTGTCGTTACCGGTTGACCGATATTCATGATTTTGTCTCCTGAGGGTATGCGAAGCCCTGCGCAAATATGCACATCATTTGAATTGATTTTTTAATTACAGATAATTTCGGTAGCTGATATCCGGTTCAGGCCGGGAAATATCACGCCACGAATGCCCCACAGGAATATTTCTGATAACAGTGATTTTCTCATCTGGATAATGATGAATATTTTTCTCCCGCCATATTTGTAATATTGGGTCATCCGTTATTATTTGCAGCATGCTAAAACGGTTTTCCTGGTTACGTTTAAATTCATCCGGGGAAACACAGGTAAACTCTTTTATAAAGCAAGAAAGTGGCAATTCGATAACCTGCCCGCCTGACGAGATACGCATCAGTATCGTGTAAGCCTTGCTGTGTGGGTTCCAGCCTATCCCCGGACAGCGGTAAGGTAAATCCCACGGAATACCCTTCTCCAGAATGCCGACCACGGTTACTGAGGCATAGCTGTCAGAATAATATTGCTCACAGGGTTGTGGAAAATTAAACATGGCTTATTCTCCGCATCATCATAGGATGAATATTCCCTATTAACGCTGTTATCACAAAACAGGACGCACTATAAATGAATCGTAATGTTTTCATGATAGAAAAAATCATTATTATTTCTTGTTGGAAATATTCAGGATGCTTATTAGCCATTATTTTATTAAACATGAGTAATATCCGAAACAGGCAACCGGGCAGCAAAAAACAGCACGTAATCGTGAATAAGAGAAAGGCGGGCGCTACGTTCATCACCGGCGACGGTGCGAAGCATACAGATATTAGGTTTGCGCTCTGTACGACGAACGGCGGCGAAAACAAAGATAAATTGCGGGTGTGACTGGGTGAGGGTTGTAGCCATAGGGGCAGCCTCCAATAAGTAGCGGTTGTTGCCACCACCGGAGTTCCTACACTCATGGGTGGTAGCCCGAACGGGGGTAGGAATACCGGCCTTATTGGAAACCGGCCAGCCCGAAGGCTGCCCCGCCCGAGCCACCATTATCTGACAGGTACTATGGTGTAAAAACCATAGCCCGAAAAATAAATATGCCTGAGCAACGACGCAAAAAAAGACGCATGGCGCGTCTGGTGTCGCCAATAAGTAACACGGGTTCCTACGCCCGGCTGCCGATTTTGCGACAGCGGGAAAACTGTACCAGGAAACACACAACGGATGCAAGCCAGAAAAAGGATGTTTTGGCAGAACGACAATCATCATGCGTCATAGCCTTGGTTGCGTTCGGCAATGCGATCAGCCATCCAGGCAGTAATTTCAGACTGCGCCCATGCAACGTTTTTACCGCCAAGGCTAATTTGCTTCGGGAAAGCCTCGCGGCTGATAAGGTCATAGACCGAGGAGCGGGAAAGGCCGCACAGATGGAGCACTTCCGGCAGACGTAAAAAACGCTCATGAACGGTATTCGTAAAAGGCACCGGCGAGATAGCAGGGGCAGAAGAAGGGGAAGAAAAAGCAGTGTGCATAGGGCTACCTCATTAGTCCATACAGTACCGGGCATGTCCGTCCGGCTTCGGGTAGCTCTCTATTTTGTGAATATTTTATCTCATGGCAACAATTGAATTTTTGCCTGTTCATCAAACAACAGTTGATTTTCATCAAGACACACAGGTTCGGCAATACTCGGCAAACACCGGCAAATATTGGCAAAATCGTGATTGATTTTTCTTATACATTTTTCTTTTTTAATAGCTAAAAAGTCTAAGTGAATAATCTGTCCTCAAATAGCAAGGTGAACAGTGGTGAACAGAGGGTGAACAGTCATCACTCAACTGTTCACCCTTTAACTTACTGTATTACTTATATTTTTATTTTGGTGAACAATGGTGAATAGTTAATAGTATAAAAATAAACAGAAACGGGGTTTTGCTGAGACCTTTCTCTGGCCAGCCTGATTTTTAAGCTCTGCTTGTGCCAGATATGCCACAACTGCAATGAATCGAATTGTTGTCTGAGGAACGACAGAATGACGTCAGGTTGAAAACACACAGAGAGCCCGACGATGAAAGCAGCTTCATTTACTTCCCTAATGAAAACCATTGGCAGCACGCAGGATGAAAAAATACGCACAGTCATTAATAGCGCGCTAGATATCATTAACGAAGAGGAAAACCAGAACGCAGAAACCAAGATGAACAACGCTCTTGAAGCGTTCAGCCAGGCCAAATCCGCACACACGGAAAATATGCTGAAACTGAATGATATCAATGCAGCCATTACCCGCAGTGAAAAAGAACGCCAGAATGCCCTGAGTGAGAGTGCAAAAGCGGAGCAAAACTTCCGAACCCGCTTCCGGGAATTACGCGGAATGATGACGCCGGAACTTAAAGCGGAACATAGTCAGCGAGTGGCCGGTCGCGAGCTGGCAGAAGACATCACTGTTGTGATTGCCGAGCTGGAAGATGATAAAATGGATATCATGCTGTCGGCCTGTACATCGGGAGATAAATACGTCAGCACCCATGCTTCCGCGCTCTCTGTTTATGCCCGGAACGAGTGGGCGTCGGTAATGAAGGACATTCCCCCAGCACTGATACGCGCTTTCGTGTTACGCCTACGTGAGCTGGAAATGGAAGGGGAAGAACGCCCTCACCGTGTTCTGATTCAGGAGCTGGGCGATAATGTACTGGCACAGAGCCGATTTTACGCATTCGACATGGCACATGAGCCCGTTATTTCACAGATTGGCCTTCATCGCCCTGCGCTCACCGGTGTGGATATGACGCTCTATAAAAGCCCAGCCAAGAGAATGTTACGGGCGAAAGAGCTGGCACGGAAGACACAACCGCAGGAGGTGAAGCCATGATGCGCTGCCCGTACTGTAAAAAGGCTGCTCATGTGCGTACCAGCCGCTATCTGTCGGATAACGTTAAACAGAGCTATCTCCAGTGCATCAATGTGTTCTGTTCGGCGACCTTTCGCACCGTCGAATCCATTGATGAAGTGATACGTCCCCCGATGGAAAAAGAGCCATCCGAATCGGCACCGGCCATACCCGTTGCGCCTCCGCGTATACAGGATTGTTCCCGCTCATCACTGCGCCACTGACTCAGGAGAAAGAAACATGACCCGTACACCACTGGAGCAGGCTTTTACGGTCTGCCAGCACAATAAAACGCGCTGGCTGGATAGCAAAACAGGACTGGCACAAGCTGAAATGGCACTCAGAGAGCGAGAGTTATCCTGTGATAATCCTGAGCCGGAAGAAATACAGGCATTACGCGATTTATCTGACCTGAAAAAATGGGAAGTGAATCAGTCTGCCGGGGACTATATCCGTGCTCATGAAGCCGTGCAGCACATCAGCATCCGCCGCCAGCTTCATGCCTTTATGACAGCGCACGGCATCACCCTGACTGCTGCCCTGGCTCCTGAACTGATGCATATCAGTAAACAGCCGGAAATCGTCAGAGAAAGCGCCCTCGACCGCGCTGCTGCGAGTATCCGCGAGGCGTTATCCGTTTATCTGGCCAGCGGGATTGCTATTGATTACGCAGAAGATGACCGGGATATCCTGACCACTATCGGATTCCGGCCTGACAGGGCATCACGGGCAGATAATCAGGTAAAATATTCGCCTGAACAGAGTCTGATTTTCTCGCGTCGTCAGGCAGAACTGAACCGCAAAAAATCCCCGTAAAATGCCTCAAAATTCCCGCTAATATTTCAAAAATAGCCATGCACGCCTACGGTGCATGGTTTTGCATTTAAATATTCGAATTTTTCACACCCAATCACACCAGTACTGGCGCGGCTTGAGCCCCTTCGCGCAACTGCATTAAAACCGACACACAAAGCGGGCAGGCGAGGAGGGGGAAGCATTGCGCGCGAAGGTTGCATTAATTTAAGGACATGATTAAATGCTCATCACGTATCTTCTTCTGATTAGATTTCTCCTAAAAAAACTATTCAACCTCGACTAAGGGTGAGCAAATGAGCGAAGGACTGGTCACTTTTTTCAAATATAAACAATTAGGATTCCATAAAAGAGGTGATCCATATTATGAGCCATTGATGATGGCCGATATGCTGGATTCCTTACATACCTGGTTCTCAAGTAGAACTTCATTAGCTGATACATTGCCTTGGGATGACAATAGCCCCGGTTATTCTTCAAGGAAAAAAGTTTATTTGAAGGGAATTGAGCGTAACGAGAGCACAGGTGATTATGTTGTAATTTTATGGCGAGCAATTGGAAATGGGAATGGGGTTTATGGTATCCGCTCTGACTCTGCCTTGAGTGATGATCGCTTGTACAGTGCTGATGAAGAGTTAGATGGTGAAAATGTTATATGGGGAGAGCCTGCTTATTATTGGTTTGTTCCTTCTTTAAATATTTTTGCATCAATAAAATTTCATAGTTCAATTTCAGATACAGAACTGATGAATAAATATCTTCGTGATTTCATGACACTGCATAGTAATATTAAAACAAAGCGTCGAGAAACGAAGGAAGGTAAGAATGGAAATTATTTGAGTATATCTTTTGTTTCTGTTTCTGGCGATAATTTGTGGCTTAGGATATATAGTGAACAATATACTAAATTAACAAATGGAGCAGACTTAGATAGAATCGCAAACCAGATAACGCACTTCGTCAAACGAGATGTGATTAGCGCATCAGTTCAGCCAGATGCTGGTTGGACAAGGTATTTTAGAGGTCTTCCATTCATTTCTAGCGAAGTAACAAGAGATACTCGAAAAATTGAATTAACTATAGAAGCCTCTCCTACAGGAGAAGAGTTGCGTTCCATTTTTGAAACGTATAATGAAGACTATAATGTTAGTGCTGGTGATTGGGCTAACTTAGGTTTTAGAAAAGAGGGTGTAGGGGGAACATGTTGGCTAAACGAGTTTGTTGTAAGGAATACATTATTAGTTAGTGCTATAGGTCAGTATGATGATTCAGGGTTTTATACGACTAGTAGAATTTTGAATGCCTTGCATTTAACTAGATCTAATCTACTAGCTGCCTTTACAAGTTCTCCGGACTCCGAAGAACAGGCGAATTCTTGATTGGTGATATTTATGAAAGATCAAACTCGAGCGCGTCTAAAATATCTTCACATCATTCCATTTCTTGTTATTTTTTGGGCCAGTATTGCATATCGGTATGATATTAAGAGTCAAGATTTAGACCCGCTAATTTCTATTCTACAAAATGTTTCTGTAATGGTTTTTACTATAATGGGAATATGGATAGCATATCTATATCCTAATGCAATATTGAGGATTACGCAGCCATCAAAAGTGGATGTTATTTTTTCAGATGAGGATAGTGAGCGAGTCAAGATTATTGTTGGTGTTGTGGTTTTATCCGCAATAGTATTATCTCTTCTTCTAATAGGAGTTGTTTTAAAGCCATTCATCATTAAATCTTGGCTGTTCATTCATGCCCCAAGTGTTTTTGTCGGCATTGGTATTTTTTCTTTGCTAATATTGAGTTACTTACAACTTATAGCTATTTATATTGTAATTGCATCTAATGTTAACTTTATAATTGAACTAAAAAATAAAAAAAATAAACACAACCTCAATAGTAGATTGTAATATTATAATCACTGGCGGTCTTATTGTTAGACTGCCAGCCCATATTTATAATGGGATCTTGGAGTAAGGGGAAAGTATTTTGTCAGCATACCACTGCAACATACATCTTCTTTTTTCTATATACTGAGCATGATTATAGGTACCTCGAATGCTATTCTTGTCAACATGAGCTAATTGCATTTCAATCCAGGAGCTATCAAATCCTTGCTCATGAAGTATGGTCGACATAGAATGCCGAAATCCATGACCAGTAGCCCGTCCTTTATAACCAAGCAACTCAATTACTTGTGAAACACTTTCTTTCGAGATTGGTTTACTGCGGTTATTTCTGCCAATAAAAATATACGGATAATGTCCCGTGATAGGTTTCAGTTGCTTGAATAGTTCTATCGCTTGAGTTGATAACGGAACGATATGAGGTCTACGCATTTTCATCCGTTCTGCTGGTATTTCCCAGATGCCTTTTTCGAGATCTACCTCCTCCCAAGTAGCAAAGCGCATTTCCTGAGTTCTTACACCGGTTAGCATAACTATCTTAGTGGCATTTTTAGTAATGAGACTGCCGGTGTAGGCTTCAAGATCGCGGATAAAATGGGGTAATTCTTCGGCTGAGAGGAAGGGATGATGTTTTTGCTTTGGAACGGCCAGCGCAATGGCTAAATCAGGTGCGGGATTATATTCAGCTCTGCCAGTGATAATTGCATAGCGAAACACTTCTCCGCATCGTTGGCGTACTTTACGTGTTTTCTCCAGCGCTCCACGCTTTTCAATACGTCGTAGTACCTCAAGTAGCTCTAATGGCTTAATTTCGCCGATAGGGCGTTTACCAATGAACGGGAAAACGTCTTGCTCGAAGGTCTTAATGATTTCCTCACGGTAAGCCACAGTCCAGCGGTCAGCTTTATTTTTATGCCATTCACGACTGATAGCTTCAAAAGAGTTTTCGCTTGAGAATTGTTGAGCCATCTTCTGAGCCCTGCGGTCTTCTACAGGGTCAGTATTATTCGCTACCTGTTTACGGGCTATCTCACGTTTCTCACGCGCTTCTGCAAGGGTTACCAGGTCGTAGCTGCCAAAAGACATCAACCGTGCCTTACCTGCAAAGCGGAAACGAAAGCGCCAGCCTTTCGAGCCATCGGGGTTGATAAGCAGCGATAAGCCCTGCCCATCGTTCAATGTGTAGACTTTATCCTGAGGTTTTGCGCGCTTAATTTATATGTCTGTCAGTGCTATGTGTATAAGTTGAATAGGTGTATAAAAATTCTATACACAACACTATACATATTTTTCCTGGATTCAGGCAGATGGTGTCGGACGGTTACGGATGAACCATTCTCTATCTTATTTGAATTTAAAGGATTTTTAGACGTTCTCGGACGAGAGGGGAGGAAAATTGGCGGAAGATCACAGGAGTCGAACCTGCCCGGCACCGCTGGCGGCACCCACTGGATTTGAAATCCAGCCGCCTCACCAGAGACGACGATCTTCCGCGCCTTCATTGCTACATGGAGGCGGTGCGCATTATACCGAGTTTCCTGAATAGTCCCAATCATTGCACAAGAAAATAGATAGAATTTAACTCTAAATTATCCGAAAAATTAGAATAAATACGAATGCAGGCGTCCAAAAACGATGTGTTTTAAGACAATTTTGTCAGTTTTGAACGATTTTTGTCAGTGGTTTTGTAGCGTCGCAGCACTTTATCTGGCCTGTTTTAAGTTTCAGGAGCAGGCGTGGACTACTGCAGATAGGTTTCCGCATAGATACGGTAACGATTTTCGAGGTTAAAGCGCTCTTGATCTGCGATTGGCTGCTGAGTAAAAGAGGTCAAGAAGTTCTCCAGCATCTTATCCGGTGACTGAAAGTTATTTTCCATTAGTCGTCTTATCGCTTCAATGGTCAGTAGTCCACAACCATTAGGCACATATTCCTGGATATTCTGTTCCAGAAACAGGATAGCGTCAGAATCGGTGATACCAGCAAGGTATGCTGCGTCACTGAATTGCTGTTTAGTTTGCAGACTTAAGGGCTCCCAAGTATTACAGATAATCGCTCTGGGCTTCCCGTCGTCAGATTTATACAAACCAAAGGTTATCCAGTGCTCGCCTGTGTTAATGGGGAAAAATTCAGGGTGTTCAAGAAAGGAATGCTGCCCGCACAGCTCACCCAGTTGATATGACAGCATATTTTCATGGCTCTCAGGGTGGATAAGCGGAACAGGATAATTGATCGTTAATGTATCGTAGAGGCGAGTATAAGACTTGAGAGCGGCGTTTATTTCATCGCTAGAAATCATGCGTGCTGAGTTCCAGATATCAGTATCGTCTGTCTGTTCATGCTCAGATTGTGCGCTATGGCTTTGAGTAAAAACACGTGACAGAGATAGCCTTTCGCCGATATCAGCCGCGGCACCTGCCATATACAGTAATTTTGAGGGGGTGCGTAGTTTGTGCATATCGGCATTATTTTTCATTTTATCGTTGGATAACCGATATAGCATTTGAGCGGATCTTTGAATATTTTTTACTACATCAGCTTGTTCGTCGGTAGGTGTTGTCCCGCAGAACATATCAAACAGATATTTTTCTGCCAGCCTGCCAGATTCGTCTTGCCGCAGAGCGAGGTTATTTAATAACTCAATACTACGTAGAGAACCCTTGGATGCTGATATTTTTAATGAGTCGAGAGTTTCCTTTGATATTTTTTCACTGAATAACGTATTAAATTCAGCGGTATTATAGTAGTCATTACTAATGGTATTAATATTCATAAAAATCCCTTCCCTGGAAATAGAATTGTTAGCACTTTTTTAAGTGTTGTCTGCGACAAAATGGATGATGATCGATAGGGATCGTGCCTCAATAGCATCTTGATACCCGTCATACTTCAAGTTGCCAGGGGGTTGCGTGCGTGAGGCGCGCCTACAAGCAACTCGAATTATTTTGGATATATATAAGATGTATGGAATTCTACATCCGAATAAAAACTGAAAGTTTTAGAAAACAATTAAAACTGGGGGAAGAGCAGCACCTTAAAACGCAGTGCTGCTTATGGGACTTATTCATTGTCACCAGGAAATAAGAACGGATTAATGCTGCTACGGGCAAAGCCTTCTTGCTCCATGCGTGCATCCAGCACTAATGACGCCAGATCGTCAGCTACCGCTTCGACGCTGGCATCTTTTTCCTGATATAAGATCTTCAGATAGGTTCCACAGTCACCGCAGCTCTCGGCTTTGATAGCTGAATGTTCACTGTCCAGCGACCAGTAATTCAGATCACGTGTCTGTTCGCAGTTGCTGCATTTAATCCGCACCACATGCCATTCCGTCTCGCACAGATTGCAGTGCAAGTAGCGTAATGCGTTGTTACTGCCAATATGCACAATACTGGAAACTGGGATTGAACCACATACCGGGCAGAACTGGCGTTGTTCACCGTATTCCGCTCTCGCTTTACCAGGGATAAGACTGGCCATTTGTGCCCAGTAGAGTGACAGAGCTGCCCAGATAAAGGGGGCTTTATCGCTACCGACTTTAGAAAACTCGTTATTCAGCAAAGCTGTTGCCATCTCTTCCAGCTCGCTTGAAGAAGCTTTTTCGAGGTTTTCAATGACGGCTAATGCCTGGCCGCTCATTTCTGGTTTCAGTTCGGCAATCAGCGACAGTAACAGACGCTGCCAGTGCGTATCGCGTGGCAGAATATGCAGGTCCAGTGGGGGTTTACCGCTCTTTGCGCCTTGTTCAATCAGGGCTGTCAGATCCATTTCCAGTGGATGATCGTAGAGCACCACTTCCTGGGCATGGGCTATCAACGCGGCAAAACGCAGATAATCACCTAATGGATTATTGGCTGCCAGCTCGCGCAGACGTTCTGCGCGACGATTGTACAGATTCTTCAGCCTGGGAAACAACAGCGGTGGAATAGATTCCACCGCATGTTTCTCGCGTTTTTCCAGCCTGTCCTGCGGGATTATGCGAATACTCATTCCGATGATTTATCCTGTTTCTGGCGCAATTCACGATACCAGCGCGGATGGTGTTTTTTGGCCCAGGTTGAGGTCACCCATCCTTCTACCATAGCAGTGATGGTTCCCTTCACCCACAAAGCGGCGTAAACATGCACCATAATAACCACGATTAGGGCGACCGCGGCAAGTGAATGCACTAATAACGCAATGCGGATGATTGGAATTGGGAATGAAGGTGCAAAATAAGGACGCCAGATAATAACTCCGCTTACCAGTAACAACACCAGGAAGATAATCGCCGCCCAGAACACGCATTTCTGGCCGAAATTATAGCGACCGGTATCACCCACTTCCTCATTAACGACAATCTTATGGATATTTTTTGCCCATACGATGTCTTCTTTGTTAATCAGGTTATGATGCCAGTAACGGAAGAACATGATGATAAATGACGCGAACATCACCACCCCGACAAACGGGTGAAGAATACGTGCCAATTGCGGTGTTCCGAGAATATGCATCAGCCAGTTGAAGGAAGGGAAAAAGAATCCCAGCCCACTGACGGCCGCCAGAATAAAGCAGAAAGCGGTTACCCAGTGATTGATACGCTCGGGCGCACTGTAGCGCTGAATTTTCACTTCTTTCTTCATTTTTGCACCTCATCATCATGGTGCTGCTTAGCATCAGGTTTGTCGGCTTCTTCCTCGTCGTCCTCTTTCTCGGCACGATTTGGGCCAACCCCTACATAGTGGAAAATGCTGGCGGCAAAGGTAACAGCGAAACCAACTGCGGCCAGCGGCTTCCAGATACCTTTCCAGAACTCCACGGTCGGGCTAATTGCTGGGTCCTTCGGTAAACCATGATAAAGCGTCGGATTATCTGCATGATGCAGAACGTACATGACATGTGTACCCCCGACACCCGCAGGATCGTAGAGACCCGCATTGTCATAGCCACGCGTTTTCAGCTCCGCTACTCGCTCACCTGCCAGGTCTTTCATGTCCTCTTTGGTACCGAAATGAATCGCACCGGTTGGGCAAGTTTTCACACAGGCAGGTTCCTGGCCGACAACCACACGGTCAACACACAGCGTACATTTGTAGACCCGATTATCGTCTGGATTCATACGCGGTACGTCGAACGGACAGCCCGCAATGCAGTAGCCACAGCCAATACATTGCTCGGACTGGAAATCGACGATACCGTTGGCGTATTGAATAATCGCGCCTTCTGACGGACAGGCTTTCAGACACCCCGGATCGGCACAGTGCATACAGCCATCCTTACGGATCAGCCATTCCAGTTTATCGTTCTGCTCGACTTCAGAAAAACGCATTACTGTCCACGACTTAGCGGTTAAATCCGCCGGATTATCGTAAACCCCGACGTTAATTCCCACTTTATCACGAATATCATTCCACTCTGAACACGCGACCTGACAAGCCTTACAGCCGATGCAGGTTGTTACATCGATAAGCTTGGCCACTTCGTGCTGGTAATCCCGCACTTGAGGCGCGGGTGTGAAGCCGTTGGTTGCGGAACGACGGATGATGTCCTGAGATTGATAAGTCATAATTCGTCTCCGTTACACCTTTTCCACATTAACCAGAAACGCCTTATACTCTGGCGTTTGCGTATTAGCGTCACCGACAAATGGCGTTAATGTATTGGCAAGAAACCCTTTTTTGGCCACGCCTTCATAACCCCAGTGAATCGGAATACCAATGGTATCGACCTTCTGACCATGCACATCCAGAGTACGGATACGTTTTGTCACTACCGCTTTGGCCTTAATATAGCCGCGGTTAGAAGAGACTTTCACCGTATCGCCACGTGCAATACCCAGCTTATTCGCCAGTTTTTCACCAATCTCGATAAATTGCTGTGGCTGAGTAATGGCATTTAACAGGGCATGTTTGGTCCAATAGTGGAAATGCTCTGTCAGGCGATAAGTGGTACCGACATACGGGAATTTCTCGTGCGAGCCCATTTCTGCCAGGTCATCTTTGAATACGCGTGCAGCCGGGTTGGACACCACATCCGGATGAAGTGGGTTAGTGCCAAGCGGTGTTTCAAAGGGTTCGTAGTGCTCAGGGAACGGACCTTCAGCCATCTTATCGAGAGCAAACAGACGTCCCATACCTTCTGGCTGCATGATAAAGGGTCCGACACCCGAGTCTGGTGCAGCATTGCTGTAGTCAGGTACATCAATACCCGTCCATTTAGTACCATTCCAGGAGATCAAACGGCGTTTTTCATCCCACGGATTACCCGCAGGATCTGCTGAGGCACGGTTATAGAGAATGCGGCGGTTGAGTGGCCATGCCCAGGCCCAGCCCAGCGTATTCCCAAGGCCCGATGGGTCAGCATTGTCACGTCTGGCCATCTGATTGCCGTCTTGCGTCCAGCTTCCTGTAAATATCCAGCAACCACTGGCGGTGGAACCGTCATCACGCAACTGGGCAAATGAGCTGAGCTGTTGACCCTTTTTCAGGATAACAGCGCCCGTCGCTGGGTCGATAAGGTCGGCAAGCGCCTTACCATTACTCTCCATTGCCACTTGTTCTGGCTCTGGATCGTCCGGCGTCAGGTAGTCCCATGACATATTGAGAACTTGTTCAGGTGTTGTACCGCCTTCGTTTGCATACATGTTACGCAAACGCGAGAAGATACCGGAAAGAATAGCACCATCACTCAGGGCTTCACCTGGGGCATCAGCGCCTTTCCAGTGCCACTGTAACCAGCGAGCAGAGTTAACGATCGAACCGTTCTCTTCAGCGAAACAGCCAGAAGGCAAGCGGAACACTTCGGTTTGAATATTGGCAGGATCGACATCATTGAACTCGCCGTGGTTCTGCCAGAAGTTTGAGGTTTCGGTATTCAGCGGATCGACCGTGACCAGGAACTTCAGTTTGGAAAGAGATGCTATCACTTTGTTTTTGTTCGGGAACGAAGCTACCGGGTTAAAGCCCTGGCAGATATAGCCATTCACTTTACCCTGTTTCATCATCTCGAAATATTGCAGGACGTCGTACGCTTTGTCCCACTTCGGTAACAGGTCATAACCCCAGTCATTCTCTTTCGTTGCTTTATCCCCGTAGAAGGATTTCATCAGCGAAACAAAGAATTTTGGATAATTACTCCAGTAGTTTACCTGACCTTTTAACAGCGATTTTGGCGTATTAGCGGCCAGATAGCTGGCTAAATCAGGCTGCTTATCACTCGGCAGGTTGAGGTAACCCGGCAGGCTGGTGGAGAGCAAGCCGAGGTCAGTCAAACCCTGAATATTAGAGTGACCACGCAGGGCGTTAACGCCTCCACCTGCCATACCCATATTACCGAGTAATAGCTGGATCATCGCCATGGTTCGAATATTTTGTGCACCTACGGTATGTTGCGTCCAGCCCAGAGCGTAGAGGAACGATGCGGTTTTATCGCCAACGCTGGTTTCGGCAAGGTACTGGCAGACTTGCAGGAAGTCTTCTTTAGGGGTACCACAAATATCCGTTACTACCTCAGGGGTATAGCGGGAGAGATGCTGTTTCAGCAGGTTCCAGACACAGCGAGGGTGCTGGAGCGTCTGGTCGCGCTTGGCGAAGCCTTCTTCATCCAGTTCATAGAACCAGCTGGTTTTATCGTATTTGCGATTTTCTGCATCGTAACCGGTAAACAGACCATCATCAAAGCCGTAATCTTCACGCACAATCAGGTTGGCGTTGGTATAGGCTTCAACATATTCACGGTTAAATTTATTGTTGTTTATCAGATACAGCAGAACGCCTGACAGGAAAGCAATGTCAGTACCAGAACGAATAGGCGTGTAGAAATCAGCTACCGCAGCTGTTCGGGTAAAACGGGGATCAATAACGATTAACTTAGCACCGTTATGGATTTTAGCTTCCATCGCCCAGCGGAATCCCACCGGATGCGCTTCTGCCGCATTACCGCCCATCACCACAATCAGGTTGGCATTTTTAATATCAACCCAGTGGTTGGTCATCGCACCGCGACCAAATGTTGGAGCAAGACTTGCTACCGTTGGTCCGTGTCAGACGCGCGCCTGGTTATCTACGGCAAGCATGCCGAGAGCGCGGGAAAATTTCTGGCTTAAAAAGCCGGTTTCATTGCTAGCAGCGGAAGCACAAAGCATCCCGGTTGTTAACCAGCGATTGACGGTAGTGCCTTGCTCATTGGTGGCAATGAAATTGGCGTCACGGTCTTCTTTCATCAGTTTGGCGATGCGGTCAAAAGCTTCGTCCCAACCGATTTGTTTCCATTCATTAGAGCCAGGGGCTCGATAAGAAGGATATTTCAGACGGCCTTCTGAGTGGATAAAGTCCACCAGACCAGCACCTTTCGGACATAATGCGCCGCGGTTTACCGGATGATCCGGGTCTCCTTCGATATGAAAGATGGAGGATTTGGCATTTTTTGCGCCATCTCCGAGGCTATACATCAATAGCCCACACCCTACAGAACAGTATGTACAGGTATTACGCGTCTCACGGGTTCTCAGTAGCTTGTACTGTCGGGTTTCCGCAAGTGCAGCCGCTGGGGTAAAACCCAGTGCTGCTGCCGTGGTTCCTGCCATACCGCCAGCACAGATCTTAAAGAACTGCCTTCTGCTGACTTGCATAGATTGCTCCTTGTACGACATTTCTACATGACTAATAAATTAAGGTTGTGAAGAACCTGTCAGGGTTGATAATAATGAAGAACCCTCTAGTAAAAAATCGTCAGCATGACGATAAAGTATATATGGAAAACTTATTTTTATAAGGCTGAGATTGAGGAAGGTCGTCTGCAATATGACCACTGGCAAAGAGACAATGACCTTCTATCCTTTAAGGATTATTAGGATAATACCACACTGACGCTGTGGCTGTTTTCGATTTAAGGCAAAAAAATGAAAAGTACCGATGTTTATCAACAAGAAAATATGAAAAATAGCACAGGGCACTTAAAAACTGACTGTTGGCAGCGTAATGACCTGCAAAATGAAGTTCAGGATGAGGTGGCCGAAGAAGTGCCTGTTGCACTGGTATATAACGGCATTTCGCATGTCGTGATGATGGCCTCGCCAAAAAACCTCGAAGCATTTGCCCTTGGCTTTTCACTTTCCGAGGGCATTATCGATAATCCACGCGATATTCTGGGAATGGATGTTGTGTCACATTGTCATGGTATCGAAGTGCAGGTTGAACTCTCCAGCCGTCGGTTTATGGGGTTAAAAGAGCGTCGCCGCAATATGACCGGACGTACCGGATGTGGTATTTGCGGTATTGAGCAGCTCAATGATATTGCTCGTCCTCTGCCCCAGTTACCTTTTACTCAGCGTTTTTCTCTGGCAGCCCTTGACCAGGCGCTGAGCAAAATGCGCGAGTATCAGCCTGTGGGTGACCTGACCGGCTGTACGCATGTCGCTCTATGGCTGAATACTCAGGGGGAAATACTGGGCGGCTGTGAAGATATCGGCCGCCATGTGGCACTGGATAAAATGCTGGGTGTACGTTCCCAGCAGCAGTGGCAGCAAGGAGCCATGCTCGTATCCAGCCGTGCCAGCTATGAAATGGTACAGAAATCGGTGATGTGTGGAGTAGAAATCCTGTTTGCAGTCTCCGCCACTACAGCCTTAGCTATCGATGTTGCACAGCGTAGTAACCTGACGTTGGTCGCTTTTAGTCGCAGTGGACGGGCAACCGTTTATACCCATCCTCAACGTTTATATTAACGACACAAAATAGCCCGTATGTTGTTGCAAAAAACGGGCTACGGTAATCTCAGTATTATCGGCTTGTTTAATCTTTCTTATCGGTCTTCGCCCTATACGACAATGAAACTAGTCGCTATGTTTATTATTATTACTGATTTTAAATTTTTGAATTATTTCCTCAAGGAAAATAAAGAATAAAGTTCTTGATTTTTCGTAGGGTTTAAGCGAATTATCACCAGTGCTTTTTGTTAAATAAAATAATGTGTTTCTCTGTAAGTCTGGGAAATGACGAAACTCCTCAAAAAGAAATATTATTTCTTTGTAATTCAAGTCATTGAGATCATCTTTTAACGGTTTAAACAACCCCGTAGTGGAAAGTACAAGCAACTTTGTATCGCTATTATCAGCATTTTTAACTACGGTAAGATCGTTAGTCGCAAGTGAAAATACGTCAGAAAAAGTACGTAACCGATAAGCAAAATAATCAGCACAAATATAAGAGGGACCTAGTCCATAAATAACTAATTTATTGCAGTCTTTTATTTTAATCCAGAAATCATAGGCAAGCTGTTCGTCGAAATGATTAATATAATCATTGATCCGTTGCAGTTCATCTGATACTTGGCTGGTCCGTGATTCGCTCTCTTTACCCACAATAAAGCTTTTATATTCTTTGAAAGAATCAAAACCTAATTTTTTAACAAACTTAGAGATTTTTGATGTCGAAACATCAAAGCATTTGCTTAAATCAGTGATTGAAATTTTTGGGTTATGCTGAATAGACTCTCTCGTTCCATCCAGAAGTCTTTTTTCAAGTAAATTCAAGTTGTTATAGTCAACTTTTATCATCATGATATCCCGCTATTGTTTCCATTATAAAAGCAATATTTTAGTTAATTTGCAATTGCAATTACGCAACTGATTAGTCTGTCAGGTGAACTTAAGCCTGATAATTTAAAAAAACAATCGAAGAATATAACGCACGACTCTTTAGTCATCTTAAAAAAGAATGATAAGAGTTACATTTATTTTTCATGAGAGCATTTGAATAAACGAGTATCAACAACCAGATGTTGATGCTTAAAATTATTACTTAATTCGAGTTTTACACCAAAAATATCAACTTTGTAAGATCAAATGTTTCAATTGCTATTTATTTTCCAAAAATAGGATCAAAGTAACGTTTTGTGGAAAATTTTAAATATAAGATGTGAATCAGTATCGCTTTAATTGAAATCTAAATGTTAAACACGGTGGATCACTATGCTGGAAAAAATCACAGATTTTAGTTTAAGTCTCTTTTCCCTCAAGGGCAGAACAGCGATTGTCACAGGCGGAAATGCAGGTCTGGGTCAAGCATATAGCCTGGCATTTGCCAAAGCAGGTGCCAATGTTGCGGTTATCTCTCTGGCGGATGATGGCGGTGAAACCCAACGTTTGGTAGAAGAGTGCGGCTGTCAGTATCACTTTATTCTTGCAGATATCACCCGTGAAGGTGAACCGAAACGGGCTATTGAGCAGATAGTTAACCATTTTGGTCGTATTGATATATTGGTCAATAACGCCGGTATCTGTATCAATGAACAGAATGTCCTGAAGTTCACTCGTGTCCAGTGGGATAAAATGATGGCATTGAATTTAAGTGCCGCTTTCGAAATGTCACACGAAGTCGCTAAATATATGATCCCGCAAAAGAGCGGTAAAATCATCAATATAGCATCGATGTTTTCCTATTTAGGTGGGCAGTGGTCTCCAGCCTATTCTGCCAGTAAGCACGGTATTGTTGGCCTGACAAAAGCTTATTGTGATGAGCTTGCCCAATTTAATATTCAGGTTACTGCGATTGCTCCGGGTTATTACGCCACCCCTCTGACTGAAAAAACTCGCTCAGACCCAGAAGCAAATCAACGTGTTCTTTCTCATATTGCCGCAGGTCGCTGGGGTAATCTTGCTGATCTTATGGGCACAGCCGTCTTCCTGGCTTCCGATGCCTCAAATTATGTCAATGGTTCTGTAATCGCCGTGGACGGCGGTTATTTAGTACGTTAATAAACGATAATGAGGATGATGATGAAGAAGTGCGAAACATTAGACCAATTGCGAAACATACTAAAAGCAGATCAGATTATTACGGAGCATGACAAACTTTATGATGCCGCCGCCGATCGCTACAAGAAATATGCCAAAGCAAAAGAGCAGCTAAACTCTCCATTGCCAACAGCGATTGTTCAGCCAGCAAATGCCAGTGAAGTAGCAGAGGTGCTGAAATTTTGTAATGCCAATGATATTAATGTCATTCCAAGAAGCGGGAAGACCGCAACAGAGGGGGGGCTGGAAAACTGGAAAGAAAATACTCTGGTTATCGACTCCGCACGCCTCAATCGTATTGTAAAAATTGACTCATACAATATGGAAGCGACGGTACAGGCTGGGGTTTGCCTGCAAACACTGGAAGACGAAGTGCGAAAGTTAGGGCTGACGACGGGACACTCTCCCCAGTCTAAACCTGTTGCACAGTATGGTGGATTAGTTGCTACTCGTAGTATTGGGCAGTTTTCTACACTGTACGGCGGTATTGAAGACATGGTCTTAGGTCTTGAATGTGTTTTCCCAAATGGCCACATATCAAAGATTAAAAGCGTCGCACGCCGGGCCGGTGGTCCAGATATTCGCCATGTAGTGATTGGTAATGAAGGCACATTATGCTTTATCACTGAAGTCACCATTAAGCTTTTTAAGTTCTATCCAGAAAATAACCGTTTTATTGGTCATTTAATTAAAGATGTTACATCAGGCATTAAAATTCTTCGTGAAGTAATGGTTGCAGGCTATCGTCCGTCTGTGGCTCGTGTGTACTCCGAGGAAGATGCGGCTCAACACTTTTCTGCATTCCATGAAGGGAAATGTATTCTGATCTTCATGCTAGAAGGACCACAAGGGATCGTTAACGCAACAGTTGAAGGTATCAACCAAATCATCAGAGATAATCAGTCGGGTATTCTTAAACCTGTTGAGAGCTCGCTTATTGAGAACTGGTTTAATCACCTGAACTGGTCGCAGGAGCGCATTGAACAAGAAGTCGGAGAAATGGTCAACCATAGCCGACATGATGGATTTACCACTGAGATTTCTGGCAACTGGGAAGTGATCCCACAAATTTACGACAACGTTATGAATCGTATTCGTACAGAGTTCGAACGTTTCAGTGATATTACGATGTTGGGTGGGCACTCTTCCCATAGTTATATTAATGGAACAAATATGTATTTTGTTTATAACTACAATATACATTGTGAACCAAAAGATGAAATGCGTATTTATCATCATCCACTCCAGAAAATCATTGTTGAAGAAACACTAAAGCTGGGTGGGTCGATGTGCCACCATCATGGTATCGGTAAATATCGTAACCAATGGACGAAAGAAGAGCATGGTAGTGCTTATTATATACTTGAGGGATTAAAAGAGACATTTGATCCTAAGGGTATTATGAATTTCGGTTGTATTTATCCTCAACCTAATACAGAACATTTTTTTGAATAGTTTTAACTATTGTTCTTTTTGAACGTATTAACTATTAGTGGTTTAGCAAAACTGAGGTTACATTCATTGCCCTGTAGCCTCAGCTATAACTTATTTTCTGATGATAGCTCTATTATAAATAGCAATAATAATGGAAAAAAAATGTCACAGTTATTAATGGGTATTGATAGTGGATCACAAAGTACTAAAGTAGGTATTTTTGATTTACAGGGTAACGAAATTTGTTATGGCAGCGCACCGCTGAAAAGCACGGAAACACCAGAGCCTGGTGTTGTTTATCATCCCGATGACGATCTTTGGGACAGTCTGGTGCGGGCGGTAGATAATTGCCTTGAAAATTTTACCGGGAATAAAGAGCAAATTGCAGGGATCGGCCTATGTACTATTCGTTGTTGCCGAGTCTTGATAGACGAAGCCGGGCAGCTGGCTGAACCTGTCATAAGCTGGATGGATATGCGTATGGCGCAACCTTATATTCATCAAAATGATAATGTCAAATATGTCACGACCACTTCAGGCTATCTGGCGCTACGCTTAACAGGTGAATATAAAGATAGCTGTTCGAATCAGGAAGTGCACTGGCCGATGAATTGGCAAACGCTTGAGTGGGGAACTGACGAGGAGATTGCTCGACAGGGATTAACGCGTAGCCAGCTCTTTACTCTGATTAAGCCAGGTGAAAGTTATGGTGTATTGCTACCGTTTCTCGCTCAGCGTTTTGGACTGAATAGCGATATTCAAGTCTTTGCAACCGGTAATGATAAAGCAGTCGAAGTCCTTGGAGCGGGTATCGCTTCTGCAGGCGATATAATGGTTTCATTGGGGACATTTATATCTGCCATGCTTTATCGCCATGACTATTATTCAGATGCTGAAAGTTTCTTTCCCACTTTAGCCTGCGAGCCGTACAAATATGTTTATGAGTCTACTGGTATTCGTCGCGGTATGTGGACGGTTAGCTGGTTTAAAAACTTAGCTGGTGAAGATATCAGTAAATTGGCTGAGCTGGAAAACATCAGCGAGGAAGATGTTTTAAACCGTATCGCACAGTCCATCAAACCTGGCTCTGACGGGCTTATCACGGTACTTGACTGGTTAAGCCCACCGAGTCATCAATTCCGAAAAGGTATAATGATAGGTTTTGATCAACGACATACTAAATATCATATCTATCGTTCAATTCTTGAGGCGATTGCTTATACCATTAAAAACAATATCGATAAAATGTTAACAGAGATAGAGGCCAGCGTAGATCGTATCTGTGTTATCGGTGGTGGTGCAAAAAGTGATATTTTAGTACAAATCATTTGCGATCTTTTTGGTAAGAAAACGGTTACCCTGGCAGCCAGTAGCTCTGCTTGTCTTGGGTCTGCTATATGTGCTGCGGTGGGATTAGGGCTGGTAACTGATTTTGCTCAAGCCAAGACGACTATGATACATATTGATAAAGAATATAATCCTGATCCACAGCATCATGCTTATTATAATATGATCAATGAAAACGTTTATAAAAAAGTCAGAGGTTATACTGATCCTCTATTATCAGAGATCTATCCGTTTCTAAATAAATCACCAAAGTAATATGCTATCTGTATTTTAACTCCCCTGTATCCCGACATATTTTATTCTGTCGGGTTCTGAATGATCGGTCATTAGTTAATAACGTTAACAACATAACACCCTACAGGTGACAGTAATGAACGAAATAGTCAAAACAAAAAAAGAAAATAGCAAATCAAGATATATACAAATGTTGTTGCTCACTGCAGCGGGTGGTGCAATATACCCAATGTTATACCTGCGTCAGATCTATCAGGACACTATGCTCACTGCCTTTAATATTACAAATGGGGAACTAGGTGAGTTATATTCTATTATGGGCCTGTTATTTTTTATTACCTATGCCCCTAGTGGTTGGCTGGCAGATAAAATAAAACCAATGAGACTGATCGTTGGTTCATTGTTAGGCACCGGACTTTTAGGGTTATGGTATAGTACTCTTCCTTCATTTAATGAGCTCCTTGTTATCTATTCTGGTTGGGGGATTACCACAGGATTAACATTCTGGGGTGCGGTCATGAAACGCATCAAAGTATTAGCCGGTAACCATGAATCAGGCCGTTTCTTTGGGTTTTATGATGGAGGTCGTGGTTTAGTTGAATCTATTCTTGCCAGTATTGCATTATTTATTTTTTCGATGATAGTGACCTCTGAAAGTGATAGCGTAACTCAAGGTTTGGTTGCAGTCATTCATATGTACTCTTGGTTCTGTATTCTATTATCGATTATTTTCTTTGCCGCTATTCTCTTTGAAAAAGATAATGACTCTACTACGGTACATCTTGCTAAACAGGAAAAAAATCCTAATAAAACGCTGTGTAAAGATATTATTTTTATTTTGAAGAAGCCCGAAGTGTGGTTAATCGCAATTATTATCTCCTCTGGTTACCATCTGTTCTGGTCAACCTATAGCTTCTCCGGTTATTTACAAACAGGTGGCTGGGGTTTTACCGCAGTAATGGCTGGAACGATTACCACTATTAAGTTGTGGTTACGTCCTGTGGGGGGGATTTTTGGGGGGTATTTAGGTGACAAATATGGCAATATTAAAATGCTGACTTGGGCGTTGATATTGAGCACCTTAGGCTTGGTCGCCTTAATTTATATTCCATCAATAGGTTTGTTCTCTGGAGCAGTCGTTGGCTTATGTATATTCTTTATTCTCTTTGTAGGCCTGCTAACCTACGCTATCAGAGGATTATATTGGGCAATTATTGAAAACTTAAAAGTACCAGAAAGTAAATTAGGTCTTGCCATCGGAATTATTTCTGCGATGGGTTATTGTCCAGATATCTTTATTCCTCTGATTAATGGATATATTATGGACTATGCCCCTGATCAGAAAACAGGATATCAACTCTACTTTGGCTATACGGTGGTAATGGCGAGTTTCGGTATTGTAGCTTGCTATGTACTTAAATATCGGACTACCGGACACAAAACAGCAGCAATTAAACCGCTTCCTGCCGAATAGATGGATCTCCGTTCAGCGGGCTCGTCATTATGAGGCCGAGCCCATCTGCTCGGCCTTAAAACAACGAACTGTCGCGCAAAACATGTTTGTTACCGAGACGGCGGGTAAACCCTTCGCGGTCGAAATATTCCAGAATCTGAATCGCCAGCTTACGGCCGACGCCCAGGCTGTCTCGAAAATCTGCAGCACTGGTTGCACCTTGATCCTGATCGCGTTTGCGGATCAGGCTGGCAAATTTTTTGATCTGATCGTGACGATAGTAACGATCTTTCACAAATGCGGTCACTTCACCTTGCTGGGCGGCAAAGCGCAATAGCTGACGCATCGTATTATCATCGCTGCCTGTGGCTTTGGCCAGGTCACGCACCCACCATGCTTCCTCGCCCAGTAAAAGGCAGACTTTATTCCATAATACTTGTTGTTCTGCAGAGAATTGAGGCTCATAGTCGGGAAGGTGTAGCCAGCCCTGGTGGTTGATAACCTGTCCTGTGGTACGAAGTTGTTCAATCAGCGCCAGCACCAGCCCTTCATCTTCTGAGGGGAGTGCCATACGTCGCAGGCGTTCACGTCCGGGTCCTGGCTGGTCATCATGTTGTTGATGATAGCGGGCCAGGGTATCCAGCAATTTTTGTTGCCAGCAATTCGCCATCTCCTGACTCAGTAATTGATTTCCTGCCTGAAAATAACCCGGTCTACTGGTTATCTGTTGCAGGCCTGAGGCAGTAAGCTGACGTGCCCAGGCAAAATCATCCAGTATTACGGCGCTGCGGGTCAGTTGTGCATTGAGTACTTGCTCATCCGTTTTGGCTGTCGCGAGCGTTGTTAGCCAGTGCAGAAAAGCAGGTTGCCTTTTCCCTCGTCGAGGGGCATGCAGCAGCAGTGCACGTGCCCCGCCAAGCGTGGTTCTGGCGCTAATATCCCGCAGTACCAGCCTGTCGTTTTCCGCCAGCCAGAGTGGGGTATCCAGTACCAGTTCCGCCAGGGTTCCTTCAAGCAATGAGACGCGGCCCGTGATATGACGGGCAGCATGATGAATGTGCAACGGCTGCCATTGTGAAAGTGGGATAAGGCTGTGTAATTCAACAATCACCCGTTCTGTAGCCTGTCGGGGCGGCTCACTGAGTAGCCAGTCCCCGCGTGTGATATCGGTCTTCTCCGCGTTACCACTGATATTCAGGGCGATGCGTTGTCCGGCGCGAGCATAAGGCGTTTGCTGATTCTGGGCATGCAATCCACGTACTCGCATGGGTTGATTTGCCCCGGTCAGCCATAAGCTGTCGCCAACGCTGACCTCGCCGCTTAATGCGGTTCCGGTCACCACCAGACCTGCGCCTTTCACCGTAAAAGCACGGTCAATCGCTAAACGAAAGCGGTGGCTGCAAGGATGAGGCTGTTCGCTTAGCTGCTGGATATGCTGGCGTAACTCCGGAATACCGCTTCCTGTGGTGGCCGCCGTGACAAACACTGGCGCAATTTCTTGCCCTTCTAACAGAGTACTGACCTCTGCACGGACCTCTTCAATGCGCTCAGCGCTGACTTTATCGGCTTTGGTTAAGACCACTGTGACTGTCGGCTGACTGGTCAGTTGCAGTAACGTTAAGTGTTCGCGGGTTTGTGCCATTACGCCATCATCACAAGCGACAATCAGTAAAGCATGGTCAATCCCCCCCACACCGGCCAGCATATTGGAGAGAAACTTTTCGTGTCCGGGAACGTCAATAAAGCCAATAATTCGTCCGTCAGGTTGTGGCCAGTAGGCGTAGCCTAAATCGATAGTCATTCCGCGCTTTTTTTCTTCAGGCAGGCGGTCAGCATTAACTCCCGTCAGGGCGTGTAGCAGGGTGGTTTTACCGTGGTCAACATGTCCGGCAGTGGCAATAATCACAGGGCTATCGTCTCCAGTAATAACGCTTCGTGTTCCAGACAGCGTAAATCGAGCCACAAACGCTCGTCGGCAATGCGGCCCAGAACAGGGTACTTCAATTCACGTAAGGTCTGGCTGAGCGAGGCCAGAGTCGCGCCTCGTCCGTCTTTTGGCTGGAAGGTCAAGGCTGTGCTGGGGAGTCTGTCGACCGGTAAAGAACCACTGCCTATCTGTGACAGGCAGTGGTCAACGCTGACGGTAAACTGTGCGCCAAAGCGTTGAGTAAACAGCGGTTGTAATCGTGTCGCCTGAGCTAAAATCTCTTCTGCTGTGCGGGTAAGTAGACGTAATGTAGGCAAGCGCTTAATCAGGGTTTCCGGATGCTGGTACAGCCGTAAAGTCGCTTCCAGCGCTGCCAGCGTCATTTTATCCGCTCGCAGCGCACGTTTCAGTGGGTGCTGCTGAATACGTTCAATATACTTTTTCTTACCAACAATAATTCCCGCCTGCGGGCCACCCAGTAGTTTATCTCCGGAAAAACTGATTAAGCTGACACCGTCGGCAATAAGCTGCTGTGGCATCGGTTCCTGGGGCAGGCCCCACTGAGTTAAGTCCACCAGAGAACCACTTCCCAGATCGGTCACCACCGGAATATCAGCCTCATTCGCCAAGGCGACCAGTTCAGCTTCATTGACGGCATGAGTGAAACCTTCGATATGGTAATTACTGGTGTGGACCTTCATCAACAGAGCGGTGTTGTTGTCAATGGCATGACGATAGTCTGTCAAATGGGTGCGGTTGGTGGTGCCGACTTCAATAAGCTGACAACCGGCCTGGCGCATGACATCAGGGATACGAAACGCACCACCGATTTCAACTAATTCACCGCGGGAGACCACAACATCTTTACCCTCAGCGCAAGCTGCCAGCATCAGTAATACGGCCGCTGCATTGTTATTCACCACACAAGCTGCTTCTGCTCCGGTGATTTCACAGAGCAAAGCTGCGACGGTCTGGTCACGATGACCCCGTCCGGCAGCATCCAGCGAATACTCCAGCGTAATCGCAGAGCTCATCACTTCGCTGACGGCTTTAATGGCCTCTTCAGCCAATAACGCACGTCCCAGATTCGTGTGCAGCACTGTCCCTGTCAGATTGAATACCGGTCGCAGCGTACTGCACTGCTGCGTGAGAAGCGTGTCGTGGACTTTATGACACCAGTCATCACACCAGCCAGGTAATTGACCTTCATCGTTTATTTGTGCCCGGGCTTCTTCTTGTAGTGTACGGAGCACTGCGACGACACGCGTATGGCCAAATTCTTCGAGAAGAGGCTGAAAGGCGGCATTGCATAGCAGGCGATGAGTCGCAGGTATCTGGCTAAAAAGTGTTTGAATTTTCGTCATGTCACGAACGTTTTTTATAAAAAGATAAGATTAATTGTACAAGGAATCGACGTTTTCTGCCTCATGGAGTTACCTGGTCAACTACACTTAAAAACGAAGCCTGTTTTTTGCTGTAATAAATTTTCAATTGATCTCTTTTCTATACGTTATTGCTGATAAACGGACAGGTTTTTAATGTGTTTGCTTGATAAATATGCAGATTTATTGTGATCTGACTCACATAATAATAACAAAGGGGCTAATTATAAATGTGATATACATCACATAAAGGTCCGCATGATGCTCAATAAAATGTCTCTGTTGTTTTTTTACAGCTAAAATTTGTGATTAAAATCACTAATTTGACCCATCAACCCCCACTGTCTTGGTGATGTCTGTCACATAATTAGGGGGAGGCTGGACAGCGGCGCAATTCGGTGCCAGATTCGCGTCATTTACTGCATCTGGCTGGCCTGCTGTCGGCACGTTAACAATAAACCTCGGGCTGCTTCTCAGCGCGTAACACCACTAAGGGGTATGAATATGTCATCTGATATCAAGATCAAAGTGCAGAGCTTTGGTCGTTTCCTCAGCAATATGGTAATGCCAAACATTGGGGCGTTTATCGCCTGGGGGATTATCACTGCGTTATTTATCCCGACCGGCTGGTGGCCAAACGAAGAGCTGGCGAAGCTTGTTGGTCCGATGATCACTTATCTGTTGCCGCTGCTAATTGGTTATACCGGTGGTCGCCTGATTGGTGGTGACCGTGGTGGTGTCGTCGGTACTATCACCACTATGGGTGTTATCGCTGGTGCGGATATGCCGATGTTCCTTGGCGCCATGATTGCCGGTCCTCTGGGTGGCTGGGCAATTAAACGCTTCGATAGCTGGGTTGACGGTAAGATTAAGTCCGGCTTTGAAATGCTGGTGAACAACTTCTCTGCCGGTATCATTGGTATGATCCTGGCAATTCTGGCATTCCTCGGCATTGGCCCTGCGGTTGAAGTCCTGTCTAAAGTACTGGCAGCAGGCGTTAATTTCATGGTTGAACATGACATGCTGCCGCTGGCTTCCATTTTTGTTGAACCGGCAAAAATCCTGTTCCTGAATAACGCCATTAACCACGGTATTTTCTCGCCACTGGGTATTCAACAGTCGCATGAACTGGGCAAGTCTATCTTCTTCCTGATTGAAGCCAACCCAGGCCCGGGTTTGGGTGTTCTTCTGGCGTATATGTTCTTTGGTCGTGGGAACGCAAGACAATCAGCGGGCGGTGCGGCTATCATCGAATTCTTCGGCGGTATTCACGAAATCTATTTCCCTTACGTGCTGATGAATCCACGTTTACTGCTGGCAGTTATTCTCGGTGGTATGACAGGCGTCTTCACTTTAACCCTGTTTAATGGTGGTCTGGTTTCACCTGCTTCTCCAGGTTCTATCCTTGCCGTACTGGCCATGACACCAAAAGGCGCTTATTTCGCGAATATTGCCTCTATTGTTGCGGCAACCCTGGTGTCCTTCATTGTTTCGGCTGTCTTGCTGAAAACCAGCAAAGCGAAAGAAGAAGAAGAGGGCTTAGAAGCCGCATCCCGTCGTATGCAGGATATGAAAGCGCAGTCTAAAGGCGGTGCTTCAGCTGCTGTAGCCGATCTGTCTAATGACCTCAGCCATGTGCGTAAAATCATCGTCGCTTGTGACGCAGGTATGGGTTCCAGTGCCATGGGGGCGGGGGTTCTGCGTAAAAAAGTCAGCGATGCGGGTCTGAAAACGATTTCGGTCACTAACTGTGCGATTAACAGCTTGCCGGATGATGTTGACTTGGTCATTACACACCGGGACTTAACGGAACGCGCTATGCGTCAGGCACCTCATGCCCAGCATATCTCGCTGACTAACTTCCTCGACAGCGGTCTGTATATCAATCTGACGGAGCGTTTAGTTGCTGCCCAGAGCTTGAGCAGTAACGAAGAGAAAGTTATCGAAAGTCTGGAAGACAGTTTTGTTGCCAGCGAAGACCAGCTGTTTAAACCGAGTGCTGCCAATATTTTCCTCGGTCTGCAAGCCAGCTCAAAAGAAGAAGCGATTCGCTTTGCAGGTGAGCAACTGGTGAAAGGCGGATATGTTCAGCCTGAGTATGTCGACGCGATGTTTGAGCGTGAGAAACTGACCCCAACCTATTTGGGTGAAGGTATTGCGGTTCCTCATGGTACGGTTGAAGCGAAGGATCGTGTACTGAAAACCGGTATCGTCTTCTGCCAGTATCCACAAGGGGTTCATTTTGGTGAAGATGCGGATGATATTGCCCGTCTGGTTATTGGTATCGCGGCACGTAATAATGAACACATTCAAGTTATTACCAGCCTGACAAACGCTCTGGATGATGAATCAGTGATTGAGCGTCTGGTGAATACCACTGATGTTCAGGAAGTTCTCGACTTGTTAGCAGGTAAAAAGTAAGGCCTTCTGTACCCTCCCTGTGACACAGGGAGGGTTGGCTCACATATAGAAAAGGTAACGCAATGAAAGCATTACATTTTGGTGCAGGGAATATCGGTCGCGGGTTTATCGGGAAGTTACTTGCAGATGCAGGATTTCAGCTAACGTTTGCTGACGTGAACCCGGTCTTGCTGGATGCTATCAACGCTCGTCACAGTTATCAGGTGCATGTCGTCGGCGAAGAACAGCAAATTGATACTGTCTCCAACGTGAATGCTGTCAGCAGTATTGGCGAAGAGGTGGTTGAACTGATTGCTGAGGTGGATTTAATCACCACGGCTGTGGGTCCGGTTGTTCTTGAGCGCATTGCTCCCACTCTGGCACAAGGTCTGGTATTACGCCGGGCGCGTGGAAACGAAACGCCACTGAATATCATCGCGTGCGAGAATATGGTCCGTGGCACCAGCCAGCTGAAAGAACATGTCAAACTCGCCCTGTCCGGTGATGATTGGACATGGGTTGAACAGCACATTGGCTTCGTGGATTCTGCCGTTGACCGTATTGTTCCTCCTTCTGAGTCTGCCACGAACGATCCGTTAGAAGTGACCGTCGAGACCTTCAGTGAGTGGATTGTCGATAAAACGCAATTCAAAGGTGCGCCTCCGGCTATCGCAGGTATGGAACTCACTGATAATCTTATGGCATTTGTTGAACGTAAGCTCTTCACGTTGAACACCGGACATGCTATAACCGCCTACCTTGGCCAATTAGCTGGCCGCCAGACTATCCGTGACGCCATTCTGGATACCGAAATTCGTGCGGTGGTGAAAGGGGCAATGGAAGAAAGTGGTGCCGTTCTTATCAAGCGCTATGGCTTTGATGAAGCAAAACACGCGGCCTATATTAATAAAATCCTTGGCCGGTTTGAAAACCCCTATCTGAAAGATGATGTGGAACGTGTGGGTCGTCAGCCATTGCGTAAACTGAGTGCGGGCGATCGTTTGATTAAACCGTTACTGGGTACGCTGGAATATGATTTACCGCACCAGAATCTGATTGAAGGGATTGCGGCAGCGCTACACTATCGCAGTGAACAAGATCCACAGGCTCAACAGTTACAAACGCTGCTGGAAAGTAAAGGCGTACAAGCGGCGTTTGCTGAGGTGTCGGGACTGGATATTCACAGTGAAGTGGTGGCTAAAGCAGTTAAAGCGCACCAGGCGAAGGTTTAAGTTATATAACGGGAA
This sequence comes from uncultured Cedecea sp., assembly GCF_947498825.1. Lineage (GTDB taxonomy): Bacteria > Pseudomonadota > Gammaproteobacteria > Enterobacterales > Enterobacteriaceae > JGM124. Next base: position 181,983 of record NZ_CANMLV010000004.1, on the reverse strand, counting down.
CAGCTTCTGCTGTTCCCAATACCAATTTTAGTGATACAGGCAAAGATGGAAGAAACCCAGGCCTTTGAAAATCATGTGCTTGAGCGTCTTAATGCGGGTAAAACAGTGCGCAGTTTGCTGATTGCTACCGTCGAATTACTGACTGAAGCGGTGAATATTCTGGTACTTAAGGTCTTTCGCAAAGATGACTACGCCGTGAAATATGCTGTTGAGCCGCTGTTGGAGGGTGATGGTCCATTGGGTGAATTGTCGGTGCGGTTAAAGCTGATTTACGGATTGGGTATTCTGGGGCGTTATGAGTATGAAGATTGTGAATTGCTGATGGCTCTTCGCGAGGAGCTTAATCATGATGGTAATGAATACAGTTTTGTCGACGATGAAATTTTGGGTCCCTTCAGTGAACTACACTGTGTCACTGCATTGCCATTAGCGGCAAATTTTATCGATAGTGGTGAACCTTCACTGCAGGCAATGCAACGCCAGCGCTATTTACAGGTTGTTCGTTCCACTATGGTCCTTTCTCTGACGGAGCTGATTTCAAAAATCAGCTTAAAAAAAGCCTTCCAGAAGTAGTCCTTATCCAGGCAACGTGAAGTATGACAATTCACGCTATCCACCGGGATAGTGTATCCTGTTGCACAGATACCTTTTTATTCATGGTAAGACAAAATGAAAGAAGTCGAAAAAGCAGAAATTAAACGTCTCAGCGATCGTCTGGATGCTATTGGCCATCAACAGGCTGATATGTCCCTGGTACACGAAGCGGAAAAATACGCTGAACTGGAAAAAGAAAAGGCGACGCTCGAGATTGAAATTGCGCGTCTGCACGCTGTACGTAACCAGAAACTGAGTAAAGAAGCGCAGAAATTACAGGCGATGCCGTTCCGTCGTGCAATTACTAAGAAAGAGCAGGCGGATATGGGTAAACTCAAGAAGAGTGTACGTGGACTGGTCATTGTTCACCCCATGACGGCCTTAGGCCGTGAGATGGAATTGAAGGAAATGACCGGCTTTTCTCGCACGGATTTCTGATTTTCGCTTTATCGCGTGAAGTATATACATGGGCCACTAAATGCGGCCCACCAGATTGCTGACAAAGAAGGAAAACGTGGTTTTTCCTTCTTTGTGTTATCAGCTGAAAATCAATGAATTGATTTTCCTGTTTATTTACGAAAATAAACGCTGAGAGTTAGATATCACTTTCGCTTTGTCATCAGTATCATGGGCCGCTAAATGCGGCCCACATTATTTTTAACCATTAGATTCTTTCGGTCCAAGCATCAGGATACCTACCGGGATAGAAATCAGGATGGTAAAGATAATGCTATACAAAAACGTCCACATTCCCTGGATAAAGAACAGTGACGTCTCCCATTCGGACATCGGCAAGTTGTATTGATCTACCACACCTTCGAAGGTGATGGTTGAAATCACGGATATGACAATTAAGAAGACCGTGGCCACAATCATCATGAATTTTTTACCTTCCGGGGTACGAAGTTTATGCAGCATAGGGTTTCCTCATCTTTATGCTTTAAAATCATGGCCCATCCAGACCACCATTATCATGGTTAAAATTTTACACTGACTTTTCCCCAGAAGGTTCTTCCAGGTTCATTAACCGATGTCTTTGCTGAATAGCCAAAACTGCTATTGCCCGCAAGATTGAGGTGCTCACTGTATGTTTTATTAAACAGGTTATCCACCCCGATGCTCAGATTAACGGCAGAATTAATTTGATAACGGGTATTGGCCGAAAAAAGAGCAAATCCTGCGCTGCGATTAAAATCCTTACCGACAACGTTACCTTCATTAAGGGCAATACGGCTTTGGTGGCTGACAACTCTTAATAAACCTGTACTGCTCCAGTTGCCCTTTTCCCAGGTCAAGGCAAAACGGGTTTCCAGCGGAGGGATTTGTGGCAACGGCCGCTTATCACTGATATTTCTTCCCCAAGAATAGCTGAGACTGGCATCGGTTTTCCAGTTATCGGTTAACTGGTAACTGGCCCCTGTTTCAGCGCCCATAATAGTGGCATTAATATTATCCGCCTGACTGACTGCGGCGTCAGACGGGGAATAGCGAAACAGAATAAAATCATTCACATGACCTAAATATGCTGAGATCCAGCCGCTAATCTGCTCATCTTTATATTGCGCACCGAGGTCAAGCTGTGTTGTTTTCTCGCTGCTGAGATGGTCGAAGATATCTTTTTTTCCTTCAGGGCCAAAACGGGGTGAGAAAAGTTCCCAGTAGTCAGGAAAACGTTCGGTGTACCCGAGGCCGATATAAAACATCATGGGTATATCCGCCAGAGAATGCTCAGTACGTATAAAACCCGCGGGTAAGGTTGCACTACGTTTAGCAGACCCAGGATGGCTATAGTTATCCACCTGTATCGCGTTAATCCGGGCGCCACTGACAAGCTTATTTTGTTCACTTTCATGCCAGGTCAGCTCACTAAAAATTCCCTGCTCCTGGAAGCGGGCATCTTTTTTCCAGTGGCGGTAACTTTTACTGCGATGGCTATTCTCCTGTAGATCGATACCGCTACGCAGTTCATAGTCAGACCATAGCCAAGTGCCCATGGTACGTCCTCCCAAGGTTTGCCGGTCTAGCTGCATCGCCATTCTTGGGTCGGACTTTAATACCAGCGCTGCCGCCCTGGCCCTGGCACACTTACAGTGGCTTTCTCCGGAAGATATTATGCGTGTTGGTACGCGTAGCGAGTAGTTATCCATAATATGGTTGGCATTGTTGTAATAGACATTGGCTTCAAATTTATCGAAGGTCTCACCGATATTTGATTGCTCAAAACGTATACCTGCACTGTCACGTTTAAATTGTGAACCATCCATGCCTCGTCCGGCGTAGCGTGCTTCTCCGTTACCTTTACCAGTGCTAAATTCCAGCAGCGTATCTGAGTCTGCTGTCCAGCCGATGGCAATATCACTGTTCCATTTATCCCATTTAGAGGGAACGAATTTGCCATTACCGTCGCGATAATCTCCTGAACGTGATTTATTTCCGCTAAGTCTGATATAGCCGTTTTCATTACCAAAATGGGTATCCAGCCCGGTATCCTGGCGATGGTTTGAAGCGCCGAGAGCGCTGACTGTACCTTTAATTCCTGGCTTATCAAAGCGAGGTGTCTCGCGGTCAAAACGTAGGGTTCCCGCGGAGTTACCCGCACCCCACAATACGGTTTGTGGCCCTTTCACCAGGGTCAGTAGATCAAAATTTTCCGGTGAAATATAGGAGGTTGGGGCATCCATTCTCGACGGACAGGCACCTAACATTTCGCCATTGTTGGTCAGAATACGTAACCGGGAGCCAAACATGCCACGGAACACCGGATCGCCATTCGTGCCGCCATTGCGGATCTGCGAAAACCCGGGAATAGTTTTCAGATAATCAGAACCATCGCTTGCCGGAACCGGCTGGCGTGGTGTCTTTGGCGAGGTGATAACTTCCAGCGGTAAACTGGCAGGGGCGGTGACAATCATAACGGAACTATCATGTGTGGGTGAGCGCGACGGGTTTGCTGCTTGAGAGACTTGGCAGCTCAGTATGATGAGAATAAGCGACGTCAGTGGTCTGTGTTTGACTGAGAGTATTTTCATTATGAGTCCTGTTATTTTTCAGGTGCAACAGTCCCTCTCCGTTGCCGGATAAGGTTTTATTACACAGATAAGGGGTTAAAAATTAATACTGAAAAACAGCAGGAGGAGCGCGGGCACGTTGTGGTTCCCATGGATGGAACAGCCAGGAAAAAAAGAGGGCTGTTGCGAAAAGGGGAATAACAAAATGCAGTAGTAGCCAGAGCAGAAATGTCAGGACAAACAGAATAAAGGGAAGGTGTATTAATAGCTGACAGTAGCCACAGGCGATTTCTTCTGTCGGAGACATCACCTGCCCGGACATCATTGAATATTCAAACACAGGCAGGCAGGAGCCGGGCACGGACATCTGTTGAGGCATATCGTGCGTCATGGCTTGGGTTGCATATACCGGCGGGCTGGCATGTGAACAGTGGGTTTGCTGCATTATCGACTTAGAAACCCAGGGAGCGATAAAGAGCATCATCACTGCCGCGATCGCCAGCCATGTTGTCGTGCGCCAGGCTAATGTATTGACAAACAATATGTTACCAGAGGAAAAGGAAATTAGCGGAAGTGTAGCGGATCCCTGATTCTGGTATTTCAAAAAACGCTTATAACAGTGGGCGTTTAAAGTCAGTAAAAAATGAGCGACCTACGCGATTAATTCAGCTGCCAGTAGGGCAACCAATTGTCCGGCGGGTAGCTCTCTGGCTAAATGCGCCCCTTGTCCTGCCCATTGTGCGGCGAACCCTGGCTCACCTTTAGCCGCAGCCGCACTTGCCAGCGATTTGCCCAAAGCATAGGTTAAGGGATAGGCGGGAATACTTTGTATCGGGATATCCCGAGTCACCTTACAGAACGCATTGTTGAGGCTACGCGCCGGGCGGCCTGAAATCGCAGAGGTAAAAACGGTATCCTGCGCGAGTTCACTTTTTAACGCTGCCCGATATGCAGGATTTGCGGCAGATTCAGGACATAAAATAAATGCGGTTCCTAACTGGGAACCGGCAGCGCCAATACGTTGCATGGCCGCGATCCCGGCACCATCCATAATACCGCCAGCCGCGATAACCGGTAACGAACTGACCTGTTTTATCGCCTGTACCAGGGTAAAGGTACTCATCATGCTATCTTCCTGGTCTGGATAAAACATGCCACGATGTCCTCCTGCTTCCATGCCTTGAGCGATAACGAAATCAATACCACTGGCTTCTATCTCAGCCGCTTCGTTTAAACTGGTCGCGCTGGCAAGGGTCACTATACCCAAGGCTTTTAGCTGCTCAATCATCCGGACGTCGGGGAGTCCAAAATGAAAACTGACGGCTGTCGGGCGCGTTTTGAGTAGAACTGCCAGCATGGGATCATTGTGATTAAAGGTTGAGTAGATCTCGCTGAGTTCGGACGGAATAGTCGTATCATAATGTCTGAATAAATCATGAAATTTTGCTATCCACTGTTGCTCAAGAACAGGGTCGCGCAGGGGAGATGCATGACAAAACAGGTTGACGTTAATCGCGCCTTTTGTCAGCGCCTGAGTGGCTAAAATCATTTTTTCTGCTTGTTCGGGGGTCGAGGCTCCGACACTGATTGAACCTAATGCCCCTGCCTCGGTGACGGCAGCGGCCAGTTCCGGTGTGGATACGCCCGCCATAGGCGCCTGAATAATGGGATAGCGCAGTTTCAACGCGCGACAGAGAGCTGTTGTCATAAAACCTTCGTGAATTAACCAGACAGAAAGTTATACCCTCGCTCTTGATGATAAAAAAAGCAATACACGGGGTGAATTCAGGCGGGCATTACCCGGCGGAAAGTGAGGTTATAGCGTACTGCCTCACGTATCGGCCAGGGGGGCAGGGTATCTTTCAGGGGCAATACACCGTGATAGTTAAGCCTCGATTCCCCTCCCCAGACTACGACATCTCCCTGTACTAACGGAAACCGACGACAAGGGTGTTCTCGTTCTGTACCACCAAACAGAAAAATAGCGGGAAGCCCGAGTGAAACTGAAACGATGGGTTGAGTCATATCCCGTTCATTTTTATCCTGGTGAAGTGTCAGACGGGCATGAGGGACATAGCGATTAACCAGACAGGCATCCGGGGAAAAGTGAGCGTATCCGGCGGCCTCTGCTGCCCGTTCAGCCAGACTGCGGAAACAGTCCGGTATCGGGGGCCAGCAGCGACCTGTTAGCGGATCGCTAGCAGAATAACGATATCCGTATTCATCACTGACCCAACCCAACGCCCCGCAGTTCGTCATGCCTACAGACATTCTGTGGCCGCCGGGGGTTATCAGGTGACGAAAAGGAGAGATAGCTGCCAGGGAAACGATATTCTGTAGCAGTTGTTCGGCACTATTGCCCGCATAACCGCGTAAAATGACGGCTCCAGGTGCAAGTTCTTCCCGCCACTGGCGCGGCAGGCTGTCATCATCAGCAAACAGATCTTCTATCATTATCCTTTTGACTCTTTATTCAATAAGGCTTGCTTGCGTTCAATTCCCCAGCGGTAGCCGGATAATGCGCCATCACTTCTGACCACGCGATGGCAAGGAATAGCGACTGCCAGCATATTAGCGGCACAGGCTCCAGCGACCGCACGAACTGCCTTCGGTGAACCAATTCGTTGTGCGATATCGCTATAGCTGACGGTTGCCCCTACCGGAATATCACGTAATGCCTGCCAGACTCGTTGCTGGAATGCGGTTCCGCGAATGTCGAGCGGCAGATTGAGGCCGAGTTCTGGTGCTTCAATAAAACCGACAACTTGGGCTACCAGTGCCTCAAACTGTGTATCTCCGCCAATGAATTCGGCGTGAGGAAATTTATCCTGTAAATCCTGGAGCAGGATACTGGCATCATCACCCAGTAAAATGGCACAAATCCCTTTTTCGCTTTGAGCCACCAGAATATCGCCCATTGAACAAATAGCCAGTGCGAAGTAAATTCGTGTGCCTTTACCACCCGCTCGCCATGCTTTAGGTGTCATACCCAGTATTGCGGAAGCACTTTCATAAAAGGGGCTGTTAGAGTTAAAACCCGCAGTAAAAATCGCATCGGTTACGCGCTCTGATATCTGCAAATTATCACGTAAACGCTGGTTACGATGGGCGCTGGCATAGGCTTTGGGTGTCAGCCCGGTTGCGGCCTTAAACTGTCGGTGAAAATGGTAAATGCTGATACCCACATGGCTGGCAATATCGGCCAGTGGGCGATCCTCTTCATGGCTTTCTATATAACGGCAGGCAGCAGCGATTTTTTCCGTATAGCGTTTTTCCAGAACAGGCTGACCGCGGCGCAGGCGTTTACTGGGCCGATAGCCCTGTTGTTCGGCGGCTTCTGGCGTATCAAAAAACTCAACATTTTCGCGTTTGGGTAAGCGGGCGGCGTGGGAAGGTAAGCAATACACGCCGGTGGTTCGCACTGCATAAACAAAATGGCCGTCTGCAGTTTGATTGCGCTCGACGATGGCTTGCCAGCGCGCATCATCTGTTACCCAGAATGAAGGTTTAGTCATCTGTTTCACCTGTCGTTAAATCGCGTTGGTTTCAGATTACCATTGTCTCAGTCGGTATTAATGTAAACACTCGGTCTCTTGCTTTTCAATTCTCTGATTAAAAAGCAAGAGACCGAGTGCTACAGGCTCGAATGAAGACTACCCTCGGGATAATGTTCATAGTATGGAGTGGCAATGATTTCTGATACACATGAGGAGTTGTACAGAGCAGCCAGTCGCTGGCTGATAAAACAACCGGGTTGGGCTCCACTCATTATGGCCATTGGGCCCTGTCGGCATATCGTCCGTCCGGAACGGGAACCTTATGAGGCGTTGATTCGGGCAGTGGCTTACCAGCAACTGACGGCTAAAGCGGGAGATGCGATATTAAATCGCTTACGCATTACTTTTCAAACCAACGTTGTCCAGTTTCCGACGCCTCAGCAGTTGATCGATGCAGACAGTGAAATATTACGAACCTGTGGTTTTTCTGCCCGTAAAGTCGAAACCTTAAAAGGGATAGCTGCCGGGGCACTCTCCGGTCTGGTGCCTTCGAGAGAAGAAGCTATTCATATAGGTGATGATGCGCTAATCGCCCGGCTCACATCACTGAAAGGTATAGGCCGTTGGACTGTGGAAATGCTGCTTATTTACACTCTGGAACGTATGGATATTATGCCGCTGGATGATTTTGGCGTAGTGGAAGGATTACATTATTTGCATAGTCCAGGTATCAGACTGAAAAAACAGGAACTGAGGGCCCTGAGCCTTCAATATGCGCCTTATCGTACAATCGCATGCTGGTATTTGTGGCGAATACCCCAGTTGCCTGATTATAAAGCCTTTAAGGCTGGAGTAATGACTGACAGATAGCCAGTGGATAAGCAGGAGGGCGTTAAGTACCTTTCTTTATCTCAGAAACGAAAAAACCTGCGCAAGGCAGGTTTTTTATCACTCAGACTCAACTGCTCAGGCTTTTGCCGTCATCGCTATCGTAAGTATCAGTGAGGTTATCGGCAATTACAGCGCGACAACGTTAGCCGCAGCCGGGCCTTTAGCACCGTTCTCGATAGAGAACTCCACTTTCTGACCTTCGTCTAAGGTTTTGAAGTCGTTGCTCTGGATAGCAGAGAAGTGTACGAATACATCTTTGCTTCCGTCAGCAGGGGTGATGAAACCGAAACCTTTTTCAGGGTTAAACCATTTTACTAAACCAGTCATTTTGTTAGACATAGATACTTCCTTTCATTTTTTTGAGCCACTGAAGTGGCGAAGATGGTCTGTGTTACAGAATCTTACTTATTGGGCACTTAGGAGGAGGCTCATGAAGAAGGGGTATCTAAGATAACGCTTGAACTGAGAACTGCTTTACTAAAACTGCTTTCATAAGGTCTGTGTTTCAAACCGATGAGTCATAATAGTCATGGTTTGATTCATTAAGCAAGTATTAGTTTTATTAATATTCTACTCATCAGTTAAGCCACTCTTACAGTAAAGGCAGAAAGCGGGTGTAAGAAGAAGGGGGATGGGGGGCCTGAATGATAAAAGCCCTGACGTTTTAAGCCAGGGCTCTTAAGGCACTACTAATTTAACATTTAACATTAATGGAGTTAGTCAATTTTACTACTTATGGTACTACAGTATAATGTACGCGTTGACTACAGATAGTATTGGGTATTAATTTGCAACAAAACCCCCTCTATTGTCGTTATCACTTTCTACCATCACAATAATGGTAGCGTAAATAAGTACATTCCCCTTCGCGATATATATTCTTGATGCGTGACCTTACTTTCGTTGCGATTTCTCAACTCAACTAAAAGAAAAAAAATAAAATCGCACACAATTTGCAAATAAAACATGGCCTTACATCATCGCGCTAGCATTACTTTTTTGCGATTATGGAACTCAACTACATGGCCTTACAACATTACCGACACGTGAGAAAATAATAATAACCCGCGTTCGGCATCCCATACAAAATACTTCGTGGCGTTTATCGCAAGTCACATTTTACGGTAAATAAGATCTTCCTGCTTATAACGACAAGTCTTATTATCCTGTCGTTGAATACCAATTTACGTATTTTATGCACAGTGTCAATACTGTTTTTAATGACATGTCTTTATTGCCAGTATCGATGTGAAAATATCTGTAAGTTGTTATGAAAATACGCTTTTTTATAACATGAGTAGTTAATATTTTAACAATATATTTATCGTTCCAGAGAACTGTCAGAAGGCTCTGTTTTAAATATGAATTTTTTATGAACTCCATTTTTTTACACTGATAAATGATGAGATAAGGCTCTTTACCAGGCTATTTTTTGGGGGACGGCTCGGTTGCTGACTCCTGTCTCTGTTATCGACGGATATTTTCTAATATTCCTGCCACACTTCAAGTTACAGGGGCGCTGGCTGCGTTCATTCATCCCGAATCCTTAACTCTTGTCCGCATGCCGGGTGACAAGGCTCGTAAATGACTCTCACCCTCGCGGACCAGCGCTTCGCGTTGTTTAAAACATAAATTTTTTCCGGTTACTCGGATTATTTTGGGTATAGATCACACTTTCGCTTTTTCTTCACTCACCAGTGCCTGAGCACAAGCCCAGGCTGAACTCCATGCCCACTGGAAGTTATAGCCTCCCAGCCAGCCACTGACATCCATCACTTCGCCAATAAAATAGAGTCCGGGCACTTTTTTCGCTTCCATAGTGCGGGAGGAGAGTTCATCGGTATCCACTCCGCCCAATGTCACTTCGGCGGTGCGATAGCCTTCGGTGCCATTCGGTTGTACTTGCCAGTTTTGTAGATTCTCTGCCAGCTCGCCTTGCTGACGCTGATTAAGCTGTTTTAACGTCACCTCAGGTATCTGCTGTAATAGCTGGAGACATTCTACCAGGCGCTTAGGTAATAGCATGCTCAGGGTATTCTTCAAGCTCTGGTTCGGGTGGGCTGTGCGTTGTTGGTCGATAAAGGCATTTAAGTCAGTATCTGGCAGCAAATTGACGGTAACAAATTCACCAGGCTGCCAGTAGCTCGACAGTTGTAATACGGCAGGACCAGAGAGACCGCGATGGGTAAACAGAATACTTTCCCGGAAGCTGACACCATTCTCCGCATGGATGACTGCCGGAACGGAGACGCCCGATAATACCTGGAGTTGTTCCAGTAGGGGTTTATGCAGCGTAAAGGGAACCAGACCTGCCCGGGTCGGTAATACTTTGAGATTAAACTGTTCCGCGACTTTGTAACCGAAGGGAGTGGCTCCCAGACCAGGCATCGATAAACCCCCGCTGGCAATAACCAGTTTTTCAGTCTGTACAGTTTCACCGTTAAGCTGAAGAGTAAAACCTGTGTCATCCCGGGTGATGGAGAGAATCTCACGACGTAGCCACTGTGTGACATGACCTTTTTCACACTCCGTCACTAGCATATCGACTATCTGTTGGGCAGAATCATCACAGAATAGCTGACCAAGGGTTTTTTCATGCCAGGCAATGCCATACTGATTAACCTTATCGATAAAGTCCCACTGGGTATAACGTGCCAGCGCAGATTTACAAAAATGGGGATTCTGGCTGAGATAAGCCGCCGGTTCGACATACAGGTTGGTGAAGTTACAACGCCCACCGCCGGACATCAGAATTTTGCGACCAGGTTTCTTGCCATTATCTATCAGTAATACGCGGCTGCCAGCTTGTCCGGCTAGCGCCGCACAAAACATTCCTGCGGCTCCGGCACCAATAATAATGACATTAAACTTTTCCACGACAAACTCCCGACTATGCTTAAGGAAAAGGATTGTAAATAACCGTAGCTGGCTGTACCAGTATTAACGCTCAGATTAAGGTTATCTATATGAAAAATAACATTTAAATGTTTTTACTTGTCTGGAGGGTGGCGATCAAAATTAAAAAAAGTCCAGATTTCGCTTTGCCGTGGCGGAGGTTGTCTTACATAATGCGCCGCGTTCATGTCCTCAAAATGGCGTAACGTCTATGGAATATTTGTTTGCCGGTTTGGATTTCCATACCGGACTTTTGCTTTTACTTGCTCTGGCGTTTGTACTGTTCTACGAAGCTATCAATGGTTTCCACGATACCGCTAACGCAGTAGCAACAGTGATTTACACGCGTGCAATGCAATCGCATATCGCGGTGGCAATGGCGGCGCTGTTTAACTTTCTGGGCGTGATGCTTGGGGGGTTGAGTGTTGCCTATGCGATTGTGCATATGTTACCTACTGACCTGCTGCTCAACGTCGGTTCTGCACATAGTCTGGCAATGGTATTTTCAATGCTGCTGGCAGCTATTATCTGGAACCTCGGTACCTGGTATTTTGGGCTACCGGCCTCAAGCTCACACACCCTTATTGGCTCGATTATCGGTATTGGTTTAACTAATGCGTTACTGACCGACTCTTCGGTTGTTGATGCGTTGAACCTGCCTAAAGTCATGGGGATCTTTGGATCATTGCTGCTGTCACCGATTATCGGTTTAGTGGTTGCCGGTGGGTTAATTTTCCTGCTGCGTCGCTACTGGAGCGGTACCAAGAAGAGAGCACGTGTCCACCTCACTCCTGCTGAACGTGAAAAGCAAGACGGTAAGAAAAAGCCGCCTTTCTGGACGCGTGTTTCTTTGATCCTGTCTGCCATTGGTGTGAGTTTTGCCCATGGTGCAAACGACGGTCAGAAAGGCATTGGTCTTATCATGCTCGTGCTGATAGGCGTGGCGCCTGCTGGTTTTATCGTTAACATGGAAGCCTCCAGTTACGAAATAACCCGCACCCGTGATGCGGTTGCTAACGTTGAAACCTATTTTCAACAGCATCCAGGTTTAGTGAAGAAGTCGATGGGTGAGCATCAAACTATCCCGGCACCTTCACCCAATGCAGGCCTGACGCCAGAAGATACCGCAGAGTTCCATTGCCATGCAGAGAACTCGGTTGCCATTCTGGAACGTGCCAAAGCGATGCTCGGCAACATTGAAAGCTATAGCCAGCTTTCAGTTGAAAATCGCAGCCAGTTACGTCGTATTATGCTGTGTATCTCTGATACCGCGGACAAAGTGGCTAAATTGCCAGAAGTCAGCCCTGACGATCGTCGTTTACTGAAGAAACTGAAAGGAGACTTACTGAATACCATTGAGTACGCGCCGATTTGGATAATCATTGCTGTTGCTCTGGCATTAGGTATTGGTACCACTATTGGTTGGCGTCGTGTTGCCACGACTATCGGTGAAAAAATCGGTAAGAAAGGGATGACGTATGCACAAGGTATGTCTGCTCAGCTGACTGCCGCCGTGTCTATTGGTATGGCAAGTTATACTGGTATGCCTGTATCGACGACTCATGTTCTGTCATCTTCTGTTGCCGGGACTATGCTGGTTGATGGTGGTGGTTTACAGCGGAAAACGGTCACCAATATTCTGATGGCCTGGGTCTTTACCTTACCAATTTCTATTCTGCTCTCGGGCGGATTGTACTGGCTTTCACTGTTCTTTATCTAAAGTCACAGTGGAGGTTTAGCAGAAATTAAAAAGCGGGTTTATGGCCTAATGCTTGTCAGTTAAGTTTCTAGGAACGCCGCAACGGATAACGTTGCGGCTTCTTTTTAACCGCTCGCGGATAATGTCGCTGTCGTCGGCTGGGTAGTACAAAACTTTCAGCCATCGCAAGTATCTCATTAATTATCTTCGGTATTTTTCCCGGTGCAACCGCAGGGAGTGTACTGAGTTGCCCTGCCAGATACAGTGCTGCCTGTTTAAAACCCAGCTGGTAAGGCTCCACATCCTTAAGACTATAAGCCATTTGCGCCATCATGAAGCGTAACAGATTATAAGCCAGGGCCAGGCCCCACAGCTCCTGCTTTACCAGCTCAGGTTTTTTACTCCTTAATGTCAGTTCATTATTCAGCAGATGTTGTTTCATTTCCCTGAAACCATGCTCGATTTCCCATCTGTGGCCGTAGAGATCGACGATATCTGCTTTCGGATAGCGAAGCGGATCGCACATGGAAGTCAGTATCTGCACGGTTTTTCCTTTGATTTCCTTGCTGACCAGCCGAGCCATGAGTGTAGCTGGGGCATGGTTCCATTTTTTTCGGACCTGGGGTGTTAAGCTAATTTCCACAAGTTCATGCCCGGGACCCAGCTTCTCCAGTACCAGGTATTGTGTACCTTTACGCAGGGGGATCATCCAGTGCTTTTCTATTCCAGATGCCTGCCAGTGATGGAGGAGGCCGAGGGCGTAAAAGCCTTTATCCATTATTGTCAGTGAGTTGTCCGGAGTTTGTTCCGCCAGCTGGGCAGCAAGATCAACTTCACTGGTTTCGGATACGCTGCCAAAGGTGACACCTGACAGCAGATGGCTGGTGACTTCCATCTGGCAGACCATACGCAATTGCGGCCAGTCAGAACGGGCGTGCTCATTAGCCGTACGGCCGAAAGCAGCATCATTTTCAGGCGTATCTGGTGTTCTCCATAAAGTCCCATCTACTGCCATCAGTGTGAGGCCGTTCCAGTGTGACAGCGGCGTCTTTTCGAACCAAAGCCGGCATGTTTTTTCAAATACCAAGCGGACAGCATCAGCCCCAAGTCGTTGGCGGGCTTGAACGACTGCACTTGGAGCAACGAAAGGACGTTTTCCGGGTAAGACGACATCAAGATGAGAAACAAGCTGAGTCATGGAGAGTGAACGGAAGAGCGATATGCCGGTGACAGCCCAAACCATCATCTCCATGGGGAGGCGACGCTTTCGCACAGTGACAACTCCAGTATCAGCCAGACATTCATCAATGAGTTCAGGTGAAAGCAAATCCGAAAGTGCGGAGAATTCTTTCGGTGAGAACTTAAGAACAGCATCCAGGGCTTGGCTGAGTAGCATAAAAAAATCCGTAATTCCTGAGGGGGATTACGGATTTTTGCACAGCTACCAGATCGTTCAACCGATCATTTCAGGCTTAACTGATCGGCATTAGGGTTTATGGCCCGCTTTTTTTATGTTTATAGCTCGGTTTAGTGCCAGATTATCAGTGCTACCAGGCTTATTATCACGACTCCGCACAGGGAGCTGGTCAGAATAAACTGACGTCTGAGGCGTTCACAACGACGAATAAACTCTTCATCGTGATGGTCCAGATAGCTTTGGGTATAGATATAACGTACCAGGCGCATTTGTTTACTGGGCTGACCATGAGAAGTAAAGAAGCCCCCTCCATCCACGTACTGGTACAGCAGTGGATCACATCCGCGAAGTACGACCAAGAGTGCGCGTAATGATGAGAAATAACGCACCATATTCACTACACAAATCACACAAAGTGCCCAAAAGAGCGCGACGGTGTTTATCATGTACGCCTCCCAATAATGTCTGAGTATTATCCCCTATTCATAGCTGCTCTGTAGAACTCTATTACTGACACCAGACTGTAACTGCTGAATGTGACGTGATTAATCTTGGTTTCACCTCAGCATTTTTACAGTGTAGAAGAACTCTGGTGGGTAGCAAAGATGAAAAAAACATCAATATGTTTTATGCTAAGAGAGAGATTAAATATAATCAATTGATTTAATTTGATATTTAAGGCTATTCTAAAGCTAAATTAATCTCGGCAATAACAGCAGATCATCATCTTTTAGGGTCAGCGTTATACGGGTACCGAGAGGTATTTTTTGGGTTAAATGGCAAAAACAGGGCGTACAGATGCTTTTAATGGGGCGCTTTGTGGTAGAAATACTGTCTACAATTGAAATTGTTATGTTTAAGACATTGCTTGCTGCACGGACATTTTAAGATGACGACCAGAGTCATCAAAAATTTATGGAAGGGGTAACATTATGGCTTATAAACACATTCTTATCGCAGTCGATCTTTCTCCGGAAAGCAAAGTTCTGGTAGAAAAAGCAGTATCAATGGCGCGTCCTTATAACGCGAAAGTTTCTCTGATCCATGTCGATGTGAATTATTCTGACCTCTATACCGGTCTGATTGATGTCAATCTGGGAGATATGCAAAAACGTATTTCCCAGGAAACACACCATGCATTGCATGAGCTGTCTACTGACGCGGGCTATCCTATTACTGAAACCCTGAGCGGTAGCGGCGATCTGGGCCAGGTACTGGTCGATGCTATCAAGAAATATGATATGGACTTAGTGGTTTGTGGGCATCACCAGGATTTCTGGAGCAAACTGATGTCTTCTGCACGTCAGCTTATCAATACTGTTCATGTTGATATGCTGATTGTTCCTCTGAAGGATGAAGACGAGTAATCACTCCGGTTTCCCAGGGTTATCACCTAATATGATAACCCTGGTGATACTATGAGTGGGGATCCGGCGTACCGGAATAAATATCAAACCGATGGCCCTTGGTTTCTACCGCATTGGGTGTTGCGATATTCGCCAGCGGTGGCGCATAGTCCGGTCGCTTTACTACGACACGTTTGCGGGCGAGTAATCTGGCAGGTTCCAGCAATCCATCGGCATCATTATCCGGCCCAACCAGTGACTGAAAGACACGCATCTCCTTTTTTACCAGTGCGCTCTTTTGCTTGTGCGGAAACATGGGATCGAGATAGACCACATCCGGCCTGGAGGTCAGGTTAGCCAGCTCCGAAAGGCTTGAAGCATGAATTAGCTGTAAACGCTCTTGCAACCAGGAACCCATTTCCGCATCCTGATAACCGCGCCGTAAGCCATCATCCAGCAAGGCAGCAACCACCGGATGACGTTCCAGCATTCTCACCCGGCAGCCGACTGAGGCGAGCACGAAGGCATCCCGGCCAAGACCGGCTGTTGCATCCACGACATCAGGTAAGTAACCGCTCTTAATCCCTACTGCTTTGGCAACCGCTTCCCCGCGGCCGCCACCGAATTTACGGCGATGCGCCATAGCACCACCGACAAAGTCGACATAAATACCGCCCAGCTTAGGTTCATCACGTTTCCGCAGTTCCAGGCGCTCAGGGGTAAGAACCAGCGCCATCACCGCATTGTCGTCGTGCTCAAGCTGCCAGCGCTCCGCTAAAAGAGATAAGGCGCTGTTTCCAGCAGACTCAGTCAATAAACAAATTTTCACTGAGAGAATTAACCTTTAATACCGTAGTGCTGCAACATCGCATCCAGCTCAGGTTCACGACCACGAAAGCGTTTGAACAGTGTCATTGGCTCTTCAGATCCGCCTCTGGTGAGAATATTGTCGAGGAACGACTGTCCGGTTTCACGGTTGAAAATCCCTTCTTCTTCAAAGCGGGAATAGGCATCTGCTGCCAGTACGTCAGCCCACAGATAGCTGTAGTAACCCGCCGCATAACCGCCAGCGAAGATATGGCTGAAGGCATGTGGGAAGCGGCCCCATGAAGGTCCCGGGATCACAGCGACTTGTTGCTTAATCTCGGCCAAGGTTTGCAGGACTTTAGCCCCTTGTTCTGGATTAAACTCAGCATGTAAGCGGAAGTCGAACAGGCCGAACTCCAGCTGACGCAGGATAAACAGTGCCGCCTGGTAGTTTTTCGCAGCGAGCATTTTTTCTAATAACTCAGTGGGCAATGGCTCACCGGTTTCATAGTGGCCAGAGATAAATGCCAGAGCTTCAGGTTCCCAGCACCAGTTTTCCATAAACTGACTTGGCAGCTCGACGGCATCCCACGGCACGCCGTTAATACCGGATACACCCGCTGTCTCTACCTGGGTGAGCATATGATGCAGCCCGTGGCCAAACTCATGGAACAGGGTGATCACTTCATCGTGGGTGAATAACGCAGGTTTACCGCTGACTGGACGGTTAAAGTTACAGGTTAAATAAGCCACCGGTTTTTGTAGCGAACCATCAGCACGACGCATTTGGCCGACACAGTCATCCATCCAGGCTCCGCCACGTTTATGTTCACGGGCGTAGAGGTCAAGATAGAAGCTACCGCGCGATTCGCCTTGCTCGTCATACAGCTCAAAGAAACGAACTTCAGGGCTCCAGACGTCGATATCATGACGTTCTTTCGCTGTGATGCCGTAAATACGTTTAACCACTTCAAACAGACCGTTTACCGCACGTTCTTCAGGGAAGTAAGGGCGCAGTTGCTCATCACTGATACTGTACAGGTGCTGTTTTTGCTTTTCGCTATACCAGCTAATATCCCAGGGTTCGAGGTTTTCTACACCGTAGTGTTCTTTGGCAAAAGCGCGCAGCTGGGCCAACTCTTCTTCCCCTTGAGGACGTGCACGCTTAGCAAGATCGGTTAAAAAGGAGAGTACCTGCTGGGTGTTTTCAGCCATTTTGGTGGCGAGAGATTTTTCCGCATAACTCCCAAAACCGAGTAACTGTGCCAGTTCGTGACGCAGTGCGAGGATCTCTTCCATTACTGGCGTATTGTCCCATTTTCCGGCATTAGGACCCTGGTCAGAGGCCCGGGTACCGTAGGCGCGGTAGAGTTCTTCACGCAGCGCGGAGTTGTCACAGTAAGTGAGTACTGGCAGATAGCTTGGGATATCCAGGGTTAATAACCAGCCGTCTTGTTCTTTAGCTTCAGCTTGTGCGCGGGCAGCCGCAAGGGCGCTTTCTGGCATTCCGGTGAGTTCAGTTTCGTCGGTAACCAGTTTGCTCCAGCCCATGGTCGCGTCGAGTACGTTATTGCTATAAGCCGATCCCAGCTCTGACAGGCGGGCAGAGATTTCGCCATAGCGCTGTTGTTTTTCTTTAGGCAGACCAATTCCGGACAGTTCAAAATCACGCAGAGCATTATCAACGGCTTTTTTCTCAGCGGTATTGAGCGCCGTATAGCCCTCACCGTCACGCAGGGAACGGTAGGCGTTATAGAGCCCGTCGTGCTGGCCTACCCAGGTGCTGTATTCTGATAGCAGTGGCAGGGTCTGCTCATAGGCTTCACGCAGTTCCGGACTGTTCTGAACGGAGTTTAAATGGCTAACCGGAGAAAAAATACGACTCAGACGGTCATCCACTTCGGCCAGTGGCTGGCAGAGGCTTTGCCAGCTGAAAGGTGCGCCTTGTGCCACGACACGTTCCACCGTTGCACGGCACTCTTCTAACGCTTGGGTCACAGCAGGAACAATGTGTTCTGGTTTAATTGCGGAAAACGGCGGCAGTTCGAAGGGCGTCAACAAAGGGTTAGTCATATGCACGTTCCTGATTAAATAGGGGGATCAAACGCTAACAACGTTTGTGCTTGAGATCTAGCATGGGGTCTGATGAGGATAATTTCAATCCCGGCAACCTTGCTTTACCGGACTTTGCAGGCCGCTTTAAGCATCAGGTTTTGTTATTTCTGTTGGATAAGCGAAACAACCCGGAGCTACTGCGGCAATCTGACGCAATCTGCGGTAAACTATAGGCAACTTGTTTTCTTATTTCCGGAAGTTCACTCCCCATGCTGAGTTATCGCCATAGCTTTCACGCCGGCAACCATGCCGACGTGCTGAAACATACCGTTCAGAGTTTGATTATTGAGTCGCTAAAAGAGAAAGAAAAACCTTTTCTCTATCTCGACACCCACGCCGGTGCCGGCCGTTATCAACTGAGCAGTGTCCATGCGGAGCGAACCGGCGAGTATCTGGAAGGGATCGCCCGTATCTGGCAACAGGAAAGCTTACCCGCAGAGCTGGAAGCTTATATTGGTGCAGTAAAGGCGCTGAACCGCTCTGAGCAGCTACGTTATTACCCAGGCTCACCGCTGATTGCGCGCCATTTGCTGCGCGAGCAGGACCGTCTGCAACTGACAGAATTACACCCTTCTGATTTCCCGTTACTGCGTTCTGAATTTCAGAAAGACTCGCGCGCCAGGGTTGAACGTGCTGATGGCTACTTGCAGTTAAAAGCCAAATTACCCCCCGTGTCACGTCGTGGTCTGATTCTGATTGACCCCCCTTATGAAATGAAAACCGACTATCAGGCGGTGGTAAAGGGCATCAGTGAAGGATACAAACGTTTTGCTACTGGCACCTACGCTTTATGGTATCCGGTAGTATTACGCCAGCAAATCAAGCGTATGCTGCGCGAACTCGAAGAGACGGGCATCCGTAATATTTTGCAAATTGAACTGGCAGTCAGACCTGACAGCGACCAGCGTGGCATGACCGCATCGGGGATGATTGTGATTAATCCACCGTGGAAATTAGAGAAGCAGATGGCTAACGTATTGCCTTGGTTGCATAAAACGTTGGTTCCTGGTGGAAATGGCTCGACGACCTTAAATCAGATAGTACCGGAATAACGGCAATACTGATTGCAGCCATTGGTGGAACCTTTTGCTTACTAGGCTACAATTAGAGCTAATTTTTTCGACTCAAACAGGGAAGCATCATGACTAAACATTATGATTACCTCGCTATTGGCGGTGGTAGTGGTGGTATTGCCTCAATTAACCGTGCGGCAATGTATGGGAAGAAGTGCGCACTCATTGAGGCGAAAGATCTCGGTGGTACTTGCGTTAACGTTGGCTGTGTCCCTAAAAAAGTGATGTGGCATGCCGCACAAATTGCCGAGGCAATTCATCAGTATGGCCCTGACTATGGTTTTGATACCACGTTGAATCATTTTGACTGGGATAAACTGATTGCCAGCCGTACGGCTTATATCGACCGTATTCATACCTCCTATGACAATGTCTTAGGTAAGAATAAAGTGGATGTGATTCGCGGTTTTGCGACCTTTGTTGATGCCCATAGCGTAGAAGTTAACGGCGAAATTATTACCGCTGACCATATCCTGATTGCAACAGGTGGACGTCCGTCCCATCCTGCCATCCCGGGAGCTGAATACGGTATCGATTCTGACGGTTTCTTTGCCTTGCCAGGGCTACCAAAACGTGTGGCTGTCGTAGGGGCGGGTTACATTGCCATTGAAATTGCCGGTGTCGTGAAAGCGCTGGGTGCAGAAACTCACCTGTTTGTGCGTAAGCATGCGCCGCTGCGCAACTTTGACCCATTGATTGTTGATACCTTACTCGAAGTTATCAAAAACGAAGGGCCGACGCTGCATACCCAGGCAATTCCTCAGTCAGTGGTAAAAAATGCCGATAACAGCCTGACGATTACTCTGGAAGATGGCCGTTCTGAAACCGTTGATTGCCTGATCTGGGCGATTGGTCGTGAGCCTGCTAATGACAATATCAACCTGCAAGCCACAGGCGTTGAGCTGAATGAAAAAGGCTATATCAAGGTTGATAAGTTTCAAAATACCAATGTGCCGGGTATCTATGCGGTAGGTGATAATACCGGTGCCGTAGAGCTGACGCCAGTTGCGGTTGCTGCAGGCCGTCGCCTGTCAGAGCGCCTGTTTAACAACAAGCCGGACGAACATCTGGACTATAGCAACGTTCCGACAGTGGTGTTCTCGCATCCACCAATCGGCACTGTAGGCTTAACGGAGCCTCAGGCGCGTGAACAGTATGGTGATGACCAGGTGAAGGTCTACACTTCATCCTTTACCGCAATGTATACCGCCGTAACCAGCCATCGCCAGCCATGCCGTATGAAACTGGTTTGTGCTGGTGCGGATGAGAAAATCGTCGGTATTCATGGTATTGGCTTTGGTATGGACGAAATTCTGCAAGGCTTTGCGGTAGCGCTGAAAATGGGAGCCACCAAAAAAGACTTCGATAATACCGTGGCGATTCACCCAACGGCGGCGGAAGAGTTTGTTACTATGAGGGGTTAATGTAGAAGGCCCATCCCTGCACCTTTTTTAACGCTGAAAAACTGGCCGCACAAAGGCCAGTTATTTTTATGCTACCAGGTCAGGGCGACTATTTTTTAGCACGTCTACGTAGCTAAAATTTCGTCTGTTATGCCCGGTCAAAATGTTACCTGCTTGAGCTATGAGGTGATGATATCACCTCTATTCAGGTGGCCAAATTTAGTATTCCACTACAATCCAGTTTAATAATGGTGAACGTCTCTTTCATGCTATTGAGCATATGCCGGAAGCACTTGATACCTGGCTAAAAGCGTTACATAGAAAAGTGAAAGGCCATATCGCCGTTGCTGTTGAACTTAAAAAAGGCCCAGTGGGGCAAAAGACGATCCGCAGGATGCAGAGTTCGCATTGGAGCTGATGCTACGTTATCCCAAAAAGATAAAAGCCATTGAACCCGATAATGCAGATATTCGATTACCTCAACAACGGGTTGAACAGCATCGACAACTAATTGAAGACAAGCGTCGTCAGTCTGCGATCCGGACACTGGCGTTCAAATGGATCCGGATAATTTACCGCTGCTGGAAGAACAGAATCTGTTACAACGAAGCAAAGTATTTACTGGCTCTCAAAGAACGAAACTCGCCCTTACTTAAGCCATAAAAAACTTGTTGAATGTCTCAGGGCGTGAAGCGGACATCTGCGTTCTGGACCAACACAACGGGTGAGCGAGAGTCATTTTGTGTTAAATGAACGTATCTATCCTCTGTCAGGTCTGAGAGGCGCCTCCGTCAGCGAACAGCTCTATACCATTCACATAACTTGAGGCATCACTGGCCAGGAATGAAACAACAGAGGCTATTTCTTCCGGCTCTCCGATACGCCCCAACGGACTTTTAGCGGTGAGGAAGGCGATCCCCTCTTCGGCATTATCGCCAAATGCAGCTCTGAGCGAGGCTGTATTCACAGGACCCGGACTGACAATGTTTATGCGTATACCCGATCCGTGCAGCTCTGTTATCCAGCTTCTCACCATGTTTCTCACCGCGGCTTTGGTCGCACCATAAATACTCATGGTGGGTCCCGGGTCTGCTGACGCCGTCGAACCAATGATCACCACGCTTGAACCCTTTCCAAGCAGGGGTAAGGCCTGCTGAACAGTAAGCACAACACCTTTAACATTTGTGGCAAACTGATCGTGGATCTGTTTTTCAGTTATTTCACCAAGTGGGGCATGGACCCCGCCGCCGGCATTAGCGACAAGAATATCGATGTGACCAAATTCCACTTTAACTTGTTCATAAAACGCATCAAGACTAACCTTGCTGCTGACGTCAGCCACAATACCTTTTACATTTTGCCCCAGAGTCTTTACCGCCTCCTGGAGGATTTGTGCATTCCGGCCAGTGATAATGACATCTGCGCCTTCGTCGCTCAGATTTTTAGCTATAGCCAGACCAATGCCACTTCCGCCACCAGTGATAACGGCAACCTTTCTATTAAATGACTGATTCATAAATGCACCATGTATTTTTTTGTAGTGGTCACTATATATAACTCCAAACAGGCTGTCATTAACTACTTGTAGCGGTCACTACAAAAAAGTTTTAAAATGGCAGTCGACACACTTCTGATGCAACGGAAAAAACTATGAGCGACACCAAAAAAACAATAAAAGCACTCAGGCGGGTATTTGACAGAGAGTCCGGTGTGCAGACGGCTAAAGCGCTGTTTCATCAGCGTGGTTATGACGCCGTAGGTATCACGGAACTGACAAAGACGCTGAATATAAATCCTCCCAGCCTTTACGCCGCTTACGGTAGTAAAGCAGGGCTGTTTGAACGCTGTCTGGATCTCTATGTTGCAGAAGGAAACCTGCCGGCGAACAAAATCCTGACTCCGGGCAGGCCGCTGAATGAGGCGGTTGCAGACCTCTTTATGACTGCTGCACGTTTGTACGCCCGATCCCCGGTCCAGCGAGGCTGTCTTGTGGCTGAAGGTATGCGTGCCGATGATCCGCAGGCCCGGGAGTTGGCAAGTCGCTATGGCGAGGCAGGAATTCAGTTCATCAGAAGTTATATCCGACAGTATGAACCTGCACGGGATCGCGAGCTTTCTGATTATGTTGTGACAACGCTGCGGGGATTTTCTGCAGCCTCAGTAACGGGACTATCAAAAGCCAGGTTAACTGCCGTGGCTCAGCTGGCCGGCCACACATTCAGCGCCCTCCTGACTCCAAAAAATGTTTAATCAGTAGGATAAAGTTATGTCTGTTATCGACCATGTTGAAATTGCTGTAAAAAATGCTCTGACATCGCTCAAATTCTATGAAGCAGCCCTTGCTCCGCTGGGGTTCAGCCTGATTATTTCTGTGCCTCCGGAGCGTACTTTAACGGGGGGGACCCGGTACGGGTTGGGCCCGGAGGGATACCCGAGGCTCTGGCTTCATGATAAAGACCTAATGGGCGCCTCAACACATCTGGCTTTTGCTGCCAGTGAACGGGCCACAGTCGACGAATTCTGGCGCGCCGCTCTACAGGCAGGCGGTAGAGACAATGGCACGCCGGGAATTCGCGACCATTACCACTCTCACTACTACGCCGCTTATATCTTAGATCCTGACGGTAATAACATCGAAGTCGTCTGTCAGAAAGAATAAATAAGAGTGCAGGCTGTCACTTTGCGAAAATGAACCATGTCTGGGTTACGGCCTGCCGGGTTGCCTGACTGCTACCCACGGAGTAAATATCGCGAGGTGAGTTATTGCCTCGTTACGGCAGCAAATTTTACTGCCGCATTAAACGTGGTGATTCAGAACACTTTCTGCATCATCAGCGTCGTTCCGGAGACTTGCAGCGTCTTTTAAAGGAGAGCGGCCAAAGAAACGGGCGTACTCACGATTAAACTGAGGCACGCTGCGATAACCTACCTCCATGGCAACAGACGTGACGCTCTGCTGACGTGCCAGTAGCCGGCTTCTGGCATGAAGAAGGCGAACGCGCTTCTGATACTGAACCGGACTCATGTTTGTCACAGACTTAAAATGACGATGAAAGGCCGATACGCTCATGGCTGCCTGTCTGGCCAATGATTCAACCACAAATTCATCAGCAAAATTATGTCTTATCCAGCGAATCGCATTACCTATCCGCGCCAGCATGGTTCCCGGTGAAGCAATATCCCTCAGCATCCAGCCATGTGGGCCTTTCAGAACATGATAAAGGATTTCACGTTCATACACCGGTGAGAGAGCAGGGATATCTTCAGGACTTTTCATCAGATGAAGCATTCTTACCCAGGCATCTAGCAGTTCGGGTGTGACGGCAGCAACGGAAAAAGCCCCCGACTGTGGATCAGCCTTCACGGGGGGTAAATCAGCCAGCAGTGTTGCAATCTGTTCCGGCGTCAGGGTCAGGCTGATCGCGAGATACGGCTCACCGGTGGCCTCTGGATAGACTTCGCCTACGGCAGGCAAATCTACTGACATAACAAAGTAAGAAGCAGGATTGTAATTAAACACCCGGTCTCCCACAGTCATGGATTTACTTCCCCGCAGTATGAGATTAACCATCGGCTCATAGACTGCAGCCAGTGCATGCGCGGGAACGTCACCCTGCACCATTGCCACACGGGGAATACCGGTTTCGGTTCGCCAGTTTCGGGCATGAGCGGCCAGAAGACGCAGCTCGTCCAGCAGGGGTTCCAGTGTCAAAGTCAGACTCCTTAGTATGGTGATTAAAGCGAGCATAAAGCAGAAAAAAGCAAGAATCGAGTAGGATCGCAGAGGCTGATCTGTCCGGGAAGTTTTATCCTTTTTCTATCGCAGACAGAAAGGATGAGATCATGAAAATTGTACTGATTACCGGTGGCAGTGGCGGGATCGGCGCCAGCGTGGCGCAGCAGTGCGCGGCTAAAGGGATGGGGGTGATTGTGACTTATAACAGCCATCCTGAATCTGCCCTGAGGGTTGTGAAGGAGATTGAAGCATCAGGCGGCCGTGCCGTTGCGCTGCATCTGGATGTGACTCGCACCGAAACCTTCGGCACTTTCCGCGACGCCTTACTGGACATAGTCAGTGTCACCTGGGAACGTGAGCAGATTGACGTGCTGGTCAACAACGCCGGGTTTGGGCTCTTCAACCCGATTGAAACGGTGACGGAGAGTGAGTTCGACAGCCTTTTTGCCGTGCACCTTAAGGGCCCTTTTTTCCTGACCCAAAAGCTGCTGCCTCTGATTTGCGATGGAGGACACATCATCAACGTTACCAGCGCCACCACGCGCGTGGCTACGGCCGGTGTTGCGCCCTACGCTGCCTTTAAAGGCGGCCTTGAAGTACTGACCCGCTATATGGCCAAAGAGTTCGGGCTGCGGCGCATCCGGGCAAACGCAGTATCTCCGGGTGTAATCCGTACGTCGCTTGGCGGAGGACTGAATGATGAATTTGAGGCTCTGCTCGCCTCACAAACCGCGCTGGGACGCGTGGGGGAGCCGGATGATGTCGGCCGGGTTATCGCAGGTCTGGTCTCTGATGGCAGCGTCTGGATTAATGCACAATCCATCGAGATTGCCGGCGGCTACCAAATCTGAATCCTTCCGGAGGTTTTATGCTCGATCATCTGTTTTTAACGGTCAGCGATACAGACCGTTCTGTTCGTTTCTATACGGAAGCGCTTGCCCCTCTCGGCATCACGGTTCGTCATGATTATGACGGAAAAGAGGGGCCGCCCGGCATTAGCCTTTCTGGCGCTATTTTTTGTCAATGGTTAAAAGTGCCCGGCTGCTCGCTGCAATGTGTGTCTGCGCTGCGCTTCTTGCCCTGCAGATAATCATTTTCTGCTGGGCTCCCGTCAACGGGCAAAGCCGGTCACTGGCACTCGGCTACTTTCTGCTTCCTCTGGTCATGGTAATAACCGGCAGAGCCTTGTACGGCGAAATGATGTCGTGGTTATGTTGGGGTATCCGCCCTATTTCATAATCAAACGTCAGCTTAAAAGCGACGCTTTTTTCAGCGTGATAGCAGAGAATTTATTTCTCATGATACTGGCAGTTGTTCTTTTGATTTATCAGGGAAGCGGAAATGAATGGTTACCCACCGGTGGGTGGTGCATTGTCACAGGGCTGGGCTTACTGAGCTGTTCCGCATTACTCTGCTTTCTGCTTGTCAGCAGCAGCCTCTCGTTTACGCTGTTTGGCATGCTGTCTTATGTCGAACCCTTATTATTGTTTCTGGTATCATTTTTTCTGCCGGGAGAAAAAATGACACTGTCATCACTGTTAACGTATGTCCCGATATGGCTTGCCGTTCTGGCACTGATGGCTGACGGGTATAAAAAAGTCAAATCTACTGCGTACCGCAGTGGATAATGATGGGACGTCGGGCTGACAGTTTGTCGGCTGAGTCAGTAGCTTGTCTGTTTTCCCGATATCCCGGTTTATTGTATCAGGCGAACGGACATCCCCTGTTACCAGGGCTGGCGTCCGTGACTGCCGAAGAAACCACCTGTAGGTCCGTCCGGTCCCGTTAACGCCATTTTTATTGCCGTTGCAGCCCCTTCATCCGGTGTCAGAAAGCCAGTGTTGGCATTTAAATCGGTTCGTACATGGCCGGGTTCAACAGCGTTCACTTTGATCCCAAAGGGTTCAAGTTCCTTTGCGAATGAAACCGTAACAGCATTCAGGGCGACCTTCGAAGAGGTGTAATCAAGGAGATTAACGCCTGAATATATCGAAGTTGGATCGGTAATCAGCGTCAGAGAACCCACGCCACTGCTCATCATTACGATCCGGGCCTCTCCAGAAGCTTTAAGCAGGGACAGAAAGGCCTGCGTCACGCGTACCGGGCCGAAGAGATTGACTTCATAAACCGCTTTCATGTCTTTAATACTGACCTGGCTCGGAGGTGTGATGATATCACTGAGAATGCCCGCATTATTAACAAGAACGTCGAGAGAACCCAGTTCATGCGCAAGTTCTGCAGCCGCGTTCTGCACGCTTGCTTCATCTGCAACATCCAGTTCCAGTAGCCTGACGTCAAGACCTTCTTGGCGCAGGATGGCAACTGCTTCTTCACCACGACTGCGATCGCGCGCACCCAACCAGACTGACATACCCGTTCTTGCGAGGCCTCTGACGATAGCAAAACCAATCCCTTTATTGCCCCCGGTAACAAGCGCGGTCTTTTTTATCTCCACTACGCCCCCTCAGTCTGTGAACTGTCGATAGGCGTGCCTACGTGAAACTGAAGTTCGCCCATCAGCCGGGGAACAACATTGCGCGACGTAAAACGCCACTGACCGTCATGTTTTTCAAAACTGTCGTAATACCGCCCTGTACATATAGGCTGCAAAGGAAACCCCTCCAGCTCCTGATGTACAGTGAAATAGCTGACGCAGGTAGCTGAACTACCGGATGGTGATACATCTATCAGCACATTTGAAACGTTATGCCACGTCCGGGGAGTTCCATCCTCATGGCGCTGAACGCCACGGTTAAAAAACTGCTCGACCTCTTCACTACCATGTGCCGTATCACTGAGAACAATAAATTCAGCATGTTTAAATAACTCGGCATTCTCAGCAAACTTTCCGTCATCCAGGTTGTGGACGTAGGAAGCAAGTAACCGCTGAATTTTTAATTCATCGAAATAACGTTGTTCATTTTCTGCGTGAACTGAATTAACCATAATTTATTTTCTTCATGTCAGGATGGAAATAGATCCGCCACACATATACCCGTCATACTTCAAGTTGCTTGGGTGTTGCCTGCGTCCAGCCCGCCGAATCACATAGTGTATCTATGCTCATCGACGGGCTGAACTGGACGCCTACAAGCAACTCGAATTATTTTGGGTATATACCAGGCGAATCACGTTAAATAATGCCACTGAAAATCAGCGCAACGGGTACACTTCCGGCACGAAGCATCTGTGCCGGACTACATCGTGCCAGTAGGGCCGGTTCCCCCTGAAGGGAGAACTGTCATGTTGCCCAAAATCGTCGTTCCTCAGTAACAATGTTCAGATCTGAGATGCCCCGCCATCGGCAAAAATTTCCGCACCATTGATATAACTGGCATCATCACTGGCAAGGAAGACAACGGCTTTTGCTATTTCTTCTGTCTGGCCAATGCGACCAATCGGACTGCGGTCGCGCAAAGACTGCAGGATGGTGTCAACGGGTTCGGGAAGGAAATCTCGTAAAGATTGAGTGTCAACCGGTCCGGGACTGAGAATATTAATGCGAACGCCAGCACCTTTTATGTCCAGAATCCAGCTGCGTACCATTGCGCGTAAAGCAGCCTTGGTGCCTCCATAAACACTGAGGCCCTGACCGGGATTAATGGAGGCCGTTGAGCCCGTGATAATAATGCTGCTTCCTGGTTTCATCAGTGGTAATGCTTTCTGAACGGTAAACGTGATACCCCTTACGTTCGTTGTGAACTGACGATCGAACTTCTCCGGGGTAATCTGCCCGAGGGGTTCAAATTCGCCCGTGCCGGCATTTGCTATCAGAATGTCAATGCGACCAAACCGGGACAATATTTGCTTATAAAAATTATCCAGTTCGGAGAGGCTGGATACATCCACCTGAAACTGACTCGCATCCGGTCCAAGAGTACTGAGTGCAGATTCAAGTTTATTCTTGTCCCGCCCGGTAATGATCACAGTTGCACCGAGTGCTGCTAATTCCTGTGCGATCCCAAGACCAATGCCAGATGATGCGCCGGTCACAACCGCGATTTTGTTCTGAAAAGAGTGAGTCACTGTGTATTCTCCCCATTGCTGTGGCTTTAAAGTATAGTGATCACTACATGTAAATCTATAACATTACAAGTTAAAACTTAGTATTAATTTAAAATATCTTTTATATCAACAGTATACATTTATGTCTTTATATTGGTTATTTTAGTGACTACTACATTCGTTGATTCAGGAGGCAAGTTGAAACAAGAAAGCAGGTTGCGATGATCTGCATTTGATCGCGAAGCATTAGTCGCAATTGTATCGGCACACTTTCATGAACATGGCTATGACCCTGTCAGAATTGCTAACCTGAAGCGGGCCTGAATATCAAGCCGGCGTATATCAAAGTACATACCTGACTATTCATCGATAATCATGAGGGTCCATACAAGACAACGGACAAACGTGACGTAAAACAGTCCAAATCCGGTGAATTTCCGACATTTCAGATCCGGATCGCACCTGAGCTGAAAGTGCAGTTTAAAGTTGCAGCGAAAGAGGCGGGGATGAGTCTTGGAAATTGGTTGAAAACGCCTGAACGGAAGGAGTTGGATCGTCCCGTTGAGCTTACAGCTCAAAGCTGCCTGTTAACGTAGTCAAGCAGCCAGAGACACTGGCTTCAAATGTTACAATCTGGTTATAGCCCATGTCAAAGAGCTTGCCGACATGCCCGTTTAATGGAGTCCTCTGGTATCAAGCGTATGAAAGAGCTGGAAGAGGAAAACCGACTAAAGCAGATGTATGTCTCTCCGGCATCCACAGCCTTTGTCTATTCCGCTTTACATGAACCACTGTTGGTCAGTTGATTTTATGAGTGATGCCCTGACGGATGGCCGGAGGTTCAGATTATTCAATGTCGTGGATGATTTTAATCGGTAAACACTGGCAGTTGAAGTGGACTTAAATATATCCGCACATCGCGTGGTACGTATTCTGGAGCGATTAAGTGCAGAAAGAGGTTATCCTGCTTTTATATGGGGTGGTAACGACCCAGAATTTATTGTAGCAATGCTGACTGAAGGGGCAAGAGATCACGGAGTGGCACTCGACTTTATTCAGCCGGGAAAACCCATGCAAAATGGATTTATTGAAAAGTTTAATAAAACACTGCGAACCGAAATACTGGATATGTATTTGTTCCCCCCAATTATCTATGCAAGATAAAAACTGGCTGGAGATCCTAACTGGCAGTGGTACTAAAAATAGGAGGGGCTATAGGCACTCTGAATATCTCCTGGAACAGAGCAACAAACGCACTGAGAGAACTTGGAAATCACGGATATAATCACCAGCACTTAGATTAACGAAGCTGTGTTTTGTCATATGATTCTCTTAAAATGTTAAACCGAAAGAATAATTATACAACTGTCCCGTTTTAGAATAAGTAAGAATGTGCATCAAACCAGCCACACGAATGAATCACTTTGTGTATGGCATTTTCTAACTATGCGTAGGCATTAAGTACTCATGCTCATCGTGTATACCCGTCATACTTCAAGTTGCTTGGGCGTTACCTTCGTCAATCCTGCCGAATCACATAGTTTATCTATGCTCATCGCCAGGATTGACTCTGCGCCTACAAGCAACTTGAATTATTTAGGGTATATACGGCTGTGTTCATTCTTTTTATCGTCGAAAAATTATGCAATAAAAAATATATCCAATACAGAGTCGGTCATTAACAAAATGTTTTATAACATATGTACAACAAATTGTTGCAGTAATGTTAATTCAACACATTTCTCTTGTAAAAAGCCAATAATGCAGGCAATAAAACCACCTAAAGCCTAAAATTCAGATCGAAAAATTGTTCTTTTCAATGAAAACAGAATTTAAACGAAGTTAAGTTTGGCGAGGCAATTTAAAGTTCGGATATTATACTAAAATAAATGACAATTCACTTTTTATACACGTTGTTGGTGTATTATTAGTTAATTAATGCTTTATATTAAGAAATATAAAATATTAATTAAATTTCATTAAAATCAACGCGATAAAATAAATCTGTTCTAAAGTTGAACGTTAATGTCGAACGATTTTATTGTATTGGTAGGTGATAGCTATCGCAGTTATGCATATTGAATGTTTTAATCTATTTTACGCAATACGACTATTCTGATTAAATGCATTCAACAGGATTTTACAATACCTAAGGAGAAATATGAATAATCAGAATTACATGTATAATAAATGTGAATGATCAATGTCAGTCTCAATGAGAGAAAAGTAATAAAAAATTTCCAATTTATTATCAATGGATGATGAAAATTATTTTGATTTAAAATCAATAATCGATTTCGAATATGCTGCCACACAGATTGTATCTGTAGTCTGGATAGTTTATTTTTAAATGCATTCATAGAATATAAAACAATGAGATCTTTATGGATGTCGTTATCAACGTCAATTTAATGGGCGTAATCTGTTCCGGGCGAGCAAGGGAATAATAGCCGGGAATTTAATGTATCCGTGGAGTAGCGGTGACTGGCTTGTCACTTATCTGACTTTCGATATCTCCGGAGAAAGTCAAAACACTTTTGGGGAATTAATAATGAAAAAGACATTAATTATATTCACCGATAATTCATTTTTTTTCTTGGCAATAACCAGCCTGTTTTCGTCCAGCCCGGAATTAGCGGATAAATACCAGATATATCAGGTGACATCGGATAAAGTAGACGAGTGGATACACGTCCGAGATATTTATTACGAGGTTTTACTGGCTGGGCCGGATATGGAAATTCTGGTTCGGTTCATTTGCATCAATGAAGGGGGGAGCTATTTCACGTCGAACTGCCCGCCAGATAAAATAAAACTCGTATTTATTAATAAACTGAACGGTATAAAGAGTGCAGATGAAAAAACACTGCAGGTGAAACCGCGTGTAAAAGCTTCCTCTCGCGAATCCTGTGTGCTTGGGTGGCTGCTGTCAGGACTCACCCCCGTACAGATTGCGGACCGCTATGGGATGCCCGTTAAAAAGAGCAGCCAATACAAGCGGCAGCTCATGAAAAAACTGGGTGTAACATCGGATATGGAGATGTATAAGGCAGTCTTAAAATACACGCATTTTTAGAGGTGAATGATTTTGTATGGGATGTTCCCTGTGATCCGGCCGGGCAAGGAGGTTGCGGAAGTTATTCTGTAAAATCATGTTATGAAGATTCTTTTTGTAATAAAGGATCAAACGTAACCGAAAACAGGTCCTGTGCCTGAGTATGAAACAGTGCCATCTGTTTAACTCTGATGATGAACTGCATGAGCTGGGGCAAGAGGCGCAGGGGCTCACCAGCTGATGCTGGCTTGTCCAAATCTGATATTTTAATACCCACTTGTCGCCCAGACCATGCCTGGTCACTGGGACATGGTCGCTATTTATGCACAGGAGAGGCGTATTTCAAAAAGAGCCCCACCGTTTGCCCCTTCCCCGACAGTGACGCAGCCTTTATGCATATGAATGATTTCTCGCACCAGGTGAAGCCCCAGTCCTGTGCCTTGAGAACGGGGAATGATGCGCTGAAAAGGCTCAAATATTCGTTCCCGTTCTGTCAGAGAAATACCCGGTCCTTCATCCTGAATACTGATACGACCATCATTGCTCAATGTCACCGTTATCAGGCCGTTATTGCCACCGTAGATGACCGCATTCTGAAGAATATTGATGACGGCTCTGGCAAGAGAGGCCTCGTCGCCCATAACGCAGACTTTCTGGGAACATGGAATAAATTCTATCTCATAGCCAGAAGATATGATCAGTGGAGAGTAATCAGAAATGACGTGCTTTAACATCTCCTTGAGGTCCACTTCGCAAAAGCGGGATAGTCCTTTACCTATTCTTTGGAGATCAAGCAAAGACTCAGCCAGGTTCGCCAGTCTTGCCACATCCTGTTCCAGGATGCTTCTTGTCACAGGGTCATCAATAATACTCAGACGTGCTTCAATAATTGCAATTGGTGCTCTGAGTTCGTGTGCGGCACTGGAAAGGAAACGATCGCGTTGATCATAGCCTTCACTCAGCCGTTGCAGTGCACCATTAACTGCTTTGACTAATGGCATAACTTCACGCGGAATACCTTGCTCTCGGATCCGTGCTGTCAGATCGCTTTCATTAATATATTTTGCATCGTTTACCGCATGCGAAATACCGGAGAGGACTTTTCGAATAATGAAAGGGATCAAAATAATTGTGGTGATGACTAAAGGCATAAAAATATAAAAAATCAGGGATCGTGAATAAATTTCGAATACGTCCGTTGTTTTATATATAGCTATGCCTCCGACCATTGCCTTGACTGTTCTGTGATTGATTTTTTTTGATAATAACTTCATAGAAAGGTGGCGTTGATTTTCGGTAGTTTTAACTTCAGACATGTCCAAACTGTTAATGTTAGTAATTAATTTATTATATACCGCTGGAACATTACCTAAATATATAATCTGCCCCTGATCATCACCGATCGCTATCCAGGCATCAGGTGTGGAGAGGAGTAGATCGAAATCACTGGAATACTGAATAGAGAGCGTGTTATTGCTATCATATAGCACAGAATCAAGAACCAATTGTACTTGCGAGTCAGGTATTATTCCTGCAAATGATAAGTCGTGTTTTCTCATCGAATCGATGATGGGGTAGGCAATTGTTAAATTAAGTACGATTAACTGAAGAATAATAATGCTTAATGATATTTTAGAGGCGAGAGCAATATTTTTAAACAGATTCATAGCTTTCTTTTAGCAAATATCCCACACCACGGATGACGTGAATGGTGACCCGAGCTTGTGATATTTCCAGCGAGCGCCGTAGTCTGGAAATGTGTGAATCCAGAGAGTTTGACTGAATATCTTCATCAAACCCATATACGCGCTCAATGAGCCACTCTCGCATCACCGTGCGTCTTACACGTGTACACAGCGCTTCAAGTACAAGCAGTTGTCGCCGGGGGAGTATTAAAGGAATACCATCAACTTGAACATTGCGATGACTAAAGTCAAAGGTCAGATTAGCAATAGTGACCTTCGGAATATTGACTGTTGCGGGGCGTCTTCCAATCGCACGGATCCTTGCCATCAGTTCTTCGAATGCAAAAGGTTTATTAAGATAGTCATCAGCGCCCAGGTCAAGCCCTTCAATTCTTTCAGTAATTGATGATCTTCCAGTCAGAAATATAATGGGTAAATCAGCGTTTATCTTGCGGATGAAAGGAACAAGTGAGGCCCCATCACCATCCGGGAGCTGTCTGTCAAGCAGAATTAAACTGTGCAAATCGTCTTGTAACGCCGCTTTTGCCATAGTCAGAGACGAGACGCTCTCAGCGAGCATGCCTTCTTTTTCAAAGGCTTTAATAAGGGCTGAGGCCATTTCAGGTTCGTCTTCCACAATTAATACACGCATTTCCGCGTCTCTAATTTTATTTTAAAAGAGATTAGCATATCTTTTTTTTAAGAGGTAATGTTCAGGTAATGTTCTGTGGGCAAAATATAAAAAATTAATGTTATTTGATAATAAAAATACTGATGCCAGTAATAATATAATTAACTATGTAACCAATTGATTTAAATAGAACGTCTAAATGAATTTTCATTCATGTAATTAAATGAAAAATATGTATAGATTGTCATTCCATTTGTAACCGGAATGCTTGTCAAAAAACACATTGTTCTGCATGTGATTAAATTTTTTAAGAAAGAGAGTGTTGAAATGAATAAGATACTGGTTACTGGTGCCACAGGATTTCTCGGCGGAGCAATAACGGCAGAGTTGATAAAAAAAGGGGGGGCAGAAAGATTATTACTATTAGCCAGAGGCGATACATCAGATACTGCATTGAGTCGTGTGAAGAAAAATTTAATTAAGTTTGGCGTAAATGACATAACCCTTAGTGAACTGACATCATTGAATATCATTGAGGGTGATTTATCTAAAGTTGAATCTTTTATCAGGGATAAAAGATTAGATGATGTAGAGAAGGTTATCAATTGTGCAGCAATTGCTTCATTTGGTAATAATCCGATGATTTGGAGAGTCAATGTTGAAGGAACATTTCAATTCGCCAGCCGCATGAGTCGCGTTAAATCATTGCAGCGGTTTATCCATGTCGGTACTGCTATGTCATGTACTCCTGCGCCGAATACCACCGTCGTTGAAGATATCAGTTATACTCTCAGAGAAAATCATCTTGTTGAATATACATGGAGTAAAGCAACGATAGAAACAATGATGCAAGAGTGTTTGCCTGAGCTGCCGTTGATTATTGCTCGTCCATCAATTGTTGTGGGACATACTCAATATGGGTGTATTCCGTCGGCCAGTATATTTTGGGTTTTCCGTATGGCTCTTAAATTAGGAAAATTCATGTGTAATCTGAGCGACAGAGTTGATGTCATACCGGTTGATTATTGTGCTCAGACTATTATTAAAATATTATATACAGAGGAGCTTGAGTTTCCTGTCTACCATATATCATCAGGACAAGAAAGCAGCGTTAGTTTTGCAGAAATTGATCGGGCAATGGCAAAAGCAGCAGGAACTACTTCAATTAGTGGTACTTATCAGAAAGTAAATTATAAACAGCTATCACTTGAAAAAACTAATTTCAAAAAATTATTCGGAGATTGTAATGAGAGAATAGTACTCAAAGCAATGAGCCTTTATGGTCAGTTTTCTAAAATGAATGTTGTTTTTAATAATGAAAGAATAATTAAATTAGGAATGCCACTATCACCAAAATTTACAGATTATATCGATGTATGTCATCGTTCAGTTGAAGATAAAAGCTTAGCTGAGCTAATGGCTGTTGATTTTAAATGATTTTTAAAAGTGCAGCAAAAATATACAGATATACTGCTATTTTCTGAAAACTTGCCTGAAATCACCGTATCTTAGTCGGGCTACATTCTGTAATTTGTATCACCAGACTCTTTGGAGGAGATGCTCTTAAAAAGTCTGGTGAATCCGTCTATACCCAAAATAATTCGAGTTGCTTGTAGGCGCGAAGTGGGGCGCGTCGATGAGTATAGATAAACTCTATGATTCGGCGCGGCTCACGCACGCAACACCCAAGCAACTTGAAGTATGACGGGTATAGATATTACCGTCATGATTATGCCGCAGTATAATAAAGCATTTTTAGGATCGATTTTATTCACGAGCTAAGGGGCGAAGAATATAACAACTGCATCAAGGGCAATCTGAACGGTGGTTAAATAGTCGAAGACTTCTGCGCCTATGGCTTTGTTTTCAAAGAAGGTGCTGTAATAGATAGCAAACTGCTGATCGTACGTTTCATAAACCGCATCGACACCGACCATGTATATCGCGAAGAACCAAAACCTCTTCATTTTTAGCAGCGGTATCGCATCACTTAAGGTTACTGATAAGTTTTGTGTAAGCAGCTGAGTATCTTGCTGACGGGTTTCAATCCTCATTATGAAACAACCGCATATTGCTTTGACTTAAATGGCTGACAGAAAACGCAGGCCTTCCCGAGGATGGCAGGGAAGGCCGCGCAGGCAGTCAATGATATCGATTAGCACATTAACGGTTTTAGCTGCTGATAAATCTGTTTAAAGACTTTGCGTCGCTCAGTATAAAGATGATGGCGCGCGCTATCAGGCTGATGTTGTTGCTCCAGAGGCAATGGCGGGAGCAGCGAGGTCAGTGGTTTTTCTGGCGACAAGGCTATTTGTGCCAGACGGGCGGCGCCGAGCGCGGGACCGACGTCACCACCGGTGCGATAATCCAGTATCTGGCCGCTAATATCTGCCAGCATTTGTCGCCAGTATGGACTGCGTGCGCCACCGCCAATCAGCGTGACACTTTTTGGTGTAATGCCGCAGGAGTGCACCGCATCCATCCCGTCTGCTAACGCATAACCCACACCTTCAAGTACGGCTCGGGCGAGTTCAGCCGGACCATGCTGGTGGGTCAGACCAAAGAATACGCCTTTAGCCTGAGGGTTATTATGGGGCGTGCGCTCGCCGGACAGATAGGGCAGGAACCACACCACATCTGCCTCTTCATTCGCTTGTTCAGCGGCAGCAATCAGCGCTGGCACCGTCTCTAAACCGGTCAGTTTTGCTGCCCAGTCAAGGCAAGATGCCGCGCTAAGCATCACCGACATCAGATGCCAGCGATTTGGCAGCGCATGGCAGAAACTATGCACCGCACTTTCTGGTTTACTGAGAAATCCTTCGCTCGCCGCAAAGTAGACGCCGGAGGTACCGAGCGACAGCATAGCTTGATTCGCTTCGACAATCCCGACGCCAACAGCACCTGCAGCGTTATCTCCCCCTCCCGCCACCACAGGAACGGCTGGCATATTCCAGGCTTCGGCGACTTCCGCTTTCAGTGTGCCGGTAATCTCACTCCCTTCAAACAGGGCTGGCATCTGTTCACGGCGTAAATGACAGGCATTGAGTAGCACATCACTCCAGTCACGTTTGGCGACATCCAGCCACATGGTACCTGCGGCATCGGACATATCGCTGGCGAACTCGCCCGTGATGCGTAAGCGCAGGTAATCTTTTGGCAGCAGAACTTTATCTATTTTGGCGAACACTTCGGGTTCATGACGCTGAACCCACAGTAGTTTTGGCGCGGTGAAACCGGGCATCATCAGATTGCCAGTAATCTGACGCGAGTCGTTAACGGCGGCTTCCAGTAAGGCACATTCCGCTCCGCTACGGCCATCATTCCATAAAATCGCCGGACGTAGCACTTGTTGCTGGCTGTCCAGCAAGGTGGCGCCATGCATCTGTCCTGCAATGCCAAGTGCTTTTACCTGGCTGAGAGAGTGCTGTTCACTCAGAGCTTTCATTGCCTTGTCTGTTGCCTGCCACCAGTGTTCAGGATCTTGTTCTGACCATAATGGATGTGGGCGAGAAACGCTCAGTGATTCGGTTTTTGAAGCCAGGACTTCACCCTGTTCCCCGAGTAAAATCACTTTTACTCCTGAGGTACCAAGATCGATGCCGATATACATAGGACTTGTTCCTTATGAACACACCACCCGTAGGTGGTGCGCAAGAGAAAAGGGAGAGGCGTATTTATCTGTCAAAGAGGTAATGATTGACCAAATTTTCCAGTAATTCCTGCTGACCACTTTGGTGGCGTGGGTCAAAGTTGTGCTGATCTGCGTACTGGGCGACTTGCGCCAGTGACAGCTGTCCTTGCAGAATTTGCTGGCCAAACTCGCCATTCCAGCCGGAATAACGTTTGGCGACACGCTTATCCAATTCACCGTCTTCAATCATACGTGCAGCGATTTTCAGCGACAGTGCCATCACATCCATCGCACCAATATGGCCGTAGAACAGGTCATATTTATCGGTACTCTGACGACGAACTTTGGCATCGAAGTTCATTCCGCCGGTGGTAAATCCACCTGCTTTGAGAATTTCGTACATAACCAGTGCGTTCTCTTCAACACTGTTAGGGAACTGGTCGGTATCCCAGCCTAACTGCAAATCACCGCGGTTGGCGTCAACTGAGCCAAAGATACCCATGGCGATGGCGCTGGCGATTTCATGGTGGAAGGAGTGACCTGCCAGAGTGGCATGGTTAGCTTCAATATTTACTTTGATCTCTTTTTCCAGACCAAACTGCTTCAGGAAGCCATAGACGGTTGCCACATCATAGTCGTACTGGTGCTTCGTTGGTTCTTGTGGTTTGGGCTCGATCAGCAGCGTGCCACGGAAGCCGGTTTTGTGTTTATGCTCAACCACCATATGCATAAAGCGGCCGATTTGTTCGCGTTCCTGACGTAAGTCGGTATTGAGTAAGGTCTCATAGCCTTCACGACCGCCCCAGAGAACGTAGTTTTCGCCGCCCAGTTTATGGGTTGCATCCATCGCCGCAACTACCTGAGAGGCAGCCCAGGAGAAGACTTCTGGATCCGGATTAGTCGCCGCACCTGCCGCATAGCGTGGGTTAGTAAAGCAGTTTGCTGTTCCCCACAGTAGCTTCACGCCGGTCTCTTGCTGTTTCTGCGCCAGTAAATCAGTCATGACGGCAAAGTTATTTTTATACTCTTTCAGCGAGCTGCCTTCAGGGGAGACATCGACATCGTGGAAGCAGTAATACGGGACATTTAATTTGTGGAAGAACTCAAAAGCAACATCGGCTTTATATTTTGCCAGAGTCATGGCATCACCGGGCTTCTGCCATGGCCTGTCAAAGGCACCAACACCAAACATATCGGTACCCGCCCAGCAGAAAGTATGCCAGTAGCAGGCTGCGAATCGTAGATGATCTTCCATACGTTTGCCCAGGACTAATTCATCTGGATTATAGTGGTGGAATGCCAAGGGATTAGTACTTTTAGGGCCTTCAAAGCGTACGCGATCAAGTTTATCGAAATAGGCTTGCATAATTGACTCCGTATTCAGAAAAAGGTCTGCCAGGGAAGTTTGTATTAATCCTGAGATTTACGGTGGGGATGTACAATTACGTTATTTCACATTCAGCTTCAGAGAATACGCAAACGTGCGCCAGTTCTCAAAATACAGTCAAAATAAATTTTTGGCTGTTGAAAACTAAATGAGAGCGCTGTCAGAGGGATGTCGGTAAATTTAAAATCAGATCGCCATCATAATTTCGACATTAAACCAAATATCATAATGAGAAGATAAAAATCAGTAATTGCTTCTTTAATCCTCAACGACAACAATTCCTTTCGTCTGCAGATGTATACACCTTTTTATTCCGATAACCCTACAGGTAAAAATAAGATGAATATAAAGAAGCTGTTACTGACGTCGTTATGTGCTTCCCTGGTGCTTACAAGCTTCAGTGGTATAGCTAAAGAAGTTAAAATAGGCATGGCTATCGATGATTTAAGACTTGAAAGATGGCAAAAAGATCGTGATATCTTTGTCGCAAAAGCAGAAGAAAAAGGTGCGAAAGTATTTGTGCAGTCAGCGAATGGCAGTGAGGAAACGCAGATCGCACAAATCGAAAATATGATTAACCGTGGCGTGGATGTACTGGTTATTATTCCTTACAACGGTCAGGTATTAAGTAATGTTATTGCTGAGGCAAAACGTGAAGGCATAAAGGTATTGGCTTACGACCGCATGATTAATAATGCTGATATTGATTATTATGTCTCATTCGATAATGAAAAGGTCGGTGAGCTTCAGGCTCAAAGTATTGTCGACAGAGTCCCTTCCGGTAATTATTTCTTAATGGGTGGTTCGCCTGTTGATAATAATGCGAAATTATTCCGCGAAGGACAAATGAAGGTATTAAAACCCTATATTGATAGCGGAAAAATCAAAGTGGTCGGCGATCAGTGGGTTGATGCCTGGCTGCCCGAGAATGCCCTGAAAATTATGGAAAATGCGCTGACAGCAAACAATAACAAAATTGATGCTGTTGTTGCTTCCAATGATGCGACCGCAGGGGGCGCTATTCAGGCATTAAGTGCCCAAGGACTGGCAGGTAAAGTGGCTATTTCAGGTCAGGATGCCGACCTGGCCGGAATTAAACGTATTCTGGCAGGTACCCAAACCATGACGGTATATAAACCAATCACCACACTTGCCAATACCGCTGCCGAAATCGCTGTCGAGCTGGGTAATGATAAAAAACCGGCTGTCGATAGTACCCTGAATAACGGTCTCAAAGATGTTCCTTCCCGCTTACTGACCCCTATTGAAGTGGATAAAACCAACGTCGACAGCACTGTCGTGGCCGATGGTTTCCACAAAAAGAGCGATCTCTAGTCTGAATAATTCATGTGGTTACAAGCCATTTGAAGTATGACGAATATTGAACCCCTCCCGCCCGTGATATCGCCGGGCGGGAAAATTCAGGTCAGGCGGGGAAAAGGTATGCCTTACTTGCTAGAAATGAAAAGTATCACCAAGGCTTTTGGGGTTGTGAAGGCGGTGGATAACGTCAGTCTGTCGCTTAACGCCGGGGAAGTGATGTCCCTGTGCGGTGAAAATGGTTCGGGAAAATCGACCCTGATGAAGGTGCTGTGTGGCATTTATCCTCATGGCAGTTATGACGGTGAAATCTGGTTTGCGGGTGAGCAATTACAAGCGAGCCATATTCGCGATACTGAACGTAAAGGTATTGCCATTATTCACCAGGAGCTGGCATTAGTTAAACATTTGACCATCCTGGAAAATATTTTTCTCGGTTCTGAGATGACTCGTTATGGCCTGCTGGACTACGAGAGCATGACGCTACGGGCAGAAAAGTTACTGGCCCAGGTCAGCCTGAACCTTTCTCCTGATACCCGAGTGGGGGATTTAGGGCTGGGTCAGCAGCAGTTGGTCGAAATAGCCAAAGCGCTGAATAAGCAGGTGCGTTTATTAATTCTTGATGAGCCTACCGCTTCGCTTACCGAGCAAGAGACCGCGATACTGCTGGGGATTATTCGCGATCTGCAGGCTCATGGTATCGCCTGTATTTATATTTCTCATAAGCTGAATGAAGTGAAAGCCATTTCTGACACCATCTGCGTGATCCGCGACGGTAAACCTATTGGTATGCGTGATGCGGTGACGATGGACGAGGATGACATTATTACCATGATGGTCGGGCGTGAACTGACCGCGCTCTATCCAAACGAACCGCACCAGATCAGCGAAGAGATCCTGCGGGTTGAACACCTTACTGCCTGGCATCCGGTTAACCGGCATATGAAGCGGGTGAATGATATTTCGTTTTCATTACATAAAGGCGAAATTCTCGGGATCGCTGGTTTGGTGGGGGCCGGGCGTACCGAAGCGGTCCAGTGTTTATTTGGTGTCTGGCCGGGTAAGTCTCAGGGCGATATTTTTATTGATAATCAGCCGGTTAAAATTAACAGCTGCCAGCAGGCTATTGGTTTAGGGATTGCAATGGTGCCGGAAGACCGGAAGCGTGATGGCATCGTACCGGTGATGGCGGTGGGGCAAAATATTACGCTGGCCTCGCTTGATCAATTTACCGGGCTGGCAACCAGCCTGGACGATGCAGCGGAACAGAATTGTATTTTACAGTCTATCCAGCGTCTTAAAGTCAAAACCTCATCCCCTGAACTGGCGATTGGCCGCTTGAGCGGCGGTAATCAGCAAAAAGCTATTTTGGCCCGTTGTCTGTTGCTTAACCCACGAATCCTTATCCTGGATGAACCCACACGCGGCATCGATATCGGGGCGAAATATGAGATCTATAAGCTTATCAATCAACTGGTCCAGCAAGGCATTGCTGTGATTGTTATCTCCTCGGAATTACCGGAAGTGCTGGGCTTAAGTGACAGAGTCCTGGTGATGCATGAAGGGCGTATCAAGGCCAACCTGGTTAATAACAACCTGACCCAAGAGCAGGTTATGGAAGCGGCACTAAGGAGTGACTCCCATGTCGAAAAGCACCCCCTCTGAAATAAAGCTGGCCAGCCCGCTGGGTAGCCTGAAAAAACTGAACCTACAGATGTTTGTCATGATCGCAGCGATTGTGGTGATCATGCTGTTTTTTACCTGGATGACTGACGGTTCCTATCTCAGTGCCCGGAATATCTCTAACTTATTACGCCAGACCGCGATTACCGGAATCCTGGCGGTAGGTATGGTGTTTGTCATTATCTCGGCTGAAATTGATCTTTCGGTTGGTTCGATGATGGGACTGCTGGGGGGCGTTGCGGCGATTTTCGATGTCTGGTTTGGCTGGCCATTACCGCTAACCATTATCGTCACTCTGGCACTTGGCCTGGTACTGGGTGCCTGGAATGGCTGGTGGGTGGCTTATCGCAAAGTGCCGTCATTTATTGTCACCCTGGCAGGTATGCTGGCCTTCCGTGGGATTCTTATTGGCATCACCAGCGGTACTACGGTTTCACCGACCAGTGAAGCGATGTCGCAGATAGGTCAGAGTTATTTATCCAATGGTCTTGGTTTTGGTATTGGTGCGTTAGGTTTGATGGTTTTTGTCGCCTGGCAATGGCGATTGCGTGCGCGTCGTGAAGCTTTAGGTCTGGTAACCAAGGCATCAAGTAGCACTATCGGACGTCAGGCACTGACCGCTGTTATTGTACTGGGTGCTATCTGGTTACTGAATGATTACCGTGGGGTGCCAACGCCGGTGCTGATTCTGGTGTTATTAATGCTTGTGGGCATGTTTATGGCAACCCGTACCGCATTTGGGCGGCGTATCTATGCTATTGGCGGCAATATTGAGGCAGCCAGACTTTCCGGGATTAATGTTGCGCGTACCAAAATGGCTGTATTTGCTATCAATGGTCTGATGGTCGCCGTCGCCGGTTTGATCTTGAGCTCACGTCTTGGAGCCGGTTCACCCTCTGCCGGAAACATTGCTGAGCTGGATGCGATAGCGGCCTGTGTTATCGGCGGCACCAGTCTGGCGGGGGGGATCGGTACGGTTGCCGGAGCCGTGATGGGGGCGTTTATCATGGCCTCTCTGGATAATGGCATGAGTATGATGGATGTCCCGACGTTCTGGCAGTATATCGTTAAGGGCTCTATTTTATTGTTAGCTGTTTGGATGGACTCAGCCACGAAACGTCGGGCTTAATCTTGTTTTATCGAGTATCAGCCGGGGGAATACTCCCCCAGTTTTTCTGCTTGTTTTAGGTATATAGTATTAAAATACCGGGCAATTTTTAGGATTGTTAACATGTTTGAGAAACGCCATCGCATTACCTTATTATTCAATGCCAATAAGGCCTACGATCGTCAGGTGGTCGAAGGTGTTGGTGAGTATTTGCAGGCGTCGCAGTCGAAATGGGATATTTTTATTGAAGAGGACTTTCGCGCCCGTATCGACAATATCAAAGAGTGGCTAGGCGACGGCGTGATTGCCGATTTTGATGATGCCGAAATTGAAGGATTGCTAGAGAAGGCAGAGGTGCCGATTGTGGGCGTAGGCGGCTCTTATCACCAGACGGAGCACTATCCTCCCGTGCATTATATTGCAACAGATAACTATGCGCTGGTGGAAAGTGCTTTTTTACATCTCAAGGAAAAAGGGATACAAGACTTTGCTTTCTATGGCCTGCCCGGTTCCAGTAATAAACGCTGGGCGGTTGAACGTGAACATGCATTTCGGCAACTCATGGCGAAGGAAAAGTATCGTGAGGTGGTGTATCAGGGTATGGAGACCGCGCCGGAAAACTGGCAGCATGCCCAGAATCGCCTGGCTGACTGGGTACAAACCTTACCTGCGCAAACCGGTATTATTGCGGTAACAGATTCCAGAGCACGCCATTTATTGCAGGTTTGTGAGCATCTTCAGATCCCGGTGCCAGAAAAAATCTGTGTGATTGGCATTGATAATGAAGAACTTACCCGCTATTTATCTCGGGTCGCACTCTCGTCAGTAGCCCAGGGAACCCGTCAGATGGGCTATCAGGCAGCCAAGTTGTTACACCGTCTGCTGAATAATGAAACCCTCCCTTTACAGCGAGTACTCGTCCCGCCTATTCGGGTGGTTGAGAGACGTTCCACAGATTTCCGTGCCCTGCGCGATCCGGCGGTCATTCAGGCGATGCACTATATCTGTAACCATGCCTGTAAAGGGATCAAGGTAGAGCAGGTGTTGGATGCTGTCGGAATATCGCGTTCCAATCTTGAAAAACGTTTTAAAGAAGAAGTGGGCGAGACTATCCACGCGGTCATTCATGCTGAAAAATTAGAAAAAGCACGTACCCTGCTCGTCTCAACCTCATTATCGATCAATGAGATTTCTCAGATGTGTGGTTATCCTTCATTACAATATTTCTATTCAGTGTTTAAAAAAGCCTATGATGCGACACCAAAAGAGTACCGTGAACGGCACAGCGAGATCCTGATTTAAACGTTAATCCCCTCTCCGACATTATCCGGCGAACAGGAATAATGCGCAGGGGAATGGCAGCATCATCCTGACGGTATTTGAGCCTGATTTTGGGGCATTTTTTTCATGACCGAAATGATGAGTCAGTTCAGCATTGAGCGCCGTTCGACAGTTAACTTCTTCAGCATACGGGAAAACGCATTGGGGTCGGCTTCGGTTTTAAGGCCTTTAGCTAATTCAGCAGCC
The DNA here is from genome assembly GCF_947498825.1 of uncultured Cedecea sp. GTDB lineage: Bacteria > Pseudomonadota > Gammaproteobacteria > Enterobacterales > Enterobacteriaceae > JGM124. The sequence goes on along the minus strand of NZ_CANMLV010000004.1, from coordinate 137,470 downwards.
AGTGCTTTGAGTTTTTTTTCGTCCATCGTTTGTCTGTCTCCGTTGTTGGAGTGAACATATCAAAAACAGGCAGATACACAATTTAAATTACAGTCTCCAGGCCCATGTACTTCCTGCTTTCGTGCTGAAACCCGACAGGATCGCCATATAGCCCTGACGGTTAATAAAACGTTCTCTGTCGTGACATAAAACCGCTTATGTTCCTGATGTTCTCCTTATGGCTATTGCTGTGTTTCCCCATATGAAGCAAGGCTATGACTTTCTACCCCTTTTATCTATTTCTGAGCAAAACCATATCTTTAAAAAGGCATGGGGGTTTTAATTTTCTTGATGTTGATGCAAATCAATTCAAGATGATTTTATTAACAATTGTCCGTTCATTTTTACTGCTGCGACATAAATGTTTGTGTTGTGTGCTTGTGGTAGTCAGTTTTACTGATATACCAGTGCTGCTCCCCGTTAATATTTAGTGGAAAATTCTTAATAATATTCCTAATTTAGATTGAAGGGCTGTATATTTGATCTTAAGTCGATCATTATTCTATTATCTTATGTAAATCACTTTAGTCTGAAAGTGCATGCAGCGATAAATCGGGGGTGATGAGATGGCTGATAGTTTCCAGAATGAAGTGCCAAAGGCACGTATTAATCTAAAGCTTGGCCTGCATACTGGGGGAGTCAGCAAGAAACCGATCTCCCCCTGAAATTGCTCGTGGCGGGCGACTTCAGTAATGATCAGGAGTCTGCACCACTGTCTGAGCGCAAAAAAGTTAGCTTGAACAAAAATAATTTTGACTCCGTTGTTTCCGAATATTCCCCAAAAATTAATCTGACGGTTAAAAAGACGCTGGCTGATGACAGCAGCGAAGACAACACGGGCTTCTTCCGCGTGATGCTGTACGCCGTGCCGCCTTCCAGGTGGAAAGGATGGACGTCAACCTGCCACTGGTTTCCCAGATGCCGAAAGCCAAATCGTAAGGCGAGAGGAGATCAGAGATGAAAATTTACCGCCCGCTTTGGGAGGATGGGGCCGCTCTGGCCCCGCAACAATTCCAGCAGCAGGTTCGCTGGAATGAACACGTTGACAGCATGGTTGCCCGGATGGGTTTTTCTCATCCCTGGGGCGTGGTTGCGGCAGAATTTGATGATGCTGCACTGGCGCTGGCGCGCCTGAACGCCACCCGTCTGGTGGTGCGCTTTCAGGACGGTACCCTCGTTGATACCGATCTGGCTGACACGCTTCCTCCGGTCTGTGATTTGTCTGTTGCCACCGGCAGTGAAGCTGTTGACGTGGTTGTCGCACTTCCGCTGCTGAGCGCCAGTGGCGGCAACCTCGATAATGGTCAGGACAGTGAGCGGCCTAAGCGCTGGAAAGCGGAGCGTGTCGTCGTGCAGGAACTGGCCGGCCATGAAAGCGGGGAGCTCGCTATTCTGCGTAATGCACTGACTCTGCGTCTGTCCAGTCAGGAAAACACGGCATACCTGACCTGTCCGGTCGCCCGTCTGATGCGTAATGCGCAGGGGCAGTGGAGCCGAGACCCGGCCTTTATCCCGCCAATGCTGTCTGTTGCTGCCAGTCCATGGCTTGCCACCGAACTGGGTGACCTGCTGGTCCGTCTGCAGGCCCGTCGCCGTCGCCTGATGGCCATGCGTCGTGAAAGTAACGAGCGTATGGCCGACTTTGCGGTTGCGGATGTCTCCCTGTTCTGGCTGCTCAATGCCCTGAACAGCGCTGCTCCGGTGCTGACGGAACTGCTTCAGACGCCTGAGCGTCACCCGGAACTGCTGTACCGCGAACTGACTCGTCTTACCGGTAGCCTGCTGACTTTCTCACTTGACCACGACGCTGGCGATATTCCTGCTTACCAGCACGATGCACCAGAACGTGTATTCCCGCCGCTGCTGGCACTGCTCGATAAGCTGCTGGAAGCGAGTCTGCCGTCACGGGTGGTGAGTATCCACCTGGAGCACCAGGACCAGATCTGGAAAGGTGCCTTGCACGATGCGCGTCTGCGCGAAGGAGCAGACTTCTACCTTTCCGTACGCTCTTCCATGCCGAACCATGAGCTTCAGACGAAATTCCCGCAGCTGTGTAAAGCGGGCAGCTTTGAAGATGTGTCCGATGTGGTAAATGTGGCCCTGAGTGGGATGGTTATCAAGCCGCTGACCCATGTGCCGGCCGCTATCCCGTTACGCCTTGAGAACCAGTATTTCTCGCTGGATCTGAGTACTGAGGCGGCTCGCGCAATGCTAGAGCTGGGCAATTGCACCTTCTACACCCCGCGATCACTGGGGGATGTGAATCTGGAACTCTTTGCGGTGCTGCGCTCATGAATAAATCCGAACTCAGTCAGATAGAACGTATTTTCTACCCGGGCTGGCTGATGGTCAGCCAGCTGCGCGGCGGTCAGGAAGTCCGGGACGGGGAAGGGCTCTATCGCCGGGCCTGCCGTTTGGTGCAGGAGGCAAAATCGGCGCTCACGGAGGCAGGTTACAGCGACATCGGCCGTGACCATATGGTGTATGCCCTGTGTGCATTGCTAGATGAGAGCGTGATGAACCGGGGAACCACCGATGATGGTTACCTGACCTGGCGCCGTGACCCTCTGCAGGCACACTTCTTTGGCACCCTCAATGCCGGTGAGGAGCTGTGGGAACGGATCTGCAATCTGCTGAAAGAAACCGCTCCTGACGCCGCTGTCCTGACCTGCATGTACCGGACCCTGCAGCTGGGGTTCGTGGGGCAATATCGTGCCCAGGATGATGAGCGTCGGGAAGATATCGTGCGCTCTCTCGCGGAGCGTGTGCCGGCCTTTACGCTTGCACAGGACGCTCCAATTGTAGCCCGGACATCACGCCTGCACAGCGGTCGCCGCTGGTACTGGCTGACCTGGGTTGTAGCCGCTGTCGCCTTGGTGGTTCTCTGGTTCTTCCTTTCGTCTTCGCTTACCGACCTGGTAAGCCAGACTGTCAGGCTGGGATAAGCGATGCGGGATGCGTACCAAAGTCTGTTAACTGTCCTGGGTGCAGTACTGGCGCTGTGGCTCATTCTGGGATTCTGGCCACTGTCTACGGGCAGCTGTGTGGCTCTCAGCCTGCTGGTTGTTCTGGCGTCTGGGGTGGTGCTCTGGCGTCAGCTTCGGGTTTCTCAGGTGCGGGCAACCGCTGTGCAGGAAATTGTGGATGAAAACCTGCCGCCGGAAGATTTCCAAGGGGCGGTGATCCTCGTCTGTGGCGACAACACCCTGCTGTTTGTGTCCGGTTCCCGTCACCGGGAAACCCGCCAGGGCTGGTATCTGTGGGTGAAGGATGCGGAACAGCTGCCACTCCTGGCACAGCACCTGAGCCTGGTGCGTCCGGCTCTGGTGGCGCAAATCTCCGTCATGCTGGCGGTGGTACCTGAACAACACATCTCCGGTGATGACTTTACCCAGTCCCTGCGGGGCTGGCAGCGTGCTGTCGTCCAGTGCCGTACGGCATTCGGCACGATCCCCCCGCTGTGGACCGTCACCTGGGTATCGCCACCAGTGGCCTGCGCAGAAGCAGAGCCCGTCTGGTTTACCGCTGTCAGTCAGCGGAGCGGTATTCAGGTATATCAGCCCGGTCAGGGCAGTATGTCACTGGCGGAGTGGACCCGGGAGAGCGGATCAGCTGGCCGTCTTTCCCGTCTGAGTCAGGGCCTGTGGCTGGATGGTCTGCTTGCCTGGCAGAACAGCGCGGTCAATGACCTGCTGTCGGTGCGACAGGGAGGACTGCCGGTGATGAAGCTTTGCGTGCAGGGCATGTGCATGGTGCCGGTGAGCGGTATCGCGGGCAATCTCTGGCAACAGTACATTACTTCCGTGACAGCGCTGCCACCGGATGCCGTTGTGACGATAGAGCCACTACCGCTGCCTGAACTGTTGCTGCCGGCGTTACCGCGCCGACGTGGTGTCAGCCGCAGAATGGTGTTCTGGCGCTATGCCGGATTACTGGGCGGGATTTTCCTGGCCCTTGCTATGCTGGCGTCCTGGATGAACAACCAGCGCCTCATCCGTAATGTTGGCGATCACCTTGCATTGTATCACCAGCTGACGGGGAAGCCTGTTGCCCCGAAACTGCGGGCGCAGCAGCGCCTCAGAGCCGATGGTGCATTGCTGGACGACTGGGCGCGTCGCGGAGAGCCACTGCGTTATCGCCTGGGGCTGTATCAGGGGCTGCGCTTGGTGCCGCCTGTTGAGGCCGCTATCAGCGACTGGGCCCCACCGCCACCGCCACCACCGGTCATTAAGAAAATCATTCAGGGTCCGAAAACCATTCGTCTTGACAGCATGTCGCTATTCGATTCGGGCAAATCGGCCCTGAAAGCCGAGCCCACCAAAATGCTGGTGAACTCGCTGGTTGGCGTTAAGGCGAAGCCGGGCTGGCTGATTGTAGTCGCTGGCCACACCGATAATACCGGCAATGCGCAACTGAACCAGACGCTCTCTCAAAAACGTGCTGAAGCGGTGCGCGACTGGATGCGTGACACCGGTGACGTGCCGGAAAGCTGTTTTGCGGTGCAGGGTTATGGCTCAAGTCGCCCGATCGCAACCAACGACACCCCAGAGGGTCGCGCGCTCAACCGCCGTGTCGAAATCAGTCTGGTACCCCAGGCCAATGCCTGCCAGATACCGGGTAACACCCAGACGTCATCGCAGGATGATGACGCATCACAACACAATGGAGAATAATTTCATGGCAATTCCTGTTTATCTTTGGCTGAAAGACGACGGCGGCGCGGACATCAAGGGTTCTGTTGACGTGCAGGACCGTGAAGGCAGCATCGAAGTGGTGGCGCAGGAGCATAACCTGTACATCCCGACCGATAACAACACCGGCAAACTGACCGGTACCCGTATCCACACCCCGTTCCTGTTCACCAAGGAAATCGACTCCTCCAGCCCGTACCTGTATAAGGCGGTGACCACCGGCCAGGCCCTGAAATCCGCTGAATTCAAGTGGTACAAAATCAACGATGCGGGCCAGGAAGTTGAGTACTTCAATACCAAACTGGAAAACGTGAAAGTGGTGAAAGTGAATCCAGTGATGCACGACATCAAAAACCCGGCTTTCGAGAAACATAACCACCTCGAGCAGATCGAGCTGCGTTACGAAAAAATCACCTGGACCTACAAAGACGGCAACATCATTCATTCCGATAGCTGGAACGAGCGCGCCACCGCGTAAGCCCAATGCGGACGGGGTTTCCTGTCCGCTTTTTCGTTTTTTTTCTGAGCGTCTGCCTGCGCGGGCGTTGAGCAAAGAAACCCACAAACTGCCAGCCTGACCGTATGTGCTTTGGTCCCCATCACGGGAAACAGCGATGGGCGGTAGCGTGTCCAGGAGCCGATAAAGAGAGAGAGAGTCATGGAAAATCCAGCCATCCAGCTGTGACGTCTGAACCCTTGTATGACGCGCTGACCGCTGCCGGACACCGGTGCTGAGTCGGAAACTGCTGACCCACATGGCTGCGAAGCAAAAACCACACTCCCTGACGCTCGGCTGGAATGATGAAGAAGGGATTGGGTTTGAATTTTCAGACGCACTTGAACGCTAAACCGGAGGCAGGGAATGACCATTCATGATACCAGCAAGAAGAACGACAAAAAGCAGGATGATGATACCGTCAGAAAACTGACCACCGGAGAAATCGCCCTGGCCAGAACGGTATTCGGCAACCGTATCGATTACGATAAGGTGAAAATTCATCATGACAGTTATCTGCCATTTGGATTGCAGAACGAGAATGTGGCAATGACGCCTGATGGTGAACTGTATTTTCGTACCACGTTATACAGAGAGGATTTTTCTCAGACGCTGGATGACCTTCAGCATCTTTTCATTCATGAGATGAGTCATGTCTGGCAACGTGCCAGGGGAATGAACGTCATCGGTAGAGGTCTGGTGAGTTGGTGGGTCAGCTACCGCTACACCCTTGATGGTCGTCTGTTAAGCGATTATCCAATGGAGCAGCAGGCGCAGATAATTGCCGATAATTTCACCTTGCAGGCGCATGGTTATAAAGCATGGATTACATTACAAAGATCAAATGATATCACTCTGGATGGTGATATTTCAGAAAGTGCTATCCGGCAACATTATAAAGAGGCGTTAAGAGGGTTTCCATGGTGATTAAAAGATATAGCTCTCTTTCTTTTAGGGGATTAATTTTGTCCTTCATTTTTCTGCTGACGGGGTGCCCTGGTCAGGGGGATCGGCTTCAGCTTGATGAAACGACGCAGGTTAATTTAATTGGGGCTAATGTTTGCTTCCATATTGCGAATGCGCAGGATTATCAACCCGCAATCATTTCGATTAATCCAAGAGGTACGCCGTCGAAGAATCAAGCATTTGTTGATAATCCGCCACTTTTAATAAAATCAAGCCAACTATGTATACCCCCATCATTTTATAAATTCGAAAACAATAAGAAATACATCGTTGACTTTGTCCTGGTGTCTGTCGGAAAAGCCGATGAACCAAGGAAATTTGTTGTTGGTGTCGGATTGAGTCAAGGCCAGGTATATAATTTTCCACTGACAGATCTAGAAATATTAAGGCCTTATGGCTCAATTGAAGTTTCTGAATAGTGCCTCGGCATAAAGTCATGAAGGTTTTTATTTTTTTAATTTTAGTGATGGTGGGGGACTGTTTCTTCCGGAAGCGTATTTTTACACATTTGTTAAGCGCTTTATCCCCATTATCGGAGACGGCGAATACGGCATGAGCAATTTAGAAATGACCGTGTTGCTGGTTAAAACCCTTGCCTGCGTCCCTGGGGCTGGAGCTGCAATCACTCTTTTTCGTACTCGCTGAGTATCCCTGATTAAACCTGTTACTTGCTCGTCGGCAAGAAAGTCACGGACTGCAGGTTACCCCATGGAGTCAATAATCATGAGTCTGACAGATACGCTTAAGAACACCCTGTCTGCGCTAACTGAAGGTGGACTGAACCGCTACCGCCTGGATATTCCGTCCTGCACAGCTTCTCTGGATGTGGAAGAGTTTAACGGTAAGGAGTTCATGAGTGAGCTTTACCACTACGACATCATCTTTACCAGCAGCGATCAAAATATCATTTCAGCGCAACTGCTGACTAAGCCTGCCACGCTGACCATGGGGACCGGGCCTCTGATGGGGCTGACCGGGCAGAAAGTGGTGCATGGCGTGGTGACGCATTTTAAGCGTATCAGTGGCTCACGTGACCAGGCGACGTACCAGATTATTATTGAGCCTTTTCTGTCTCTGCTGCGTAAACAATTCCGTACTCACCGCTTTTTCGTCAACAAATCGGTACCGGAAGTTGTCACTGAAGTATTGCAGGAGCATGGCCTGAAGGGCTGGGAGTATGAATTCACCCTCAAAGCCGACTATCCAAAGCGTGAACAGATAAACCAGTACAAGGAAAATGATCTTGCCTTCATTGAACGTCTGCTGGCTGAGGTGGGGATTTTTTACTTCTTCACCCTGCAGCCTGACACCCAGACCGAAGTGGTGCATTTCGCAGACAAGCAGAGCGCATGGACGTTTGGTAAATCGCTGCCACTCAGCAGCCCGTCAGGGATGAGTGATAATGCTGCTGACTCGGTATGGGGGGTTAACGTCCGTCAGAACGTGGTTGAGCGTAATGTTACCGCCAGTGATTACAATCACCGTGAAGCTCAGAATGTCCTGACCTCTGTACCGGCGGACATGACCCGTGGCGACGGTGACGGTGTTACCTACGGTGAGGTCTATCACTACCTGCCGCGTTATCTTGAACGTGGCGATAAAATCACACCTTCAGCGGAAACCGGCAACTTCTGGGCACGCCTGGAGCATGAACGTTTCCTGTCCGGGCAGACGGCTATCGGCGGCTGTAGTAATGATGCCCTGCTTTCTCCGGCCCAGGTGCTGACCATCAGTGAACGTGTGGTGTCGCCTACCCTGCCATCAGAAACGGACAATGGTATTATCATTACCCGCACGAGCTATATCGCCAGTCGTAAAGATGCCCTGATAGTGATGTGGGAAGGGATGCCGTACTACGAGAACCGCTGCTGGCGCCCAGCCGCGAAAAAACGCCCGGTGGTCAGCGGCACCCTGACGGCGCGTGTGACCAGTGCGAAAGATAACGACATCTACGCCTGGCAGGATGCATCCGGCATGTATCGGGTGAAATTTGATGCTGACCGCGACGATAAACGTCAGGGCATGGAAAGTATGCCCGTTCGCTTTGCCAAACCTTACGGCGGTGACAAATATGGCTTCCACTTCCCGCTGATACAGGGTACCGAAGTGGCCATCGCGTTCCATGAAGGCGATCCTGACCGTCCGTATATCGCCCATGCCCTTCACGACTCCCGTCACGTCGATCACGTTACTGAAGCTAACAGCACGCGCAATGTTATCCGCACAGCTGGCCTGAACAAGCTGCGGATGGAAGACAAGCGTGGTGAAGAGCATGTCAAACTCAGTACGGAGTATGGAGGTAAAACCCAACTCAATCTGGGTCACAATGTTGATGCAAAAAGAGTGCTCCGCGGTGAAGGGGCAGAGCTGCGCACGGATGACTGGGTAAGTATCCGTGGTGGGAAGGGAGTGTTTATCAGTGCAGATGAACAGCCCCAGGCACAAGAACAGATGCTGGAGATGGATGAAGCTATCCGGCAACTGGAGCAGGCATTAACTTTGGCACGCAGCATGGCGAAGGCGGCAACTTCTGCAAAGGCGACCGAAGGGGATGTTCGCAGTCAGCAACAATTAAATGCTTCGTTAAGCAATCTCACTGCACCGGGAATGCTATTGCATGCGCCACAGGGTATCGGCATGGTCAGTGCCAGGGCGCTGCGGATAGCTTCGGGAAGTGAAAGTGTGGGGATCATGTCGGGAGACAACACCGATATCAGTGCTGGCCAGTCGTTCACCGTTGCGGCGGGGGAAGCCGTCAGTCTGTTGGCGAAAGGTCAGGGCATGCAGTTGCTGGCAGCACAAGGCCAGGTAAATATTCAGGCGCAGAGTGACGCTTTATCGGTTAGCGCTCAACAGGATCTTGATATTCAAAGTTCGGAAGGGAAAGTGACGGTCTCTGCCCACCAGGAACTGGTCCTTGCCTGTGGCGGGGCTTATATCAAACTGAGCGGCGGAAATATCGAGCTGGGCTGCCCAGGAAATATTCTTTTTAAGTGCACTAACGCGCAGAAGATGGGGGCTGCCAGTCTTAATATCGCGCCAGTTGAGATGCCGCGAGGGTTTGGTGGCGGTTTTATTCTTACCGATGATAAAGGTATTCCGCAACCGTCAACGCCTTATCGAATAACAACAGCTGAGGGCGATGTTTTACAGGGAATTACTGATGAAAAAGGCAAAACATCGCCTGTCAATACTCTAATCCCGTCATCGGTAAAAGCTGAATTCGGTAAGGTAAAAACCAACGGAGAGGCGGAATGACAAAATATCAGGGTTATGACGTAACAGACGGGACCCATAAAACCAGTATTCATAATGAGTGGAAAACGGTTGTCGCAAAGAAAAAGCCAGTGCGCGGCGTGATCTTAACCATCGGCATGTTTTTCGACGGTACGGGGAATAACCGGGAAAATACCGCATCTCGATTGATGCAATTCAATGAATGCAATGCCCCTAAGCAGGGTGTGAATCAAAAAGATGCGCAAAGCTGCGAGGACTTTCTTAACGCCATCAACAAAGACAGAATTTCGAATGGCAGCTATCGCGGATATTATTCAAATATTCACTGGCTAAACACACTCTACCTGCCAGATCAGGCTCTTACAGAAGACCAGGTGTCAGCTCAAATTAAAACGTACATTTCCGGGATAGGTACAGCGGCAGGTGAATCAGACTCGGCTATGGGTATGGGACTGGGCACCAGTATTCTGGATGTGTTTGAAGGTGTGGTGACGAAAACTGACGAGGCAATGGAAGGGATCACTCGCGCTATATTAGAGTTTATGGAATTTAATTTAAATCCTGATTTTTGTATTGCAAAAATTCAGTTTGATGTCTTTGGTTTTAGCCGTGGGGCAGCGGCGGCACGGCACTTTGCCAATCGGGTTATGGAACAGGATCCTGCTATAGCCAGTGCGATTGCGAAAGGGCTCAGGGGGGATTATTACGACGGCGAACCTTCCGGCGAAGTCCGCTTCTTAGGCATTTTCGATACCGTGGCAGCTATTGGCGGGATTACCAATTTCTTCGACATTAACGGCCGCAGCAATCCGAGGGTGAAACTGGAACTGCGTCCTTCGGTGGCGAAGAAGGTTTTTCAGATTACCGCTATGAATGAGTACCGTTATAACTTCAGCCTGAACAGCATTAATGGCATGTGGCCCGAGCTTGCTTTACCGGGATCGCATTCAGATATCGGTGGCGGTTATAACCCGGTGGGGTCGCCTCTGCAGGAAAATGAAAGTCTGTTTCTGAGCTGCCCCGAATTTGAAATTGTCAGCGACGATACCAGAGAAACCGATACCCGGGTATACCGTAATGCGGAGAAAGCCAGGGAAATGTTGGTGTCTCTGCCTGCATTGAAATACTTGTTGCCCCATGGAAAAATAACTACCAAAACCCGCTCTGTAGGCGTGATGAATAGCAATCAACGTCGGGCCGGGATGATACACAAACAGGTCGGTGCCGCGGTGTTTTTTGAGCGAATGGCCATTCCCAATGAATGGGCCAACGTCTGCCTGCGCGTGATGCTGGATGCGGCTCAGGAGGCAGGAGTATTGTTTGAGCCAATTCAAGAAAACGATGAAAAATATTCATTGCCGGTAGAGTTGAAAGTTCTTTGTGATAAAGCCATCGCCCAAGGAAAAGCCATGCGTCTTGGGCAAGCTCCGCAGCCGTTTACCGAAGAAGAGCGGCTGCTTATAGGGAAATATACCCATTGCTCCGCCAACTGGAACATCGAATCCGATCGTAATTTATGGGTGGACCCGAAAACGGGAGAGATATTCATCCATCGATTTGGTCCCAAAGAAGCTAAGGCGTTTGTCTTCCCCAATAAGCCTAATGACCACTGGATACGTTCGGTATGGTATATGGATGATCAGCAGCGCCTGCATGATAGCGCCGTGAAAAACGGTGACCTCACCACCTCTGAGTATTAAACGCTAAGGAATAGCAATATGAGTTTAACTAAAGGCATTTTCACTGTTTGTCTGTTGGTGTCAGTGACAGGGTGTTCCACAGGAAAAACGCAGTCTGTTGCGCACGGTGATACCACAACCCACACGGAATTGGGCTATAAAAAACTGCCCTATGACCAATGGAAATTTCTCTTTATTTACCCCAAAGCGTTGCCAGCACTCGCCACCCAGGCGCTGATGGTGGATGGGGCCGGTTATAAGACCACCTACCAGTATGTTGATAACACCGAGCCGAGCAAGGTCAGCGTAGGGCGCTGGAATGATCGCCTGGGGGGGGTACAAGCCTATTACAATAAAGGTAAAGCATTACCCCTGATGCTGCGGTTCTGCTGGGATTCGGTCATCGATAAAAAGAGTTATGAAACCCAGGTTTTGTTTAAAAAAGGTACCTGGGAGCAGATGACCACACCCTATACAGACAGCCGCTGGGATGAAACCTACTATCGTTCAACCATGATTATTGGTCTGGCTCCTGAGGGTAAGGTTAGCGTCTGGCTGGGAGACCGCGGCAATCCGGTGGTTCCCCAGTCGGATGCCAAAATCACCACGGTATCGGGTGAGCAAATGGAGATGTGCAAGGGCGTGACTAATTTCCCTAATGGTTATGGATATACCAAGGAGACAAAAGCTTTTATCGAAGGTAAAACCTACCCCTACGGTAACTGGTGACAGCCAGCATCAGCGTCTAATTATTAACGCACAGGATGGCAATATGACTCAGGTTAACTTCATCTTTACTGCACTGCTGTTTATGTCAGTGACCGGGTGTACTGCAGGAAAATCTCCGGCAACGACTCCGGGTGAGACTGAATGGGGCTACAAAAAACTGCCCTACGACGAATGGAAATTTCTCTTTATTTACCCCAAAGCGCTGCCAGCACTCGCCACCCAGGCGCTGATGGTGGATGGGGCCGGTTATAAAACCACCTACCAGTATGTTGATACCACAAGGCCAAGTAAGGTCAGTGTGGGACGCTGGAATGACCATCTGGGCGTTACACAGTCTTACTACAATAAGGGCAAGGCGCTTCCTCTGATGCTGCGGTTCTGCTGGGACTCGGTGATAGACAAAAAGAGTTATGAAACCCTGGTGATATTTAAAAAAGGCACCTGGGAACAGATGACCACGTTGTATACCGACAGTTATCGCCCAGACGAGACGTATTACCGTGACACGATGGTAATTGGTCTGGCCCCCGGAGGTAAGGTGAGTGTCTGGCTGGATAATTTAGGTGATCCAGTGGTTCCCCAGTCGGATGCCAAAATCACCACGGTATCGGGTGAGCAAATGGAGATGTGCAAGGGCGTGACTAATTTCCCTAATGGTTATGGATATACCAAGGAGACAAAAGCTTTTATCGAAGGTAAAACCTACCCCTACGGTAACTGGTGACAGCCAGCATCAGCGTCTAATTATTAACGCACAGGATGACAATATGACTCAGGTTAACTTCATCTTTACTGCACTGCTGTTTATGTCAGTGACCGGGTGTACTGCAGAAAAATCTCCGTCTGCTGCTCCGGGTGAGACCGAATGGGGCTATAAAAAACTGCCCTATGACGAATGGAAATTTCTCTTTATTTACCCCAAAGCGTTGCCAGCACTCGCCACCCAGGCGCTGATGGTGGATGGGGCCGGTTATAAGACCACTTACCAGTATGTTGATACCACAAGGCCAAGTAAGGTCAGTGTGGGACGCTGGAATGACCATCTGGGCGTTACACAGTCTTACTACAATAAGGGCAAGGCGCTTCCTCTGATGCTGCGGTTCTGCTGGGACTCGGTGATAGACAAAAAGAGTTATGAAACCCTGGTGATATTTAAAAAAGGCACCTGGGAACAGATGACCACGTTGTATACCGACAGTTATCGCCCAGACGAGACGTATTACCGTGACACGATGGTAATTGGTCTGGCCCCCGGAGGTAAGGTGAGTGTCTGGTTGGATAATTTAGGTGATCCAGTGGTTCCCCAGTCGGATGCCAAAATTACCACCGTGTCGAGTGAGCAAATGGAAATGTGCAAAGGTGTGACTAAAAGTGACTTTTCATATGGATATGATCAAGACATTAAGGAGTTTATAGAAGGTAAAACCTACCCCTACGGTAACTGGTGACAGCCAGCATCAGCGTCTAATTATTAACGCGACAGGATGGCAATATGACCAGGGTTAAATTCATTTTTACTGCACTTCTGTTGGTGTCAGTGGCAGGGTGTACCGCAGAAAAATCTTCGTCTGCTGCTCCGGGCGAGAGCGAATTGGGCTATAAAAAACTGCCCTACGACGAATGGAAATTTCTCTTTATTTACCCCAAAGCGCTACCAGCACTTGCCACCCAGGCGCTGATGGTGGATGGGGCCGGTTATAAGACCACTTACCAGTATGTTGATAATACCGAGCCGAGTAAGGTCAGCGAGGGGCGCTGGAATGATCGCCTGGGGGGGGGTGCAAGCCTATTATAATAAAGGTAAAGCATTACCCTTGATGCTGCGGTTCTGCTGGGATTCGGTCATCGATAAAAAGAGTTATGAAACCTTGGTATTGTTTAAAAAAGGCACTTGGGAGCAGATGACCACACCCTATACAGACAGCCGCTGGGATGAAAACTACTACCGCTCAACCATGATTATTGGTCTGGCTCCTGAGGGTAAGGTTAGCGTCTGGCTGGGAGACCGCGGCAATCCGGTGGCCCCTCAGTCGGATGCCAAAATTACCACGGTATCGGGTGAAAAAATGGAGATGTGCAAGGGGGTGACTAATTTCCCTAATGGTTATGGATATACCAAGGAGACAAAAGCTTTTATCGAAGGTAAAACCTACCCTTACGGCGACTGGTGATATTCAGGATGGAATCAGCGTGGAGAGTTAGAGAGGAATAACAGTTTACTTTCTCTGAGTGCTGTATGTGTGAGAGAAAATAACTGGTTTTCTTTTGTTGGGCTATTTGTTTTTTATTTGTCGCAGCTGTTATTTATGAGGTTCTTATGTCTAAAGGATTTGTATTGCTTGGTGATAACACCACGCATGGCGGAGAAGTTATTTCCGCATCATCAACCATGATTGTCAATGGCAAAAAAGTGGCATTAATCGGCGATAAAATCAGTTGCCCGAAAGAGGGGCATGGAATTAACACTATTATTGAAGGATCTCCTGATTGGATTTCCGACGGAAAAGCCGTTGTGGTAGATGGATGTCGTTGTGAATGCGGTTGTCAGGTGATCTCCAGCGCACCGGATTGTGCCATAGGATAAGCCATGGGCTGGGAACGAAAGATACCAATAATTTCCAAACGTCCTGAGGAGCCGTCACTTGTTTTATGGTTAAGTGTGACCATAGTGGCGCTGATCGCGAGCGTTTTGTTGTTTGTGCTTCATGCAAACCAGCTACTGTGGTCATTTCAGACGTTCAGCATCTGGGTATTATCAGCCACACCGCTGGTTATCTGGTTCACCCTTATCTGTCTCCAGGGCTGGTTGTATAACCTGGCGTTTAATCGCTATAAATTTGAAACTGACGAAGCAGAATATGCTCAGCAACAGTGGTCTGCCTGGGCCGGGCGTTATCTGGCAGTGTTGCACAGCGTGGCATTCTTGCCCGGTTCATTAACAGCAGCACAGCTTATACAGCCACCACCAGGACTTGAGCGGTGTGGCCGACAAACGCGGCGTATACCCTGGGGTGAAGCTGAAGGGTTGACAATCTTGCTTGGCGACGTAAGCGACGCCTTGCTGCAGCTTCCGGCTGACTTACCTCTGAATATCACATATCTGACTGACTCTTCACGGGATATTTCATCGCTACAGGCTCTGTTTAATGACTGTTGGAAGGGACTGATCCCGGCAGAGCGTCCGGCTCCAAAACTCAATATTCTGCAATCCCATTCTCTTCTGATACTCGATGAGCGTCTCAAGTCACCTGAAATATCTGCTGAGTTGGTTCTGGTGCAGCAGCTGCTGGGTGGGGATAAATACAGTGATGCGCTTATTGTACTACTGTTGGTATCTGATGATGTCGCGACCAAATATCAGTTTAAACATGATGTCCGTCTGCTGCGCCCTATGGGCCTTGATACATCCCGATTATCAGAAGAACTGGCATTGTATTTTTCCACGCAGACCCAGGCGAACAGCGCGCAGTTTATCGCTGGAGATCAATTGCGCTGGGCAGATGACTTTTTTGAACTACTGAAGGCCAGTGAAACTTCCGGCGGATACTGGAAAGTAGAACAGGTGCAGTGGCTGGAAACCTTTTCCGGTATCAGCGGGCCCTTCTCCCCCTGGGTGATGGCCGCAGTGAGTAGTGACATAGTGCGTTTACAGCAGGATGACTGCCTGATGCTTTCTGCTGACGAAGAACAGCGTTTTATTACTACCGTGACAACAGGGAAGCTAAATAATGAAAACGGGTAGCTCAGTGTGGCGAGGGAGCTGGGGTGGATACGGTCTGACGGGTGTAATGGCCACAGCGATAGCCTGGGGCATCTGGCATTATGGGAACAGAATGGGTCTGAATACCCCTGTAATGAAATGCCTTGGTTTTGCCGGGATTATGTGCCTTCTGATGTTACTTCGACATGGGAAAATCATCGGGCTGGCAGTTCAGCAACGCTGGCACCGCTTCCAGGCAATATGCAAGGATGAATTACCGACTGATGAGTTTCGTGCCGCACAAACCCCACCCCGCAACGTCACCGTCGACACCATCCGCCTCGCCATGCGTAACCTCTATGGCCGTCGCTGGGGTCGTAAAGTCCGTATTCTGCTGATGACTGGCACCGTCTCTGAGGTGGAGAAACTGACTCCAGGTCTGACAGCCCAGCTCTGGCAGGAAGACCGCGGCACGCTGTTGCTGTGGGGCGGTGACCTCAATACGCCAGCAGACAGTGCCTGGTTGACCGCGCTGCACAAACTGCGTCGCCGGCCGGTCGATGGGCTGGTGTGGGTCACCTCGGCCTTTGACCAGCTCTCAGCGCCGGGGATGGAACAGCCGCTGCCGGTTCCGTCTGAAAGCACCATGGATTCCCTGTCTCATGCCATCAGCGCGCGTATGGAAACGCTTGGCTGGAAACTCCCATTGTATGTCTGGTCCCTGCATCCGCGCGCCGGTAAGCCGGAAGGGCGCATTACACAGGCGACTGGCTGTCTGTTACCTGCCAGGTGTCGAACCGAAGGTCTGGCAGAACAGCTCTCCGCCCTGACGCCGGATTTGACTTCACAGGGTCTGCAGCAGACCTGCGGTGAAGTGAAACATAACTTCCTGCTGACGCTGGCCGACCAGCTCATTCGTGAGCCGGAGAGCGTAACCGTGCCGCTGGCGGTAATGCTCAACCCGTACCGCCCACTGCCATTGGCTGGTGTGGTGTTCAGTCAGTCCTCTGCCGGTGCTGAACGTGCCGTGCCGCACCACTGGGGCATGGATAAACGCTGGGATGTTCTGCCTGAGTCTGTCCGGACGCTTCCTGCCGGACTGCGTCCGCGCAAACCGGGCATTCCCTGGCGTAAGGTGTTTGCGTCTGTCGTCGCCCTGGCGATGGTGATCTGGGCTGTATGGATGGGTATCGCGTATGTCACCAACCGAAGCCAGATTGATGGTGCGAATGCCCAGGCCGCACTTGCCGACCGACAGAATCAGCCGCCTGAACAGCGCCTGCACGCGCTGTCTGAACTGCAGAAAACGCTGGCCCAACTGCAGTACCGTTCAGAACACGGCGTGCCGTGGTACGAGAGAGCTGGGCTGAGCCAGAACAATGCCCTGCTGGCCGCACTCTGGCCACGTTATCAGGACAGCGCACTACCGCTGTTGCGGGATGCGGCCGCTGACCATTTGCAGACCCGGCTGAATGCCTTTAATGCCCTGCCACCGGGTAGCCCACTGCGCGAACAGAGAGCGAAAACGACCTATGACCAGCTCAAGCTCTACCTGATGCTGGCGCGTCCGGAGCATATGGATGCCGCCTGGTTCAGCTCAGCGTTGCTGCGCGACTGGCCGAAGCGCGATGGTATGAAGGACGGTATCTGGCAGGGCGTGGCTCCGTCGCTGCTGTCGTTTTATGGCGCACAGCTAGTCACACACCCTGAGTGGACACTGCGAGCTGATGAAAACATGGTCAGACAGGTGCGATCCCTGCTGGTACGCCTGATGGGGGTACGTAACAGCGAATCGACCCTGTACCAGAAAATGCTCTCTCAAGTGGCGCATCTGTATGCCGATATGCGCCTGGAAGACATGACCGGGGATACTGATGCGCCCCGCCTGTTCAGCACCACCGAAATTGTACCAGGCATGTTCACCCGCCAGGCCTGGGAGCAGGCGGTGCAGCCTGCCATCGAAAAGGTGGTGAAGGCGCGCCGGGATGAACTCGACTGGGTGCTCACTGACAGCAAAAGTCAGGTGAACAAACAGGACGAGACTTCGCCGGAAGCGCTGGAAAAGCGTCTGATGGAGCGTTACTTCGCCGATTTTGGTGGTGCCTGGCTGGAGTTCCTCAACAGCCTGCGCTGGAACCAGGCCGCGACACTGTCGGATTCCATTGACCAGTTGACCCTGATGGCCGACGTGCGCCAGTCACCACTGGTGGCGTTGATGAATACCCTGAATATGCAGGGGCGTACTGGACAGACTGGCAAAGCCATTTCGGATTCCCTGGTTAAATCAGCAAAGAATCTGCTCGGTGGTGACAACAATGATGCCATTGACCAGAGTGCCGGCGTTCACGGTCCGCTGGATGCAACCTTTGGTCCGGTGCTGGCGCTGATGGATAAAAGCAACACCGCTGCGCAGGTGCTGAGTCTGCAGTCCTATCTGACCCGTGTGACACAGGTGCGTCTGCGCCTGCAGCAGGTGACCAATGCTGCCGACCCGCAGGTGATGACCCAGACCATTGCCCAGACTGTATTCCAGGGCAAAGCGGTTGACCTGACCGAAACCCGGGACTACGGCAGCCTGATTGCCGCCGGTCTGGGGCAGGAGTGGAGCGGCTTTGGTCGGACGGTGTTTGTGAATCCAATGGAGCAGGCCTGGCAGCAGGTGCTGACCCCGGCGGCCGGCAGTCTCAATGCCCAGTGGCAGCAGGCGGTGGTGGCTGAGTGGAACAGTGCCTTTGGTGGCCGTTATCCGTTCAATAACTCCAGCAGTGATGTTTCCCTGCCGCTGCTGGCTAAATACCTCAATGCGGATTCCGGGCGTATCGCCCAGTTCCTGCAGACCCGCCTTAAAGGCGTGTTACACAAAGAAGGAAACCACTGGGTACCGGACAGCATCAATTCTCAGGGGTTGGTGTTTAACCCGGCCTTCCTCAAGGCCATCAACACCCTGAGTCATATATCGGATGTGGCCTTCACGGAAGGCAATGCCGGCATGAACTTCGAACTGCGCCCGGGTACTGCCGATGGCGTGATGCAGACCGACATGATCATCGACAGTCAGAAGCTGACCTACGTGAACCAGATGCCTTCATGGAAGCGTTTCACCTGGCCTGCAGATACGGAGGCCCCAGGAGCAAACCTGAGCTGGATTAGCACACAGGCGGGCACCCGTCAGTACGCCGATATGCCAGGTGCCTGGGGCTGGATACGCCTGCTTGATAAGGCCGCGGTCAAAGCTTATCCGGGTGTGGGCAGCAGCTACAGCCTGAGCTGGAAGGCCCAGGACGGCCGCACACTTAATTACACCCTGCGTACCGAAGCCGGCGAGGGTCCGCTGGCGCTGCTGAAATTGCGTAATTTCCGTCTGCCGGAAACCATCTTCAGCACCACCGGCATCGCGCCGTCACAGGTCGCCAGTGCGAACAGTGATGCAAAGGAGATCTACTGATGAGCACGCTCAATGCCTTACTCAGTGCCTGCCAGACAGAACAGGAACCATTACGTGTAGCAACCCGTGAGCATGTGGCGCAGTGGGACAGCTGGCTGCAGCCGCTGTCTGGTTTATCAGCGGTTGGTAGCGACGACGACTTCCAGCAGATGCGCGAGGAAGTCAATACATTCTCCGGCGCGGATACCGAACTCATCTGCCGCCTGCGCGAGTAGCCAAATGGCTGACGGTCAGCACATCATCTGATGAAGAGCCTGCGTCACGACATCCTGTGGGCCATCCCGGCCCCGGATGCACAGGGGCGTACCCAAATCGAACCGCCACGGACGGATCAGCGCGCGTTACTCAAACGTCTCTACCTGTAGCAGAACTGGGCAGAAATTCTGGAAACGGCCGATAGCACATTTTCCCGCGGAGCCAATCACCTGTGGCTGGATTTGCAGTGGTGCATCCACCAGGCGTTGACGAAATCAGGTTAGGACATCTTGGCTAACATTATTGCTGCCGATCTGAAAGGGTTGTTGCTCTCGCCCGCGCCGCCGTGCTTTGCAGTTAAATCCACAGGAACAGAAATAAATGGAAGATTTGACCCTGCGTTATTACGACGCGGAAATGCGTTACCTCCGTGAAGCCGCCAAAGAATTCGCCCAGACCCACCCGGATCGGGCAGCGATGTTGGATCTGGATAAGGCTGGTACCCCCGATCCCTATGTCGAACGCTTGTTTGAAGGCTTTGCTTTCTCGATGGGACGGCTGCGGGAGAAGATTGATGATGACCTGCCGGAACTGACCGAAGGGCTGGTCAGTATGCTTTGGCCGCATTATCTGCGTACCATTCCGTCACTCTCGGTGGTAGCGTTCACGCCTGCGCTTCAGGCCATTAAAATGGCTGAAGTGATGCCTGCGGGTCTGGAAGTGTACTCCCGACCAGTGGGACCAAAGAATACGGTCTGCCGATATCGCACAACCCGCGATGTGATGCTCAACCCGCTGAATATTTCAGGGGTAACCATGACCACGGAGCCTGACGGGCACTCGCTGCTGCGGATGCGTTTTGCCTGCAGCACCCAGGCGGACTGGTCTCATGCGGACCTCAGCCGCCTGGGCCTGTATCTTGGGGCTGACGCGCCCGTCAGCAGCCAACTGCATCTGATGCTGACCAAACGGCAGGCTGCCCTGTATATGCGTCTTCCCGGGCAGACCGACCGTATTCGCCTTGACGGGTACTTCTCACCGGGAGGATTTGCCGAAGAGGACAGGCTGTGGCCGAAGGGTGATACCGCCTTCAGTGGTTACCAACTGTTGCTGGAATACTTCACCTTCCGCGATAAGTTTATGTTCGTCCACCTCAACGGTCTGGACGGTATTACGCCGCCCGTCGGGGCGGAGTACTTCGAGATTGAAGTCGTGTTCAGCACGCCGTGGCCATCAGACCTACCGGTCACCGATGACGCGGTCCGTCTACATTGTGTGCCGGTGATTAACCTGTTTACGCTGGAAGCAGACCCGCTCACCATCACCGGGCTTGAAAGTGAGTACCTGCTGCGGCCGAAAAGGCTGCAGGACGGACACACCGAGATTTACGCCGTTGATTCGGTTACCGGTTCAAACCGCACCAGTGATGCCGAATACGTGCCGTTCAGCAGCTTCCGTCACAAAGGCGGGATGATGCGTCGTCACGCACCTCCCCGTTATTACCACACCCGCGTAAAACGCAGCGTGACCGGACTGTATGACACCTGGCTCATTCTGGGGGGGCATCAGTGGGAAGAAGACAGGCTTGTTGACCGTGAGGCCGTGTCGCTGCAAATCACCGGCACAAACGGCCAGCTGCCGCGCCGGGCACTGAAGAGCACGCTGCTTGACCGCTGTGAGCAAGTGGTCAGTACACCGCTTTCAGTACGCAACCTCTGCAAGCCTACGCTGCCGGTCTACCCGCCAGCGGAAGACCGTTTCCACTGGCGGGTACTGAGTCACCTGGGGTCCGGATTCCTGAACATGATGAGTACCGCCGAAGTGCTGCGCGGTACCCTGGCGCTCTATAACTGGCAGGAAGATGAACTGCACACCCGCCGTCTGGAGGCGATTCAGCAGGTGGAACACCACCGCCTTCAACGTTTTGAGCAGGGCTACCTGCTACGAGGGCTGGATATCGAGGTGACCCTCGACAGTAACGGCTTCACCGGCGAGGGCGATATTCACCTGTTCGGTGAAATGCTCAACCGGTTCTTTGCGCTGTATGCCGATATGAACCAGTTTAACCAGCTCACCCTCATTGTTCAGCCAGAAGGAAAATGTATCCGGTGGAAAGAGAATCACAGTCCGCGCCTGCCCGGCTGATAGCGCAGCTGGGTGACCGGCTGCCGTACATTAACTTTTACCATTTTTGCCAGCTACTGGAGCAGAGCCAGCCGGATAAACCGGTCACTGGCAGTACCTGGCAGGTACGTCATGAACCGGTACGGTTTCGGCCACACCCGGGGATGGGCTTTCCGGCCTCTGAAATCAAAGGAATTGAGCAGCCTGAGCATTCGCATCTGCCGCCGACGGTGCGCATCACCTTTATGGGACTCTACGGCGTGGAGTCCCCGCTGCCGATGCATTATATCGATGATATTACCCAGCAGCGGGAAGGGTATGAGGCCACCGCGGATTTCCTCGATATCTTCAACCACCGGCTGATAGCCCAGTACTACCGTATCTGGCGTAAATACTCTTACCCGGCGAGCTTTGAATCTGGCGGCAAGGACAACATCTCGCAGTATCTGCTGGGCCTGGCAGGCCTTGGTATTGAGGGCTGCACGGACAGCATCGCGGCTCCGGCTTCACGCTTCCTCGCGCTGCTGCCGGTGATGTTGTTGCCGGGCCGCACTGCGGAAGGCATGGCCTCGCTGGTGCGTCTGCTGGCACCCGGCACGCAGGCGAAAATCTGGCACCACGACAAACGCCGTGTGCCGCTGAAGAAGTCCCTGACCATGAGCGTCAGCCAGCCCGTCACCCTGACAAACCGACCGGTGATGGGCAACTTTGCCATCGACGTGAACAGCCAGGTGCTGATGCGCCTGACAACCTCTGATCCGGCTGAAGTTCAGGGCTGGTTACCGGGTGGGGAGCTTCACACGGATCTGATGGCGCTGCTGCATGTGTATCTTGGGGCACGGCTCGATGTCCGCCTGCAGCTGTGTGTTGACCGTAGCCTGCTACCGGACGCGGTAATGAGCAGTAAACCCAACGCTGGGGTGGTTCAGCTGGGCCGCACTGCCGTGATGCGACCGCTGAATGCGGCTAATACCACCTCACATCCAAAAACAGTCACCATTAATCTGGGCCGCTATGAGCGCGTACAGGAAAATATTCACCGTAGGGAGACCGATGAAGATGGCGATTACCGCTGGTAAATTTTCTCTGGCTGCGCTGGCCGCCGGTATCACATTGATGCTGGCGGGCTGCGGGCTGGCTCAAAAAGTGACAGACGGCACTGTTGCTGTGACCAAATCTATTTTTTATAAGCAGATAAAGACCCTGCATCTGGATATTCGGGCTCGTGAGGCCGTGAACAGCAATGCAGGCGGCGTGGCACTGTCGACGGTAGTGCGTATTTACCAGCTCAAAGACCGGAAAACATTCGACACGACGGACTACCCGTCACTGTTCAAGGCGGATAGTCAGGCCATTAAAGCAGACCTGGTGGCTGAGAAAGATATCCGCCTGCAACCGGGCGGGGCAGTGATGGTGGATATGCCGATGGATGAAAATGCGAAGTATGTCGCAGTGGCTGGCATGTTTATGTCGCCGGACCAAGTGAACAACACCTGGCGGGTAGTGCTGAGCCGTGATGACCTCGATCCGGATAAAGCCCGGGTGATTGAGGCCGGTAACAACCACCTGACCCTGAAGGCGCTGAAAGATGAGTGAGTCATCCCGCCCTTCATTGTATGAAACACTTTATGGCAACTTCATCGGCGGCCTCGACTTGTATCAAGTCAGCGAGCAGAACCAAGTCATTTTGTCAGTGCTTGATAATATGCAGCGTATACTCAATTGCCGTGCCGGTACGCTGGCGCATCTGCCGGACTACGGCCTGCCGGATATGACCAAAATTCTCCAGGGCATGCCGGGTGCCGCCCATGAACTGATGGGTACCCTGTCGGCTGTTCTGCTCAAATATGAGCCGCGTCTGAAAAAAATTACTGTCGTCCTGCTGGAGCAGAACGTCCCCGGCGAGTTGCGTTATGCTATTGATGCTGAGCTGAAGGGCATTGGCCTCGTACGCTATGGCACCGAGTTTATGCCCGAGGGGAGAGTGATGCTGAGGCATATGAAACAACAGCAATATATCGATACTGCAATCCGTCTGTAAGGCCAGAGAGCATCATGTCAGTAAAATCACAGCTTCTCGATAAATTGCATACCAGACAGTCTGCTTCGGCTTCATCTGTCAGTAAGAGTAAGACCGATATTGCAGAGTTTCGCTTGCGAATGACGCAACTTCAGGAGCCGATGGACGCGTGGTTGGTGGGTACCAGACTGAATATGGAGACGGTCGGTACATCCGTTACGGACCAGCTGGTTGAGGGGGGTACTTTTGAGATTGACGCCCTTGTTTTTCGTATTGACGACCGGCCTGTAAAAGTTGTGCCGACGTTCTTTTTCGTCCAGGGCTGTAAATTTTATTGAGAGATGTTTTACCTGCTAAAAACTAAATTAACCTCTTATTCGTCAGTGACTCCAGTATGCTAAGAGGAGACTGTTGCGGATTATGCATTTTATTCACCGGTAATAAAAAGGTCTGTTCCAGCATAAACTGTCCCGCCATTGCCGCATGCGGCGTCTGATCAGAAAAACAAATCCAGCTACTGCCTTGCGGGAATTCAATGGCAATCTGGGGCCCATTTTTCTGGTAATCAGCATCGGCTTTCATCGCATCATGCATCTGTAGCATCAGGTGATCGTAGTGGCTGCGATAGCTTTTGGTAATACCGACGGTATTTTGCAGCCAGCTACTAAGGACGGAATAGTTTTTCAGGCGCGGTAAAAAACGCTGTGCGAGAGCGGGGAAAGATTCACCTACACGCCAGCTACGATTTTCACCATGAGGATTAATATTGGTAAAAATACGCAGAATACGTTCGCCATAGTTGGGACGGGAAGGAAACGCATCGACATGCAGACGACTATCATCTTTGCGCCATGAGGTATTTTTAGTCCAGGCTTTCACGGGATGCAGACGCAGACTATTGGTAGGGGTATGCAATGCAGTCTGATATTCTGGCAAGATACCTGCGATCAGCTGGCAGCATGAATGATAATGTCTTTTCAGTAATTCACGAATAGCGGGTTGCTGTGTGCTATTTACGACACCAGTCAGTCTGTCCTGTAGAGGCTGATAACTGATATTCTTACGTTTAGGATCTACCCACACAGGATCAAGCAACTGCTTTTCTTGCTCGCTCAGTGAAAATGCCAGCTGGGGTAAGAAAATAACTTTGCCCTGCTCCAAGTCTTTTACGACTGAGTGTTGCTTACCAGCATCCCATTCAGAGCGAGAGAGTGAAGTGACTGCATGATTAAAAGACGTCATTATTTCCGGCATAACTGAACCCTTGCCAACAACCGTGCATTAATGATGAAAACGAAATCGTTACAATTATAGTCATTTAATAAAACAAAAATTAAACAAAACCTAAACACGAGGCAAACAAGAAAGAAACGACACTGAAAAGGCACAACATCCTAAAATGATGCCGGTACGAACGGGATAAATCCATTCCATCGACAGTTGGAATAAAAACGTCCGATCGGTCTAATACACAATGACATGAATGAATAAATTCTGCGCCATCAAATAAAATGGTGGTATCGCGGTTTTTTATGGCTTCTTCGTTAATATGTATTCCTGATGATTATTAACGACAATGTTTCTTATGAAAAATATAGCGCGAGCAAGATGGTTTATTTATTAGAACATTCAAAGTGATTTGACAAGATGATTTAACTGCATGTTTTTACTATTCTCTTTGCCATAAGTTTAGTTGAAGTGATGCTATTTAGGTTGGGTAAGATATAAAGGCTTATATATTTTTCACACTGTGCGTTACCTGAATATGGCTATTTATACCCGTCATACTTCAAGTTGCTTGGGTGTTACCTGCGTCCAGCCCGCCGAATCACAGAGTTTATCTATGCTCATCGACGGGCTGAACTGGGAGCCTACAAGCAACTCGAATTATTTTGGGTATATACTGCCGGGCAGAGAGATTTCCCGGCAGTATAAATAAAGTTTTTAGCAGTTCTCCATAGCGAAATTCAGCGCCTCACCCAGTATTTTTAGTGCGCCTTCGGTTTCTGTATTAAAAGGCAGAGCATAATTGAGTCGCAGACAATTGCGATACTTTCCTGAAGCGGAAAACAGTGAACCGACAGCAATATAGATGTTCTGGCGGCATAAGGCTTGATTCAGTCTTACGGCATCGACATTTTCTGGTAACTCGATCCACATTAAAAAGCTTCCCTGTGGACGGCTGACGCAAATACCACCAGGAAAATAGTGGCGCACCCAGCAGGTAAAGATATCCAGGTTGCGTTTGTAGTGCTGGCGCATTCGTCTTATATGTCGATGATAGTGACCGGACTGAATAAAATTAGCCACCAGTTGCTGAGTCACTGTGGTCGTACTGCCGGTACCAATATATTTCATATGCAAGGCTATATCCCAGTAGCGACCAGGAATAATCCAGCCAATTCGTAGCCCCGGAGAGAGCGTTTTTGAAAATGAGCTGCATAGCAGAACGCGCCCGTCGACATCCATTGATTTGATTGTCACCGGGCGGGGATAGTCATAGGCCAGTTCGCCATAGACATCATCTTCTATAATTGCAATATCAAAGCGTTGTGCCAGCTGGAGAATTGCTTTTTTACGCTCAACCGGCATGGTAAATCCTAACGGATTATTGCAGTTTGGTACCAGGAAAACGGCTTTGATTGGCCATTGCTCCAGTGCCAGCTCAAGTGCTTCTATACTAATCCCGGTTACAGAATCGGTAGGAATTTCGATAACTTTAATACCAAAGCCACGCAGCATCTGCATGGTGCCGTGAAACGAAGGCGATTCAACCGCAACAATATCGCCCGGTTTGCATACTGCGCGAATCGCAATCGAGAGTGCTTCTACACAACCATTGGTCACCACGATATCGTCCGGCGTGACCAGACACTCGCTGTCCAGCATCAGGCGGGCAATTTGTTCCCGTAAGGCTGGTAAGCCATAAATACTGTCGTAGCTAAGCAAGGTATTTGACTGACACTGGGCAAGCCTAGTCATCTCACGCCACATTGGTTTTATGGTCGATTGTGTCAGGTCGGGTATCCCGCTGCCGAAAGAGATCATGTTCTGGTTACTACGGGAGTTAATTAACTCCAGAACAGCATCCCACTGGGTAATTTCTATCGGCCGCTGGGCTGGGCGGGTTAGTGGCGGTACAGGATGAATAGCTTTACGCGGCGCGACAAAATAACCAGAGCGGGGTTGTGGGGTGATCAGCTGTTGGTCTTCCAGAATATGGTAGGCCTGTTGAACCGTGCTGATACTGACTCCGTGTTCTTGACTCAGAGTACGTACTGAAGGCAGGCGTTCACCGCTCTGGTATAAGCCTTGCTCAATGCGTTCAGTTAGCAAGGTGGCGAGATATTGGTAACGAGTCAAGCTGTATCCTTATTAGAACCATACAGAATCAAAAACCAGTACAGATGGTTGAAAGTAACGCCATTCAGTTAATGTTTTACTCCATCTGTATGTTAAAAAGAATCGTTTTTTGCATCTGTCTGCTTACTGTCCGGCATAGCATGATATGCCCAGAGCCATAAGAAGGAGCAGACGATGGAATTTAATGAAAACCAAGCCCGCAGACCTGTTTTTAGCCTGGGAGCTGTTTATCGGTACTTTCGCCGCAAATCATTGAACCGCAAAACGGTACGTATGTTACGGGAACTCAGCCCGGAACAATTGAAAGATATCGGGCTGAGTAAACATGATTTATCTTACTGGGATTAAGGGCAGAGATTGATGGACGATAGAGCTGAAAAAGGGAGAACAAGCCTGCGGTAGAAGGCCGCAGGCTGGAAGAGAGGGTTATTGCAATGTCAGTGTGTTCAAAATACTTTCCGCGCTTGCCTGGGCTTGGGCCTGGTTATCTGCCGGCAGAGAAATCTGCATAGTTAATAGCTGATCGTCGACTTTACCTAATACGATGGAAGAGTAAGTCGTCTGGCCTTGGGCGGAGATAATCGTATCCAGCTGTTGCAAAGCATGGCCTTTAATTTCAATGGGTTTATTTGAGACAACCTGAAGCTGCGGATCACGCGCGCGTTGCTGTTGTTCCAGCCTTTCAGCCAAGTCAGCAAGCGTGTCAGTGCTGGCTTCGCTGATAATGACAATCACCGCTTTCTGACCTGAAGTATCAGAATAGACATGCATATTGTTCGACTGAGTGCCAACTTTACCGCTTTGATCGCTGATATCTGCCGGAAGAGAAAAACTTATTTTTCCGTCCAATAAAGTCACAGTCTGTGCAGTAGTTGTACTTGCAGCAGAACTATCAACAGCTTCGGTTTTGCTGTCTTTATTGTCACAGGCAGCAAGACCCAGAACTAACAGGCTGACACCGACATATTTTACCAGTTTATGCATTGACTCTTCCTTTCCGTTAGTAAACCGCGAGGCTAATGCCGTTATTTTATCACAAGATGACAAGTATGCTTTTACCCTGGTTGCCATGCTGAATTTTTAGATTCATCGGCAAAATTTTTCAGCAGATAATTCAGGAATACGCCATAGGCGGGTAAGAAGAAGGCCATGCAGATAAGGATCTTAAAGCCGTAATCAACCATCGCAATTTCGACCCAATGTTCAGCCATAAAGGGATCTGTACTGCGCCAGAAAGCAATAAAGAAGAAGGCTATGGTATCGCTCATATTACCAAATATCATGGCAACAGAGGGGGCTATCCACCAATAGTGACTCTTGCGCAGACGGTTGAAGACTTGGATATCAAGAATTTGCCCCAGGGCATAAGCCATAAAACTGGCGATAGCAATACGGGCAACAAATAGATTGAATTGGCCTAATGCCTCCAGACCTTGCCAGCTTCCCATATAAAACAGGGACGATACAGCGTAAGAGATAGCCAAAGCGGGGATCATTACGACGAAAATAATTCGTCGTGCCAGCGGCGCGCCAAAAATACGCACGGTAAGGTCAGTTGCCAGAAAGATAAACGGGAAACTGAATGCACCCCAAGTCGTATGGAGTCCAAAAATAGAGATCGGGAGCTGAACCAGATAGTTGCTGGAAGTAATAACTAACAAATGGAATAGCGACAGCCATAGCAACGCGTTAACGCGCTGGCGTGGATTTAATTGCATCATATTGTAGCCTTTTTAGTGGTGGGGTGAGGGAACCCAATATCAAATACAACAGATGTTATTCTGTTGATTCATCATAAAGCCGGAGGATGATACTGCTTTCCATTTCCTTTGCAATGGTTAATTTTAACGCAATCGTTCACGTGGCTTGCATCAAATTCTGCCCGGCGTAAACTAGCGCAGTTTTCCCGACAGAGGCTGTTATGACCGATTTATTTGCAACACCTGACCATAATCTTGATACCACAGGACTGCGTTGTCCGGAGCCGGTCATGATGGTACGTAAAACTGTACGCAAAATGGCGCCAGGTGAAACGCTGCTGGTGATTGCAGATGATCCGGCAACCACCCGCGATATTCCAGGGTTCTGCCGTTTTATGGAGCATGAGCTGGTCGCATCAGAAGCGGCAAGTAAGCCTTACCGCTATTTATTGCGTAAAAGCCACGCTTAGAGCCCATCCTGTCAGGCTATTTTATTTGCCGTTTTGCCTTGGCAGTGTTCAGAGTTTTCGCGTACTGCGTGTACGCTGCGGTTCTTCCGCGCTGTCCGTGGCTAAATTGCTGTGGTGACAAGCTCTTAAAGCGTTCCTTGCTTATTTCTGGCGCAATAATCTTAAGGCGTTAGCGGTTACTAATGCTGTAGCGCCTGAATCGGCTAATACCGCAATCCATAATCCTGTCATACCCAACAAGGTAGTGACAAGAAACACCAGTTTTAATCCCAATGCAATCGAGATATTTTGGCGAATGGTGGTATGTGTTGCTCTGGCGATAGTTATCATCCGTGACAGTTCGGTCAGACGATTATGGGTGATGGCGGCATCGGCCGTTTCCAGAGCAACATCGGTTCCACTTCCCATCGCTATTCCCATCGTTGCTGCTTTCATCGCCGGGGCATCATTAATACCATCGCCGACCATTGCCAGTGGCGCAGACTGACCTAACTCATTAACGATACGGACCTTATCAGCGGGCAGTAAACTGGCGCGATAATCAATCCCCAGTTCAGATGCAATCGCCGCAGCAGCACGAGGGTTATCCCCGGTCAGCATGATGCCGTTCACGCCTAAAGCATTCAGCGCGTTAACAGCCACTCGTGCATCACTGCGCAGCTGGTCACGCATGGCGAGAGTGCCGAGCAATTGACCTTCGCGTAGAACCACGATGACCGTTTGCCCCTCATCTTCCTGTTGAGTAATACGTTGCTGCCATTTGGCATTCAGACTTCCGTCAGGCAGTTTGTTCGGTGAACTCAGCCGGATCATCTGTCCGGCAATCATCGCTTCAATACCGACTCCAGGTAGTACGCGATGTTGTTCGGTCACAGGTAAAGTGAGCAGTCTTTGCTGAGCTGCATTGATGACAGCCAAAGCTAACGGGTGGGTAGAACCCTGCTCGACAGCAGCAGCTAACGCCAGGAGTTGATTTTCATCGATGCCTTCTGCAGTGACAAGGGTGGTCACTTGAGGCTTACCTGCAGTCAGTGTGCCGGTTTTATCAAAAGCGATTTGCTGGATCTGGCTCAGACGCTCAAGAGCGGCCCCGCCTTTAATGAGTGCCCCGTAACGCGCTGCAGCGGCGAGGCCGGAAGTAATGGCGGCTGGTGTTGAGATAACCAAAGCGCAAGGACAGCCAATCAGTAATAACGTTAGCCCCTTATAAATCCAGGGTTCCCAGAGCTGACCAAATAGCAGAGGGGGAATTATCACAGTCAGCAGTGCCAGCGCCATAATCAATGGCGTATAGACTCTGCTGAAACGGTCGATAAAACGTTCAATAGGGGCGCGACGTTCTTCTGCTTCTTCAATCAGTCTTAAAACCCGGTCAATGGCGCTGTCGCCGGGTTCGGAAACGACTTCCAGCTGTACCAGTCGGTCAATACTGGTCGATCCTGCAGAGACATTCTCACCTTTTTGATGTTCAACCGGAATTGATTCACCGGTCAGGGCGCTTTCGTCAAAACTGGCAAATGCATTTAACAGGCGTCCATCGGCGGGTAAGCGCCCGCCAGCAGCGACTTCAATAATATCCCCCGGGCGTAATTCTGTCTGGGCGACGGTTTCACGCTGACCGTTACGAATACGAATAGCGCTATCGGGTTTTAGCGCCATTAATGCGCTGACGCCGCGGCGGGCACGGCTGGCAGCGTAGGATTCCAGACGTTCTCCAATCAGAAATAATATCAATACCATTGCCGCTTCTGCGGTAGCGCCAATAAACAGTGCGCCAATCGCAGCAACGCTCATCAGGGTTTCGATAGCAAACCAGCTACCACTGCGGATCAGACGTACCGCCTGGCGGACGATGGGGCCCAGCCCTACCAGTGTCGTAATAATAAAGGCCAGATTACCTAATGGATGATTGGCCTGTTCCAGGCCCCAGCTCACCGCCATCAGGACAATCAGGACGATAATTGTCCCATTTTCTTGCCAGAAAGAAGCGGGTGCCGCTTTCGGCGCTGCACTATCGCTGAGTTTATAGCCAGCGGAATTGACCGCCTGTTCTACCTCGCTACGAATATCCCGGCTCGATTTGACGAGTAGTTTTTCGGTCGCAAACAAGACCTGAACCTGCTTAACACCAGCGATATTTTTAACGGCATTCTCAACTTTTCGTGCACAGGCAGCACAATCCATACCTTCCACATGCCAGCTATAACGATCGTTACTGTTGATAGCTGTTGTTTCAGCCGGGGAGGCACAACCATCGCTTTCAGCGCAACAACTGTGCTTTTCTTCGGCCTTCAGTGGGCTGAATTTACTGTGTGAAAACTGTGGCGTTTTTTGAGGGCTTTGAGATGTGTTGTGCATAGCACTCTCCGGGTCATAATTATTATCTTATGGCCTATCCTAAACTCTGGAGCTAACTCCAGAGTCAAGGGTTATTTATCGGAAGTGAGCATTTTTGGTGGTTCAGATAAACAACGAACGGACAATTAAGAAATGTCCGCCAAAGTAGCAGGCTGCCACAATAGCACTGTCGACAGAGAACCGGCGACGATATTGACTGATCAACCAGACCACATTCCCCAGCAGCAATAAGCCCGCCCCCAGATATTCCGACAGGCTGGCGGCAGTATTGCGTGAGAAATAGTTAGCGCCCGCTAACCAGACCATCACCAGTGTGATACCAATGAAAGCCAGGACCGGCATACGCAGCTCATCAAGACGGCTCCAGATGGTGGCAACAAGCAGCGCGCCGACAATGATTAGAGCCAGTGGAAGAGGCCAGTACAAGTCGAAGCTGGTATGGCTGGTAAAATAGAGGCTATACAACAAATGTGAGAGAAAATAGGCGCCAAAAGCATAGAGTAGACGCTGGCGTGGAAGTAGGGTGAGCGCGTCTCCGAGCAGACTCGCCAGCAAGCCAGCAATAATTAAATAGCCTGTAGGGCCAGGGAGAGGCGCCTGTAAGGCAAGCAGCAGTAACAACAGCAGGGTTACGGGCTTAAATACCCACTTTTGCCAGGCAGGCCCTCGATAACAAGAATCAACGTATAACCAACCTGAAAAAAAGACAGCGATAAATGACCAAAGCATGGCATATCCTTATTTTAGTTGTCGTGCGTCATTCCAGTGTACTGGCAGGGAACGAAAAAGCGATGCTTAATTATCCTGTTCGCTGAACGATGTCTTGGAACCGTTATTTTCCCTGGCGAAGTTTTTTTTGCCAGACCAACAGTTCGAAGACACCAAAAAGGAAGATTTTGATCTGGGATGCACTGCTAAGTGGCGGGCCATCTTTAGGTTGAGTTGCTTTCATTAAACCCAGTTGCAGGCCGTGCATTATTACCATAAAAATGAATGCGACATTGACGAAGATATTCAGCGGGCGTGGGAAAGGTTGAACTAAATTGAGCACTAAAAATGCCCAGATACACAACATCAGCAGGCGACCCAGATTAATCAAAACAGACATCATGTGGTTCCTTGTATTTCACGTATAAACAGACGATAGGCAACTTGTCCGGCGACTTTTTCCCGGTGTAATGTCCAGGATGTGGGAACCAGCGGCATACCATTTTCTACTTCACTTTCAACGTAAATCAGTGCGCCATCCGTAAGCCAGTTATTTTTTTCCAGTAAACTGAGGGTCTCGTCGAGTAACCCTTTACGGAAGGGGGGATCGACAAACACAATATGGTGAGGTTTACCGGGTTGTGCCAGCACATTTAAGGTGTTCGCATTCAGTACATTGCCTTGGCTTGCCTGTAAAGTGGCGAGATTTTTCTGTAACTGGCGAGCAACGTTTTTGTCCATTTCAATCAGCGTGGCTGTTGCGGCATAACGTGATAAGGCTTCTAAGCCTAACGCGCCGCTCCCGGCAAAACAGTCAAGGCAATGAGCCTCGACAATATGAGGGGCAAGCCAGTTAAACAGTGTTTCTCTTACCCTGTCGGTGGTCGGGCGTAACCCGGCTGCATCAGGAACGGGAAGTTTTCGGCCACGCCATTGGCCGCCAATAATGCGAATTTGGCCTGAACCCGTGGATTGAGGTTTTTTCATTGTGCTCACTGCATACATGTTGATCTCTGATGTCTATTCTAACGCCCCAGGCTTAAGCCTGGAAACCTTATTCCTGCTGCGTGATGCTGAGGCAGGAAAGTGGTAGACTTATGCACTATTTTTTTATGCTCGTGGCAAGGCGAATCGGACCTGTGCCATAAATAAACAGCGAGGGGTGTAGTCGCAAATGGCGAAAGAGAAAAAACGTGGCTTTTTTTCCTGGCTGGGCTTTGGTCAGAAAGAGCAGCCGGAAGAACCTAAGGTTGAAGCGCAAGACGCCGTAGAGCAGTCTGAACCAGAGGTTGAAGCGGCGGATATAGCCTCACAGATAGCGACACCGGCTGAGCAGGTAGAGCCAGTTCTGGCAGAGCAGGAAGAAGATGCACGTGTCTTACTGGATGAGACCAGTGAGCCGATGGTGGACGTGAAGGAAACTGAGACTGCGGATCCTTCAATTGCAGAACCTGAGTTAGCACAGGACGGAGTATCAAAGTCTGTTGAGCAGGAGATTTTCCAGGCTCATCAAGAGCGGATCGTGACAGAAGAAGTTGCGGCGATAGAGTCTATTATTTCACATGCCGAGGCTCAAAAAACGCCTGAGGCTGCTCCGGCAGATGAGCCTGCAGAAATAGAAACTCATGCTGTCGCTGTGCAGGAAAGAATTGTTACAGAAGAAGTCGCGGCTATTGAATCCCTGCTTCCGCATTCAGCGGAAACCCGTCACGCAGAAGTCATTGAACCGGCTATTGCTCCAGCTTCTGAAAGTACAGTGACTGAAAATCAGCCAGTGGAACCCGCTGGCGAAATGATTGAGTCGGTGATGGTTTCTCCGGTTGCTGAAAGCCCGGTTAGTGAGGAGCAGCCAGAAGAGCTTGCTGCTGAACTAACTGAACCAGTAAATGTGCCGTTGGTAGCCGAAAGTCCACTGGAGATAGCTCAGGACGATATTCCTGAGGAGCCGATAGTCGCTCCGATTGTGGAACAAGAAAAACCGACTAAAGAAGGTTTCTTTGCGCGCCTGAAACGCAGTCTGGTTAAAACGAAACAGAATCTTGGCTCCGGTTTTATGGGGCTGTTTCGTGGTAAAAAAATCGATGATGACTTGTTCGAAGAGTTGGAAGAACAGCTATTAATTGCTGATGTTGGCGTCGAAACCACGCGAAAAATTATCGAAAAACTGACTGAGACAGCCAGTCGTAAGCAGTTACGTGATGCTGAAGTGTTGTATACATTATTAAAAGAAGAGATGAGCGATATTCTGGCGAAAGTCGATGCGCCGCTCAATATTGAAGGTAAAACGCCTTTTGTTATTCTGATGGTCGGGGTCAATGGGGTAGGTAAAACCACCACTATTGGTAAACTGGCGCGTCAGTTTGAACTGGAAGGTAAGTCTGTGATGCTGGCTGCGGGCGATACTTTCCGTGCCGCCGCGGTCGAACAGCTCCAGGTCTGGGGTGAGCGTAATAATATTCCGGTGATTGCTCAGCATACTGGCGCAGACTCAGCATCGGTTATTTTTGACGCGATACAGGCTGCCAAGGCACGTAATGTTGATGTATTAATTGCCGATACTGCCGGGCGTTTGCAAAACAAATCTCATTTGATGGAAGAGCTGAAAAAAATTGTCCGGGTAATGAAAAAACTGGACGAAGACGCTCCGCATGAGATTATGCTCACCCTGGATGCGAGTACCGGTCAGAATGCGATAAGTCAGGCTAAACTGTTCCATGAAGCGGTGGGACTGACAGGGATCACATTGACGAAGTTAGACGGTACCGCTAAAGGAGGCGTTATATTCTCTATCGCGGATCAGTTTGGTATTCCTATTCGTTACATTGGTGTAGGTGAACAACTTACTGATTTACGACCGTTTAATTCAGAAGATTTTATAGAGGCACTTTTTGCCCGAGAGGATTAATAATGGTTCGTTTTGAACACGTCAGTAAAGCCTATCTCGGCGGGAGACAAGCGTTGCAGGGAGTGACCTTCCATATGCAACCAGGCGAGATGGCGTTTCTGACCGGCCATTCCGGAGCAGGAAAAAGTACGTTACTGAAGCTTATCTGCGGCATTGAGCGGCCGAGCGCCGGTCATATATTTTTTAGCGGGCATGATATCAGCCGTTTAAAAAGCCGTGAGGTGCCATTTTTACGCCGCCAGATAGGCATGATCTTTCAGGATCACCACCTGCTAATGGACCGGACCGTTTACGATAATGTCGCGATCCCGCTGATCATTGCGGGAGCCAGTGGTGAAGATATCCGTCGCCGTGTTTCAGCGGCGCTCGATAAGGTAGGTTTGCTGGATAAAGCAAAGAACTTACCTATTCAACTTTCTGGCGGTGAGCAGCAACGTGTTGGGATCGCGCGAGCAGTGGTTAACAAACCTGCACTGCTCTTGGCGGATGAACCAACAGGTAACCTTGATGATGCCCTTTCTGAAGGGATTTTACGCCTGTTCGAAGAATTCAACCGTGTCGGTGTCACTGTATTAATGGCGACCCATGATATGGGGCTTATCTCGCGGCGTTCTTATCGCTTGCTGACCTTAAGCAATGGCCATTTACACGGAGGTGGCGGGTGAATAAACGGGCGGTGTTAAATATTGTTAAGCGCTTTAGTCATAAAATTAACGATTTTAATCAGTCTCATCGACAGAGCGATGGTGGCCGTGGTGGAAAAAAACGGAATAAATCGCCTCAGTCGAAGAAGAAGTCGTTAAAAGGTGGCATTAACGAGCAGTTCCGTTATGCCTGGGAAGGTGCGCTACAAGATCTGAAAAGTAAACCGTTAGCGACATTTTTGACGGTGATGGTGATTGCCATCTCTCTGACCTTACCCAGCGTCTGTTTTATCGTTTATAAAAACGTGAATCAGGCAGCATCTCAGTACTATCCTTCTCCGCAAATCACCGTTTATCTTGATAAAGCACTAGATGACGATGCGGCGCAGCAAGTTCTTGGTATTCTGGAGGCAGAGGAAGGGGTCGATAAGGTTAACTACCTCTCCCGGGATGAAGCATTAGGCGAGTTCCGTAACTGGTCAGGCTTTGGTGGTGCGCTCGATATGCTGGAGGAAAATCCTCTGCCTGCGGTGGCGATAGTTAACCCAAAGCTCGATTTTCAAACGACTGAGCATTTGAATACCTTACGTGACAGACTGACACAGGTTCAGGGTGTGGATGAAGTGCGTATGGATGATAGCTGGTTTGCGCGTCTTGCTGCTTTGACAGGGCTGGTGGGACGAGTTGCTGCAATGATCGGTATTCTGATGGTGGCTGCTGTCTTCCTGGTTATCGGCAACTCGGTGAGACTGAGTATTTTTGCGCGTCGTGATACAATTAATGTGCAAAAATTGATTGGTGCTACCGATGGCTTCATTTTGCGTCCCTTTTTATATGGCGGAGCATTATTAGGCTTCAGCGGGGCATTTTTATCGCTTATCCTGTCGGAAATCCTGGTGATGCGGCTCTCTTCTGCGGTGACTCAGGTTGCTCAAGTATTCGGCACCCAGTTCTCTCTGCGGGGTTTAGGATTTGATGAGTGTTTATTGTTATTACTCGTGTCGTCCATGATTGGCTGGCTGGCCGCATGGCTTGCGACCGTTCAACATTTACGGCATTTTACACCAGAATAAATGATTTTTTGATATACTGAACGCTCGTTACTTTTAGTGTATAAAGTGGGTAGCGAGCTGAAAGAACAGTGTGAGTAACTTATCCACAAAATTATTTTGAACTTGTGGATAACGTGATTGTCCTAGATAGCATGAAGTCGATTGCCCGGTAGTTGCGAGTGTTGTCATCCGATGCCGGTTTTCATGGCAATCCGTTTAAGTTTTTATAGAGAGGGTTTGAATGACCAAAGAAATGCAAAATTTAGCTTTAGCCCCTGTTGGTAACCTGGAATCTTATATTCGGGCTGCGAACTCTTGGCCGATGTTAACGGCTGACGAGGAGAAGGAGCTGGCTGAAAAGCTGCATTATGAGGGTAGTCTGGAAGCAGCTAAGCGGCTAATCCTTTCACATCTCCGCTTTGTTGTTCATATTGCTCGTAATTATTCTGGTTATGGCCTGCCACAGGCAGACTTGATTCAGGAAGGGAATATCGGCCTGATGAAAGCGGTACGTCGCTTTAATCCTGAGGTGGGTGTTCGCCTGGTGTCCTTTGCCGTGCACTGGATCAAAGCCGAAATTCATGAATACGTACTGCGTAACTGGCGTATTGTGAAAGTCGCAACGACCAAAGCACAGCGTAAGCTGTTCTTTAATCTGCGTAAAAATAAGCAACGTCTGGGCTGGTTTAACCATGAAGAAGTCGAACTGGTTGCCAATGAACTTGGCGTAAGCAGTAAAGACGTACGTGAAATGGAATCGCGGATGGCGGCACAGGATATGACCTTTGACATGTCTA
The DNA here is from genome assembly GCF_947498825.1 of uncultured Cedecea sp. GTDB lineage: Bacteria > Pseudomonadota > Gammaproteobacteria > Enterobacterales > Enterobacteriaceae > JGM124. Next base: position 100,152 of record NZ_CANMLV010000004.1, on the reverse strand, counting down.
ATGACGACGAGTCGGATAGCCAGCCTATGGCCCCGGTTCTGTTCCTTCAGGACAAATCATCTAACTTTGCCGATGGCATTGAAGATGATAACTGGGACTCCCATGCAACAGATAAACTCACTGATGCAATGATGGGTCTTGATGAGCGTAGCCAGCAAATCATTCGTGCTCGCTGGCTGGATGAAGATAACAAAAGCACGTTACAGGAACTGGCTGACCGTTATGGTGTGTCAGCAGAACGTGTACGTCAGCTTGAAAAAAATGCGATGAAAAAACTTCGCCTGGCTATCGAAGCCTAATATCTTCACTCACTTATAAAATGACCTGAATTCGGTACTCTGCCGAGTTCAGGTCATTTTTTTTGTCTGTATTTTGGTTTCTTACACGGGTACTCCAATGAATGTATGTGTACAGCAGCGGCAAGTTACCTCAACATCCTTTCCTGTAATTGCTGGATCGACCTGCTGGAGTAGCCCATTTTCGTCAACAAACAGACCGGGATAAAAGCTGCTTTCGCCAATACAGACTAAATCCCTGCGTTGGTGTTCATGCAATGCCACTAGCCAGAAGACGGGGTCAGTGGTATCAAGGCGAGCACTGGCTTCACTGAATACCTTATCCCAGGGTAGTCCTGTCTGTTTGAGCAGAAAGTGAAACAATGGCGTGTAATCTCGACCACGACTCTGCTTTCCGTGCATTGATTCACGTTGCGGCAGTAGCTCATGAGAGAGTTTTTTCGCGTTGCGTTTCCAGCGATACTGAGCCCCCGGGTTATTCGAACGATGCCGTGTAGTGGTATTGACGCTGCGATACAGTTTTTGTGTGCTGCTAATGTGATGAGCTCGCATAACTGGATTCTCGATATGATGGCATAACTGAGAACTTCACCTTGTCAGAGTAGAAAGTTAACACCCTACATTTCTGTTCCTGTCAAAAATCCTTTTCCTGTGACTTATGTCGCCATTCACCTCTCACTACAGCCGCTTTTTAGTATTTTTTCCAGATAAACATTGCTGTGTGACAAAATTGTTATTCCATAAATCGCAAAATAAGGTATGTTTTTTAGCAGAGAATGCTGCAACAGCACATGTGCCATTCTACCTGATAAGATTGATTAAAAAACGTGCTGAACACACAACATAAAAATATGACTCACAACAACATGGGGACTCTCAGGATGAAGATGACGGGCAAAGCCTTACTGGCAGGTTGTATTGCACTGGCCATGAGCAACGTCGCATTGGCGAAAGATATTAAAGTGGCAGTGGTTGGGGCGATGTCTGGTCCGGTCGCACAATATGGTGACCAAGAGTTTACCGGTGCAGAACAAGCCGTTGCGGATATTAATGCCAAAGGTGGTATTAACGGCGATAAGCTGGTTATCACCAAGTACGATGATGCATGTGACCCGAAACAGGCGGTAGCTGTAGCAAACAAAGTCGTTAACGATGGCATTAAGTACGTTATTGGGCACCTCTGTTCTTCTTCTACTCAGCCTGCGTCTGATATTTACGAAGACGAAGGCATTATTATGATAACGCCTGCGGCGACTGCGCCAGAGCTGACCTCTCGTGGTTATCAACTGGTATTACGCACCACCGGTCTTGACTCCGATCAGGGTCCGACGGCGGCAAAATATATTCTTGATAAAGTGAAGCCACAGCGTATCGCTATTATCCATGATAAGCAGCAGTACGGTGAAGGTCTGGCGCGTGCAGTTCAGGACGGCCTGAAAGCGGGCGGTGCTAATATCGTATTCTTTGATGGCGTGACTGCGGGCGAGAAAGACTTTTCTACGCTGGTTGCTCGCTTGAAGAAAGATAATATCGATTTCGTTTACTACGGTGGTTACCATCCGGAAATGGGACAGATCCTGCGTCAGGCACGTGCCGCTGGCCTGAAAACCCAGTTTATGGGACCAGAAGGGGTGGCTAACGTTTCCCTGTCTAATATTGCCGGTGAATCTGCGGAAGGTTTACTGGTGACGAAACCGAAGAACTATGACCAGGATCCAGCAAACCAGCCGATTGTAGAAGCTATCAAAGCGAAGAAACAAGATCCAAGTGGTGCATTCGTCTGGACCACCTATGCCGCGCTACAGACCCTGGCTGATGGTCTGAATAAGACTTCTGATCCGGCGGAAATGGCAAACTACCTGAAAGGTGCGACCGTTGAAACCGTAATGGGCCCACTTTCCTGGGATGAAAAGGGTGACCTGAAAGGCTTTGAGTTCGGAGTCTTTACCTGGAATGCTGACGGGACCTCTTCTGACGCGAAATAAGCGCTTAATTTGAAAGAGCGGCACCGAAGTGGCGCTCTTTCCATTGCGATATAAATAAAAAACTGCACCCCAAAAGCGGAGTTATTCCCTGAGTCAGGTGCAGTTTTTTTATGCCGTAATACCCGGTTTTTTTAATAACCCTTGCAGCAGTAAATCCAGAGCATCCTTCGCCTGACCCAGACGCGCATTCCCATCCTCAGCATTCGCTATCCAGAATGCGGCTTCAGCCAGACTGCCATATATCAGAGTGGCCAAGGCCTGTGGGTCGGTGTCGACTATCATCCCCTGCTCAATAAGGACACTCACCTGCTGTTGCATTGACTCTATACAGTAGCGATATGATTCAGGCAACGTGCCACCGAGTACAGCCCTGGCATCACGCAGAATGATGCGTTGAATTTCAAGCTCCAGAGACATTTCCAGATAAGCATGACAACGGCGACGAAAGCCATCCCAGGGATCCTCTGCACGGTTAAAAGCAGCCTGCAAGCGTTCATCCGTTTCGGCATCGATCTGCTCGACGACTGCTACTAACAGACCCTTCTTATCTCCGAAATGGTGATAGAGTGCACCTCTGGTTAACCCTGCCTGTGCGGTAAGGTCGTCCATTGAGGTATCCGCGTAACCCCGCTCACTGAAAACCTTACGAGCAGTTGCCAGCAATAAAGCACGGGTTTCTTCCATTTCGGCTCGGGTACGACGGACCATCTCATTTCTCCTTTTACAGACATAATGTATTTACATACACAGTGTATCTATAATATGATTTTATTGATACGAGGTGTATGTATTTGACAATATTGTGTCTGACAAACACCGGGTAATCAGGGTTTGAGGCTATATAGTTCAGCAGTTAGCTGCAGTATTGCTCTTTTTAACATATTTTTCATTGCAAGGGGCTAATCCATGAGTTCATCTCCATCCGCGGCGGCAGAAACGGAGGTTCAGCATTCCTGGCTGGCAGTGAGTGCTGTCGGACTGGCTATCTTTTCTGTTGTAACGACGGAATTGCTTCCTGTCGGCTTGTTAACACCGATTGCCGAGGAGTTGAATATTACTTCCGGAACTGCGGGCCTGATGGTCTCTTTTCCTGCATTACTGGCCGCATTCTTTTCACCTCTGGTAATACTGCTATCAGGCGGGACAGACCGACGCCGTATTTTATGTGTCTTGCTGGGACTACTGGTCGCTGCGAATCTGGCATCGGCATTAGCACCCAGCTGGAGCTGGATGCTGGTTGCTCGTGTACTGATTGGGTTCTGTATCGGCGGAATATGGGCAATTGCCAGTAGCCTGGCGGTCAGGCTGGTCCGGCCTTCTGCGGTGGGCTTAGCCACTTCAATTATTTTTGGAGGCGTTGCCGCGGCCTCAGTACTTGGCGTTCCTCTTGGAGCATTAATCGGCGACCTTATCGGCTGGCGCTGGGTTTTCGGCTGTATGGCGCTGTTCAGTGCTGCAGTCCTGGTTCTGCATGTATTGTTCATTCCTTCCCTTCCGGTTAAAGGCTCTGCCAGAGTGCGGCATTTTGTTGAACAGTTGGCTAATCGCAAATTACAAATCGGTATGCTGCTGACCTTGTTACTGGTATGCGGTCACTTTGCTGCCTTTACCTTTGTGCGTCCGCTGCTGGTATCGGTCTCAGGATTTGATGTGCAGTGGCTGGGCATATTGTTATTTGGCTATGGTGTTGCGGGTATGGTCGGTAACTTCCTGACTGGAATAGTCGCTATGCGCCGGACGACATTAACGCTTGCTATCATTGCGCTAGGTCTATTGTTGACACCCGTTTTGTTCCTGACAGTTGGAAACATTTCTGCTGGAGGGGCTGCGGTCTTATTATTCTGGGGTCTGTCCTATGGCGGGATATCTGTGGGACTGATGACATGGGTAATGAAAGCAGAGTCTCGTATGCTGGAGATAGCTACTGCGTTATATGTTGGGGTGTTCAATATATCGATTGGATTGGGTTCATGGGCGGGTGGTCAGTTATTTGACCATTTTGGGTTACTCAGCAATCTCTGGTTTGCCAGCGGTTGCGCAGCTTGCGCATTGTTACTGATCTCTAATGTGGCATATCGGCGTAAAGTTGCCACTCACCCCGTTAGCAGTTAACTCCTCTGTTCTTGCCATTCAGGCCTTTGGGATTAAACCCGAAAGGCCTGAGCTTATTGCAGTGCTATTTTTCCCAGCCCTTCTCTTGTGGCAGAAAGCCGAGAGCTATGGCAAATGCCTGCATAACATCGTGGTTTTCTGTTCCACTGGCGCTTATTGTCCAGTGCGTTATCTCTGGGTTATCACGCAGAACCTCTTCGACTAAATACTGTCCGACACCGCGACGACGGGTGATCTCTCTGACACTGAGTGCGTTTAATACTCCTTGAGTCCCGTTTAGCGTGACTTGTACAGCCCCTAACAGACGGTCATTAAATTTAGCGGCATAGAGACGTTTATTTTCGCTGAGTTCCAGCTGCATTACGGCGTTTTCAGACCATATTTTACCAAGATCAATCTTATCCTGAACATCAGGAGCGAACAGACGAATGATAGTGAGTTTCATAAATGGACAAACCGAAAAAAGGGTAAATAACGAGTGTAACCAATTTATTCGCCCCAGACGCTTTATCTTTTCTGACACCAGGAGGGGCGGTTTAATTTATGTTCACTCCGTAATCCAGAGATAAACATCATCTATTTATAAAATATCAGAATAACATACTAATTTTCAGCAGATTGTTCGGCGCTTTGTATCGCTATTTTATGCTGCAAAACATGCTTTTTTTTGTTTATCTCTGATGAAATACAGAATAATATCTCCAGTTAATCGCATGAAATATAGAGAGTTTAGTCGAAAATATTGTTAAATATTGCGCTAACTCCTTCATGTCATTCATAAAAACAGGTGTTGGTTACAATATAGCTGTTTGTTTTTTAATCGCACCAGAAGGAAAGGAAAATGAAGATGAACGCGAAGACATTACTGGCCGGATTCATTGCTCTGGCGGTGTCTCACGCGGCAACCGCTGAAGACATTAAAGTGGCTGTTGTCGGGGCGATGTCAGGCCCGGTAGCACAATGGGGCGACATGGAATTTAATGGTGCCCGCCAGGCTATCAAAGACATTAATGCTAAAGGCGGTGTTAAAGGTAATAAACTGGTTGCGCTCGAATATGATGATGCCTGCGATCCTAAACAGGCTGTAGCGGTCGCCAACAAAATTGTTAACGATGGTGTGAAATACGTCATTGGTCATTTATGTTCCTCTTCTACTCAGCCTGCTTCGGATATTTACGAAGATGAAGGCATTCTGATGATTTCACCTGGTGCGACGAACCCTGAGCTGACACAGCGCGGTTATGCCACCATTATGCGTACAGCAGGGCTGGATTCTTCTCAGGGGCCAACGGCTGCAAAATATATTCTTGAGCAGGTTAAGCCGCAGCGCATTGGGATCATTCATGATAAACAGCAATATGGTGAAGGTCTGGCACGTTCAGTGCGTGATGAGTTGAAGAAAAATAATGCCAATATCGTCTTTTTTGATGGTATCACCGCCGGTGACAAAGACTTCTCTACATTAGTGGCCCGTCTACAAAAAGAGAATATCGATTTTGTTTACTACGGCGGCTACTACCCGGAAATGGGACAGATCTTGCGCCAGGCGCGTGCTGTTGGTTTGAAAACCCAGTTTATGGGGCCGGAAGGTGTAGGTAATGCATCATTATCGAATATTGCCGGTGATGCAGGTGAAGGCATGCTGGTCACGATGCCAAAACGCTATGACCAGGATCCAGAGAATAAAGCTATTGTTGATGCGTTAGTTGCCGAGAAAAAAGATGCGTCCGGACCTTATGTCTGGATAACCTACGCCGCGGTACAGTCACTGGCGCAAGCCCTTGAACGTAGCGCCAGTGCAGATCCGGCAGATCTCGCTGACGATTTAAAAGAAAAAGGTGCAAACACCGTGATAGGGCCGCTGAACTGGGATGAAAAAGGCGATCTGAAGGGATTTGAATTTGGTGTCTTCCAGTGGCATGCCGACGGTTCCTCTACCGCGGCAAAATAACAACAGTCCTCTGCTACCCTCCCTTCCGGGTCTGCCCGGAAGGCATTAAAAGGTTACGTTATGTCCGAGCAGTTTCTTTACTTCCTTCAGCAGATGTTTAATGGCGTCACGCTGGGTAGTACTTATGCGCTGATTGCCATCGGTTATACGATGGTGTACGGCATTATAGGTATGATCAACTTTGCCCACGGCGAAGTGTATATGATAGGGAGCTACGTCTCCTTTATGATAATCGCCGCTCTTATGATGCTTGGCATTGATGTGGGCTGGATGCTGGTCGGTGCTGGCTTTATCGGCGCGATTGTGATCGCCAGTGCCTATGGCTGGAGTATAGAACGGGTTGCCTATCGCCCGGTTCGTAGCTCCAAGCGCCTGATTGCACTGATCTCTGCTATCGGGATGTCTATCTTCTTACAAAACTACGTTAGCCTGACCGAAGGTTCGCGTGATATTGCCCTGCCAAATTTATTTGATGGTCAATGGATTGTGGGAGCCAGTGAAAACTTTACTGCCACCATCACCACTATGCAGATGGTTATCTGGGTGGTGACTTTCCTTGCTATGCTGGCCCTGACCCTGTTTATCCGCTACTCCCGCATGGGCCGCGCCTGCCGCGCTTGTGCTGAAGATTTAAAAATGGCGAGTTTATTGGGTATCAATACTGACCGTGTTATCTCCCTGACCTTTGTTATCGGTGCTGCTATGGCCGCGGTTGCCGGGGTTCTGCTAGGTCAGTTCTATGGTGTTATCAGCCCCTATATTGGCTTTATGGCCGGTATGAAAGCTTTCACCGCTGCTGTATTGGGTGGTATTGGTAGTATTCCGGGCGCAATGATTGGTGGTCTGATTCTGGGGATTGCTGAAGCGCTGACTTCTGCTTACCTGAGTACTGAATATAAAGACGTGGTTTCCTTTGCGCTGCTTATCGGGGTATTGCTGGTGATGCCTACCGGTATTCTGGGCCGTCCGGAGGTAGAGAAAGTATGAAACCGATGCACATTGTTTTTTCACTACTCTCTGCGGTGATGTTTTTCGTTCTGGCCTCGGTATTTATGGGGGTGCAGCTAAGCCTTTCAGGTACCAAACTGGTGGTGAACAGTGCCAGTAGCGTGCGCTGGGAATGGGTGATGATCGGTACTGCAGTGGTATTTATTTTCCAGCTACTGCGTCCGTTATTTACCAAAGGCATGAAAAAAATCACCGGACCGAAGTTTGTCTTACCGGCCCTGGATGGTTCAACGCCAAAACAAAAAATCTTCCTGCTGGCACTGTTGGTGATTGCCGTTGTCTGGCCTTTTATGGCGTCGCGTGGATCGATTGATATTGCCACCATGACCATGATCTACATTATTCTCGGGCTGGGCCTGAATGTGGTGGTAGGTCTGTCTGGTTTACTGGTGCTGGGTTACGGTGGTTTCTATGCTATCGGCGCTTATACCTTTGCCATGCTTAACCAGTACTATGGTCTGGGCTTCTGGGCCTGTCTGCCGATTGCGGGTCTGATGGCGGCAGCGGCAGGTTTTTTACTGGGCTTCCCGGTACTGCGGTTACGGGGAGACTATCTGGCGATTGTCACCTTGGGTTTCGGTGAAATTGTCCGTATTCTGCTGCTCAATAATACCGCTCTGACTGGCGGACCTAACGGTATCAGCCAGATCCCAAAACCGACGCTGTTTGGTCTGGAATTTAGCCGTACCTCACGTGAGGGGGGTTGGGATACCTTCAGTAACTTCTTCAATATTAGCTATGACCCAATCCACAGGGTGGTATTCCTCTATTTAGTGGCCCTGTTGCTGGTGGTGATTACGCTGTTTGTTATCAACCGTCTGTTGCGTATGCCTCTGGGTCGCGCCTGGGAAGCATTGCGTGAAGATGAAATAGCCTGCCGCTCTCTGGGTTTAAGTCCACGCCGTATCAAACTCACCGCTTTTACGATCAGTGCCGCTTTTGCCGGTTTTGCCGGTACCTTATTTGCAGCACGTCAGGGCTTTATCAGCCCGGAATCATTCACCTTTGCCGAGTCCGCTTTTGTACTGGCGATAGTGGTATTAGGCGGAATGGGGTCACAGTTTGCGGTGATTCTGGCCGCCGTGTTACTGGTAGTCTCGCGTGAAATGATGCGTGACTTGAACGAGTACAGCATGCTGGTTCTGGGCGGTTTGATGGTACTGATGATGATTTGGCGTCCACAAGGTCTGTTACCGATGAACCGTCCGCATTTGAAGCTGAAAACCACTGACGTAAAAGGAGAACAGGCATGAGTCAGCCATTGTTATCCGTCAGCGGACTGATGATGCGTTTTGGCGGCCTTCTTGCCGTTAACAACGTATCGCTTGAGCTTAATGCCGGTGAAATTGTTTCCCTGATAGGCCCGAACGGCGCCGGTAAAACGACCGTCTTTAACTGTCTGACGGGGTTTTATAAACCGACTGGCGGTCAGATTTTACTGCGTGATAAACACCTTGAAGGTTTGCCCGGTCAGGAGATTGCACGTCTTGGCGTAGTAAGAACCTTTCAGCATGTGCGCTTGTTCCGTGAAATGACGGTGATTGAAAACCTGCTGGTCGCCCAGCATATGCAGCTGAAAACCGGTATTTTCGCGGGTCTGCTGCAAACCCCAGGTTTTCGCCGCGCTCAGTCTGAAGCGCTGGAACGTGCCGCCGACTGGTTAGAGCGTATTGGCCTGTTAGAGCAGGCGAACCGTCAGGCCAGTAACCTGGCCTATGGCGATCAGCGTCGCCTGGAAATTGCCCGTTGCATGGTGACCCAGCCAGAAATTCTGATGCTGGATGAGCCAGCGGCTGGTCTGAACCCGAAAGAAACCAATGAACTCGATGAGTTGATCATGGAACTGCGTAACCATCACAATACAACTGTGTTGTTGATTGAGCACGATATGAAACTGGTTATGGGAATATCTGACAGGATCTACGTCGTGAATCAGGGGACGCCGTTGGCTAACGGTACGCCGGAGCAAATCCGCAATAACCCTGATGTGATCCGTGCCTATTTAGGTGAAGCATAGGGGTGAGGCCTAAGATGGAAAATGTAATTTTGTCGTTTGACAAGGTAAGTACCCACTATGGAAAGATCCAGGCGTTGCACGACGTCAGTCTGCATATTAAGCAAGGCGAAATCGTGACGTTAATCGGCGCTAACGGGGCGGGTAAAACCACTTTACTGGGATCGCTCTGTGGCGATCCTCGTGCCTCAAGTGGCCGTATTGTGTTTGATGGTAAAGATATTACTGACTGGCAAACTGCACGTATCATGCGTGAAGCGGTTGCAATTGTTCCGGAAGGTCGCCGCGTGTTTTCACGCATGACAGTGGAAGAAAACCTCGCAATGGGCGGTTTCTTTGTTGAACGAGACTTGTTTCATGAGCGTATTGAGGGGATCTATAAACTGTTTCCGCGTTTGCATGAACGTCGTATTCAGCGTGCGGGTACCATGTCAGGTGGTGAGCAGCAGATGCTGGCTATCGGCAGAGCGCTGATGAGTCAGCCGCGCTTGTTGTTGCTTGATGAACCTTCTTTGGGTCTGGCACCAATTATCATCCAGCAAATCTTCGATACTATTGAACAGTTGCGTAGTGAAGGGATGACTATCTTTCTGGTTGAACAAAACGCGAATCAGGCCCTTAAACTGGCTGATCGTGGTTACGTGCTGGAAAATGGTCACGTTGTTCTCTCTGATACGGGCGATGCCTTGCTCGCTAACGAAGCGGTACGCAGCGCTTATCTCGGAGGATAGTTTCCGCTTATTCTTCTGGCAGGCAGCATGATATTTTGTATCAGGCATGCCTGCCTTATCTTTAAACTGTCATAATTTGTGCTTTTTGATGGTTTAAACATCTCATAATGCTTTTAATTAGCGTCATAATCTAAAATTGTTACACCAATCGATATATCACCTCAAAAAAACACTGTTATCTGGTGTTAAATATTAATTCGATACAAACTGAAATGTTTCTGCAACATAACGGCAACATTTCCGTGATGTAAACAGCATATTTCTGTCATTCAACTGTGTCATGTTACCTCTCGAGCATAAAACGCGTGATTTCGCGCATCCGGCACAATTAAGAGAGTGAATCTGAATGACACTGTTACGACACACCGCTTTAGGGCTGACGCTGGGTCTGGCACTGACCAGCCAGGCGATGGCCGTTACATCTATTCCTTTTTGGCATTCAATGGACGGGCAACTGGGCAAGGAAGTGGATGCCCTGGCGACGCGTTTTAACGAAACACACCCTGATTACAAAATCGTGCCGGTTTATAAAGGCAACTACGAGCAGAACCTGGCGGCAGGGATTGCTGCTTACCGTACGGGTAATGCCCCTGCGATTCTGCAAGTGTATGAAGTGGGTACCGCGACAATGATGGCATCGAAAGCTATCAAGCCTGTATATGAAGTGTTTAAAGATGCTGGCATTGTCTTTGATGAGTCGCAGTTTGTTCCAACCGTATCAGGTTATTACACTGATTCGAAAACAGGGCACTTACTGTCCCAGCCATTCAATAGCTCCACTCCAGTACTTTATTACAACAAAGACGCATTTAAAAAAGCAGGTCTGGATCCGGAAAAACCACCGAAAACCTGGCAGGAAGTGGCGGACTACAGTGCGAAACTTCGTGCATCTGGGATGAAATGCGGCTACGCCAGTGGCTGGCAGGGTTGGATCCAGCTGGAAAACTTCAGCGCATGGAATGGGTTGCCTGTCGCGACTCAAAATAATGGCTTCGATGGAACCGATGCGGTACTGGTGTTCAATGCACCTGAACAAGTCAAACATATCCAACGTCTTCAGGATATGAATAAGAAGGGTGATTTCAGCTACTTCGGTCGTAAAGATGAGTCTACTGAAAAATTCTATAGCGGCGATTGTGCTATCACGACCGCCTCTTCAGGTTCACTGGCCGACATTCGCGAGTATGCCAAATTTGATTATGGCGTAGGTATGTTGCCTTACGATGCCGACAATAAGAACGCGCCGCAAAATGCCATTATCGGTGGTGCCAGCCTGTGGGTTATGGATGGTAAAGATCCGGATACTTACAAAGGTGTTGCTGAATTCCTCGAGTTCCTGGCTGAACCTAAAAATGCCGCACAATGGCATCAGAAAACCGGTTATCTGCCGATTACCACCGCAGCATATGACCTGACCCAAAAAGAGGGATTCTATGACAAAAATCCAGGGGCTGATATTGCCACTCGTCAGATGCTGAATAAACCCCCTCTGGCTTATACCAAAGGTCTGCGTTTAGGCAACATGCCGCAAATTCGTACCGTGGTTGACGAAGAGCTGGAATCTGTCTGGAGCGGTAAAAAGACGCCACAGCAAGCGCTGGACACCAGCGTAGAACGCGGCAACCAACTGCTGCGCCGCTTTGAGCAATCCACTAAGTCATAAAAAATAACGTGTCTCCCCCAGGATAAACGGTGTAACAGCCGTTTATCTTCTCTGTTCTTACCGCAGGGTGACTCAGTTATTAGTCGAATGGAGACCAGCATCATTCCCCGAATTCGTTCAAAAGAGTAACGCTATGTCATCATCTCGTCCGGTATTTCGTTCTGGCTGGTTGCCTTACGCCTTGGTACTTCCACAGTTGGTCATTACCGTTGTCTTCTTTATCTGGCCTGCGGGTGAAGCACTCTGGTATTCGCTGCAAAGTACCGACCCGTTTGGGATTTCAAGTACTTTTGTTGGCCTGGAAAACTTCAGGCAGCTATTCAGTAATAGCTACTACCTTGACTCTTTTTATACCACCATGATTTTCAGTGGTCTGGTCGCTGGTTGCGGTATGCTGATATCGCTGTTTTTTGCCGCACTGGTTGACTATGTGATCCGTGGCAGCCGTTTTTATCAAACACTGCTGTTGTTGCCCTACGCCATTGCCCCGGCGATAGCTGCCGTATTGTGGATGTTTTTGTTTAGCCCAGGACGGGGCTTAATCACGCACGCACTGGAGTATTTTGGTTACGAGTGGAACCATGCCCGTAACAGTGGCCAGGCAATGTTCCTGGTGGTGTTTGCGTCAGTATGGAAGCAAATTAGCTATAACTTTCTGTTTTTCTTCGCAGCATTGCAATCCATTCCCCGCTCGTTGGTTGAGGCCGCCGCCATTGACGGCGCGGGTCCTGTGCGCCGTTTTTTCAAGATCTCATTGCCGCTTATTGCTCCGGTGAGCTTCTTTCTGCTGGTGGTTAATCTGGTTTATGCCTTCTTCGATACCTTCCCGGTGATTGACGCTGCAACCGGAGGCGGGCCAATGCAGGCAACCACAACACTAATTTATAAAATTTACCGCGAAGGTTTTGCCGGTCTGGACCTTTCTTCTTCAGCGGCACAGTCCGTGGTGCTGATGTTCCTGGTCATTATTCTGACAGTGGTTCAATTTCGTTTCGTGGAACGCAAGGTACGCTACCAATGATTGAAAATAACCGTGGCCTGACTTGGTTTAGCCACACGATGCTGGCGCTGGGCGTTATCGTGATTTTATTCCCGTTATATGTCGCCTTTGTCGCGGCGACGCTTGATAACGAGGCGATTTACCAGACGCCGATGACGCTTATCCCTGGCTCCCACCTGTGGGAAAATATCAGCTTTATCTGGAACCAGGGAGTATCCAGTAACAGTGCACCCTTTGGCCTGATGCTGTTTAACAGTGCCTTTATGGCGCTGGCGATAACCTTCGGGAAAATCACCGTTTCGATTCTTTCCGCCTTTGCTATTGTCTGGTTCCGTTTCCCGTTTCGAACGCTCTTTTTCTGGATGATTTTCATCACCCTGATGCTGCCCGTGGAAGTGCGTATTTTCCCGACGGTCGATGTAGTGGCAAGCCTGAATATGATTGATAGCTATGCCGGTTTAACCCTGCCACTGATGGCATCGGCCACCGCGACGTTCTTGTTTCGCCAGTTTTTTATGACGCTACCTGACGAGCTTATTGAAGCTGCCCGCATTGATGGCGCCTCACCAATGCGTTTCTTCATGGATATTGTGCTGCCGTTATCGAAAACCAATCTTGCAGCTTTATTTGTGATCACCTTTATCTACGGCTGGAACCAGTATCTCTGGCCGTTACTGATTATTAGCGATGCTTCGCTTGGCACTGCGGTTGCCGGTATTAAAGGCATGATCTCAAGCGGAGAAGGTTCAACCCAGTGGAATCAGGTGATGGCTGCGATGTTACTGACCCTTGTCCCTCCGGTAGTGGTGGTTTTAGTGATGCAGCGTGCGTTTGTACGTGGACTAGTTGAGAGTGAGAAATAACAAATGGCAGGATTGAAGCTACAGGCAGTCACAAAAAGCTGGGATGGTAAAAATCAGGTTATTCAACCATTAACCGTTGATGTTGCCGACGGTGAATTTATTGTGATGGTAGGGCCATCCGGCTGTGGAAAATCCACCTTATTACGGATGGTTGCCGGGCTGGAGCGGGTAACCAGCGGCGATATCTGGATTGATGATAAGCGAGTGACCGAGATGGAACCCAAAGAACGCGGTATCGCGATGGTGTTCCAGAACTATGCGTTGTACCCGCATATGACGGTTGAAGAGAATATGGCCTGGGGCCTGAAAATTCGAGGGCAAGGAAAAGAGCAGATCCGTCAGAAAGTGCTGGAAGCAGCACGCATTCTCGAGCTGGATAATTTACTGACTCGTCGCCCTCGTGAACTGTCCGGCGGTCAGCGTCAGCGTGTGGCAATGGGAAGGGCGATTGTGCGCTCCCCGGAGCTATTCTTATTCGATGAACCTCTGTCGAACCTTGATGCTAAATTACGTGTACAGATGCGCCTTGAACTGCAACAGTTGCACCGTCGTCTGAAAACCACCAGTCTTTATGTGACTCACGATCAGGTTGAGGCGATGACCCTGGCCCAGCGTGTGATGGTGATGAATAAAGGCATTGCCGAGCAAATTGGCACCCCGGTAGAAGTCTATGAGCGCCCGGCGAGCCGCTTTGTTGCCAGCTTTATTGGCTCCCCGGCCATGAACCTGCTGGAAGGAAAGGTCAGTATTGATGGTCAGCGTTTTGAGCCAGAAGGCGGGGGAATGCTTCCTCTGGGTAATACCCATTTAGCCCTGGCAGGTAAAGCTATCACGCTGGGTATTCGCCCTGAACATATTGCGCTAAGCTCAGAGGCTGCAGGCGGTGTTCCACTGGTAACAGAAACGCTGGAGATACTGGGTGCAGATAACCTGGTGCACGGGCGCTTTGGTCAGCAGAAAGTGATAGTTCGTTTAGACCACAAGCTGCGTCCGGAGCCGGGCAGTAAACTGTGGCTGCAGATACCGGAAGAACATCTGCATTTCTTTGATGCTAAAACTGGACAACGTTTATGAGTCACTGGCCTTACCCAAAAATAGTTGCTCACCGTGGTGGTGGCAAACTGGCACCTGAAAATACCTTAGCTGCGATTGATACTGGCGCACATTACGGGCACAGCATGATTGAGTTTGATGCCAAACTTTCTCAGGACGGGCAAATTTTCCTGCTGCATGACGATACCCTTGAACGAACCAGCAATGGCTGGGGCATCGCTGGTGATCTACGCTGGGATCAGCTGGTGAATGTCGATGCGGGTAGCTGGTTCAGCAGTGAATTTGCGGGCGAGCCTTTACCGCTGTTATCACAGGTTGCCGCGCGTTGCGAGCTGCACGGGATGATGGCCAATATCGAAATCAAGCCAACCACTGGGCTGGAAAGTGAGACCGGCACTGCGGTAGCGCTCGCAGCGCGTGAACTCTGGCGTGGGCAAACGGCACCTTTGCTGTCCTCTTTTGCTGTCGAGGCGCTGGAAGCGGCTCAACAGGCGGCCCCAGAGCTCCCCAGAGGGTTATTGCTGGATAGCTGGCGCGAGGACTGGCTTGAACTCACCACAAGGCTTGGCTGTGTTTCTATTCACCTCAATCATAAATTGCTCGATGAAACGCGTGTAGCGATGCTAAAAGCCGCTGGTTTGCATATTCTGGTATATACCGTCAATTCACCTGCCCGTGCGGCCCAGTTGTTGCTATGGGGCGTTGATGCTATTTGCACCGACAGTATCGACCAAATTGGCCCTCACTTTTCCGCCACCGATGCCCTGTTAGTTTAATCTGATGATTTAACGCCATCTCAATGCTGAGACTGGCGTTAAGTTTTAAGGCAGGCTTCCTGGTCTCTTGCTGCTGTTGTTTTTGGGCGGCTCTTTTTTAATACCTGGCTGTGACTCCAGTACTCGCTGTCTTTGGGTATTGAGACTGTTATTGAGCTGCTGCTGTTGCTGCAAACTCTGGCTCTGGATTTGCTGATTGAGGGTCTTTTGCTGTTGTTGTTGCTGAGCTTGCATCTGGGTCTGCAGCCGCTGCTGTGTTGGGTTCTGATAACCTGGCAAATTGGGATTATTAAGCGAGTTTGGCTCTTGAGCCAGACTACTTAATGGCAGCAGTAACAAGAGTAGCGGTAATTTTTTCATTGTTATCCCCTTATCACAGACGTTCGAACAGTATACTCCCTTTTTTGCATTCGATTATGCGGGTCTGAAACGCGCCATAAAATAGGCGTCAACATACTGGCCGTCGCGAAATGCAAAGCGCTTCCCGGTACCTTCCACTTCGAAGCCGAATTTACGGTATAGCGCCAAAGCGGCTGTATTATCGGTAAAGACGGTCAACTCGATACGTTCGATGCGCAGCCAGTTATCACACAGATTAACCATTTCCTGCATTAATGCTGAAGCCACTCCCTGACCCCGATAACGTTTATCTACGCCCATGCCAAAGGTTGCAACGTGGCTTCGTCGCGGCAAGGGTTCAACCATCAACGTCAGCTGACCCACCACTTTATCGTTGATACAGGCGACCAGGGAGTAATGACCTGTAGGGAGATCTGCGGTACGTGTTTGCCACTTCTTGAGTGTGGGATGGGGCAGCTGTAGAGTGTCACAGTAGAGTGCTGGTTGAGAATAAATCTCATGTAAAGCTTCAGCATCATAAATTTCTGCGTGACGTACAACTACCTGTTCCATTCCTTTTAACCTCAATGAGTTACAAAAACCGTTTTAACATCAGTGACTTTAAACACTAAATCAATGGACATTATTTTTCAAATAGTGCTTTACAAGTGCGAATGATAATGATTATTATTGCCATGCGTTCAGGGGAGACCCCTACGGAGACATCCTGAAAGCACGACATTGCTCACATTGCTTCCAGTATTACTTTAGCCAGCCGGGTGCTGGCTTTTTTTTTCCCTGCTATAACATATCCCTTCTTTTGCCTTTCACAGAAACAACCGCTATTACCGCTAAAAACCGATTAAAAAATGCAGTAAGGTGAAGGTCATTCCCTTTTACAAGGACAATCCTGTGACCTTACAGATAGCCTTTATCGGTTTTGGCAAAAGTACCACGCGTTACCATCTGCCCTTCGTTCTGGTGCGGAAAGATAAGCTGCATGTTGCCCATATTTTTCGTCGCCATGAAAAGTTAGAGCTGGAGCAACAGCCTCAGTATGCGCATATCCATTTTACCAGCCAGCTTGACGATATTCTTAATGACCCGCAGGTTAAACTGGTGGTGATCTGTACTCAGGTCGACAGCCATTTTGACTACGCGAAGAAAGCGTTAGAGGCAGGTAAAAATGTACTGGTAGAAAAGCCGTTCACGCCAACGCTTGAGCAAGCGCGCGAGCTGTTTGCGTTAGCGAAACAGAAAGGACTTATTGTTACACCTTATCAGAACCGACGTTTTGACTCCTGCTTCCTGACCATGAAAAAAGCCATAGCCAGTGGCTTGCTTGGCAGAATCGTTGAGGTTGAAAGTCATTTTGACATGTATCGGCCAGACGCACCAACACAGCCCGGCACAGCTGTTAATGGTGCTTTTTATGGCTTAGGCGTCCATACAATGGATCAAATTATTTCCCTGTTTGGGCGCCCGGACCGTGTGGCCTACGATATCCGCTCGGTACGTAATCCACTCAATCCGGACGATACCTTTGAAACCCAGTTATTTTATGGCGATATGAAAGCGGTGGTGAAAACCAGCCATCTGGTAAAAATTGCCGGTCCGAAATTTATCGTTCATGGAACCAGAGGCTCATTTGTGAAATACGGTATCGATCAGCAGGAAACCAGCCTGAAGGCCTGGATTATGCCCGGAGAGCCTGATTTTGCCGCCGATGACAGCGTGGCACAGCTTGAATATGTTAACGATGCGGGTGACAGCGTACGCGAAACCTGGCAGGCAGAATCAGGGGACTATGGGCGGGTCTATGATGCGTTGTATCAGACCTTATTGCATGGAGAAGCGAATTACGTCAGTGAAACTGATGTTCTCACTAATATGGAACTGCTGGAGCGTGGCTTTGAGCAGACCTCTCCATCAGTGGTTACTCTGAGTTAATGGCAAAGTAAGGATATTCCTCTCTTTCAACTTTTTTGACTATAGGCGTCAGTTTTCCCCCTCTATGATTGTCAGCTAAACAAGTCCACACTTAACTCATCAACGAAATTCAGGAGTTAATAACATGATTTATTTACGACAGGCTCAAGATCGCGGACATGCAAACCACGGCTGGTTAGATAGCTGGCATACCTTTTCATTTGCAAGCTACCATGATGCTAATTTTATGGGATTCTCAGCTCTGCGTGTGATTAATGAAGATGTGATTGACGCAGGCCAGGGGTTTGGCACCCATCCCCATAAAGATATGGAGATTCTGACCTATGTGCTTAAAGGAACGGTTGAGCACCAGGACAGCATGGGAAACAAGGAACAAATTCCAGCGGGTGAGTTCCAGATAATGAGCGCGGGAACCGGTGTCAGACACTCAGAATATAACGCCAGCCAGACGGAACCTTTGCACCTGTATCAGATTTGGATCATTCCAGAAACCAATGGCATCACGCCGCGTTATGATCAACGCCGTTTTGATGCGGCAACCGGACGTCAGCTGGTGCTTTCACCGGATGCCAGAGAAGGTTCGCTGAAGGTATATCAGGATATGGAGCTTTCCCGCTGGCCGCTGGAAAAAGGCGAACAAGCAGCCTACTCAATCGCAGCAGGTCGTCGAGTCTGGATCCAGGTTGTGAAGGGCGACGTTGTCGTTAATGGTACACAAGCAAAAATCAGCGACGGCATCGCGGTCTGGGACGAGCAGGTTCTGGCCATTGAAGCGAATGAAGAAAGCGAAATTCTGTTATTTGATTTGCCACCTGTTTAAGCGTTATAGCTCACAACCTTCCCCTGAAAGGGGGAAGGTTTGTTCTGCTCCATGCTAAACTGGGATACCGATAATCAGAAACCCCGCTGAATGCATGAAAAAGAAAAGACCAGTACTTCAAGACGTTGCCGATCGTGTTGGCGTCACGAAAATGACCGTCAGTCGTTTTTTGCGCACACCAGACATGGTTTCTGCGACAGTGGGCGTGAAAATCGCCGCAGCATTAGAGGAGCTGGGTTATATTCCGAATCGTGCACCGGATATGCTTTCCAATTCAACCAGCCGGGCTATCGGTGTTTTACTTCCCTCCCTGACTAACCAGGTTTTTGCTGAAGTATTGCGTGGTATCGAGGATATCGTCGACGCAAATGGCTATCAGACTATCCTGGCGCACTTCGGTTATAAACCTGACAGAGAAGAAGAGCGGCTGGAGTCGATGCTCTCCTGGAACATTGACGGACTGATTCTCACCGAACGTATGCATACCCCCAGAGCGCTCAAAATGATTGAAGTCGCAGGTATTCCGGTAGTGGAGCTGATGGATAGCGTCTCTCCTTGTCTGGATATCGCCGTCGGATTTGATAACTTTGAAGCTGCTCGTCAGATGACTGCCGCTATGATTACCCGAGGTTATCGCCATGTCGCCTATCTGGGAGCACGGCTTGATGAGCGAACGATTATCAAACAGCAAGGTTATGAGCAGGCGATGCATGATGCGGGTCTTAAGCCGCGCAGTGTGATGACGATGAATGCTTCCTCTTACTCCGCTGGGGCTGAACTCCTGTGCAAGGCTCGTCTTGAATATCCTGAACTGGACAGTATCTTTTGTACCAATGACGACTTAGCGATCGGAGCGGTATTTGAGTGCCAGCGCCAGGGTCTACGTATTCCGCAAGATATCGCGATTGCCGGTTTTCACGGTCACGATATTGGGCAGGTCATGGAACCCCGTCTTGCCAGCGTAATTACCCCGAGGGAACAGATGGGACGGCTCGGTGCTGAGCGGTTGCTGGCACGTATTCGAGGTGAAGAGGTATTACCCAAAAAACTGGATTTAGGGTTTACTCTGTCATCAGGTGGTTCTGTTTAAGCGTTTTTATTGACAGAACTCACATTTATGCCTGCTCCGGCTAGGATGTTTTTGCGTCTTGTCGTATTTTATCTGTAAATGTTACCGATAACATCCTCCAGCGACAGGGTGTTGCTGACCGGAGCTATGCATGAACGTTACTAACCATGATAATCATATTTATGTCCTGATGGGCGTCTCTGGCAGCGGCAAATCTGTGGTTGCCAGCGAAGTCGCCCATCAGCTTCACGCGGTATTTCTTGACGGTGATTTTCTTCATCCACGCCGTAATATTATGAAAATGGCGTCCGGCGAAGCATTGAATGATGAAGACCGGATCCCCTGGTTACAGGCTCTGAATGATGCAGCGTTTGCGATGCAGCGCACCAATAAAGTGTCATTGATCGTCTGTTCTTCGTTGAAGAAAAAATACCGCGACCAGTTACGTGACGGTAATCCAAACCTTTCTTTTATTTATTTAAAAGGGGACTTTGAGGTGATTGAGTCGCGTCTTAAATCGCGTAAAGGCCATTTCTTCAAGACCGATATGCTCAAGACTCAGTTTGCAGCTCTTGAAGAGCCACAGGCAGATGAGACTGATGTACAAGTCGTCGATATCAGTCAGCCTCTGGATGGTGTCATTGCCAGTGTGATTGATCTGGTAGAAGAAAGTCGCCGCTGAGTTTCCAACGGGTCGAGGGCGACATAAGATCTGTCCGCTATCGACCTTTACCATGCAAGGCCCAAAATTTTGCGGGTGTTGTATCCCCCAGTTTCTTCTGCAACCACTGGCAATTATATTGCTCACTCATTTGTTGCAGATACTCATCCAGTTTTATCGTCGCCAGTGCAGGGATAAGAGTGCTAAACGGAGACTCGACTCTCAGGGCTACATCCACCGTTTCCTCCCCTCGAAGTACCAAAGGTAAACTCTGCTCTGCACACCATTTCTGTAATGGATGGTCAGGTGACAATTCGTTTCCGAACAGCTTCTTATTTTCAGTCTCAATAGATTGTATAGCAGCCGGGGTCACAGTCATAAGAGATTCCAGCCAATGGACCACCAGTATTGGTGAGGCACCAGCAAATGCCCGAGAGGCAATCCAGCCACTGACTTCCTCTTGCGCCCACAGGATATGATGTTCGCCCCCATCTTCGGTGAGTAAGTTGATCCGTTGATAAAAAATGCGTAATTTTCCGGGGATCATTCCTGCTTTTAGCGCTTTCTTACCGCGCAGCTCTCTTGCCTCTAAGATATTCATATGTACCAGTTTGGCACTACGCAGATAGCGGTCTAACCCAGCCCGGGAAATACTTTGCTGCATGCCTTCGTTGACAATGACTAGCAGCTCATCAAGCGGCACCATGAGTTTTTGTCTCACAGCATTGATTATCATGCTTTGTTCGGGTCTCAGGGATTTGTGTACGCTTTTTGGTGCCGAGTACTGATCGGCCACATCCTGCCGTTGACGCCAGCGACGTACCGTAGCAACAGAGATCCCCAGCTCTTTTGCCAGCGCCCGATCACTCTTCTCAGAGTTCTGAATATAGCGGCGAATACGCGGTGTCGTGGTGGCATTTGCGTGTAGTTTTATTTCCATACATCCCCCCATTTAGTTGCTGCGGTAATGATATCTAATTTTGTGAGACTTGCTCATTGTGTCCACTGTATTGTGAGCCACCGCAACTTTATCATTACGCTATTCACAGATAATCGCCGCACTGAAAGCCTGTTCCTCCCATTACGACATCATAAAAATTAATTTTCGGAGCGCATTATGAGCAACGTTTTAGGATTTCTTGAGGCAAAACTGATGCCGCTGGCAGCTAAGACTGCACAACAGCGTCATCTGTGCGCAATACGGGGTGCCTATGTTTCATTTATGCCATTTATCATTGTAGGGTCGATATTACTGATTGTTTCGTCGTTCCCCAGCCAGGGCTATCAGCAGTTTATGAACGGTATGTTTGGTTCAAGCTGGAGCAATATCGTAGAGATACCCTTCAACGCCGTATTCTCGACCATGTCACTGTTTATTAGTTTCCTGGTAGCCTATCGGCTCGCTGAACACTATGACGAAGACCGGGTATCCTGTGGCATCCTGGCGCTGGTCTCTTTCCTGATCCTGACGCCTTTTATTAAAGTTGAAGCGTTGGGCAATATTACCGTGATACCAACAGAATGGATCGGTAGTAAAGGCCTGTTTGTGGCGATGATAGGCTCACTGCTTTGGACGGAGTTATTCTGCTTTCTGAAGCGTAAAAAGCTGGTGATTAAAATGCCTGAAGGGGTTCCACCGGCTGTACAAGAGTCTTTTGCTGCTTTGATCCCGGCGTTAATCGTTATTGTGCTCGTATTAGTCATTCGTATTGCGTTTGAGCACACTTCTTATGAAACCATCCACCAGTTTATCTATCAGGCAGTGGCAACGCCGATGCGTCATTTTGGCACTTCTTACGGTGGTGTGCTGCTGACTGTGCTCTCGATTACCATTTTATGGTCGGTAGGGATTAACTCCGGTTCAATGGTAAACGGGATTATTCGTCCTCTGTGGATGGAAAATCAGACGGATAATATTGCCGCGATTCAGGCAGGCGTCACGCCGCCACATATTATTACCGAACAGTTTTTCGATATGGTCTGGATGGGTGGGGCGGGTGCGACATTATCACTGGTGATTGCGATACTCTTCTTTGCGCGTAGTAAAAGCATACGTGAAGTCGGGCGCTTAGGTGCCGGGGCGTCGGTATTTAATATCAATGAGCCTATCCTGTTTGGCCTGCCTATCATCATGAACCCTATCATGCTGATCCCGTTCAATCTGGTGCCTCTGGTACTGGTTACTACGCAATATATCGCAATGAAAATCGGTATGGTCGCCGTCACGACCGGTGTGTTTATTCCCTGGACCTTACCCCCTGTTATCAGTGGTTTTATCGTCACTGGAGATATCAGCGGTAGCCTGATGCAAATCGTTAACCTGCTGATTGGTGCCATGCTGTATCTGCCCTTCTTACGCATATTAGATAAACAATACTGTGCGGCTGAAAAAGCCTGATTTGTGACTGTTAGACAAAGTATTAGGAGCAATACATGTGGGGAATGATTGCAACATGGCGCATGGCGCTCGAAGGCATCACGCACGCCAGTGAAACCCTCAAGAATGGCGGACGGTCAGCGAAAGCGGTGGTGAGCGCCGTTGCTGAGGTAGAAGATTTTCCCTTCTATAAATCTGTGGGTTATGGCGGTTTACCCAGCGAAAATGGCGAAGTTGAGCTCGATGCCGCTTTTATGGACGGCGATAGTCTGGCCTTTGGCGCCGTGGGTAACCTGGTTGATATCGCGAATCCTATTCAGGTCGCCCATGCCTTGAGCCGTGAGCGTTTTAACAGTTTTCTGGTGGGGACGGGGGCACGAGAGTGGGCACTCAGCCAGGGTTTTGCTGAGAAAGCAATGCTTACTGAGCGGGCAATACAGCATTACCGTAAGCGTTGTCATGAAACTATTGATCGTGGACTGAGCCCCTACGATGGCCATGATACTGTCGGTATTATTGGTCTTGATAATCATGGTTCTATGAGCGTCGGGACCTCTACTAGCGGACTGTTTATGAAACGTCGTGGGCGGCTGGGAGACTCGCCAGTGGTTGGTTCTGGATTCTATTGCGACAGTGAAATTGGTGCTGCTACCGCAACGGGAGTGGGTGAAGACCTGATGAAGGGCTGTACCAGCTACGAAATTGTACGTCGTATGGAAGGCGGAATGGCACCACAAGATGCCGCTGATTCTGTGGTCTGTGAACTGGAAGACAAACTGATGGCACGCTTTGGTCGTGTCGGTGATTTATCCGTTGTCTGTATGAATCGCCAGGGGGAATTTGGCGCTGCCACGAATATTCAGACATTTTCCTTCGTTGTCGCAACACGCGACTTACCTGCCACGGTTTATTTAGCTGAACGCCGAGCAGACCGCACTTACTACACCCCTGCAGACGACCAATGGATGGCGGATTATGCCGCGCGTATCCGGGCCCCTATCGGAGATCCTCAATATGATTAATGCTCAGGTTATCAGTAGTCATTTAACAACAGGTATGGGTAACCATCTGATATCTTTTGCGAACAGCCGATTACTGGCAGAAGTGGCGCTCAATCCCGAACTGTTTGGCGGGTTACAGAAAGACGCGGCAGCTTCTGTGGCGGACTGCGCCTACGGTTGCCATCCTTTTGCTCGTATTACCCTGTTGCCTGAAAACCACTGGCTGGATAGTGTTACCTATAAGCTACAAGCGGCGTTACGGCCTCTGTTGCGGAAAACACATTGTCCGGCGCTGATTATCGATTGCAGTCTGTGGGACTGTGGAAATGTTGCGCACCGGGCGCAGATTGTCTCGCTGCTGGCCTTTCTGTTTAATCTTGAATATCAACTCAGTGATTTAGGTTTAAAGACGACAGCATCACAGGCAGTGCGGATTAACCAGATTACGTTATGGTGCCAGCCACAGCAGCAAACCTGTCTTGAAAAATGGCTACGCGAAGCACAAGCCACTTCACGAGGTATGGTAGCTGCTCGCCGTCTTGCGGATTTACCCAGTTCAAGCTGTACGCCGGAATTTGTTGTGAGTGAAATAGCAAAGTGCATTGCTGGCTATCCCGCTCTGACATATGAAGTTCTCGATGAAAACCAGATCAAACAGCAAGGTTTAGGATTGCTTAATGCGGTGGGAAAAGGTGCCACTAATCCACCCCGGCTGCTTATCTTGCATTATGAAGGGCAGAATCAAGGACCTTTCAGGGCTTATGTGGGTAAGGGAATTACTTTTGATACCGGTGGCATGTGGCTGAAAGAAGGGGCCGGTATGTACACCATGAAATACGATATGTGTGGCGCTGCCAGTGTCTTTGGTCTGCTTATCGCTGCTGCTGAACTGAAATTGCCGGTACGGCTGGTGGGTGTCCTGGCGCTGGCAGAAAATATGATTGGCCCGGATGTAATGCGCCCCGGTGATGTTGCTATTAGCCACTCAGGTCTGAGTGTTGAAATCAATAATACCGATGCCGAAGGTCGTCTGGTATTAGCGGATGCCATTTCCTGGGCCAGCCAATTGAGGCTGGATAACCAAAAACCTCAGTCCATTATCGATATGGCAACTCTCACCGGAGCAGTGGTCAAAGCCTTAGGCTATGACCTGACTGGTTTATGGAGTGAAGATTCGGCACTAAGTCAACAACTGGTCCAGGCCGGGCGTGATAGTCGGGACGAAGTCTGGCCCTTGCCATTGGATGCGCGCTTTGCTCCACAGGTTGAAAGTGCGATAGCTGACTTGTCTAACACTCCCCCTAATAATGCCGCAATCAGTACCTCCGCCGCTTATTTTCTGCGCTGTTTCTGTCCGGATGATATTCCTTGGGCACACCTTGATATCAGCGGCACCGCCTTGTGGCGTGAACAAGGACGTAGTGTTGCTTCCGGCAGGCCGATCCCTCTTTTAATGCAGCACTTGCTGAATGATTTGGAGAAATAACATGAAAAAAATTCTGTTGGTGTGTGACTTGGGTATGTCGACCAGTTTGATGGTCAAAAAAATGCAGGAAGCCGCGCTCAGTCGTGGCATTGAGGCTGAAATTTGTGCCAAATCGGTACGTGATTATAAAACCTGTGTGGCTGAATTTGACGTTGCCTTACTGGGGCCTCAAATCCGCTATAAATTACCTGAGTGTGAAAAAATTGCCAAAGAGCATGGGAAACCTGTCGCCTGCATTGACATGATGGCTTACGGTACCATGAAAGGTGACAAGGTATTAGAGCAGGCGCTGGCTCTGATTGAAGGAGCTTGAGATGAACCTTGAAAACGAAGTCATGGAGCTGATTGCTAACGCAGGTTATGCCCGTAGTCTGGTGTTTCAGGCCATTCGCTGTGCGCGTGAAGAGGGCGATTTTGCCCAGGCAGAAACCTACATGCAGCAGGCCCAGGAGGCCTTGTCTTCCGCGCATCATGTACAGACTAAGCTGATTGAAATGGACGAAGGGGAAGGCAAAATCCCAGTGCATTTAGTGATGGTTCACGCCCAGGATCACCTGATGAATGCCATTATGTTGATGGAACTGGGACGCGAAATTATCGCGTTGCATCAGAAAATTGCAGACTAAAAATAACAACTCATGCTCGATAACGGGACTCAGCATTATGGAACTCTGATGCTGAGTCACCCACTATTTTACCTGCTGGCTGCGTAGCATGGCTTCTCGCAAAATAGCGTTAAGTCTTGTCTGATACCCTTTCCCGGGTTCTTTAAGCCACGCCAGAATATCGGCATCAATTCTGACGGAAGCATGTTTCTTCACCGGGCGATAAAACTGCCCGCGAACCGCGTCTTCCCAGAGGTTTGCTGCTGGCTCACCGATATCACTGTAATCAATCTGGCTGTCAGGCTGCTGGCAAAGTGATTTCAGCTCGGCTTCTTGCTTCGCAGTCAAGGAGGGAAGCTCACTGCGTTTAACTCTAACGGTGCTCATAAATCGTCCTCTCTTTCTGACAAGCTTTACGGGCGCTAATGATACGGATCATCTCAGTGCCGTTTTCAAACCGTATCGTATGGGCGACAAGTACTATCAGACATTCTTCTATTGCACCGATGGTCTGCCATCGATATTCAGTATTTTCAATACGATCCTGCACTGAAAGATGAAAGGGGTCTTCAAAAACCAGTGCGGCTGTTTCAAAACGAATTCCGTGCTTTCGTAAATTCGACTTAGCTTTCGCTAAATCCCACTCAAACTCTATTTCCATGAGTCTGCCATTGAATGTCCATTTTGTATATACAAAATAGTACATGCAAAGAGTTTGTTTCTGTCAGAATACGATTTTCAATCTCAGATTTTATTCATTGTCACTATTGGTAGGAGGCGAGTTATTTTGCTGATATCCCTTGTTGAATATCATCCCTGCATCCAGACACGTATCCCGTCGAGGAACATTTGTGTGGCAATCATCACCAGCACCAGGCCCATCAGTCGCTCGAGGGCATTAACGCCTTTTTCTCCCAGCAGGCGCAGGAAAAGTGATGACTGAAGTAAAATAGCGACGGTACCGCCCCAGGCTAACATCAGGGCTATCACCAGGTGTCCCATTTGGTTGGGGTACTGATGGGATAACAACATTAATGTAGCCAGCAAAGAGGGGCCGGCAACCAGCGGGATCGCCAGTGGAACGATAAACGGCTCTTCTCCTGCAGGAAGCCCGCTGGCATTGCCTTCATTACCTGGAAAAATCATCTTAATCGCGATAAGGAAAAGAATAATGCCGCCGGATATAGAGACCGTTTCTGCCCGCAGGTTTAAGAATGAGAGAATTTTTTCCCCGGCAAATAAAAAAACCAGCATCAGTGTCAGGGCTATCAGCAGTTCACGGATCATGATGGCCCGGCGTCGCTTTGGCTCGGTATGTTTAAGCACTGACATAAAGATAGGCAGGTTACCCAGTGGGTCCATAATCAAAAATAGCAGGACGGTAGCCGTGATTATTTCATTCATTTTTTTTCTGAAGGTCCTTGTTAATTCTCAATAATAAGCTTTGTTTCTGATATAACCGAAATCATTGATTAATTTCACTTGCGACTTCTGCTGCATTTTGTAATGTGGGTATATAAATATCACTCACTTTTATACGCAATCATCTCAGCAGGATTAATTTTTATGAAAAATGTAGGTTTTGTTGGTTGGCGTGGAATGGTCGGTTCTGTACTCATGCAACGCATGGTAGAAGAACGCGACTTTGACGCCATTCGTCCGGTTTTCTTCTCCACTTCCCAGGCGGGAGAGCCTGCACCCGCTTTTGCTGGGGTTAATGGCGGTACGTTACAGAATGCCAGTGACCTGGAAGCGTTGAAGGCCCTGGATATTATCGTCTCCTGTCAGGGCGGTGATTATACCAATGAAATCTATCCAAAGCTGCGTGAGAGTGGCTGGCAGGGTTACTGGATTGATGCTGCGTCTTCACTGCGTATGAAAGATGACGCCATTATTATCCTTGATCCGGTTAACCAGCATGTCATCGAAGACGGCCTGAATAAAGGAATTAAAACCTTTGTTGGCGGTAACTGTACCGTAAGTCTGATGCTGATGTCCTTGGGTGGCCTGTTTGCAAATAACCTTGTTGACTGGGTTTCTGTGGCAACTTACCAGGCGGCTTCGGGTGGCGGTGCGCGCCATATGCGTGAATTGCTGAACCAAATGGGACACCTGCATCAGGAAGTCTCCGGTGAACTGGCGTCTCCATCTTCTGCGATTTTGGATATCGAACGTAAGGTCACCGCGCTGGGTCGTAGCGACCGACTGTCAGTCGATAACTTTGGTGTTCCGCTGGCGGGCAGCCTGATCCCATGGATAGACAAACAGTTGGATAACGGCCAGAGCCGCGAAGAGTGGAAAGGCCAGGCTGAGACCAATAAAATCCTTGCGACCTCAACTGCGATCCCTGTTGATGGTTTATGTGTTCGTATTGGTGCGTTACGTTGCCATAGTCAGGCTTTCACTATCAAACTGAAAAAAGATGTCTCTATCCCAACGGTTGAAGAATTACTGGCAGCACATAATCCGTGGGCGAAAGTGGTTCCTAATGACCGTGATATCACAATGCGTGAGCTGACGCCTGCGGCAGTGACCGGAACGCTGCTGACACCAGTAGGACGTCTGCGTAAATTGAATATGGGTCCTGAATACATCTCAGCATTTACTGTCGGCGATCAGCTGTTATGGGGTGCGGCAGAGCCGTTACGCCGTATGCTGCGTTCCCTGGCGTAATATTCTATTTTTCTCCCCCACCGCTCAGATGGTGGGGGATGCCTTCCGGCAGATGGGCCGAGTCATATCGTCTTTCTATACCCAGCGTATTCTGAACAGATAATTAAATTATTTACGTTTACGAACAATAAAGCATTAACAGCAACTTTATTGTACTTAGTGTTAACATAAAACAATTAATCTATTGATTTTAAATAAATATAATTTCCACTCCCTCACAGTCTTAGCAGATAAAAAATAACTCATTTATGGCGTAATAAAGACCTTTTAAGCCTGTTTATTTATTTTTGTCATATAAAAACAATATTCATTGATCAACTTCACTCTCTAAGTGAAATCCATTAGCTATCCTTAAATAATAGTGTGAGTGAATTCTGATAATAGAGGCTGATTTATTGTCATCATCAATATCAGTGTCATGTCGATGTGCACAATGAACATGACTGTTTACACGTTGTAAATTAACAGGGAGATGTGCAATGTCTGTTTTGCCAGAGAAAGACGTGATTGATACGTTGATTGCAGGACATTTTGCCGACCCATTCTCTTTACTGGGGATGCATGAAACAGCGGCCGGGATTGAAGTTCGTGCTCTGTTACCTGATGCCAGCGATGTCTGGGTGATGGATAGCAAAACCGGGCGTAAAGTAGCCAAACTGAACTGTATTGATGCCCGCGGCTTCTTTAGCGGCGTGATCCCCAGGCGTAAAAACCCTTTTCGTTATCAACTTACCGTGACGTGGTTTGGTCAGGATGTACAAATAGATGATCCTTACCGCTTCGGCACATTGATCCAGGAGCTGGATAGCTGGCTATTATCTGAAGGAACCCACTTGCGTCCTTATGAAAGTTTGGGCGCGCATCCCCTGATGATGGATGGGGTTTCCGGTACGCGATTCTCAGTATGGGCTCCTAATGCACAAAGAGTGTCAGTGGTTGGTGAGTTTAATTTCTGGGATGGTCGTCGGCATCCCATGCGATTACGTAAAGAAAGCGGGATCTGGGAGCTATTTATTCCAGGCGTGCGGCAAGGACACTTATATAAATTTGAGCTGCTTGATACTCACGGGCAGCTACGTATTAAAGCTGACCCTTATGCTCTTGAGTCGCAAATGCGACCTGAAACGGCGTCTGTTATTTGTGGGCTACCGGAAAAAACGGAACTCAGTCCTGAGCGCCAGCAAGCCAACAATTTCTCCCGGCCAATTTCTATCTATGAAGTGCATTTGGGCTCCTGGCGACGCCATACCGATAATAACTTTTGGCTGAGTTATCGCGAACTGGCGGATCAGCTGATCCCTTATGTTAAAGAGATGGGCTTTACCCACCTTGAACTACTGCCAATTAACGAACACCCTTTTGACGGGAGCTGGGGCTATCAGCCGCAAGGCATCTACGCCCCGACCCGACGTTTTGGTCCTCGTGATGATTTCCTCTATTTTGTTAATGCCGCGCATGATGCCGGGCTGAATGTCTTGCTGGACTGGGTTCCGGGCCATTTCCCGACCGATGAAACAGGCTTGGCGCAGTTTGATGGAACGGCTCTCTATGAATATAGCGATCCGCGTGAAGGACGTCATCAAGACTGGGATACGCTGATTTATAACTACGGACGGCATGAAGTCAGTAATTATCTGGCCGGCAATGCGCTGTACTGGATTGAGCGCTTTGGTATTGATGGCTTACGTGTTGATGCAGTCGCATCGATGATTTATCGCGATTACAGCCGCAAAGAGGGGGAATGGGTACCCAATGAATTTGGTGGCCGTGACAATCTGGAAGCGATTGAATTTCTACGTAACACCAACCGGATTATTGGTGAGCAAACACCGGGTGCGGTGACAATGGCAGAAGAGTCGACCGATTTCCCGGGTGTCTCTCGACCACCGAGCATGGGAGGGCTGGGTTTCTGGTTTAAATGGAATTTGGGTTGGATGCACGACACCCTTGATTATATGAAACTGGACCCGGTTTACCGTCAGCATCACCACGATAAAATGACCTTCGGTATGCTGTATAACGGCACCGAAAATTTTGTTTTGCCCCTGTCACATGATGAGGTGGTACACGGTAAAAAATCGATTCTCGATCGCATGCCGGGTGATGTCTGGCAGAAATTTGCCAATTTACGCGCTTACTATGGCTGGATGTGGGCATTTCCCGGTAAAAAATTGCTGTTTATGGGGAATGAATTTGCCCAGGGGCGCGAGTGGAACCACGACAGCAGCCTTGACTGGCACTTACTTGAAGGTGATGACAACTGGCATAACGGGGTTCAGCGTCTGGTGCGTGACCTTAACTATTGCTATCGCGACCATGCGCCGATGTATGAACTGGACTTTGATGAAGCCGGTTTTGAATGGCTGGTTGTAGATGATTTTGCTAACTCGGTCTTTATCTTTGTACGCCGTGATGCAAAAGGCAATGAAGTGATTGTTGCCAGTAACTTTACGCCAGTACCCCGTTATCACTATCGCTTTGGTATCAACCAGCCAGGGCGCTGGCGCGAAGTGATCAACACCGACTCAATGTATTACCACGGCAGTAATAGCGGCAATGCAGGCATTATTGAGAGCGATGCGATAGCCAGCCATGCGCGCAGCGACTCGTTGAGCCTGACCTTACCACCGCTTTCGACCATCTGGTTGGTTAAGGAGCCGTAATGACAGCGATTTTAGAGGGAAAGTCAGTACCTTACGGTTCATTCTATGATGGTGAAGGCGTAAATTTTACTTTGTTTTCAGCCGGTGCTGAAAAGGTCGAATTATGCTTATTTGACAGCGAAGGCAATGAGCAACGCTATTGTTTGCCTGGGCGCAGCGGCGATATCTGGCATGGCTACCTGCCTGGTGTCAAACCTGGTCAGCGTTATGGCTATCGCGTTTATGGCCCCTGGTCATTACCCCGTGGTGAACGTTTTAATCCAGCCAAGTTGCTGCTTGACCCTTGTACGCGACAGGTGGCTGGAGGTGTAGAAAACCATCCTTCTTTCCATGATGACGCAGAGAACCCTGACCAGCAGGACAGTGCGCCCTGGATGGCCAAGTCCGTTGTTGTTGAAGATAACTTTGACTGGCAGGACGATAAACATCCCGCAACGCCATGGGGACAGACGGTTATCTACGAAGCCCATGTACGAGGCCTGACTCAGCTTCATCCCGATATTCCTGAAGCTTTACGTGGAACCTATGCTGCGCTCGGTCATCCCGTGATGATTGCCTATTTTAAACGTCTGGGCATTACGGCTATCGAGTTGTTGCCCGTGGCTGATTTTGTTACTGAGCCACGTCTGGCAACGCTCGGGCTGCAAAATTACTGGGGCTACAACCCACGCGCTTTTTATGCCGCTTCGGCTTCCTATGCCGTTGAAGGGAATTCAAGTCTGGCGGCGAATGAGCTGCGCGGAGCAATTAAAGCCCTTCATAAAGCGGGCATTGAAGTACTGCTCGATGTGGTGTTTAACCACAGTGCTGAATTGGACAGGGAAGGCCCGACGTTATCATTCCGCGGAATTGATAACCGCAGTTATTACTGGTTAATGGACAATGGCGACTATCAAAACTGGACCGGCTGCGGTAATACGCTCAATTTAAATCATCCGGGCGTTATGGCCCAGGTCATAGATTGTTTGCGTTACTGGGTTGAGAGCTTTCATGTCGATGGTTTTCGGTTTGACCTGGCAACAGTGCTCGGCCGGACACCCGAATTTCGCCCCGATGCCCCCCTGTTTGAAGCCATTAAAAATGACCCCTGCCTGGCGAAAGTGAAATGCATTGCTGAACCCTGGGATATTGGCCCAGGTGGTTATCAAGTGGGCAATTTTCCGTCCCATTTCGCTGAGTGGAATGACCATTTTCGCGATGAAACCCGGCGCTTTTGGTTGCAACACAATCTCTCAAACGGTGAGTTCGCTCGTCGGTTTGCCGCTTCCAGCGATCTCTATCGCCGTGGCGATAAGCGCCCTTCCAACACGATTAATTTAATCACTGCACATGATGGTTTTACCTTACGCGATTGTGTGAGTTTCAGTCAAAAACATAATCAGGCTAACGGTGAAAATAACCGTGATGGGAGCGGCAATAACTATAGTTATAACCATGGTATTGAAGGTTTGGAGGCCGACCAAACCATTGAGGACAGACGCCTGCGTAGTATCCAGGCGTTACTGACCACCCTGCTACTGTCTCAAGGCACACCGATGCTATTGGCAGGCGATGAGCGAGGCCATAGTCAGCAAGGTAACAACAATGCCTATTGTCAGAATAATGAGCTGACCTGGCTTGACTGGACGACGCAGGACGATGGATTAACGGATTTCACCGCGGCACTTATCCATCTTCGCAAGGCTCTGGCAGCACTCACCGATAACCAGTGGTGGGACGAAGGTGACGGACAAGTACGCTGGCTTAATCATGCAGGACAACCTTTAGCCATTGATGAATGGAATAACGGGATGCGCTGTTTACAAATTCAGTTATCAACTCAATGGCTTTTGCTTATTAACGCGACGGATGAAATCGCGGATATAACCCTGGCTGAGGGGGAGTGGTATGCAGTCTCTCCATTTGCCGGAAAAGATAACCAGGCTGTAATGACTTCATGGCAGTGTTCTGCACAGAGCGTGTGTGTGCTACAGCGGTCATGAAAGGAGAAAAATCATGGTTAGATTTGAGAAAAAGGACCCGTTAATGTTGGCACGCCAACTGCCAATTCAGTCTGTTGCATTAATTCTGGCCGGTGGCCGAGGGACCCGGCTTAAAGACTTGACGAATACACGTGCGAAACCTGCCGTTCACTTTGGGGGTAAGTTCCGTATTATCGATTTTGCACTCTCCAACTGCATTAACTCAGGTATCCGCCGGATTGGGGTTATTACTCAGTATCAGTCTCACACCTTGGTTAAACATATTCAACGCGCCTGGTCTTTCTTTAGTGAAGAGATGAATGAGTTTGTCGACCTGTTGCCTGCACAGCAGCGCGTTGGTGGCGAAAACTGGTATCGTGGTACTGCTGATGCGGTCACTCAGAATCTGGACGTTATCCGTCGCTATTCGGCTAAATATATTGTCATTCTGGCGGGAGATCATGTTTATAAACAAGATTACTCCCGCATGTTGATAGACCACGTAGAAAAAGGCGCCCGCTGTTCAGTCGCCTGTATTCCTGTTCCGGTGACAGAAGCTTCAGCTCTTGGGGTTATGGCTGTCGATGAAACCTCGAAGATTATCGATTTTGTCGAAAAGCCTGAATACCCACCCACTATGCCTGGCGACGATACCAAGTCCCTCGCCAGTATGGGGATTTATATTTTCGATGCTGACTATCTCTTTGAGCTTCTTGAAGAAGATGACCTTGATGAAAACTCCAGCCATGATTTTGGTAAAGATATCATCCCTAAAGTAACCCTGTCTGGTGAGGCCTACGCCCACTCCTTTACGCTCTCTTGTGTTCAATCTGATCCGAATGCTGAACCTTACTGGCGTGATGTCGGTACGCTTGAAGCTTACTGGAAAGCAAACCTTGATCTGGCCTCTGTAACGCCAGAGCTGGATATGTATGACAATAATTGGCCGATTCGTACCTATATTGAATCTCTGCCACCGGCTAAGTTTGTCCAGGATCGTTCAGGTAGCCATGGTATGACGCTGAACTCCCTGGTATCCGGAGGCTGCATAATCTCCGGTTCCGTAGTTGCTCAGTCAATACTGTTCTCGCGTGTTCGCGTGAACTCATTTTGTAATATAGATAGCTCAATTTTATTGCCTGACGTGGTGATCGGCCGCTCTTGCCGCTTGCGCCGCTGCATTATCGACCGGGCTTGTGTTATTCCTGAGGGAATGGTGGTTGGAGAAAATGCGGTAGAGGATGCTCAGCGCTTCTATCGTTCAGAAGAGGGCGTTGTACTGATTACTCGTGAGATGCTGAGGCGGCTTAAGGACTGACACGCTATTAGCGATACGCCGTTTTGTCAGATGGCAGGGAGGCCAACAACATAGCAATGAATACGGGAGTGAGAATGCAGGTCTTACATGTGAGCGCCGAAATGTATCCGCTGCTTAAAACAGGCGGACTGGCAGATGTACTGGGTGCATTACCTGCGGCACAAATTGCCGATGGTTGTGATGTCCGCATATTATTGCCTGCTTTCCCGGATATTCTGGCGGGCGTGAGCGATCGACAAGTCGTCGCCAGGCGAGATACTTTTGCCGGTCATATCCGCTTACTTTATGGATATTTCAATGGGATAGGTGTTTATCTGATAGACGCCCCGCATCTTTATTCCCGTCCGGGTAGTCCCTATCATGACGAGAATCAGTATGCTTATTCCGACAACATCATACGTTTTGCGCTACTGGGCTGGGTGGGGGCTGAAATAGCTTGTGGACTCGATCCGTACTGGCGGCCTGAAGTGGTGCATGCTCATGACTGGCATGCAGGATTAACCCCCGCCTATCTTGATGTTCGTGGGCGTCCGGCCAAGTCGGTATTTACGGTACATAATCTGGCATATCAGGGACTGTTTTACGCACACCACATGCGTGATATTGAACTACCTGCATCCTTTTTTGATATTAATGGGTTGGAATTCTATGGCCAGATATCCTTCTTAAAAGCCGGGCTCTATTACGCTTCGCATATTACCGCAGTCAGTCCAACCTATGCCCGTGAAATTACTGACCCTAATTATGCCTATGGTATGGAAGGATTACTCCGTCAGCGTCACTCTGAAGGTCGGTTATCCGGCATTCTTAATGGGGTCGATGATAAAATATGGAACCCTGCTTCTGATGAATTGCTGCCTGCCATCTATGAGCGCGAAAAATTGACAGGGAAAGCCGAAAATAAACGACAGCTTCAGATCTCTATGGGGCTGACGATTAATCCCAAAGCCCTGTTATTTACCGTTGTCAGTCGTTTAACCCCGCAAAAAGGGCTGGATTTACTGCTGGAAGCGTTGCCAGAGATACTCGCAAAAGGCGGGCAACTGGCATTACTGGGAGCGGGGGATGCGGTATTACAGGAAGGATTCCTGGCTGCAGCAGCGCAATACCCGCAACAGGTTGGGGTGCAGATTGGCTACCATGAAGCTTTTTCCCACCGTCTTATCGCGGGTGCTGATGTTATTCTGGTACCCAGCCGTTTTGAACCTTGTGGACTGACTCAACTCTATGGCCTGAAATACGGCACCTTACCGCTGGTTCGTCATACTGGCGGGTTGGCTGATACCGTTTTTGACTCTTCGCTGGAAAATTTGTCAGAAGGGACTGCGACCGGATTTGTCTTTCCGGACAGTGATGTGAACTCTTTAATGTGTGCAATTCGACGTGCCTTCGTTCTGTGGTCTCGCCCGGCACTGTGGCGTTTTGTCCAGCGTCAGGCCATGAGCATGGATTTTAGCTGGCAAGTTGCAGCGCGGTCTTATCGCGACCTTTATCAACGTCTAATGTAGGTGTACACCTAACAGGAATCGTCATAATGAATCCACGCTTAACTTTTTCTTCACCCGCCTCAAACAGTGAGGCGTTGAAACATTCAATTGCCTATAAATTGATGTTTATGCTGGGAAAAGACCCTACTGTTGCCAATAAACATGAATGGTTGAATGCTACGCTATATGCAGTACGCGATCGGCTGGTTGAACGTTTGTTGAAATCGACCCGAGCCGGAGTATCGCAAGAAGTGCGACAGGTTTACTATTTGTCGATGGAGTTCTTGATTGGTCGTTCACTCTCTAATGCCATGTTA
Organism: uncultured Cedecea sp.; assembly: GCF_947498825.1. Taxonomy (GTDB): domain Bacteria; phylum Pseudomonadota; class Gammaproteobacteria; order Enterobacterales; family Enterobacteriaceae; genus JGM124. The sequence goes on along the minus strand of NZ_CANMLV010000004.1, from coordinate 63,973 downwards.
TCTTTAGGTATTTATGATGAAGTGAACAATGCCCTTGAAGAGATGGGATTATCACTGGAAGAACTTATCGATGAAGAAAACGATCCCGGATTGGGAAATGGGGGGCTGGGACGGCTGGCCGCGTGCTTCCTTGATTCACTGACAACCCTCGGCTTACCTGCCCGGGGTTATGGTATCCGCTATGACTACGGTATGTTTAAGCAAAGCATTATTGATGGTCGTCAGAAAGAGTCACCGGACTACTGGCTGGAGTATGGTGCCCCCTGGGAATTTAAGCGTTACAGTACCCGTTATACCGTGCGTTTTGGTGGCCGTTTACAAATGGAAGGGGCCAATGTGAAGTGGCTGGAAACCGAAGAGATCCTGGCTGTTGCCTATGATCAAATTATTCCAGGTTACGACACCGATGCAACGAATACACTCCGTCTCTGGAGTGCTCAGGCAAGTACTGAGATCAATCTGGGTAAATTTAACCAGGGGGATTATTTTGCAGCGGTAGAAGATAAAAACCATTCAGAAAACGTTTCGCGGGTGCTCTATCCTGATGACTCAACCTATTGCGGGCGTGAGCTACGCTTACGGCAGGAGTATTTTCTTGTCTCTGCGACGGTTCAGGATATTTTATCTCGTCATTATACGACGCATAAAACCTTTGATAATCTGACGGATAAAATCGCTATCCACCTCAACGACACGCACCCAGTGTTGTCGATTCCTGAACTGATGCGACTGCTTATCGATGAACATAAGTTTCAGTGGCAGGACGCGTTCGATACTGTCTGCCAGGTCTTCTCCTATACTAACCATACATTACTGGGGGAAGCGCTTGAAACCTGGCCTGTTGATATGCTGGGCAGAATTTTGCCGCGTCATTTACAGATAATCTTCGAAATTAACGACTATTTCCTCAAGGGTGTACAAAAACAGTTCCCAGGGGATAATGAGTTATTACGGCGTACCTCGATTATCGAGGAAGGTGGTGAACGTCGGGTTCGTATGGCGTGGTTAGCGGTAGTGGCAAGCCATAAAGTGAATGGCGTCTCTGCACTGCATTCAAATCTTATGGTGCAGTCATTATTTGCTGATTTCTCCCGCATCTTCCCGAACCGTTTCTGTAACAAGACGAATGGCATTACGCCACGTCGCTGGCTGGCGTTAGCTAACCCGGCGCTTTCCACTGTGCTGGATAAAAATATTGGCCCTAACTGGCGTACTGACCTTAATTTACTCAGTGGACTGCAAGAGTTTATTGATTTTCCACAGTTCCATCAGGATGTCAGTAAGGCCAAGCTGGAGAATAAAAAGCGTCTGGCGCTCTATATTGCCGAGCATCTGGATGTCATTGTTAATCCAAAAGCAATGTTTGATGTACAAATCAAACGTATCCATGAATATAAACGTCAGTTGATGAATGTGCTGCATGTCATCACACGCTATAACCGCATAAAGGCCGATCCGACAGCGGCCTGGGTACCACGCGTTAATATTTTTGCCGGTAAAGCCGCCTCTGCTTACTATATGGCAAAACATATTATTCATTTAATCAATGATGTAGCAGCCATTGTGAATAACGATCCGCAGGTAAAAGATAAGCTGAAAGTGATCTTTATTCCCAACTATAGCGTCAGTCTGGCTCAGTTGATCATTCCGGCGGCCGACTTGTCTGAACAGATCTCGCTGGCGGGAACTGAAGCATCAGGCACCAGTAATATGAAGTTTGCTTTAAACGGTGCTCTTACCATCGGGACTTTAGATGGAGCAAATATCGAGATCCGTGAGCATGTTGGGGAAGAGAACATCTTTATCTTTGGCCACACTTCCGATGAAGTCGATGAACTACGCCGTAAAGGGTATAACCCGCGTGAATACTACGACCAGGATGAAGAACTGCATCAGGTACTGACACAAATTGCGACGGGTACCTTTAGCCCTGACGAACCTGGGCGTTACCGTGATCTGGTGGACTCTTTGATAAACTTTGGCGATCACTATCAGGTTTTGGCTGATTACCGAAGCTATGTTGAATGCCAGGAAGAGGTTGATAAGCTTTATAAACAGCCTGAGGTTTGGACGACGCGTACCCTGAATAATATCGCCAATATGGGGTATTTCTCATCGGACAGAACTATCCAGGAATATGCCGACGATATCTGGCATATCAAACCGGTAAAATTGTAGTACCTTGCTTCCCCTCCCGCTAACGGGAGGGGAAGTCATCAGCATAATTCCAGCTGAATATTATTATCTTTGATTACCTGCATAATATCCGCCGGAGGCAATGCATCGGTGTAAATGGCATCGACCAGATTGATACTTCCAAGATTAACCATCGCATTACGACCAAACTTCGAGTGATCCACTACCAGAAGGACATTGCGTGAGTTTTCAATAATGGCGCGTTTAGTGCGGACTTCATGGTAATCGAACTCAAGCAGTGAGCCGTCGCTGTCGATACCGCTGATCCCGAGAATACCGAAATCGAGACGAAACTGGGAAATAAAGTCGAGTGTCGCTTCGCCAATAATCCCACCGTCCCGGCTCCGTAATTCACCACCCGCAAGAATGATTCGAAAATCTTCCTTGACCATCAGTGTTGTCGCTACATTCATATTGTTGGTCACGATACGCAGATTATTATGCTCCAGCAAAGCATGAGCAACGGCTTCTGGCGTAGTGCCGATATCAATAAATAAGGTGGCACCATCAGGAATATTGCTGGCGACACACTGAGCAATGCGAGCTTTCTCAGCGGTTTGTGTCTCTTTTCTGTCATGCCACGGTGTGTTAACTGAACTGGACGGGAGTGCCAGGGCTGCGCCACCATGATGACGCAGAATCATATTCTGGTTGGCTAAATCGTTCAGGTCACGGCGAATAGTTTGTGGACTAACGGCAAACTGCTCTACCAGTTCTTCAGTACTGACATAGCCCTGCTGTTTCACCCGTTCAATAATCGCGTCATGGCGTTGTGTTTGCTTCACAATCAACTCCGTCGTTGTTATGTTCGTTTTCGCAAATTCAGGGTGTCACCCAGCGCCATTGCCAGTCCGACCAAGAAACCTGTCAGATGTGCGGGTAGCACAACGGACTGAGTAAAATATTCTATCACTAGCCAAATAATCGCGAATATCAGTAACCCGCGTTGCATTTGCAGACCCCCTTCAGGATCTCTTTGCCCGCGTAACCAGACATAGCCCATCAGCGCAAAGACTGTGCCTGACAGACCACCGAACAGGGGGCCGTAAAAGGCGGTTTGCATAAAGCCACTGAGCAGAGAAGCGATAAGTGTCAGGGTAATTAATTTACCTGTACCCAGACATTTCTCCAGAGCACCGCCTAAGTACCACCACCATAACAAATTAAATACCAGTTGCAGTGCAGAAAACTGAAGTAACGAATGGCTGAAATAACGCCAGACCTGGTAGTGCTGTTCAGGGGTAATAGGCCAACCCAGAGCATATAACAGTGACTGGTAACCGGTAAGACTGATAACGACAAACAGTATTGCACAAGCTGCCATCACAATCAGGGTGAACGGACCCGCACGTGAAATCAATGTGGCGAAAAAAGGGTAACGTTTATAGCTAAAGCCAACGTTACTTTGCCCGGTGCTCCAGCTAGCGGCCTGATAGCGTGGGTCGGCGGGGTTATCCAGAAACTGTTTCAACTGTGTACGAACTTGCAGTTCTTTACTCTCATCCGCCAGCCAGATATCAGTTTGTGTATGCTGCTGAATAGTAAGAGTAATACCCTGAGTTGCAATATAGTCGACAAAAGCCTGCGCAATACGTGGATTGGCGAATGAGGTGATCATTATCATAAGTGTATAACCTGATTCATCTTAATACCCATTATTGTATATATTCAAAGAGTTATATCACGTCTCCCGCCAGACTTGCGGAGCATTTCTCTTCTTTGTTTGTAATACGAATAATTCAGGGCACAAATAATAGGACCAAGCAGCATAACGATAAGTCGTTATGGCCGAGAGCTTTATGCGTGACTCTCGACTTCTGCCGGAAATTGACGATGCCAGCCATCAAACCCACCATCAATGCTATACACTTGTTCGTAGCCTTGCTGCAGTAAATACTGCGCTGCACCCTTGCTACTGTTGCCGTGATAACACATCACCATCACCGGGACATCGAAGTCATGCTGTTGCATAAATTCAACCAAGGTGTCATTGGTAAGATGGTATGCCCCGGGAGTATGTCCGAGTGCAAAGCTTTGCGGGTCACGAATATCAACTAACACAGCCTGTTTGTGCTGCAACTTCTGATGCGCGTTTTCCAGACTAATACATTCAAATTGATCCATAAGTAATCCCATAAATAAAAAATAATTAACAGGCATAGCCCTGACTGATGCAAGTGAGCTCCGAAACCGTAGTCAGACCTGTGACGGCTATATTAAGGCATAACGCTTTTACATGCTGATATTATCGTCATTGTGCCATCGATATCACAGAGAATGTTTTTTCATTATCTAAGTTCGTTCAGTATTGCTATTATGAGCGTTATTGAGTGTTTTTGGTTCTTATCGAAAGTTCGGGGGCGGCATGGAAATAAAAGATCTTATTGTTATTGGCGGAGGTATTAACGGCGCAGGGATCGCAGTAGATGCTGCTGGCCGTGGGCTATCTGTGCTAATGCTGGAAAAAAATGATTTAGCATGTGCCACTTCATCTGCGAGTTCAAAGCTGATTCATGGTGGTTTACGCTACCTTGAACATTATGAATTTCGTTTGGTAAAAGAAGCACTTGCTGAACGTGAAGTGTTACTTAATATGGTCCCTCATCTTGCTTTCCCGATGCGATTCCGTCTGCCCCATCGTCCACACCTTCGTCCTGCATGGATGATCCGGATCGGCCTTTATCTCTACGATAATTTAGGTAAACGTACGAGCCTTGCTGCCTCGAAAGGCGTGCGATTTGGTCAAGATTCAGTGTTAAAACCTGAAGTAACACGCGGTTTCGAATATTCTGACTGCTGGGTTGACGATGCCCGTCTGGTGTTAGCGAATGCACAAATGGTGGTACAAAAAGGCGGAGAAGTTAAAACCCGTACCCGTGTAACCAAAGCATGGCGTGAAGAAGGTCTCTGGGTTGTTGAAGCCGAAGACAGTGATAGCGGCGAACAGTTTCGCTGGCATGCAAAAGGGCTCGTCAATGCTGCAGGCCCTTGGGTAAAAAGCTTTTTCGATGAAGGGCTGGGGCTAACATCGCCTTATAACATTCGCCTCACCAAAGGTAGCCACATTGTTGTTCCACGCGTCCACCAAGAAGAGCAGGCCTATATTCTGCAAAACGAAGACAAACGAATTGTGTTTGTTATTCCGTGGCTGAATGATTTTTCTATTATTGGTACGACCGATGTGGAATACCACGGCGATCCGCAGACTGTCACTATTGATCAATCTGAAATTGACTATTTGCTCCAGGTTTACAATGCCAATTTTAAGAAGCAACTCAGTGAAAAAAATATCGTCTGGAGTTACTCAGGGGTGCGTCCTTTGTGTGACGATGAGTCAGATTCACTACAGAATGTGACACGCGATTACACCCTGGATATTCAGGATGATAACGGTAAAGCGCCTTTACTGTCGGTATTTGGCGGCAAACTGACGACTTATCGTAAACTTGCAGAGCATGCACTGGATAAACTGCATCAATATTATCCTGAAAGCGGTGAAGCCTGGACGAAAACCAGTCGTTTACCTGGCGGGGATTTGGGCTGTTCCTGTGATGAGTATGTCACCGTCCTGCGTCGTCGTTATGACTGGATTAGTGAATCTCTGGCTTATCGTCTGGCACATACTTACGGAACAAAAAGCGAACAGATCCTTGGGGATGCTAACCATGCGGGCAGACTCGGTGAATATTTCGGTCGTGGTTTATATGAAGCAGAACTGCGTTATTTAGTTGACCATGAGTGGGTCCGCTGCGCGGAAGATGCTATCTGGCGCCGGACTAAGCTTGGGATGCGATTACATAAGCAACAGCAAATCCGTATCGAGCAGTGGATAAGCCAGTACCTGACTCAGAAATCGGTATGGGGTCAGGCGGCTAAATAGTATCGGTCAAAAAATGACCAGGAGCGAACATTCGTTCGCTCCTTTAATCATTTTCTTAACTAGTAGTAGGAGTGCTCGCCGCGCTGGTGTTCTGTTAAGTCGCGTACGCCTTTCAGTTCAGGGAATTCATTCAGCAGTTGCTTTTCGATCCCTTCTTTCAGAGTCACATCGACCATTGAACAGCCATTACAGCCGCCACCAAATTGTAAAATTGCGAGACCTTCGTCAGTAATTTCCATTAACGTCACTTTACCACCGTGACCTGCCAGTTGTGGGTTAATGGTTGCCTGAAGGGTATATTCGACGCGCTCCATCAGTGAGGCATCGTCAGCGACTTTACGCATTTTGGCATTGGGGGCTTTCAGCGTCAGTTGTGAGCCCAGCTGGTCGGTTACGAAATCAATTTCAGCATCTTCGAGATAAGGTGCGCTCAGCTCATCCACATAAGCGGTTAATTGCTCAAACGGTAATGCAGTATCGCTCGCTTCAACCGCATCCGGCGGGCAATAAGACACACCACACTCCGCGTTCGGAGTGCCAGGATTAATGACAAATACGCGAATCTGCGTACCTTCTTCCTGATTTGCCAGTAATTTGGCAAAGTGGGATTGTGCAGCATCGGAAATATGGATCATAGCGATTGCTCAATAGTTGACTATTACAGTCGGTCATAATACGCCCATCATCGAGTCTCTACAAGGTTCGACACAGGCACCATACCTGGATGGTCGCTGCGCCCTGCTTTTTTAGTAAGCGGGTTATCTCTGCAACAGTACTACCTGTCGTCACGACATCATCCACTATAGCGATATGGAAACCTGATAGCGGAATTTCAACTCTGAAAGCGCCTTTCAGATTGGATTTACGTTGCTTTGCGCTCAGCTGATGCTGCTTAAGTCGAGCCTGTATACGGTATATGGCCTGGGGTTCGTAGCGACAGCCCAGCCAGCGGGAGAGAGAAGTAGCAATAAGTGCGCTTTGGTTATAACCCCGCCTGAGGACGTGACGATGGTGTAGCGGAACGCTCAGTATGATATCCGGAAGCCTAAGCTGACGTGTACGGCGGGCGTGTAAAATACTCAGTAGTAGCAGGCGAGCCAAGGCCGGTGCCAGAGCAGGAGTTGCGTTAAACTTCAGATCATAAATTAAACGGCGTAACGGAGGTCGGTAATCGGCCACATAAACTATTTGATCCCAAGGGGGAGTTTGTAGCAGACAGCGGCCACAAGACAGACGCTCGCTTAATGCCGGTAATCCGCACTGAGGGCAGACAGACAAGGGAGGGGGGAATGTGGCTGTACAACTCGAACACAGTCCCCATGAAGGGCAGGCAAGCGGTAAATGGCATAGCCAGCAACGGCCTGGGATTGTTAGCATAATATCCTCCATGATAATCAAACTGAGACAATAAATGATGAGTACGCTGTGGTGGCAGACTGAAGGCGAGGGAAAGATTGATCTTGTGCTGTTACACGGATGGGGGCTGAATGCTGAGGTTTGGCATAACATTATCCCGGAACTCCGCGCACAGTTTCGTCTTCATAGAATTGACCTGCCAGGTTATGGTCGCAGTCACGGGTTTGGTGAACTTAGCCTGGAACAGATGGCAGAGAAGGTCCTTGCGGCACCAGAAATCCCAGAACACGCTATCTGGCTGGGCTGGAGTTTGGGGGGATTAGTCGCAGGGCAAATAGCCTTGACGCATCCTGAGCGAGTCCTGGCTTTGGTTAGTGTGGCCTCTTCACCTTGCTTTAGTGCAAAAGAAGCCTGGCCTGGTATTAAGCCCGATGTCCTTTCCGGGTTTCAGCATATGCTCAGTGTCGACTTTCAGAAAACAGTAGAACGCTTCCTGGCGCTGCAAACCTTGGGAACAGAACATGCCCGGAATGATGCGCGCTTACTGAAGTCAATCGTACTTGAGCAACCAATGCCGAGTATTGAGGTATTGAATGGTGGGTTGCAGATCCTGAAGACGGCTGATTTACGCGAACTATTGGCGACCCTTGACGTACCGCACTGGCGAATTTATGGACAGCTGGATGGTCTGGTGCCACGTAAAATTGTCGAGTTACTGGATGAGCAGTGGCCAGCGAGCCTCTCGTATATCTTACCGAAAGCGGCCCATGCGCCTTTTATCTCGCATAAAGAAAGTTTTTGCCAGTTACTGGTCAGTTTGGGTGAGAGCCTTCATATAGCAGAGGCAAGCTAACTGTGAAGAGGTCGCACTCATGCAGTGGCGACCTCATCCTCCTGCAAGACAGAATCTATTTAGCCAGTTTATCTTTGAAACTGTAGAGTTTTTCTTGCGGGTTTTTCTTACAGAGTTCAAGTAACTGCGGAATGCTGGTGGTATCTGTTTCTGTCAGAGAAACGGTATCGCCACCTTTATAAATTGTCTCTTGATGTTGCATCCACCAGGCGACCGGCAGCATTGCCTGAGGATCCAGATTGATAAACTCCAGGCAAGTCATATCTTCTGGAGTCACTTTATCTGCCGCAAAGGCTACCGTAGAGTTGGACAGGGCCAGGAAAGTTAATCCTCCCAGCAGGGCTGCAATTTTACTGCCTGAACGTATTTTCATCGTATATATCCCGTTTAAAGATGCTTTTTAAATTTATCCCATTCCTGTGAAACAACCTCAGTAAAACTATGCTGAGGTATCTTTGAACAGGCCTGGTAGATTTCGGGTGTCAGGGTTTCGATATCTTTAACATTTAACCCTGTCTGAGAGGGCTGAGCTTTATGATAGAGGGCGCTGGCATAACTGACCGCGACAGGGCGGGAAGACTCCTTGAGAGCGATAAAGTCTTCACAGGTCCAGCCACCGATGACTTTATTGGCCGGTTCCGCTTGCACCAGCGAGGAATTTAGCAGCATGGCAGCGATCATCGCCCCGAATATTATCTTCGTCATCTCTGTCTCCGTGATACTAAGGTGTTGCTTTCACAAAATACGCTGAATATTCCTATTTTAGCCAGTTTCAACAGAGTTGCTAAAAAATATCTTTTCCTGCCAGCATAAGTAAATCAACAGGAGGTCGTGATATTTTCTTAGTGTATTTATTGGGGGGCGGAGCATTATTTGGATGTTTTAAAAAACGTACGGGCTGTTTATCCGTGAATGACCGTTTTTCTCAAAACCAATGAGTGGTTAATATCCGGGGAAAAGGAATAAATATCCTGAAGAGTAGAAAATAAAAAAACCTCCGAAGAGGCTTTTCTGTTCAGCAGCAAAGTGTCGAAATATGACCGCCATCTCTGGCGGCCTTTCCGGCAGTTCCTTCTGCGACCATTCTTATTTATCCAGGTTAGCTGTCATGTGTACCAGGTCACCGACACGGGCGCTGGTGATGGTGTAATGAGAGCCTTGCTGTTCTGCCATCGCAGAGATTTTTGCTTCTGCAGCGTCCAGTGTGGATGCCGTGGCGCTGATACTTTGTGCGAAAGCACCAAAAGACATTACTGAAAGAGCGGCAACTGCAACTAAAGTTTTGATTGATTTCATGGTCGTATTCCTTATATCTCATTATTCATTAAATGGCGATGTTGGCCTGATGTGATAAATAATAGACAGGATGCTGGTTGATTGAAATCGGAACTATTTGCTTTTAATATTCAATTAAATTGAATTAGTTTTGGGGCGCTCGGTGTTGATGAGCTGAAGTGAATAAAGGTATGTATGCCGCAGGGGAAGCCAGAAAACAAAAAGCCTCCAGAAAGGCTTTTTGTTTTAAGTAATCAACAGCATCTTTTCATTGCTACTGGCGTAAAGCCCATAACTCTCTACTGCAACTTTGCCCTTCCGGACACCCCTTGCAGCTACCACTCAGACAGCTATTTGCATCTTCGATGATACGCACTGCTTTACCCATATCTTCAAGGCGCATCAGCATTGCCCTTACCAGCGGTAATGGCGTGGTGAGCTGGCGGCTGAGCTGGCTGGCTTCAAGACGCCCTTGCAGTGCCAGAGTATTACGAATATCGACTAAAGTTGCCATTCGCGTTTTTCCTCAGTGACAATCGCCAGAACGTGTTGCGCAGCATGACTCAGGCAGTTTACCTGTTGTCGGTTGTAGTGAAATACTCACGCGGCTACGGGCGCGACGCAGAGCATATACCAGTATAAGATTAAACAGCACGACGGCAATAATGCAGGTCAGACTGTAACGAGGATGTTCGCTGAACGTGACAGTTTGATAATAAAGTGCAGACAAAGAGTAGGCGAGATTCAGTCCCCAGAGAGCAGAGAACATCATCCAGCCACGGCTTGATTCACGTGCAATGGCTCCCATCACTGAGATACAGGGGATATAGAGCAAGACAAAGATAAGGTAGCTGTAGGCTGCGGCATCACTGCCAAACTTGGCGCTCATGGTCCCCATTGCGCCGCCTGCCATTTCCCCATCACCTTTACTGGCTTCGATAGGGTTTGCGAAGACGCTAAGGCTGAAGGTATCTTTCAAGCTATCCCATGTTTCTGTGACGGCACCTTCAAGTTCATCCAGCAAATTAAAGGTTGCAGGATTAAAATCATCATTCTGAATATTTTCAGCGGTATAGAGTGTATTCAGTGTTCCGACGACGACTTCTTTCGCCATGGCACCCGTAAACAGACCGACAGTTGCCTGCCAGTTATCGTCCTGGACGCCAATGGGATTGAGCAGTGGGGTTAAAACTTTACTGACTGAGGCTAGTGCGGACTGATTGATATTATCAACCGCTTGACCATTAAACGAAAAGCTATTGAGTCCGCCAATAAAAATACTGACCACGATAATGATTTTACCTGCACGTAAGATAAAACCTTTCAGTCGTTGCCAGGTTTGCAGGAACAGACTTTTTAAATGCGGAACATGGTAGACCGGTAACTCCATCACAAAAGGTGAGGCTTCACCACGCATAATCGTATATTTGAGTAGCAGGCCGGTCAGTATGGCCATGACAATGCCCAGAATATAGAGCGAAAAGACCACCAGTGCTCCTTTCTGACCAAAGAAAGCAGCGGAGAACACGGCAAAGATGGCCAGACGGGCACCGCAGGACATAAAGGGTGCCATCATAATGGTCATGATACGTTCGCGTGGAGCATCGAGAGTACGGGCGCCCATGACGGAAGGAACGTTACAGCCAAAACCAACAATCAGTGGTACAAAGGATTTGCCCGGCAATCCCAGAGCTTGCATCAGACGATCCATGACAAAGGCAGCACGCGCCATATAGCCTGAATCCTCAAGGAATGAGAGAAACAGGTACATCATGCCGATTTGTGGCACTAGCGGCAGTACGGTATTGATCCCGCCACCCAGACCCTGGGCCAGAAACACTGTAAGCCATTCCGGAAAGTCAAGAGTATAGCCAAGCCATTGAATACCATTAATAAAAATGGCAGCTGAGCCTGCATCAAAAATGGGCTGTAAAGCGCCGCCGATATTAATGGCGAGGATGAACATCAAATACATCACCAATAAAAATATTGGCAGACCCAGATAACGATTAAGCACCACTCTATCCAGCATCACCGTCAGGCGATTTGGTTTGGCGGTAAGAGTATTACTGACAGTTTCACAGAGAGTAGCAATGGCCTGATAGCGGGCATCAGCAATGATCAGCGCCGGATCATCAAGCGTCTCGGTCAGGCGCTGGTGTGACTCAGCGAGCTGCTGTTCACTATTACCCGCATAAGAGTGGCTATAGATATCCCCTTCCAGCATTTGTAAAGCCAGCCAGCGACGACGATGTTCCGGGATCTCAGTGGACATGCTGTCAGCAAGCTGGTTCGCTTCGGCTAATAATATCTCAGGATAATGCACGGGGTAGGTATGTTGATTTGGCTGCTTTTTATCGATAGCCCGTTTCAAAGCATCAATACCACTGCTTTTGGTTGATACCATTGGGATCACCGGGCAGCCCAGGCGGGCAGATAACGCCTCAATATCGATAGCAATGGCTTGTTTTTCAGCGATATCAAGCATATTCAGAGCAACGATACAGGGTATACCGAGCTCGAGCAGCTGCAATGTCAGGTAGAGGTTGCGTTCAAGATTTGACGCATCAACCACGTTGATAAACACGTCAGCGTCACCACCAAGAATATAGTGACAGGCAATTTGCTCATCCAATGAGGTTTGCGCGGAAATGGTGGTTAGTGAGTAGGTTCCGGGCAGATCGACCAGCGTGACTTGATGTGCTGTCGTTGAAAAGTGCCCTTCTTTACGCTCAACAGTGACTCCGGCCCAGTTACCGACTCGCTGGCGTGAACCTGTGAGCTGGTTAAATAGCGTCGTTTTACCCGAGTTTGGATTACCAATTAAACCAACGGTTAATGTATTCATATGACCTGCGGTACAAACCAGAAAAAAGGAGAGTCTTAGCTGAATGCTTCAAGATTTAATAAAGCGAGATCTTTTTGGCGTAACACCAGACTGACACGGCGAGTTTCGATATGAATCGGGTCGCCTAAAGGTGCGACACGTACCACCTGAAAAGAGGAACCTGGCAACATGCCAAGAGACAGTAATTTTTGTCGGTAGGCGGGGCTAATTTCACGAGAGAAACCAGTAATTTTCCACATACTATTGGGTAATAGTTTCATAGGACCTACTTAGAGTCATGCTCTTTAGTGAAGCAACTTATTCAGGGACGAGTGCTGTCTCGTCGTGAAAGCATATTCATCTGTCAGGAAGAAAAGGGTAACTAGTCTTAATAATGATAATTATTATAGTTCGTATCGGCAATATTTTTTTAAAATCAGATTAAATATTTTTTGTTTTTTTGTTTTTATAGCTTTCTGTTTTTAATTTAATATGTTTTTCATAGTCTTATTTGTGTTTGATGGATATCAAATTACGAGATTTTAATGTGATTATGTTCGTTTTATTTATAATTGTTGAAGTTATGAAAAAAGTTGTTTTCTGACTGTTAATTATTTTCACTTTTGAAGTGACAAAAATAAAATAAGTACTACGCGGAGTATTAAAAAGATTTTTTTTATTAGAAAACATTCTGGCGGGTAAAATAATAATGAAAATTCAATAGCGAACAGATTATTACGAATAGCTCCGTTAGCCTGGCGGACTAACGGAGCGCGGGGATTAGCGTTTTTTACCGAAAGCAGCGCTCAGGGCATCGCCCATGGCACTGTTAGCGCCAGAAGAGGCGGTATTGTTACGTCCACGCGGTGTCGCTGTCGGTTTCTTCTGTTCACGTCCGCTCGGGCCTGAAGAACGGCGGCTATTACTCTCACCGGGTTGCTCATCAAGACGCATCGTCAGAGCAATACGTTTCCGCTGTAAATCGACTTCCATGACTTTGACTTTAACGATATCTCCGGCTTTAACCACTTTATGCGGGTCATCGACAAACTTATCTGCCAGTGAAGAGATGTGTACCAGTCCGTCCTGATGTACGCCGATATCCACAAAGGCGCCAAAATTAGTGACATTGGTGACTGCGCCTTCGAGAACCATTCCCGGTAACAGATCGTTAAGCGTTTCTATTCCTTCTGCGAACTGGGCGGTTTTAAACTCCGGACGCGGGTCGCGACCCGGTTTTTCCAGCTCTTTGATAATGTCAGTGACTGTCGGTAAACCAAAACGGTCGTCGGTAAACTGGCTGGCTTTTAAATCTCGTAGCGCACTACTGTTACCCATTAAGTCCTGAAGAGTCTGCTCAGTTGCTGCCAAAATGCGCTCTACAATCGGATAAGCTTCCGGGTGAACGGTGGAAGCGTCCAGAGCGTTGTCTCCGTGGTTTATTCGCAGGAAGCCAGCGCATTGTTCAAAGGCTTTAGGCCCCAGACGACTCACTTTCAGGAGCTGCTGACGGTTATGGAACTGACCATTTTCATCACGCCAGGTGACAATATTCTGTGCCATCATACGCGTCAGACCAGCAACACGCGTCAGCAGAGGAACTGAAGCCGTATTAAGATCAACGCCGACGGCGTTTACGCAGTCTTCTACCACAGCATCGAGTTTTTTCGCCAGCAGGCTCTGACTGACGTCGTGCTGATACTGACCAACACCAATGGATTTCGGATCGATTTTCACCAGTTCGGCAAGGGGATCTTGCAGACGTCGGGCAATCGACACGGCACCGCGTATCGACACATCGAGGTCTGGAAATTCCTGGGCAGCCAGCTCCGATGCCGAATAGACCGATGCGCCTGCTTCACTAACAATAACTTTCTGAGCGCCGCTAATCGCGGGGAATTGCTGCTGTACGTCTATGAAAAAACGCTCGGTTTCTCTTGATGCGGTCCCGTTACCAATCGCCACCAGTTCTACATGATGCTTTTCGCACAATGCAGCAACGACAGCTGCCGCTTTAGCCGTCTGGCCTGTGTGGGGATAGATGGTATCGGTGGCAACCAGTTTACCTGTGGCATCGACCACGGCTACTTTAACCCCGGTACGCAGACCCGGATCAAGGCCCATGGTTGCGCGTAAACCAGCGGGCGCCGCCATCAGTAAATCACTGAGGTTACGCGCGAAAACGTTAATGGCCTCTTCTTCAGCACGTTCACGTACCGTACCCATTAACTCGGTTTCAAGGTGCATCAGAATTTTAATGCGCCAGGTCCAGCTCACTACAGCACGACGCCAGGTATCAGCCGGGGCGTTGTTTAAGCGTAATTTGAGGTGCTCGATAATCAGCTGTTCGCAATAGCTTTCACGTGGCGGTTCATCAAACTGTGGATCGGCATTGAGTGACAGCTGAAGAATATTTTCATTACGGCCGCGAAACATAGCGAGTGCACGGTGGGAAGGGACGGTTGAGACAGGTTCATGATGATTAAAGTAGTCGCGGAATTTAGCCCCTTCCTCTTCTTTACCTGCGACCACAACAGAAACCAAGTGGGCTTGTTTCCACAGATAGTCACGTATTTTTGCCAGCAAGGTAGCATCTTCAGCAAAACGCTCCATCAGAATATAGCGCGCACCATCCAGGGCAGCTTTAGTATCAGCAATACCTTTATCAGCATCAACATACTGCGTCGCTTCTTGTTCCGGAGAACGTGAGGCATCATTCCAGAGTAAGTCTGCTAAGGGCTCCAGCCCGGCCTCAATGGCGATTTGTCCGCGAGTACGGCGCTTAGGTTTGAAGGGCAGGTAAAGGTCTTCGAGTTCCGTTTTGCTCAAGGTACTGTTAATCGCGTTTTCCAGAGATTCGCTGAGTTTTCCTTGCTCATCAATCGACTTAAGAATCACTTTGCGGCGGTCTTCCAGTTCCCTTAAATATCCCAGACGAGTTTCCAGTTGACGCAATTGCGTGTCATCCAGTCCACCGGTAACTTCTTTACGGTAGCGAGCGATAAAAGGGACGGTGTTTCCTTCATCCAGCAAACGAACGGCAGCTTCTACTTGTTCATTTCTGGCCCGTAGTTCGTCCGCAATAATGCGATAAAGCGAATCATTTATCATGGTATTTAATCTACTCCTGGGCGGAAAATTTAGGGACAGTTATACGGACTGATAGCGAAAATTTCCAGCAACTATCCCTGTTGTATCAAGATAGAGATTAGGGTTTAGAGTATCTGATGTCATTCACATACCAGGTTGCTTCACCGGCAGGGGTCTGAACGGTCGCCACATCGCCACACTCTTTTTTTAATAATGCACGGGCCATGGGGGAGTCTATTGAAATGTAGTCTCTGCGGCCAAATATCTCATCGTAGCCGACAATACGAAAACTCAGTGTATTTCCCTCGTCGTTTTCTATTTCGACCCAGGCGCCAAAAAAAACTTTGCCTTCTTGCTGAGGGGAGTAATCAACAATTTTAAGCTGTTCAAGACATTTCGTGAGATAACGTACACGGCGGTCTATTTCTCGCAGGCGCTTTTTATTGTATTGATAATCAGCATTTTCGCTACGATCGCCAAGGCTCGCTGCCCATGTCACTTTTTTGGTGACTTCGGGACGATCAATGCGCCACAGATAGTCCAGCTCTTGTTTGAGCTTATCGTAACCTTCGCGGGTGATAAGGGGCGTTTTCATCTTTGTCGCCTTGCAATGAAGAAACCAGTATGGTGATTTAAACCGATAGCAGTAAGGGAATGCAATGAGAGGGAGGGACAATTAAGTGTTAAAATTGCGTACTGTTACACGGATAAACGATTGTTAAATATGCTTTGTAACAATTTCGTCTAGAATATATACCAGATTTGACTGGTCGTATGAACATAGTTTTTTAAGAATACGCACTCAACAGTTCTAGCCTTTGGGAGTACTAAGATGCAAGAGAATTATAAAATTCTGGTTGTGGATGATGATATGCGACTGCGTGCTCTGCTGGAACGTTATCTCACGGAGCAAGGCTTCCAGGTTCGCAGCGTGGCGAATGCAGAGCAGATGGATCGTTTGTTGACTCGCGAGTCATTCCATCTGATGGTATTGGACCTGATGTTGCCTGGCGAAGATGGTCTGTCTATCTGCCGCCGCTTACGCAGCCAGAGCAATCCAATGCCTATCATTATGGTGACGGCGAAAGGGGAAGAAGTTGACCGTATCGTCGGTCTGGAAATTGGTGCGGATGACTATATTCCTAAACCTTTCAACCCGCGTGAACTGTTAGCCCGTATCCGTGCAGTACTGCGTCGTCAAGCGAATGAATTACCGGGGGCGCCTTCACAAGAAGAAGCTGTTATCTCTTTTGGTAAATTTAAGCTGAATCTCGGAACGCGTGAAATGTTTCGTGAAGATGAGCCTATGCCACTGACCAGCGGTGAATTTGCCGTCTTAAAGGCACTCGTGACTCATCCGCGTGAACCTCTTTCCAGAGATAAACTGATGAATCTGGCGCGTGGACGTGAGTATTCTGCAATGGAACGTTCTATTGATGTGCAAATTTCTCGCCTGCGTCGCATGGTCGAAGAAGATCCTGCTCATCCACGTTACATTCAGACTGTCTGGGGCCTGGGTTACGTCTTTGTGCCGGACGGCTCTAAAGCATGATCAAAGTTCGCTTCTCACCACGAAGCTCATTTGCTCGTACTTTGTTGCTGATTGTTACTCTGCTGTTTGTCAGCCTGGTGACCACTTATCTTGTCGTGTTGAACTTTGCTATTTTGCCGAGTCTTCAACAGTTCAATAAAGTGCTGGCTTACGAAGTACGAATGCTCATGACTGACAAGCTTCAGCTTGAGGATGGGACACAGCTGGTTGTGCCCCCGGCATTTCGTCGTGAGATTTATCGTGAACTCGGTATTTCGCTTTATTCTAACGAGGCAGCGGAAGACGCCGGCCTGCGTTGGGCGCAGCATTATGAATTTCTGAGTCAACAAATGGCTCAGCAGCTAGGTGGGCCGACGGAAGTCAGGGTTGAGGTTAACAAAAGTTCGCCCGTCGTTTGGCTGAAAACGTGGTTGTCACCCAATATCTGGGTTCGTGTTCCTTTGACTGAGATCCACCAGGGGGATTTCTCGCCTCTTTTCCGCTATACGTTGGCCATCATGCTACTGGCTATCGGTGGGGCCTGGCTCTTTATCCGTATACAGAACCGACCCTTGGTCGATCTTGAACATGCTGCCTTGAAGGTTGGTAAAGGCATTATTCCGCCTCCATTACGTGAATATGGTGCTTCTGAGGTGCGCTCAGTGACCCGGGCGTTTAATCATATGGCGGCTGGAGTCAAACAGCTGGCGGATGACAGAACATTATTAATGGCGGGGGTCAGCCATGACCTGCGTACGCCGCTGACCCGCATTCGACTGGCAACGGAAATGATGGGTCAGGAAGACGGTTATCTTGCTGAATCAATCAATAAAGATATCGAAGAATGTAACGCCATTATCGAGCAATTTATTGATTACTTACGCACGGGTCAGGAAACTATTCTGGAAATGACCGACCTGAACAGTGTGTTAGGTGAAGTCGTGGCGGCTGAAAGTGGCTATGAGCGTGAAATAGAAACCTGCCTGCAACCTGGTGAGCTGCGTATCAATATCAACCCGCTCTCTATCAAACGTGCGGTAGCAAATATGGTCGTGAATGCTGCCCGCTATGGTAATGGCTGGATTAAGGTCAGCAGTGGTTGTGAGCTTAACCATGCATGGTTACAGGTTGACGATGATGGCCCGGGTATTGAGCCGGACCAGCTTGAACATTTGTTCCAGCCTTTTGTTCGTGGTGATAGTGCTCGCAGTACGAGCGGCACCGGGCTGGGCCTGGCAATTGTGCAGCGTATTATCGACAATCATCATGGTCAGCTGGAACTGGGAAAAAGCGAGCGTGGAGGGCTGCGTATAAGGGCTTATCTGCCTTTACCTGTTAGCACTCTTGCTCCATCTGTTGGTGGAAACGGCAAAAATGAATCCCGTACGCATTCCTGATTTTTAGCCTCAAAAAAGGGTTTATGTTATGCATAAACCCTTAATGTTCAGAGCGTCTGTTTACCAGATATTCAGATTTCCGGCCCTACAGCGACCAGAGCAGCACCTGCCGGCGTATCGGTATATTTATCGAAATTCTCAATAAATAACCGTGCCAGTTGAGCCGCTTTATCCTGCCAGAGTCCTGGAGAACTATAGGTTTTGCGCGGGTCAAGAATATCGCTATCTACCCCGGCCAGTTCGACAGGAATGGTAAGGTTAAATATGGGTAACTGTTTTGTTGGCGCTTCGTCCAGGGAACCGTCAAGAATGGCATCAATAATCGCCCGGGTATTCTTAATTGAAATCCGTTTTCCTGTTCCATTCCAGCCTGTATTGACTAAATAGGCTTGGGCTCCAACAGCCTGCATCCGCTTGACCAAAACATCCGCATACTGCGTTGGGTGCAGGGTTAAGAATGCTGCGCCAAAACAAGCTGAAAACGTCGGTGTAGGTTCCGTAATACCACGCTCTGTACCGGCTAATTTTGCCGTGAATCCTGACAGAAAATGATACTGGGTTTGTTCCGGTGTTAGCCTGGAAACCGGCGGAAGCACGCCGAAGGCATCCGCGGTCAGAAAGATAACTTTCGTCGCGTGCCCGGCTTTTGAAATCGGCTTGACGATATTATCGATATGATAGATGGGGTAAGAAACACGGGTGTTTTCTGTTTTTGAGGCATCATCAAAGTCGATAATACCCTCATCATCCACAACCACGTTTTCCAGCAAAGCATCCCGACGAATAGCATGGTAGATATCCGGCTCAGCCTCTTCGCACAGATGAATAGTTTTGGCGTAACAGCCGCCCTCAAAGTTAAATACTCCGTCATCATCCCAGCCATGCTCATCATCGCCAATCAGGCGACGTTTAGGATCGGTCGATAATGTTGTTTTACCGGTCCCTGACAGCCCAAAGAAGACGGCGACATCTTCCTGTTTACCGACGTTGGCGGAACAGTGCATTGCCGCGATACCTTTGAGCGGCAACAGATAGTTCATAATAGAGAACATGCCTTTTTTCATCTCTCCGCCATACCAGGTTCCGCCGATAAGTTGCATCCGTTCGGTGAGATTAAAGGCCACGAAGTTCTCTGAGTTAAGTCCCTGTTCTTTCCAGTCAGGATTGGTACATTTCGCGCCGTTTAGCACCACAAAATCTGGTGTAAAGGTGAGAAGCTCTTCATCAGTGGGGCGAATAAACATGTTCTTAACGAAATGCGCCTGCCAGGCCACTTCGGTAATAAAACGCACAGCAAGGCGGGTGTCACTATTGGCACCACAGAATGCGTCAATAATAAATAAGCGTTTACCTGAGAGTTCCTGACCGACCAGGCCTTTTAAATGCGCCCAGGTTTCTGGTGAGAGTGGTTTATTGTCGTTTTTACCCTTACCTTTATCTGCCCACCACAAGGTATCGCGGGTCGTCTCGTCGCGGACAATATATTTATCTTTCGGCGATCGTCCGGTAAAAATGCCGGTATCTACCGCTATTGCACCTGATGCCGTCTCTCGACCTCGTTCGAAACCTTCGAGTTCGGGCTTGAGTTCCTCACGGTGTAGTGTTTCATAATCGGGATTATAAAGAATGTCGATAACGTCACTAATGCCATAAGTCTTGAGATCCTGCGGAGTTACCTTATTCGCTCGCATTGCCTTACTCCTTAGCTAATCGATTCTGCTTCATATTGTAGGGGTACTTATGGGGCAGAAGCCGCGATGGTCATCATAGATCTTAGACGCCATAAAAAATTATTAGCAAAAAAAACTGTAAAAGTGATTTAGATCAGTTTTGGATGCTGATATTTGGAATTATTAGCAGGGTCAATATATGGTAAATGGAATTAAAAGCAGTGTAATTACTGGCGTAATTATTGCTAACTAGATCGGGTAATTGAGCAAGTTAACCGCTTGCCAGGCTGCAAGCGGTTGAGGTGAGGCTGCTTAATGGATCTGAGAGTCTGCCGCTGAGGCATTATTACGAATAGCAGCAATATCCATTGCATCGAACACATAGTGACTACCACAGTAGTCACAGTTCATATCAATCTCTTTATCCTCTGCCAGAATGTTATCAATCTCTTCGTCTGGCAGGGTTCTGATAGCCGCCGCGCAGCGCTCCCGCGAACAGCTACAGGTGAAGACTACATTCTGTGGATCATAAAGTGTCACTTCTTCTTCATGGTACAAGCGCCACAGCACCTCATTAGCTGGAAGCGTCAGTAACTCTTCTGTTTTGATTGTGTCGGTTAAAGTAGCAAGATGGTTGAAGTCATCAATCTGAGCATCCTGGGCAGGTAACACCTGCAATAGCATACCACCGGCAGCAGCTTTACCCTCTACCGATCCGGTACGGATAAACAGGCGGGTAGGTAGCTGTTCAGAGCGCATAAAATAATCTTCCAGGCAGGCTGCCAGAGTGTCGCCTTCTAACCCAACCACGCCCTGATAACGTTCACCTTCTTGTGGTGAAATGGTAATGACAAGATAGCCATTGCCGATAAGGTCTTTAAGCGAAGCATCATCAGCAACGTCACCTTGAACGCGGGCAACGCCGCGCATTTGTTGGTTGTTGTTACCATTAATCACGGCCAGAGTCATCGGGCCATCACCCTGCAACTGAACCGTAATATCACCATCAAATTTTAGGGTTGCGGTAAGCAGGCTGGTTGCGACCAGCAGTTCACCAAGAATATTTTTAACCGGCTGTGGATAATCGTGATTTTCCATAATCCGTTGCCAGGTATCAGACACGGTTACCAGTTCGCCACGAACCGCGTGATTTTCAAACAGGTAGCGATGTAATTGGTCATGTTGAGTCATCATCATCTCTCTCAGGGATGGGAATTAGGTATTGCCACTGTGTTTAAATTTCATTAAATCACGGCGCTCTTTTTTATCAGGACGGCGATCCGGGTGCGGCATCGTCAGGGCATTCATTTTGCGCGCGAGCGCTATTTTTTCCCGCTTTTCGATGCTTTCTGGCGTCTCATCATATAACTGAGTAGCTTCTGATGCCGGGCGACGCTGGTCAGTGATGGCCAGGATCTTAATCGTGCGTTGATCGTTACCCTGACGTAGTGTTAATACAGCCTGCAGTTCAACCAGTTTGCCTGGTTTAGTATGCTGACCGTTATAATGGACTTTGCCACCTTCAATCATGTCTCGCGCCAGGGCTCGAGTTTTATAGATTCGGGCAGCCCAGAGCCATTTATCCAGACGGATACCTGCAGCAGTTTTTTCTTTCACTACGCCTCCTGGTTCTCAAGTGCAGGAATTAAATCACGGTAGTCACTGACAGCAGGATGCCGCTGAAAAACCTGTTCTTCACGATGCGAATCAGGATTACTTACCCCAAGGCAGTAACGGATACCAAAGGTTTTCGCTGCATCAAGAATCGCTTCTGAATCATCAATAAATAGCGTTCTGCTAGCATCCAGCCCGGTATGTTCAACCACTGCTTGCCATAGTCGTCTATCTTCTTTCGGATAACCAAATGTATGGGTTGAAAGTAATAAATCAAGGTGTGGTGCCAGGTCGGTATATTTTAACTTCACCGCCAGATTATAAGGATGCGCGTTAGTAAGCAGAATACAACGCTTGCCGCTTGCCTTGAGTGCTTTGAGAAATGGAAGTGTATCTTCACGCAGAGCCGCTTTTGGACCTTGTTCATCCATCATGCCATAAATATCGAGCTTTAAACGCTCAGCCCAGTAGTCTAGGCAATACCAGTTTAATGTCTGCTGTACATCGCGATATTCTTGCGCAATCAGTTGGTGGGCATCTGCCAGTGAAATATTACGCTGCACACTGAGTGTTTCAGGAACCCGATGTTGCCAGAAGTGGCTATCAAAAGCTAAATCCAGCAGCGTTCCGTCCATATCAAGCAACAGGGTATCAACCTCCTGCCAGGTAATATCAGTAAGCATAAATAAGTGACTCAACAAAAAAGGAGAGTACCAAGGTAGCACAGATTAACGAAGTAACGGGGATCAGCGTTTCAGGTGTAACGACGATGAAGATTTTAAACAACGGTCATAGTATTGCTGGATTTCAGCAAGGCGTCTGCGGTCACGACGATAGCGATTAATGGCAATGATACTGCTCACTGCATAACATATCAGCATAGACAGGAGTAATAATGAGATAACGGTATAGCGTAAGTGACTATGGGTATCGTTGATATTTTGCAAAACAACGTGTTGTGTACCATTCGTATTGGTATAAGTATTAGTAATCACGCCTTTCGCCGTAAAAGGAACCTGCGACAATTTTTTGGCCAGACTCATAAATTCGCTCCACTGCTCTTGCACCGGATAGTCATACAGAGAGGCTTGCTGAGGAGTATGTGCAAGATCCCGACCCTCATCATTTATCAGAATATACCCCCCCGCGATTGGCGTATTCAGGGTTTGCGCTGTCCGTATTATATCGCGAACAAAGAAGGGCGCTGTAGAAGCGATTATCAAGTTATGTAATGCATCAGCGCTGACGGGACGTAATACGACATTTACGCCGATGAGCTTGCCCGTTTCTACCCGTTTCACCAGCGTGTTCCAGTCTTTCGTATTGCCCAGATTAATCAGCGCATTTTTCAGCCTGACACAGTCTCCTTCCGCATGACATAACGCTTGAGTTTTTTGGACAATACCAGAAAAATCATTGAGTAATATCATGTCGGATTTCTGTATAGCTGCCTCCAACTGTGGATTCACGCCTCTATAGCCTTCTTTGGTGCTGGTGGGATTAATTTGTGAATTCACGACTTCGACCAGCGCCTGCGCCTGCTGAGCCATTTCTGAATCAGCTAATGGTTGAGGAGCAGATTCTTTCCACCTGATTTTTGAACAATCAAAAGGGAGATAAGAAGGATTCTGGTGCGTGGAATAGTCATCCGGAGTATTAATATGGCAGGAGCCGATGCCGCTGACTTTCAGT
Organism: uncultured Cedecea sp.; assembly: GCF_947498825.1. GTDB lineage: Bacteria > Pseudomonadota > Gammaproteobacteria > Enterobacterales > Enterobacteriaceae > JGM124. The sequence goes on along the minus strand of NZ_CANMLV010000004.1, from coordinate 40,592 downwards.
GTATCCCCGACATGAAGCGTATACTTATCTAATTCACTGAGACTGGATACTTCGATAGTCTTGGCACCACTAAACCAAGAGCTACTGATTTTTAACGGCATTTCTAGTGGTACCCACATAACCATCATCAACAGAGCGGTAAGCGAACCACAAGCAATAATTAACGGGCGCAGCCAGCGTTGGAGTGGAAATAACCGTACTTCATCATGGAGTGACAGAAAATTACCCTGGCGTACAACATGCCCACCGAGATAAATATCGATATTGGTTTTTTGACCCAAATCCTGAGTGATATAAGGCTGCCAGTATGCGGGGTAAACAAGATCGATGACGCCTAATGAAATATTATTTATCTGGTCATGGTTAGACTCACCAAACAGTCCCCATCGTTTGGGAATACCTCGCAAGTTATGTATCTCGCGTAGCTGATGCGTTGTGACCGGAGAGAAAATACTCCACAGACTGGCCGCTATTAGCAGTAGAGCCCCCCCCACCAGCCAAGGCATGAGAATTGAAGGCCCAAGGACGCTGAGCACCAGAACGATAAAGGCAATGCAAATCAGAATTGCCTCAGGCACTTGTCGCGAGGCATTTAAAGTATGCTCTTCGGGCGTTTCCTGGCGTGTGGCGAGTAACTCGATTGGCGTGCTTTCTTCCCGGCGTATAAACGCCCGCTGATGGGGATGGCCTGGTACGATATCCTTGGATATCTCCTGACTGTAATTCTGTAATCTGTGGCCATTGAGAGAAATAACCAACGGCAAAGTATCGGTGAGTATCAGCTCAACATCATTATCATTGGTAATATACTGTTCCCACAGCAGGGGCAGATGAATCTCTGTTGAGTCCAGGTAAAAACGCCACTGATTCGTATCGTCGACAGAGAAACTGTAACGTGTAATGGCATGGGTGAGGGAGATAACCGTATGGCTCCGGCTGCTCAGTTGCAGTCGGGAGGGCGGGGCGCTGGCACCCGAAGGGGTTATTGTATCCTGGGAGCGAGAGGATAGCTCAAGATACTGCTCAATAGTTGCAAGCTCTTCTGGCGTTAGCTTGCGTGTTTTCGCTCCGCTAAACGAAGGCTCGCGTGGCGAATAAACATGTCTTCTCAGGGTGTGCCATATTACTCCCCCAGCAATCAGGAAGCATGTGAGCATCGCCAGCAATAGAAGTAATGAGGTACTCATCATTTACCCATCAAACGGTCGTTTTATCCATCAATCGCAGCAAGTTATACCTCTTATTAAGGTGAATATCGGCGGATGGGCCTTTTTACTTTAAGTCACTTATGTGATAGCTCGCCTAGGCTAACGTTATGCTAGCAAACTGACAGTGAATTAAACATGAGTTAAATCCTATTTACTTATCGTAATCTTGACATTGTGATACTCACATGCTCCTGTACTATGAGCTAACGATCAGAATGTAAATAATAAATATGTGCGTTGCGCAAAGTATACGGCATATCGCACAATCACTTAACTGTTCCACTGTTAACGTCAGTCACATGAGCAAAATACTAAAAAAACCGACAATTTTACAGGTAGAAACTGTGGCGCGTTCGCGGCTGTTTACCATTGAAACGGTAGACCTGGAATTCAGTAATGGTGTGCATCGGGTTTATGAACGCATGAAACCGAGTACCCGGGAAGCCGTACTGATAGTCCCTGTTGTCGATGATCATATCATCCTGATCCGTGAATATGCTGTCGGGACTGAGTCTTATGAACTTGGCTTTCCGAAAGGGCTCATCGACGAAGGTGAATCCGTTATTGAAGCCGCAAACCGTGAGCTAAAAGAAGAAGTCGGTTTTGGTGCTCAGGAGCTGACTTTTATTACCCGGCTGGGAATGGCTCCGTCCTATTTTTCAAGCAAAATGAATATTGTGATTGCCGAAGGCTTATACGAAGAATCTCTCGAAGGAGATGAACCCGAAGAACTTCCGCAAGTTCGCTGGCCACTCGCCAATCTGATGGCACTGCTCAATGAACAAGACTTCACTGAAGCACGCAATGTCAGTGCTTTGTTTTTGCTTCGGGAATGGTTAAAAGAGCAAGGACGCCTCTAGTCCGGGCATCAAGAGGCTATCAGGCCTCTTGATGCGGGGAAACTTAGAATAACTCGCGTTCTTCGCCATTATCCATAATTGTTGTTCCGGCTTCACTTATCGCCTGATGTGTCGGTTGAGTACCTTCGATAAAGTATTCGTCCCGACTACTTCCACCGTTCGACAGCTGGCCTGTAGCACGGTCAATCGTGACGGCGACAACCCCTGGAGGCGGCGTTAATGGCACTTCCGGTACACCTTCCAGAGCAATTTTCATGAACTCATCCCAGGCAGGCTGAGCGCTTTTTGCCCCTCCCTCATAGCCTGAAATTTGATCTTTAATCACCCCGGATGCGCTGGTACGTCCCAGAGCACGACGATGGTCATCAAAGCCTATCCAGACAGAAGTGACAACATTGGCACCAAAACCTGAGAACCAGGCGTCTTTAGAGCTGTTGGTTGTCCCGGTTTTTCCGCCAATATCACGACGCTTCAAGTCACGACCCGCGCGCCAGCCAGTGCCCTGCCAGCCTGGTTCGCCATAAATATTACTGTTCAGCGCACTTTTAATCAAAAATGCCAGCGGGGTACTTATCACATGTGGCGCATACTCTGATTCAAGAACTGATTTATCCGTGGTGACCGGTTCCAGCTCAGGTGTTGGCACCGGGAGATTCTGCGCCGTCTGGGACGTTGCGACATCTTCAATATTCTGATTATTCAACATGTCTGATTTTGGAATATCACCATAAATAACAGGGAGTGAGCATTCCGGACAAGCGACTTTGGGCTGGGCTTCAAACAGTGTCTGACCATTGTCATTAACAATTTTGGACAGATAATACGGCGTTACCAGGAAGCCACCATTTGCCATTACCGAGTAACCTCGTGCGACCTGTAGTGGTGTAAATTCAGCGGCTCCCAGAGCCAGGGATTCGGTTCGGGAGATATTCTTTTCCGGGAAGCCGAAACGCTGCAAGTAATTGGCGGCATAGTCGACGCCCATGGCGCGCATGGCGCGAACCATCACCACGTTTTTCGACTGCCCAAGCCCCTGACGCAAACGGATAGGGCCGGAATATTTAGCGGGTGAGTTTTTCGGTCGCCAGTCAGAACCTGCGCCTGCATCCCAGCGTGAAATAGGCACATCATTGAGGATACTGGCCAGAGTCAAGCCTTTATCCATCGCTGCGGTATACAGGAATGGCTTAATATTGGAACCCAGCTGGCGTAATGCTTGTGTGGCACGGTTGAATTTACTCAGATTAAAATCAAACCCACCCACTAACGCCAGCACCGCTCCATCTGTCGGATTCAGCGAGACTAACGCTGAGTTGACGTCCGGTAACTGTCCTAACCACCAGATATTATTAACCTGGCGTACCCAAATCTGCTGACCTGCCTGAACCACTTCAGTAACGTTGCGTGGAGTCGCACCCTGCGCGGTATCTGATCGATAAGGACGTGCCCAGCGCATCCCTTCCATTGGTAAAGTAATGTTCTGTCCGTTGGCCATCACTGCTGTGGCTTCAGTGGCTTGGGTAGCGATGACGACGGCAGGCTGGAACGGACCATAGCGGGATATTTTTTTCAGCGTATCGAGGATTTGCTGTGTATCCCAGGTATTTTCTCCGGCCTTCCAGAGTACTTGCGAAGGCCCGCGATAGCCGTGGCGCATATCGTAGGCAATGACGTTATTACGCAGGGCCTGTTCAGCACCGAGCTGAATGTTTCGGCTGATAGTGGTGTAAACCTTATAGCCATCCTCGTAAGCATTTTCACCATAGCGGTTCAGCATATCCTGACGAACTAACTCTGACAGATAGGGGGCTGAAAACGCAATTTCCGGCGCGTGATAATAGGCTTTAATAGTCTGGCTACGCGCTTCATCATACTGTGCGTTAGTGATATAGCCTTCACTGAGCATACGCGACAATACAACGTTACGACGTGCTGTCGCACGTTCAAGTGAGTAGATTGGGTTAAACGTAGAAGGCGCTTTAGGAAGCCCGGCGATCATCGCCATTTCATTCAGCGTCAGCTCATTGACATTCTTACCAAAGTAAACCTGAGCAGCAGCGCCGACACCATAGGCGCGATAACCAAGATAAATTTTATTGAGATACAGATTAAGAATTTCATCTTTCGTCAGTAACTGCTCAATGCGTATCGCGAGGAAAACCTCTTTGATTTTACGCATGAGTGTTTTTTCCGGGCTCAGGAAGAAGTTACGTGCAAGCTGTTGGGTTATGGTGCTGGCGCCTTGAGAAGCGTGGCCAGAGAACAGTGCAACGCTTGCTGCACGGAAAATACCAATAGGATCAACCCCATGATGCTCGTAAAAACGGCTATCTTCGGTGGCAACGAAAGCATGGATCATGACCGGAGGAATTTGATCCAGTGTTAAAGGAATACGACGTTTCTCACCGTACTGGGCGATAAGCTCCCCGTCGGCACTGTAAACCTGCATGGGTGTCTGCAAGCGTACATCTTTTAATGTCGCAACGTCAGGCAATTGCGGCTCAATATATCTGTATAAGCCGTATAGCGAGGCCACACCAAGAAGTATGCAACAGATTGCAAGGATGAATAAATACTTTACGAACTTCACCTTAAGACTCTCATTCGGTTTCAATTGGGTAGTTTATAAACACCAGCCCGGTAGTATAAAGACAAGCCAGACGCTTTGATATACCCGTGATGTTTTCAGGTTGATTGCGAACTGACATGCGGAAGAATAAGGAGATCGCGCATGATATTTTCTGGCTGGCAAATTGGTTTGGATATACAAACGGAAGGAGTACGTGCTGTTGCCGTACAGAAGCATCGGCAAGGCTGGCAATTGCGGCAGTGGTGGAATTTGCCATTCCCGTCGCTGGTTTCTGTTGATGATATCTTATCACAACCAGCGGTATTGCTAGAGATACTGGATGTCTGGCGTAAACAGCTACCACATCGCTTTCGACTCAGCGTGAGTTTCCCGACAGAGCGTACCTTTCAACAAAGTATACCGATCCCGGATAAAAATCTCAGTGAAGCAGTACGTGAAAATTATGTTGCTTATACCACCGCTCGGCGATTACAGATGCCAGCCTCACAACTCTGCTATGACTACCTTGAACACTGTAATGAACTGAAAGTTACGGCTTCCCGCCAGAGCGATCTCGATACACTTCTTACAAGCCTTGCCTCGGTGCAGTTATATCCAGATGCTGTAACGCCGGGTGACAAAGTACTCTGTGCATTACCAGCAGCATGTTATCCGCAGAGTTGCCAGTACCGGATTCATGAAGAGGCGGGTTATTGGCTATGGGCTTGCAATAACACACAAACGTCAGGCTGGCAGGAGAAGCAGCAGTATCCTGATTTAACGGCGCTTTGTCGATGGCTGAATACAACGCCTGAAAATATCGCTTTTAGTACTACCAGCCCCGAAAATAGCACTGATCTTGCAGTACATGAACTTGATGTCTGGAAGTTGCTCACTCGGTTATATCCTCCGCTTCCCCGAACCAAAGGCCGCTACACCATTGCGCTGGGGCTGGCATTAGGAGGGGCTTGCTGATGGCAGTGTCCGTCAATTTATTGCCCTGGCGTCACTTGCAGCGTCAGCAGCGGCAACGCTGCCGTATCAGTGTCATGGTATCCGTGATAGCGCTACTGATAAGTAGCCTTTGGGTGGAGTGGTTTGTGCTCAGTCAGGGGGTAGGTGTCGTACAAAAGCAGGAGCGTGAGTTGGAAAACCAGCAGCGCAGGCTACAAGATATTTTGCATCAACAGCAAGGGGAGCGATTGCAGGATAAACGGCAATATCGGGGAAAGGAACAGCTACACCGAATATCACGCTGGGAAGATATATTGACAAAATTAGCCAATAAATTACCAGAAAGTAGCCGGTTACAAATGATGAACTGGCAGTCGAATACGCTGACGTTAGAGGGATATACATCAGAAATAGACGATCTTGAAAAAATTGAAACACTCTTAAAGCAGTTACCAGGTGTTTTCCATATTAAGACTGGCCCGGTTCGTTACCAGGAAGAGCAGGGATTGGCGTATACCTTTATCATGGAAGATACGGGAGGCGCGTTTGTCTCACCTTAAATACCTTTTTATTCACAGCAGCCGCCGATATTTTTTGATAATTCTCTCTGGTTTATTGCTAACGGGAATTGTTGCGGGTTATTTGCTACAGGCAGATTATCAACAGCAATATCGTTATATCCAACAACGAAATATGCGGCTTGAGCAGCATATCGTTACTTTAAAACAAGAAGTGAATACATTGCCGCCTGCTACGTCGATATTCACACCGGTGGCCGTTGCGCCAGTATTTTCCGTTATAGAAATACTCAAAAAATCTGGCGGGCGACTCATTAACTGGCAGCCAGGTGAGCCGCAGGAGACGCTTGAGTTTTTACTTCGTTGGGAAAAAGTGCCTTGGATCTTCCGGCATCTTTCATATTATCAAGGTATTAACCTGACGTCGTTTTCGATTGGTGATACGAAAGATCCCATGGTGGTGATGTTGACTCTGGTATTCAGCCATGAAAATAAGTAGCGGGATCTTTTGCCTGGGAATGCTGTTATCGCTGGAGCTTCACGTCAGTATACGTAACCCCTTTGTGATGCCATTGTCACGCTGTGACACGACTCTTCAGCAGCTTGACGGCTGGCGGCTACAAGGCGTGATAGTTTCTGCTTCCCGCAGTCTGGCCTTAATGACTGATTCGCAGCAACGGCCATTAAGAGTGGCTCCAGGTTCTGCTTTGATGGCAGGGGTAACGATAACGAATATAAGCCGATGCAGAGTGAGTGTTTCACTGACTGAAATATGCGACGGAGCGCATTATCACTGGTATCTATCTGGAGGAAAAAATGACAAGGAAAGTCGTTATCGTTCTACTGCTATGCCTGCCGCTTATCACTCGGGCAAACCATCGCGTCACTCTGATAGCAGATGACGCCCCTGTCACTCAAATCTTGCAAGCAATAGCCGAACAGCAACAGCATAATCTAGTCATTGCGCCTGGTGTTGAAGGTCGGCTGTCGTTACATTTAGTCGATGTGCCTTGGGAGCAGGCTTTTTCCCTGGTATTGAAACTGGCCCATCTCTCCTCATCAAAAACCGGCAATATACTCCAGGTCCAGGGAAAAGAGAGTGTTGCTCGTCAGCAGGAACAGCTTGAGGTGGCCCGTAAACAGCAGCTTGAGGCTCGGCCATTAGTGCACAAAGTCTATACTCCGCGCTATGCTGATGTGACTGAACTTGCAACGGCGCTTAAGCAAAATGGTGACAAATTACTGGGCCCCAAGGGATATGTTACTGTAGATACGCGGACTAACCGACTGGTGGTGCGAGACAGCAAGCAGGCACAGCAGCAAATTGCACAGTGGCTGGCTGATATGGACATTCCTATGGGGCAAATTGAGCTGTCAGCGCACATTGTTACTATCAATCAGGAAGCATTACGCGAGCTGGGCATAAAATGGACCACGAAAACGAGTAGCAGTGAGTTATATCGGCCATCGACAGCGACGAGTCATCTGGTTGCGGGTGTTGCATCAGCAGGTTTCAATATCGGTCGAATTGGTGGTCAAATGCTGGAACTTGAACTCTCTGCTTTGGAACAACAGCAGCGGCTTCAAATTATCGCCAGCCCACGACTGCTGGTGGCTCATCAACAGTCTGCGAGCATTAAACAAGGGACTGAAATTCCCTATCAAGTGTCTGGTGGGGCGAATAGTGCAAGTTCTGTCGCATTTAAAGAAGCGGTATTAGGTATGGAAGTCACGCCTGTTATCAATGCTCATGGTAATATTCGTTTAAAATTACGTATTACCCAGAACATGCCGGGGAGGAGTATCCAGCATGCAGAAGGGGAAGCTCTTGCTATCGACAAGCAAGAAATAGAGACTCAGGTTGAAGTACTGGATGGTGAAACCCTGGTTTTAGGCGGAATTTTCCAGCAACAGCAGCGAGCGGGCTCTCGGAATGTCCCTTTGCTCGGTGATATCCCCCTGATAGGCAGGCTGTTTCACCAGGATGATAAGAAAAGTCACAGACAAGAGTTAGTGGTGTTTATTACGTCTAAATTATTGCGTAAGTTGTAAATTATTCTCTCAGATTTACGGATTTTTCCCTGAATCCATGTCCATATGTTTGACGTAAGAGAGGAATTAGCTTACAAGGTGTACCGTTTCAAGAAACCGGATAATGATATTCTGTAACTGATAAAAGCCGTTCGTTTTTCCATCTTATGGAAATGAATGATTTATTCAGTTGCCAAACAGCCTTGAGTGTTGAGATAATTTTTAGTCTGATTCTCGACTCACGCTTATGAGGTTTCAGTTCATGTCCCGCTGCACCTGGTGAATACCGGGCGGGTTTATCATCAACGAATAGTCTTAGTAATACCAAAAAAATGGCAGAGAAACGCAATATCTTTCTGGTTGGGCCTATGGGTGCCGGCAAAAGCACTATTGGGCGTCAGTTAGCTCAGCAGCTCAATATGGAATTTTTCGATTCCGATCAAGAAATCGAGAAACGTACCGGAGCTGATGTCGGCTGGGTATTCGACGTTGAAGGTGAAGAAGGCTTCCGCGATCGCGAAGAAAAAATCATCAACGAACTTACAGAAAAACAAGGCATTGTGCTGGCGACTGGGGGTGGGTCTGTTAAGTCCCGTGAAACCCGTAACCGTCTTTCAGCAAGAGGCGTAGTGGTGTATCTTGAAACCACTATCGAGAAGCAACTTGCTCGTACTCAGCGTGATAAAAAACGTCCGCTGCTTCAAGTTGCTACACCGCCTCGCGAAGTGCTTGAAGCATTAGCGGAGGAGCGCAATCCACTGTACGAAGAGATTGCCGATGTGACGATTCGCACCGACGATCAAAGCGCCAAAGTTGTTGCTAACCAGATTATTAATATGCTGGAAAGTAACTAGTTCTGGCTTGAGAAACACTATGCCTGCGGGCAATGTTATTAAGGTAGGCTCCGCACGATGGAGAGGTTGACAGTCACTCTTGGGGAACGTAGTTACCCTATTACGATTGCTGCTGGATTATTTAATGATCCAGCGTCCTTTTGGCCGTTGAAAGCAGGCGACCAGAGTATGCTTGTAACCAATGAAACTCTGGCTCCTGTATATCTTGAAAAAGTACGCGGCCTTCTGGAACAGGCAGGCGTAAAAGTTGACACTGTTATCCTCCCTGATGGCGAACAGTTTAAGAGCCTTGCTGTCATGGATACCGTCTTTACCGCTTTACTGAAAAAACCGCATGGCCGTGACACGACACTGATTGCGCTTGGTGGTGGTGTCATTGGAGATTTAACCGGCTTCGCCGCGGCATGTTATCAGCGTGGCGTGCGGTTTATTCAGGTTCCTACTACCTTACTTTCACAAGTAGACTCTTCGGTAGGTGGAAAAACCGCTGTCAATCACCCGCTTGGGAAAAATATGATTGGCGCTTTTTATCAGCCAGCATCAGTTATTGTGGATATCGACTGTCTTTCCACGCTACCTGAACGTGAGTTTGCTTCTGGCCTGGCTGAAGTCATCAAGTATGGCATTATTCTGGACGGCGAATTCTTCCAGTGGCTGGAAGAGAATCTCGATGCTCTGTTAAAGCTGGATAGCGAGGCCCTCGCTTACTGTATTCGCCGTTGTTGTGAGCTTAAAGCCGAGGTCGTTGCGGCTGATGAGCGTGAAGGTGGTGTTCGCGCTTTACTGAATTTAGGCCATACTTTTGGTCATGCTATAGAAACTGAAATGGGTTATGGCAATTGGCTGCATGGTGAAGCCGTATCTGCGGGTATGGTTATGGCAGCACGTACCGCGCAGCGTTTGGGTAAGTTCAGCGAAGCCGATGTTCAGCGTATTATTGTCTTGTTGCAGCGTGCTGGTCTGCCAGTCAACGGGCCAAAAGAGATGTCAGTTGACGCGTATATGCCCCATATGATGCGTGACAAAAAAGTTCTGGCGGGTGAATTACGTCTGATTCTGCCATTAGCAATTGGTGCCAGTGAAGTTCGTGGTGGTGTACCACATGACGTTGTTCTGTCTGCAATTACTGATTGCCAGCACGGTTAATGGCTATAGCCTGTGCGATATTAAATTTTGGGCGATGTGCTAACTCTGGCATAAGCCTGTTAGTGGGGTGGTAAATGGATAAGTTTAAACCAGAAGACGATCTGATCCCTGATCCTGACGATCGTCAGCCTGGGCGTTCTCGTAAACAAGATGCCTTTGATAATGAGCCACAGTTTAATGTTGATGATATCAATATTGATATGGACGATCGTCGGGTATCAAAGTCGAAGCGTGTTCGTGAGGATGATGAAGACGCATTTGAGACAGATGAGGAAATGGCAGCAGATGCCCGCCCCTCACGTGGACGTAAAAAAGCAGCAAGGCAGAAAGCGCCCGCCACGCGTCAGTATCTGATGATCGGAACCGGTGTTTTGGTTTTACTGTTACTTATTTTTGGTATTGGTTCCGCGTTGAAAGCACCATCAACAAGCTCCGACACTGCCAGCCAGTCCCCTGGTGCTGAAAAAAGTATCGATTTATCTGGGGCAGACGGAAACAACAGTCCGGTATCTGAATCACCTTCTGCTATTTCTTCGTCCCAGGATATTTCTGTCCCGCCAATTTCATCGACACCCACTCAGGCTCAGAATATCCCTCAGCCTGAAGGTCAGCAGCGTATTGAGCTGCAAGGTGATTTGGGTAACTCTCTGATGCAACAACAGAATCAGATTGAAAATGTCGTTACGGGTTCAACTCTACCAATGGAACCTGCAACGGTTGCTTCTGTTTCGGGAAGTAAGGTGACAGAATCTCGCCCTGAGCGTAAAACAGCGGTGATTGAGCCAGCGCAAAAGACTCCTGCGCGTCAGGCTGCGACACACACAGAAAGTAAACCAGCGCCCGTTAGACGTACTGAGTCAGCTCCTGTTGTAGCGACTCCGACTAAAACGCCTCCAGTAGCCAAAGCTCCGGTCGCACCGGTTCAAACCAAACCTGCTGTATCAGCAACCAATACTCAGGCGATAAAAAATGCACCTGGCAGCAGCTATACACTCCAGCTCAGTGCCTCTTCAAACTCAGCAAACCTGAATGCCTGGGCGAAGAAAGAGAATTTGCAAAACTATGTCGTATATCAAACCTCGCGTAATGGTCAGCCGTGGTATGTTATGGTCAGTGGTATCTATGCCAGCAAGGCTGAGGCAGAACGTGCGGTATCAAGTTTACCTGCCGCTGTTCAGAGTAATAAACCTTGGACTAAGCCAATTCGGCAGGTTCAGTCAGAAATTAAGTAGTAATAAGCGCAGTCGCTGTCGGAACCTTTCCACAGCTGGATAAGGTAATACTAAGGCAGCATGAAAAAGAATCGCGCTTTTCTTAAATGGGCAGGGGGGAAATATCCCCTGCTTGAGGATATTAAAAGTCACCTTCCTGAAGGTGACTGCCTCATTGAACCCTTCGCGGGGGCAGGTTCAGTCTTTCTGAACACTAATTATCAACGTTATATTCTTGCTGATATTAATAGCGATCTAATTGAACTCTACACGATTGTTAAACTCCGTGCGGAGGAGTATGTTCGCGAAACACGCTTAATGTTTTGTCAGCAGAATAATCAAGAATCGACTTACTACGCCTTAAGAACTGAATTTAATCAGAGCACTGACCAATTCCGTCGTGCGGTACTGTTTTTGTACTTGAACAGGCATGGTTATAATGGTCTGTGTCGCTATAATTTACGTGGTGAGTTTAATGTCCCGTTTGGGCGTTACAGAAAACCCTATTTTCCGGAAGAAGAACTTTATTTCTTTGCTGAGCATGCAAAAAAGGCCCACTTTGTTTGTCAGTCTTATAATCTAAGCATGGCGGATGTGTCCACGGGATCTGTTGTCTATTGTGATCCTCCCTATGCCCCTTTGTCTGCAACTGCAAACTTTACTGCCTATCACACCGCCAGCTTTAACGCTGTACAGCAGCAACACTTAGCCGAAATGGCAGAAGTATTATGCCAACAGCAGATACCTGTTTTAATTTCTAATCACGATACTGAATTGACACGACAGTGGTATCACAACGCTACCGAACTTCATAAGCTGCAAGTCAGACGAAGTATCAGCAGAAACGGTAGTACTCGTAATAAGGTGGACGAACTTCTGGCGCTTTATCATTCTAAAGATGCCTGAACCGTTTCGTCCGCCACTGAAAGATGAATTGCACTGGAGAAGCGGATGAAACAATTTTTGATTGCCCCCTCAATCCTCTCTGCTGACTTCGCCCGTTTGGGTGAGGATACGGCTAAAGCGCTGGCTGCAGGTGGAGATATTGTCCATTATGATGTCATGGATAACCACTACGTACCGAATCTGACTATGGGGCCTATGGTATTAAAGGCACTACGTGACTACGGTATTACCGCCCCTATTGATGTTCACCTGATGGTTAAACCCGTGGACAGAATTATCCCCGATTTTGCCGCTGCGGGTGCCAGCTATATTACTTTTCATCCTGAAGCCTCCGAGCATGTTGACCGTACACTACAGCTGATTAAAGAACATGGCTGTAAGGCTGGTTTGGTTATCAATCCGGCAACTTCGCTTTCATGGCTGGATAACGTGATGGATAAACTCGATGTCATTCTACTGATGTCGGTTAATCCAGGGTTCGGTGGTCAATCATTTATTCCTCATACGCTTGAAAAACTGCGTCAGGCGCGTAAACGTATTGATGAGTCTGGCTATGATATCCGTCTGGAAGTGGATGGTGGTGTGAAAGCTGAGAATATTCGTGCAATTGCTGAAGCCGGAGCGGACATGTTTGTTGCCGGATCGGCCATTTTTGGCCAACCAGACTACAAAACCGTGGTTGATGATATGCGTGCTGAATTATCGAAGGTCAGCCATGGCTAAGTTTAAAAATATACGCGGTATCGCTTTTGATTTAGATGGTACTTTGATTGACTCATCTTTGGGGCTCAGTCAGGCAGTAGACATGACATTATATGCCATGGAGTTCCCTGCCGCAGGTGAAGAGCGTGTTATCACCTGGATAGGTAATGGCGCTGATATTCTGATCCAACGAGCACTGACATGGGCACTTAAAGACGAGCAGCCTTCTCTTGGCCAGTTAACAATGGCACGGAAACTATTTGACCGTTTCTATACTGAGACCGTGGAAGAGGGAAGTTTTTTATTTCCTGAAGTGGTGACGACACTGTCATCACTCAAGGAACAAGGGCTTATGCTCGGTGTGGTAACCAATAAGCCCACACCTTTTGTCATGCCTTTGCTTGAACGTTTTGGCATTGCACATGACTTCCAGGTCATTATTGGTGGGGATGATGTTAAACAGAAGAAACCGCATCCCGAAGCGTTGTTTAATACCATGAGTGCCATGAAGTTAAGTGCGGAAGAGTTACTGTTTGTCGGTGATTCCCGTAATGATATCCAGGCGGCGAAAGCCGCAGGATGTTTGAGCGTAGGCCTGACTTACGGTTATAACTATGGCGAAGCTATCGAATTGAGCAACCCCGACGTTGTTTTTGATAGCTTCGGTGATTTATTGCCCTTACTGGGGCAACCACAAGCTAATCAGGAATCAGAACATGAGTAAGCCCATCGTTTTTAGTGGCGCGCAGCCTTCAGGTGAATTAACCATTGGTAACTATATGGGTGCGCTGCGTCAATGGGTGAACATGCAGGATGATTACCACTGTATTTACTGCATTGTTGATCAACATGCCATTACTGTACGCCAGGACCCGATAGCGCTGCGTAAAGCGACGCTGGATACTCTGGCCTTATATCTGGCATGCGGCATAGACCCTAAAAAAAGCACCATTTTCGTACAGTCTCACGTACCCGAACATGCACAACTAGGATGGGCGCTTAACTGCTACACCTATTTTGGTGAATTAAGCCGTATGACCCAGTTTAAAGACAAATCCTCCCGTTATGCTGAAAATATTAACGCCGGGCTTTTTGACTATCCGGTACTGATGGCGGCGGATATCCTACTGTACCAAACGACTCAGGTTCCGGTTGGTGAAGACCAGAAACAGCATCTTGAGTTAAGCCGAGATATTGCCAGCCGTTTTAACGCGCTTTATGGCGAAGTTTTCAAGATCCCTGAGCCTTTTATTCCTAAGTCTGGCGCACGCGTGATGTCATTGCTTGAGCCGACCAAGAAAATGTCGAAATCAGATGATAACCGTAACAATGTTATCGGCCTTCTTGAAGATCCGAAAGCGGTAGTGAAGAAGATTAAACGAGCGGTGACTGACTCTGAAGAACCACCTGTAGTGCGTTACGATGTTGCTAATAAAGCTGGTGTTTCCAATCTCCTGGATATTCTGTCTGCTGTTACGGGTAAGCCCATCGCCCAGTTAGAAACTGAATTTGAAGGTAAGATGTACGGCCACCTGAAAGGTGAAGTAGCTGAAGCTGTATCAGGCATGCTGACTGAGTTACAGGAGCGCTACCATCGTTACCGTAATGACGAAGCATTTTTACAGCAAGTGATGAAAGAGGGGGCTGAAAAAGCCCGTCTGCGTGCCGGTGAAACGCTGGCTAAAGTGTATGAAGCGATTGGCTTTGTAGCCAAGCCTTTGTAATTTTTCATTGCCATTGTGCCTGCTGTTACCCGTGTAGCAGCAGGCATTTTTATCAGGTTTCTGCTAATGGTTAGAAAACCAGTTTAACTTGCTGCGCAGGCCAACGACAGTACCGACAATAATCAGTGCCGGGCTCTCAACTTGTTTTGCCAGCTCACCTAACTGATCAAGTTTGCCGTCCACCACTCGTTGATTCACCGCTGTTCCATTTTCTACCAATGCGACAGGTGTCGTTGCTTCCATACCATGTGCGATTAACTGTTGTTGGATAAAGGCTGCCTGGCCCAATCCCATATAGAAAACCAGGGTCTGTTTTTCTGCTGCCAGATTTGCCCAGTCCAGCTCATCACCATTTTTTAAATGTCCGGTAACCAGACGTACACTCTGGGCATAATCACGGTGCGTTAACGGAATGCCGGAATAAGCCGAGCAGCCAGAAGCAGCCGTAATGCCGGGAACGACAGAAAAGGGAATATTTTCATTACAGAGTATCTCCAGTTCTTCCCCCCCCCGGCCAAAGATAAACGGATCGCCGCCTTTCAGCCTGACAACACGTTTTCCTTTACGGGCTTCATTAAGCAGGATCTGGTTGATCTCTGACTGAGGGACACAGTGGAAACCCGCACGTTTTCCCACGAAGACGCGATCTGCGTCTCGGCGGACGAGATTCATAATATCGTCAGAAACCAGTCTGTCGTAAACCACGACATCGGCTTGCTGAATTTGCTGCAGGCCTTTTAGTGTTAACAGACCAGCATCTCCCGGACCGGCTCCGACCAGAACCACTTCACCCCGATTATCGAGCGGTGCGGAAAATAATGATGTTATCTCTTGGTCAACAGCCTGTTTATCTTCATTTGCAAGATATTGCGCCAGTCTGTCATTCGTGAAGAATTTTTCCCAGAACATACGACGTTCAGCCATAGTCGAGAACGTATTTTTCACCCGCCCGCGTAGTGTGCCGGCATATGCCGCAATTTTGCCGAGATGTAATGGCAAAATAGATTCGAGTTTTTCACGTAGTAAACGGGCGAGAACAGGAGAGGTTCCCCCCGACGAAATAGCGACCATTAGCGGTGAACGATCGATGATAGAAGGCATAATAAAACTGGCCTGTTTTGGCGCATCGACGACATTGCAAAAAATACGGCGCTCATCGGCGGCATCACTCACCTGCTGATTAACGATGTCGTCATCTGTTGCCGCAATGGCCAGCCAGCAGTTATCCAGTAAGGCAGGTAAAAAGTCGCCTTCTGCCAGTATCAGTGCCCCTTGTTCAGCCCAGACCACAAACTGGGGAGAGAATTGCCGGGCATTTACGGTAAGGCTCGCACCTGCATCCAGTAACAAACGTGCTTTGCGTTCAGCTACAGCGCCACCGCCAACCAACAGGCAAGCGCGGCCACGTAACTGACAAAATATAGGCAGATGCTCCACATTAAATCCTCAATAGATGCCAAAAATGACCACTTTTTCTCTAGCATATATCAATAATCCGAACGGATGAATACTACGATGAAATCTGAGGGTTAACGGGGAAAAAAAGTGACATTGTTTATGGTTAAATCAGTATGTGTTTTTGAACAAGATGCTGATTTATATGTCTATTATTCTGTGATTGGAAATAATGATTAATCGATATTCCGAATATGCATTTCATATTCGCCATCTTGATAAGGTCATAAAAAATTACCAGAAACTCACATTAAGAAAATCGTTATAACGATGATGATATACCAAGTGGCGGTCGGAGGTGGTGTCGTGAGCGTGAAGACTTTCTCCTGGTTCGGCAGAACCAGGAGAAAGGAGAGGATCATTATTTTTTATTATCTGCAGGCTGATTTTGATGGTGTTTACTGACAAAAGCCATCAGTACGCACATCACGAAGGTTACAGCATATAATCCATTTGCAGTTAATAGCGCAGCATGAGGACCGTTACCCGCGACAATCGGGCCAGTGACCACGAAGGTTAACATGGTACCAACGGTGCCACAGGTCAGAATAAAGTTAACCAATTTTGGTGAAGCAATTTTGGTTTGTAGCGATCCGAGGGTGATAATCGAGGTGTAAATTGCGCTGGAGAAAAAGCCCAAAGCCAGAATGAACCATGACAGATGATTTGGCTCACCGTGGTTAAACAGATACATCAGCACCGCTGACGCGCCAACCAGTACCATCAAAATACGTTGTAAATCGAAGAAGCGCAGAATAAAGCTAAATGCCCACATGCCCAGCATATAAGACAGCCAGAAGTTACCCACTAGCTTCCCGGCTTCGTTAATATCCATACCCAGCGTTTTGGCATATTCCGGAACCCATGAGATAAAACCAAGTTGGCCGAGGATATAGCACAGTGCGGCGACGGCGAGGAACAGAACACCAATGCCCCATTTTTCTTTGACGACGGGTTTATTCTCTACTATTGCGTGTTTACCTAAGGCCGGGAAGGTACAGCCCAGAGTAAGCAGGAAGATGGCAACGTAAATCAGTCCAATACAGATATAAACCCAGTACCAGTCAATGCTGCGTGCCAGTAAATAGGCCGCAACCATTGGGAATATCATCCCTGCCATACTGAAGAATGAATCGGTAAACAGCAGGCGAGAACCGCGCTGGCGACCTTCATACATTTGGGTTATCAGGAAGGTACCGATAGACATCGTGATACCGCTGACGACGCCAAGTACGAACATCGCAGCCGAGAAAATCGCCAGGCTGTGACCGAACACCAGACCAGCTATCGCCAGTACCATAAGCAAAAAGCCGAAGCGTAACTGTGTTTTTAGTGGGATGATTTCCATCAACCACGCATTCAGGAAGATAGCAATCAAGATACCAGTATTCAGGAAGGTAAAGGTATTACTCATGCTGGAAACAGGCAGATTAAAGTACTCTGCGATATCCCCCATGACCATACCTGTGACAATAACTAGCGCACCGGTTAGCGCATAAGAGAAAAAGCTTATCCAGAGCAGACGATTTCGGCTGATACTGTTCATTAGGGAGTCCAAAAAGAATAGAAGTGTAAAACGCATTGACAACGTATGGTATAGGTAAGTCTAGTCACTAATGTGATATTTTTAAATAAAATGTCGATTTTTTATAAAAAAAATCTTTTTAATCAATGATCCTGGCATATATTGGTATTCTGGCTGGTCGAAGTTTCACAGTAATCTATTGATTTTTGTGAAAGTAAATAACCGTAAATGGCTGGCACCCGCAGCTTCTCATCTTTACAATCATAGAACTAGCTTCATTCACTGCCTTCGTAAGGAATTTTCCATGCTCAAATCGACACTGGCGGCTGTTGCAGCTGTATTTGCTCTTTCCGCACTTTCGCCTGCTGCGCTAGCGGCAAAAGGCGATCCACGCGTTTTGCTGACGACTTCCGCTGGCAATATTGAGCTTGAGCTAAATAGCCAAAAAGCGCCAGTTTCAGTAAAAAATTTTATCGATTACGTTAACAGTGGTTTTTACAACAACACCACATTCCACCGTGTTATTCCTGGATTTATGATCCAAGGGGGGGGCTTTACTGAGGATATGAATCAGAAGCAACCGAATCCGCCAATTAAAAATGAGGCTGATAACGGACTCCGTAATACGCGTGGTACCATCTCTATGGCCCGTACCGCGGATAAAGACAGCGCAACCAGCCAGTTCTTTATCAACGTAGCTGATAACGCGTTTCTCGATCACGGACAGAGAGACTTTGGTTATGCCGTTTTTGGTAAAGTCATTAACGGAATGGACGTAGCAGAAAAAATTTCTCATGTTCCTACCCGTGATGTAGGCCCTTATCAGAATGTACCATCAAAACCTGTCGTCATTATTTCGGCGAAGGTTCTGCCTTAATCTCTACGGGCTGCGCGGAAATGAATGCCGTGCAGCCTGACTTTGCTGTCACCCTCAGTTACCCCTGTCAAAAATATTTATCCTGGATATTGTTACCAGGTTAAGATTAATTATTTGATTTTTATGATTTTATTATCCCTGATAAGCGAAAAGTGAAAGTTATTGCATGCGTATAACGCTATATCTTGATGCCTGTATTTATGCATCACAGCGTTTTTACCATGAGGTGACGACATATGCCGCTAGAAAAGATTGAAAAGGGCGCTGTTCCGCCTGTCGTTCCAGTAACAGAAAGTACGTACCCCACTACTTACAAGAATAATTCGGAAAAGCAGACACGCTTTCAGGATCAGCTTAGTGAGGTCCGGCAGTCACATAGCGACATTGAACCGGGCTCCAATAGTGTGAGGTCTATTGATTACAATTCGTACCGTGCTGTAAGAAGTTTTAATTCACGGGTGCGTTTTATCGTCATACATTACACCGCAACAGACTTCAAAAAATCGGTCGATCTCTTAACACATGGGCCTGCCAGTGCACATTATCTGGTTCCCGACCCCAGCGACCCTTCATACCGTGAAACAGGCAATAAAGACGTAAAGATTTTTAACCTTGTTGATGAAAAAGATCGTGCCTGGCATGCCGGGGTCAGTTTTTGGCGTGGACGCCAAAACCTCAATGACACCTCTATTGGTATTGAAATCGTCAATCAGGCAACTGATGACGGAAACGGACATTTTATTTTTCCACCGTTTCATCCTCAGCAAATTTCGGCTGTTAAAGAGCTGGCGACCAATATCATTCAGCGTTATCCGGATATCAGCCCAGTGAACGTTGTCGGACATTCAGATATTGCTTCCGGGCGTAAGAGTGATCCTGGCCCCGCCTTTCCCTGGCAGCAGCTTTCTGAGGCCGGCATTGGTGCATGGTATGATGAAAGTACAAAAGCAAAATATGCGACACAGTTTAGCCAGGCTATGCCATCAATAGCTGAGATTACAGGCAAACTAAAAACCTATGGTTACGACGTAGCAGGAACTACACGTCCGAATGGTTTGAAAGAGCTGGTACGTGCTTTTCAGCTTCATTTTCGACCCGCTGACTACAGCGGCAAAATCGATATCGAAACGGCAGCTATATTATATGCCCTGGTTGAAAAGTATTCCTGATAGCCTGACAGGCCGGTCAGAGTCGATGAGGAACCATGACGCTATCTCGAAAAACGCATAGAATAGCGCGGTTCTTTTTCGCATCGGAGCTGACATGTTACTGCTTATTGATAACTACGATTCATTCACCTGGAACCTCTATCAGTATTTCTGCGAATTAGGGGCTGATGTTGTCGTTAAGCGTAATGACGAGATAACACTGGCAGAAATAGCACAGCTCGCCCCACAGAGGCTGGTTATTTCTCCAGGTCCATGTACGCCCAATGAGGCGGGTATTTCGCTGGCTGCTATCCGTCAATTTTCAGGAAAAATCCCGCTGTTAGGAGTTTGTCTGGGGCACCAGGCGATAGCACAGGCATTTGGTGCAACCATTGTGCGTGCTGCTCAGGTTATGCACGGTAAAACATCAAATATCATGCATAACGGACAGGGGATTTTTCGGGGGCTAAAGGATCCTCTGACGGTAACGCGCTATCATTCTTTGTTGATCGATCCGGATACATTACCTGATGAGTTTGAGGTAACCGCCTGGACGGAGCAGCGTGAAATTATGGGGATCCGGCATCGTTCCTTGGCTGTCGAAGGGGTACAGTTTCATCCGGAGAGCATTCTGAGCGAACAAGGGCATGATTTGCTGGCTAATTTCCTTGCCAGCTAAATTCTTGCTTGCCTTAATTTGATTTTTTATTCATATTTTATGACTATATTTTCAATTTCAATCAGTGTGTAAATGGATGGATAATGAAATGGCAACTGAACAACCAGCAGTAACCCGGGCTACATTTGACGAAGTTATACTGCCAATTTATGCACCGGCGGAATTTATTCCGGTAAAGGGTAAAGGAAGTCGAGTCTGGGATCAGCAGAATAAAGAGTATGTTGATTTTGCAGGCGGGATTGCAGTTACTGCGTTGGGCCATTGCCATCCTGTCCTCGTGGAGGCACTGAAAGCCCAGGGTGAAACACTGTGGCATACCAGTAATGTCTTTACTAATGAGCCGGCATTAAAGCTGGCTCGCAAGCTGACTGAGGCCACTTTTGCTGAGAAAGTGGTATTTCTCAACTCGGGCACTGAAGCAAATGAAACCGCATTTAAGCTGGCCCGCTATTATGCTTCTACCCGCCATAGCCCGTTTAAAAGCAAGATTATTGCCTTTTATAATGCTTTTCATGGTCGTTCCCTGTTTACCGTTTCGGTAGGCGGACAGGCTAAATACTCTGATGGCTTTGGTCCAAAACCTGCTGATATTGTCCATGTACCTTATAACGATCTTGCGGCTGTTAAAGCCGTAATGGATGACCATACCTGCGCGATAGTCGTTGAGCCTATTCAAGGCGAAGGCGGCGTCACTGCTGCTACGCCCGAATTTCTACAAGGTTTGCGTACGTTGTGTGATGAGCATGATGCCTTGCTGGTATTCGATGAAGTACAATCGGGTATGGGGCGTACGGGAGAGCTGTTCGCTTATATGAATTATGGTGTGACACCAGACATTCTTACCAGCGCCAAAGCGCTCGGCGGCGGTTTCCCGGTCAGCGCGATGCTGACTACACATGAGGTAGCTTCAGCTTTTCATGTGGGTACTCACGGCTCTACCTATGGCGGCAACCCGCTGGCTTGCGCTGTCGCCAGTGCGGCATTTGATATCATTAATACCCCTGAGCTGCTTCGAGGCGTTACCGCTAAGCGTCAGCAATTTGTTGAACACTTACAGAAAATTAATGCTCAATACGCTATTTTCGAAGATATTCGCGGTATGGGATTACTGATCGGTGCTGAGCTAAAGTCTGCGTATAAAGGACGTGCCCGTGAGTTCTTACACGCCGCGGCAAAAGCTGGTGTGATGGTACTCAATGCCGGGCCTGATGTAATGCGTTTTGCTCCTGCACTGAATATCGACGCTGCAGATATTGACGAAGGCATGGATCGTTTTGCTCGCGCTGTTGCCGAGGTTGTCGCACAGTAACTAATGTGAGTTTTGCAAATGGCGGCCTATCCATCCGTGAGGCCGCTCTTTCCAGGCGACCGAAGAAATTGAGTGCATCGTACTCAGATGACCCAGAATCCGTTGTAAATGTAGCTCAGTAGCCGTACGTGGTGCCTCTGATATTTGATTACTATCCAGCTGGGCCTTTTCCTCTGCACTCTCGTTATCCTCGGTACCATCATAATCGAGTCGCTGCTGACAACTCTGCAACGCATTGTCACAGAGCTGGAAATAATACTGTTTCTGCTCAGCCGATAGCTCCCCTTTTTCCCGTGTCAGACCCGTCATCGCATTGATATGATCAACAACAAACTGACTGTGCGTCACCCAGAGTCGCATATCGGCAAGATAATGGTTATTAAACCCTGGCTCTTGCATTGCCTGGTTAAATGAGTTGAACAGGGTGTTATGCGCCTGATTGACACGCATTCTCTGATAAGAGAGTGGGGTAGGTTGTGGATCGGGGCCCAGAATCAATTTAAGCGCTTCCTGATAGGTACTCAGGGCATCGTGTGCGTTTTGGCGCAACAGACCGCTTTGCCATTGTGGCCACAGCCAGATCAGGCCGCCGAAGGCTATCATACAGCCGAGCAGGGTATCGATTAAGCGAGGAATGATAAATTGTTCGGCATTCAGGGTAATTAGCTGCAAGGTATAGACCGCTGTTACAGTAAAACCAATAGTCGCCCAGCCATAACTCTTACGAATATACAGATAGCTGATCAAGGTAATACACAGCATAGTAACCAAGGTATAACTGCTGGCGATATTAAAGTGTAATGCTCCCCCGGCAATACATAATCCGGCGATAGTACCAGCGGCTCGGTTTACAATGCGTACCCGGGTTGCCCCGTAGCCATTTTGGGTGACAAATATCACTGTCATTAAAATCCAGTAAGATTTGGGCAGATGTAAATAGGCTCCCAGCAAACTGGCTACGATGAGCATAGCGCCCAGTCTGGCTGCATTGCGCAGGGCCGCAGATTTTAATGAGCAATAGCTTTTGATTGTCTGTAAAACCGTTAAACGCCGAGGTTCACGCCCCATCAAATCGCGGATATACAGGGGTCTTTGCGTGCGTAGCGCGCGCGCGATGCGACGGAGATGAGAATAACAAAAATGAGCTGCGGAGTTATCCGGATGCTGACGGGCAATTTTCCCGAGCGCAGTAATTTGCTTATCCATATTAAAACGGTCGGGATTATGATGGTAAAGAATATCATCGGCCAGTATCCGTAATCTGCTGGCAATAGTTTGAGCATTCCAGCGGAGCACTGCATCAGCGTTACTCTGATCGATCAGTCTTTGTACTTCTTCAGGCTGGTACAAGCTGACGGAGACATGCTCTTGTATATCAATTGCTACCTGGAATATTCGCAGCAGGCGCTTGTACTCTTGTCGCTTATTGCCTGACAGCATGTGTAGTTGCTGATAACACTGGGTTATCATATCCACCGTTTTTTGCTGACGGATCAGCAGGGGCGGCAGTGAAACTTTTGGGTCTGTGTGTTTATCCAGTGAACTGTATTTGGCTTCGCAGTAGTCGGCCAGAAGCCGATAGAGTTGGCTCAATGATTCCCGTAACGGTTGTTCACGCCATAACCGAAACCAGAACCAGTTAAAAAATCCATACCAGATAGTTCCGGTGATATACAAAGCGATAGGCTTCCATATTGGCATATTGCCGGCCATCGCCAAGGTAAAAATAGCCACTACCAGCGAGGCAGGAAGCAGACGGGCAGTGAGCGGACCGACTTCAGCGCAAATACCTAATGACAGCGCCATCAGAGCCAAGATAACCGGTAGAGGAATACTGCTATAAGCCAACAGTAACTGCATGACCAGACTACAGCAGGCAAACAGGCTGGCACCCATAATGAGGCGCTTGAAGAAATGTCTGTGGGGCGTATCTAACCCAGCAAGGTTGCAACAGGCAGGAACTAAGGCAAACATCAGACCGTATATCAGGTTATCAACCAGTAAACCCACAATAACGGGAAGGCTGAGCACCAGAGTCTGGCGTAATGCATAATTCACTTCTGGATGATAAATAAGTCGGCGCCACATAGACAGTTAAAATTCAGTTAGGGGGCGGGCAACAATTACGTCGGCTCTGAAGGAGAGCAGGTGTACTACAGTAGTAGTACACCTGTTCAAGACTAATTAACGGGTACCATAAACTACGATGGTTTTACCGTGTGCAGAGATCAAGTTTTGATCTTCCAGCATTTTAAGAATACGGCCAACCGTTTCTCGAGAGCAGCCAACAATTTGACCAATCTCTTGACGTGTTATTTTAATTTGCATTCCGTCAGGGTGGGTCATCGCATCAGGTTGTTTAGCCAGATTGAGTAAAGTCTGTGCGATACGCCCTGTTACATCAAGGAATGCGAGGTTACCCACTTTTTCCGATGTCACCTGAAGACGACTCGCCATCTGAGAAGAGAGTCTCATCAGAATATCAGGGTTAACCTGAATCAGCTGACGAAATTTTTTATATGAAATTTCAGCAACTTCACAAGCCGTTTTTGCCCGCACCCAAGCACTACGCTCCTGGCCTTCTTCGAATAAGCCCAGTTCACCAATAAAATCACCCTGATTCAGATAAGAGAGGATCATCTCCTTCCCTTCTTCGTCCTTAATCAAAACGGCGACGGAGCCCTTGACGATATAGTAAAGAGTCTCCGCTTTTTCACCCTGGTGGATAAGCGTACTCTTGGACGGATATTTATGAATGTGGCAATGGGACAAGAACCATTCTAAAGTAGGGTCTGTTTGCGGTTTGCCAAGCACCATGCGTGATTATCCTCTGTTATAAACTGGCTGCCAAGGACAAGTACAACTGTGTTGTCTTTGACGTTGCAATAGTGAATCTTACTACATTCTGATGAGTCGTGGGCAGAGTAGTTATATAGCCTGTAGTTAGTCATTTTGCTCTGCATACATGTTTCACATCACTATTTCGATGTAGCATCTAAAGTGTTGTAACATAGCTTTTAACGAGTGTCTCCTATTGTCTCGTTTCAGCTTGACCTGTGTCGTCATATCCAGACCTTTTTTACCGGACTGGTAAGCAAATATTATCTGGCAGGAGTCATCATCATGCAGGCGCGTGTAAAATGGGTTGAGGGGCTCACTTTTATTGGTGAGTCTGCTTCGGGGCATCAAATTTTAATGGATGGTAATGCCGGAGATAAAGCACCAAGTCCGATGGAAATGGTGTTGATGGCTACCGGTGGTTGCAGTGCGATTGACGTGGTCTCTATTTTGCAAAAAGGGCGTCATTCTGTGACCCATTGTGAAGTGAAACTAACTTCCGAACGTCGGGAAGAAGCACCGCGGTTGTTCACTCATATTAATTTGCACTTTATTGTGACTGGTAATGCACTAAAGGAAAGTGCTGTTTCGCGTGCTGTCGAGTTATCAGCAGAGAAATACTGTTCGGTCGCTTTGATGCTGGAAAAAGCAGCGAATATCACGCATAGCTATGAAGTTATTGAGGTATAGCCCAAATGAAGGGCGGGAGGCACCGCCCTTCATTTTCAGGCTTGCTTACTGTTCTCGGCGAGTCGCTGAACCAGCGGCGTCATAATTAACTCCATCGCCAATCCCATTTTGCCGCCTGGTACTACAATAGTATTGATATGCGAAATAAACGATCCCTGTAACATCGTAAGTAAATACGGGAAATCGATATTCTCCAGACCACGAAAATGGATGACGACAAAACTTTCATCCAGTGAGGGGATCGCGCGCGCTGCAAAAGGATTCGAGGTATCAACGGTAGGAACACGCTGGAAGTTGATATGAGTACGTGAAAACTGCGGGGTGATATAGTTGATATAATCATCCATAGAACGTACTACAGAACCCATCACCGCTTCACGTGAGTGCCCACGCTCACTGGTATCGCGTATCAGTTTTTGGATCCATTCCAGGTTTACTATGGGGACCACACCGACCAGCAAGTCCACGTAATCTGCGACTTTGTGCTGGGGCGTCTCGACGCCACCATGCAGCCCTTCATAGAACAACACATCACTGTTTTCAGGCAGGGGCTGCCAGGGTGTGAAAGTCCCGGGAACCTGGTTCCAGGGGACGGCTTCATCATAGGTATGCAGATACTTACGTGATTTCCCCTGACCTGACTGTCCATACTCTATGAAGGTCTGTTCCAGAAGTTTGAAGTCATTTGCTTCAGGACCAAAATAGGAGATATGCCTGCCTGCATCGCGAGCTTTACGAATCGCCATATCCATTTCAGGGCGGGTATAGCGATGAAAACTATCCCCTTCGACTTCTGCGGCGCGTAAATTTAGCTGCTGGAAAATTTTACGAAATGCCTGGCTGGTGGTACTGGTTCCGGCACCGCTAGAACCTGTTACCGCAATAACCGGATGTTTGGCTGACATAAAAACTCCGTGGTCTTGAACGAGGATCTTAGCCGCGAAACTGCCCGCGGGGCATGATATTGACGGTTTCGTGGAGTTCGGACCATACCAGGACGGCTTCTCCACTCTGTAATTGTGTTTTCACATCGCTGACTTTTTGCGCCAGGGTTCGCTCTTGTTCACCATAATCTGTCCCTTCGCGTAATACAAAAGATTCTATCAGACTGTCGAGCGTTTCAGGGGCAATCTCTTGCCAGGGAATAATCATTTTAGTGATCCAAATAACGCGTTAACCAGTCCGGAATACGTTTTTCCAGCCACATCTGTGGCCGCAACAATGTGCCACCGACAAACCCAACGTGTCCCCCATATTGGGTTAGCTGATAGTGGATATTAGCCGGTAGTAAATTTTTATCCGGAATAACATGATGATCCATAAAAGGATCATCTTGTGCATGAATGATCAGTGCAGGAACACTGATATCAGGCAGCATCGGCATAGCGCTGCACTGACGATAATAGTCCAGCGCATCAGCGTAACCGTGAATTTTTGAGGTGATCAGATCGTCAAATTCCCGAATACGCCGCAGACTTTTAAGCTGACGCACATCGATAGGTAATGTGCCCGGGTAACTTTTGAGTTTACGCGCAGCATTTTTTTTCAGTAAATTCAGCAGGTAACGTTGATAAACACGCGAAATACCCTGTTCCATATGATAACAGCACTCTTCCAGCATCAGGGGGGCTGAAACCACGACGCCGGCCTTAAGAGTGCACTGCTTACCTTGCTTGGCCATCAGGCAGGCTAACACATTGCCGCCTAAAGAAAAGCCAACCGCCACGGTTGGAACCTCACCATATCGCTGGTTGAGCCAGGAAAGAAAGTAGCTGCCATCTTCGATTTCACCGGAGTGATAAATACGCTCATTTCGGTTGGGAACACCACTACAACCACGAAAGTGCATTACAACACCTAACCAGCCACGATTTTTAGCCGCTTCTATCAGGCCATGAGCGTAAGGACTGTACAGACTGCCCTCAAGACCATGAAATATGACGAGACGGGGCTTATGCAGTGCCGTTTGTGGGTCTTCGCTCCAGGCGAGATCGACAAAGTCACCATCTGGCATATCCAGACGTTGCCAGTGAGGGGTGAAATTAAGACGTCGACGAATCAAACGCGGCAGCATGGTTTGCAGGTGGGGATTGCTCATCCCACGCATAGGAATAAAATCATCACCGTCATCATGTTGAACGTTTAATTCTAAAGAGCTTGTACTGGACATATCACACTGTTAGTTTCATTTAATTCGCTAATGAGTTAACGGGGTGTGGATCACCCGCTTCATGGACGTAACACTTTTTCTTTCTATGCTTGGTTTTCTCTGGGTTGCTGCTATTACGCCCGGACCTAATAATACGTTACTTACTGCTGCCGGAGCGAATTTTGGTTTTTTCCGCAGCCTGCCATTGATGACAGGCATTATGCTCGGCATGCAGTGTATTTTACTGTTGGTCGCCTTTGGGGTTGGCAGTTTGCTTTTGCTTTACCCCGCACTGCACCTTACTTTGAAAATAGCCGGGAGTGCCTACCTTTTATGGCTTTCCTGGAAAATCGCTACAGCAAAATACGAACGCCTTGAGACTAATGTAACTGCCGCGAAACCGCTAGCTTTTTGGCAAGGAGGGCTGCTGCAAATCATCAATCCGAAGGCTTGGATTATGGCGCTGGGCGCCGTAGCGAGCTTTAGTTTAGCGGGTTCTGCCTACTTACATTCAGTCTTGATGATAAGTGCCGGAATTGCGATAGTGAATATCGTCGCCGGGATTATCTGGATCCTCTTTGGCAGCCTGATAGGACTGTTTCTGCGTAGTCAGCGTGCCTGGATGATATTTAATATTTTCATGGGGCTGCTCACGGCAGCCTGCGTGTTACTGATCTGGCATTAACAAGGCTGAGGGGGATAAATCCTGATTTATCCCCTACCTCACTTATTCGCTCTGTAGCATTTGTTCCAGCTGTTCCTGAATATCCAGCCAGTCCATTTCACATTCTTCCAGTGATGATTTTGCTTTAGCCTGTTGTTTCAGGCATTCATTCATCTCGTCTTTACGGCTCTGGCTGTAGATATCACTGTCGGCTAACCTTTCTTCTGCCTCATTAAGCTGGGCAGTAAAGGTTTCCATTTGCTTTTCTAACTGACTCAGTTTCTTGCGTAATGGCTGAGTTTGCACTCTGAGTTCCGCTTCACGGCGTTTCTGATCCTTACGTGCCAGTGCGCTATTGCTATTATCTTTCGACGACTCTGCGGGCTGATTTTCCTGCTTTTGAATCGTGCTCAGCCATTGTTGATAATCTTCCATATCACCATCAAAAACATCCACACTTCCGTCGTGCACCAGATAGAGTTCGTCGGTGGTTGAACGCAACAAATGTCTGTCGTGCGAGACCACAACCAGCGCCCCCTCAAAGTCCATCAAGGCTTCTGTTAGTGCCTGACGCATATCAAGATCAAGGTGGTTGGTCGGTTCATCCAGCAGTAACAAATTAGGGCGTTGCCAGACGACCAGTGCAAGTACCAGACGTGCTTTTTCACCACCGGAAAAACGGGCTGTGTGTTCGTTGACTTTATCGCCCTGGAAGCCAAATCCGCCCAGATAATCACGCAGTTGCTGTTCCAGTTCACGGGGTGCAAGGCGGGCAAGATGTTGCAACGGAGACTCATCGGCCCGGAGATATTCCAGCTGATGCTGAGCGAAATACCCAAGCTTAATCCCTTTTGCCAGGTTCATCTCGCCTTGCAATGGCTGTAATTCACCTGCCAGTAGCTTAATCAGCGTCGATTTACCCGCACCATTGCGTCCAAGTAAACCGATGCGAGAACCAGGAACCAAGTTTAACTTGATAGCATTCAGAATCGTGCGATCACCGTAACCGGCGCTGACTTTATCCATTCGGAGCAGGGGAGTCGGCAGGCTTTCAGGTACCCGAAAGCTAAAGCGGAATGGATTATCAACCAGTGCAGGGGCAATCAGTTCCATTCGTTCGAGCATTTTAACCCGACTTTGCGCTTGTCGTGCTTTGGTCGCCTGGGCTTTAAAACGATCAATATATTTCTGGAGATGTGCGACTTTGAGCTGTTGGTGTTCGTATTGCGACTGCTGTTGTGCCAGGCGCGTTGAGCGTTGTAGCTCAAATGACGAATAGTTACCGGTATATTCGAACAGGGTTTGCTGTTCAATATGAATGATTTTATCGACCACTGGATCAAGAAAATCCCGGTCATGGGAAATCAGAATCAATGTTCCCTGATAACTCTTCAACCAGCGCTCCAGCCAGATAACGGCATCTAAGTCGAGGTGGTTAGTCGGCTCATCCAGCAACAGCAGGTCTGAGCGGCAAATCAGGGCTTGAGCGAGGTTAAGACGCATACGCCAGCCACCAGAAAAGTCGCTGACCGGACGGTCGAGTTGCTCATTACTGAACCCCAGTCCGTGTAGCAGACTGGCTGCGCGTGAGCGCATGGTCCAGGCATCAATCGCTTCAAGTTTACCGTGAACCACTGCAATAGCATGGCCATCGTTACGTACATTGGCTGCTTCTAATTCGTTTTGTAGCTGTCTGTATTCACGATCGCCGTCGATAACATACTCAATAGCAGGAGTTGCCAGCGCAGGTGTTTCTTGATTAACCCAGGCAAGCTGCCAGTTTCCCGGATAATTCATACTGCCGCCATCAACGCTGATTTCATGTTTCAGCAGCGCCAGCAAGGTCGATTTTCCACAGCCGTTCTTGCCTACCAGGCCCACTTTTTGTCCTGGATTAATCGTGGCGGTTGCATTGTCCAACAGGACACGAGTGCCACGACGAATTTGTAACGAAGAGATAACAATCATAACGCGCCGTCAGTTCAGAGTATGTTAAATTATGAGTTATTAGCATGCTGCATAAGTAGCAAGTCGGCTGCATGGTAGCCGAAAACAATGACAATGACGACGTCCTGGAGAGTAATCATGCCACAGCCGCCGAAAGTTTTGCTGCTGTACGCCCATCCTGAGTCTCAGGATTCTGTAGCCAATCGGATTTTACTCGAGCCAGTGCATCAACTTGCCAATGTAACCGTACACGATCTTTATGCTCACTATCCCGATTTCTTTATTGATATAAATCATGAGCAATCTTTACTGCTGCAGCACGATATCATCGTTTTTCAGCATCCTCTTTATAGCTATAGCTGCCCGGCATTATTAAAAGAATGGATAGACCGGGTACTGCATCGCGGATTTGCCAATGGAGTGGGAACTCAGGCCTTGAAAGGAAAATACTGGCGTAGCGTTATCACCACAGGAGAACCAGAAGGTGCCTATCGGCGTGATGGGCTTAATCGGTTTTCAATGGACAATATTTTGCTGCCTTTTGAACTGACCGCCGGAATGTGCAGTATGCACTGGATGACGCCAATGATTCTCTATTGGGCACGGCGTCAGTCTCATCAGACGTTGGTGAATCATGGCAAATCTTATGCCGAATGGCTGACAACGCCCTTACCCGTAGGAGAGCATTGATGCAAGGTGCGGACTTTCTGTTAGCCGGTGTATTATTTCTGTTTGCCGCGGTTGTTGCCGTTCCTATCGCTTCTCGTCTTGGTATCGGAGCTGTGCTGGGTTATTTGCTGGCGGGTATCGTCATTGGCCCCTGGGGATTTGGGTTTATCAGTGATGTTGATGAGATTCTACACTTTTCAGAACTGGGTGTGGTTTTTCTGATGTTTATCATTGGCCTGGAACTTAATCCTGCAAAACTCTGGAAACTCAGGCGTTCTATTTTTGGTATTGGTGCTGGGCAAGTTGTGTTCAGTGCGATTATCCTTGGCGGTTTGCTGATGTTGGCGCAATTTTCCTGGCAGGCTGCCGTTATCGGTGGTATCGGCCTGGCGATGTCTTCTACAGCGATGGCGCTGCAACTGATGCGTGAAAAAGGAATGAACCGCAGTGAGTCGGGTCAGTTAGGTTTCTCGGTACTGCTATTCCAGGATTTGGCCGTTATTCCTGCAATGGCCTTGGTGCCACTGCTTGCTGGGCGAGGCGAAGAACATACAGATTGGGTGACTCTGGGACTTAAAGTTTTAGCGTTTATCGCCATGCTGGTCGGTGGCCGTTTTTTATTACGTCCACTGTTTCGCTTTATTGCGGCTTCTGGAGTACGCGAGGTATTTACGGCGGCATCGCTGTTATTGGTACTCGGTTCCGCGATGTTTATGGAAATGCTGGGGTTCTCAATGGCCCTCGGGACATTCCTGGCGGGTGTTCTCTTGGCAGAAAGTGAGTATCGTCATGAACTTGAAATTGCTATCGATCCCTTTAAAGGACTGCTGCTGGGACTATTCTTTATTTCGGTAGGAATGGCGCTCAATATTGGTATTTTATTTACCCATATTATCTGGGTACTGGTAAGTGTCTTACTGCTTGTCGCCGTGAAAGTGCTGGTGCTGTATACACTCGCTAAAGTGCATGGTCTGAGACGTTCAGAAAGTTTACAGTTTTCCGGTGTGCTGAGTCAGGGTGGTGAATTCGCTTTTGTCCTCTTCTCGGTTGCGGCGGCACAAAATCTCTTCCAGGGCGACCAGATGCCCTTATTGCTGGTTACGGTCACATTATCGATGATGACGACACCGTTGCTGATGAAAGCTATCGATAAAATACTCTTTCAGCGTTATAACACCGGGGAGGAGAGTGAAGAAAAACCTCATGTGGAAGATGATGAACCCCAGGTAATTATTGTCGGCTTCGGTCGTTTCGGTCAGGTCATTGGCCGTTTGTTAATGGCAAACAAAATGCGTATCACCGTGCTGGAACGTGATGTCAGTGCAGTGAGTTTAATGCGCCGTTACGGATATAAAGTGTATTACGGGGATGCAACTGAACTGGAGCTGTTACGTGCGGCAGGTGCTGATTCTGCGAAATCCATTGTGATAACCAGTAATGATCCTGAAGATACCATGAAAATTGTTCATCTCTGCCAGCAGCACTTTCCCCATCTGGCCATACTTGCCCGAGCGCGTGGGCGTTTTGAAGCGCATGAGCTGTTACAGGCTGGCGTGACGCAGTTTTCACGAGAAACGTTCGCCAGTGCGCTGGAATTAGGGCGTAAAGCGTTATTGACACTGGGTATGCACCCACACCAGGCTCATCGCGCTCAGCAGCATTTCCGGCGACTGGATATGCGTATGTTACGGGAACTTATGCCTATTCATACTGATAATGCTCAGATATCCCGAGTGCGCGAGGCACGGCGTGAGCTGGAAGAGATTTTTGAACGTGAAATGCAAAGTGAACGTCGCCGACTTGATGGTTGGGACGAACTGGAATAGAAGGTGAAATCAATGCCAGTACGTAAGCGTTTTATTGCCGGTGCAGTCTGCCCTGCCTGTCAGGCCAGAGACTCACTCGCGCTATGGCGTGAAAATAATGTCGATATTGTCGAATGCGTTAAGTGTCATCATCAAATGCGTGAAGCGGATAAGCAGGCGCAGGGACATGTTCGTGAACAAGAGCAAGTGATTGGTATTTTTCACCCTGACTAAAAATTTATCTGTCTGGAGATGACTTACATCAGACTGGTTAAATGACACCGTTTGTCTGTTTTCATCAAGGTGTTTGACCTGGTGTTGGCCTGTAACCCGAATTATTTTGGGGATAGATTTTTTGGCAGAGGGACACAAGCCGAGATTTCCGCTACAATCGGCGTCAGTTTTTTTCCGATGCTCACTCAGGAGATATCATGAAAGTAGCAAAAGACTTGGTGGTCAGCCTGGCCTATCAGGTACGTACAGAAGATGGTGTATTGGTTGATGAGTCTCCGGTGAGTGCGCCGTTGGACTATCTGCACGGCCATGGTTCTCTGATCTCCGGATTAGAAACCGCACTGGAAGGTCATGAAATTGGCGATCGTTTCGATGTGAACGTTGGTGCTAATGACGCTTATGGCCAATATGACGAAAATCTGGTTCAGCGTGTACCAAAAGACGTCTTTATGGGTGTTGATGAGTTACAGGTTGGCATGCGTTTTATGGCTGAAACCGATCAGGGTCCAGTCCCGGTAGAAATTACCGAAGTGGAAGACGAGCACGTTGTGGTTGATGGTAACCACATGCTGGCTGGTCAGAACCTGAGCTTTAACGTTGAAGTTATCGCTATTCGTGAAGCAACAGCTGAAGAGCTGGCGCATGGTCACGTTCATGGCGCACACGATCATCACCACGACCATGGTGATGGCTGCTGTGGTGGTCATGGGCACGATCATGACCATGACCATGGACACGATCATGGTAAAGGTGGCTGCGGTAGCGGTGGTTGTGGTTGCCACTAATCGCGGTAAGAAAAAAGCGTGCCTGGCACGCTTTTTTTATGTCCGTCATTCAGTAATGAGGAGGTGGAGTTTCTTCTGCCTGAGAAGCGACCATTGATGGTTGACTGGTTTTAAGTTTCTCAACTAATAAACGCAGATGCTCACGTAACTTAATCATTTCAAGTTCATGGGCGATCACCGTTTGATTTAATTCTTCAATCGTATTTTCTTGGAAAGCAAGACGACTTTCCAGCTCTTCGAGCCGCTGTTCGGTGAGTTTGATGTCCATTGGAGTTTTCCTTACGGCTTGTCTGACGAACAAAGAGCGATGATTTTACGGCAAGTTGTCAGATATTGCAGTGTAAATACTGTAAGCAGGAAACTTATTTAAACAAAAAGAATCTCAATTAGACTCGATAACTTACTGACAGATGGTGTAGATTCCCCTGATAGCACTATAATTAAGTTAATGCTGCTCACTTTAATTTATCGAGTGGTTCCTCGCTTATGGAGAAATGGATGAAATCATTATTTAAAGTAACGCTTCTGGCGACAGCAATGACCGTTGCACTGAATGTTCCAGCATTTGCCGCTCAAACTGAGCCGGCTAAAGATGCTGCCGAGAGCAGTGCATCTGTTTTCAAAAATGATGACCAGAAAGCGGCTTATGCGCTGGGTGCATCGCTTGGTCGTTACATGGAAAATTCTTTGCAAGAGCAAGAGAAGTTAGGTATCAAACTGGACAAAGATCAGCTGATTGCAGGCGTTCAGGATGCATTTGCGAACAAAAGCAAATTATCTGACCAAGATATCGAACAATCATTGCAGTCTTTTGAGGGCCGCGTACAAGCCGCAGCTCAAGAAAAAATGAAAAAAGAGTCTGCTGAAAGTGAAGCAAAAGGCAAAGCGTTCCGTGATGCTTTTGCTAAAGAAAAAGGTAGCAAAACCTCTTCTACCGGCTTGATCTATAACGTTGAAAAAGAAGGTAGCGGTGATGCTCTGAAAGATAGCGATACCGTTGTTGTTAACTACAAAGGAACGCTGATTGACGGTACAGAGTTCGATAACTCCTATACCCGTAAAGAGCCTCTTTCTTTCCGTCTGGATGGGGTTATCCCTGGCTGGACTGAAGGTCTGAAATACATCAAAAAAGGCGGTAAAATTAAGCTGGTCATCCCACCAGAACTGGCTTACGGCCCTAATGGCGTCCCGGGAATTCCACCAAACTCTACTCTGGTATTTGAAGTAGAACTGCTGGACGTTAAACCTGCTGCGAAAGAAGAGGAAGCAAAGGCTGAAGCGAAGGACGAGGTTAAGGCTGACGCGCCAGCTAAGAAGTAATCAATCCCCTTCCAAAATCACCGCCCGAAGGGCGGTGGTTTTGTTTTCCGGCTCTCACTTCAGTATCTTGATTTCCCGTTAATACAATAAAAGCTGGAAAGAATATCTTACGTTGTATTACCTTAACACTCTGCGCAATAACTGAAAATGAGTCTGCCCTGACACGAATAAAGCGCGACAGGCTCTCTGTAGAGGGTGGTATAGGTATATGTCTAATTCACTTTTAACCAATGAAACCAGCGAGTTTGATTTGCTGGATCAACGTCCTTTTGATGCTGCTGATTTTGATATTTTAAAATCTTATGAAGCTGTGGTCGACGGATTAGCAATGCTAATTGGCCCCCATTGTGAAATTGTCCTGCATTCGTTACAGGACTTAAAGTGTTCCGCAATTCGTATTGCTAATGGTGAACACACTGGCAGAAAGATAGGCTCGCCGATAACCGATTTGGCGCTGCGCATGCTGCATGATATGACCGGAGCGGATAGCAGTGTTTCCAAATGCTATTTTACGCGTGCGAAAAGCGGCGTTCTGATGAAGTCAGTAACGACGGCTATCCGTAATCGCGAACAGCGCGTGATTGGCTTGCTGTGTATCAATATGAACCTTGATGTGCCTTTCTCACAAATTATATCGACGTTCATGCCACCAGAAACCCAGGATCAGGAAGTCCCGTCTTCGGTTAACTTTGCCTCTTCTGTTGAAGACCTGGTAATGCAAACGCTTGAATTTACGATTGAAGAGGTCAATATTGACCGTTCGGTTTCAAATAACGCTAAAAATCGCCAGATTGTCCTCAATCTCTATGAAAAAGGTATTTTCGATATAAAAGATGCCATCAATCAGGTTGCCGATCGTTTGAATATTTCCAAACACACGGTGTATCTCTATATTCGCCAGTTCAAAAGTGGCGATTTTAGTGGTCAGGATAATAAGTAATGCGTTTTGCGTTAATGGTGACAGGACCTGCCTATGGGACACAACAGGCCAGTAGTGCGCTGTTGTTTGCCCGGGCGGTACTGGCTGAAGGCCATACTCTTGATAGTATTTTTTTCTATCGGGAAGGGGTCAGTAACGCGAATCAGTTAACTTCTCCGGCGAGTGACGAAGTGGATTTGGTTCGTGCCTGGCAGGCATTACACCAGCAGCATAATGTCGCTTTACATATTTGCGTTGCTGCGGCTTTACGTCGTGGGGTCTCTGATGCTGAACAGGCCCAGGTACAAGAGCTCAGTGACGGTAATTTACAGTCCGGGTTTATGCTTACCGGACTGGGAGCATTAGCAGAAGCGGCGTTAACGGCTGACAGAGTGGTACAGTTTTAATGAAGCGCGTAGCGTTTGTTTTTCATTCTGCGCCTCATGGCAGCAGCGCAGGACGCGAGGGATTGGATGCATTGTTGGCTACCTCAGCCCTGTCAGATGATATCGGCGTTTTTTTTATCGGCGATGGCATACTACAGATTCAGCCCGATCAACAACCTGAGCTGATACTTGCAAGAAATCATATTGCAACATTTCGTGTGCTGCCACTCTATGATATTGAGACGTGTTTTCTTTGTGCTGCCTCAGCGCGTGAACGCGGTTTGCCACCGAATAACGCCTGGGTGATTGATGTGCAGATGCTGGAACCTGAAGCATTAGGCGAAAAACTCAAACACTATGATGTGGTACTCACTTTCTGAGGTACTGATGCTGTACACTTTCCGTTACTCTCCCTTTAACTCAGATATCTCTGCTCTGTTACGTTATATGCAACCCGGGGATTGCTTATTACTGACAGAAGATGGAGTATTAGCGGGTTTGACAGATACTGCATCACTTGAAGCTTTGCTCGCTTCCCCGCTGTCTGTTTATGCCTTACAATACGATGTCGAAGCACGTGGGCTCTCCGTCCGTTTTTCGGACAAAATTCCGTGCATCAGCTATACTGACTTCGTTAAATTGACGATTGAGCATCAGCAACAATTCGCCTGGTAGCATTATATCGTTGTATATTTCTTGACACCTTTTCAACTCAGCTCTAAAATTCTGCGTCCTCGTATCATACGAGGTCGATTTATTACGTGTTTACGAAGCAAAAGCTAAAACCAGGAGCTATTTAATGGCAACAATTAATCAGCTGGTTCGCAAACCACGCGCACGCAAAGTTGCTAAAAGCAACGTGCCAGCGCTGGAAGCTTGCCCGCAAAAACGTGGTGTATGTACTCGTGTATATACTACCACTCCTAAGAAACCAAACTCAGCACTGCGTAAAGTTTGCCGTGTGCGTTTGACTAACGGCTTTGAAGTGTCTTCCTACATCGGTGGTGAAGGTCACAACCTGCAGGAGCACTCAGTGATCCTGATCCGTGGTGGTCGTGTTAAAGACTTGCCAGGTGTTCGTTATCATACCGTTCGTGGTGCACTTGACTGCTCCGGTGTTAAAGACCGTAAGCAAGCTCGTTCTAAATATGGTGTGAAACGTCCTAAGGCTTAATGGTTCTCCGTTAAGTAAGGCCAAACGTTTTAAATTAATGTCAAAACAAACTCTTTGAGTTTTGGACAATCCTGAATTAACAACGGAGTATTTCCATGCCACGTCGTCGCGTCATTGGTCAACGTAAAATTCTGCCAGATCCTAAGTTCGGATCAGAGTTGTTGGCTAAATTTGTAAATATCCTGATGGTAGATGGTAAAAAATCTACTGCAGAAGCTATCGTTTATACCGCGCTGGAGACCCTGGCTCAGCGTTCTGGTAAAAACGCACTGGAATCTTTTGAAGTCGCTCTGGACAACGTCCGCCCGACTGTCGAAGTTAAATCACGCCGTGTTGGTGGTTCAACTTATCAGGTACCAGTAGAAGTCCGTCCGGTTCGTCGTAATGCATTAGCAATGCGTTGGATCGTAGAAGCTGCTCGTAAACGCGGTGATAAATCCATGGCTTTGCGCCTGGCGAACGAACTTTCTGATGCTGCAGAGAACAAAGGTACTGCAGTTAAGAAACGTGAAGACGTTCACCGTATGGCCGAAGCCAACAAGGCGTTCGCACACTACCGTTGGTAATAAAACCGGCGTAGTGTTAGTCACCAAGCGGGCGCTTCAAGAAGTTGCCCGCTTTGGGTTATCTAATGAACGTCCCAGGATAAGAGGAATCAAATGGCTCGTACAACACCCATTGCACGCTACCGTAATATCGGTATCAGTGCACACATTGACGCCGGTAAAACCACGACTACCGAACGTATTCTGTTCTACACCGGTGTAAACCATAAACTCGGTGAAGTTCATGATGGCGCAGCTACCATGGACTGGATGGAACAGGAGCAGGAACGTGGGATCACCATTACTTCTGCTGCAACTACTGCATTCTGGTCAGGTATGGCTAAGCAGTATGAGCCGCACCGCGTAAACATTATCGATACCCCTGGACACGTTGACTTCACCATCGAAGTTGAGCGTTCTATGCGTGTTCTTGACGGTGCAGTAATGGTTTACTGCGCAGTTGGTGGTGTTCAGCCACAGTCTGAAACCGTATGGCGTCAGGCAAACAAATATAAAGTTCCGCGTATTGCGTTCGTTAACAAAATGGACCGTATGGGCGCGAACTTCCTGAAAGTTGTTGGCCAGATCAAAACTCGCTTGGGTGCAAACCCGGTTCCATTGCAGTTAGCAATTGGTGCTGAAGAGCAATTCACCGGTGTTATCGACCTGGTGAAAATGAAGGCTATCAACTGGAACGAAGAAGATGCAGGTCTGACCTTCACTTATGAAGATATTCCAGCAGAGATGCAGGAACTGGCTGATGAGTGGCGCCAGAATCTGATCGAAGCCGCTGCTGAAGCTTCTGAAGAACTGATGGAAAAATACTTGGGTGGCGACGAGCTGTCTGAGGAAGAAATCAAAACTTCACTGCGTCAGCGCGTACTGAACAACGAAATCATTCTGGTTACCTGTGGTTCTGCGTTTAAGAACAAAGGCGTACAGGCAATGCTGGATGCAGTTATTGATTATCTGCCATCTCCAGTCGATGTACCGGCAATTAACGGTATCCTGGATGACGGTCAAGATACTCCAGCTGAGCGTCACGCAACTGACAATGAGCCATTCTCAGCGCTGGCATTTAAAATTGCTACCGACCCATTCGTGGGTAACCTGACGTTCTTCCGTGTTTACTCTGGTGTTGTTAACTCCGGTGACACAGTACTGAACTCAGTAAAAGCTGCACGTGAGCGCTTCGGCCGTATCGTACAGATGCACGCTAACAAGCGTGAAGAGATTAAAGAAGTTCGTGCAGGCGATATTGCTGCTGCGATCGGTCTGAAAGACGTTACCACTGGTGACACCCTGTGTGATCCAAATGCGCCAATCATCCTTGAGCGCATGGAATTCCCAGAGCCGGTAATTTCTATCGCAGTAGAACCGAAAACCAAAGCTGACCAAGAAAAAATGGGTCTGGCTCTGGGCCGTCTGGCTAAAGAAGACCCGTCATTCCGCGTATGGACTGACGAAGAATCTAACCAGACTATTATCGCTGGTATGGGCGAATTGCACCTTGATATCATCGTTGACCGTATGCGTCGCGAGTTCAACGTAGAAGCTAACGTAGGTAAACCACAGGTTGCTTACCGTGAAGCTATTCGCGCTAAAGTTACTGATATCGAAGGTAAGCACGCTAAACAGTCTGGTGGTCGTGGTCAGTACGGTCATGTTGTTATCGACATGTACCCACTGGAGCCGGGCTCGAATCCGAAAGGTTACGAGTTCATCAACGACATCAAAGGTGGTACTGTTCCTAGTGAATATGTCCCTGCTGTTGATAAAGGCATCCAGGAACAGCTTAAGTCTGGTCCACTGGCAGGTTATCCTGTTGTTGATCTGGGCGTACGTCTGCACTTTGGTTCATACCATGACGTTGACTCCTCAGAACTGGCGTTTAAACTGGCTGCTTCTATCGCCTTTAAAGATGGCTTTAAGAAAGCAAAACCTGTTCTTCTTGAGCCTATCATGAAGGTTGAAGTTGAAACGCCTGAAGAGAATACCGGTGACGTAATCGGTGACCTTAGCCGTCGTCGTGGTATGCTGCGTGGTCAAGAATCCAACGTTACTGGTGTTGTGATTCATGCTGAAGTTCCATTGTCTGAAATGTTCGGATATGCAACTCAGCTGCGTTCACTGACCAAAGGCCGTGCATCTTACTCCATGGAATTCCTGAAGTATGATGATGCGCCGAGCAACGTTGCCCAGGCCGTAATCGAAGCTCGCGGCAAATAAGTCCGGGTTTTAAAAACAATTATCCCGTGCTCTCTCCATGAGGGGAGAGCGCAATAGTAAGGAATATAGCCGTGTCTAAAGAAAAATTTGAACGTAAAAAGCCCCACGTTAACGTCGGTACTATCGGCCACGTTGACCATGGTAAAACTACTCTGACCGCTGCAATCACTACCGTACTGGCTAAAACCTACGGCGGTGCTGCTCGTGCATTCGACCAGATCGATAACGCACCAGAAGAAAAAGCGCGTGGTATCACCATCAACACTTCTCACGTTGAGTATGACACCCCGACTCGTCACTATGCGCACGTTGACTGCCCAGGGCACGCCGACTACGTTAAAAACATGATCACCGGTGCTGCTCAGATGGACGGCGCTATCCTGGTTGTTGCTGCGACTGATGGCCCAATGCCACAGACTCGTGAGCACATCCTGCTGGGTCGTCAGGTAGGCGTTCCTTACATCATCGTGTTCCTGAACAAATGCGACATGGTTGATGACGAAGAGCTGCTGGAACTGGTAGAAATGGAAGTTCGTGAACTTCTGTCTCTGTACGACTTCCC